>NZ_JBALFY010000064.1:0-391769 GCF_036916655.1 Nostoc sp.
AGGATGAATGTCGGATTCGTTCTCTGCACAGCCCACAGAATTTTTCTTTGCTACGTCGCATTGCTCTTAATGCCTTAGAGCGAGAATCCTCTTTCGGCCGCAGTATTCGCCAAAAGTCACGGCGAGCCGCGATGAATGATCAGTATATGATTTCTGTGTTGGTGGCAGCTCTTCCAAACTCAACACTCTCCTAGAACCCCACTATCAATAGGGTTTGAGATGCGCTAACCCTGGTATTATGCTTTGGCTAACGCACCCCACAAGATCAAGCGATCGCTTTATTGGCATATTTACAGAAACCATTTAAATATTAGACTGAGGAGTGAAAAAGAATGTAGAGACGCGTTAGTGCAGCATAGTCTAATTTTGCGTCTCTAGAAGGATTTTATAATTTTGAATTATCAACTCTCCCTTTTCTCTTGCCGTTCTTTGAGTTTCAGCATGATTTCTGCGTGCATCTCGCGAGTAATTGGGTAAAAATACGTTAAAATCAAGCCCAGAATCAAACAAACTGTAGGTATGGGGCCGACGGCAACGCGAATCGCAAACAGTGCCGATGCCGGCTGAATGGGCGATGGACTTCCGGCTACAGATGCTTGAAAACCGGCTACTTGCAAAGCATTTCCCACCAAAAACAGCCCGAAAGCTAAACCAAATTTTTGCAGCAAAACCATGAAGCCATAAAAAATGCCTTCTCTGCGTTGTCCGGTTTGGAGTTCATCTAATTCAATCACATCTGGAATCATCGACCAGGGAATTAGATAAGCTGTAGATACGCCAAAACCTGCCATCACAGCCATCACATACATCAAAACTATTTGACCAGGTTGTAAGAAAAATAGTCCGGCGGCGGCTATAATCCATAAACTCATTCCCAGAAAATAAACAACTTTTTTCCCGAATTTTTTACTCAGCGCCCCCCAGACAAATAGCATTAGTAAGGCAGTTCCTTGTACTGCAATCAGTATCGTCGGGACATCTGATTCTTTGAGACCCATGCAATTTACTACAAAATAGGGAATAATACTGGCTGTAATTTGCACACCTAGCCAAGAAAAAAGATATATACCAATAACAAATAGAAAAGGTCGGTTGCTAAAGACAATTTTTAGCTGTTCCAAGAAGGGGAGAGATGCAGGTTCCTCAGCTTGGATGCGTTTGGACTCAAAAGCCATGATGCGATCGCGGACTCCAAAAACGCACCAATATAATCCTAAAATTGAAATTACCGTACAAATTGCTGCTAAAACGAGATATGCTTGTTGGCGATCGGCAATCTGCGAAAAAACAATTAGTGCTAAAATCAATGACAGAATGCTACCACCAATGGAAAATGTAAAGCGAAAACTGTTAAGGCTGGTGCGTTCGTCGTAATCTTGAGTTAATTCTGGAGTCATTGCTGTATAAGGCAAATTCACAACGGTGTAAAGGGACTGAGATAGAATCCCAATCGCTACGTAATACCAGAACAGCGGCCAAATATTATTACTATGATTTGCACTAAATTGCGGTACAATCCACTGCAAGAAAAAGAAAATTCCAAAAGGGATTGCTCCATAAAACATCCAAGGAAGACGACGACCCCAGCGACGAGATTTCGTTTTATCACTCAGGAACCCAACAAGCGGATCGTTTACACCATCCCAGATTTTGCTAATCATCAAAATGCTGCCAGCTAAACCCGCAGGGATACCAGCGATATTGGTAAAGAAAAACAGCAGATAAAAGACGGAGATATTTGCAGTGATTGCTGGGCCTAAATCTCCAGCACCGTAAGCCAGCTTTGTTTTTAAGTCGAGTTTTTTACTGAGAATATCTCGTTGGGCATCGCCATCAGCAGCAGAATCGTTCATAATAACTTGCACTCATACTAAGATAAATTTGCAATCGCCATCAATACTAGCTATCTACCACTCCCGTTAGCCTTATGCCAGACCTTTATGTTTCTTGGTCAGATTATCACCAAAAAATTGAACAACTGGCTATTCAGATTTATGAATCCGGTTGGAAATTTAACCAGATTATCTGTCTTGCTAGAGGAGGACTAAGAGTTGGAGATATTCTTTCTCGCATATACCAGCAACCACTGGCAATTTTAGCAACATCATCTTACAGTGGCCCTGGTAAACAAGATAGAAGTAATTTAATTTTCTCGCGCCACTTAACAATGACTGCTGAAAAGTTGGGTTCGCACATTCTTCTAGTGGATGACTTAGTAGACTCTGGGGTAACACTAAAACAGACTATACCTTGGCTTCAGCAATATAGTGATTTCCCCATTGAGGAAATTCGCACTGCCGTACTTTGGTATAAAGCCTGTTCAGTTCTAAAACCCGATTACTATGTCGATTACTTGGCTAACAATCCCTGGATTCACCAACCCTTTGAACACTACGAGCAGATGAACCCCGCAGAACTAGCGGCTAAGGCGAGTTAAGAAGGCAGGAGGCAGGAGGTAGGCTGTTGACTTTGTTGGTTTTACTGAATTACGTTAGCGTAGCGGTAACAAGTCCGCGTACCCCTGCGGGAAAGCAAGCTACGCGCGGCGTCTTGTAGAGAGCGTCATTACGAATTACGAATTACGAATTACGAATTATTTTAATGAGCCGTTTTTTTGTCGCCCTTTTACCACCGCAAGATATTCAAGATTACGCCAACCAGGTTAAACAGTATTTTGCCGATCGCTATGCTAGTAGCGGGGCGTTAAAGTCTCCGCCTCATATTACCCTGCAACCGCCCTTTGAATGGGCAGATGCTAACCTGTCACTGCTAGAAACATCTTTAAAAGAGTTTGCTAGTGGACAACAGCCAGTAGCAATTACACTCAAGGGGTTTAGTGCCTTTGTGCCTCGCGTCATATACATAAATGTAGTTAGAAGTCAAGAGATTTTAAATTTACAAGCTGATTTAATGGCTTATACAGAAAGCAACTTGGGAATTGTTGACAAGGTTTCTAAAACTCGCCCTTTTTCACCTCATATAACGGTTGCGTTTCGGGATTTAACAAAGCAGAATTTTAAAGCTGCTTGGCCAGAATTTGAAAAGCGTCAGTTGGATTTTGAGTTTACCGCCGACAAATTAACGCTACTACTTCACGACGGTAGGCGCTGGAATGTTAAATCGGAGTTTGCTTTTGCTGATGATGGTTTAATTCTCAGTCTATAATCTCTGAGCCAATAGAGCGATCGCTCTATTGGCTCAGATTCGCGTTCGGGTAGCACAGCTGTATAACCTACTGCGTAGTATCATCAATAGTTGAGGAGAAGCGATCGCGATCGCCCTTTCTTTTTCTCGGTGTGTAGTCGCCTACGCCAAACGTCACACATCATCTAACTTTTGGAACGCCTTGCAAACAAGAAATGTTAGATTTATTTATTTCTACTTACCTAATTTTTGTAAACCAAGATACATTAAATGGTAGTTTAATCGCAAAGGAACCAAAACGTATGTCCGTTAGTAGCCCTGAAGTCATCCGTCATATATTGATTGGGCTGGGATATTTAGCTCCTGAGATTGATCCTAAGCCGGATCTCACTAAATTTGCTCCCTGGAAGCGGAATAACAACTCCTTGACGGACGATCCGACTGAAGAAGCTATTAAAAAGTTTCAGAAACAGTACCCACAGAAACTTGCGGTTAATGGTAATGCTGATGCCGAGACTCGAACTGTAATCGAAGATACAGTCAAAGGGCTTCAGAATAGATTGAAGTTTCACGGTTTTGCAACCAATGCCGAAATTCCTCCTGACAAGCCTTTTTATGGCCCAGCTACTTATACAGCAGTTAAGAGATTTCAGAAATCTCAGGGTTTAACTGAAAATGGTATTGCTACTATTGAACAGCGTCAAATTCTACAGCAACCGAGTCTCACAGATAAGCCCCCAACTCCACCTCAGTCACAACTCAAGCTGATAGATTTGTGCTTTCAATTCAAAAAAAATCCTCAAAATCCTTCTTACATTGCAGCGTTAAATAACTTACAACAAAATTTACCCAAGGATGTTTTAAACAAAGTTACTAACAAATGGAGGGGAACAAACGATCAAAACCCTGAGATTGTCAAGCTGACAAATCTTTTTACTTATTATGATGACAACAATGCAAACCATCGTGATGCACTAAATCACTTACAAAGTCAGATTACTCCAGCCATTTCTCAAGCATTTTTAAATCTCTGGAATAAGAAGTAAACAAATGGGACATACAGCAGTGAATAGAGAACAGGGGAAATTTATACCTCATTTCCCGGAAATCTGCTGTATTTCGCGTTTCTTATAGGCAATGAAATCAGTTTAGATGTTGGGCTAGAGAGTTTCTACACAGACACAAATGGACATCAACGAAAATCGGCGAGCGACTATCCCAGACACGTCTCTTGTTGGTATGTATAGCAACAAACAAGGAGGTTAGGACATTAACTGATGATAAAACCTATATACAAACAGACTTTCAACCCAGTCCCCAGTCCCCAGTCCCCAGTCCCCAGTCCCCAGCTATAATTCTCGCGGATTTTCGTTGATTTTGGATTAGTCCACGGAGGTGGGCTTTGTTGGTGTAGTAGTGATTTCAATCCCTCAAAGACTTCCGTGTATACCGTAGCCTTTTAGGAGAAAGAAATAGAAGAGACTTTTTCCAGATACCGTGAAAAGTCAGAGATGCGATCGCAGTTAGGGGAAATTGCCCCCGAATTGTTCGGTTCTACCACTGTCATCAGTACACAAATAGCTATAACCTCTTAGGTAGTAGTGAAATGTCTACCCTAGACGCTGTTAGTCGCTCTTGAATTAAGGGGTGAAAACCTGTGTACGAATGGATATTGCCAAG
The DNA here is from genome assembly GCF_036916655.1 of Nostoc sp. Classification (GTDB taxonomy): domain Bacteria; phylum Cyanobacteriota; class Cyanobacteriia; order Cyanobacteriales; family Nostocaceae; genus Nostoc. The sequence continues at coordinate 4,825 of NZ_JBALFY010000064.1, forward strand.
CCTGAGCGAAATCTTGGCTGAAAATCAATCAAGTGTGGCTGAATCTTCACCTGCTAAAGCAGAGCAGCAATGGCGTGTCAGCCTCGCAGCGACAGAACATTTGCTATTAAATACTTTAGCATCTGATTCAGTTGACACAATCCAAGGATTAGTTTTAGCTGCACCAGCACCTTTATTTAGTCAACCAAAACTGATTCAAAGTTTACAAACAGTAACTTTTACAGCAAAACCATTTAATCCCTTGGCACTAATGCCATTTCAGATGCCAGGTGTGATGTCTGCTGCGGATTACACGAACGCGTATGTAAATGAAGAAATTGCTCCCCATGAATCGGTACTTCCTTTACTATCTGCCGATCCGCTAGGAGCAGAACAATTTTGCTTAGTTTTTACAGATAAATTTAGATTAGTACTGGTTTTAGCAACCCACAAAAACGGTAAAAAAACCTTTTCATTTTCTTTTGAGCCAGAAGTAGTGCAACAGGCTTGGCGATCGCTAGGGACACGAGTAATGCTGGCTAATCCAGAATTTTTCGCTCGCCTGGATGCATTAGTAGAAGAGTATTCCCCGGTAGCACCAGACTACCGTATCATGATTCAGTTTAGCCAGTTGTTGCTTCAGAAATTAACAGAACCAGAAGAAACTAGGGACTCTTTACTAGGAACTGGGGATAAGGCGGACAAGGAGAATAACCAATCCCCAATGCCCAATCCCCAATCCCCAAATCCTGATGTAGAATTGCTCCAAGCCTTCGCTCACGAAGTTCGTACACCTTTAACAACTATTCGCACCATGACTCGTCTACTACTGAAACGGCGAGACTTAGATGCTAGCGTGATCAATCGCTTAAAAATTATCGATCACGAGTGTACCGAGCAAATTGACCGCATGGAGTTGCTGTTTAAGGCAGCAGAATTGGAAACTACTACCTCAACAAAATCATCAAAAACTCAACTCACACCGATGTCTTTAGATCAAGTGTTGCAGCAGAGTATTCCCCGTTGGGAACAAGCAGCACATCGGCGGAACTTAACTTTAAATGTTGTTTTACCTCAGCAACTACCAACAGTAGTGAGTAATCCCACCATGCTAGATCAGGTACTCACTGGTTTGATGGAAAATTTTACTCGCAGTTTACCTGCTGGCAGCCATATTCAAGTACAGGTTATTCCAGCTGGAGATCAACTGAAATTACAATTATCGCCCCAATTCGGCTGCAAAGATTCAAATAAAGCTGCCACACCTGCAACGCCACCAATTCGTAAAGCTCTGGGTCAATTGCTAATGTTTCAACCAGAAACAGGTACGATTAGTTTGAATATCGCCGCAACCAAGCATTTGTTTCAGGCGATCGGTGGCAAACTGATTGTGCGTCAGCGTCCACATTATGGGGAAGTTTTGACGATTTTCCTGCCTTTAGAAGTTAGCAATAAACAGAAACCAGTAGTCAGAAATTAGACATCCAGTGAAAAAAAATATAGAGACGCGTAAAAAGTAAAGTAGAATTTCGTGTCTCTACAAGGGTTTTGGATAAGTTTCTAGATTAGGCATATCTAATTTCACTAAATGTCTACTATATAAACCAATTTCCATCAGCAGATTGAATTTATTGAAAGGATTGGGACTACAGAGCTTATGTCATAGAAGGATAATTCTGTTACAAATTGCGTTACCAATGTCTCACTAATAGTCAGATGGGTTTATGATTGTAATTAAATTAAGTCTCCTTACACCACACTAAAAAGCCGTAAAATTGTTTAAATTTTCACGGCTTTTATTTTCCAATTGTAGATAAAGATTTTGAATGGATTAGGTAGGCTTTTGAGCGCGCCATTATAAATATTTGAAGAGTTTATAGCGATTTGCTAAAAATTTACACTGTCCCCCAATAAAGAGGACAGTGTAGGTAATTTACGCCATTAAAGTGACAGTTTAGCGAAACATACTACTGACTGAAGTATCTTCATGAATCCGCCAAATAGTTTCTCCTAACAGATTAGCTACTGACAGTACCACTAGTTGGGGAAAACGATTGTTTTCTGGTATGGGAATCGTATTTGTCACAATAACTTCCTCAAATAACCCACTGGATAATCGCTCCATCGCTGGTGGAGAGAACACCGCATGAGTTGCACAGGCATATACCTGACGCGCTCCTTCTTCACGCAGCAATCGCGCTCCTTCAGCGATCGTGCCCCCAGTATCAATCATGTCATCCACTAAGACTGCTGTTTTGCCCCTAACATCACCGATGACATTTAACACTTCTGCAACATTATGTGCCTGACGACGTTTGTCAATAATCGCCAATGGGGCATCACCCAGTTTTTTCGCAAATGCCCTGGCTCTTGCTACACCACCAACATCAGGAGAAACAACTACCAGATCGGGTAATTGTTTGCTTGCTAGGTAATCCAGCAATACTGGTGAACCGTAAACATGGTCAAAGGGTATATCGAAATAGCCTTGAATCTGAGCCGAGTGTAAATCCATTGCTAGAACGCGATTGGCACCGGCTTCAGTGATCAAGTTAGCAACCAGCTTGGCAGTTATTGACTCTCGTCCTGCTGTTTTGCGATCGGCACGAGCATAGCCATAGTAGGGAATTACTGCTGTTACCTGTCGCGCCGAAGCCCGACGACAGGCGTCAACCATAATCAATAATTCCATCAAATGATCGTTTACGGGTTGACAACATGGCTGGATTAAATAGACATCACAACCCCGAATCGATTCTTGGATTTGAACGTAAAGTTCACCATCCGCAAATCTTTTGCGAATCATTGGCCCCAAGTCCATACCCACATAACGAGCGACTTCTTGAGACAGATGTATGTTGGCAGAGCCAGAAAACAGCCGCAGACGATGATTATCGTTCAGTCCTGTTGTAGATGGTTGCACTTTGAAAGTTGCAGAACTGAGTACAGCAGATCCTCTATGTGCATTCATAGTAATATTATCATTAGAGATTTAATAGATTTAACCGAGAAACAGCCTAAAAAAACATCTGTGAGTTTTGTTAAAGCTTCCATACAAAATTTAAACATTTCTGCATAAAATTATCAAATTATCATTCGCTAATTATTTAGTCTTCTTGGCAAATAAGGTATTGATAGCTTAACTGTCATCAATTTCATCCACTAAGTCTATAGTTCAATTTTTTTAGGTTGAGGTAAATAATCCCAATCGCTTAAACATTGTGGTGGTAAGTTTTTCTAACTATCTTATTTATAGCTGGCAGTAAAGCATTTAGAACTTAATGAGTTTATTCTCATAACAGTATAGCACCTATTATTAAGTACAACAAATGTACTTTTTGTTCTATATATTACGCATCGATCAAAACGATAATCAATTGCGAAGTCTAAAAGAGTTAGCAGCGCCCAAAACTCACCTACGTACAAGCCAGTTTTTAGATAAAGATTGGATAAAGCTTGAATAAAGATTAAATAAAAAAAAAATTTGATACCAAAATAAAGGTAGTATGCTATTGGGAAAACTTTGTAAGTATTTTTACTAAAAAAATCTATTATTAATAAATCTAAAGGAAGTTGTTGAATCTAAATTCTCTTGAGATATAGAAGCGGTAGGCATACTTATGGACTCTAGGCGTACTTCAGTAGTAGAAAAATCTTTAACTGCCATAGCAACTAATTCCAAGAAGTCAGGGCACTACTTAGCTGCCATACGACCGCGACAATGGACGAAAAACCTGGTGGTGTTTGCAGCACCATTGTTCGCATTTAGTATCAATGTGCAATCTCTGCTGGGTAGCTTATTGGCATTTGTATTATTTTGCTGTGCATCAAGTGGCTTCTACTTAATCAATGACATCGTAGATGTAGAATCTGACCGTCAACACCCTGTAAAGTGTAAGCGTCCAATAGCCGCTGGATTAGTTAGTATCCCTGTTGCGACTGTGATGGCATTGCTACTTTTAGGTGGTGCCCTAATTTTCGGGTGGTTGCGATCGCCCCATTTGGGTGCAGCGATAACTGCATACGCCCTGTTACAAGTTGCCTATAATCTGCGACTCAAACGGATGGTAATTTTGGATGTTGGGGCGATCGCTACCGGATTTGTGCTACGAGCTTATGCCGGCGCTGCTGCTACCAGTATTACTTTGTCATCTTGGTTTTTAATGTGTACTGCAATGTTGGCGCTATTTCTAGGTATTGAAAAACGCAAAGCAGAACTACGGTTAGCACAACTTAAAGGCAATAAGCCTCGCTCTGTTCTCAAATACTATTCCTTGCCTCTGCTGGGTCGCATGGAAAATGTTGTCACCACAGGCACAGTTCTCACCTATGCTCTTTGGAGTTCCGGGCCCTATCTACATGGAGCGCCCACCTCTTGGATGCTACTGACTTTACCGTTTGTGTTGTATGGAATTTTTCGCTATCAACTACTGAGCGATCCCCAAGAGATTAGTACTTACAGCGACAACGATCATCCAGAGCAAGGTGGACGTAGTGAACGCCCAGAAGAAGTTTTATTGAAAGACTTGCCGATACTAATCACAGTTATTGGTTGGATTATCACATGCTTTTTGATTCTCTGGTTGAGAAAGCAAGGGATGATTGAATAAATCTTACAGGAGAAGCCACTAGCAGTTAGTCTACCCGATCAAGCTTGTAACTGTTTCACCCTAACAAGTTGTATGAATAGTTTTAGCCTTGCTGACGAGATGAAACTACCTTGTCAAAAAATGTCTGGACTTGCTGCACTAAAAACGCGCTATCGTCCATTCATTTGTCCGCTTGATATGGTTCTGGCCAAGATTCCCGAAGGCGCACGTCTTTATGATATTGGCTGCGGTACAGGAGCATTACTTTATCTGGCTTTAAAGTTGCGTTCAGTAAAAGTAGCTCATGGTTATGATATTTCACGTGAAGCTGTGAAAGCTTCTGAGGCTTTTGCAATGAAATCTGAAATTTTTCAGGTCAGGCATTTGCATCCAGAAGAAACACCACCAGATTTGCATGGATATGACACTGTAACTATGATTGACGTTCTCCACCACATTCCTCCAAAATTACAAGACGATTTTCTCCGTAAAATAATTTCGCAGATGGATTCGGGAGCAAGGCTGATTATTAAAGACATTGAGGCATCCAAGATTATTGGGTCTTTTATGAATCAGCTTCATGACTTATTACTGGCGAGAGAATGGGTTCACCAACGCCGAAGTAGCGATCTTGTTCAGGTTTTTCAATCAATGGGAGCTACAGTTAGTCGTCCAATTCTCCGTTGGACTCTTTGGTATCCACACTTTCAAATTGTGGTATTAGTACCTTAAAGCACTTCCAAATAAAAAAATCTCAAATTTTCTTGTTGATGGGTGTTCGCATTCCCTGCCGCGACGCAAACACCCATCCCATATTCAGGGCATGCAGAACCGAGAGCAACACATCGACTCTTCTCTACGAGACTCTCTGTGTGCGTAGCTTTCTTCCACAAAGTGCTACTACACAAGTTGGATAGTAAGCCTGTCGAACTGCTCAGTACAAGTCAGTCAAACGCTGCCCACCCCACAAGAAGGATAATTTATTTATTGGAAGTCCCTAAAGGTCTGATGGGAGGAAACTTGACGGAATTTGTAGATGAAAAATCCCACAGCTATTTTCAGAAAACTCTTCAGCACCTTTATCTCCTGGCTGCATTTGCTCATTCAGGGAAACAACCAACCAGGTTTTAAAAAGAACCACCACAGACTACCACAACAAGTCTATACATTGGCAAGTATCGAAATTGAGTGGCTAAAAACATGTAAAATTCAAGGGATAATCCTGGATTTAGACAACACTATTGTTTCAGAAGACGATCGCTACCTATCTCCTTATGCAGAAAATTGGATTAAGCAAGCAAAGTTAGCCGGATTGCAATTTTTTATCCTCTCAAATGGGAAACGTCGCTATCGCGTCAAATATTGGTCTCATCGCCTTGATATTCCAGCACTCAGTCCGGCGAAAAAACCCTTTCCCCATGCATTTCGACAGGCAAAAGATTATATGAAGTTACCAGCAAAACAAATACTCGTCATTGGTGATAGTTTACATACTGATTTTGTGGGAGCATTAATTTGTAGATGTGGCTTCATCCAAGTCGCTAGCCTACCGCACCCGCCCCGATGGTGGGAAAAATTTGCTGGTAAATGGCTGCAAATACCTTATCCATCTGGAGGAGAGCTTTGGGATTTTGACGATACTACTGGCTATGAGAGTTTCTTCTAAATTGTTCTTTTCATCAAAAAATATCACTTTGTAAATTGAGTAAATTTTAATTATGAATAACCAGATAGTTTTTAGCTTGCTGATTTTAATCACGGTGGGGTTAAACACACTGGCTCAAAATCTATTGAAACTAGGAGCAGGACAAAATCCATTAAATATCTATTTAATGGCAGGGATTTTGAGTTATGGTTTAAGTGCGGTTTTTTATGTAATAGTTTTAGGCAAACTGAATTTATCTGTTGCCTATCCATTAGTAATAGGATTAACTATTATAGTTACAATGATTACTGGATCTGTAATTTTGAAAGAAAAAATCTTAATTTCCCAATGGTTAGGAGCAGGTTTGGTGTTAAGTGGTATCTGGGCAATCGCTTTAGGTAAACATTGACTATAAAAAAACTAAATTATGTAAGAACTAAAAGTGCCAGGACGTAAAACAAATGATGATGACAATCAAAAATCAGAGATGGTCTAAATATTATATCTCTATTTTAATATTGGTTTTTTTGAGTGCTTTACTTCGCTTTTTTATGCTGTCAAACCAGAGTCTTTGGTACGATGAAGGCTTGACCTTAACTAATTCTGATGTCTCGACTCTTCAAGAGAGTATTGAAAGGGTTAGAAACATCGGCAATAGTGATAGGTTTCAGCCACTATACTTTATAGTTATGTTTTGGTGGCGTCAGCTATTTGGCGAAAGTGAATTTGCCCTTCGCTCGCTCTCTACTATTTTAGGTATTGGCTCAAATGTCATTCTATTCTTTACTGCTTTGCAGATATATGGTAAAAAGCATGCCTTCTGGACTCTGGTAATTTTGACATTCAGTTCTTTCTGTGTCAACTACAGCCAAGAAGCAAGAATTTATTCCTTGGCAATGTTTATCGCCTCACTTCAATTATATTTCTTTAGCAAAGTATTAGTTAAAAATCAAGCTCATCAAAATACTTCAAAATGGCTGTTTAGTATTTTTACTGCCTTAGGGGTTTTTAGTAACATTACTATGTGGCTTTTTACTACAGCCTTATGTGTATCTCATATTGCCATCTATAGAAATTTCAAGCAATGGCTACAATGGTGGCTTCCTGCTGCGTTTTTATCTATACCGTCAGTTATATATCACCTGACTTTACCTGGAGCAACCGACCCCGAAACAATTCCAATTAATCGTTTGGGATTACCCATAATCCAAAATATTCTTTTTGTGTTAAATGGAATTTTGGTGGGAACAACCTATGGCCCTTCAATGGAGCAGCTGCGCGGCGACGATAGAGTGCAAGTTATGCTTAGTTACTGGCCTCAACTACTTGTATTATTAATTGTCGGTATTGTAATTTTATTGGCTTTAGTAAGAGTTTTATTGATACACAAGAAAAAGGGCAGAATTCAACATCCTGATTACTTTTTTACTTCTGTTTTTATCCTAGCATTTTTGCTGGGATTGCTCTTAGCTATAGTCGCCAAAACTAATTGGGTGCCTCGTCACTCCTATTATCTTTGGTTACCACTTGCCATACTTCTCCCATCGGTTTTGAGTCAAAGACCTAGTATCACATCAAAGCGCTATGGAGTGTCTCAGTTGGCTCAAATTGCTGTCATTTCTCTGATAGTTATGAATATTTATTCTCTTGGTAACTACTACTTCAATGCAGACTATCAGAGAGATGACTATCGTTCTGCTGTCCAATACCTGATAAAAAATCGCTCTTCTTCTACAGAATCTGTATTTTTATTTGCTAATCCCAGATTATTTGAATATTACGGTGACAGTTTCACTCGGGATGCAAGAAATTTGGGGGATCGGTTAAAAGATGAAATCTCGAATGAAAATTCTGCTAAAAAAATTGAAAAATTAACAAATAATAAGGATAAGGAAGTCTCTACTGAAAATTTTGCTGAAGAAATTGAAAAATTAACAAATAATAAGGATACCGTTCTTCTGACAATTAATCGTGATTATCAATTTCCTAAAGGGTTGATTGAAAGAAAAATGAGTAGTTTGTATAAGCTGGATTCTCAAGTTGATTTTGCATATTTTAAAATATATCGTTTTGTCAAGAAGAAAAATTGAATTGGGGGATTGGAGGCTCTGAAAGTTATGGAGTAAAAAACAACCTTGCTCTGGTGGGTGTGTACTTGTTAGGTATAGTAGAATATTGCGGCAGGTAACTGTCAGTCGCCTCTTGGACTTAATCTTTGTGGGTGACTTCTTCTTCAGTTGCTACTACACTCAATCAATCGATCATGCAACCACCCATTACAGTTGGTACTGTCTTGCAAAACCGTTACCGCATAATTCAAATTCTCGGACAAGGAGGATTTGGTAGAACCTATCTGGCAGAAGACCAGAGGCGCTTTAACGAACTTTGCGCGATCAAAGAATTGACTTCAACAGCAACAGGGGCTTTAGCTTGGGAGAAGGCACAAGAGCTTTTTCACAGAGAGGCTGCCATTTTATATCAAATCGAACACCCACAAGTCCCTAAATTTCGGGAAAGATTTGAGCAAGATCAACGCTTATTTTTGGTGGAGGACTACGTTGCAGGTCAGACGTACCGGACTCTGCTAGCTGAACGTCAAGCTGTGGGTCAAACTTTTACAGAGGCAGAAGTATTACAGCTAATAGAGTTGTTGCTGCCTGTTTTAGAGCATATTCACAGTCGAGGGATTATTCACCGAGATATCTCGCCAGAAAATATTATTTTGCGAGATAGTGACGCGAAACCTGTGTTAATTGACTTTGGGGTAGTCAAAGAACTAGCAACGCGTTTACGATCGCCAGATAGTGCCCTGCCAGAAACCACAGTGGGAAAATTAGGCTACTCTCCTAGCGAACAAATGCAAACAGGGGGAGCTTATCCTAGCAGTGATTTGTATGCCTTAGCGGTAAGCGCGATCGTTTTGCTGACTGGTAAAGAACCAAAGGATTTATTTGATGAAAACCAACTAACCTGGAATTGGCAGCAGTGGGTAAAAGTGAATCCGCGATTTGCTATAGTGTTGAATCGGATGTTGAATCATATACCGAGCGATCGCTATCAAAGTGCTGCTAGTGTATTGCAAGCACTGCAACCTTTACAGCAACCGAGTCTTCCTCCTCTGAATGTCTCCAACTTACAGACAATGGCTGTTGGTCGTCGTCCTGACTTAGTACCACCACCAGCTTTGTCTCAGAAACCCAATCCTGTGATTCCACCAAGCACCACTAACTCAATTTTAGATAATCCTTTAGCGATTACCGCAATTGGCAGCGCTGTCGTGATTATCGCCGGATTCGGCTCTTGGGCGCTGGTAAGTACCATCCGCAGTCAACCGAAAACACCAATTGAAACGCCTCCACAAAATTTCCCTTCCCCAGTGATTCCTGGTGGCACTACACCCACACTTACAGCTACACCCACACCTAGCAGCAATCAATCTGTTGTACCTAGTAAACGCCTCAATCTGGGAGCATCTAATAACACAGCCACGGTTAACGATACTCTGAAAACAAATCAAATAATCAGGTACACTTTTTTCGGGCAAAAAGATGACAAGCTAACTGCCTTTCTTGACCCAGGAAGCAACATTTTGTTAACAGTCTTCAGTCCCAATCAACAACCAATTGATATTAATGCCCAACAAGTAACAGCATATCAAGGCATATTGCTGGTTACTGGTAGATATACTATTGAGTTAACTCTGGTTCCAGGAATTACCGAAAGCAATTACAACCTGAATGTTGCATTAGAAAAACTAGTTAAACCAACACCGACAGCAACACCCTTGCCAATACCCACAGAGAAACCCTTGCCGATTCCCACAGAGAAACCCTTGCCGATTCCCACAGAGACACCCTTGCCGATTCCCACAGAAACACCTTTGCCAATACCCACAGAAACGCCCTTACCAATACCCACAGAAACACCCTTGCCAATTCCTACCACTATTGAAACGCCAACTTTGCCACCGACTGATGGAACACAACCATTTTCTGGTCAAAGAAATTAATGTTAAACACACTACTAATTACTGGAACTGATACGGAAGCTGGTAAAACTGTTTTAACAACAGCATTAGCAGCCTATTGGCAAAAATATTACCCGCAGCGTAGCTGGGGAATCATGAAACCGATTCAATCGGGAATTGGTGATCGCGAGTGGTATCAAAAGGTATTTGCGCTTGAACAATCTGCTGAAGAAATTACACCTTTGTACTTTCAAGCACCTCTGGCTCCTCCCATAGCAGCAGCACGGGAAAATCGCCAAATAGATTTAGCATTGGTGTGGCAAGCTTTGTCTAAGTTGCGATCGCACCGTGATTTTGTGCTTGTAGAAGCCTTGGGAGGGTTGGGTTCGCCAATCACAGAGGAATTAACGGTAGCTGATTTGGCAGGGGAATGGCGTTTACCAACGGTATTAATAGTACCAGTGAGATTAGGTGCGATCGCTCAAGCAGTGGCAAATGTAGCATTAGCTAGACAATCGCGCGTCAATCTCAAAGGTATTGTTCTGAACTGCGTACAACCCCGAACAGATGCAGAAATCGCCGACTGGACACCGCATCGATTGATTCAATCACTTACCAACACACCAGTTTTAGGCTGTTTACCTTATTTAGATAACCTGACTGATTTAGATAAACTTGCTCAAATAGCATCAGATTTAGATTGGGAAACACTGACACTTTAAATTGGGGATTAGGCATTTTGTAGCGATCGCCCAAGCCCTGTTTACAATTGGTGCAGTCATAGTTCTGACATAAGTCGGTAATAGCTTTGTCAAAATGGTAAATGAACCTAACTCTAATGACACACAAGGCAGGATTTACCTGCCTTATTTCATCTTTGGGACTTAGCAAGAAAAGAGTAAATGTCATCCAAGTGCCATATCTTAGTCACAGAAACGTCACTGGCATAAGTTAATTTGTCGGTATTTGATTGAAAGTAAATTATTTACGCCTGATCTGATGATGCTTTCTTTTGCGGTGGCGAGTGTAGTCTGTGGCAACGGTAGTGAAGTAAATCTAGACTTTGCTAGCCTTAGCTGGATTGACGTGATTATTTTAGGCATCGTTCAGGGAATTACAGAACTACTACCAATTAGCAGTACTGCTCATTTGCGGATAGTGCCAACTCTACTGGGGCTGAAAGATCCGGGGTCTGCTTTTTCAGCAGCAATGCAGTTAGCTAGCTTGACGGCTGTTTTAGTCTATTTTTGGCAAGACTTAAAAAAATTAACCGGAGAGACAGTTAGAGCAATTAGCGGGCAAGACTATCAATCTAGTTCTTTACAACTGATGTTAGGTTTATTGGTAGGAACTTTGCCCATTGCTGTGGCTGGTGTGCTACTCAAACCAATTCTTAACTCTTGCAATTCACCAATGCGAGGGTTAGTAGTTATTGGTGCAGCTTCAATTATTATGTCAGGATTGCTGGCGATCGCAGAAAAACAGGGAGGACGCGATCGCACTTTCGATAACCTCACCCTCTGGGATGGCATTTGGGTAGGCGTTGCTCAAGCTTTTGCCCTGATACCTGGCGTTTCTCGCTCTGGTTCTACCCTCACTGCTGGGTTATTTTTGGGCATGAAACGGGAGACATCAGCCCGATTTTCTTTTTTGTTGGGCTTACCAGCCGTGATTTTGGCAGGTGCCGTAGAACTCCACACTCTTACGAAAGCAGGACTGAGTGCAGCTGGTTGGTTAACTTTATTGGTGGGTTTAATCTCCGCCAGCATTTCTGCTTTTTTAGCAATTTGGGGACTCCTACGCTATCTGGAAGAACACAGTACCTTGATTTTTATTTTCTACCGCTTGGCTATGGGTGTATTTTTGATAGTTGCTGTGATGGCTGGATGGTTGCAAAATTGATTTTAACTAATATATAGATATTAGTAGCATCGGAACAAAAACTGCGAACAGAGGTGTTATATGAATATAGGACTTACGTAAAGCTTCAGGCTGTAGGGGGCAATTCATGAATTGCCCCTAACTAAGAATAAAATCAGGGTTTAAGCTATTGTTTGGCTAAGTCCTGGAATAATACAAAAGTTTTTTGGCATTGAAACCCTTATTTTGTTTTTAAGTGAAATTGGTATAACGATATGGACATAAACCCAATCGATCTGATTGAGGATGAAAACGATGAACCTGAAACCCCAGCTAACCGCGAAAAACGCAAAAGTCGTCTAAATAGTGCTGTTGCAATTGCAGTTGCATTGATAGCAACCTTTATGGGCATCTGCAAAATCAAAGACGATAATCTTGTTCAGGCAATGCAACAAGCTCAAGCAAATAAAATTGACGATTGGGCGTTATACCAAGCTCGTAATATTCGTGAAGAAATAGCCAAATCAAATGTGGTGCAACTGAAATTGCAATCTGTTTCTCAGCCTGCTGCTGTGAGGGCTGACTATGAAAAACAGATTGCCGCTTATCAAAGCATTGCTGATAAAGAAAACCAGAAAAAGCAGGAACAGAAGGTAATTGCCGAAAAAGATCAAACAACTTATGACCAGCTTAATTACCATGACGACCAGTTTGATCTAGCTGATGCCTCTTTATCGCTTTCTGTCTCGCTATTTGCCATTACATCTCTATCTCAGAAAAAATGGTTGTTCTACGCCGCCTTAGTTCCAACTCTATTTGGCTTGGTCATGGGATTATCGGGATTATTAAACTGGCAACTACATCCTGATGCCTTGACTAAATTACTATCCGAAAATTTCTTAGAAAAGCCAGCCGAAAGAAAAATAGTGCTTTCCATTGGCGCTTCCCCAAATCCCAAAGTGTTTTAATTTACTTAGGGACATCCAAATAACAAAATATCCAATTGACTCTTGTGGGGTGGGCGACACGAGAGCGCAATTTATATGGCGGGCAAGATGCCCACCCCACAAGATTGGATAATTTATTTGTTGGAAGTCCCTAAGAAGATTTTGATGCGAATTCTTCCCCATTTCCGGCGATAAACTGGGAAAATAAACTAAGTTATGTACTTAAATTAGTTTGTATTCATAATGGTTTCTACCTTTCCCAATCCCTTTTCTGTTGACCTATCTCGCATCCGACTAGCGATTCGTTCATTGCAACCGCAGTTAGTAGAGTGGCGGCGGCGATTGCATCAACAACCAGAGTTGGGTTTTCAAGAAAAACTGACAGCTGAGTTTGTATCACAAAAGCTGCAAGAGTGGGGGATTGAGCATAAGACTGGTATTGCCCACACTGGGATTGTTGCCACGATCGAAGGTAACAAACTCCCCACAAACAAAGTTTTAGCGATTCGGGCGGATATGGATGCTTTGCCAATCCAAGAAATCAACGAAGTACCGTACAAATCGCAGCATGATGGAGTGATGCACGCTTGTGGACATGATGGACATACAGCGATCGCTTTAGGTACAGCTTATTATCTCCAGCAGCATCGGCAAGACTTCTCTGGTACGGTGAAAATTATCTTTCAGCCAGCAGAAGAATCACCAGGAGGCGCGAAGCCGATGATTGAAGCTGGAGTCCTAAAAAATCCTGATGTTGACGCAATTATTGGTTTGCACTTGTGGAATAATTTGCCATTGGGAACAGTGGGTGTGCGGGCTGGGGCGTTGATGGCTGCTGTGGAGTGCTTCAACTGCATAATTTTGGGCAAAGGTGGACACGGCGCGCTACCCCATCAAACTATTGACTCTGTTGTTGTTGCTGCCCAAATCGTTAATGCTTTACAAACCATCGTCGCCCGAAATGTGAATCCCATTGATTCGGCAGTGGTGACAGTGGGCGAACTTCATGCCGGAACCAAGCGTAATGTGATTGCTGATACAGCGAGAATGAGTGCGACTGTCAGGTATTTTAATCCTAGTTTGAAAGGCTTTTTTAAGGAGCGTGTCGAGCAGATTATTGCTGGAATTTGTCAGAGTCATGGTGCGAATTATGACTTAGAATACTGGTCACTTTATCCACCAGTAATTAATGATATGAAAATAGCAGAACTGGTGCGTTCTATAGCCGAAGAAGTGGTAGAAACTTCTCTAGGTATTGTGCCAGAATGTCAAACTATGGCTGCTGAAGATATGTCATTTTTCTTAGAAGAGGTTCCTGGTTGTTATTTCTTTTTGGGTTCTGCTAACCCAGCGAAAGACTTAGCATATCCCCATCATCATCCCCGGTTTGATTTTGATGAAACCGCCTTGGCGATGGGTGTAGAAATATTTATTAGATGCGTAGAAAAGTACTTTCTTTAAACTTACTTGATTCACTTCAACGATATAGCCAAACCCGAAGCAGTGAAAGCAGTTGCTCAGTATCTACAGGTTTGGTGATGTAGTCAGAAGCTCCAGCTTCAATGCATTTTTCCTTGTCGCCTGGCATGGCTTTGGCAGTTAAAGCAATGATTGGTAGTGAGCGAAACTGTTGTTGCTGACGGATAGCGCGGGTGGTTTCGTAACCATCCATTTCTGGCATCATGATATCCATCAAAACTATATTAATGTCAGGATTTGTTTGCAGCTTCTCTATGCCATCTCTACCATTTTCGGCAAATAGGACTTGCATTTGATAGCTTTCTAAAAAGCTGGTCAGGGCAAAAATATTTCGCAGGTCATCATCTACAATCAAAATTTTCCGATTAGCCAGCACCGGATCGTTTTGATGTAGTTGCTCTAGTATTTGCCGCTTTGGTGGGGGCAAATTTGCTTGCACTCGATGCAAGAATAGGGCAGTTTCATCTAACAATCGTTCTGGCGATCGCACATTTTTAATGATAATTGTCTCTGCTAGTCCCCGCAATTGGGTTTCTTCTTGCCGGCTAAGTTCTTTGCCTGTATACACAATGATTGGCAGTTTCAACAGCCTGGGTTCAAGCTTGATTTGTTCAATGAGGGCAAACCCGCTCATATCAGGCAGACCGAGATCCAGTACCATACAATCAAAGTGATGCGATCGCAAAATCGAGAGGGCTTCTGCTCCCGTACCTACTGCTGTACTCTGGACATCGCCATTACCAATCAGTTCGATAATACTTTGAGCTTGTACCGGGTCATCCTCGACAATTAGGAGATTTTTTACCTGACGCTCAATAAAGCCTTTAATCTCAGTCAATACCTGAGTTAGGGCTTCTGGAGACACAGGTTTTTGTAGATAGGTAATTGCTCCTAGATTTAATCCCCGTTGCTGTCTTTCATCAACAGAAAGGATGTGTACTGGTATATGTCTGGTATCTGGTTTATGCTTCAGACGATCCAGCACCGTCCAGCCATCCATCTCTGGCATGTGGATATCTAGCATAATTGCATTGGGTTTAAACTGTTCTGCTAGTGCTAGACCTTGTTTACTGTGTAAAGCAACAATTGTTTTAAAGCCCTGCTGACGCGCCATATCTAGTAAGATGCGGGCGAATTTATCGTCATCCTCAATAATTAACAAGGTGCGATCGCCTGGTTGAATTATTTCCCGATCGTCTGGAATTTCGCTAGGGAGGATAGTAAGTACTTTCGCGGATGAAGAGGTATCTATCAACGCAGGTCTTTTTTCTACCATTGGCACATCTTTGATAGTCGATGCTGTGCGGATAGAAGTAGTTGGCTCAGGGGGTGGGGTGGCGAGCGTATTTTGACTATTCTTTTTTTCTTGTCGCCTGGGTAAGAAAAGGGTGAAGGTGCTTCCTTGCCCTAGTTCGCTAACTATTTCAATTCTCCCTCCCAACAGTTGAGCCAATTCACGGCTGATTGATAAGCCTAAGCCAGTCCCGCCATACTTGCGGCTGGTAGTGCCATCTGCCTGCTGAAATGCCTCGAAAATAATCTTCTGCTTCTCGGCTGGAATGCCTATACCTGTATCGCTGACGGCAAAAGCAATCATGGAATTATCAACTTCGGCTATTTTTAACTTCACGCTTCCCTGTTCTGTAAACTTAAAAGCGTTAGCTAGGAGATTTTTCAGCACTTGTTGCAGACGTTTGGAGTCGTTATAAATTGTTGGGGGTAACTTCTCATCCAGTTCAATAGTAAAACTGAGTTCTTTATTGTGGGCAACTTGCCGGAAAGTCTGCTCTAGAGATGTTTCCAAATCTACTAAAGCAATTTGCTCAATATCAAGTGACATAGTGCCCGACTCAATTTTTGCTAAATCGAGAATGTCATTAATCAACTCCAGCAAATCATTTCCAGCTGAGTAAATAGTCCGGCTATATTCTACTTGTTTGTCAGTTAAATTGTTGAGAGAGTTATCTGCTAGCAGCCTTGCCAAAATTAACAGGCTATTTAGCGGTGTCCGTAACTCGTGGGACATATTCGCGAGAAATTCTGACTTATATTTGGAAGACAATGCCAATTGTTCAGCTTTTTCTTCCAAAGACTGCCTCGCCCCTTCAACTTCCTGATTCTTGCGGGCAACTTCCTGATTTTGGATTTCTAATAATTCTGCCTTTTCTTCTAGCTCCTCATTTAATTGTTGTAATTCTTCGTTAGATTGCTTGACCAAAAATTGTGATTCTTCTAACTCATGCGCCTGTTCTTCTAGGCGTTGATTGCTTTGCTGTAGTTCTTCTTGCTGGGTTTGTAGTTCTTCTGTTAAAGCAACAGACTCTTCAAGTAGTTGCTGGGTTTGCACTTGTGAGGCAATGTTATTTAAAAATACACCTAGATTTTCACTCAATTGCTCTAGAAATGTTAGGTGCAACTGATTAAAAGGCCCAAAAGAAGCAAGTTCAATTACAGCACTTACCTCTGCTTCAAATAGTATGGGTAAGACAATAATATTTAGCGGTGGTGCTTCTCCCAAGCCAGAATTGATGCGGATATAGTCATGAGGAACTTCTGTTAAAAGGATTCTTTGTTTTTCTAGGGCGGATTGTCCTACTAATCCTTCACCTAAGCGAAACTGATTTGCGAGGTTTTTCCGCTCTTTGTAAGCATAACTACTCAACAACTTCAGCACAGGCTGGTCATCTATGGAGTCCATCGCATAAAAAACGCCCTGCGATGCCCCAACCAGTGGTGCTAAATTCGACAAGATCATCCGAGCCACGCTTTCCAGATTTCGCTGCCCTTGAAGCATCTGGGTAAATTCAGCTAAGTTAGATTTTAGCCAGTTTTGCTCGTCATTTCTTTGAGTTGTGTTTCGCAGATTAACAATCATTTGGTTGAAAGTGCGTGTCAACACACCAACTTCATCCAGGCGATCGCTATCTGGTAAACTTACCGATAAATCCCCATCCGCCATTTTTTCTGCTAAATCAGAAACTTGCTTCAACGGTGCTGAAATATGTCTGGTCAGGGCAAATCCGATTAAAGCTAAGAGCAAAGAAAATAAGGGAATACTATAGACAATGCTGGCAAGTGTTTGCTGACCAGCTGCTTGTGCCTTCTGGGTACGCTGTTTCAGCAGTGCATTCTCCTCATTTTTCATCGCCTGGATAACTTTCTGGATATTATCCATCAGTTGCTTACCCTGGTCTGTCAAAATAGCTTTCTGAGAAGCTTCTAAGCCTTGGGTTTGCCGTAGTTCGATGACATTTTTCATTACAGCCATTCTCTCGGTTAGTAGTGGCTGCAAAATATCAAGCCGACTTTGTTGGTTGGGGTTATCTACCGTTAACCTTTGAATTTCCCTAACTTTTTGATTTATTACTTGAATAGCAGCGTTATAAGGTTCTAAATAGCGCTGTTCGCCAGTGATAATGTAACCACGTTGTCCAGTCTCAGCATTTGTCAGTTGCAAGTTGAGTTCTTCAAGCTGACTTAACACCTGGTAAGTATGACTTTCTTTGCGCGAAGTTGCAATTAGCTCATTGGTGCTTTGGTAGGAGATTAGACCAATGGTGGTCAGAGTTGCCAAACTCAAGGCAAAACTTATTCCAATCTTGGTTCCAATCCTCAAACGGTTCAACATTATTCCAGGCAGGTATTTAAATTATTTCTGTTGTTGAGACGATTCTGATAATGTTCTAACTATCCAAAATCAATATTAGGATACGCTCTTATGGAATCTATCTAGTTTTTTAGATAGCAAATATTACTATTTGTATCCTCGTTTATTTACAAATGTAACGCTATTTTAAATAAGTATATCAATAATCTCTTTATCTAGCATTCTGCTCATTTAAAAAACTAAACCTTTAGACAGCATAACTTCTTTCAAAAGAAGCAGCCACATTATTTTATAATTTAATTTTGTGGTGGATAATTAAAAATTTATTCTTAGATTATTAATTGAGCATTAAACTTTACTAAAAAATAGTTGTTTTTATGATTACATTAAAAATAATTCAACGCCAATTTAATATCATATAGCGGTTCCAATTCAGATGGGGTACAACAAACATTACATCGCAAGGTTTAGGGAACATACCGTGCCCCTACTGCTGTACTAATTATGATTATTCAACAATTTTCTGTCTTTAAAAAAGCTAGATAGTAAAAATCAAGCAGCCGAATAATGAAAATTAAGTTTATGAAAACACAATTTCTAGAAATGCTAAATATACTGGCTTTCGCGGCTAAATATCACAACAACGCCATTCTACATCAATATATACTTAAACTGATATAGGACTCATATTTGATTTTTGAACAAACTCAGTAGGCCTTTATTCGTTCTTCCTAGTCCCCAGTCCCTAATCCTCATATTAACTTGACGTTGGATTATAAATTTTTCATAATCTGGCGATCGCTTCTAGTAGTATCAAGTTCAGCTGGGCTATAGATAGTAAAATGTTGAATCTTGTTACTCTCTAAAATAGCTCTTGCACCAGCTACGTATATATCAGTGCTTCTTAGCATCAATAGGTAACGATCGAGGGTCAGATGATGCTCATAATATCTAGCTAGATCGTCAGAAATCCCTAAAATAGCGTAGTTATCCTGGGAACTACTGATATTCACCTCCGAGATATTTAGACTGCTTGTATTTTTAGCAATTATCGATATTTGACTCATTGGAAAGCCAGCAGTTTTCAGTTCAGTAAGCGCTTTTTCCGCATCTTGGCACGCGTAGAAAACACCAAGGGCGTGTTTATAGCGACTATTTGGGGTAGAGTATGGCTCATAAGCGCCCCACTGTTGAAGATCGTGGCGATTAAAAATCCTCTTAGCAATGCGAATTTCTATCTCTATGCCAGTTACTATCACCAAATAGTAACCTTTGCAGACAAGATCGCCATAACCCTGTGCTGGCTTTTCAGCAATTCCTAAACTTTGGAACAAAGTGGGTAAACCATCTGCTAAAGTGGTAGCGATCGCAGTTACTTCTGCTCCGGCTAAGATGACTGGGCCTATACCAGGAATTACCAAGAGTACTAAACCGACCAATAAGCCAGTAAGACCATCTAAAGCACTACCGGTAACGGCTCCAGCAGCATCTTCTGAGGATGTATTGCTAGTGTGTTCTCTAATTTCAACACCAGCAATATCACTTTGTTCTTCTGTATTCCGTGCAATAACAGAAACTTTCTGCATTGGAAAATTAGCAGCTTCTAACTCTTGAAGTACCAATTGTGTATCGGAATACCCAGCGAAAACTCCTACAGTTATTCGCTCTTTTTCTAGTGTCATTTTATCGATTTATTGCAGCTATAAGTGATTCCCAAAACTGTTAGCTAATTTGAGGTAATTACACAGCCCGACGAGTTAGTAAACCCCAAAGGAAAATCAGTATCATCGCCCCAATAACAGAAAATAAAATGCTTCCCAGAGATAAAGCTCCTACAGATGCGGCGGCGGCTGAACTACTTCCTAACAAGACTTGACCCAAATAACCCCCGAATACGGCTCCAAGTATTCCTAATACAATGGTGGAGAGAATACCACCACCTTGGGTTCCGGGATAAAATAACTTAGCTAATGCACCTGCGATTAAACCTAGAACCAGCCAAGCAATAATGTTAGTCATAGAATTTCTCCTTCCTTGAGGATCTGCTTTGTTTGTTTTTGACTGACCTTATATTAAAGTTTGCCTGCAAATTTTCTGATCTATCTAGAGAACTAATATCAAAAATCTTTAGACATTACTGATAAGCAAGCTGTTCGACTTTTAACTTGCGCTAATAAGAGTCAGAATAAAGACGCGATGCTCTCTACGTTCGCGCAGCGTGTCGCAGACAGACGCTAAAAGCGGAGCTTGGTTCCCTGTAAGTGTACGAATACTGACTGCCACTGCGCTATCTGCAACTCGTACAGAATTCATTCTGTTAGCGGATAGCTAAGGTTTAGCCCATTCTGAATTCTGTTTTGATAAATTTTAGATATGCAAACTAGATATGATTTAGCTTATGGCGATCGCCAATTGATAATTGTGCTGATTTTGCGACTCGAATCGGGATTGCAATTATAAACTCTGCACCCTGTCCTGGTGATGAAATACATTGCAAAGATCCACCATGCTTGTCAGTAATTATCTGATAGCTGATCGATAAGCCCATACCAGTCCCCTTACCAACTGCTTTCGTAGTGAAAAAAGGGTCAAATAAACGCGACTGGATTTCTTCTGGAATTCCTGCTCCATTATCAGCAATCCGAATGATTACATTTTCATTTATCTGCTCAGAAGAAATGCGAATCAGAGGATTTGGACAAAGTTCCTTTTGGAAAGCATCTTCTAAAGCATCGATTGCATTTGCCAAGAGGTTCATAAAAACTTGATTTAGTTGCCCTGCAAAACACTGAATCTGGGACATTTTACCATATTCTGTCACCACTTGAATTTCCGGGCGATTATTTTGTGCCTTTAGCCGATGTTGCAAAATTAACAGGGTACTATCGATTCCTTCATGGAGATCGGCAGTTTTGAACTCAGCTTCATCCAAACGAGAGAAAATTCGGAGACTAAGAACAATTTCTCGGATGCGTTTAGCCCCCATCTTCATCGAGGTTAACATCTTAGGTAAATCTTCTGTTAAATATTCAATATCTGCTTCTTCGTTAGCATTTTTAATTTCTGGCTCTGGGTTAGGATAATAATTTTGATAAAGCTTAATTAATAGCAGCAATTGTTGAGTGTAATCATCAGTGTGTTGGAGATTACCGTAGATAAAATTAACCGGATTATTAATTTCATGGGCAACTCCTGCTACTAACTGACCCAAACTCGACATTTTTTCCGATTGAATTAATTGGATTTGGGTTTTTTTCAGGTCTTTTAAAGCTTGCTGAAGTTCGGTTTCTGCCAATTGGCGCTCGGTAATTTCGTCTCGTAATTGTTCGTTAGCACTTACTAACTCATCTCTGAAAGATTGCAGATCATCTGCCATTTTGTTGAATGAGATAGCTAACTCGCCAATCTCATCATGGGAGCGAATACTAACTCTGGTATCTAGTTGGCCTTCAGCCAGATTCATTACAGCTTCCTGGAGTTGTTTAATTGGTTTGGAGATGGTTATGGAGATTAGATAACCGACAGTTAGGGCAAATATGCCGCATCCCAAACTGATGACCGATGTAACGAAAATATTTTTATAGGCTGTTGTTAGTGCTGCTTGATAAAGCGGTGTATATTCTAAAATTACTGCACCAATTGTTTCATGTTTGCTAGTATTAAAAGCAACGGCAATCAATTGAATTCCATTTGGGTATTCAGGACTAGTTTCAATATATGTTCTTGTTATACCATCTTGAATAGTTTTACCAACTTCATTATTGCGATCGTGATCTAATCGTGTACCGATATCTTCCGTAACTACATCTGCCAGAATGATTTTATTCCGGTCTACAATTTCCAAATCGCGCTGACGTTGTTTGTGTAGCAATTCAACATGCTTTTGCAAATGGGCTAGCATCTCATTTTGCGATCGCATTTTATGGTCTTCAAGCTCATGACTTACGAAATATCCCAGTAGTCCAGCAACTTCTTCTGCCTCTTGTTGAGCAAGATACTTAGCTATCTCTAATTGTTGATGGGCACTAATCGCACCAATAATTCCTGAGAGAGTAGCTATTCCTAGAATACCCGAAATTAATTTTTGACTAATTTTCATTCCTTGCTCAAAACCTCAAGTGCCACCTACTGTGCTGATTTAGTTTTAGGGACTTTGCCCCTTTCCTAAAATTCCCATTTTTCAGGCAGAAAACCACATATTTAGCAGATATGAGCAAAAATTTTAATTTAGCAAGAGAGGCAAAAGGCATTCCCGATGAAACGGGGACTGGGGACTGGGAACTGGTATTTTTACTTATTACTCATTACTTATTACTCATTACTCAACACTTAGAAATACTGCCCGATGCCATTTTTTCAGTAGATTAACAATAGACTATCTCAAGGGCGCTTTATGACTTCTTTTGAAACTTCAGTTGAAGATTTGGTACTAGTTGCTGGTGCTACTGGTGGCGTAGGACAACTGGCGGTAGGCAAGTTACTAGAGAAAGGCTTGAAAGTTCGTGTCTTGACACGCAATACCGTAAAAGCTGAAAAGATGTTTAACCAGAGAGTGGAAATTGCTGTTGGTGACATTCGCCAGCCAGCGACACTGCCAGCTGCAACCCAAAATGTTACCCACATCATAAATTGTACTGGAACTACCGCCTTTCCCTCTGCGCGCTGGGAGTTTGACCAACCCCCGAACTTGATTGAATGGGGAATCACTTTCCTTAACCCCAAATCTAGTGAAGCAAAAGCAAAGAATAGTCCGGCAAAGGTCGATGCCCAAGGTGTCAGAAATCTAGTGGCAGCAGCACCCCGGAATTTGAAACGATTCGTTTTCGTTTCTTCTTGTGGAATTCTCCGTAAAAATCAGTTTCCTTTTAGTATTCTTAATGCCTTTGGCGTGTTGGATGCCAAACAAAAAGGTGAGGAGTCCATTATTAATTCAGGATTGCCCTACACCATTATCCGCCCAGGACGCCTGATAGACGGGCCCTATACCTCATACGACCTCAATACCCTTCTGAAGGCAAAAACAGGAGGTAAATACGGTGTAGTCGTAGGCACTGGCGATACACTTTCAGGTGATACCAGTCGGATTGACGTAGCCAGCGCTTCTGTAGAATCTCTTTTTCAGCCAAGTAGTTCTAGGAAAATTTTTGAAATAATCAACCAAGGACAAAGACCATCTGTAATTGACTGGGAAACTCTTTTCTCTAAGCTGGAGTGAGTAATGCCTAATTCTGAGTTGACCATCTCACCGAAGAGGCAGAGGGGCAGGGAGCAGGGGGAGCAAACGCTTCCCCTTTGCGCCAAGCATGGGTACGTTCGCGGAGCGTCTCGTAAAGCCTGCGGCATAGCTACGCTTAGGGCGCAGCCTCTCTTAGAGAAGAGAAGAGAAGCCCTTCCAGGGCGCTCGAACTGGGGCGGAGTACAAGCTCCGTCTCAGTCTGCCCCCTTGCTCCCTGCCCCCTGCCCCCTGCTTCTTTTGATCCAGGTCTTTCCGTTTCAGTTACCCTGAAGTTAGTTATCCAACTAGTATTGACTTTCCCATAGATAGAATAAATGACTCAACAAACTTCTAGAATTTGTATCCTTGGCGGGGGCTTTGGTGGTCTATACACAGCCCTGCGCTTAAGTCAATTACCTTGGGAATCGACGCAAAAGCCCGAAATTGTTTTGGTAGATCAAAGCGATCGCTTCTTATTCTCTCCTTTACTTTACGAATTACTCACTGGCGAATTACAAACTTGGGAAATTGCCCCACCCTTTGAAGAACTTTTACAGGGCACTGGTGTACGTTTCTATCAAGGGGTTGTATCTGGTATTGATATCGACCAGCAACGGGTAAATATCCAAGAAGGGCCAGAAATCCCTTACGACCGATTAGTGCTGGCGTTAGGAGGTGAGACACCGTTAGATTTAGTACCTGGTGCAGCAGCCTACGCCTATACATTCCGCACAATCTCTGATGTCTATCGTTTAGAAGAACGTCTGCGATTTTTAGAAGAATCGGATGCTGATAAAATTCGAGTAGCGATCGTTGGGGCTGGCTACAGTGGTGTAGAGTTAGCCTGTAAGTTAGCCGACAGACTAGGCGAAAAAGGACGCTTTCGGATCGTTGAAATCGCTGACCAAATCTTACGAACTTCCCCAGAATTTAATCGAGAAGCAGCAAAAAAAGCAATAGAAGCCCGTGGCGTGTTTCTTGACTTAGAAACCAAAGTCGAATCTATAGAGCAAAATTCCATTTCCCTAGAGTACAAAAACCAGTTAGATACGATTCCCGTAGATTTGGTAATTTGGACTGTAGGAACTAGGGTTGCGCCCGTAGTCAAATCTCTTTCCCTCAAGCAAAATCAGCGTGGTCAAATCACCACTACATCTAATCTGCAAGTTATCGATCATCCAGAAATCTTTGCCTTGGGAGATTTAGCAGACTGTCATGATACTGAAGGACAGCAAGTCCCCGCTACCGCACAAGCGGCTTTCCAACAAGCTGATTATACTGCTTGGAATATCTGGGCAAGTCTGACTAATCGCCCCCTTCTTCCCTTCCATTACCAACAGTTAGGAGAAATGATGGCACTAGGAATAGACAATGCTACTCTCACTGGTTTAGGAATTAAACTAGATGGGCCATTGGCATACGTCGCCCGCCGTGCTGCTTAT
This sequence comes from Nostoc sp., assembly GCF_036916655.1. Lineage (GTDB taxonomy): Bacteria > Cyanobacteriota > Cyanobacteriia > Cyanobacteriales > Nostocaceae > Nostoc. The sequence goes on from NZ_JBALFY010000064.1 coordinate 29,555, forward strand.
TTATACAGACTACCAACTTTAGACCATCAGCTGAAAGTTGGTTTTAATTGGCTAGTACGTCCGATTATAGAAACACTTTCTCGGTAACTTCAGGTTGGGGATTGCTGAAAAACCAAGACATCTATGATATGATGATTTGTTTTATTTCCGTCAACTTATTTAGTAGATGCTAGACTCTACCCACAGAAACTTTCTAACAAGCCAAAATCTAAAATTCAACACTGATGGAACAACCGAAAGTTATTTTTTTAGATGCTGTGGGTACACTTTTTGATGTCAAAGGTAGTGTGGGTGAAGTCTATAGTCAGATAGCCCAAGAATTTGGTGTTATAGTTTCAGCCGAAACATTAAATACAGCCTTCATTCAAAGCTTTAAATCAGCGCCGCCACCGATATTTCCAGATGCGGAACTGCAAGATATTCCCCAGCGCGAGTTTGATTGGTGGCGGATAATTGCCCTGAACACTTTTGAAAATGCAGGTGTTCTCAAGGAATTTTCTGACTTTTCAGCTTTTTTTAGCGAACTTTACATCCACTTTGGTACTGGTGAACCGTGGTTTGTCTATCCTGATGTCTTACCAGCTTTAACTAACTGGCGGCGCTTGGGAGTTACCTTGGGGGTGCTATCCAATTTTGATTCTCGGATTTATTCAGTATTGCAAAGTTTGGGATTGAGAGAGTTTTTTACCTCCGTCACCATTTCTACCCAGGTACGTGCAGCTAAACCCGATCCTCAAATTTTTGCGATCGCTTTAGATAAACATAAATGTTCCCCAGAGGCCGCATGGCATATTGGCGATAGCATTGTCGAAGACTATCATGCAGCGAAAGCCGCTGGATTGAGAGGCGTTTGGATTAACCGGGGAAAATGAGGGTTGCTCGACAGTAAAAACTGTGCAATCTCAACTGTAATACACGAAAACATAAACTACTTCGTTAGCGATCGCAGCAGAGTTAATTGACCATAAACTAGATTATTTGCCGTTGTACACGGGGGGCAGTAATGTATTATTAGCTCAAAAAAGGTATGCCGGCCCTCTAATTATCGTTAAATGCTGAAGCAAACTTTTCCTTCCCCTGAAGCACTCCGACGGCTGCCTTTTGGTCTGGCTGATATTGCCCTCATTCTTGGCACATTAGTGCTGCTGGCGTTGATTGCACGTGTTGGTGCTGGAACATTGGTGAGCTTTGTACCACCAGATGTAGTACCAGGTATCAGTCTTGACCCGCGTAATTTACCCTATTACGCTGGGCGCTCAACTCTGCGAATGTTTATTGCCCTGTTTTACTCAACGCTGTTCACTTTAATTTATGGTTACATTGCTGCCAAAAGCCTCCGGGCTGAAAGAGTTCTGATTCCGCTACTCGATATCTTGCAGTCAGTTCCAGTACTAGGCTTTTTATCTATTACGGTTACAGGTTTTATTGCCCTGTTTCCCGGAAGCCTATTAGGACTAGAAGCAGCATCGATTTTTGCAATTTTCACCAGCCAAGTCTGGAACATGACCTTTTCGTTCTACCACTCGCTGCGAACACTACCACCGGAACTGGATGAGGCCGTCAGGCTTTATCGGTTGTCGGGATGGCAGCGCTTCACCAAACTGGAATTGCCTACGGCCATGATTGGGCTGCTGTGGAATGCAATGATGAGTTTTGGAGGTGGCTGGTTTTTTGTCGCGGCGAGTGAAGCGATCAGTGTACTCAACCAGCAATATACGTTACCGGGAATTGGCTCTTACGTAGCAGCCGCAGTTACCGCCGAGAATTTACCTGCTTTGGGTTGGGCGCTATTGACGATCGCGATCGTAATTATCCTAGTAAATCAACTATTTTGGCGACCGTTAGTCGCTTGGGCAGATAAGTTTCGCTTGGAACAGAGTGCCGCAGCCCAAGCCCCCGAATCCTGGGTTTACGATCTGCTAAAAGCAGCCCGAATCCCTCGTCTGCTGGGGCGGGTGTTAGCTCCTTGGGGTGAAGCGATCAATCGTATTCTCTCACTGCTAACGCCACTGCGAACTCCCCGTGCTGTGGAGACTGGTGGGCAAGAAATAGGCGATCGCCTCTACAACTCGATCCTCCTGGTAGTAATTGGTGGGCTATTGGTTGTCGGGCTGCACTTCATTTTCACAACAGTGGGACTAAGTGAAGTCATCAAAACCTTTGGGCTGGGATTACTCACTCTGTTACGTGTACTGGTATTGCTGGTATTTTCAACTCTAGTTTGGACACCCGTTGGAGTAGCCATTGGGTTTAATCCCCGATTAGCAACTTTGTTACAGCCTGTGGTGCAATTCCTGGCTTCATTTCCAGCAAACTTTATCTTTCCCTTCGCTACCCTCTTTTTTATCCGTTCCCATATCAGCATTGATTGGGGTAGTATTCTGTTGATGTCCCTGGGCGCACAGTGGTACATCCTCTTCAACTCCATTGCTGGAGCGATGAGCGTCCCAACTGATTTGCGCGAGATGGCAACCAGCCTCGGTTTGCGTGGTTGGCTGCTGTGGCGCAAATTAATCATTCCCGGCATCTTCTCCGCCTGGGTAACAGGTGGCGTCACTGCTACCGGTGGCGCATGGAACGCCAGTATTGTCTCTGAGGTTGTCGCTTGGGGGTCAACTACCCTAACTGCTAACGGATTGGGAGCATATATTGCTCACGCCACCGGAGCAGGTGACTGGCCTCGCATTACCCTGGGGATTGGAATGATGAGCCTATTAGTTGTTGGACTGAACAGAGTTTTTTGGCGACGACTGTATGAGTTAGCAGAAACCAAATACCATCTCTAAACCATCGTTCGCTAGAGGAGCAAGGATGACTACCCAAGTTACTAATAACGTATTAATCGCTGTCGAACAAGTCAATAAGAGTTTTCCACTACCAGAGGGCAAAGGGGAATTTAAGGTTCTCCGCAACATTAATCTGACGGTAGCTGCGGGTGAAGTAGTAGCATTACTAGGGCGCAGTGGTAGCGGCAAAAGTACCTTACTACGGATTATGGCCGGCTTGATTCCAGCAAGTGAAGGTAGGGTAATCAGCAATGGTAAACGCCTGCAAGGTGCTAACCCTGGTGTCGCAATGGTATTTCAAAGCTTTGCACTGCTACCCTGGCTGACAGTACAAGAAAACGTCGAGTTAGGGCTAGATGCCCAAGGTGTTAGTCGAGATGAGCGACGACAACGAGCGCTAAAAGCTATTGACTTGGTAGGTTTGGATGGTTTTGAAAGTGCCTATCCTAAAGAGTTGTCGGGGGGAATGAGACAGCGGGTTGGCTTTGCTAGGGCATTTGTGCTGGAGCCGCAAGTACTATTCATGGATGAGCCATTCAGCGCCCTCGATGTATTGACAGCTGAGAACCTGCGGGGGGAAATTGATGATTTATGGAATGCTGGCACATTTCCATCCAAAAGTATTTTGATTGTCACCCACAACATTGAAGAAGCCTTGTTTTTGGCAGATCGGGTAATTATCTTAGGATCAAATCCGGGGTATATTCGCGGTGAGGTGGTGATTGATCTGCCACGGCCTCACGATCGCACCAGTATCCGCTTCAAATCACTGATAGATTATATCTACACGGTGATGACTAACCCGGACGTGGAAGTAACTGGGGCAGTTGCAACAACCACATCAACTACTATAGAAGTACCGCGATCGCCTGCTGCAATCCAAGAATCGCCCTATGCCAAACCCCTGCCTCATGTCAGAGTCGGCGGTATTAGCGGTCTGTTGGAGTTAATTGTCGATCAACCAGAGGGCAAAGATGATATTCCCCGTTTGGCAGAACGAATCCGGCTAGCTGTTGACGATCTCCTACCAATGCTTGATGCAACCGTGATGCTGGGTTTTGCTGAGGTTGCCCAAGGAGATGTTTTTCTCACCAAAATTGGAGAAGATTTCGCAACTACAACTATTCTTCGCAGTAAAGACCTATTCCGGCAGCAAGTACTATCAAATGTGCCAGTCGTCGTTAGTATGGTGCAGACATTGCGGGAAAAACGGAATCGCTCAATGCGAGCGGATTTCTTTATCGATTTACTTGATGAATATTATCCCCATGAAGAAGCCGAACGGCAATTTGCCACAGCCGTAGATTGGGGGCGTTATGCCGAATTGTTTGAGTATGATGCTAGTGAAGATAGATTGTACCTACCAGAACTAGCAGCAACGCCAAGTAGTCAATCTGATTCGATAGAATGACCGGAGGCAGATTGTCTCCGGCATAGTTCCTAAGGCTATTTAATCGCGCATAATATCACTCAAATTGTACAAGCGATCGCCCCGATACAATGATGAAACCTACGGAATCAAGCCTGAGTAGCGGCTGACGAATTCCCTCTAGAATGGCTGCATTTAAAGCAGTTTCTATCTTCACTTCTTCAGCTAATGCCTGATCCCAATTTTGCTGATTCAGACGCAGGCGTAATTGTTCGACTCGATTGCTTAATTTCTTTTCAGCAACGATAGCACAATTTTGGCATAATTCAATAAAATCGGGACGATTGAAAAGTAATTCTGAAGAAGTGTTACGCACTTGATAGCAGAAATTTTGCCATTTACTAGGGTCAACAAAATCGTCAATAATTCCTAAGCGCTCTTTTGCTAGATTGTAATCTCGTCCTTGATTATTGTTTTTATCTTTATATGGACGTTGCAGAATGCTTAAGAGTGCTTTATCTTCGACAACGCGTATTGGCTCTTTGCGACCATCAACATAGATAGTTTCTATAATTGGCGGAAATAAAGCATCAACGCGTCTTTGCAAGTTTTTGAATTGAGAATTATCTAGTTTATTATCTAGTAAAACTTGTTTGGCACTTCTTAAATTTGTCTCGACTACATAATTGCATTGGAAACCGAACCACTCTTTTCCTTCTTTAGCATCCCAAGATGTATCAGTGCGCCACATTGCAAAGGCTTCACCCCGATCATCCCAGTTTATATAGTTCAAGAGTGCTTCAACAAATCCTTCGCCAACTCGAAACAGCTTAATCCCAGCATTCTGGTTTGCTACTCTACGATTATAAGTACCAAATTGGTCTAGATAACTCTCAGCAAAACGGTTTTTTAACTCATTTATAGGAACTAAGGTACGCGTTGTTGGTTGATAACGTCGCATATCTGATGAATCTGGGTTATTCATTCCCCTGAATCCCAGCGCGTCGCAAATCCAGCCTTCAATTGCTCGTTTCATTTCTAGATGACGAGCATCGTAATTATCTAGCTCTTGAAAATACTCGGTAGCAATTTCATCGTTGGCATCAATTTCATCTAGAGCATTTTGCTCGCTAATTTTGGCTATTTCCACTTCAATTTGCGCTTGAATTGGCGAAATTATCTCCAATAATCCAGCCGCACCTGATTGAAACAAAACTGTTTCTAATTCTGCAAGTTTCTCATCCACATAAAATTGGAGGCTGGCAATTGATTGCTGGAAAATACCAAAGCCATCTTTTAAGACTTTATACCAAGCATTGTGAGGACTATCTTCCAAATAAGGGCCAATCAAGGCAGTAGATTGAATGCCAATTTTGCTGCCAATGCGGTCAAGTCTGCCAATTCTCTGCTCTAATTGATTAGGCGACCAAGGCAGGTCAAAATGAATTAACCAATCGGCAAACTGGAGGTTACGCCCTTCTTCTCCAGAGCGATCGCATACTAGAATAAAGCAGTTTGGGTTATTCTTGAACCGATTTAAGCCTTCTTCAACTTTATCTGGTGATTCTCCAAATTGATGGCTGGCTACTGTCTCTGCACCAAAGGTATCAGACAAATACCGGACAATTTCGCCACAAGTTTGCACAAAGCTGGTAAATACAACAAATTTGGGCAGAATATCGCCAGTAATTGGTCTTTTGATTCTCTGCTGGATTCTGGTGATGAATTCGTTTTGATTCTTGCGAACGTTTGCGGGGATTTTGAAGTAAGTACCTAGCTGATTCAGCAGTACTGTTTTTAAATTTTCCGTCCGTTGTCCGTCTTCTTGAGGTTGACGAATAATTTTTAGTAAGGATTGCAGAATTTCTTCTTCCCCTGAGAATTTGGGGGTTGTAGTTAAGATGCGAATATCATCTTCTTTAAACTCTTGGATGAGTTTAGCATGAGGCTTGCCAGTTAACCGGGCGTTAATTACCTGCTCTAAAATGCCTAACCAAGTGCCAGCAGCGAGAAATAACAGCAGAAAGATTCGCTGATATTGCTTTTCTTGAGGGGCAACACTCCGCCATTGATTGAGGATTTCGTGGATATCAAGCGATCGCTCGTCTAAATCATACTCTTCTTTGGGGGTGAAGTTGCGGTCAAATATCACATCTTCCACCGCCGCGCGACGGTTGCGAAGCATTCGCCGGTGTAGTCGATAGGTATCGCTGACATGGACGCGAATCGCTTGGACGATTTGCTCTTGCTCGGTAGAATTTGTTTGTAAACAATTTTCTAAATCATCCGCTAGCTTCAGTAAATACTTATCCTCAGCAAAGAGATTTCGTAGTTGCTGCAAGTTGCTTTTGAGAACCTCTGGTTCTGCACCTTCTTTAAATGAAAGCAGAACTTTACCAATTTGCTGACGGCTTTCAACTTTGGTACGGAAACCTGCTAAATCACCCAGTTTATAGGTTGTTGGGTCGAGCAAGTGCAACATGGCTAAAAAATCTTGCTCATGATTCAGAACCGGAGTGGCAGATAATAAAAGTAAGCGATCGCTTTTATGAGCAAGTTCTTTGCAAGTCTGAAAACGCTGGCGAACTGCTGCATCCTTAGAGGTCGCCATTGCTGCAATATGATGAGCTTCATCTAAAATTAAGCAACCTATCTTCGCTTTCAGGTTGATTTTATGGATATCTTCAACCGCCAGCACCGCTACCCGTTTGCCAAAATGGGAGATGTAAAACTTGTTTTCTAACTCAGTCCGCCATTGCTTGAGCAAATATTGCGGAACTATCACTACCGCACCTCTTTTTGGCTCATCTAGGAGGAACTGACGGAGAATCGCACCTGCTTCGATGGTTTTTCCGAGTCCCACCTCGTCTGCCAACAAGTAGCGTTGAATTGGGTCTTCTAGTACCCGCCTAACTACTTCAACTTGGTGAGGATAAAGATTGATATTTGCCGAAATCAGTCCTGTCATCCCCCGACTCACAGCGCGTTGCTGAATCAAGGATTTCACGAAAGCCAATCTTTTGTCGTGGAAATAGGGGGTTTCGTGACCCTTCATCGCTAGAGTTTCGATGGGATTTGTGTTGGGTAAATTGCAACGAACGTAAATGTCTTCAACAGAAGCGATCGCAGTTTTCTTATCTGGTAAATCTATTTGATACATCTCTGTATCATCATCCCAGATAAAAACTCTGCCAACTATCCATTTTTCCTGGGTTGGGAACTTAATGTAGCATCTAGCTTGGGGTTCAAGCTGGACTTCAGAGAGCGAACTTAAAGGTAACGTTTTTTGGAGACGTTGCCCTATAGAGCAGAAATACTCAACGATCGCATTAGTATCAGATATTTCCGTAACTTTTCCGATACCCAAAGAGTTATTCTGGGACTGTACCAATAAACCAAGCTTAATCATAGATCCAGTCCCCTGAACAAACTAAAATAACCTCCCAGACTAGTTTTTGAGCCTATATCTGGCAGTTTTGTCGATCAACATTATAGATAATAAATTGGCATTACAGTTTTTATTAGAGCGATCGCGATGCTTTTATGAAGATACAAATACTGACTCCAACTCAGCCAATTTGTATTTTTACCTAAAATTGCTGATTTTTAAGTATAAATTCATCTTCCCATTGTTCGACTCAGCAACCTTCCAGATCCGCATATCAGTTCGTGACCAAGTACAACATTTCATTAATTCATCGCGAATCAACTTTAGCAAAACTCTGCGTATCTCTGCGTTTACCTCTGTGTTCCTCTGCGTTAAAAAAAGGCATTTAAACTAGACAAAACACTTGAGGTTGTATTTTATTTAATATCGGCTGAGATGTAGCGCAACAGATTCACACTTTACCTTGATAACGCCACGATACAATTAAAGTAATGTAGTTTTATTCACGATGAAGAAAATCAGAGACAACACAATTAAGTTAAATCAATTTTTAAAATTGATGGGTATAGTACCAACTGGAGGACAAGCCAAGCTGATGATTCAAGGTGGCGATGTCCAAGTAAACGGTATGCTAGAAACCCGACGAGGAAGGCGATTAGTACCAGGTGATAAAGTGACAATCCAAGGACAGACTTTAGAGGTGGATTTGAACAATAATGAAGATCAAGACGTAGTAATCGATTTTCCCGAACAAACCGAATAAAAGATTTTCATCCTAAATTTCAAAGTTCCTCTTTTGCCTTGTGAGTAATGCTACAAATTTCCAACAAAGTTATTATCCCACAGACTGATATTGAAATTACTGCGATTCGCTCGCAAGGAGCAGGAGGCCAAAATGTTAACAAAGTTTCCACTGCGATTCACTTGCGCTTTGATATTGTGGCTTCATCATTACCCGATTATTATAAACAACAGCTTTTAAAGCTCAACGATCGACGCATCACCCAAGAAGGAGTCATCGTTATTAAAGCCCAAGAACATCGAAGCCAAGAGAACAATCGCGAGTCAGCGTTGAAACGATTGCAAGAACTCATTCAAAGTGCAGTTGTAGTCACGATAAAACGCAAACCCACCAAACCAACCCGCAGTTCTCAAAGAAAGCGCCTCGATCATAAAATTAAGCGCGGACAGGTTAAATCTAACAGAGGACAGGTGACAGATGGGTGATTTATCGATTATTCGTAGAAAACATCATAAATAAAAAAAGATGAATAAGACATTACTAAAACTTTTGATATTTGGGCTTTTAATCTTGTTTATTGTTTCTCCCTTTGCAGCCCTTGCAAGTTTAATGCTTATAATATTATTTGCAGCATTTTTCTCTTTACTAGGGGACGTATTTCAAGCAATTATTGGTGGCGATACCAACCCGAAAAAGTCATAAAAGTAAAATTAAAAATGAAGGTGGGGATTTACACGCAAGAGTCATTTTCAAGGTGCGATCGCTTTAGAATAGACAATTTACAATCTGTCACAGCAGAAGTTGACATATATAATTTCTTCTCGCTCAAACAAAAATTAAATAATTATAATATCGATTACCTATGAGGTTGTATAGGGAATTCCAAATAAAAAAATATCCAATTAACTCTTGTGGGGTGAGCGTCTCGCCCGCCCTCTAGACTGAGCGCTCATGTTGCCCACCCCACAATATTGGATAATTTATTTCTTGGAGTTCCCATAGAATAAATTGGTTAAGCAACTTATCGTAGAAAGCCTGATTTTGTACAGTTTCACAAAGAATTATGATTATTCATAGTATTTATACAAATTTAATCTCCAAATATGTATCTAGATTAATGAAAAATATCTCTTTTTTTTGGCATAATATTATTTTACTAATTCCCTATTTTATAAAAATACCTAAAATTAATTCATACAAAGATTAATAATTATATTTGATGAAGTCTCATAAAAAGCTATATACCAAGACACTTTCAATCCAGTCAAGAGTTCCCTATTCCCTGCTGCAAATGGTATTCAATCACAGGCTGAACACTTTTTTATAGTCAACTTTAAGCAGAATATATAGATGCGGATAATTCGACATATCAACTACAAAAGGTACTAACCATGAGTTCCCGCGCACTGCTGTTAGTAAATCGTCATGCCCGCCAAGGGCAAAAGGGTCTGTCGGAAGCGATTCAATATCTGAAGACACTCGACTTTGATTTAATTGAAGAGTCTACAGAAGATCCCAAACATCTTGCTGAAGTTATACATCGCTATCAGCATCAAGTTGACTTGGTAATTATTGGCGGCGGAGATGGCACTCTCAATGCTGCCGTAGATGCTTTAGTTGATACTCAGTTGCCTTTGGGAATTTTGCCATTAGGAACTGCTAACGATTTAGCGAGAACTTTGGGAATCCCGAATTCCCTCAACGAAGCTTGCAAAATTATTGCGTATAAAAATTTACGCCGCATCGACTTGGGTTGTGTGAATGGCAAGCATTTTTTTAACGTTGCCAGCCTGGGATTGAGTGTAAAAATTACTCAACGACTTACCAAAGAAGTCAAGCGCCGTTGGGGAGTATTTGCTTATGCTGCTACTGCATTGCAAGTAATTTGGGAATCTAGACCTTTTACAGCCGAGATTGCGATTAACGGTGAATTAGTTCGCGTCAAAACAGTGCAAATTGCTGTGGGTAACGGCCGCTATTACGGTGGTGGTATGGCCGTGGCTGACGATGCCGCAATAGACGATCAAAGACTAGACCTTTATAGCTTGGAAATTGAACACTGGTGGCAGATGATATTATTACTACCTGCAATGCGACAAGGGCAACATATACATTGGCAGAGTGTACGCTCTCTTCAAGGTCAAGAAATAGAGCTACATACTCATAAACCGCGCCCTATCAATACAGATGGTGAAATCACTACTTACACACCTGCTCATTTTCGGGTTATACCTAAAGCTATAGCTGTTTTAGTACCCCCAAAAATCAGGAGTTAAGAGTTATTCTCCCTCATCTCCCTATCTCCCTGCTAGAAAGTGGGAACTCGCATCAATTCACGCCAAATGCATCTGAGATTTTCTCAAGATATAAAGTCCCTATTGCAACGCCTAGCTGAACAACCGCTAACTCTAGGTGATATTTTGGCAGAAACCTCAGAACGAGGCTTCAGCCTGGTAATTACGTTATTAGTTTTGCCATTTTTATTTCCTATGCCACCGGGATTAACTGGCCCTTTTGGTGGTGCTTGTTTACTATTATCAGGGCAAATGGTTTTAGGGAGGCGATCGCCTTGGCTACCAAAAAGAATCGCTAACTACAAATTTCCTCGTCCCTTCGCCCAGTTGCTTTTGCAAAATTTGGGGCGTCTTACCAAAGTTTTACAGAAAATTGCCCGTCCCCGATTAGCAAAAATAGCCCATAATCATTTGATTTGGCGAATTAATGGGTTTTGTATCTCTTTATTAACAGTATTACTAATATTACCAATTCCGTTTACAAATCCTATCCCCACTATAGGTATTTTACTTTTGACTGTTGCCACCATTGAATCTGACGGTTTATTAATTTGCATCGGCTATGGCATTACTGCCCTGATTAGCTTGCTGTTTGGATTTATTGGTTATGCAGTCTGGTTAGCTCCTAGTTTACTGCCCTCTATATTTAAATAATAAAAGCCCTCAGCTTTTGACTGAGGGCTGTAATTTATTAGGGTGCATCTACCATTTATTAATCCGCTTTATTGATTGCCATATCCGGGAATATTTAACTAGCATCCAAATTTATTTTCTTCCAGTCTGAAAAAATATCAGCAATAAAAAAGCCCTCAGCTTTTAGTTGAAGGCTTTGATTTAATTAAGGTGCATCTACCATTTATTAATCCGCTTTAGTTATTGCCATATCCGGGAAAATTAGATTTACGACAAAACTATTTCCTAAATTCAAAAAGATATTAGTAATAAAAAAAGCCCCCAACTAAAAGCTGAGGGCTGTGATTTAATTAAGGTGCATCTACTATTTATATATCCGCTTTAGTGATTGCTGCATCAGGAAGAATTTAAAAATTAAATGGCTGTAGAATTGATTTCGTTAGCTACAGCAGCAGTACTAACCTCAATGAATAGCATCTACGGTATTTGACTAGGCAACATTGACTAGCTTCACAGTAATTTTACAAATATCCCAAATTACCTCTGGATACACAAAGTTTCTGTTAATATCTCTAATAGGATATCCGCAATAGTACGAATATAGTTTATTAGTTGGGTATATGACTGTAAAAGTTAGACACACCCAACTTGATGAAGCGATCGCAATTTTTATTAGCCCTTGCTAGTCTTAGTATTGTCGGGGGAAGCTTTTTTATGAGAACAACTTTTAGCAGTACTGGTGAGCCTAAAATCATCACTGATGCCTCACGCTATAGAGAAATCCGTAATCAACTATGGTCTGATAATGACCAGATAAAACACTTTCCTAATGAGATTCCTGCTGATGCCAAAAACGTTCGCATTGCTTACTCTCCCGAAATTTTGCAGGGAAGTAGTTTTTTCCAAATTAGACTAAAAGAGCCACCAAACAAAATTGAAAAATTACTTTCACAATACAGAAATAGTGCCAAGCACAAATATAGGGGTGGTAATACAAATGACCACATCAACCAGCCTAACGGTGTGCCGACAACTTTTTTCTACACCAGTGACTCACCTACAGAATCTTTCCCACCGACTTATGAAATATTGGTATTAAATACAGATGACAAAGGTAGACCTGGTTTCAAGTGGAATCATGGAGATAGCTACGGCGTGGCTATTAATAGTTCTGCCTCAGAAATCATTTATTGGTCTGAAAAATGGTAATTAGCAATTCAAGATGACTTCGAGTCGCCATGAAAATCACTATTGAGAACATCCGAGTTTGAGGAAAATTCAGTTTAACCAAATAGGGAAGTTCTTGACGCTCGATTACTTGCTACCACTGATACTAATACCAAGCGACTAGCTCGACTTTCCGCTAAATCCCTATTTAAATCTTAAAAAATCCTTAACTCCTAATCCCAGTTCCGAATTCCAAGGTTTCTATTATCCATCAGTAAAGATGCTCTTGAACGTAATTGTATAAGAAGCAAAAAAGGTGAGATGATTTTCTTATATAGGAACTCATGTTACTGGTACAGTTAACAGTATTGTGTTAAATTCCTAATAAATTAAGCGAGAGAGGTGTGCAAAATGAAAAATTTAGTAAAGAATCTCCTTGATGAACGCACAAAATCAATTATTAGATCGTCCGATCTATATCAATCTTTACATAATAAAGTGCATTCAAGCAAGCTAGCTGTTGCAGGTAAAAGACTTGATATTTGTGCTAATGAAGTTGCTATTTATCTGCTTCTGGTTGGTAAAGAAAAATATGCATTGCGTGACAAAATTTGTCTTGAAATTGGCAGTGGGTGGTTACTGACTCATTCGTTAGTATTTTATCTTCTCGGAGCAAAAAAGGTTTATGCAACGGATATTTACCCATTATTACAACTCGATAATATTTTCAAAGCTGTGTGTAAGTCTGTAGATTGGAGTATCTTAGATAGTCTATCTACATTTGAAGATCGCGAGATTATCTATTTACGTTTAAATAAACTACTTTCATTAAAAAATTTCTCTGTAGAAGCCTTACACGACTTGGGTATAGAATACGTTGCTCCAATTGATTTATCTCAACAACTACCTAGTAAAGAAAAAATAGATTTTGTATTTTCCAAATCTGTGTTGGAGCATGTACCAGTTGATGATGTTGTGCCACTTTTAGAAAATATTGTAAGTAGCCTCTCTGAAGATGGCTTTATGTTTCATCTTATTCATTTAGAGGATCATAAAAATTTAAGTGAAAGACCATTTGATTTCTTTGCCTATCCACAAGAAGCCTATTCGAGAGAATTACAATCCAGGTGGGGAAATCGAATTCGACGAAGCCAATGGAAGCAGATATTTTCTAACCTCAAACATCTAGACTCTAAATTTGTATTTGAGTGGTCATGCCAGCACGGAGAATTACCAGAAAAAATAGACTCGTCTGTTCAATATATAGATGAAGAAGATTTAAGAATATCCCATATTGGTGTATTTGGAGAATTCACATCGCTTCCGAAAGTCAAATCTTAGGTAAGGATAAGTTTTGAATAGAGGAAGCAGACCCTCACTTCATATCTGATACCATTCTTTTGTGAAGGTTAAGCGCATCTTTATACAGAATTGGTATGAATATTGCTTTTATCCTTTTGGGTATATTACTTTGGGTAGTTAAAACTTATAGTCAGCATAGATAAGATTTATAAGTGATTAAAAACTATCTGAATATGTAGAATGCCAACTGCTTTAATTACCGGTGCCTCTAGTGGTATTGGTAAAGCCTTTGCTCAAGAACTAGCTGCACGCAAAACAAATCTTGTACTCGTTGCTCGTTCTGAAGAAAAATTAAGCCAATTAGCTAAACAACTACAAGAACAACACAAAATTCAAGTAGAGGTTATAGTCAAAGACCTCACAGAACCTAATGCCGCTGCTAGTGTATTTGATGTCACCAAAGCAAAGGATTTAACTATTGACTTATTAATCAACAATGCTGGTTTTGGTTACTATGGCGACTTTGCCGAAGGGGATGGAGAAAGACAAGTCAAAATCGTACAATTAAACATTTTGGCATTGGTAGATTTAACCCATAAATTTCTACCCTTGATGCGGCAACGCCGTTCTGGAAGCATTATTAATGTATCTTCTATTACGGCATTTCAACCGATACCATACCTTTCTGTTTATGCTGCCAGTAAAGCTTTTATTCTCAGCTTTAGTGAAGCATTATGGGCAGAAAATTATCAATATGGTGTCCGTATTTTAGTCACTTGTCCAGGGCCGATAGAAACAAACTTTTTTGCAGAAGCTAATTTTCCTCCATCACTGGCAAGTAGTACAGATAAAGTATATTCTTCTGAAAAAGTGGTTTGGGAGTCTTTAGAGGCTTTAGAAAAAGGCTATCCAACTGTTATTAGTTCTGATACTAACACTCAAATTAGAAGCAAATTATCTCGGCTTGTGCCGCGTAAACTTCTGCTGAATATGTTAGCAAAACATTTTAAAGCTTAAGGAATTAGGAGTTAGGAGTTAAAGAAAGTGATAAATTTAAAATTCTTAACTTTTCACTTTTAACTCCTAACTCTTCTTTTCTTAGATGTATCTTGTTAATTGAACTCGGTAACGATCTTTTTTTGTCACAGCGATTTCCCCAACTTCTAAACGCCCTTTAGAGCGAATGGCGATTAAGTCGCCTGATTTGACTTGAGAACTAGCTTGAGTAACTTCCTTCCAATTGACGCGGACATCACCAGCATCAATGAAATCAACCATTTTGCTGCGAGACATGCCAAAACCAGCAGATGCGATCGCATCTAATCGCAAAGAAGCCTCCACAGTAGTTAATTCTTTTTTCTTTGGTTCCCGAACCCTTAATTCAGTTATCTCAATCCGCTGAGTTTTCACAGGAACCGATCGCACCTGTTTCAGACTCATTTCCAAAAATTCCACCAACTCTGGTGCAACAATCGCTTGGGCCCCTCGTTCTCCTAAAACAATTACATCTCCCGTCTTTTCACGAACAATTCCTGTCCCCAACATTGCGCCTAAAAAGTCGCGGTGAGAGGCGGTATCAAACAGGAAATTACCAGCGATTTCCACAGCCACAAGGCTGACTTGAGATTGATCTAAGGGAAGTTCCGAACGAGCGATCGCTATTCTTTGGCGTTCAGCTTGCGGATATCCACCCCACGCCACTAATTGCACTTCTGTTAATCGGTTAAACACCCGTTGAATTTCCACCAATTCTGGAGGAGATAGAAAATCTGTCAAAACCACTTCCCAAGTTTTGATTGCTTGTTCTGCTTGATCGATTACACGAGCTACACTATCTCGATTTTCAACACCTTTTAAAAGTTCTTCTCGTGGCAACATTCTTAAAAATTATGAGTTATGAATTGAGAATTAATCTGCTATAACTATCTTGATTCTAACTTTCTCAAGCAATTATTGACGCGGCATTTTATCTAGTCTAAAAATCTCTCATGCTTTTCTTTTGATAGTTCCAGCACTCAGAGTTTTAATCCCTATTGCAATCATCCATGAATGGCATGAAAGCGCCGTTGCGATCGCCAGTCCTGAACTGGCAGCCGCTTTTAGTGCCGAAACTAATGAAGTAGCATTAACCAAACCATCTGCTTAGAGTGACGTGTGAACTTCTATGTCAGATAATCCCTCAGAAAATCCAATAGTGGAGAATGCGGAACCGTCAGAAGTTAAACTGAGGGCTCCAGCATTATCTGAGGTTCAATACACAGTATTTGTGTCAGCATAACCTTGGATATTTTCTGGATCAAACTGACGTAATATTCGCGTTGCTTGCCGAGTAAGAGTTTCAGAACCTTGAACAGCAACTAAATATTTACCTGCATCTAAGCGATTGCGATAAGGTAAAGCATCACCACCACCTACGAGTAAACCAACTCCGCCGCCAACAATCACACCACCCATCGCACCACTAGCAGCACCCAGCAGTCCGCCAACGATGTGATTGCCAACTTCACCTGCCCAGGAAAAAGTATTTAAACCTGTGATGAGGCTGAATGTAAAACCTGCAAAAAAGCCAAATGGTATCAGCCAGGTTGCCATCAATTTTGCTTGCTTTTTAGCTTGGTCTTTGGGGTCAATTAAGCCGAACTCATCAGCCGTTTTATACCCCCTCCCCAGGATAGTACTGTTTATGCCTTCTTTTTCTAAGGCTAAGTAGGCAGCTTCGGCTTGAATCCGGTCAGGTAATACGGCAACAAGGTAATTCATTGATTTTACAATTTGTCTAATAGAAGTTTTGCCTTAATTAACAGCGTATCAGTCCTGGTCGAATCAATCTTGTATTGAGTAGGAGTTAGGAGTTAAATGTACATTATCCAATCACTTGAGCAAATCTAGTGGTTCACAAAAATTGTTCACGCCCTGCTTGAGGACATATATTAAAACTGGTGCTGCCAAAATCTTAGGAAAGGTTGGTGTTGTTTTTAAATGCTCCATCATCTTTTGAAGAGAAGTATTAAGTAAATCTTCTCGATATTCTTGTTCGCAAATGACGACACGCCATTTTCTAGCTAAAGCATCTAACCACTCAGAATTTGCTCTTTCTGGCTGTTGTCCGGCGCGGATAGCTAGCGTCATCGCAGCATCTTCTAAATCTCCCTCACAGTCTTCAATCAAATCCAGCGCTTCCATATCGCTGAGATCATCTGCCAATTGAGAGCGAAACTGTGCAATCTCTTGAGACGTTACTTTAGTCATGAATCTTTGACAAGGGGAGCGATCTATCACTCAGTTATGCTATATCATTTCACAAAATTCCTGTTACAAATAGGTTTTTTTTGACCAAAAAGCCTCATTCTTCAATGTAATTATTGGAAAATGAGGCTTTTTGAATTTTTAATTAGGATATTAAAGTCAGCAGTTTTAGCGTAATGCTCTGAGGGTAACAGACCGTTGTAACTGAGCTAAAGCGCGATTGTAATCCAAAATTGCTGTGACTCGATTACCTTCAGCTTGTGTGAGGTCGTTTTCAGAGTTAATAACATCAGTTTGAGTGCCTACACCAGCTTGGAATCGCAAACGCGCTAAACGTAGAGCTTCCCTAGCTTGTTCTAAAGCAGTATTAGCGGTTTGAACATTCTCCAAACTAGATTGCTGGGTAGAATAGGCTTGTTCTACCTGAAAGCGAATTTGGTTGCGCTGTTCAGCAAATTGAGTTTCTGCGATCGCAATATTAACTTTTGACTGAGCCGCCCTTGCTCTTGCGGCTCCTCCGTCATACAAACTTAGGGTTGCCCTAACTCCGAATGAATAACCATCAGTAAAGCTGACATTATCATTGAACTGGTCTAGGATGTCGTAGCTGCCTACCAAACTAATTTGAGGGCCTAGTTCTGCAAGGGCTTGTCGACGCTGTTGTTCGCTGATATTGCGTTGTGCTAACTGCTGTTGCAGTTCTGGACGATTTTGATAAGCCAACACAATACTTTGTTCTAGTGTTGGATTCCAAAGACCAGCTAATTGTACAGGGTCAGCCGCACTGATATTAATCCCTTGAGGCAAACTGATCCGAGTTGCTAATTGACGACGGGAGATTGTCTGCTGGGATCTAGCATTAGTTAAATTTTGTTGGGCATTTGCTAAATTCACCTGCGATCGCAACACATCAAACCGCGTACCAACCCCAGCCCGCTCTAAAGCTTCGGCATCACGCAAACTCGCCTCAGAGTTTCCTACAGCCGATTGGGCAATCCGTACTTGTTCATCGGTTTGTTGCAGATTGTAGTAGTCAGTGGCAACATTCAGACGGATTGTCTCAGACTGAGTTTCTACAGCCAACTCATTAAAACGCACTTGTTCTTCAGCCGCTTTGACGCTAGCTTGCACTCTCCCAGAAGTGTAGATATTATATGAAAGTTGTGCCTGGCCAGAAAAAGATGTACCGGGTTTATCTTGCTGAGGGGCAAATGGCCCGTTTAATGCGTCCTGAAGCTGACCACTAGCAGACTGACTACGAGTCAGATCGGTGCTAAGTCCCAGAGTGGGCAACAAAGCAGCTTGCGCCTCGCGTAGAGCCGCCTTATTGCGTTCTAGCTCCAATAACGACACCTGGAGATCGTGATTGTTACGCCGTGCTAACTCCAAAGCCTGTGCCAAAGTAATCGGCTGATTCCCCTGAAGTCTCACTTCCTCTGGTTTGGTGGGAAATTGCAGAGGATTTGAGTTAGGAATCAGGTTCTCTGGAACTTGCACCGGCCCTGAGGGTGCAGGAGTTACGGTTCCTGGCACAGTGGAAGGTTGCACCGAACCCCCCGATGTCGGAATTACGGTTCCTGGCACAGTGGAAGGTTGTACCGAACCCCCCGATGTCGGAACTACGGTTCCTGGCACAGTGGAAGGTTGTACCGAACCCCCCGATGTCGGAATTACAGTTTCCGGTACAGTGGGAGTTGGCGTCGAATCTGTCGGAATCGGGGTATTACTTTGAGCCACGAGGCCAATAGCATTTTGTTGTAAGCAGGTGCTTGAGGCCAGTAGCAAATT
The DNA here is from genome assembly GCF_036916655.1 of Nostoc sp. Lineage (GTDB taxonomy): Bacteria > Cyanobacteriota > Cyanobacteriia > Cyanobacteriales > Nostocaceae > Nostoc. The sequence continues at coordinate 48,270 of NZ_JBALFY010000064.1, forward strand.
AGTCGAGGAGTCAGTTTTGCTTTTTCCTAACTCCTGTGGACACCTCTGCGCTGACAACAGTTTTGCTGTTCCTCCACCTGTGGCTGAAGTTTGTAAAAATGTTTGTAACTGAGTAACAGTATTTATCTTTTGACCTACTGGCTGCTGTGCAGAAGACAGAGACAAAATTTCTTTTTGGACAGAAGCGGGTTTTGAAGTGTAGTTAGGAACTAGGATCTTCTTTAATTTCTGCCCATTCAGGTCTGAATTACTCTGTTTTTGCTTGCTTTGAGCAAAATGGCTCACATCTGGCTGTTGAGAAGGATTAGAGGTAGGCGTCAGACTTAAAAATCTACCTTCATCTTTCTTCATTGGCAAAACAGTATTTTCAGCCGTAAATACTGGAATACTGCTATTACTTAAAGGCTTCACACTGAGTTTAGTAAAACCAAAAGTAGGTACTAGGGTTGGAACACTAACATTTGCACTGTTGGGCAGTTGCGTATTTATGGTGTCTACAGCCAAGTGTTGACCATAAGTAGAAGTCAAAACACTAGGAGAAGACGCCAGTTGTACCCCAGTTAATTTCGCAGTACCAGCCCAAGCAGGCTGAGTTGTTAATACCGCTGCTGTTACACCAGGTAAGAAGCTATAAAATAATTGCTGTCCTTTCACCGCATCCCCTCACACGAAAATCAATCTAGCGGCAGAAAACCTTTCTTCACCACAGAATATAGCACGATACTAAACTTAGGAAAGAATATACTACGATACTAAATTTAGGGTTCGGAACTCTGTTTGTCTTCAAAACGTCTAACAATGCGAGAAAGTTCCGCCTTTTCATCGATACTAACGCGAGTAGGAGCACCGCTGATAATCCGTTCGTAGTTTCGGAAAGAATCTTTGATATCGGGCCCGTCAGCAGTAATATTATACTCACGAATTCCCTTATCGTGCCAAGAACCTCTCATTTTAAATACGTTAATTGCCCGCGACATTTCGCCGCGAATTTCTACGTATTGTAACATTAGAATTGTATCGGTAATCGTGGAAATATGAGAGTCGGTAATGGAATGCGCTCCCAGAAATTGGTCAGTTGTGTTAGTAAAGAAACCAGTAATTTCTTCTTGTTTAGCATAACCCGTCACCCCAATTACAAACTGGCGAAATGCATTATTGCTCACTCCTCTAGCTAGTGCTGATAGGGAATCGATAGCGATGCGAGCAGGTTTGAAGATCGCAATTTCTGATTTAATAATTTGTAAATGGTCTTCTAAACCAGTTGATTCGGGATAGGTACAGATGATTTTGAGTAAACCTCGATCTTCTAATTCTTCAAAATCAATTCCCCAAGAGGAAGCATTACGAGATAGCTGGGCCCGTGATTCTTCATAAGCAAATAATATCGCTTGTTCTCCATTCAGGCAGCCATCTTGAATAAACTTACTGACTAACAAGGTTTTGCCCGTACCTGTCGCCCCTGTTGCTAAAATGATGGAATCTTTAAAGAAACCACCACCACACATTTCATCTAAAGTTTTGACACCAGAAGATACCCTGACATTAGAAGAGCGTTGAGTTAAGCGCATTGCTCCCAGTGGGAAGATATTAACTCCTTCATTAGTAATTGTGAAGGGATATTCACCTTTCATGTGAGTTGTGCCGCGCAACTTGAGAATTTCAATTGTGCGACGGCGGCGTTCTCCTTCTAAAACGTTGCGAACAATTACTACATTATCAGAAACAAATTCTTCTACTCCGAAAGAGGCAACGGGGCCATATTCTTCACCACGTTCAGTAGTAATTACAGTGGTGACACTCAGCAGTTTGAGACGGGCTACTAGGCGAAAAATCTCGCGTCGCACCACTCCCATTGCTTCATACTGCTGAAATACTGCTGTTATTGAGTCGATGGAAACTCGTTTAGCTTTATATTTGCGGATGGCATATTGCAAGCGTTCAATGAGTGCAGAAAGGTCAAAATTCCCAACTATATCTTGACCTTCTGGATCGGGAGAGGCATCAAGAATAAATAACTTGCCTTCTTCAATTAGACGTGGCAAATTCCAGCCAAAAATATTGGCATTTTTAATAATATCACTAGGCGATTCCTCAAAGGTAACAAATACTCCGGCTTCATCAAAGTAGGTGATACCGTTATAGAGAAACTGAAGAGAGAATAAAGTTTTGCCAGTGCCGGAAGTGCCGCTAATCAAGGTAGTTCTACCAATTGGTAAACCACCATGACTAATATCGTCAAATCCTTCGATCATCGTCCGAATTTTGTCTAAACCCCCAATTTTCGGTGGTTGCGTTGGTTCTAATTGCTCGTTTTCACTCATTGCTTGATAATAATTTTGGATGAAAACCTGTTTTTTTTATGAATAAAGTTTGTACTAATTTTTTATGATTAAAATTTTACTCTTCAATATCTTCTTCACTCAGTTCTTCATAAAGTAAATCTAATCCAATTAATACTCTTTCTCTATCGGAAAGATCCCCGATAATTTTGCGAACAGGTGGAGGCAAAATTTTAGATAATGTTGGCGTTGCTAATATTTTATCTTCTTCCGCCAGTTGTGGGCTTTTTAGTACATCGATTACTTTCAAAGCATAAACACCTTCAAATTCTTGTTCTAAAATATCTTTGAGTGTTTTTAAAGCTCTAACTGAATTAGGAGTGTTCCCTGCTACGTAAAGCTTAAGAACGTAGGTTTTTCTGAGTTTTTTCATATACTTAATCGCTAGTCACGGGCATAAAAATACAATATCTTTCGCACATCAAGACAAGTTTAACATTGATGAATTTAATTTATTTGGAAATCGAACTGCGATAGACTTCACACAGATGAGCTAGAATATCTATCAATGTTAGACGATAATCAAGTAGCGTTTCATTGCTCCTGCCTTCTAACTTTAGCTGATTAGAAAAGTCTTCAATTACCTCCATGTGAATTTCAATTATTTGTGGCACAGGGATATTAGCATAAAATATAGTATTGATAAATTTATCAATTTTATCTTTAAGTGTTTTATCTGTGCTAAAATAATCTATAAGAATTAGACTATAATCCGATTTAAGCTGTCTTAATAATCCTTGCCTTTCTGCTAGAGTCATCTCCTGGAAATGCTGTTGGCTTTTTTGCATCTGACTGGCAAACACATAAACGTACTTGCCAGTGTATGCCTTACTTGGATCTTGTTGCAGCCAATTTGGGAAATAGTTGATGTTTACAGTGGCAGTTGCACCAACGGGTAGGTAGGAAAACTGGGCAATAATCGTGTCGAGCAAGTTCCACACCCACGCGATCATTTTTTTTTGGTTGGCTAAGTCAGCTAAATTATCTAAACATTTGTTAACATCGGGTTGCAGAATCAATATCGGTAATAACATCTACTCTTAAATATATTTCTTTAATCGCCCGAACCAATAAAGGTGGGCTAACGCTTCTAGGGTAATGCTGGCTGTACAGTAAACTGGTAATTCCAACCCAAAATAACGCTCTGTGTTAGCAGATAGTGTTAGCCAATCAACAACCTAGTACAAGCAGGCAAAACTAAAAAGAAAGAATGCTTATTTTGTAAGCTTTCTGGCTATTTTAAATGGGTGGTTTATTTACGCCGTGTTGTATTAGTGCCGCAATGGAGTACTAAGACTTAGTACACGTTACCGTGAAAGAGATTCGGAAATATCGAGGGTTGATGTTGGGTTTCACTATGTACCCCTACAGGGAACTTGCTACCACCAAACTTACGAATGATTAACTTCCATACTATTTTTGTGGTGGGCTGTACTAAGTAGGTCTTTGATGATGAGCTATCTGTCAGCATAGGAAGACACAGTAGCTAACTTATTATTTGCATATTTATGTATATAAAGAGATAGATTTTTGGATTTTGCTCCTTAATAAGATACTTAAACGAACTTAAAGGATTGTCGCGTTCTAAATCATTATAATTCCTCAAGGTTCTAAAGCGAATCTTTGGGGCCATAATTGTTTTAGCTGTCGCTATCGATGAGGAGTTTAAATACCAGTAAGACACTGGGGAGGCTAGTTGCTAGAAATGAGAAACGTGGCCTCTTGAAAAAATGCACTCGTCCGCAAGCAAGTGTCCGTGAAGAGAAATCCCATTATTTTTTAATGGCGTTGAAATAACCAGAGTTGCTTATATGAGTCTTCTTAGAGGATATGACTTCAGGCGAAAAGACCATCAGCTGGCAGATGGAAATGCCGGAGGGTTCCACAGGAAGAATGACCCCCAAAGCCCTATGTTAATGCTAGATTACCCGCTTTATGACTTTCAGGCAACCGTACCTAGCTGCCCTCAAACAAGTTCTCTGGCAGTGGTGTTGGAGATTTTTGAGCAAGAGCAGTGCGATCGCTTGGTAGTAGTGAATCAACAGCAATGCCCCATCGGATTGCTGTATTCTGCCCGTTTAATCCCAACATTATTAACACATAGTGACAAGAAAAATCTAAATTTACACCAATCGCTCTCTACCTGGGGTCAAGGTCTAATTGAGCCAATACAGACAATATTAGCTTCTGAGCGTGTAGAGCAATTGAGCTTGCACTTGGGCGATGCCGCCGAAAAACAACAGAATTTAGATTGGGCGCTGATTGACTCTGATGGTCGATATTTGGGGCTACTGGATAGTTCGCGCTTGGTGCGATCGCTAGCCAAAGAACGTATGGCTGGCTTACAAAGCTCAGGTGAGCATCACCATGAGTCTGATGCTAGGACAAATGAATCCAAGTCCTTAGGACACCAACCACTGGTTCACTTGCTAGAAAGACTGCCTTGGCCTTTGATGTTGCAAACGGGTAATGGCAAAGTGGTAGCGCGAAATCCCGCTTGGTGGCAGCAATTAGGAACCTTAAAAGACCCAGAAGGAGTTAGGCAACAGGTAGAGGCAATACTTATCCCTAACCTCTTGGAAACCCCAGAATATGTCACTCAACAAGCAATCAAGGTTCATCCCAATGGTAGGGAGAATGAGCATGGTGAAGAGGAACTGATTCAGCCAGAAGCATCAGGTGATACTGGATACAGTCGGTGCTATTTAGATAGTCAAGTAGGTACTTGTACTTGCGTTGTCGAAGTGCAAAATGGTCAAGAGCGAATCTGGCAATTTGCCAAAATTCCCTTAGATAGTCCTGAGTTTAAAGTCATGAGTGCTGAAGAGGAGGTTACACTCAGCAATGACTTGTGGTTAGTTTTAGCTACTGATGTCACTGAACAACAGCAGCTTTGCAAAGAATTGGCGGCAAAAAATGCCGATTTAATTCAACTAAATCGGTTGAAAGACGAGTTTTTAGCTTGTATTAGTCATGAACTCAAAACTCCCCTAACTGCTGTTTTAGGATTATCGCGCTTGCTGGTGGATCAGCAGTTGGGAGAACTTAACGAACGTCAAGCCCGTTATGCAGGACTGATTCATCAAAGTGGACGCCACCTGATGAGTGTGGTTAATGACATTTTAGATTTGACCCGGATGGAGACGGGACAAATGGATTTGACGCTGACTCCGGTAAAAATTCGAGCTGTGTGCGATCGCGCCCTGTCGGAAGCTAAAGCTATCCACACTCAAACCACCAAAGCTACAACCACTCCGCCACCTCCAAATGCGCGTTCATCTGTTCCTCAATTCTGCCTTTCCATTGAACTAGGCTTAGATCAGATGGTGGCAGATGAATTGCGCTTACGCCAGATGTTAGTACACCTACTTTCCAACGCCTTTAAATTCACTGAAATATCCGGCGAAATCGGGTTGCGGGTGAGTCGTTGGGAAGGGTGGATTGCCTTTACTATTTGGGATACAGGCATTGGCATTCCTGAACACCAGCAACACTTAATTTTTCAAAAATTCCAACAACTAGAAAATCCCCTCACCCGCCAATTTGAAGGCACTGGTTTGGGGCTGGTATTAACTCGCGCCTTGGCTCGTCTCCACGGAGGAGATGTCAGCTTCTTATCGCGTGAAGGAAAAGGTAGCCAGTTCACACTACTGCTGCCGCCTAGTCCCCCAAATACAGGCTTTTCTGAACCAGATATGGCAATCAGAGAAGACGAGGAAACACGACACCAACAGACACGGCAAAACCCCGCAGCAGCTCGTCAGTATGTTAGTACGCCCACACAGCATCATCATGGTAGTTCGCAACGGCTGGTTTTGGTAGTCGAGGCAGTAGCCAGATATATTGAAGACTTGACCGAACAACTCAAAGGTTTAGGGTATCGGGTAGTGATTGCGCGATCGGGGACAGAAGCAGTGGAAAAAGCTCGGCGCTTGCAACCAATAGCGATATTTTTGAATCCATTGCTACCCCTGCTATCAGGTTGGGATGTGCTAACTTTACTCAAATCTGACACCGCAACCCGTCATATATCTGTAATTGTGACAGCGACGGGAGCCGAAAAGGAGCAAGCATTTGCTAATCGAGCCGATGGTTTCTTAAGTTTGCCAGTTGAGCATCAGGTATTAGCACCAGTTCTCGAAAAATTATGTACTGTACAAGCAGTTGGGCAGCAAGGGTTAAACAACGATGCAATTACCCCAACTAAAACCCCACTGCGAATTCTCCGGTTGGTAAATCCCCAGTTGGAATCAGTCAATCCTCACCCTTCACTTCGAGAACATCGGGTGATTGAAGTAGATGACCTAGATCAGGCAGAACTTTTGGCGCGGGTATGGCAGTTTGATGTCATTTTGCTTGATGTCGAAAGTACCACCGCCCAAATTTATCTGCAACAACTAATTGAGCATCCACGTTTAGCGGCCATACCCCTGGTTACTTGCGATGTCGCAACCACCTTAATAGCTTCTAAAATACCAGGGCTATCTGTATTTCCTTACTTAACACCATTTGCTAAAGACAACAGCGATCGCACCGAGAAAACAGATGCCTTACTATCTGTACTGCAAATTGCTTCTGGGATTTGCTGCCCTCCTAACATCTTGGTAGTAGATTTGACAATGCTGCGTGATTTTCCCCAGGTAAGACGCAAGCCTGCTAAGGGTTATCGCACTGAAAAAAATTGCTCAATTAGTAGTGAAACTGCGGAACGGGGTTCTGAGTGGTTCCAAGCTTTAATTCAGTATCTACAAACAGCAGGCTTCAAAGCGGCGATGAGTCCATGTTGGGCAGAAGTGTTACAACAAATTCGTCACCAAAGCGTTGACTTACTGCTAATTTGTTTAGGAGAATCTGCTATCCACAAAGATGTACTCAAAGCACTGAAAACATTAGGAGATTCGCCTTTAAAGTTACCACCAATTTTGGTACTAAATCAGCGATTAAATCTCCCAGAAACTAGCTTCCAGTCTGGGGTAGCTTATAAGGAGCAGAAGAAGAATGGTTTGGAATCGATAGAAACTGTTGTTGGTGCGATCGCAACTCAAATCTTACCGCGATCGATATCAATGGAAGACCTCTTAAATCAGATCAATCAAGCTTTAGCTGTCAACGGTTACAATGGTAAATGTTAATGGGCATTGGTCATTGGTCATTAGTTATTAGTTATTTCCCAAGGACTAATGACTAATGACAATTTACGATATATCTATTTTTTCATTTTTCTTTTTCTTAAAAGGAACTCGAACCAAGTTATAAGCACCCTTGGTCGATAAACTCTTGTAATCATCTGGCTGTAAGTCCATTTGTAAAAACTTTTTCTGTTCAGCCAACAGCAGGACTGAGGCAGGTTTTAATCCTTTGGCAGCCTGATTTTTAATATGCTGTAAAGCCTCTTGGGGAAATCCTAAATAATTTACATGAATGTGGCTGTAAAATACCACACTGGGCTTTTTGAAGCCAAGCATGATCAATTCTTCATCTGGTTGTTTTGCTTCTAGGATGACCGCAGACAATTCCCTTAAGGGTAATTGACGTTCTCGATCGATAAAGAACAAAGCAGGCGTTAAGACAAAAATTAAAAACGCCACAAACCCGATTAAATTAATACTGATAACGTAATTCCAGCGACGAATCAGTAAAAAACCAGCAATCAAAACAGCACATACCAGCCAAATTACACCCGCAATTACTGGTATACCGGATTGTTGAATTAGTTCGTGGAAGTTGCTGATAGCTGGATCAGTACCTAATATATGGGTTAGGTTAAATAGTGCTGTTGCCAAAAATGATAAAAACACTACATTCACCCAACCACTCCAGATGAGTGATGCGGGGATGGGGACACGTGGGGATGAAGAGGAATTCTCTAATACTTTCTCCGTGTCATTTTCATTCTCTGTATTTGGGAAAAGGTCACTCCACAACAAGGCTACCAGAATTGCTGCTGCTGGCATTAAAGGCAATACGTAGCTAGGGAGTTTGGTGACAGCAATGCAGAAAAAGACAAAAATGCTAGCAAACCAGAACCAGGCAAATAGACCAAATTGCTGAAAACGTTCAAGAGATCGCCAATGCGATCGCTGCCAAAACTTTAATCTGATTATAGAAGCTGGTAAATACACGGAGTATGGTGCAAAACCCAGTAGCACTATTACAAAGTAAAAATACCAAGGTGCTGAGTGACCATTAACTACTTCTGTAAAGCGTTCCAGGTTGTGATAACCAAAAAAGGAGTTAATATAATTCCAGCCATTGCGCCAAATTACTAAAGCATACCAGGGCACTGACAAACCGAGAATTATCAGTATACCTACAAAGAGGCGCATTTCCCGCAGCACCTCTCGCACTTTACCCATGTAAAGCAAAAAAGTACCAACAATTATCCCTGGCAAGACAATTCCCACTGGCCCTTTAGTCAAAATTGCGCCAGCAATCAGCACATAAAAAGCTAAGTACCACTTATTAGGGAATAGGGCATTGGTGATTAATTCTGCTCCCCTGCTTCCCTGCTCCTCTGCCCCCCTGCTCTCCTTCCCTGCATACCCTAGAAAGAAACATAACAAGGCTGATCCCATGCATCCGGTGAGCAGCATATCAGAGACACCCGTTCTCGCCCAAATAATAGTTTCGGGATTAAGTGCCATGAGCGCTGCTACGATAAAAGATATTAAGTAGCGGCGAGTGGGACGTGAAACTTGCTCTAATTCATCTTGTTTAGTCAAATACCACTGTATGGTGTAAAAAGCTAAACAGACTAAGCCGAAGGCTGCGATCGCAGAAGGAAGACGTACTGCCCACTCATTCACCCCAATTAGGTGAAATGCGATCGCTTGACACCAGTAAATTAAAGCAGGTTTATCGAAACGAGTGTCACCATTGAAAAATGGGGTAATCCAATCACCTGTAACGAACATCTGGCGGGAAGCTTCGGCAAAAAGCGGCTCTGTCTCATCAATCAAGCCAATGTTGCCCAAATTCCAGCCAAAAGCCACCCAGCCAACCAGTATCAACCACAAAATCGACACAGTTATACTAAGGGCTGGATTTTTGGCTATTTTGTTGAACCACCGATCAACAGTGCGCTTAACACTCAATTTCATTCTCATTTAGTCAATAGTCAACAATCACTAATCAATAGTCGTTGGTTATCTATCTTTTGTTCTTCGGAGTTTTTAATTCAACAATTTTCCTCTACTCATTACTCAACACTTTACCAACTATAGGGTAGTGGCGTGGCAATGAGTGCTGAGTAATGAGTAATGAGTCTGGAATCTCATTTCTTGTACCAGGACTGGGAATGGGTTAAACGCCGCGCTATCGCTAACGCAAAAGACGAACTATTATTTTGCCTCCTGCCCCCTGCCTCCTTCAAGGACTCAACACAAGTTGCCACTCTTTATTTTGCGAATTCCACTTAGGTAATTGAGTTTCACCGACAACATAAGGGCCCCAGTAACGACGGGAACCATCTTGTGCAAAAGCAACTAAAATATCTCCTTTCTCCAGCTTTAAATTATTCTGAGGTAGCGATAAAATCAGTCCCTTCTCACTACCTTCCTGGGGAGCAAAATCCCAATGTGCTGGTACATCATAGTTAGTCTGTTTAATACTGGAGCCTTTCGCTACCGACTGTCGCGCCAGTAGAGCCAGCCGCACAGGCTGATTTGTTTGATTGCTCATTCGCAAAGTCCCTTGATTGTTGACTTTGCTAGCTGATTTATCACGATCTGCCAAGACAGGATAAGTATTCTCTTTGCTACTATGTTCTATTTGATTGGTTGAGTTAGTTACTGGAGTAGATACACTAGCAGCAGTATTTTTTTTGGGTAAAACAGAAGTTGTCTGCTTCTGAAAAGTTTCTGTTGGTAGTTGTGAAGATGTATCTGGGTTTGTGGACTCAAAGGATACGCTAATTCCAAAGCATCCCACCATAGCAAAAAGCAGTCCCAAGCAAGATGCTGTAACACCGACGTTACGATACACTGAAGATTTCATATTGATAGTTATTAGAAATAAATATTTTGTCTAGGCTTGACCAAATAGTAGCCTATTATCCCAAAAGATAATCACACAAATTAGCCTAATATAGACTTTGTTAAAATTAGGGACACGGATGTATTATAAATATCATTTTGATGAGAAAACACTTGGAGTAAATAATTTCTTTGATGTTTGAAAAACAAGGGTTACAGACACCCATCCCTTAGGATTTTGACCGTAGTATTGAATAAAAAAATAACATTTGATACAGAGCTAGTTAATTCATTTGTATAAAAAATAAAAGTTTCCTAAAACTGCTAGCGGCTCTAACAAGGCGTGCTTTGCCAAACCTTAGATAAATTTAAGTGGTATATTTTATCTTCTGCTATGAAAAGCCACCTGATTGAGAGGATGTTTGGAAAGTACCTATTGATATAGCAAGCGATCGCAGATCCCCCTAAATCTACGCTAGTCCTTTCTCTTATTGGAAGACACTACAGGTAGCTTACCTATATGGCTAAAAGTGAGGAAACTCGCGCTATGGAATAGTTTCCTTTAAAAAGAGGGAATTTGAGTCATTTTCCCCCTTTTTAAAGCTTGCTTGTGGGGATCAAACTAAATATTTATACTTCCCAACCATCCTCTAAGAAAATGTACTTCTCTAAAGATGATAGAATGAGCAAATTTGAAGTAACACTGGAATCTTAGTAGATATCTACAATATTAACAAACAAGCTGATACTAAAACCAATATCCTCCTGAATTTAATATAGATATATTTCAAGATATCTTGACTTTTCCCCAGAAGTCCCCTCAATGCAAAACACTCGTCTCAATAACTTGTTTGATGCCATTGCTACACGCTTGGGGCAATGGTTTTTAAATCCTTGGCGGCGGCTATCGTTGCTGATAATTAGTTTTTTGTTCGGTTTTTTTCTGGGAAACGCAGTTTCCACGACAGCTGGACAACGGGCAGAATTGGATATTGTGGTAGCTGGTTTTTTAGTAATGTTGACGGAAATTACCAGTAGGATATTTTATAGTCGTAGCTTTTTGTCAAGGCGATCGCTCTTGGTAGACTCATTAAATCTCCTCAAAGTTGGTTTCACCTACAGCCTGTTTCTCGAAGCCTTCAAGCTGGGATCGTAGTGAGATGGGGAATTTATGAATTTGTGGCTGGGTGAAATTTTGACAACCGATGCGGTAACAGAAACTTGGCAACAGCAAGCTAGAGTTGCAGCGCTGGCAGATCGCTTAAGGGCTAAAGCTTTTGGGATCGTGCCGGAAAATGTCGACGAAGCGATCAAAGAGCGATCGCATTTACTAAAATCTGTCTTGCCAGCTTTTAAGCAATTCTGCCAAACTACCCTCCAAAAGGAACCCCAGGAAATGTTACCAGTTTTGTGGGACTTGTGGCTTCCTTTGGGAATCAAACTAGCGTTGTACCGCAAACAATTGGGACGCCCTATGATTCAGGGAATATTGGGAGGACAAGGCACGGGTAAAACCACAACCTGCAAAATTCTCAGTTTGATTCTCGATCGGTTGGGATACCGGACTGTGAGTTTATCTTTGGATGACTTATATAAAACTTACAGCGATCGCTTGCTTTTAACACAGCAAGATCCCCGCTTAATTTGGCGCGGCCCGCCAGGAACCCACGATGTAGACTTAGGCTTAAATGTACTAGATCAAATCCGCCAGTCGCAAAGCTCAGTGATGGTTCCCCGCTTTGATAAATCTGCTTATGGAGGCGCTGGCGATCGCACTACTCCAGAAATCGTTACAGGTGTAGATATTGTACTATTTGAAGGCTGGTTTGTGGGTGTACGACCAATCGATCCAAATGTATTTAATACAGCACCGCCGCCAATTCTCACTGATAAAGATAGAGCCTTCGCCCGTGATATGAATCATCGCCTACAGGATTATTTACCACTGTGGGAGCGATTAGATAGCTTAATTTTGCTTTATCCCACCGATTACCGCTGTTCTTTGGAGTGGCGCAAACAGGCGGAACAGCAGATGATTGCTGGGGGTAAGTCAGGGATGAGCAATGCAGAGATAGAAGAATTTGTCAATTATTTTTGGCGATCGCTTCACCCGGAATTATTCATCAAGCCGTTGCTAAAAGATGCCGCAGCAGTTGAACTAGCGATCGAGATTCATGCCGATCATAGTTTTGGTCAAGTGTACGGCAATTAGTATTTTAATTAATGCAAAGTTGAAGAAGAATTCAGGAGCGAAGGCAAATACTCCGAAAGCTCCGATCAGAAAAACACCAATTATTCATCCACCAATCGTACATAATTCATTCTGAATTCTGTTTCTCTAAATACATTATGAAAATACATTTTTGTTAAATAACTAACTTTTAAAAGTTTAAAATTTATTGTTTTGACAATTCATAAAAATTTACTTAAGCTAAAAGATAGGTTAAGCAAATCAACAAACGACAGCGATTTGATTTAGCTCCATCCAGAATTGCTGTCGCAGGCTATTGGTATAAGGAAATGAATCAAAACTAAAATTATTCCATGTAGGCAATTCAACCAGATTTGGCTACAAAAAGCTAAGACATGATTAAGCATATTGCACCGCGCAGATATTGAACAGAATGAAATCAATTATGGATGGATACTTGTGGTGGTGTTAGTGATCGTCCATCAATTCTTGAAGTTTGACTAGCGATTTTAGATTTGGGATTTTCGATTAGGGTCTTCGGGTTTATCTCTCGTCAGGGACGGAATAAATCTAAAATCCAAAATTAATTCACCAAAGTGCGGTAGATATGTCCAGGAGAAGACTATGTTTGAGTATTTTACATCTTTGAACGACCACAATTTACCTTATCCAGATACGGTTCACCCCATCGTTGTCCACTTCGTAATTGCGATGGTTTTGTTTTCCTTTGTCTGTGATCTAATTGGCTATTTTACTGGTAAATCCGGTCTTTTTGAGGTGAGTTGGTGGAATATGTTAGTTGCCACGATCGCCATCTTCGTTGCGATTATTTTTGGTCAGTTTGAAGCGGGATTAGCACAGCCTTACAGCCTAGCGAAATCGGTGCTGAATTTGCATACGCTAATTGGTTGGTCGCTTTCAGGAATTATCACAGCGATTACAGCTTGGCGCTATGTAATTCGTGCCCGCAATCCTAAAAAAATACCGATTTATTATTTGGGAGCCGGATTAATTTTAACCTTAATAGTTGGCTTACAAGTATATCTCGGCGATGAACTTGTTTGGGTGTATGGATTGCATACCGTACCAGTTGTGGAAGCAGTAAAGGATGGTGTGTTGCGATGAACTCAGAATTAATTAACCAATTAACCGACTCTCTAGGCCCAAACGGATTACCTTACACAATTCCGATTCATCCCAACTTAGTCCATTTGACAATAGGTTTGTTCATCATTGCGATGACCTTTGATATCGTTGGTGTTCTGTTCCCCTTTGAAAAATGGGTCTTCAAATTTTTGGCAATTACTGTCGAACGTGACAACTTATTTGCTGTTGGCTGGTACAACATGTTAGCTGCCAGCATCATCACATTTTTCACAGTGGGAGCAGGCTTTTACGAAATGCTGTTGGCAGCACCGCCAGCTGATCTGAAGAGTGCCTGGGGATTGCAGGCAATGGAAACTATGCTTTGGCATGGTGTGGGTGGTGTGTTTTTATTAGCGCTGATTGTTGGCATGACCATCTGGAGAGCATGGCAGCGCTTCGTTTGGGGCAAACAAGAATATAAACAGACAGATAGAGAAGTGCAATGGATCTATCTGTTCGCAGGCATCGCAATCATGTTCATTCTGTACATTCACGGCACACTAGGGGCGCAACTAGCCGCCGAATTTGGCGTACACAATACAGCAGATAATTTACTGCGATCGCACCAAGACCTCAATACAACACTCAAGTAAGTCATTTGCCCAATGCCCAATAACCAAAGACCATGAAAATCCAGAAGATTTTAAATATTTTGACGCTGCTTACAGGCGCGATCGCAATCACTGTTACAAGTCTCTGGATCGGCAAGCAGTCTTACTCTTGGCTTCCTCCCCAAGCAGCGGCCGAATCCCTACTCATTGATGATTTGATTAGCTTCTTAGTAACCCTCGGTGCCTTCATCTTCTTGGGAGTAACAAGTACTCTGATGTATTCTGTGATCTTCCATCGGGCAGTCAAAGATGACTTCACTGATGGCCCCCCAATTGAAGGTAATGTCACCTTAGAAGTTGTCTGGACAGCAATCCCAATTCTCTTGGTGTTTTGGATTGCAACCTACAGCTATCAAGTTTACGAACAAATGGGAATTCAAGGCCCATCGGAAATAGTTCACCTGCATAATCCGCTGGTAATGGAATCAGCTTATGCCGCACCAGCTAAAGCCTTAGCAGAACCCGTTGAGAAAATCGACGTATTAGCTAAACAGTGGGCGTGGGTTTTTCATTACCCAGAAAGAGATATTACCAGTACCGAATTGCATTTACCAAGCGATCGCCGGATACGTTTAGCGCTCAAATCGCAAGATGTTCTCCACGGCTTCTATATTCCTGCGTTCCGCCTCAAGCAGGATATTATTCCCAACCATGCGATCGACTTTGAATTTACTCCCATCCGCCCCGGACAATACCGATTAACTGATTCTCAATATAGCGGCACATACTTTGCGACGATGCAGGCGAATGTCATCGTCGAATCTCCTGAAGATTATCAGCAGTGGCTAGCCCAAGCTGCAACTCAAAAGCCCTCCCCAGCAAAGAATCAAGCGGCTGCTGAGTATGCCCAAACATCCAATCAATCAGTCCAAACTGGTTGGGTTACAGTTCCACCTGCTGCACCTCCTCTAGTCAATTCACCTGGTTGAAAGGAAAGTAACCATGACTAATGTTCCTATTGAAGGTATCCTTCTCCCTAATGAGAAGCCTAACCACGAATCTCCGAGTAGCTGGAAAGAATACTTCAGCTTTAGTACCGACCATAAAGTTATTGGTATCCAGTATCTCGTTACTTCATTCTTCTTCTTTCTCGTCGGCGGTATCTTTGCGATGGTGATGCGGGGAGAACTTATGACACCCGAATCAGATTTAGTCGATCGCACCGTCTACAACGGAATGTTCACCATGCACGGCACTGTGATGCTGTTTTTATGGACATTTCCCTCACTTGTTGGTTTTGCCAACTATCTAGTACCCCTGATGATTGGGGCGCGAGATATGGCATTTCCCCGCCTGAATGCCGTCGCCTTTTGGATGGTACCAGTAGTTGGGATTTTGATGATGGGTAGCTTCTTCGTCCCTGGTGGCCCAGCCCAAGCCGGTTGGTGGTCTTACCCGCCAGTCAGTCTCCAGAATCCCACAGGTAACTTGATTAATGGTCAAGTTCTCTGGCTACTAGCGGTGGCAATATCCGGCGTATCCTCAATTATGGGGGCAGTCAACTTTGTCACCACCATCGTCAAGATGCGGGCCCCAGGAATGGGCTTCTTCAAAATGCCGTTGTTTGTCTGGGCAGTCTTTAGCGCCCAAATCATCCAACTATTTGGACTTCCAGCACTGACAGCTGGTGCGGTGATGCTGCTACTTGACCTCACTGCTGGCACTGCCTTTTTTGACCCCGCCAAGGGTGGAAATCCAGTGATGTTCCAGCATTACTTCTGGTTCTACTCCCACCCCGCCGTTTACGTGATTATTTTGCCTGTCTTCGGCATTTTCTCAGAAATCTTCCCAGTTTATTCACGTAAACCCCTATTTGGTTACAAAGTAGTTGCCATTTCATCTATCTTGATTGCCGTAGTTAGCGGCATTGTTTGGGTACACCACATGTACGTCAGCGGTACTCCTGGCTGGATGCGGTTGATTTTCATGCTGACAACAATGTGTGTATCTGTCCCCACAGGAATTAAAGTATTTGCTTGGGTAGCAACTATTTGGGGCGGTAAACTGCGGCTAAATACCGCCATGCTTTTCGCCTTGGGCGGATTAGTCATGTTTGTCTTCGCTGGCATCACAGGCATTATGCTTTCCTCCGTGCCCGTTGATGTCCACGTTAACAATACCTACTTTGTAGTCGGACACTTCCACTACGTCCTCTATGGCACCGTGACGATGGGCTTATTTGCAGCCATCTATCACTGGTTCCCCAAAATGACCGGGCGGATGTACTCCGAAAGCTGGGGTAAAATCCATTTTTGGTTAGCCTTCATCGGCACCAACCTTAACTTTTTGCCCATGCACCCCTTGGGATTGCAAGGAATGCTACGCCGAGTTGCTTCCTACGCCCCAGAGTATCAATTTTGGAACATCATCGCCAGCCTCGGCGGATTCCTCTTAGGAATGTCTACCTTGCCCTTCATCTTCAACATGGTGATTTCTTGGATGCAAGGCGAGAAAGCACCCGCTAACCCTTGGAGAGCAATCGGACTAGAGTGGTTAGTTTCTTCACCCCCCCCAGTAGAAAACTTTGAAGAAACTCCCATCATCATCTCCGAACCCTACGGCTACGGCAAATCAGAACCCTTAACAGCCAACCTCCCAGAATAACGCCAACCATCGGGAAGACGCAAAAACCCTCCGTGTACCTCTGCGCTTCCCTCCGCGTGCCTTTGCGTTTCAAACTCCCTCTCAAAAACCAACATGGACAGCTATATCAATTCCCACGAATTGCCCCACCCAGCCGCAGAACATACCCACGACGAAGAAGGCAACAAAATGTTTGGCTTCATCGTCTTCCTCCTCTCAGAAAGCGTCATTTTCTTGAGTTTTTTCGCTGGATATGCCATCTACAAAACAACAACCCCTAACTGGCTACCAGCAGGTGTTTCTGGACTAGAAGTAAAAGAACCAGCAATCAACACAGTAATTCTTGTTGCGAGTAGCTTTGTAATTTACTTAGCAGAACGCGCCCTTCAACGCCACGACTTAGTAAAATTTCGCCTGTTTCTCATAGCAACAATGGCGATGGGAACTTACTTTTTAGTTGGACAGGCGATTGAATGGAACGGCCTCGCCTTTGGTTTCACTTCAGGAGTATTTGGTGGAACATTCTATCTGCTTACAGGTTTCCACGGTTTGCACGTGTTCACTGGTATCCTGTTGCAGTTGATAATTTTGGTACGTTCTTTCCTACCCGGCAATTACGATACAGGTCACTTTGGTGTCAATGCAACTTCATTATTCTGGCACTTCGTCGATGTTATCTGGATTATTTTGTTTATCCTGATCTATGTTTGGCAGTAAGGATTGATGGAAGAAAAACCCAGATAATTTATCTGGGTTGGTGTATGGGGCATTATTAATTACTTTTATGCCCCATACACCATTCACTGCAATAACTATACTTAGGTATTGGCTCAACCTTTCAAATTCACTTTTTCCTCAAACTTTGATCCATCTTGATGAGATAAAAACCTATCACTATTGTGATAATTTCTTCGCCATTGTTCTAGCTTGTCTATAGATATTGATTTAGATATGACATTCACACCATTTCCTCGCCAAGCAACTTCTGCATCTGTTGTGAAAACCCCACACTCTAATTGATCTAGCCTCATATTCCAATATTCGCTAAATCGGCCTTTTAAAGTAATAACTTGCTCAAATACCTTGTTTCTATGTTTATTTCTTCTTTTCCTTTCTGTTGCTCCAGTTGCTTCTGTATCAATAAATTTAGTTTCTATTAAAAACAGACTACCCTTAAAAGTTAGGAAGACAAAATCACACTTCCCTAAATCTGTATAATCTGAAATTGGAGACTTTTCAAACAACAGCAATTCAGCGCACGAGGGAAACAATTCTTTAATATTCAGAAATAAATAAGCTTGCAATAGAAGTTCCTTATCGTAAGGAAATAATATCACTCCTTCAAAAAATTTTTGAATGTCCTCGTGAGTTTGGGGTTGAATTCTTTTACAGTATGAAACAAATTTATGTAGCTCATTTACAGTCATCAAGTTCTAACTCCTTCCCCCGGTCGCAGCCTTAAGGGTATTAGCATAAAAAGATACCACTCCCTCAAGGAAATTATCATCCGCATAAGTAACTAAAAAAACGATTCAAATCCTAGCTACTTAAGGCAATTTACTGTTGACAGTTCAATAAAACTAATTCTTAAGATACTTTTCAGTATTGGTTGATTTTTTGCTGCTAGTGTTTAGCTACTAGTCAGGGATTTTATATGAGCAGGAAAACTAGCATTTTGCAAAGCTTGAACGGTAATTCTAGAATCTTGTACACAAAATTGCCAACCCAAGCGAACAAGCTTACGAGAAGTTTCAGTTTGAATAATTCCAATTACTGGCATTTTTGCCTTTTCTTTATCTACTGAATGCTCTTGCAAAATTGTTTTCAAGCGATGTAAATCTTCCATATTACCTGCTTGTTGTGGATTTAATTCCACCATCACCATTTGTACTGTTTCCACTGGCTCTGCATCTTCAAGAATAAATTGAGTTTGTTCATCACGCCGATCTACTTTTCCCCAAATAATCAATCTAGTATCGACTTGGAGTAGAGAACTAATACGTTCATAAGTTTTCGGAAAAACTACGGCTTCTGATTGTGTAGTTAGGTCTTCTATTTGCAATATTGCCATCTGATCGCCTTTTTTCGTCACCACTTTTTTGACGTTATTTAACATCACAACTGCACAAAGCCTTGTATCTTCTCTTTGTTCTCCCAACTGCGAAAGATTAATTGGAGTCAAAAGTGGTGCTATTTGCCGTAAGGATTTCAGTGGATGATCTGATACATAAAAACCTAGTAATTCTTTCTCCATCTGCAACTTTTTCTGTGGGGGCAAATCTGTCACAGGTTTAGATTTGGGAGCAGTTTCAAAGGCATTATTTGCTCTCTTGTTCTGAGCTGAAGAAAATCCATCACCTAATAAATCAAACAGATTCCCTTGACCACTGGCTCTGTCTTTGGCGCGAGATTGTGCCCAATCATACACTAATTCTGAGTCATTAATTAACTGTTGGCGGTTGGATTCGATTTTGTCAAAGGCTCCACAGTAAATCAGCGACTCCAGGGTGCGGCGGTTAACAGCGCGCAAATCGACGCGATCGCAAAAATCAGCGAGTGTTTTAAACTCTCCTGTCTCATTTCTCGCTTCCAAAATACAAGCGATCGCATTTTGTCCCACGTTACGCACTGCCGAAAATCCAAACAAAATCTTGCCTGCCGTCGGTGTAAAATCAACACCAGAACGATTAATATCTGGCGGGTCTATAGAAATCCCCATATTTGTACAATTCGTAATATATCGCTGCACCTTATCGGTATCACCACTGTTAGCCGTTAACAGTGCCGCCATATATTCCAATGGGTAATTAGCTTTTAAATATGCTGTTTGATAAGTTACATAACCATAGGCAGTCGAATGAGATTTATTGAAACAATTAGAAGCTATTAAGCCATTTTTGATCGCAAAATTATGGTCGCGCTCAACTCCAATGTCATAGACATTTTGTTTACCTAAATATTTGCGTGTGGCTATTTTTATCATCCTACCCTACCCTGAAAAATTTTTGCGAAATTAATTAATTGATAAAAATATTGACTTTGTAGTATCTATAGCGGTTATAATACAAAATTATATCACTAGAAAACACTGCTATACTCTTACACGAAAGTAGTTAGTATATATCAAAATATATCAAAACTTTGATCGGCTCTTCATAGATGGTTAATAGCCATACATTTGCTGTTTTTTAAAACCTATTAAACACATTTCAATACATATTAATCCGCTGATTTAAGATGTGTGGGAACTGAGGACTGGGGAAGAAGCAAGGGAGCAGGGAGCAAGGGAGAAAAGTTTTCCCCTCAGCAAGAGTAGCACCCCGCCCCTCTGCCTCTTTTCAATGCCTAATCCCCTTCAAGAGTGCTGAGTGGGGAATCTCATTTCTTTACTCGGTACTCGGAACTGTTTTGCCCAATGCCCCATGACCAATGTCCCATACCCAATTTCGACCAATATGTACTAGAATCAATGACTTGAGTCATAAAGAGAGCAATCATGGCATCCATCCGCGAGTTGCACCAACAACTGATTGAAAAAGAACGTTCTGCCGTCGAAATTACCCAAGAAGCTTTAGATCGCATTCAAGCCTTAGAGCCAAAATTACATAGCTTTTTATGTGTTACCGCAGAACAAGCATTAGAGCAGGCAAGTGCTGTGGATGCCAAAATTGCTGCGGGAGAGGAAATTGGACTGCTAGCAGGGATTCCTATAGGTATCAAAGACAATATGTGTACCAAGGGAGTTCCCACTACCTGCGCCTCGCGGATTTTGGAAAATTTCGTGCCGCCTTATGAATCAACCGCTACGCAAAAACTGGCAGATATTGGGGCGGTAATGGTTGGCAAAACCAACTTAGATGAGTTTGCAATGGGTAGTTCCACAGAAAACTCTGCCTACCAAGTCACAGCTAATCCTTGGGATTTGTCACGAATTCCAGGCGGTTCTTCAGGAGGTTCTGCGGCGGCGGTATCATCCCAAGAATGCGTAGTTGCTCTTGGTTCTGATACTGGCGGTTCGATTCGCCAACCGGCATCTTTCTGCGGTGTGGTAGGGATGAAACCAACTTATGGTCTGGTTTCTCGTTACGGCTTGGTGGCTTACGCTTCGTCTTTAGATCAAATTGGGCCATTTGCCAACACGGTAGAAGATGCGGCAATATTATTGAGTGCGATCGCAGGTTACGATCCTAAAGACTCTACCAGCCTGAAAGTTGCCATTCCCAACTACGCTGCTAACTTAAAACCAGACTTCAAACCCAGAGGTCAGCTAAGAATTGGTGTTATTAAAGAAACTTTTGGTGAAGGTTTAGACCCTGTAGTAGAACAAGCTGTTACCAAAGCAGTAGACCAACTACAAAGTTTGGGAGCAGAGATTCACATAATTTCCTGCCCCCGCTTTCGCTACGGCTTACCCACTTACTACATCATCGCCCCGTCAGAAGCATCAGCAAACCTGGCTCGTTACGATGGCGTTAAATATGGGTATCGCGCTCCTGATGCAGATAATCTGCTATCGATGTACACTCGTACCCGTGCCGCTGGTTTTGGTACAGAAGTCAAACGCCGGATTATGATTGGCACTTATGCCCTCTCCGCTGGCTATTATGACGCTTACTACCTGAAGGCGCAAAAAGTCCGCACCTTGATTAAGCAAGACTTTGAAAAGGCTTTTCAAACGGTTGATGTGTTGGTTTGTCCCACATCTCCCACTACAGCATTCAAAGCAGGGGAAAAAACTACTGACCCCTTGAGTATGTACTTAACTGACTTGATGACTATTCCTGTAAATCTTGCTGGTTTACCCAGTTTAAGTTTGCCATGTGGTTTTGACGATCAAGGTCTACCGATAGGATTACAGTTAATTGGCAATGTGCTACGAGAAGACCAGCTTTTTCAGGTAGCTTATGCTTATGAACAATCCACTACTTGGCATCTGCGTAAACCACAAATAGTTGTTGGTCATTAGTCATTGGTCATTGGTCATTGGCATTGGTCATTGGTTATTAATTCTTCTCCCCAGTCCCCAATTCCCAGTCCCCAATTCCCAGTCAGTCTATTTTTTTATTAGTCTGATTACTGACTATTGACTGTTGATCTTTGTTTTCTGGAGTCGGGGATTCAGCTGTAAGCTGTGGATTAAGTATATGAAGAAGACCAGCTGATGCACCGACCAGTAATAAAATATAGGTCAGAACAAGAGGTATGTATGTATTTCCTTTGTTGTCCGAATTCTTATGAGCATTTTTAGAATCTTCACGGACAACATTGGTTATCAGGCTGTATGATAAAGCATTTCCATCCAGCCCTAAAGCATCTCCATAACGACGGATGAATCCTTGAAGAAAAATCGGCTCAGGTAATTCTTCAAATCGTTCTTCTTCTAAAGCTTGCAAAATACCTGCTCGAATCATTGTTTGAGAGGCGATTTCTTCTATGCGGATGGATTTTTCTTGTCTTGCTTGTCGCAGATGTGTGGTTATTTCCTTTAGTTGCTCTAATTGAGCTTCGTTTAAGAGCGTCACAATCTTTTCCTCTATGGCCTAATTCTACTATTCATTGAGAACACTCCAATTTGCATACGTAAATTTACTGGATATTTGATTTTAGGATAAATTTTTTTGAGAATGGCTTAATCCCGCATTTTAAAATGCTAGTGCGCCTTATAGTAAGTATTTTTATTGTTATAATACATACCTTAAAAGTAAAATAAATCAGGTATGAAAATTAACAAGCTGCAATTTATAATACAAGTATTTTCCCAGAGGCTACTCTGGGCTGGGATAATTGCAGCGATCGCTTACTGTGTTATCTGTCTAGTTCTTTTTATTGGGCAGCCTCAGTTTATTTTCTTTCCCTCTGCTGTTATTGAAAAAACACCAGAGTTTTTTAATCTTCCTTACAAAGAGGTTTGGTTGGCTGTACCTGGTAAAACAGGCAAGTTAGAACGCATCCACGGTTGGTGGATAAAAGCCAAGCAACCCAATGCCAAGGTGTTGCTATACTTACACGGAAATGGTATCAATATTGGCGCAAATATAACTCATGCTAACAGGTTTCATCAGCTAGGGTTTTCGGTATTACTGATTGATTATCGGGGTTATGGTCGCAGTGAAGGCAGCTTTCCTAATGAAAAGCGGGTTTATGAAGATGCAGCGACAGCTTGGAATTACTTGGTACAGCAACAAGAGATTCTACCCAGCCAAATTTTTATTTATGGACATTCTCTAGGGGGTGCAATAGCCCTCGATTTGGCAGTCAAACACCCACAAGCCGCTGGTTTAATCGTGGAAAGCTCTTTTACATCCATCCGCGATTTAATCACTTACCGAAATATGTTTTGGATGTTTCCGGTGGATTTAATCTTGACACAGCGGTTTGAATCCATTAAAAAATTGCCAAATTTAAAAATGCCAGTTTTATTCATTCATGGCGCTGCTGATTCGACTGTACCCTCTTTTATGAGCGAAAAACTTTATGCTGCTGCACCCGAACCAAAACAACTATTGTTGGTTCCAGGAGCAGATCACAACAATACCGCAGTAGTTGCTGGTTCACAATATTTGCAGTTGATAGAGTCTTTTGTCCAACAAGTGCAGACTCCTCGCTATTTGAACAGCTTCGACTAGCTTGGCTATTCCTTACGGTGTTGGCAGGGTTATTTGTACCATTTTGGATTTTAGATTTTGGATTGGGAATTGCCTTGGTGTGTCTGGCTTGGCGTGAATTTATCTGTTGCAATCATTTTTTAAATTGGTATTACTTCACAAATCTTCATCAAAATTCTATTCCGATATATCGCGATATATTCCGATATATCGTATATTAGAGAAAGTTGATTTGAGATTTATTTATGTTTAGACACTTTCGGTCACGTTTTGGCGCACCTGCATGGGCAGGAGTTAGCGAAGAGGATTCATTGCTTGTCAGGTCTTGGTTTGGCCATGAGAAGCATCATGGCAGACATCATGAGAAACACTTTGGCCATGAAATGTTTGGTCGTGGTTGGGGAGATGAACACCGGACTCGTCGGGGTGACATCAAGTTCATTCTGCTGGAATTGTTATCAGAGCATCCTAGTCATGGTTACGATCTGATTAAAGAGATGGAAACTCGCTATGGTGGTTTTCGTCGCCTCAGTCCTGGCTCAGTGTATCCAACACTCCAATTACTGGAGGAAGGTGGTTATCTCAAGAGCGCACAGGAAGGCGGTAAGCGGATTTACACGATTACGGATGAGGGTAGACAATTATTAGCAGAACGTACCCAGCAAGAACCTTCAGACTCTCCTTGGGATACCTTCAAAGGTTTTGTTACAGGTAAGCCCCAAGAGTTTATTGAGTTGCGGAATGCCGCCACAGAATTAGCTGCTGCTGTGGTGCAGGTTGCTCGTAGTGGCAATATAGAGCGGATAAATCGGGTGCGTGAGCTTTTAGAGCAAGTTAAACGGGAAATTTACGCGATTCTGGCTGAGAAATAAGTTAGAGAGACGCGATAAATTAAAGACGCGATAAATCGCCGTCTCTACAAGGAATTTCTCATTACTTATTGACAGGCTCGTAGTCAGGATTTTAGTCCTATTTTCTCAGTACTAAACTGCTTACTACAAACCCTCAAATCTTTGTTTGCGCTGTTAATAGCATTAGCGTTCGCTGTCTAGCATCTTCATTTGATGTTCATCATAACGAGTGCCTGCGATCGCTGATGCGGGAATTGCTGCTTCGATGCGGGTTAAGTCTTCTGGGGATAGGTTCACATCCAGAGCCGCCAACGATTCGGCAAGTTGGGTGCGCTTGCGTGCGCCGATGACTGGCACAATATTTTTGCCTTTTGCAAGTACCCAGGCAATAGCCAACTGTGAAGGGAGAATTCCTTTCTCGGCGGCAATGTGCTTCAGTTCTTCGATTAGGCGTTGGTTCTGGGCAAGGTTTTCTTTGCTAAAGCGTGGCAAGTCGGCACGGAAGTCTCCTTGGGTGGCTGGAGTGGAACCACTCAGCAATCCTCGCGAAAGCACGCCATAGGCAGTTACGCCAATACCAAGTTCTTCCAGTACAGGGAAAATCTCGCTCTCAGGATTACGGTCAATTAGAGAGTATTCGATTTGCAAGTCAGTGATGGGGTGGATGGCGTGGGCACGGCGAATAGTGTTCGCTCCCACCTCCGATAACCCAATGTATCGAATATAACCAGCTTTAACTAGCTCGGCGATCGCACCGATGGTGTCTTCAATAGGAACTTGTGGGTCTAATCGAGCCGGGCGGTAGATATCAATGTGGTCTACTCCCAATCGGTTAAGACTATAAGCTACAAAGTTTTTCACCGAAGCGGGACGGGTATCTATACCAATCCATCCGCCATCGGGAGTGCGTAAAGCGCCGAATTTCACAGAAACCAGTGCTTGATCTCGACGATCCTTGATTGCTCGACCAATTAACATTTCATTGTATCCACTGGCATAGAAATCGCCAGTATCCAACAATGTAATCCCGTCGTCGAGAGCTGCTTGGATAGTTGCAATGCTTTCGTTCTCGTCTGCTGCACCATATATACCAGACATACCCATACATCCAAGAGCTATGGGGAAAACACTTAGTCCTGTAGAACCAAGTTGGCGAGATTGAATTTGATTTTGTGTAGTCATATTTAAATTTTCAGTTGTTTTGCTTCTAGTAAGTAAGTCAGCATAATAAAACCAAACTGTGTGAAGAAAAAAAAGTAAACAAGCCTCAAACCCTTTCTCCCCCTGCACCCTGCCCCCTGCTCCCCTGCACCCTGCCCCCTGCTCCCCTGCCGTCAAAGCGACGGAATATTTTTTTAATTGGAAGTCCCTTAATATGGGCTGGCAGTGGGGCGGACAATTATCTCGTTCACATCAACGTCATCCGGTTGATCGATTGCAAAGGCGATCGCTCTGGCGATCGCTTCAGCCGGAAGCGCAATCTTACGGAATTCCTCCATCCCTTTGTCGGCTTCGACATCAGTAATACTATCTGCCAGTTCGGACTCTGTTACGCCTGGGGATATAACCGTAACGCGAATGTCGGTATTTTCCTGACGCAGCCCCTCCGAAATTGCCAGCACGGCGAACTTAGTAGCCGAGTAAACGGCGCAGGTTGGCCACACAGCATGTCCGCCGATGGAGGACAGATTGATGAACTGACCGAATCCTTGGCGCTTCATCAAAGGAAGTCCGGCGGCGATGCCATTGAGTACGCCACGGATATTCACATCAATCATCCAGTCCCATTCATCGACCTTCAGCGCTTCTAATTTTGAGAGCGGCATAACACCAGCATTATTGATGATGACATCAACGCGGCCGAATTTGCTCTGAGCAAATTCTACAAAAGCTTGAAAGCCAGCACGATCGCTGACATCAAGCGTCTGATACTCCGCCGAGCCTCCCTCAGAACGGATCGCAGCCACAAGCATTTCTAGGCGCTCCGTGCGCCGTGCGCCTAGTATGACATGGATGCCCTTACGAGCGAGTAGACGTGCTGTAGCCTCACCGATGCCGCTGCTTGCACCTGTAATCAGTACAACTTTCTGTTGTTTGGCGTTGTTTTCGTTGGCAGTCATAAAACGGTATTTCCAAGTTGTTGTTATTAATCTAAGAGAGTCATAGCCTACTGCGGTAATCTGAACCTGCGGAATTCTTGCCTAATCCTGCATTTTTATTCATTGTTTATGATGATAAAGATAGGCTGACCTCAACGGCTGAATATATTGGGGCTGCGCTAAGTGCTAGTTTTATAAAGGATTTCAAACGATATTATGGAACAGACTCTTAGAAAGCAGCAGTCGGAACTAGCCACTCTGATTGCACAGAACAGTAGCACAGATGGTATGCAAGCCACGGCGATCGAGCGATTGTTCTTGTTGCGCTCCTCACAACCAAGCGCGCCCCTTCATGCTCTGCATGAGCCTTCCTTGTGCATCGTTGCTCAGGGCAAAAAGCAGGTGATGTTGGCAGACAATCTTTATGTTTATGGTCAAGACCAATATCTAGTAGTGTCCATCGATTTGCCTGTCATCGGCCAAGTGATTGAAGCAACGCCAACCGTTCCGTATCTGTGCCTTCGGCTCGATTTAGATCCAGGAGAACTCAGCACACTAATGATGGAGGCAAAACTAGACGCTCCCGCTAACCAACCATTAAAACCGGGCTTGTCTATTAATCCTGTTAGCCCGCAACTGTTGGATGCAGCTATACGACTTGTACGGTTGTTGGAAACGCCCCAAGATATTGCCATCCTCGCACCTTTGGTTGTCCGAGAAATTCTCTACCGTTTGTTATCAGGCGAACACAGTGCTAGATTGCGACAGATTGCTTTAGTTGATAAACAACTCCAAGCGATCGCCAGAGCAATCAACTGGCTCAAATGGAACTATGAAAAGCCATTTCAGATTGATACGATCGCTCGTGAAGCGCGTATGAGTACTTCGTCTCTTCATCATCACTTCAAATCTGTCACCACGATGAGTCCTTTGCAATATCAAAAACAACTTAGGCTGCAACAAGCCCGTAACTTGATGCTAGGACAGGGCATGGATGCGGCCACAGCTAGTTATTCCGTAGGTTATGAAAGCCCCTCACAATTTAGCCGTGAATACAGCCGATTGTTCGGCGCACCACCATTACGTGATATAGCTCGGCTAAAAAGTGGAGTTTAAGGGCATGGAGAGAAATTAATTAAAAATTAAAAATTAAAAAACTCATGCCCCCTACTTCCCCTGCCTCCCCTGCTTATCCGAGCAGTATTGCCCTACCTCCTCTTTCCCAATACCCCTAAAAATTAGAAGCGATCGCACTTGAATCTGTCTCAATGAGTGAGTTCAGGAATGTCCACAACTGTAAATCAGTAAAATCTGGAATTGCCATAAATGCGCCGAATGACTGCAAAACTTGCGGATCGTGAGTGGAAGCGATGCCAATGGTACGGATATCTGCGCTCACTGCCGAACGAATACCAGAGGGAGAGTCTTCTAAAGCGATCGCTTCTCCTGCTTGAATACCCAACTTATTCAAAGCAACTTGGTAGGGTGCAGGATCGGGTTTACCTGCAATACAATCATCCGCCAAAACAATTGTATGAAACACTTCTTTGATTCCCAAAACCTCTAGCATAAATTCTGCATTTAATCTAGGGGCATTAGTTACTAATGCTCGTTTTAACTGATGTGTATTTGTCCATTCTAGTAATTCCAAAAATCCACTCAACGGTTTAAGATACGAGGCAAGTTTGCGGAAAAGTGCCTCTTTTTCATCTGCAAATTTTTGCCCTTCTGCTGCTGATAATTGTGGCAGAATATCCTTAACAATTTCTGGATTTAGCCCACCACTAATTCTAGATTTATAAAATGTTTCGTCAATTTCTATGCTGTAATTTAACAGCATTTCCTGCCAAGCTCGGTAGTGTATGGGGTCAGTGTTGACAATAGTGCCGTCTAGGTCAAAGAGAATTGCAGCCAGCATGATTTTTTGGTAAAATGTAAATAATTGTTAACTTAATTTAAATATTTTACATGGTTTTTTGTCTTTTTTCCTTATAGGAAAAAGTCGCGAATTAATCTGCTAAATCCGAAAATCTATACTGAATAGGGCATATAAGGACAGACAGGTAGAGCATCTCAACAAAGTGCCGTATAATTGATCACCTTATGTGTAAGCAAATGCTAGATGCGACAAACTTTTTTCGTGTTGATGATTTACTAGTGCAGATTTACAACACTGAAGTCGAAATGGCCAAAGATGTTGCCGAAATCGCCCAAAAGTATTTACAGCAAGTTCTTAAGCAACAAGATACGGCTGCTGTATTGTTAGCAACAGGTAATTCCCAACTCAAATTTCTCGATGCGTTGATTGCATTGGGTGGTGTGGATTGGTCACGGATTATTATGTTCCATCTAGATGAATATTTGGGAATTACTGCTGATCATTCTGCCAGTTTTCGGCGTTATATGCGAGAACGTGTAGAAAAGCGGGTTGCTCCTAAGGAATTTCACTATCTAGAAGGTGATACATTGCAACCAGTGGCAGAGTGCGATCGCTATACTAAACTACTGCAAGCACAGCCAATTGACTTATGCTGTCTTGGTATTGGCGAAAATGGACATTTGGCTTTTAACGATCCAACAGTAGCAAATTTTCAAGATCCCTACAGTGTGAAACTGGTGAAACTGGATAAAGTGAACCGTCAGCAACAAGTAAGCACAGGTCACTTTCCGAATCTAGAAACTGTTCCACAATATGCTTTTACTGTCACCATCCCGATGATTTGTTCAGCTAAAAAAATTATCTGTCTTGCTCCAGAAAAACGTAAAGCAAATGTGGTAAAAGAGATGTTACAAGGAGCTATAAGTACAGATTGTCCGGCTTCTATTCTCCGTCAACAATCCCAAGCAACGTTATTTTTAGATGTTAATTCTGCTAGTTTGCTTTCTTAAAATTTAAATGCGTAAAGCCTTTGACATGGCTTCTCTTCTCCTTTGGAGACGCTAACGCTTAGAGCGACTTTAGGAGCGTCACCCGGAGCATAGGTGTCAACTTAAGCTGGAAATAGCTTATCTGTCGGCTGACATGCCCGCCCGGAAATAAATTTTCGGGCTAATAGCTAAAGTCTACTGAAGTAGACTGGAGATTTTTGGCGATATTTAGTCATCTGAAGATGACTTTAGCTATGAGACGGGAATTTCAATTCCCGGCGGACAAACGGTTTCACGTTAAGTTGACACCAATGCACCCGGAGGGCTTCCCGCAGGGTATTGGTATTACCCCTACCGCATGTACTTTTGCGTAAGTCCTGTCTATATCATTACGCTAGCAAAAGTGACTTGAGACTGTAGATGTCACGAGAAGTAAATCTGCTCAAAAATATTAAGTCTCGTGAAACCGAGTAAGCAGAAAATGGGAAAACTTAATAGACACCATCTACTTATTCCCAAATATGCTTTACTGTTCTAATTCCAGTTGTTCAAATCCTTTTAACCCTGATGACAATAAGTTTTGTATTAAGTGTGGACAAACACTCACACCATTACTCAGAAACCGTTTCCGAGTAATACGACTTTTGGGTGAGGGTGGATTTAGCAGAACTTATGAAGCTAGGGATACAGATAAAATAGACGAACCTTGCGTAATTAAGCAATTTTTCCCTCAAGTTCAAGGAACAGATCCACTTGAGAAAGCAACGGAGTTATTTAAGCAAGAAGCGAAGCGTCTGTATGACTTAGGAGAACACCCGCAAATTCCCCGGCTGATTGCTTATTTTGAACAGGATAAGCGGCTTTATTTGGTACAAGAGTTAATTCAAGGGCAGAATTTATTACAAGAATTGCAGCAGCAGGGAGCCTTTAGCGAAGAAAAGATAAAACAGCTTTTAACTGATTTATTACCTATCCTGAAGTTTATCCATGAACGCGGTGTAATTCATCGAGATATCAAGCCAGAAAATATCATGCGCCGCCTAGATGGCAAGTTGATATTAATTGATTTTGGTGTTTCTAAACAAATTACAAAAACTTTTGTAGGTGTTGGCACAACAGTAGGAACGCCTGGATATACACCATTAGAGCAAATGCGTGGTCAAGTTTTCCCTGCAAGTGACCTTTATAGTTTGGGTGTAACTTGTATTCGGCTATTAACCCAAGTTTTACCAAATGCAGATGGTTCTGATGAACTTTATGATGCGCTCAGAGGTTGCTGGATATGGAGAGAATATTTGCCACTAGGTATAAATATTACTACTGACTTGGGGAAAGTTTTAGATAAGTTAATTCAGGATTATGTTAAAGACCGCTATCAATCTGTCAATGACGTATTTACAGATAATTGCAATGAATCGCAACTTATATCATCTCTAGAACCAGAAACTTCGTCTCTTTCAATGATTGGTACTTGGTGCGGTAAGTCTAAAACTAGAACACATATATTTATTACTCTCTGTATCACTAGCAAAAATGGTAACTCATTTGATGGAAATTTGAATGTTAGAGATGTAAATTTAGGCTGGACTTATCGCATTAAAATCAATGGAGAAATTGATTCTAAAACGAGTGAGGTAATCATTCAAGAAAATGAAGTTTACTCAGAGCATTTCTTGTGGAAATGGCAAAAGGGATTAAGTAAGGGAAAAATTTCCCTTGATGGTAACGCAATTTTTGGCAAACGAAGCACTTCAGTACAATACGATAATTTTTACCTCCTACGAATAGATTGCACTCAAATGTTAATTACTTTGTTGGAAGCAGGTAACTGGAAAGATGCTGATCGAGTAACTGGTACACTGATATTGGAAATCTCTTGTCGAGAAAAAGATGGCTGGCTTGACTCAGAAAGTATTAACAGATTTCCTTGCCAAGATATCAGGAAAATTAATGAAATTTGGCTAAAGTATAGCAAGGGACGTTTTGGCTTTAGTGTTCAAAGAAAAATTTGGTTAATATTAGACCGTGATTGGATTAAAGTAGGCGATCGCTTAGGTTGGCGTATCAATAATCGCTGGAAAGAATATTCTGAGCTTACTTTTAGTATTGATGCACCAGAAGGAGCATTTCCTACTTTTTGGGGTGGAGAGGGAAGAAAGTTGATATTTGGTTATTCAGGCGCTTGGGAAAATTTTTTTGCTCTTATCAGGAGTTGTAAATTGTAAAATTTAGTAGTTTAGGAAAGATCCGCTATGACTGAAATTGTATTTATCGTTGAAGATGATCCAGATTGTGGTTATACAGCTAGAGCTTTAACCGTTCGCGCATATAATTTATAACGCCTCCCATTCATCTCTGCTTATATTAGCTTGACGTAATATTCTATTTAGTAAGCTTGGGCTTATGTCTCCCTGATGCGGATTGGGAATTGTCAGCTTTAATTCACCTTTCACCATATATTGATGCTTACCACCTGGGTAAGGCCCATCAAAACCTGCATCTTTCAAATAACGAATCAGATCGCGCCGATTAATCGATCCAAAGGGTGGCATTAGGCAGCCTCTTTGGTGAAATTCAGGTCAATACTATCAAGTATCGGTAGAGTATGACCTAAACGCAGTCCTAAAATAATCCATCCTTCAAAAGTATCTTGCAAATCCTCCCGACAAGCTTCTAGTGTTGCAGCGTTTGCCCAAACTCCTTGACACTCTGGAATTTCGCCATAGAAAGTCCCATCCTCAAGCAACTCATAAGTTGCTTTGTGCATTGCTGTACGAATGTAATTTGTCAACATTTATATTTTTTACAACTTCATTCAGCTTTTTAATCAATTTGGTTATAACTGAAATTTTACTTGCGTAGGCGTAGATATCGCAAATCCACCAAACTCTAATTATTATGTATATTTTTTAATTTCTGAAAATGCGATCGCGCCACTTTACCAAACGCGATCGCTAAATTTTCCATCCCCTAAGCTATAAAATGCAACTGATCGATCGCTGCATTAATTAGATTATGGGTAACGGGAAGGCTATCAACTACCATCCCCAGACACAACAGCATCATGTAAGAGATGGAATAGAGAAACAACTCTCTAGCGACAGTGCGATCCTCTGGATTTTGCAACAGCCGCCAAGATTTGTGGATAAATAATCCTCCCAGACTGACGGCGATCGCAGCATAAAGAATTCCACTTGCGCCCAAGGGATAAACTAATAAGACGGTTGCGACTACAGTAAGCAGGGTATAATACCAAATTTGCTTCACGGTTGCCGTATCACCTTCAATTACAGGTAGCATTGGTATCCCCACCTTTGCGTAATCATCCCGAATCATCAGAGCTAGCGCCCAGAAATGGGGCGGTGTCCACAAAAAGACGATGGCAAAAATTAACCACGCTGACCAGCTTAATGTGCCCGTGACAGCAGCCCAACCCACTAAAGCCGGAATTGCCCCAGCCGCCCCACCAACAACGATATTTTGGGTGGTGTGGCGTTTTAGCCAGTGGGTATAGACCAAAATATAAAAGACGATGCCAGAGAAGGCTAATAGGGCGGCTAACAGGTTGGCAAATACTGCTAGAAGTGTAAAGGAAATTGTGGCCAGTGCGATCGCAAAAATTAGAGCATCGCGTGGCTGCACCTTACCCGAAGGTATCGGACGATGCCGCGTCCGCTCCATATCATAATCAATATCCCGGTCATAGACACAGTTAATCGTCTGGGCGCTTGCAGCAGCCAAAGTGCCACCAGTGAGAGTTACTAGCAACAGCAATGGGTCTACTTCTCCCTTAGCAGCAATCCACATACTCCCAGCCGTGGTAATCAAAAGCAACGGAATAATCCGAGGCTTGGTTAGCTGGTAGTAGCTTTGAACTACCTGTAAAAATGTTTCGTGGTGGCGAGAGACATTAGTCTCAATCATTTTGGCTCTGGTTCCTTATTTTTCAACAACTTACAGCAGAATTCAGAATTCAGGAGTCAGAATTCAGAAGTAAAACAGGCTTTATACCTGGCTTTGAGACGCAAGCTTGTGTACTTCACTTTCCTTGAAATCCGCTGTATATGCAGCCCCCGCTCAAGCTGGCTCTTTCAGACAAATGAAAACTGAGTGCTGAGTTAAGAGTAGAGACGCGATTAATCGCGTCTGTACAAGAGTTATGAATTAGGAGTTCTTTTCCTGCGCCCTCATCTCCTCCACTCCCTACTCAGCACGGGCTAAACGCCCCGCTTCCGCTAACAGCACTCGTGACTCAGCACTAACCGAGTCGCGTAGTGATAAAACTGTGAAAGCCACCAAAGTACCTAGCAAAGTAGCTCCTATAGCTTGGTGAGAGACGGTGAGAGGCTCGACTTGGAGGTGTAATTTGAAGGTGGCGAATCCCAACAAGATTTGTAAGGTTAGCAACGCACCAGCCATATTTGCCAGTCGCCGTAAGGCTGGATGTAGTGCTGGTGTCCGCCAACAGATAAATACCATTGCCAAGGTTGCCACTGTTGGCGGCACTAAACCAGCAATATGGCTGTACATCACAGTACAAAGTTGAGAACCGCCAAGGCATTGGTGTAGCGCCCAGCGAGAGCCTACCAAAGCACCTAGAATACTTTGCAGGTAAACCAGAACAGCGGCAGTTAAACCAACCCAAGGCAACTTACCAACGGTTCCATTTCCCTGATAGGGCATGAGTGCTGTGCCGATAATCAGGAGGGTGGTAAAAAACAACAGCGCCGTTCCTAAATGGGCGGTAACGATATCAAACCGCAATAATTCGGTAACGGTGAGTCCCCCTAAAATACCTTGGAAGACGATTAGAAATAGGGCGAATGTGGATGCCCAAGGTAGCCAAGAGGGTAAGAAGCGACGACGCCACCAGGACAAACCAAAAAGTGCGATCGCGCTTACACCAATTAAAGCCGCATCCAATCTGTGAAACCACTCCAAAAACACTTGGAGATTCATTTGCTTGGCTGGCACGAGTTCGCCATAGCATAAGGGCCAGTCTGGGCAAGCAAGTCCAGCATTCATAACGCGGGTGGCACTGCCTATGGCCATCAAAATTAAGGTGGCTATGCACATTTTCCACACCAAGCGCCGAATCATTTCTTTGGGCTTTTGCTGCTCAACTACCGCTTCATTTTGTTGTTGTAGGACAAATTCGCTCATGAACGATACCTTCTGCCCGCTCTTGGTGGATCTCTTAAAATTTTCAATTTTCTTTTAGTGTTCCATCTTCACCCTAGCGTATAGGCTAAAGGTTTATAGATTAGCACTCACTTATACTTTGAATCACTCCAGCAATGTTTTGCCCGAAGCTTTAGGTATTTTTCAAGATGTCAGAAATTGATTGATGACAATTAATTTAAGCATTCTAAATTTTTTCACTGGTTTGCATCTATTTTTGGCGTTGTATGATAGTAAACTCATACTCAAAATTACTAAAATGGCCAAAAAAATTAATAAAAATTTCAGACCTTTGTCCCCCATGTCTGACAGCCTAGACTACCTTAGTAAGTGAGCAGGTTTAAGATAACGTAGTAAATTCAATTAAGTAAGCCGTGAAGATTCCAAGTTCAATCTGGACATTACTCATTGGCATCGTGCTAACACTCGCCAGCTTTTGGTACGGACAAAATCACGGACTGTTGCCAGCAGCAGCCACGGATGAAGCCGTATTAGTGGATGGTCTGTTCAACGCGATGATGATCGTTTCTACAGGTATATTCCTGCTCGTAGAAGGTATTTTAATTTACTCTGCATTTAGATACCGTCGGCGTGCAGGTGACAATGAAGACGGCCCACCAGTTGAGGGCAATGTACCTTTAGAAATTCTCTGGACGGCGATCCCAGCAATTATCGTTATCGGTATTTCTGTTTACAGCTTTGATGTGTACAACGAAATCGGTGGCTTTGATCCCCATGCTATCCATCAAGCGCCGATGAATCAAGACTCGATGGCAATGCCTGGAAGTGCTATGGCCGCAACTTTAAGCGATACTCCTCCCAGCACTGAACCGAACCTCAATCAAGAAAAATCTGATGAGGCAATGCAAGATCCAGCTACGGCAGAAGTCCGCAATGCTGACCAAATTCCCCAACTGCGGAATGCTCCAGGTGTAGGTATTGTTGCCCCGACGATTGGGGGAACTCCTGATAAAGCAGGTAAACCAGCACAATTACAAGTCAACGTCACTGGTTTACAATATGCCTGGATTTTCACCTATCCTGAAACTGGTATAACTACAGGTGAAATGCACGTCCCCATTGGGCGAGAAGTGGAAATCAGTATGACCGCCAACGATGTCATCCACGCCTTTTGGGTTCCAGAATTCCGCCTAAAACAAGATGCGATCCCCGGTAGGCAAAGCGAGATTCGCTTCACCCCCCAAAAAGCAGGAGATTATGTCCTAATCTGTGCCGAACTTTGTGGCCCCTACCACGGTGCGATGAGAGCGCCAGTAGTTGTTGAACCACAAGAAGCCTTTGATAAATGGGTGCAAGAACAGCTAGTTGCCAGCAAAGAAACACTAAATCAAGCGATCGCTGTTAATCCTGCCGATCTATCCCCAAATGAATTTCTCGCGCCTTACACCAAGGACATGGGAATTAAACCAGAAATCCTCCATCAAGTTCACCATTAATCAATATGTTATTTAGTCAAAATCTAATGACTAATGACTAATGACTAATGACCAATGACTAAGGACTATGACACAAGCTCAGTTGCAAGAGGCTGCCAATATCCCCGCCATTCTTGAGGAACCAGGGGTAAGAAAATGGCAAGACTTCTTTGGCTTTCAAACCGACCATAAGGTGATTGGGATTCAATACCTAGTCACTTCGTTTATTTTCTACTGCATTGGCGGCGTGATGGCTGACTTGGTTCGTACAGAACTACGAACTCCAGAGGTAGATTTTGTCACCCCGGAAGTCTACAATAGTCTGTTCACGCTGCACGCCACGATCATGATTTTCCTTTGGATCGTGCCAGCCGGGGCAGGGTTTGCTAACTATCTAATTCCCCTAATGATTGGGGCAAAAGATATGGCATTTCCTCGGCTGAATGCTGTTGCCTTTTGGATGATTCCCCCTGCGGGTGTGTTGCTAATCGCTAGTTTAGTGGTAGGCGATGCACCAGATGCCGGTTGGACTTCTTACCCTCCCCTGAGTTTGGTGACAGGACAAGTGGGCGAAGGCATTTGGATTATGAGTGTCCTGCTGCTAGGTACGTCCTCAATTTTGGGGTCGATAAATTTCCTGGTGACATTGATCAAGATGCGTATCCCCAGCATGGACATTCACAAAATGCCCTTGTTCTGCTGGGCGATGTTCGCCACTTCATCACTGGTTTTGGTATCAACTCCAGTCTTAGCAGCAGGTTTGATTCTGCTTTCCTTTGATTTAATCGCGGGTACAACATTTTTTAACCCAACTGGTGGGGGCGACCCGGTAGTATACCAACACATGTTCTGGTTTTACTCCCACCCAGCCGTTTACATCATGATTTTGCCCTTCTTTGGCGCAATTTCAGAAATTATCCCCATCCATTCTCGCAAGCCGATTTTTGGCTATAAAGCGATCGCTTATTCGTCTCTAGCCATTAGCTTTTTGGGGCTAATTGTTTGGGCGCACCACATGTTTACTAGCGGTATCCCCGGTTGGTTGCGGATGTTTTTTATGATCACCACCATGATCATTGCCGTACCCACAGGGATTAAAATATTTAGCTGGTTAGCAACCATGTGGGGTGGGAAAATCCAGCTGAACAGTGCCATGCTATTTGCCATCGGCTTTGTCGGCACTTTTGTAATTGGTGGGATTAGTGGCGTGATGTTGGCAGCAGTGCCCTTTGATATTCACGTTCACGATACTTATTTTGTGGTTGCCCACTTACACTACGTCCTATTTGGTGGTAGCGTTCTAGGGATTTTTGCAGCCATTTACCATTGGTTCCCGAAAATGACGGGACGGATGGTAAACGAATTTTGGGGTAAGGTTCACTTTGCCTTGACTATTGTCGGTCTAAACATGACCTTTTTACCCATGCACAAACTGGGTTTAATGGGCATGAATCGCCGTATCGCCCAATATGACCCCAAATTCACCACACTGAACGAAATTTGCACCTATGGTTCTTACATACTGGCAATTTCGACATTCCCCTTCATCATTAATGCGATTTGGAGTTGGTTGTACGGCGAAAAAGCTGGCAATAATCCTTGGAGGGCACTTACCTTAGAGTGGATGACAACCTCACCACCTGCGATCGAGAATTTCGATGAAACTCCAGTACTGGCTACAGGCCCCTACGACTACGGTTTGGAAAATGCTAGTGAAGGTGTACCTTTATACGATCCCAATCCATTATTATCTGGTGGCCCCAACTCAGTATTAAGAGCAGAACCCGATCCAGCGGTTGCTGCTAATCCCGAAGACCGGAAATAAATAGGGGACTGGGGACTGGTGACTAGGGAATAAATTCAAACAAAATACTATTTATTTTCCAACACCCAGTTCCCAATCCCCATTACCCCTTATCCCCAGAGGGGGCCCCACCATCCCCAATCCCAATCCCTATTCCCCAATCCCCATTCCCCACTTATAAAAATTCATGCAAAGTCAAACTATTGACCCAGCTAAAACGGAACTGAATCATCACCACGCGGCGGAGGCGTCCGTCGGTCATCACGAAGAACATCCAGACCATCGCCTGTTTGGGCTGTTTGTCTTTCTGATTGCTGAAGGGATGATTTTTATGGGACTGTTCGGAGCCTACTTAGCTTTCCGTGCCACCTTATCTGTATGGCCGCCAGCAGGTACCCCAGAATTAGAGCTATTGCTACCTGGAGTCAACACCATCAATCTAATTTCTAGTAGTTTTGTCATGCACAATGCCGACACTGCGATTAAAAAGAATGATACGCGGGGGGCACAAATCTGGTTAGCAATTACCGCTGCAATGGGCGCTACTTTCTTGGTGGGTCAAGTATATGAATATACCCATTTAGAATTTGGTTTGACTACCAATTTATTTGCTAGTGCATTTTACGTTTTGACTGGTTTCCACGGATTACACGTTACTATCGGCGTTTTGGCAATTGTTGCGGTGTTGTGGCGATCGCGCGTTCCGGGTCACTACAGTAATGAAAAGCACTTCGGCATTGAAGCAGCCGAAATCTACTGGCACTTCGTTGACGTAATTTGGATTATTTTGTTCGGATTACTGTATCTACTGTGAGTATTAATTAATTAGTTGTTCAATCCACGCTGACAACATAATAAGCCCCCTAGTGGGGGCTTTTTTATTTCATATAAAAATTTTTATCCTTTACCATACTCAGTGCTGAGAGGAAGAAGGAATATCAATAGGGTTCAGGCTATAAATGTTGCAAAAATTGTAGGTTGGGGAGCCACTGCGTTCATTGGTGTCAACTTAAGCTGGAAATAGCTTATCTGTTGGCTTCCATGCCCGCCCGGAAATAAATTTTTTTGGCTTTTAGCTTAAGTCTACTGAAGTAGGGTGGAGAATTTTGGCGATATTTTAGTCATCTTCAGATTACTTTGGCTATTATACGGGAATTTCAATTCCCGGCGGACAAGCGGTTTCGCGTTAAGTTGACACCAATGCACTGCGTTGCGCGAGTTCCCCCCGTTGGAGGCTTTGCCAAAGCCAACATCCTGATAATATGTTGGGTTGCGCTCCGCTGCACCCAACCTACAAATATTCTTAGCCGAAACGTATTAGAAGGAATATCGATAAATAAATTTAACCTGAATTCGATTGCTCATATAATATCTACCCAATTTGCTCTATAAATTGCGTCTTCAAAGACCAATAATTGCTATTTTTTCGTTTTGTCGAACTCAGGTTGATATGACAAAGCGATCGCCTTTAGTAATGATGAAAATCTGGTAACAAAATTGTGGCGCACACTGTAAGGGTATTTGTGCTTTAAATTCAACTTTTTCGGGTTTTGTTCAGTAATCAGACTGAGCCGTTAAAAAATGAAGAAGAATTCAGAATTCAGGAGTCAGAATCAAGACTCGCTTGCCGCCGGCGCTATCCGCTTTTTAGGTCAAAATTCATTCTGTTAGCGGATAGCTAAGGTTTAGCCCATTCTGACTCCTGACTACTGAATTCTGTTCGATAAGCTTCATGACTCCTGAATATTCTCTTATATCCACAGTTCTAAACACCGTGGATTAGTGTTAGATTTACTTAAGTGATAAAATTACAGACTATTCCAAAAATAAATTTCATATTAAGATACCTATAAAGGTGTTGAATGAACCAATCAAGCGGCTAACCATCAAATAGATCCAAAGTATCGGTCGTCTAATCAGATGAATGCCTTAAATACTAGTAAATCTAGCCGCAGGTATTCATAACCTCACCCAAGCTCTGAATGGTCAGTAAATTAAAAATTAGTATACGCCACATGAGCCAGAACCCTTTAGTCAGAAAAACACTCCGAAGTCGCTTTGAGACTGTCAAACTGATGGGAAGCGGAGAATCTGGTAGTACTTACTTGTTAGGAGGTGCTATACGTAATAGATATAGATACTCTATTGCTAAAAAAACACTTCGGAATCGGTTTGAGATTGTCAAACACTTAGGAAGTGGAGGATCTGGTGATACCTACTTAGCTGTTGACTTGGATTTACCAGGACAACCCCATTGTGTCGTCAAACATTTCCACCCAAAAGATTCTAATCCTGCTGTTCTACCCATTGCTAAAAAGCTATTTGCTCGCGAAGCAGAAGTTTTATACCAACTAGGCAACAACCACGATCAAATTCCGAGACTGTTTGCCCATTTTGATGAAGATGGAGATTTTTATTTAGTCCAGGAATTTATTGATGGTCATGCATTGACTCAAGAAATTATACCAGGTCAGCGTCTTAACGAAAATGCAGTCTTAAGTTTATTAAAAGACATCCTGGAAGTGCTGGCCTTCGTCCACGAACATAATATTATTCACCGAGATATTAAGCCTCAAAACTTAATGCGGCGGCACTCCGATCAGAAGATAGTGCTAATTGACTTTGGGAGTATTAAGAAAATTGGTGCTTTGGGAACAGGCTTAACAATTGCTGTTGGAACTCCTGGCTATATGCCAAGCGAACAGGCTAAGGGAAAGCCAAAACTTTGCAGCGATATCTATGCAGTAGGGATGATTGCCATTCAAGCTTTAACAGGTTTGATACCTGAGCAATTACCAGAAGATCCCAATACAGGAGAAGTTATCTGGCGCGATAAAGCACAGGTAAGTGAGGCTGTAGCAAATATTTTAGATACAATGATTTGCGATCGCTACAACCAGCGTTATCAGTCTGCAACAGAAGCTTTGCAAGCGCTTAATTCTGTTTTGCCATCATCACAATCCTTCTTACAATCTGCTGGCATCAACCAAAACGGTGATGATAGCTATTTGCTAACTTATAGAAACTTTATTTTGCTGCTAGGTATAGGTCTTGGTGCTACTACTAGTTTAATAGTATTAATTTTAATCTATACATTTATTCATACTGGGACATCGCTTCCGAATCAACCTACTCAACTAAAGAAATTTCTAGAAAAATTTGTTGAGTTACCGTTAAATAATACGAATATTCTAGTAGACAAATCAGCAGCTAACAGAGGAGTTTGCCAAAACAATTGCACCATTGCAAAGATTACAAAAGAGCAAATTTAGCACGTGAGAAAGAGTTAATCATCTAGTAGCAATCTTGAAGAAGAATTCAGAAGTCAGAATCAAGACGCGACTCGAAAATACTCGCTCTAAGCGTTGGCACAGCCTATCGTAGAGAAGGCTTTACACTGGGCTATCCACCAATCATAGACAATTCATTCTGTTAGCGGTAGCGAGGCGTTTAGCCCATTCTGACTCCTGAATTCTGACTCCTGAATTCTGTTTGATAAAACTAGATATTAACTATTTATGAAAGATTTATTTTAAATCTAAATATTTAAAGATTACTGTAGGATAAATACTTAAGTATTCCTGTAAGATAAATACAATAAACAACATTAAATAAAAAAATGGACAATACAAA
Organism: Nostoc sp.; assembly: GCF_036916655.1. Taxonomy (GTDB): domain Bacteria; phylum Cyanobacteriota; class Cyanobacteriia; order Cyanobacteriales; family Nostocaceae; genus Nostoc. The sequence goes on from NZ_JBALFY010000064.1 coordinate 89,590, forward strand.
TCAAAAAAAAGCTTTAATTAATGCCGAAATCGGACTATTTCTCAGAGGTTTGATTATTGGTAAAGTGTTGACACTTATGGTTATTGGCGGATTGCTTTGGTGGTTACTAAAGCCGAGTTTATCGTCCCGCAGTAGCGCTGATTCTTCCTCCAATCAAAGTTTAAAAACCGTTTCTAATAATGCATCCACTTTTGGGACAGTTGATGATGTCCCCACTGCTTCATTCAATTATGGAGGTAGTACAGCTTGGGCATCTATCCGGCAATTAGTAGATTCTCAGATCCAGAGCGATCGCCCCGAACTACAATTACGCTATGTAAACCCTATTAATGGTAGCCCTGGTTCTAGCTCAGGTATTCGGATGTTGCTGGATGGGAAACTAGACTTTGCTCAGTCCTCCCGCCCTCTTACAGATGAAGAACAAGCTATGGCAAAAGAGCGAGGATTCACCCTTGAGCAACGTCAGGTTGGTATGGATGGGGTAGCAGTGGTAGTCAATCCATCACTCAAGATATCGGGTTTAACTGTTGAACAATTGCAGCAAATTTATTTGGGGCAAATTACCAACTGGAATCAAGTAGGTGGGCCAAATCTAGCCATCACAGCTTTTTCTCAACGCCCAGAGGACGCAGATACAGTAATATTCCCTAGTAACAGCAACTTGAAGGGGCAAGCACTTGGCTCTAATGTGAAGTATGTCTACTCGACTACAGAGGCAGTGCGCCAACTCAGTAAAAACCCTGGTGGCGTGTATTACGCTTCGGCCCGTTCAGTAGTATTTCAATGTAGTGTGAAGGCTTTGCCATTGGGTAGTACTTCTGGTCAGTTAATTCCCCCTTATCGGGAGCCGATGGTGTCGCCTGAGCAGTGTCCACGTCAGCGCAACCAGCTAAATACTCAGGCGATCAAAAATGGCAGCTATCCTATAATTGCTAATTTGTTTGTGATTATTAAGCAGAATAAAGGTCGGGAGCAGCAGATTGGGGATTCATACACCAAACTTTTATTAACTGACCAAGGGCAAAAGGCAATTGAGCAAGCTGGTTTTGTCGGGGTTCACCAGTAGATTTGAGGATATATTGTTGAGTGCGATCGCGTGAGGCATTTTGCTCTGTAATTAGACTACAATCGCTGGGCTACGTACAAAGTAGTTAAGTAACCTTTGGTAATGTGACCATTGAATTTAGTATTAATTAACTCAGCGATCGCATCGAAAAAATGCGCCCTTTTAATGCTATCCAAACTTAGATGCCCAAAGTAGGTATTTAATAGGTTGAGATATGTCGCAGTCTCATATTCTGCATCCCATCGATAAGAGCGATATGTCACTTCACCAAAGAGGCCTGTTTGCTCAATTTCGCACGTTTTAGTAGGTACTTCATCCTCAGGACGAAGAAGCAAGTCATCCTTAAATATTTCAGGAACTAAGCGACGATATAACTCCTGCACTTGCTCAAAGAAGCCATTACTAGCATCACTGTGTACGTGTTCATTCCAAAATAGTGCGATCGCTCCTCCAGGACTGAGCGCTTGCACAGTTTTTTCGTAGGCAATTGTGGGATCGAGCCAATGAAAAGCAGTTGCCGCAATCACTAAGTTAAAAGCATTCTTTTCTACTAGCTAATCCTCAAAAGCTCCAATACGAACTTCTACTTGTGGATAAGTAGCCAGTTTTTGTTGGGCAACTAAGCCGAGATTTTCACCAAGCTCAATACAAAGCATACGATAACCTCGACGCGCAAAAGTTATAGTTGCCTGACCAGTACCACAACCAATCTCTAATATCCTTCCTTGTGGAGTTATTCCTGATAGAGACACCACATCGTCAAAAAGCGCCTTTGGATATCCTGGGCGTACTCGATCGTACAGCAACGCTACCTGATTAAAAGTAGTTCTTAACTGACTTCTCTCATCCGTCATAGTGTTTATGTACCACACCAAATTGTAATTATATAGCATCAGGATTTCTACTTGATAATTTCTAAACTTCCTGGCTTCTTGCTACAAGTAGAAAAAGTTTTTTAGACTGAAAGCCCCTTCCTTATTCGATTTCCGAAATACTTACTAGGACAATGGGCAATCTTTGGAAAATTCATCAATAAGCCCTAACTAAGCTCAATACACTAACAAGATCCGACTTTTTCAGACCTTTTCTCACCGTCAAACTTTATATCAGGCAGTAGAGTACTTGTATAAGTAAGTAGTTCTAGGAAGAAGTTTGAACAATAATTAAACGGGTGCAGTAAAGCGATCGCAAGCAAATTAATCATTATCTAAGATTTACAACATAATCACAACTGATGTATTTGACCCTCGCCCTGTTAGTTATTTCATCTCCAAAGGATAAATAAAATTTGTTGTGGATTTGACTACTCCACAACTCAAAATACTCATTTTTGTAAGGATTATCAAAATGAAAATTTCCCGTAGACTTCGGACAGAGCTATTGCTAATTGCTTTTGATTTAGGCGATGGTGAGGTAAATGACCTAGAAACAATGTGTGAAACTTTAGAGGCTATTGCTGCGGAAGGTAGAAAAGAGATTGAAGCAAGGAAAAAGGAAAATAAAACTACTAGTTAACTTTATAAGAAGAATTCAAAACTCAGGAGTCAGAATTCTTCTTATAAAGCTACTTCTGACTGGAGTACAGCGAGGCGTTCAGGCATTATCTACGATTTAGAAAATATTGATTATTTATGATCAGGAGGAACTTATTAATTGAAACAAAAATCTTCTAAATTAAAACAAAGTGTAATATTGATAACCTTTGGACTTTTAATATCTAGTTGCGGACGTGATATACCGTCATTGGAAGAAGTTGATCAGGCATCGGAAAACTTGAATGCTGCTGCTGTTGATATCTCAAGAGATATGTATGGTTCATGTATTAGAGCAACTAAATTCTTTGGAACGCCAGCTTCTCCTACTATGTTCTCTGAGCGAGAACCAGAAGAAAAGTTCTGTGATGAGAATTATCCGCAAATATCTTCAGTAATGGGAAATGCGAATAAGGTTTTGATTAATTATATGAATGTCCTTGTTCTTATTGCTAGAGGAGAAAGCGAGAAAGGCGAACCTATTTCCTTCGATGAAAGTTACAAAAATCTTGGCGATTCGCTGGCTAATCTTAAGTTCTCGTCTTCTCGTATAGCAGCACCGCAAGCTGTGTTTAAACAAGAAGAGGTACAGGCTGGAGTTGCGATCGCTAAATTTCTCACTAACTTTTTTACAAAGGAAATGCGCCGCAACAATTTGAAGAAAGCGGTTTTATGCACCGATAGCGATATTCAGGCTTATATCAAGGGTAAAGGTGCAGTCGAGGGACAACCTGAACCGGGTGGATTAATTGCGATCGCTAACAAAGTTTACGTCGATGGGTTGCTGGTTGAAGAAGAAATCAGTATTCGTACTTACTTTAGCGAATCCATTGCTCTACTTGGAGATGATCTGAGGAAAAACCCTCTAGAGTTTATGACTGTAGAGGAAAAGTATAACAATGCGATGGACTTGGTACGCGATCGCAAGCAAAAAGCTCAAATATATACTGAAATTTTAAGGAATTTAGCATCATTACACGCATCTCTCAAAAAAGAATTTGCCAAAGATGGTGATATTCCCTTAACAGATGAAAAATTTGATAACTACTGTCAAGACTTGTTTAAGCCATCTGAAACCAAAACTGTAGATAAAAAAGAATCTCAGGAAATTAAAGTTGAAACAATGCAAAGAGTTCAAGCAACTATCGCCAAACACATGAAAGTTATACAACCATTGCTTCAAAAGCTTCAGTAATAAAACCTAAGCGCCATTGATAAAAGTAAATTCAAGAGTTAAATAAAATAATGGAAAATCGAGACTTTAACAATTTAATAATTGCCCACAAATTAATCATTGAAACTATTAATTTAGAACAAGAAATAAGCAGTAATCTTTTGCTAAACCAAAAGATTACAGTCGATGATTTTGAGAAAATATTTGATGAGATTGAAATACCATTATGCAAAATTGCTGACGATATAGCAATTGTTGTTCACCAGAAACTATTGAATCCAGTAATAGGCTACAAGCAAGAAATTGAATTAATATGCTCCAAAATTCAAGATACTATTGAAAACTCTGAAAATTTTCAGAGTTTAATTACAATTCTTAGGAAATTAGTGAATTTTTTTGACAAAATTATAAATTCCGAAGATACATATCCTGAAATGTCCAAAATACTTGATGGGGTCGAATCTATCTGCAATCACTATTAAGTAGTGAATTTAGAGTTCAATTTAGGTAATACCACGAAACTCTATTCTGAAATTAAATCAACAGGACATTTTAGTTGTTTGATGTTATCCATTTATTACAAAGGAATAAAAGATGTCACAAGATGTAACTGACTTTGAACTCTGCCGAAAATTAATCAATCAGATTGTTGAATTTTCTCTAAAAAGACGTAATGAACTGTTTGTAGAAGGCAAGATAGATAAAGTTCAATATATTGCAATCCGCCAGAAAATTGAGGAGCCACTTCGCAGAGAAGCCAAAGATTTAACAATTAAAATATCCGGTAATATTTTTAAAGACATGTCAGTACACAAAGATCAAATTGATATAGTTACAGGTAATCTAAAACAAGTTATTGCTCAGATTCAAGATTACAATAATTCTATCAATTTTTTCACCAGAGTTATTAACTTTTTTGGTAGCATTTTGAGTGCTGCAAGCTCAGGTATTGCTGGAATTCCAAATCTACTTCTCAACCTCGAAGCAATTCTGTAGTAGGATTCTTGAGCATCAACTAGCCAATCTAGAAAATATCTGGATTAAGCTGATTATTTAGTTTGATTCAGATATCTAATAAATAATGCTACCTAGCATTAAATTTGAAATTTCCAAAATCTAATCCTGATATCAAACATCAGTATACAGCCAATAAGTTGATAAAACTTAGTTAGCGATCGCTTAGTCATTATTCATTAGGAGCAAACAAAATGCAACTAGATGCAGTCCTTAAAGAAGAATATCAACAACTCTACAACGATTGTCAAATTACATCAAATATCAGCCAAGTTGATACTATTATTAACCGAATTATGGACAATCGCGCTCGCTATAAAAAAGTAGAAAGAGTGACTGATGTTCCTTGGTTTATTATTGCAGTGATTCATCAACTGGAAGCTAGTGGAAATTTCAATACCCATTTACATAATGGTGATCCCTTAAGTGCTAAGACGATTCATGTTCCTCAAAACCGTCCCCCAGGAGATGCGCCCTTTACATGGGAAGAATCAGCACAAGATGCTTTGATATTTGATGGCTTGAATAATTGGACAGATTGGAGTATTCCGGGAATTTGTTACAAACTTGAAGATTTTAATGGTTGGGGTTATCGGTTATTCCATCAAGCAGTCAAATCTCCTTATTTATGGAGTTTTTCTAATCATTATATTAAAGGTAAATATCGCTTCGATAATGTATTTGATCGTGATTTAGTTAGCCAGCAATGTGGGGCGATGGTACTCCTGAAAAGAATGCAAGAAAAACAACGAATTTCTTTATCGCCACAGGATGGAATTGGGGATAATATTGATATAAAAACACCAAAAGAAAAAGTAACTTGGTTTGAACTTTATCGTAAAGAAGAAGCTGGTATATCTTACCCAGTTATTGCAGCTAACGCAGGTTCAAAAATCATTGAGGTTATAGAGTTAAAAACAAAACTAACTGATGAATTCGTGGATATGTTAGGTAAATATCCGACTGCGAAAACTTTTTTAGTTGCTCCATCTTCTAAATCGGTTCCTCTTGGTACTGCACCAGATATTACCATTACTCCTAGCCCTAGTTTGCCAAAATTAACTCGCATTCTGCGTTGGGGTACTAAAGGAGATGATGTTAAAGCTCTGCAACAAGCACTCAGTAGTTTAGGATTTGATGCAGGAGATGTAGATGGAGAATTTGAAAATAATACCGAAGAAGCAGTTAAAGCTTTTCAATTAAAAGCAGGTTTAATGGTTGATGGAGAAGTTGGCCCGATGACGTGGGGTAAACTTGGAGGTCAATACGATCCAAACTTTTCTACCGATCCATCCGATCCAGTTAATTTACGATTAGCTACTTTTGCAGAAATTGAAGCAGCTAAAGAACTCAGTTGGGTGGATGTAAATAGTGAAGCGGAAAAATATCTTAGTCCTTTCCGTCAACCAATGCAAGCTCTTGGTCATATAGGAACAGATCCGATTGGTTACAATTGGTGTGCAGCTTTTGTAGCTTATTCTTGTCGTAAAGTTGGAATTGACATACCAGATAAACCTAAAGGATTTTGGGCTACAATGGCTCTAGTTGCATCTTGGCAATTTTGGGCAAAACAAAACAGTTATTGGCATCCCAAAGGTTCTGTTATTCCGATGCGTGGTGATATTGTTACCTTTGACTGGCCTGAGCGTGATTTTCCAGGAGATTTTAATCATATTGGGATTATCAGAGCGCATTCTCAAGGAAGTTCTGTCATTAAGACTTCTGAAGGTAATAGAGGAAATACCAGTGGTAATTTCACTCGCAATTTATCTGCTGTATCAGGAATTATCAGAATCCGTTAACTGATAAAGTAGATTAAATAAGAAGTTGCGTAGTTTACCGCCGTAGGCATCGCACTTGCCAATCTACGCTGATTTTATGCGATTGTATTCTGTGTAACTTGATGAATTAATGCGATCGCACTTTCTACAACACGATTATTTTATGCGATCGCACTCTCCATTACTCTCCATTGCTGCGGCAAGTTTTTCTAAATTTTGGCGAACAGTGACACTACGGAGATGATTTACACCCCAGACTCGCTCACAAATATCTAAAGCTTGCAAATAAAGGGGTTTAGCTTCGCTGTAACGTTCTGTGGCACGATAGATTTCTGCTAAATTGTTGAGACTTTCGGCAACATTGGGATGATTTTCTCCCAATAGGTGTTTATCAAGCTCTAAGGCTTTTATACATAAGAGTTCTGCCTCATTGTAGCGCCCTTGTTCTCTATACATATAACCCAAAGCATAGATAGTATCTGCTAAAAGGGGGTGCGCTTTTTGTAATAAACGCTGCTTGAGTTCCAATGATTGCAAAAACACTGATTCAGCTTGCTCGTAGCGTCTTTGAGCGCGGTATATTAAACCTAAATTGTGCAAATCTGTTGCAACATCAGGATTCTCTTCTCCCAAAAATCGCTTATCTAGTTCTATTGCTTGTTGTGATAACGGTTCAGCTTCGCTGTAACGTCCTTGATGATAATAAAGTAGCGCTAAATTATTCAAGATTAGAGCAAAAGAAGGATGATTTTCGCCCAGCAGACGTTTTTCGAGTTCTAATGATTGCAGATATAGAGGTTCTGCTTCGTCATAACGTCCTTGTTCATCATATAGTAATGCCAAATTGTTCAGACTAGCGACAACATCAGCATGATTTTCTCCTAACAGGCGTTTCCTAAGTTCTAAAGCTTGTTGATATAAAAGTTCCGCTTTATTATATTGTCCAGTAGATTTGTAGAGTCCTGCCAAATTATTCAGGCTAGTGGCAAAAGAAGGATGATTGTCTCCTAGCAGGCGTTTCCTCAATTCTAAAGCTTGTTTATATAAGGGTTCGGCTTCGCTGTAGTTTCCGATTGCACGATATATTCCTGCTAAATTGTTGAGGCTAGTAGCTAAGTCTATCTGCAAACCTAATTCATTTTGTAACTCACTCGCCTGACGCCAATATTTAATTGCTAATTCTTGTTCTTCTTGATAATTTTGAGATTCACCCCGCTCTAATCTGCTGCGGTAAATATCACCCAATCTTGAATATAAAGTAGCCAAGATAGGATCTTTCGTTCCTTGCTCTTGTTCTACTTTCTCAATTAGCCTTTGTAAATCTTGGATGGGTAAGAAAAAGTGATTACTTTCATTAGTATCTGTACTGGCTAATTCTGTGTCTCTAAAAACAAAGCGGATATTTTCTAATTCTTTACCAGGAATAGCATTTGTCTTTTTAGATTCAAACCGAAATACACCATTACGCCAACTCCAAAAATCAGGAGCTTTTTTAATCAAGTTAACTAAAATTTGATTAGTTACCCAAAGCACGATCGCAAACGGAAATTCGCGCAATCCTTCTCTTGTCCACTGTAAGTAACCAAAAAATTTCTCCTGTTCTGATTGCTCTTTTCCCAACCTGAGAAAATAAAGTTGTTCAGCACCCGTCACCGTGATTACCGCCGGGTTCTGCTGACGGAGATATTCTTCTTGTTGTACCAGTTGGTTAAGAGCAGCTTTTAGGCTCGGTTCCTGACGTGCTAAAGTCACTCGATATAGACCGAAGGTGGGTTGTAGTTCAGCTTCATAGTGAGCAATAATCTCATCACGAAAGCTAGCATCATCACAAACCGCAATCAGTAAATTTAAACCCCGCTTTTGAGCTTCAATAGAAACAATTAAATCATCATACGCATCTTGATTTTCTCCCTCATCATCTAATAATTCCTCATTTAACATTAATAGCTCCCTGTCTTCTCAAGCTTTCGATAATAATTGGATGAACATCATACCAAGTTTCATCAGTGCGATATTCTAGAACATATAGCCCGTGTAGCAAATCCAAAAACTCTGCTTGTTTCGGGTCATTGGGCATAAATTGTTCATAAACACTCTGTAAAATATCGATATCAACCTTTCCTAAACGGATAGAAAAATCATTGCGAATTTTATTGATTGCTTGCAGGAGAATTTTATCATCAATAATAACTTTTGCTGAGGGATTTCGCCGAATAGTTCGCAAACAAATGCGGCAACATTCCTTAGAAATCCGAATTAACTCTCGCAATACGCCACCACTGTAAATCACAATTTTTTCAGCCGTTTCTGCTGCGATTAATTCACTGGGAATGCGCTTTTGTAAAACTTCACCGAGAATCTTTGTTGCTTCCGGGCGAGGTTGGGCATTAGGGAAGCGATTTTTACCTTTATCAAATATTTTTAATACAGGCATTGCTACTACTTGATCGTTGGTTTCAGTAGTAATTATTGTGCTAATAAATGTTTCTCGAAGAACTGCGATGGGGATGGTGTAAATAATTTGAAAGTTAGGTTGACAAAGAGCTTTAATGTTATCCCGATAAATTTCGTTAACTCTACCTAAATCAAGTTTATCTAAATCATCAATAATTACTAAAACATTTTGTTTAGTTGCAGCTTGAATTAGAGCCGCGATTTCGTTTATTCTGGCAACTAAATCTGATAACTTGCGTTCAAATTCTTGCTTAATTTCATCCCGGACGCTTGCATCAGCTTTTAATTTAGAGCTAATCAATTTTAAAAGGTCAAAACCTATACTAGCTTCTGCTTGTAAATTTAACTCTTCAGTGCGAGTACGGGTAGCAAACCATTTATAAAGAGCTTCTTTCGTAGATTGCGGAATATCAACTTTACGGGCTTCTGCCTCTGTCATTAAATTAACTGCGATCGCAAACAGTATATTAATATGATTAACAGCCGACATTTCAATTTTGTCAGCAATCGAAAACAGAACTACAAAATATTTATCTTGAATTTGTCTGCTAAACTCAGCTAACAAAGTAGACTTACCACATCCCCGATGTCCTGTAAAGACAATTTTGCCATCTCCATTAGGACTATCTTCCACTAATTGGTTCAGGTCTGCAATTAAATCATCACCATATTCGACTCTAAATCTTTCCATTTCGTTCCGTTCCATCAACGGAAATAGTTCGAGATTGCTGTATGCTTCTTGAAATGAGTTTAATAAGTCTTGAGACATTGGAGAGTGCCGGGAACGTGCTAACTATCCATATAATGGCTCATGATTTTTAAAGTAGAAATTCAGGCAATTACAGCTTTACTAACTTTGTCAATAAATGAGTACTAGGTGATACTGTCGTATGTTTCCAAAGAGGATACTTTATCTTTTACAATCTCAACCGAGAAGCAAGTAATAGAGGTGAATCTAAATAAGAGCTAACAATAGATTATACATTCGACAAATCTAAATAAATAATAGATTATACATTTGAAATAGTTAAAGTTACCTAACAAATTAAGAAAATAAAATTTTCATTTATAAGATAAAATTTTTAGCTTCCTTTGCTTCTGTATCCTCTTGCTATTCTTAAGATAGTAAAGTTCAGTAATTTCTACGATGTGCTATGACGTTTCCCATTCAGATGGAGTACAACGTTATATCGCCAGGTGTAGGGGGCAATAAAGTTCAGATAGAGCAACAAAACCCTGATGTAGAGACGCGATTTATCGGGTCTTGAAATACCAATTATCTACACCAGTAACCCTTAACCGAAGCGTATTGGATTATAAAGATAAGTTGCACAGCGCATGACAAGTTTTTTAATATACAGAATCACTCAAGTATGGTTACACTACCGACATAGTAATCACTGTTGGTGGAATACCGAGCGATGTATAAAAACGCTAAAAAATTTACTGCTATTTTTCTGTTGGTTTTTCTGTTGATTGTTTCTATCAACTTTGCAGTAATTGCTCAAGATAGTTCAGATGTCCCTGCTGTGAATTTGGCATCGCCTCAAGTCTGTTCAGTACCTCCTAATCTTAAAACTCAACAAGTAATTGCTGACAACGATCGCACCCAAGTTACAATGGGCGATCGCATCAGAATAAGAGTTGAAGGATTAGCAGCAGCGACCAGAAATGCAACGGCTAAAAATCCATTTGATCCTCGCCAATTAGTGTTGTATCTAGATGGCTATGAATTAGAGGATGTCCACGGAGAACCAGTCACCGTCATGATTCCGGGTAAAGATCAAAGCAAAATTGTTGATGATAATTGGTTAGCCTTTCTACTGAAACGTACCAACTCGTCTCAAGCTGCATGGAATACGCTTCTTGGTCAAGGAAGCAGATATAGTATTAATGCGATCGCGGGAGTAGGCTGTCCCAAGAAACTGGCAATTCCGGTGAGTAATCCTCTATCACCTCCTAAATTAAAAATAGTTCTGTTATCATGGCGATTTTGGCTGTGTCTGCTTCTACTTCTGGCTATTGCATTAATATTCATTAGATATTGCCGAAATGCCCTTCGTAGCCCTGGAATAGAAGGCGTTTACTCTAAAAAAGAAGTAATCGCTAGTGGGGAACTGTTAATCCCACAAAAGCTTGAAGTTCAAAAACAAACTCGGAAAAGCCGAATTGCTCAATTTTTTCTTGGTAGAAAAAAGTTGTACAAAAACCCCTTCAGTCTCTCGATATCTCAACTTGCTTTCTGGACGTTTCTAATTTTTGGTTCTTACCTGATTATCTACGGCATAACAGGAGATTATGCTAATATTTTGACTCGGCAATCACTAATTTTATTAGGAATTAACTCTGTAACTGCATTTGGTACTTCCTTAATTGATGGGCAGGGTAATGAAGAAAATAGAAAAGGTAGTCAAGGCATTTCTGAAGGTTTTTTCACTGATATATTATCGGATATTAATGGAATCAACTTTCATCGGTTCCAAACATTTATTTGGACAGTTGCGATCGGACTATTCTTTGTTTTGGAAGTAATTAAAAATCTAGCAATGCCGCAATTTGATGATACACTGCTGACACTACAAGGAATCAGTGCTGCAACATATCTTGGACTCAGAGGGCAAGAGCAGCATGGTATGACACAAAATCCTGAATCTTTATCGAAAGAAAATAACTTATCTGAACCACCCATTTTAACAAAACAAGACAATCCACCAGAAAGCGATCCATCAATTCCTCCTAACTAAATCTTAGAGGTTGAAAAGTGACTAGTTGTAATTTTAGGCACTTATTAATCCCTCCTAATACCATTTCACTTTAAGGTTGATACGGTTAAGTTAGTGTCAAAAACTTTCAGTTGTGTAGGTTGGATTGAGGAACTTACACCCAAAGGGGCTTACCGCAGGGCAACCCAATATTTTCAGGGCTTTGTTGGGTTGCCCTTTACTTCACCCAATCTACAATTTTTCTTAACTGAACTGGATTGCGCTATATTCTGTATTGCTAATAACAAACTTTGCTATTTATTTAGTATTAAAAGCTGTAGATATTCATACTTAGTGTAATCATCAAGCAAGTAAATTATGGAAATTGTATTGAATTTACTAATCAGGATTTGCTTTTCTGATAAAGTTTAGTCAAGACAAATTTTACTTCTTCTTTGTACTATTCCTCTCAAATCGCAATCATACCTAGTTTTTTAATTAGCCATTAATAAGGAGAAGATTTAACAATTCAAAATTAAAGACATTTCAGACGAGGATTTAGCGAGAAACGCGGTCTTGGGCAATGCCCAAGTGGAGCGATTTCTCAAGACAAACCCCGACTGAAATGGCTGCTACATATAGATTACAGGTTCTTAAACCCTTTAACTTACGATAAAAAATCTTGTAGCAATCAAAAATAAGGTGTAATTCAATACCTTTTTCATTTACGGTTTTGTGCTGATGCCGCAGTATTTCCCAAATGTTTTCTATGAGAACTGAGGCAGAGAAAATAATATGTTTTTAGACATTTTAGCTAGCCTACAACGGTTATTTGTTGGTTACATTCCCGCCGTTGTATTGGGTAGTTTTGTTGGATATTTCATCGGTATGAATAGCGTGATTTATCAGCTATTTAGGCTGATATTTCAGATACCGCATAGTATTCCTCCTATAGCTTTGCTACCTATTGCCCTAATAGCATTTCAAGAGAGCGACACGGCTGCTATTATAGTAGTTTTTATAGGAACTCTCTGGACGATGATCATTAATACAGCAATAGGTATGCGGCATTTTCAGAGACAGAATAATAACTTTAGAGTAGCTATTTTTCATATATTTCATGCCTTGAAAGTTAGCATTTGGGTAGCCTGGTTTATAGTTATTGCCACAGAAATGTTAACAGGCCCAAAAGGACTGGGCTTTACTCTTTGGGAGGCTTACAAAGCTGGCAATGCTGATTATATAATCCAGACGATCATCTACATCGGGATTATTGGTTTTTTACTGGATCAGTTACTAGATTTCGCAGCTTATATTCTCTCGCAAATGGTTTCAGATGGGAAAAAATCTTCTTAAACTTTATCTAGGCTTGTGGATTGCACCTTGCCAGCTAATAGTTTGCTTGGCAGAACGTATTCCCAATGAACGAGTTGCTATAACTTCAATATCAATATTGACACCAGGGCGTAAAGCTTCGTCAGAAATTTTCAGCTTGCCCAAAGCTAGAGTAAAACGATTGTAGTCACGAGTAACAAGTTCGTTAGGAATATCCCCCTCGTATTCAGTTTTGTAGCCAGAAAAACCGTGTAAGCTATCCTGGGCGCGGAATTTCACGCGAAACTGAGTATTAATGGTGTCAGACTTTGCTGCCAAATCAACTATTTTTAAGTTAAGGTTTTGTCCGGCATCGGCAAACTCTGACACCGCTAACCGGGTGACATCTTTTTTGGCAATGGCATGGTTAACGGTAAATGTTGTTAAGTTAGCCTCACTTTTGGTACTACCTTCAACCCATAATTCCTCTGGAAAAGTAACTTCTACTTGTTTGTTATCAGTTAAATTTAGTGTTACAGCTTGATTATCAAAGCTGGTGATGGGTTGTCTTTCTTGCCAAACTAGTTGAAAAGCCTCTTCTAGACGTTGTTCAAACTCAAGGTAATTATCAGCGATCGCAGCACCAGGCGCAAGTAGAGAAGCTGCCCCTATGCGTTGATTCCACTTGTTCTTTGAGAGGTTAAACTGTTTGTTTATCAGTTGCGAAATTGCTAGCTGCACGGTTGGATTATCAGCGGCCAAAGCTTGCTTGCTATTGACAATACTCAAAGTTCCTAAGCGTCCTTGGCTACCATCGCTACCATCACTGCCATCTCGTCCATCGCTACCGTCACTACATCGATAAACCTTCTCAGTACACTTATAATCAGGACTACCAGGAGTTCCCTGACAGGTTTTCACTTCCCATCTGTGTCTGTGACAGTTACAACCCTGCGTACCATTACCACCTCTACCGCCGCGCCCGCCTTTTCCACCAGTTGCCCTAATGGAAATATTTCGTAAATCTGCCAAATTGCTGTAATACACAGTCAGGGAACCGCCATTTCCCCCATTTCCTCCTTTGCCACCGTTACCGCCATTACCACCATCTGGTGCGCTTATGTCGTGGCTGACGCGTTCGCGTTGGGAACCACAGTCAGGTTGATCGCCATGTTCCCCGTCTTCTCCGTCTTCACCATCTTTACCCGACAAATCAAGATTTACAGGTGAACCATTGACAAAAATGTTTTGGTTTTCACCGCTGCTACCATCTCTACCAGATCGCCCATCGGTTCCTGTACGTCCGTCTCTGCGATAATTTCTGGCTATTTTATAGTATTCGTCAGAGGCAACGGCTGGACACAAAACTGAACCAGAGGCAGGCAACAAGCTAGTAAATAAGCAGAATGTCAGCAGTAGTGGTAGTTTACTCCTAAAATCATTGTGCATCTAGTTACACCTAAAACTTTAGTTGGATTATCTACTCCTGACGCTGATTTCCAACAATTTGCTCCCCTTTATTCATTGATATGCCAAAATTGTCGCCCATTTGGAAATAATTTGACAGATTCAGATCCCCGACTTCTTGAAGAAGTCGGGAATCTTTTTAAGCTGCTGTTGGGTCATCATTGACCTTAACAATCAACTTGCCAAAATTATCACCTCGAAGTAAACCGATAAATGCAGCAGGAGCCTTCTCTAAACCATCAGCTACATCTTCTCTATACTTGAGTTGACCAGATTGCAACCATCCAGAAACATCATGTAAGAAATCGTTAAATCGATGTTGGTAATCGCCAACTAAAAAACCTTTAATCAAAGCTCGTTTGACTAGCAGTGGTCTTAAATTCGGCCCTGATGGAGTAGATGTAGCATTATACTCCGAAATCAAACCTACTAATGGAATTCTGGCCCCAAGATTGATCTGCTGCAACACAGCTTCTAAAATTACACCTGCTGTATTGTCATAGTAAACATCAATGCCATTAGGGGCAGCTTCTTTAAGGGCTGAATCAAGTTCTTGAGTTTTGCGATTAATGCCAACATCAAAACCTAATTCTTTGACTATATAATCCCGCTTATCGTCACTCCCAACAATTCCCACTACTCGCGCACCTTTGATTTTGGCAATTTGACCTACTACCGCACCCACAGCACCAGAAGCCGCTGAAACCACAACAGTTTCACCTTCTTTCGGTTGACCGATATCAAGTAAAGCAGCATAAGCAGTCAGACCAGGCATACCCAGTACACCTAAACTATAGGATAAAGGTGCTTGAGTGGGATCGAGTTTACGCAGTGTTTCACCTTTAGATACAGCATAAGTTTGCCAACCATTACCACTAAGAACAAAATCCCCTACTTGAAATTGAGGATGATTTGATTTAATTACTTGGCTGACTGTACCACCGACAATAACTGAACCCAATTCTATTGATGCAGCATAAGACTTGCCTGCACTAATGCGACCACGCATATAAGGGTCGAGAGATAGATAAATGGTGCCGCTAAGAATTTCGCCTTCACCCGGTTCGGGAGTTGGTGTTTCTACTAGAGCAAAATCACTCTCTTTTGGTTCACCAAATGGACGACTTTTAAGGATGATTTGTTTGTTAATTAAATCAGACATCAGTTATTTTCCTCTAAATTAATCTGACCATTTATGAGTATACAGATGTGTGCAAGCATTCCGAAAATACTTCTACCTTTAGTGTGAGACTGACAAAGAATCTAGGATTATTATTTTATGTTTAAAAAAACTCTGCATAACTCGAAAACCCTGATTTTCTCTTCTCCATTTTCGACATAAGCTTAAAAAATAAATTTGGTTATTATATGAAAATACAGTTCATATAAACATAAAACAATTTTATAGACGGCGATTTATCGCGTCTTTAATACCCAAAATTGTTGCCAGTAGCCCTTAAATATCCGTATTTTATTATATTACTAATAATCAAAATTAATTAAACAGCTAATTATTGAAAAATTTGCTAATTTCCCACTCACTCCGTAAAATGCTATAAATATAATCATCCCATAGTTTACCGTCTAACTCATGATGTTCTCTTAAAATTCCATCTCTATGAAAACCGAGCTTTTCAAGTAGTTTAACTGAGCCAATATTGAAAGCAGCAGTCTGACAATATAATTTGTTGAGTTCTGTTGTTGTCAACAGGTAATCGATAGCAGTAATCAACATTTTTGTTCCCAAACCCTGGTTTCGCAATTTTGGGTTGATGGTATATCCAAATTCTGCCGAACGATTTCGTGGGTTAATATCAAAATATCTGAATCTTCCTACAGGTTCTTCTAATCCATCAATAAGGAAAGCAAAAATTATTGTTTTATCACTTATAGTAATTCTTTGACCATCAATAATAGGACGACATGTTTTTGTTTCTATCCGATCAAATTTACCCCAGTCCTTGAAGGATCTCTGGTGTTGAGCAGTTGCACGTTCAAGCCACATAATTAATTCACCTACGTCAACTAGCAGAAAATCAAGCTTTTTTAGATGTTCGCCAGAAGGATTAAAATAATTCATAATTCGTAATTACTTCAAAGAAATAAATTATCCATGTGGGGTGGGCATCTTGCCCGCCATACAGACTGGGCGGGCAAGATGCCCACCCCACAAGAGTTAACTAGATATTTTTTATTTGGAATTTCCTTAGTACGATTCCTATCTAAGACAATGTTACTGAATGTCTTTCTAATAGTAACTCCTCTGTTTGTACCTGTTCAAAAGTATTCTTGACAACCTCTGTAATTTCTATACGATTCCCACCAGGATCGCGGAGGAAAAATCGCACGTATCCGGGAAGTGGTCGCTGATCGGGAATAATTTCTACCCCATGTCTTTTTAGGTGTTCTTCAAAAGCTTTCAAGTTATCGACTTGAAAACAATAATGTCGTCTAGATGTTTGGTTATTAGCGTTTTTCTCTGTACTAATGTGCAGTTCAATATCTCCTAATTTATACCATGCTCCTGAATCGTTTTTAATTACTTCAGGTCTGGGAATTTCAGTCAATCCCAAAATTTTGCTGTAGAAAAACAGCATTGCATCCTCCACCTCAAGCGGATAAGTTACCTGAATGTGATGAACTGCATCAAGTTTCATAAATTTTTCTCCGAGTTTGGGTTAAATTTGGCAACGCTACAATCACTTTTTGTAGTATTACTGGCGTATTTCTCAAGTTTTTCTGTTCCAACTCACAAAAAGCTTATGTGACAAGCTTTCCCATGTTGATGCGTTCTTCGACGAGATAGCCAAGTTTTCTATAAAACTCAACGACTTCTGCATTGGAGACACGAACTTGGAGATTGATTTTGAGGCATCCCATCGCTATCAATCCCCTCTCTGCGTGCTGCACTAGCTTGCTACCAATACCCTGCCGTTGATACTGAGGGCTGACCGCAACTGTGTATAGCCAACCGCGATGCCCGTCATATCCCGCCATGATTGTACCTACAATTAGAGAGCTAATCTCAGCAACGAAAAACAACTCAGGCTGTACAGCAAGCTTCTGACTGATTACCAATTTTGGGCTGCTGTGCGACGGGTTATTAGGAAACACCTCATCCCATAGCGCACTGACTGATTCAGCATCAGATTCTTGGTACGGTCTTATATTCATCTACATCTCAATCAAATGACTTGCCTTTGCACATTGTTTGTGAAATACTACTCTTGAAACTACGGTAAATCGGTATTGTTTAGGTAGTATTGTACAAAACTTACCATAAAACATTTCGTCCTGAAAGCAACTACAGGCTAATCCCTAAGAAAGATGACAAACACAGAAATTCGCACCACCCAAGTTAAAGTCCCTAACGGAGATTTGCAGATTGATGCTTACTTAGCTGAACCAGTCCAAAAGGGAACCTTTCCTGCTGTGATTGTGATTCAGGAAATTTTTGGGGTGAATATTCACATTCGGGAAGTTGCTGAGAAATTTGCTAAAGACGGGTATGTAGCGATCGCACCGACTTTATTTCAACGCACCGCCCCCGGTTTCGAGGGTGGATATACCCCTGAGGATGTCCAGCAAGGCAGAGGTTATAAGGAGCAAACAACAGCAGAGGAAATATTGAGCGATATTAAAGCTGCGATCGCTTATTTGAAAACTCTACCAAATGTCCAAGGAGACGCGATCGGCTCCATTGGTTTCTGCTTTGGCGGCCACGTCGTTTATCTCGCTGCTACTTTACCAGATATCAAAGTTACAGCCTCTTTCTACGGTGGTGGTATTCCCAACTCAACTCCCGGCGGTGGCGAACCAACCATCACCCGCACTGCCGATATTAAAGGCCCTATTTACGCCTTCTTTGGTCTTGACGATCAGGGAATCCCCTTGGAACAAACAGAACAGATTGAGGCTGAATTGAAGAAAAATCAGATTACTCATGCTATCTTCCGTTATCCCGGTGCAGGACATGGCTTTTTCTGCAACCATCGCGCCAGCTACAATGCCGAAGCTGCTGCTGATGCTTGGAAAAACGTTCAAGAATTGTTTCAAAAAAACCTTCAGCTTCAAAAAGTGTCAACTTAACCCGAAACGGGCGGTTAGAAACCGCGTCTACACAAACAAAAGCTACCGATCCTGGGTTTCAAATCCTTAATTTGACATTAGTCCATTCGCTAGAGGCGCACATGTGTGCGCCTCTACGATTGAAAATCGGCAAGTATTAGGGGAATTCCAAGAAATAAATTATCCAATATTGTGGGGTGGGCGTCTCGCCCGCCCAGTCCGTATGGCGGGCGAGACGCCCACCCCACAAGAGTTGATTGAATATTTTTTTATTTGGAAGTCCCTAAGCAAATAATCAAGACCAAATAATAACAAAGTATCACATCCATGATTCTCGCCTTCAAACAGCCACAAGTTAAGATTTTTCAACGTTTTTCACTATTCCTATTACCTGGGTTATTAACAATCTCAACAACCTTAATCAGTTGCTCAGTGCAAACCCCAAATTCAGAAAATCAAACAACTGAGTTGAAAACCAAAGTTGTACGAATGGGATATCAAAGCTCTGGGGATCTCGTCAGGCTGAAAGGATTAATTGAAAAACGTCTAAAGCCTTTAGGTGTTTCTGTAGAATGGGCACAATTTGCCGCCGGGCCACAACTAATGGAAGCGATGAATGTTGGTAGGGTTGATATTGGTTCTGTCGGCGAAACTCCCCCAATATTTGCCCAAGCTGCTGGTACATCTTTAGTCTATGTTGCTAGTAATAAACCCAGCACTGGTAAAGGAAGCGGAATTATCGTCCAAAATAATTCACCAATTCGCACTTTAGCCGACCTCAAAGGCAAAAAAGTAGTTTTTCAAAAGGGTTCGGCTTCACATTACTTATTAATAAAAGCTTTAGAAGAGGCTAACTTGAAATATAGTGATATTCAAGCTCTTAGCCTACCTCCTTCAGAAGCTCGTGATGCTTTTATTCAAGGAAAAATTGATGCTTGGGTAACTTGGGACCCTTATTTAGCTGTAGCCCAAAAGAAGGCCAATGCTCGTGTTTTGCGAGATGCTAGTGGTATTGCTACTCAGGGCGGATATTATATGGCGGCGCGAAAGTTTGCTACAGAAAATCCGAAATTAGTGCGATTAGTTCTTGAGGAAATCGATAACACAGGTAAATGGGGTGAGCAAAATCGATCGGAAGTTGTAAAACTGACTATTCCTCATCTCAAAATTGATGAAGATATTTTAACAACAGTGGTTGAAAGGCGGACTTATGGGTTAAGACCAATTACCCCAGAAATCATGGAAAATCAACAGAAGATTGCAGATTTGTTTGCCAAAGAAAAAGTGATTCCTAAACCTATTAGTATCAAGGAAGCGATGCTGACTACTGAACAATATGCAGCCATCACACCAGAAACCATCAGTCAGAAATAGGGACAGGAGGTAGGAACATGGAAGTTTTTTGGTATTTGCCGACACAGGGAGATGAGCGTTATTTAGGTACTACAATTGGCAGACGAGCAGCCACTTATCCCTATATGCAGCAAATCGCTCAAGCTGTTGATAAATTGGGCTATGGTGGAATGTTGATTGGTACTGGACAAAAACAGGATACTTGGATTGTAGCGACTTCCTTAATTTCAGTTACAGAACGCTTGCGGTTTCTTGTTGCTTTTCGTCCGGCAATTATGTCGCCTTCTTTGGCAGTGAGGATGGCTGCTACTTTTGACCAGATTTCTAACGGTCGAATTATTCTGAATGTGGTGACGGGTGGCGACACCAAAGAACTTGCTAAAGATGGAATTTTCTTAGATCACGATCAGCGTTATGAACTCACAGATGAGTTTTTGATAATTTGGCGATCGCTCATGCAAGGTGAAGAAGTAACCTTTAATGGTCGTCATCTCAAAGTTAAAGGCGCAAAACTCCAATTTCCTCCCGTACAAAAGCCTTATCCCACCTTATATTTTGGTGGTTCTTCAGATGCGGCGCTCCAAGTTGCAGCCAAGCACATTGATGTGTATTTAACTTGGGGTGAACCACCAGATCAAGTTGCTCAAAAAATAGCCAAGGTACGCCAATTAGCAGCAGAACAAGGTAGAACGGTACGTTTTGGGATTCGGATGCACGTTATAGTCCGCGAAACTACGCAACAAGCTTGGGATGCAGCCAATGAACTGATTCAGTATGTTGATGATGAAACCATCGCTGCTGCACATCAGCAGTTTGCTAAATCGGAATCAGAAGGACAACGCCGCATGGCTCAACTGCATAAAGGCGATCGCCAAAACTTAGAAATTAGCCCCAACTTATGGGCAGGTGTGGGCTTAGTGCGTGGAGGTGCTGGCACTACCTTAGTCGGAGATCCAGACACAGTTGCAGCACGAATGCTGGAATATGCCGATTTAGGAATTGATACCTTTGTTTTCTCAGGGTATCCCCATCTCGAAGAAGCCTATCGAGTTGCAGAATTACTGTTTCCCAGGTTGCCGTTACAAACACCGGCGATCGCATTACCGCAACAAGTTGCAAGTACATTCAGTGAATTTGTTACCAAAACAGATTTACTCAAACCCCAGCCAGTGTAAGCAATTCAAAAGTACAACATTGCATAAATTCGGCAAAACTTTGCGTGCCTTTGCGTTTAAAAACACTTCTTACCAAACAGAAAAAAGCATGAGTACAAAAAAACCTCAACTTAGACTAGGTGCATTCTTGCCCAGCACTGGCCATCACGTAGCATCATGGCGACACCCCGAAGCGCAGGCTGACGCTGGTTTGAACTTTCAACATTATAAAGAGCTGGCACAAACGGCAGAACGCGGCAAATTTGACATGATCTTCTTTGCAGACGGCGTGGCCGTGCGCGATCGCAATCAAAGCGCCGACGTTTTGAGCCGTAACGGTAAACTCGTCCACTTTGAACCTCTCACTCTGCTGTCGGCTTTATCTGTAGTCACAGAAAACATTGGTTTGACGGCGACAGTATCCACCACTTACAACGAGCCTTATCACCTCGCCCGCAAGTTTGCATCACTAGATTATCTCAGCGGCGGTCGTGCCGGTTGGAATCTCGTGACTTCCGCGACTGAAGCTGAAGCGCTGAACTTCAATCGGGAAAACCACATGGAGCATACCCTACGTTATGAGCGTGCCAAAGAGTTTGTAGATGTTGTCACCAAACTCTGGGATAGTTGGGAGGATGATGCCTTCCTACATGATAAAGAGTCGGGTATTTACTTCGATCCAAATAAACTGCACGTTCCCAACCACAAAGGCGAACATTTTTCAGTGCGCGGCCCGCTAAATGTGGCGCGTCCCATCCAGGGTTATCCGGTGATTATTCAAGCTGGGTCTTCCGAGGATGGTAAGGATCTGGCTGCACAAACGGCGGAGGTAATTTTTACTGCCCAGCAGACTTTGGCAGAAGCTCAGGCTTTTTATCAAGATGTGAAGGGGAGACTGGCTCAATACGGACGCTTACCTGACCATCTCAAGATCATGCCTGGTGTATTTCCAGTCATCGGCAAAACTGAGCAAGAAGCCAAGGACAGATTCGATCAGATTCAAGAGTTGATCGATCCGGTGGTCGGCTTAAATTTGCTTGGCTCAATGATTGGTGGATTTGACTTATCCGGCTATCCGTTGGATGGGCCATTGCCAGATTTACCAGAGACTAATGGCGGTAAAAGCCGTCAGCAACTTTTGACTGACCTGGCTCGTAGAGAGAATTTAACGATTCGACAACTGTATTTATGGATTGCTGGAGCGCGTGGGCATCGTCAGATTCTAGGCACACCAGAACAAATTGCCGATCAATTAGAAGATTGGTTTGTCAATGGCGGGGCTGATGGCTTTAATATTATGCCGCCTTGGTTGCCAGGAGGATTGGATGAGTTTGTCGATTTGGTAATTCCTGAATTGCAACGTCGCGGTTTGTTCCGTACAGAGTATGAAGCACGAACCCTACGCGAGAATCTTGGTTTACCTCGTCCGGTAAATCAGTTTAGCAAAGTTGCGGCTGTCGCTGAAGCTGCGATCGCTTAACTTTATTGAACCTACGTTAGTTCAAACAGACAAAAATCATCTGCAATTGGAATCCAAATCTCTTTGCCAGTATAAAAGGAGTTAAAAAGATACGTCTTTTTTTAACTCCGTTTCCCTATTGGATTTCAGATTTTCTAGCTGAAAATTCTCAAAATATTTCAAAATTTCCGCGACTTTTTTACATAGAGAACTCCATAGAATGATTGATCCAATAGCTGTCATTGCGAGCGAAACGGAGTGTAGCAAAGCAATCCCAAGGTTTTGCGGTTGCTTCATTTCGCTTCGCTCCATACCCTTCAGGAATGCCAGGGGCGAACGCAATGACAATTGGGCATTTCTTTTTGTGGAGGTCTCTTACATACCCTAAACTCCCTTTTAAAAGCTGTAATTAACACATCAAATTACCGTGTAATAGCTTGACAATCAAGAGAGAATAAAAACATCCTACTTTTCCCACCTTTCTTACTTTGCATAATTTTTTCATCGTATTGTTGCAATATTCAATATCGCCATTATCAAAGTTAAGGCTTGATTTCTGGTGGGGTTATCGCAGCATATTCTTCAGGCGTCAGAGTCACATCTTTAACATTAATCTTCTTGCTAATGAATTTTTGCTTATAGAACAAGTCAGATATTTCTTGCTGTCCTGCTATGACCTTATCAGTAATCGGCCTCAAGCCAAAACGCCGCCGTTTGACCATTGTTTCCAACGTTGGTAAATCAAGTTTGGCATCACGCCCGATAATTTGGGCTACTTCTCGTGGATTTGCTTCAGACCATTTGCCTAATTTGTAGACTTCTTCAAGGACAATTTTTACTAGTTCAGGGTTTTCTTTAACAAAACTACGTGCAGCTAACCAGTAGCCTCCTTGGGTTGAAAGCCCTTTAGCATTGCGGAGAATCCGAACTTTTTCTGTTCTTTGAAATATAGCCAGGTGGGGATCTCCTAATACAGCTGCATCAATACTCTTACGCAATAATGCTGCACGAGTTTCTGGTGCTATGAGATTGAGATGTTTAACATCTTTTAGTTCTAGTCCTCCTTCCTGCAAAGCTTTAACCACAAAGTACTGACTAGCAGTAGCTCTTTGAAAGGCGATTTGCTTACCTTTTAAATCAGCTATAGTCTTGATCGGAGAGTCTTCTGGGACTACGATCGCAGAACCCTCACCAGTACCCGGTATAGTATTAGCAAGCAAAACAAAAGGAATACCACTTGCTTGAGCAAAAATAGGTGGAGTTTCACCAACAGCACCAATATCCAAACTGCCCACATTCACTGCTTCTAAAAGCTGTGGCCCGGCGGTAAATTGCGCCCACTGTACCTTAATACCCAATGGATTCAAGCATTTCTCTAAAACTTGTCTCGATCTAGTTATATCCGCAGCAGTAAAATAACCTATTCGTAACACCTTCGTTTTAATACCATTAGAAGCGGCGACGGCGGCTTTCTCTGGTGTATTCGGTGTCTTACAACTAACTAGAGTCGTCGATAGGGTAAAAACTCCAGCCATTAATAATATTAGAAAGTTATGTTTTTTAGCTACCATAATGTGATAAAAATTTTCTGATGTTTAAGGTTTACTGTAAATGCTTAAGGCTTAACTTCCGAAGGGTTGAAAGCAGCACAATATGTGCCCTTTGCACTACTGACAATTGGTTAAAAACTGAAATGAAACTTTTAGCTGATAAATTTAATTAAGCAGCTTTGAAAACAGTGCATAATCTCGACCAGATTTTAATCTACGGTAAACCAATCAAGTTACAGTATTTTATGATTGCACGGATATTATCATAGACTTCTGGAAGAATCAAGCAGCAAATACAGGCGGACTTGACAGGATAAATGTCAATACGGTTCGGTTAAGTAAGATTTCTTGACGAAAATTATAGAGCGCAAAGATCCGATAAATCGCCGTCAAGGGACTGACAAATAAAAAAATATCCAATTACTCCTGTGGGGCAAGCAAGATACCCACCCCACAATATTGGAATATTGGATAATTTATTATCTTGGAGTTCCCCAAGACGAAAGACTGATTATTGTAAAGACGGCGATTCATCGCGTCTCTTGCCTTAAGTGAACAGTTCTTAAGTAATTATTTACACCAACCTATTTATCCTTGTTGTGTAGTTAAAAGGCAACAGCTTGGGCTGTACCAGTCAAATGAATTATGGTATAGGTTTGCGTTTGCCCCTGGTTAAATTTAGCGATCGCAGAAAAGCGGTTTGTTGTTGTGATTCCCTTAGTTTCAACTGTGGCTGATTGGCTGTTTCTAAGGTTTACACGGGGTACGATCAAAGTAAACAAAGTATTGCCAGTATCTACTGTCTGACGGATAGTTACGGTTACTAGTGTACCAATTTCTGTTTCTACAGTACGGATCTGCTCATTACCTGTAAAGTTTAATGCCTGTTGCTTATCTTTATAGGTAAAAAGGGGCTTGCCAGTAAAGCTTGTGGTTGAGTAAGTAACACTGACATTTTTCCCTTGGAACTGGTACAAGTCTGGTACTGCTTCTGAAGCTTTAGCTGATAATACAGGTATTGCTGTTAACAGCATACCTAATGTAAACGAGCCAATTAAGTTTCTTGTTTGCATATCTCAAAAAGTTATTGCTAGTTTGACAGAAATACCTGCCCTAATGGCGTGACAACAGGTATCAAACTAATGTTATAAGGGAATATTCGGAAAATCGTGTCAAATGGAATACATTGTAAAAGTTGTTAATATACTTGCAATAATTCTGAGAGTTTGTAGAAATTTTATCTGCCAATCTCATTACTATCAGTAAATTTGACGATCTAAATCCAGCTACCATCTCAATTAACTAGACAATTTGCTCAACAACTTGTTCAAGTTAGGCAAACTTCCGCCACAGTCTACGAGTAACTTGAGTTAGATTTAGATGTTGAAATACCCTTTGGGGTTTTATTTAAAAATTGGAAATTTTGCATTGCTTATGAAACGGCGCTCATACATGCTTATAGGATTTTTTCTCAGCCTTCTCTTAACTATCGTGCCTTTTTCGGGCAATTTTACTAATGCTGCAACACCAACAGCAGTCACACCTGTATCTGCTCTCTCATTCACCCAAGGGGTACAAAAAACCTTATTGGACAATGGCTTAACAGTATTAACAAAGGAAGTTCATACTGCTCCAGTAGTGAGTGTGCAAGTTTGGTATAAAGTTGGTTCACGCAACGAGGTTAAGGGAGAGAATGGCATTTCTCACCAGCTAGAACATTTGATGTTCAAAGGTACAACTGACCGTCCAGTACAGTTTGGACGGTTGTTTAGTGCTTTGGGTAGCCAGTTCAATGCTTTTACTAGTTACGACGAAACAGTTTACTTTGGCACAGTGCAACGAGATAAATTGGAAGCACTGCTGACACTGGAAGCCGATCGTATGGAAAACTCCTTAGTTGGGACTGAACAACTCACCAGTGAAAAGCGGGTGGTGATTTCCGAGTTACAGGGGTACGAAAATTCACCAGGCTATCGTCTAGATCGGGCAGTGATGCGAGCTGCTTTCCCTAATCGAGCCTACGGCTTATCGGTAGGAGGCACAAAAGCTGATGTCGAGAAATTCACGGTGGAACAGGTGCGGAATTATTACCAAACCTACTACAGCCCAGAAAATGCCACTTTAGTGATTACTGGGGATTTTGCCACAGAACCCGCACTCAAAGTTGTAAAAGAAACTTTTGGGAAGTTATCGCAACGAGCAAAAAAGGACACAGTACTTGATAATGCCTCGGCATCTTCTGCCCTCGCCAACGCTTCTCCATCCCCCTCTGTTGCTAAAAAAGCACCGATTGTCCTCAAGCAACCTGGAAGTGCTGCACTATTGCAAGCAGTGTATCCTCTGCCAGATATTAAACATCCTGATGTGCCAGCAATTGATGTGATGGATGCTATTCTCACAGGTGGGCGTAGTTCTCGGCTTTATCAGGCTTTGGTGGAATCTGGACTTGCCAGTTCAGTGAGTGGTGGTGCTGCCGAACTCATCGAACCAGGTTGGTATCAAATTGATGCTACGGCGGCTCCAGGTCAAGAGTTGGGGAAAATTGCCCAGGTACTCCAGGAATCTTTAGCAAAATTGCAACAGCAGCCTGTCACCTCAGAAGAGTTGAACCGAGCAAAGACACAGCTGCAAGCCTCATATATTTTGGGGAACCAAGATATTACTAGTCAAGCTAATCAACTGGGGTACAACCAAACGATCGCAGGGGATTATCGTTTTATTGAAAAATATCTGGCTGCGATCGCCAAAGTTACTCCGGCTCAAGTCCAGCAAGCAGCGAAAACTTACCTCAATCCGGCACAACAAACCATTGGCTTCTTTGAGCCGACTCAACCAGATGGGAAGCCAGGAACTTCTAGCGCTGGTTCTAGTCGCACAGTGGAGAATTTTAGCCCTGGTAAGCCTGTAGATCCGGCAGAACTGGCGAAATATTTGCCACCTACGACATCAGCTACAGATTCAGCCAAACAATCACTACCAGAAGAGTTTACTTTAAATAATGGTTTAAAGGTTTTGCTCTTGCGCGATCGCAACCTTCCCACCATTAACCTGAGTGGACAAATTAATGCTGGTACTGAATTTGACGGCAATCAAAAAGCTGGATTAGCGAATCTAACTGCAAGCAACTTAATGAATGGGACGCAGACTAAAAATGCTCTGACCCTAGCAAAAACTTTAGAAGACCTGGGAGCCGGTTTGAGCTTCAGTGCTAGTCGTGAGGGAACTAGCGTTAGTGGTGAGGGACTTTCAGCAAATCTGCCAATATTGATTCAAACTCTGGCAGATGTGTTAGAAAACGCCACTTTTCCCGCCGATCAGTTAGAACTAAGTCGCCAAAGAGCGTTAACAAGTCTAAAAGTCCAGCTAGATGACCCTAGAGGACTGGGAAGACAAGTATTCCAGCAGGCAATTTACCCTGCAAACCATCCGTTCCACAGCTTCCCGACAGCCGAGAGTTTAAAGAGCATTACTCGTGATGATTTGCTTGGCTTCTACCAGACACACTACCGACCAGATACCACAACGATCGCAATAGTTGGAGACTTTGAGACAGCTAAGGTAAAAGCTTTGCTAAATCAAGTGTTTGGTAAATGGCAAGCCAAAGGTAAGCCACCTGTTCTCAAAATACAGTCCGTACCATTCCCGCAAACTTTAACACGCCTAAACAAAGTAATTCCCGGTAAATCTGAGGCTGTTACTTACATCGGCTACAGTGGTATCTCTCGGAAAGATCCACGTTATTATGCGGCGCTGGTACTAAATCAAATTTTGGGTGGTGATACCTTATCGAGCCGCCTGGGTACGGAAGTGCGCGATCGCCAAGGTTTAACTTACGGTATATACAGTGGTTTTGCCGCCGGCATCAATCCCGGCCCATTCTTGATTCAAATGCAAACTGCTCCTGGAGATGCCCAAAAAGCGATCGCCAGTACTCTCGCTTTGCTCAAGCAATTGCGCGAACAAGGAGTAACTGAAGCTGAATTCAACACCGCAAAACGTTCAATTACTAATAGCTACCCCGTAGATTTAGCTAATCCTAGTGATGTATCAAGTATCATTTTGGATAATGCTGTCTTGGGGCTTTCAAGATCGGAAATCCGAGAGTTTCCCGATCGGATTCAAGCAGTGACTATGGCTGACATCCAAAAGGCAATTGAAGATTTGATTAAGCCAGAAAATCTAGTAATTGTCACCACTGGCCCTGGAGATGCTGTAACCAAAGGCGGCTAATTACCTCAGACATCCTCACCGCCGTAAACGCACGGTGATTCTGGAGTAATGAGTAATGAGTAATGAGTAATAAGTAATGAGTAAATACCCATTTTTCATCCACTCATTACTTTAAAGCCGTGCTGGAAACAGGGGGTTTTTAACCCATTTTTCTGATAAATAGGAATGCGATTTGATTTGTAAAAATTGCAATAATTAAGATCCCCGACTTCTTTAAGAAGTCGGGGATCTCATTGTTCACAAATGATTTAGAATTGCAGGTTTAAATTGAATAAGACACTGGGAATGATTTTGCATCCTTTGGCTTCACATACACTCGCTGTTTCGCTTCTAACTCTAGGTCATTAAAGCGATCGCGTGTTAAATGCGCCATCACTACTTGTCCATCATCGAAAGTTAATTCCACCTGAATTTCCCAACCTAAATGTACCAATCGGCTCACTGTGGCAGGTGTAGTAGCACCGTTAGCAACCTTTTCAAAAATCACATCTTGTGGACGTAAAAATACTTGTGGGTGTGGCGCATCAAAGCCGCTACTTTTAAAAATCTTCGAGGTACTAGGTAATATGTTTACTGGGCCGATGAAGCTCATTACAAATGCAGTGGCGGGATTATCGTAAATTTCAGATGGCGTCCCTATTTGTTCCACACGCCCTTTATTCATCACCACAACCTCGTCGGAGACTTCCATTGCTTCCTCTTGGTCGTGGGTGACGAAAACTGTGGTAACATGAACTTCATCATGGAGGCGGCGTAACCATGCTCGTAAGTCTTTACGGACTTTTGCATCAAGTGCGCCAAAGGGTTCATCTAGCAATAAAACTTCCGGTTCTACTGCCAGTGCCCTAGCTAATGCTACCCGTTGTCTTTGACCGCCAGAAAGTTGTGATGGATAGCGATCGCCTAATCCAGTCAATTGCACCAATTCGAGTAACTGTTCTACCCGCCCCTTAATCTTCTTTGGCTGTGCCTTCCGAATTTCTAAGCCAAAGGCAATATTTTGCTTGACAGTCAGATGCTTGAATAGGGCATAGTGCTGAAACACAAACCCAATATTTCGCTCTTGCACGCTTTGGTATGTAGCGTCTTTACCGGTCAGCAGGATTTTGCCGCTATCTGGCATTTCTAAACCTGAAATTAATCGTAATAGCGTAGATTTACCTGATCCCGATGGCCCGAGTAACGCAACTAGCGAACCACTCTTAATTTCCAGGCTGACCTCATCAACTGCCTTGAAACTCCCGAATTGTTTGGAGACGTTCTCAACTACTATGCCCACTGCCGCTGTACCTCTGCAACTAAATCTACAGCTCCTTGGTAGGATTACTGTGCCTTACATATACCATACATAATTATTTATAGATGAACAAGATTTAGCTACCGCAGCTACCGCAATCAAGGAAGCTACAATCAGCACCACTGCAATCTACAGAACTACAATCAGCAGCACCACAATCTAAGGAACCACAATCAGGAATCACGGTAGCCATTTCAGCACAATTGCAACCCAAATCGGCACAATCAAAACAGTTGGTATTGTCGCTACTAATAAATGAAGATTTTTGAGTAACTTTACCAGATACTTGTTGTTGCGGCGTGTCTGCTTCCTCCTCTGGGGATTCTTCTGAGTTATCGGTTTGCGTAGACGCGTAGTGGTGAGGGAGTCGCAGTCTTGGCGGTTCCCGTCGATTGCGAACTCCCGAACCCGTTGGCGCAGCCTCTTGTAGAGAAGGGCTTGCCGCAAGGCATCGCAAAATTTGGTTGGCTTGCTTGCAAGCTTGAAATCGTTCGCGGGAACTGATAAAAGCTGCTTTTAACCCTTCCTTAGCAACTACCCGCTTGATGTATTGAGAGCATGATTCGCCCCCATATAGTATTCTGTGGGCACAAGCAAAACCTTTGTGTGGGGAAATGTGCTTTTGATATCCAGTAATTGCGGCAGTACCAACTTGTCTAGTAAAAGAATCGAATAAGGAAATCTGCATATTGGGGATTGGGGACTGGTGATTAGGTAGGCGATATTAATATTCTTCATTCTTCCCAATACCTAATACTCAATATCTAAATCCTCAGTCCCAAATCCTAAATCCTAAATCCTAAATCCCAAATCCCCAGTCCCCAGTCCCAAATCCCAAATCCAATTCGTATCGAAACATTAAGGAATATTGCATTTGTGCAGAAACCTGGAGGAAAAGCACCAAATCACTAGAAAGACCGTGGTAGTATGCTCTCGGTAAATGTGAAGATTGGGAGAAAGACCTTTGACACTACGGGTTGCTGTTATTGGGTCAGGCCCAGCTGGTTCATCTGCCGCTGAAACACTGGCTGCCTCTGGGATTGAAACCTACCTGTTTGAGCGGAAGCTAGACAATGCAAAGCCTTGTGGGGGTGCAATTCCCCTGTGTATGGTGAGTGAATTTGACTTACCACCAGAGATTATCGATCGCCGGGTACGGAAGATGAAAATGATTTCGCCTTCCAACCGCGAGGTCGATATCAATCTGATAAATGAAGATGAATATATAGGAATGTGCCGCCGGGAAGTGCTAGATGGCTTTTTGCGCGATCGCGCGGCCAAACTAGGCGCAAATTTAATTAATGCGACTGTTCATAAACTCGATATACCAGGAAACAATACTGACCCCTATACCATCCATTACATTGACCATACAGAAGGCATATCACAGGGGATTGCTAAAACCCTGAAGGTGGATTTAGTAATTGGGGCAGACGGGGCTAATTCTCGCGTCGCTAAAGAAATGGACGCTGGGGATTACAATTATGCGATCGCCTTCCAAGAGCGAATTCGCTTACCTGAAGACAAAATGGCCTACTATAACGACCTCGCCGAAATGTATGTCGGTGATGACGTTTCGACCGATTTCTACGCTTGGGTTTTCCCCAAATATGACCACGTAGCTGTCGGTACTGGCACAATGCACATCAATAAAGCCAGCATCAAACAGTTACAAGCTGGTATCCGCGCCCGTGCTTCCGAGAAGCTAGCTGGCGGTAAAATCATCAAAGTCGAAGCCCACCCCATTCCCGAACATCCCCGTCCCCGTCGTGTTGTCGGTCGCATTGCACTGGTGGGAGATGCTGCTGGTTATGTTACCAAGTCCTCTGGTGAAGGTATTTATTTTGCCGCTAAATCTGGGCGGATGTGTGCCGAAACCATTGTAGAAGCATCTAACAGTGGTAGCCGGATTCCTACAGAAGGCGACCTTAAGGTTTACCTAAAGCGTTGGGATAAAAGATACGGACTCACCTACAAGGTGTTGGACATTCTGCAAAGCGTGTTCTATCGTTCCGATGCCACCCGCGAGGCGTTTGTGGAAATGTGCGATGACCTCGATGTACAAAGGCTAACATTCGATAGCTATCTGTATAAAACGGTTGTCCCAGCTAATCCCATCACCCAACTAAAAATTACTGCCAAAACTATTGGTAGTCTAATTCGGGGTAATGCCCTTGCACCTTAATTGAGTATGGAATCTTGTAAATTGCAACAATTGACACTGCCTAGTTCAATACTGTTCGGTTAATACAAGAGACGCGATGAATCGCCGTCTCTACAATAATTACTCTTTTGTAGAGACGGCGATTTATCACGTCTTTGTGATGAAACAATAAATAAGTACTTCTACTTGTACTCCTGCAAAGCCCCTAATCTGCGAATTTCCGGCCAAATAGCGGCTGTAGCAATTACTACTAAAATTGTGCCAATTCCACCACCCACAACGGAAATCACCGGGCCAAATAAAGCCGCAGTTAAGCCTGACTCAAAGCCTCCCAATTCATTGGAGGCACTAATAAATACGCTATTAATCGCAGCAACCCGACCACGTAAATGATCTGGTGTTCTGATTTGAACTAATGTATGGCGAATTACAACGCTAATACTATCTAGTGCGCCACCAAGGATTAGCATCAACATAGACAACCAAAAGGAATGAGAAAGTCCAAAGATAATTGTGACAACTCCAAAGCCAACCACTGACCACAATAAAGCTGGGCCTGCTTTGCGTAATGGTGGTAAATACGCCAGAGTAATAGCCATAGTCAAAGCACCAATGGAATGGGCTGCTTGTAGATATCCCAACTCCATTGGCCCTACGTGTAAAATATCTTTAGCAAAGATGGGTAGCAAGGCGATCGCACCACCCAACAAGACAGCAAACATATCCAATGTAATCGCTGCTAAAATTAACTGATTCTGCCAAACAAATTTAGCACCAGCTGCAAGTGCTTGAAATGAGATTGGTTCCTTTGCACGGATCGCTTTTTGCTCTTTGATTGCTAGGGTTAAAACAAAACATAGGAACGCGGCGATCGCAGCTAGCACATATACACCTGTAGCACTGCCGAACAGCGCAATCCCGAATCCCCCTAAGGCTGGGCCGATGACTGCGGCTAACTGAAAGCTACTACTATTCCAGGTGGCTGCATTGGTAAACGCACTGACAGGTATCAACTGCCACATCAAAGCATCACTAGCAGGTCTGAGGAAAGCCCTAGCGACACCTGTTAATAGCAAACAAGCATAAGTTAGAAAAATTGCACCTTTTGTATAGGAAAGCACCGCCAAAGCCAGCGAGCAGAGAGCTAGCAACATCACCGACAGTAACATGATGAGTTTGCGATCGCGGCGATCGGCCACATGGCCGACAACTAAGGTGAGAGCAATCATCGGCAAGACTTGCGCCAACCCGACACCACCTAAAGCGATCGCTGAGTTAGTTCGCTCATAGAGTTCCCAGCCGATGGCTACAGTTTGCATTTGCGATCCCACGAACAGCACCAGCCGTCCAATGGTAAATAGCCGATAGTCTCGAAACTTAAAGGCTGCAAAGGGATCGTGCTGTGCAACCTCAGAGTTATGGAGCTTTGAGTTCTGTTTTCTCGAAGACATTTTTTAGTAGAGTTAAGCCTTCTTCAATATTGGAAATTTGCTCTTCTGTCAGACCTTTTAACAAATCGGTAATATGAGCGCGCGTTTGGTCTTGAGATTGCTTCAAATGATGCTTTCCATCTTCAGTTAAACTAAGCAGCACCCGCCGCCGCTCTTGAGGATGATCGCAGCGTTTTACGAAGTCGCGTTGTACCAAGCGTTCTATGGTTGCTGATGCGGTAGCAGAAGTGACACCTAAATGCTCTGCCAGGTCAGATAAGGAAGCGCCAGGATTGCGGTTGATAAATGCTAGCGATCGCAACTGAGGTATAGATAAAAAAGCAGCGCTGTGGGCACGCATATCCGCTCGGATAAACCGCATCATTAATGGAACTGTTTCCATTACTCTAGCGGCACATTCTTCGGAAGTTGCACCTTGAGTAGGTTTATCCAAGGTCATGGGCTTGTTGTTCTCCTGATTACATCGCCACCACTGGATTGAGTCGTCTACCAATGATGGCTAAAATTATTAGTGTTAATAAGAGAATTGTACAATCCAGACCAAAGCGATAGCCGCTATTTCCATTGGGGATTACATTGCTACCCGTGGATAAAGTCGTCCACCGATAGTAGCTAAGATGACTAACGTTAGTAAAAGAATTGCCAAATCCCAACCAAAACCATAAACGCTGACTCCATCCACTAGCATGGCGCTACGTAAGGCATCAACCTGATAAGTTAAGGGATTCAAGTGGGAAATAAACTTTAACCAGTCGGGCATCATTGAAATCGGATAAATAGCGTTGCTGGCAAAAAATAACGGCATGGTTAACATTTGGCCAATTCCGGTCATCCGCTCTCTGGTTTTTGCCAAACAGCCAATAATTAAGGAAAAAAGACAAAAGCAAGCCGCCCCCAGCATCACTATCAATAGCACTTGCCCAAAAGCTAGAGGATGAAGATTTAGTTTTACACCTAAGATAAAAGACAACACATAAATTACTGCTACCTGTGATAAGCATCGGACTCCACACGCGAGAGCTTTCCCCAAGACCATTGCTACACGGGGGGTAGGACTAGCAAGGAATTTATGTACAATCCCTAAATCTCGCTCCCAAATTAGTGTCATTCCCCCGGTAAAAATGGCCACATACAACACGCTTTGAGCGAGAATACCAGCAGCCATGAAGTCTAAATATGGTAAGTTCCCGGTGGGAATTTCCCGAATTTTGGAGAACACTTGCCCAAAAATCAGCAACCATAATGACGGTTGTACCGATCTGACTACTAAATCAGTGGGATCGTGGCGGAGTTTACGCACTTCCAATTCTGCGATCGCCAGGGTTTTTGTAACTAGCTCTTTAATTGCAGAGATCGCATTAGCTCGGTGAGTGGGTGGTGATTTAACCCAACCGTTGAGCAGTACGTCTGGTTCTTGCTGTGTCACGGTAGTTGACTCCTGATGTTAACTGGTCGCCTGTATAGTAAATAAAGACATCATCCAAAGTTGCGTTTGGTTTATCTAAAGAAGCTTTTAAGTCGCTTGGTGTACCTGTGATAACGACTTCACCTTGCTGCATAATTGCCACTCGGTTACACAAACTGTCTGCTTCTTCTAAAAAGTGGGTTGTTAAAAATATAGTTGTGCCGTAATCAACACAGAGTTGCTGTACAAGCTGCCATACTTGAGTTCGAGCAATGGGATCTAAGCCGACAGTCGGCTCATCAAGAAACAGAATTTGGGGTTGATGTAGAACTGAGACGGCGATTTCCAGCTTGCGGATCATCCCACCAGAGTAGTTTCGTACCAAGCGTTTCGCTGCATCTTGCAAACCCATGTATTCTAGAATTTCATAGATGCGGCGATCGCGTCCTTTGGCAGGTATGCCATACAGCTTGGCAAAAATTAACAGATTTTCGTAACCCGTGAGACTACCATCAGCAGAGAGCGCCTGGGGTACATAGCCGATAGCCCTTCTCACAGGATTAGATTGGCGAGTCACATCATAGCCAGCCAGAGTTGCTGTTCCGGCACTGGGAGGCAGTAAAGTTGTCAACATCTTAATAACTGTACTTTTCCCGGCTCCATTGGGGCCAAGCAGGCCAAATACTTCACCCTGTTCCACAGATATGCTGAGATTATTAACAGCCGTTAACTTACCAAAACGGCGCGTGAGTCCCTGAGTTTCCAAAATCAGCGGTTTTGGCTCGCTAGGAGGTTCTGACCGATTTATTTTTCCCGTCAGTATTGTCACAAGTTTGATGCACTTCCATTAATTAGTTAAGCTAACTATTAGCTTCTCAATATATTCGTCTGAAGTCAATAGACTTGTTACAAAAATCTGAATCAGAGTAAAAAGAAACTCAGTAGAGTGCCGGCGAGGTTATTGATGGGCAAAGCATCACTGACAAATTAACCCCAAACAGTTGCTAGGATAGTTAATAGGTGAGAAATTTTCAGAATGCCTACTGCTACCCAGCTAGAGAGTCTATACCGCATTGCCTATCAACTGACCTATGTTATGCTTCAGCCCATACATCTTGTTTGTGTTGATAATCGTACTGGTAATGTGTATTTATTAGCTGGCTATAGCGAAGAACTGGAGTTTCAAATTCTACCTAACGGAGAGTTTGCTGATGAGCCGCATTAACTATGATGCAATGTCTAATGCCGAGTTGAGAGAGTATTTTCTCAAACATCGTAGAGATGAAGCGGCATTTCAGGCGTACTTAAACAGAATTAACCAACGTCCACTCAGAATTATTGCATCTCTCAACGACCCTGATTTTGATGAAAAGGTTCAGGTAGCTATTCGTCAAAAGTTAGAAGCCTCAAGAAATGGTAGCAACCAGCCGTCTAACACAGCATTGGAACCGAAAGATCAAGTTGCTATACTGAACGTGATAACTATGAATGATAACGTGCAAAATGACATTCTCAATGAATATGATAACAGCCAGATAATACTCCATAAACTTGAAACAAAGGTAAAAGAACTTTTAAATGATCTTTTAGAACCAAATAAAGCAAATATTCATACTATAGTTTCAAGAATAAAATCAAAGGATAGCCTTATCAAGAAAATAGAACGTAAAAACAAGTACTCTTATTTAAGAGATATAACTGATATTGTTGGTTTTAGAGTCATCACTCTTTATTCTGATACTGTTGATGAAGTCGCAAAAATTATTGAATCTGAATTTAAGATAGACGAGCAAAATTCTATTGATAAAAGAAAAGCTTTAGAACCTAACAGGTTTGGCTATCTTTCACTTCATTATGTAGCTTCTTTTTCTGATATTCGAGGTCAGTTACCTGAAAATACTTTAGTTTCAGATTTTCGTTTTGAAATACAAATTCGCTCAATTCTTCAGCATACTTGGGCTGAGATAGAACATGACCTTGGATACAAAAGCAAAAATTCACCTCCCGAACCAATTCAGCGAAGATTTTATCGTCTTGCGGGACTTCTGGAAGTGGCTGATGAGGAATTTAAACATCTTCGTAATGCAATTGAGGAGTACAAATGTCAGGTAGAAGATAGTATAAATCAAAATGATTTGAACAATGTAAGAGTTGATCTAGAGTCAATTAAAGAGTTTATACAAAGAGAAGCTTTAGTTAAGCAAATAAGTCACGCTATATCTACTAAAATAAATGTACCTCTCTACAATCAAGGTGTTGAATCGGATATAATCGAGCGCCTATTTTTTTCAGGTTTCTCTACTCTTGAGGAAATCAAAAGAGATTTAGAACAATATAGAAACCAAATTATAGAGTTCGCTGTGTTATGGATTAGTGGAAGCAATAGAAATAACTTTGCCTTTATTACTTGTGAAGTAGCATTCATATATCTTTGTTATATCAAATTAGCTTTGATAGGGAATGCGCCTGATATAATAGAGCGTCTAAAGTTGTTTCCTCTTAATATAGGTACTGAAGAACAATTTAAACAACTTGCTGGTCGGATCTTGAAAACATATAAAGAAATTGACGATTCATGAAATATCGCATTGAAATGCCGAGTGTAGCAGAAGCAAACAAGCACACGGGGATATGCTGGAGCATAATTAAACATATACCAGCAAAGCGATCGCATCTGGTAATTTTGAGAGCCATGCCAAGATAGATAGAAAGTAGAGAGCAAAATAATGCTAAAAACATTCAGAGCTTGGTTGAAAGGAAGTTGTTTAGAGTGGATTGATGATGTACCAACATTGGGAGAGCAACAAATCCCGGTTCATGTTACATTGCTCGAAAATGAATCAGTCATAGATAAACAAGCACGGGGACGAAGAATGGCTGAAATATTAGAAAAACTTGCTGTAAGTCAAGCTTTGACTGATATTGATCCAGTTATTTGGCAGCAAGAAACCCGTCAAGACCGTTCACTTCCGGGACGATAAAACGTGCTGCTTGATAGCAATATTATTATATATTCTGCTCAATCAGAAAACGGCCAATTGAGAGAGTTAATTGCTGAATATGCACCTGCGGTATCAGCACTCAGTTATTTGGAAGTGTTAGGCTATCATCTGCTTAAAGAGGAACAACGCCAGTATTTTGAGGAGTTTTTTCAAGTTGCTCAGGTTCTACCAATCTCTCAAGATGTGTTAAATCAAGCGGTAATTCTGCGACAACAGAAACGAATGACTCTAGGTGATGCAATTATTGCCGGCACTGCTTTGGTGTATGGACTAACTTTGATAACAAGAAATACAGATGATTTCCGTTGGATTACACAGGTGAGATTGTGGAATCCGTTTGAGTCTGGTAAACCCAGTTAAGAGAAAAGTGCGTAGAGGTAGCCGATCATAGACATCGCATCTGGTAATTTTGAGAGCGATGCCTACGACTGGCTACGCCTACGCATTAAAAATTATTGAAAATTGAGCGCTTCTTGACAAAATCCCGAATTGTAGTCACAATGTAATTACAATCAAGGATAAGTATTTTTATGGGGACAGCAATTAGAACCCGTATTGTTAAAATTGGGAATTCTCAAGGTATCCGCATTCCTAAACTTCTGTTGGAACAAAGTGGTATTGGCGAAGAGGTGGAAATTGAAATTCAAGATTGTCATCTAATTGTCCGTGCTGCCTCTCAATCGCGTCATGGATGGGAGGAAGCATTTGCAAATATGGCGAAGCAACATGACGATGCACTGCTTGATGATGGCGTAACCACAGAGTGGGAGCATCTAGAGTGGGAGTGGTAGTCAATCGATTTGATGTGTTTTTGGTTAACCTCGACCCGACGATTGGTAGTGAGATTCAGAAAACAAAACCCTGTGTAATAATCTCACCAGATGAGATGAACAAATATATTGCCACGGTTATTGTTGCTCCGATGACAACTAAAGGACAGTCTTATCCAACTCGTGTTGCTTGTCAGTTTCAGGGCAAGGATGGGCAAATTGTTCTAGATCAAATTCATACAGTTGACAAAACTCGATTAGTCAAAAAGCTAGGTCAGATTGGTTCTGATGAAAAAAAAGCAGTTTTAGATACCTTGGCTGAAATGTTTGCTGAATAATATGCTTAACAATCGCGTACATTGAATTGTTATATTATTCCATCGCAATGGTTATACTAATTCTCGATGAATACGAATTATATAACGTCTCTGCTTATCTTCAACATTTTATTTCCACCAGGTTGTAGTTCGTATTCAACCTTTTCAATCTCTACCTTGTAACCTTTTGAAGTGTAATATTTAACTATTTCATCTAAATGTTGTGAATGTTTCCACATTAAAGTTAACAAGGGAAAAATTCGGACTTCTTTAGCAATACGCAACATCTCATCTACTGAATTTAAGTGAAAATCGTAGTCGAGATGGTCTGAATACAAAAATAATAAATGTGAGCAGATCGCTAGATCAAATTCTTGATTATTATACGCCAATTTCGGCAACTCACCGACTATATACCTGTTGCTCTTTTTACCAGTTTCATAATCAGATAAAAATTCTTGAATAACTTTAACTCGATTGTGTCGCAAATCATCAGGGGATTTATGATAGCTCCATACCCAATCATTCGATGTTGCCTTGACTTGGTTAATGATGTTATCTACCGCTTCATTAAATCTTTGCAATATTTCATCACCGGAAAATTGGTATAGTGGATCAACAGAAACTACACTTTTACCTTGACGTGTCATTTCTGCATTAAAGCTTGCTGGCCCATCCCCAATGCCAATAATATTTTTATTTAAATCTGCGTTTGTTAAATTGAATATTCTTATATATTCATCCATTGACCTACCAAAAGGAACTACTTTCTCTAAAACCATTGCCATAAAATTCACCTCATAAATAGACTGATGAAATAGGATAATAGCAAACTCAAAATCTTTGATGTACTGCTAGACGGCAATCATTCAGAAGCACATCAAGCTCTTTGACAACCTTCAAGGGATTTCTACCTCTAAATACAGCAGCGATCGCAGCTTCATAAGGATTTCTACCTGTTCTTTTGACAGCATCTATTGCAGCTTGATTTGATAATCCTCGGACACTAACTAGCCAAGCCGCTAATACATGTCCAGTACGTCCAATTCCACCAGCGCAATGTACAACAACTTTCTGATTTTGTTTATCGGCTTCTATTAAGAAAGGAAGTATTTTCTGGGTGAGGTTTTCTAAATCAGATAAATGAAAATCTGCAATTGGTGTAGAGCAAACTAGCTCATTACCAAATTCCTGTTTGTATATGCCCAAAAGATCGGAATAAGAAGCTAGCTGTTGTTCAGCAAGAAGACAGCAAACACGCTTGATATCTTGGCGCTTCATGAATTCTACCCAATCTTGAACGTTCTTATCAGTGTATCCAGGTCGCGCAGCACCAAAGACTATTTGCTCATTCTCGCAAGCTGGGGCAAACTTGTACATATCTAAACTGTCTAGAGTCGAGGTTGATAAATTTCACCAATGGCAGAAAATGGCGATCGCAGCAATAGCAACGATTCAAATCAAAGTCCCCAATCCGTATCTAGTTGCTACAGTCGCGGTGAAAAATACTAAGCTGGTAGATAGCACGTTAAAACTTTAGCGGAAATTCGCAATCGCATTCATCGGCGGTTTAGAATTCTCCATTGGCGAACTACCTGTAATTACATTATGTTTGATGCATTATCTGACCGTTTAGAATCCGCCTGGAAAAAACTGCGGGGACAGGACAAAATTTCTCAATCCAACATTCAAGATGCATTGCGCGAAGTGCGCCGCGCCTTGTTGGAAGCAGATGTTAACCTCCAGGTAGTCAAAGATTTTATTAGCGAAGTCGAAGCTAAGGCACAGGGCGCCGAGGTGATTACTGGCGTGCGACCTGACCAACAGTTTATCAAAATTGTTCACGATGAACTGGTGCAGGTGATGGGAGAAGAAAATGTTCCCATCGCAGAAGCCCAGGAACAGCCTACGATTATTCTAATGGCTGGGCTGCAAGGTACTGGTAAAACCACAGCTACCGCTAAATTAGCCTTACATCTGAGAAAATTAGATCGTAGCTGCTTGTTGGTGGCGACAGACGTATATCGTCCAGCAGCGATCGATCAATTGCTAACCTTGGGTAAGCAAATTGACGTACCAGTATTTGAACTAGGAAGCGATGCCGATCCCGTAGAAATAGCAAGGCAAGGTGTAGAACGCGCTAGGGCAGAAGGTGTAAACACAGTAATTATTGATACTGCTGGTCGTCTGCAAATTGACGAAGATATGATGGCGGAATTAGCCCGCATCAAAGCAACCGTCCAACCCCATGAAACTCTGTTGGTGGTGGACGCGATGACTGGTCAAGAAGCCGCTAATCTTACCCGCACCTTCCACGATCAGATCGGCATTACTGGGGCAATTCTCACCAAATTAGATGGTGATAGCCGTGGTGGTGCAGCGCTTTCTGTGCGGAAGATTTCGGGCGCGCCGATTAAATTTGTGGGCGTGGGTGAAAAAGTCGAGGCACTGCAACCGTTTTATCCCGATCGCATGGCATCGCGGATTTTGGGAATGGGCGATGTGTTAACCCTGGTGGAAAAAGCCCAAGAAGAGTTTGACTTAGCCGATGCTGAGAAAATGCAGGAGAAAATTTTGTCAGCGAAGTTTGACTTTACTGACTTTCTCAAGCAGTTGCGGATGCTAAAGAACATGGGTTCTCTGGGAGGCTTGATCAAGATGATCCCAGGGATGAACAAGCTTTCAGACGATCAACTCAAGCAGGGGGAAACCCAGTTAAAGCGCTGTGAGGCGATGATTAACTCCATGACTCGCCAAGAACGCCATGACCCCGATTTATTAGCCAGTTCTCCCAGTCGGCGGCGGCGGATTGCTTCTGGCTCCGGCTATAGAGAGTCAGACGTGACTAAACTGGTGGGTGATTTCCAAAAAATGCGATCGCTCATGCAGCAAATGGGTCAAGGCGGCTTCCCTGGAATGCCAGGAATGTTCGGCGGTGGCGGTATGGGTAACGCCTTCGCGGGTGCTGGGAATCGTCCCCCTGCCCCCGGATGGCGGGGTTATGATGGTGCCTCAGCCACGAAAAAGAAAAAACCCAAAGATAAAAAGAAAAAAGGCTTCGGCAATCTTTAGTCAAGAGTTATTGGTCATTAACCAATGACAAAGGACAAAGGACAAAGGACTAATAGCAGCAAATGCTAGGCAGTGCTAAAATTAGCATTTCGACCTCAGAATTTATCAGCAGAGGAAACTAACCCTCAATTTCTTGGCAACAGCCAGATTTAGGTTACTTCCTTTTAAACAATAGGAGAATGATTCTTCAACCATGATCAAACTGCGCCTGAAGCGATTCGGTAAAAAACGGGAAGCAAGTTACCGCATTATCGCCATTAACAACCTCGCTCGCCGCGATGGCCGTCCCTTAGAAGAATTGGGTTTTTATAACCCCAGAACTGATGAAGTGCGACTAGACGTTCCCGCCATCGTCAAGCGACTACAACAAGGCGCTCAACCCACTGACACCGTTCGTCGCATTCTAGTAAAAGCTAATGTTTTTGAGCAGGTCAGTGCAACAGCCGCATCATAATTTCGGAACAAAACTCCCAACAGCTAGCCCAAACTATGTTGAGCTGGTTCGCTTTTTGGTGCAGCCGTTTTTGGAATCTCCAGAGACTTTAAGCGTCGATTGTGAAATTTCTCAAGCCCTCAAACGGGTTTGGGTTCGCATCGCCTTTGAAAGCACAGATAAAGGAAAAGTGTTTGGTCGAGGGGGACGCAATATTCAGGCGATTCGTACAGTAATTGCCGCAGCCGCAACCGCAGCTGGGCAATCAACATACCTGGATATCTATGGCAGCACCACTCCGGGCCGCGAGGGTATGTCTTTTGATGAAGACACAGAAGAGCGATCGCCACCGCCGACTAAGAGAGAACCGCGTGCAAATGATGGGCCTAAACCCATTGTTAAACCGCGCCTCCGCTAGGTTGAAACTAGATAGTGAATCTGAGCGGTTGTTGTTACCTCCGCTCAGAATTTTTGCAAAGATGGAAAGTAGCAAAAAGATTTAAAAATCTTTTTTTGGACTATTCGTGGGGGCTATGCCCTCACCCCCAGCCCCTCTCCCAATATGGGAGAGGGGAGTAAATTAATTATCCATTTCCCCTTCTCCCAATATGGGAAAAGGGGTTAGGGAATGAGGGCAAGCTGTACGCCCCTACGGACGATTAATTTATGACAAAAATTTTTCAAAATGTAGGTAATAAAAACATAATTTCGCCATTAGCGAGAAAAATTAACCTTTGTCAAATACAGATCCTCACCAATTAAAAAATCCTATGGCAGGTGCTTTAACAATTCAGCTGCCGAATATTCCCAGTGCGATCGCTCTTGGGGGAGATGGAGAAGAAAATCTCAAAATCCTATCTCG
Source organism: Nostoc sp. (assembly GCF_036916655.1). Classification (GTDB taxonomy): domain Bacteria; phylum Cyanobacteriota; class Cyanobacteriia; order Cyanobacteriales; family Nostocaceae; genus Nostoc. The sequence continues at coordinate 132,681 of NZ_JBALFY010000064.1, forward strand.
GCAAACAGGGGCCACTTTAGTGCTACGCGGACAGGAATTAGTGATTTCTGGTACTGAAGGGCAAATTGATCTGGCTTCTCGATTAGTGCGATCGCTTGAAAACCTCTGGATTAAAGGCCATACTATCTCCAGTGCTGATATTTTAACAGCCCGTCAAGCCATAGATAGCGATCGCCAAGGAGAACTCCAAGATTTACAGCGAGATGTCCTCGCTAAAAGTCGCCGGGGTGAAGAAGTCCGTGCCAAAACCTTTCGCCAGCGTCAATATATCGATGCACTCCGCAAACGCGATCTCACCTTCGGTGTTGGCCCTGCCGGTACTGGCAAGACTTATCTTGCTGTTGTTGTCGCGGTGCAAGCACTCCTTGCCAACCAAGTTGAAAAGCTAATTTTAACTCGCCCTGCTGTCGAAGCTGGTGAAAAACTCGGTTTTTTGCCTGGAGACTTACAGCAAAAAGTTAATCCCTATCTTCGCCCACTTTACGATGCTATTTATGAATTCATCGACCCAGAAAAAATACCCAGTTTAATGGAGCGCGGTGTGATTGAAGTCGCACCACTCGCCTATATGCGGGGACGCACTCTCAATAACGCTTTTATAATTGTCGATGAAGCGCAAAATACTACACCCGCTCAGATGAAAATGGTTTTGACTCGTCTGGGTTTCCGTTCGCGGATGGTGATTACAGGCGACATGACACAAACTGATTTACCACTTCACCAACAATCAGGTTTAGGGGTGGCTTTACAAATTTTAAAACACGTTGAAGGCATTGCCTTTTGTGAATTTTCTCAAAAAGATGTCGTGCGCCATCCTTTAGTTCAGCGCATTGTTGCTGCTTATGAACAATATGAAAAGTAGGGATTTGGAATTGGGCATCAGTTAGGACTCATCGTTTAACCAATGACAAAGGACAAATGACAAATGACCACAACATTGAAAGAATTTTTAGCAGCTTGCGAGACTTTGGGAACTTTGCGTTTAATTGTTACTAGCAGTGCTGCTGTATTAGAAGCACGGGGCAAAATTGAAAAGCTATTTTATGCAGAATTGCCCAAAGGTAAATATGCAAATATGCACACCGAAGGCTTTGAATTTCACTTGAATATGGATAAAATTATTCAAGTGAAATTTGAAACAGGTGAAGCGAAAAGGGGGAATTTTACAACCTATGCAATTCGGTTTTTAGATGAGAAACAAGAGTCTGCTTTAAGCCTCTTTTTGCAATGGGGTAAACCGGGAGAATATGAACCAGGACAGGTGGAAGCTTGGGAAACTCTAAAAGAGAAGTATGGGGAAATTTGGGAACCATTACCAGCAGAAATTTAATACAGCTAAACTGATAGGGGTGGAGGAAATCGGATATCTGCACTGAACTGCTCGATATTAATGCTGCGATGAATTGGTAAAACATATTCTAAATTTTCGTGGGGGCGGGGAATAATATGCTCAGAAAGCACTTCGCCACCGTTGACTTGCAGCACCGCTTTTAGTCCTGCTGTCACCGCCACATTCACCTCGCCAATAGCCCCTCGAATTAACACGGTAATTCGTCCCAAATCAGTATTTTCATAACCAACAAGGGTTACACGGGCAGCTTTACACATTGCATCTCCCACTTCCACTGCTGTCGGAACGCCATAAACTTCAATCATGCCTAATGCTAATGTCATGCTGTCACGATAAATTTGGGATTGTAAGGTTAATTAATCTACTATAAAATTTTAATTTTTAACACAAAAATAATTAATTTTTAATCGATAAATAATAAACGTTAAATATAAAACTGTTAATGCTTGTCATGAAGGGAATTTGGAGTTTTTGCTTGCTGTTTTTATTTCTTCTGTGGGGTGGAGAAGCTGAAGCCGGAGAGTTATCTAAACGGTTAACCAACTTTCCCCAGTGGGAAAAATTAACTTCAGTGAAACCAGCATCGGGTGATTTAGTTTACCCTGAATGGATGGCTGGTACTTGGAAAGTTACAAGTACTTTAGTAGATTTAGTTGCGCCTTTAGCACCAGAGATTGTAACACCAGGATTTGAAGGTAATCGCCGACAATTAAATCAGCCTGTGAGTTTTGTAGTAAGATTTGTAAAAGAACAACCATCAATTACTGGACTAAAAATATTACCTCAGATAGATTACAAATCCCCAGTTTTAGTAGCAGATAGAGCGTTTAATAGCTTGAATTTGGCGAGGGCTTATTTAGGGGATGAAGCAGTGTTATTAGTCAAAGTAGATCCAGATTCACCTAATCGTCAAATTACATTTTTGCGTAGCAGTCGGCAACTAATTTCCATTGTGACTGCACGAGCCACAGAAAATCCCACTGATGGAAAATTTATCACTACAGAAGTGTTTCAACAACTATTTAAAGGCGGTTCACGCCCCTACTTAAACTCTGTAGAATCTACCACCGCTTATCATAAGCTTCCAACATCTAATCCGGCGATTGAAGCAGATCAAGTAACTGCTGTTTATCTTTCACCCCAAGATCCAGATTACTTTAAAGCGGGTTCTCGACCAGTTGCTCTCTACCGCTATCGCCTTGAATTTTTCCCTCAAGAATTGCCAACTACTCCTAAAGGGTGATTTGTCATCTAGCTCTTGACTACTTTGTAATACATTCGTAGTATAGAAATTCCAAGTTTACGATCGCGCTCTTGGACGGTGTGCATCATGGCCAAATTTCAAGATATTGTCAATTACTTTCGCTCTTACTGGAAGCCGAGTGTTTTCAGTATTACAGCATCCAGCGTTTACGAAATTATTGATTTGGTTGTACCTTACGCGATCGGACAGATTTTAAACGTTTTGTCTGCTCAACCATTGGATAAACCACTTCAAAGTGCGATCGCAACTTTTTCGGAAATCACCAATTATCCAGTTAATCAAACTCTATCTTTAGGTGTATTGCTGGGTTTAATTTTCGTTGTCACCGTAGTGAGAGCGCCCACACAACCCTGGTTAACCAATTGGTTTCATTGGGATATAGCCTTCAGATCGCGTCGAGAAAAAAACGAAACAGCGATCGCCAAAGTTCTGACTCTGCCACTAGAATTTTATGATGAAAATAACCCTGGCCGCATTGCCGGAAGAGTAGCTAGAGGTATTTCTAATCATACTTTTAGTTACCCGGAAGTTGCCGGACAGTTGATTCCTAAACTGGCTCGTGTGCTGGGGATTTTTGTGTTTATCTTGTTGATAGAGTGGCGGATTGCAATTTTATATCTAATTTCTTTTGTAATTATTCTCAGCTTCAGCTTGAGGAGTTTACAAAAGCTAGTTAGATACGAAAGTCGTCTGGATAAGTATGGAGAGGACACCGAAAGCCGCACTTCCGAATTAATCACCAATATCAAAACGGTAAAAGCATTTGCTACAGAAGCTAGAGAACTGAAGCGGCAAAAGCAACGTTTGGATCGCGAACTAACGGTGCTTGATTATCGCATCCACAAAGGTTATACGATATTGGGTACTTGGCAAAGAACCGTAATTCAGTTTTGTGTATTTACAATTCTGGGTTTGACTTTAGCAGCAACAGTAAATGGGAGAATTTCTCTCGGTCACTTTGTCATGACCTTAACTCTTTCTAGCATGGCTTATGCCGAATTAGAACCTATTAGTAGCTTGGCAGAAGTTTTTGCCCGCCGTTATTCTTCCATGCTGCGGTTTCACGAATTTCTCCAAGAGCCAACTGCATCTGATTCAGCTAGTCTTTTAAAAGAGAGTAACCAGACAGAATCACCTTATAAATTTACTGGAAAAGTCGAGTTATCGCACCTCAGTTTTGGATATGATGCCAACCGTCAAGTTTTACAAGATATCAACTTGTTGATTGAGCCATACCAAACAGTGGCATTAGTAGGGCGTTCCGGTTCTGGTAAGTCTACTTTAGTAAAATTGCTATTGCGATATTTTGAACCTCAATCAGGTCAAATTTTGATTGATGGTCAAGATATTCGCACTTTAGATGTGGGTAAGTATAGACGAAGGCTAGCGATCGTTCACCAAGAAGTAGACGTTTTTAACGGTACAATATTGGATAATCTCACCTACGGTAGAACGAATGCCACTTTCGAGCAGGTTCAGGAAGCCTGTAGAATTGCCAGAGTCGATGAAGTAGTACAGCACTTAGCCAAAGGTTATTACACTGTCGTGGGAGAACGAGGTGTCAGACTATCTGGAGGGCAAAGACAGCGCTTGGGAATTGCTAGGGCGTTGCTAGTGGAACCAGACGTGCTGATTTTTGACGAAGCCACCTCTAGTTTAGATTATGAATCTGAGCGTTCAATTCAGCTAGCGATGCGATCGATTCAGGGTACTTGCACCACCATTGTGATTGCCCACCGTTTAAGCACAGTGCGAGAAGCTGATAAAATTGTCGTTCTAGAGCAAGGAAAGATTGTAGAAGTAGGTAGCCACGATGAACTTTTGCGTCACGAAGGTATTTATCGCCGCTTGCACTCCCTGCAAGAAACAGGAGAACTCCTGAGTTAGGGGATATACACCTTTTAGATTTTAAATTTTAGATTGACTCCACCAATCAGTCTGCTTCATTAAATCGACCTTATTGTATTATCAAGAAGGTCGATTTTTTCCAATTTTCTCCAATAGTATTTTGTACAAGACTGGAAATTCTGAGCCACCAGTCATAATGTATACAATATGTGATAATAGATTTCAGATAAAAGTCAATGTCTACTGAACTCTGCCGAGTCCATCTCACTTTTTCCTAGCCCTAGCGAATGAAAATCGCGGCTACACAAACAAAACCTAACTCCGTGGGTTTCAAATTCCTTCAGTCCGCGCAGACGGACTTCGTTTGTATGGCCGCGATTTCTAATCATCAGATATATTTGCAAAACTGAGATGCTTCCACTCTGTCAACCTAAGTAATGCAAGAACCATGTTAATTACATATCCCTAGATATCTATGCAACAAATCTTATACATTATTATTTAATTAAACTATATTATTTGTGACTATAACTAAAATTACTCCTGGACAAACACTTACTTCCACACAAAAAATTGGCTTAGATTTAGTTGCTGTTTTGGGTGGCGGACGAGATGTTGTCTTGGCAATTGATTTGACAGAAAGCGTGGGATTGAATGATGAAGGCCGTATCCGCTTACGTCAAATCATTCAAGATAGTCTTAAGCCGGGAGATACTGTATACATTATTCCTTTTGCTCAAGATGTAGTTTTAAGTGAAGTTAAATCAGGTGTAAATCCTTTGGGAACACCCCTTGACTTTATTAGTAATAATCAAGAAAATATTGACAATATTTTAGCAAAAATACCTTCGTCAGACCCAAAATACTACGGTACAGATATTCAGCAAGCTGAATTCACTGTTTATCAAGGTCTGGCTCAGATTAATCAAAATCGACTGCAAGAAAATCAATATATAAAACCACAATCAGTAGTTTGGATTACAGATGCACCCCTATTTACCCAACCAGGAATTCCTTCTCAAATTTGGATAGAAACCTCTGCTGCTAGCCCTTTTCGGATAGCTGAATCAAGAGAAAGTCAACAGCGACAAGCTTGGATTAAAGATTTGCCGATTCAGAAGCGATCGCTATCAATAAAAACGCAGAAGAATCAACAATATAAGCTTACTGTAGTCGATATTGCTCCTACAGTTCAAGAATTTTGCACCCCAGCCCCAGGTAATAAAGAAACTTGTTTAGTCACACCTTATTTAATCAAAAAACTGTGGATACCTGGATTAACTGTAATATTACTATTAGTAGCGCTAATTTTAGGTGGAGTAAAATTATATCGTCTGCAAAAAAAATGGGTATTGATAGTTGATTTTGAAGCAACAGCAAAACCAGAAGACCAAAAATGCAGCTTGCCAAACAATAAACGGATTGCAATTGGTGAATATGACTCTACTTGTGTAGATTCTATTGACTGCCCAGGTGTAGAAGTTAGGGCATATTTAGAACGCAAAGGTGAGAAGCTTTATTTAGTACCAACTAATTTGACACCAATTTATTATAATGGTAAAGAAATTGCGTCACGTACTCTCATAGATAAATCTAGGTTTCGGCTAAATTGTCCAGATTTTCGCAACCGCGACTACGAGATCATTATTAAGCTAAAAAAGTAGTATCTCTAGGATGCCTATAATGAGTCAATCAACTAAAAATGAACTTCAATATCGGGGAATTAACCGGACAATTTGTATAGGTTTAGGGGGTACTGGACGCGATGTTTTAATGCGAATTCGGCGGTTAATTGTTGACCGTTATGGAGATTTAAACAATCTCCCAATTGTGAGTTTTGTTCACATCGATACGGATAAAGCTGCAACACAAGTCACCGGTATTCGTACAGGAAGTACCTATCATGGCGTTGACCTCAGCTTTAAAGAAGCAGAAAAAGTCAGTGCTACAATGTCCTCCAACGAAGTTACCATGTTTGTCGAAGGATTGGAGCGGCGATCAGAATATACTCGTCATGGCCCATACGACCATATTGCCAGATGGTTTCCACCACAACTATTGCGAAATATTAAAGCAGTTGAAGAAGGTGCAAAAGGCATTAGACCTGTAGGTAGGCTAGCTTTTTTCCACAATTATCAAAAGATTAAAACAGCAATTGAAAGCGCAGAAAGGCGCACCAGAGGACATGATTCTTTATTACTGAAAGCGGGTTTAAGAGTCGAACCAGGACTAAGCATTTTTGTTGTTGGTTCTCTTTGTGGCGGTACTGGTAGTGGGATGTTTCTGGATATTGCTTATAGTCTCAGACATCTTTATGGCGACCAAAGCGCTAAAATTTTTGGCTATTTAGTGATTAGTCCAGAATTGTATGGCAACGCTCCTAGTATGAGCGCGAATACTTATGCCGCACTCAAAGAATTAAATTATTACAGCACACCAGGCACAAAATTTGAAGCATTTTATGATCTCCAAAATTTAGTTTTTATTCAAGAACAGCGTCCACCATTTGACTACACCTATTTAGTATCAAGTCAAACAGGAGGTGAATATTCAATCCTTGTTCAAGGTAAGCTATGTAATGTAATTGCTCATAAGATTGCTCTGGATTTTTCTAGTGAATTAGCGCCAGCAATTAAAGGTAGTAGAGACAACTTTCTGCAACACATGATCCAATGTGATAAACACCCGCGTCCCAATAGCCAGCGTTATTTAACATTTGGATTGGCGGCTATCTATTTTCCGCGCGATACTATTGTCCAAATCGCTTTAAACCGCGTTAGTTTAGAGCTAGTGAAATTTTGGTTAAACGGCAAAGGTCAAAGTCCAGATCCTTTAAAATTAATTGAGCAATTTCTCATTCAGTATCATTGGCACAACAACCCAGAAAACAAGGATAATTTCACGACAAAGCTAGCAGAATCGGTTCAAGAGAATAACAAGAGCTTTCGGAATACTATTAGTACTTGGAGAAATAAATTAGAGAGGCAAATTTCCGAGTGTCAAAAACGCGAGAATCGCAATGATATTCGCGGACAGTTACCAAGGGAATTTAGAGAGCAATTTCGCAAAGTTCAGCCTGGTGAAACTGAAAGCACTAGAGGAATTTGGTTGACAAGACTACTACAAATTTCTCCAAATACCACCAAGGAACTAAAAACTAATATTGATGATTATCTGAGTCAGTTACTCACGCCAACAGATTCTACTTTTTCCATTAAAAGTGTCCGTGATTGGCTAGATGCTTTGCAACATGAATTGCATAACTATCAACTAAACTTGCAAGAAAAAATCACTGATCGTGGTGGAATGAAAATCTTAGAAGATTTAGAAAGAAAATGGCGAGATGCTGAACAAACAATCGATGACATTGAACATAAAGCTGGTATTCCCCTCCTGAATAATAAAAATAGTCAATTCCAAGATGAAGCCAAAAAATCAGTACAGGAAGTCTGCAAAATTATTCAGCATAACTTTGATGTCACAGTCGTTCAAGAGTCACTAAAAATTGTTAATAATCTGCAAAAGCATATTCAAGAGAGAACAACTCAAGTTGCTGCCTTTAGTAGCTTAGTAGAAGATTTACAAAGTTTCTATGAAAAGCAAGATAGAGACTTGAGACAATTGAATTTTGATGAAATGAGCGGGGAAGCAATATTTGATAGTGAGGATATCGATCGTTGTTATCAAAATATTTTGCCAGAAGATGATTTACGTCGCCAGTTTGTGTTAGTAAGTTCGACACTTACAGAACAAACTGGTAGAGGACAATCTTTGGTAAGTTTTATAGACAGAGAACGCACTACTTCAGAACAGTTGCAAAAAGAAATTGATCTGAAAGTTGATAAATTATTTGCTTCTCGGAGTATTAATATTGTCAACTCTGTGATTAAGCGTTTTATGCAAAACTACTCTTTAGCAGTACGTTCAACTCGTTTAGCACAAGTTATGCAGGAAGCTGAACCTCTCTTGCGTTTGAATTTAACTGACCCTTATTTTCGGGAAGACCCTGCTAAAAGTAGTAAGTTAGTCGGGTTTAAGGATACAGATGAATTAGAAGTACGACAGTTTAAAACTTTGCTGACACAAGATATAGGAGTGGAGCCAAGTGTCTTAAAAGCAACACAAGCTGAAGACGAAATTTTAATTGTGAATGAGTATGCTGGTTTTCCTCTCAGACTAATTAGTAGTCTAGCAAGAATGAGAAACCCCTACCTGCGCGAACAGCATTCTCCGACATCTTTTCTTCATAACGACTATAACGCTTCCTTCCCTGATATTATTCCACCTGATGCTAGAAAAATGGAAGAATTGGAGGATGTTTTTTATCCTTGCCTAGCATTGGGTTTATTAGAAAAAAATCAGGATAATCAACAGTTGGAATTTCAATATCACGATCCATTGCGTGATAATTATACTACTGCTTCTTTAAATACAGAATGGAGTCAAGCTTTGGAGGAACTTGCTAACCGTAAGGATATGACTCAAGCTTTACAACAGCTTTTAGATAATGAGATTTCTGTAATAGAAAGAAAACCCGAACTTTGGGACAATAACTATCTACTTAGAGTCCGGCAATTTGTCAAAAAAGTGGATGAATTACCAGAAGATAGTGCTAATTATCCCTACAAAGCAGCAGTAGTTGGAACTCCTACAAGTACAGACCCGATAGTTAAAGAGGGAATTATCAATCGCTTCCGCAGAAAGATGAATGAGCGGTTTAAAACTTCCCCAACTCTCAGCACAAATATAGGAAATCAAAAAGCTATTATTGGTGAAATAGTTGTTGATTATCCTGTAAATTCTACTGATAATCGAGCAAAACGGCGTTTAGAATTGGAGCGACTAAAACAAGATTTAGCTGACGAATTAATTACTGAGGAAGAGTACGATCGCGAGAAACAAAAAATCTTTTATCAATATCCACTTTAATCTCTTTTTCAGGTTAGATAATATCCACATTTTTAGCAAGTTTTTCATATTTTCAAGGTGTTTTTGATGCCATCATTACCAGGCTATTTAATATTTATTACTATTGTACTCGTCGTTCTACCATCTATAGCTACAATTTTTCTCCGCTTGGCTCTGTACCAACATCTATTATCATTGGAAGAAAAGGTACGAAGGTTAATTAGTAGACAATCACTTGGACAACAACCAAAAATAATAGAAGAATTAGAACGAAGGTTTAGAGACGCTAGTAGAAACTTAGATCAGGTTAACACAGGAGCATTAATTGACCAACTTTACAGCCAAGAAAAAGTTTGGGGATTTACCTGTGAACAAATCGATTACTTTTGTCGTATTCTTCCGAATTTACTCTTAGCTTTTGGTTTACTTGGTACTTTTCTAGGTATCACGCTTAATTTAGCAGTACTCAGTCGAACAATCAATCAAACTAATACCAGCAATGTTAGCAATTTAGTTGCTGAATTAAAGAAACCACTAGAAGGGATGAGTATTGCCTTCACTACTAGTTTAACCGGACTTTTATTTAGTACTTTTTTAACACTATTTAACTGGTTTAAAAATACTAGTTTTGCCAAGTACAGACTTATTTGTACTCTTGAAGACTATCTAGATAATATTTATCATCCCCAAATACAAGGTGATACTCGTCTTGATAAAATTGTGAAGAGAATGGTATCCCAGCAGGATGAGTTTTTAACTCGCTTTGGTGATACTGTGCGGAATGCAGTGGAAAAATCTATAGGAAGTGTAGCAAAACAAATTGCTGACGGAAATAAAGAAGCTGCTGATTTAGCCAAGCAAGTTTATGAGGGCTTTTATCAAGCTGCTGGTACTATATCTGGTGCTGCTAATGAGTTTGAACATGCTATTACTGAATTGAATGCAAAATCTCATATATTTAAACAGTCTGCTGAAACATTTGCGAATAGTCAGTTTCCTGAGAAATTATCAGCAGCGACAGCCAATTTGACTACTATGCAAGAGAGATTTTCACAATCTGCTACAAGTTTAGCCCAGACAACCCAGTTAATTGAAACAGCATTGATAGAAGTTCAGCGTTGTAGTCAAGAATTAACTAATTTAGGACTAGATATTAAAAAGGCAAATCAAACTTCAATTCAAGTTTTAGACTTACATCAAAAAAATCAAAACTCCCTTGGTGAGATTATTCCTAAACTCAAACAAGGAGCTAGTAGTTTTTCAAAAGCCATTAACAAACTTGATAAGTTAGAGGAAAGAATTGCAAACAAAGCTGATAATTTGACAGAGTTGGTAGAAGGAGTTAAAAGCTATACAGAACAAGTTAATTTGGCAACCGAGGCTTTAGGCGATCGCTTGATTTTAAGTTTATCTCAACAAATTGGTTCTAACAACCAACAAGTTAAAATTGCTATGGCTAATTTTGAAGAATATATTAATCAGTTAGGTATTAAAGTTGATATATATAAATCAGATTTTGTAGATATAATTCAAAATAATAATGAAAAATTTACTTCTGAATATAAAAATGTCAGCGCTCTTATTGTTAAAGGAATTATTCAGCAGACAGAAACAAATAAACAAGGATTACAAATGTTAATCAATAATCTTCAAGATTTAAATAAAGATGTAAACAATATAAAAGATGAAATTTCTCGGTTGAGACAGATAATGGAAAAGTAAATAGGAAAATTTTAGCTGATTACATTGATATTAATTTGAAACTAAAATATTCAATTATGGCTCGTCGTTCACGGCATAATGACTACAAAGAAGATTTAAATATTTGGCCTGCTTTTACAGATTTAATGTCTAATGCCTTTATGATCTTGCTACTATTATTATTAATAGCCAGCACTAACTATACGATATCGCAAATATCTAATCCAGGGACACCGCCAATTTTGTTGATAAAAGATGAAAATTCGAGGTTTGATCTAGGTAGTGCAGTAATTCCAATGACAATGTTAGACTATATCAAAAATAAACTTGTACCTGATATAGAAAAAACCACAAAATCTTACAACATTAATACAGTTGAAATCATTGGACATACTGATGAACAACCTGTTAGTATTGTCAGCAGCAATTTAGACTCTAATTTAGAGACAGCAGCTAGCCAAGGGGGTTCAGTTAGTACGCTTAAAGCCGGTTCTAACGCTGATTTAGGATTGATGCGTTCCCTTGCAGTGGTTAAAGAATTGCTGAAAATCCAGCAACAAAATAAGATGCCAGGAATTCAATTTCGCGCTTATTCTGCGGCACAATTAATATTACCAAGTGGGGAATTTGCTCCCATTCCACAAGAAAAACGCCAGCCAGAACCGAAGCGGCGACGTATTGAAATTCGTTTTACGCGCTTGGGTCAAGTGCGAGAAGTAAAGTAAATAATCCATTCCCCACTGCTGGAATACTAATCAGTAATCGAAGTTTTCCAAATAATAAAAAACTAAGATTTACTCTTATCGGCTTCTTTCTGCGCCGCTTCACTATATTTCTTATATAGTTGAGTACGAATCTTAGCTTCTTGATAGCGGGTGTGGGTTTGTGGTACCGTACTCATTAAATCTGAAGCCCGTTGCCATTTAGCAGCTATCTCTAACCACTGAGTTGAGGTTGTAGCTGTTTTCCCAGATGCAGAAGCAAGGTTTGCAATTCGCACAGATATTTGAAATGGATCGTCAGATGACTCAGAAAAGCTATTGTTAGGAGCGCTGGATGGCGTTCGGGCTTTCCTATCGTTAGTATTTTCTGTAGTTGAAGATTTGGAAGTTTCTAGTTGTATGAGGTTTTTCAGTTTATTACCTAGCTGGGCATAAACAACCCAACTGAGCAACAACAGTGAGCATAAACCAGCCGCCGCTAATATCTTTGTGTTGGGTTTATTTTTGTATTTTTCTTTGTTAATCAGTACTAAAGGACGAGAAACTTGAGTTTTAGGATAATTTGGTTTTCCTAGTTCGGCTTGAGCTTCTGTGAAATCTTTAATTAATTGCTTTATAATATTAGGCTGAATTAGTGTAATTTCCTGTGACCAAAGCAATTGGTTTTCGCGATCGCTATCTATTTCCTTTAACCACAGTAATTGTTGTTCCCGAACAATCCGACTGTTGATATTAACTCGGCGAATGTGACGCGGGGCGATGGACTCAAGAATTTGGTGAATTTGTTCTACAAGGGGAGATTGCTCAAGTTGCTCGACCCTAGCCGCTTCGCACAGAAGTTGTAAAACACCATCAGAAAACATGGCTCTAGTTCTGACACCAGACTTGGCTAGCTTTTCGTTCAATAGCTGAATAATCGCCGCAACGCTCCCTTGGTGGGCTTGCCAAGCGATATCGTTGATCCGGTCTACCACCTGATATTTAGTGATAGCTCTTCCATCATGACTGATTAACGTACTCATTAATTTAAGGACTCTTTTCTACTGACCTTGATCTTGTCTTCGATTTTACGAGTAAAAAGATGAGTTGCCAAATAATATCATAAATGTGGAACAATGTAGAGTCTTATTCTCTGTTTGGCAAGAACGCTCGATCGCGCTCAGTTAATTGAACTCCTCTCACGCCTTGAAAGCGTCTAATTGCTGGGCTGAAACTACGCCTTCAGGATAACGCTCATACTCGCGGATGAGCTACCTGTTTGACATAGTATATTATGATATCTTTTCGCGTAGGCGTAGGCCGCCATAGGCATCGCCTTTAGTTAGGTTGAGTTAGGTAAATGCACTCTGCGATGGTGCGAATCACTTAGAATATGCGATCGCAAATGCCTGATGGGATACTTTTATGAATAATTCTCGCTTTTTTTGCCTTTTTACCAGAATGGTAATACTAAAAAGCACAGCGATCGTTACATTAGAAGATATATAAATAAAAATCATTGTTGATTTTTATTCCTTCGCAGTTCACACAAAATCATGAGTGCAAGTACCATTATTTCCCATAATCCCTTACTCCAAGGCAATGGTTTACCTCCCTTTGCAGAGATTAAACCAGAACGAGTAGTACCAGCCTTCAATCAGTTGTTGGCAGAACTTGACCAGCACCTTGCCACCTTAGAGGCTAATGTACAGCCGACTTGGAGTGATTTAGTAGAACCCTTAGAAAAGCTGACAGAACGGCTTACCTGGAGTTGGGGGGTGGTAAATCATTTAATGGGTGTTAAAAATAGCCCGGAACTGCGCGAAGCTCATGAAATTGTACAGCCACTAGTCGTACAATTTATCAACAAGCTCGGTCAAAGCCAACCCATCTACAATGCTTTTAAAGCACTCCGTAGCAGTGATAGTTGGGCAACTTTAGAATTAGCCCAACAGCGGATTGTTGAAGCTGCCATTCGAGACGCAGAGCTTTCTGGTGTTGGCTTACAAGGAGAAGCAAGAGAGCGTTTCAACGCCATTCAGATGGAGTTGGCAGAACTTTCGACCAAATTCTCTAACCATGTACTTGATGCCACAAAAGCCTTTAGCTTAACCCTGACAACAAAAGCGGAAATTGACGGTTTACCACCAAGTTTGGTAAGTTTAGCTGCCCAAGTTGCTCGTGCGGCTGGAGAAGAAAAGGCCACACCAGAGAATGGCCCTTGGCGCATTACTTTAGATTTCCCCAGTTTCGGCCCTTTCATGCAGCACAGTACCCGTCGAGATTTGCGTGAAAAGCTCTACAAAGCTCATATCACCCGCGCTTCTAGTGGCGATTTAGATAATAATCCGTTAATTGTGCGTATTTTGGAGCTACGGCAAGAACTCGCAGATTTACTTGGCTTTAAAAGTTTTGCCCAGTTGAGCCTTGCCAGTAAAATGGCTCCTAATGTTGAAGCAGTAGAAGCACTATTAGAAGAACTACGCCAAGCTAGTTATGATGCTGCTGTCAAAGATTTAAAAGAACTCCAAGCTTTTGCTGCATCTTATGGAGAAGAATCTCAAGATTTAAAACACTGGGATATCAGCTTTTGGGCAGAACGCCAACGAGAAGCAAAATTTGCTTTTACTGCTGAAGAATTGCGTCCCTACTTTCCCCTTCCTCAGGTGCTAGATGGCTTGTTTGGACTTGTCAAGCGGTTGTTTGGTGTTACAGTAACTCCAGCCGATGGTCAAGCTCCAGTGTGGCATGAGGATGTCCGTTATTTCCAAATAGCTGATGAAACTGGTTCTCCCATAGCCTACTTCTATTTAGACCCCTATAGCCGTCCAGCAGAAAAGCGTGGTGGTGCTTGGATGGATGTATGCATCAATCGTGCCAAAATCACTGAGAATGGTGCATCTAGCGTTCGATTGCCTGTGACTTATTTGATATGTAACCAAACTCCTCCAGTAGATGGCAAGCCGAGTTTGATGACTTTCTATGAAGTAGAAACTTTGTTCCACGAGTTTGGTCATGGATTGCAGCACATGCTCACCAAGGTTGATTATGTTGGAGCCGCAGGCATCAATAATGTGGAATGGGATGCAGTGGAACTACCTAGTCAGTTTATGGAAAACTGGTGTTATGAGCGACCTACTTTGTTTGGCATGGCTAAACATTACGAAACTGGGGAAGCTCTACCGGAACATTATTATCAAAAGCTGCTAGCGGCGCGTAATTATATGACTGGTACTGCGATGTTGCGGCAAATTCACTTTAGTAGTATTGATTTAGAATTACATTACCGTTATCGTTCTGGTAGCGATGAAACTCCGGCAGATGTGCGTCATCGCATAGCTAAAACGACTACTATCTTACCACCACTTCCAGAAGATTCAATGTTATGTGCTTTCGGGCATATTTTTGAGGGTGGTTATGCAGCCGGCTACTACAGTTATAAGTGGGCTGAGGTACTGAGCGCTGATGCTTTTGCCGCTTTTGAAGAAGCTGGGCTAGAAGATGAGGAAGCTGTAAAAGCGACAGGTGGACGTTATCGAGATACGGTACTGGCTCTCGGTGGTAGCAAGCATCCAATGGAAGTGTTTAAAACTTTCCGGGGTCGTGAACCGAGTACGATCGCTTTGCTGAGGCACAATGGTTTAGTGAGTGCGCCTGCAAACTAAACAACACCTCTGTAGAGACGTTGCAATGCAACGTCTCTACATCAACATTTTTACAAATAATCCTTAGAGTCTAAATCCTCCACTGATTGCATTCTGAATTCTGAATTCTGAATTCTGAGTTCTTTTTTAAGGTGTTACTGGAAGAATCGGTTCTGCTGCAACATCATCTAAGCGGATGCTGCGTAGTAAATTTAGCCACTCTGCTTGCAGTGCCGCATCTTGAGGATTTTTTTGACGCAGTTCAGCCAGCGTCGTCAGTGCCTCGTGCCATATTCCTTTTTGGGCATAGATTGCATAGCGCTTTAGAGGTTCTGTGGTTTCTAGTTCTTTGACTGTTTCTGCACTCAGGTTCACTCGTTTTATTACCCCTTCAACGTAAGTCGGGGGAGAATTTTTTTCTTGGTCACAGTTAATGGTGAAAAACCAGCGGTATTGTTTGTCTACTGCTAAAGCCGGAGTATTCGTAGGCAAAGAAACGCGGATGACTCCTGGTTTATCTGGTAGAGCGATCGCTTTTCGGTAAATCTCTTTAGAATCTTTAGAGTCAGGATCTTCTTGCAGTACAAATTCAACTATATATGGCAAATCTTTGGTATATGGCACATAGAAAAACCAACTTGGGTGTTCTACTGTTGTTTGTCCCCAGACATTAACTACTGAGTTAGCTTCCTGAGTAAAAGGTACTAAAGCAGTCAGGTCAAGTTTGGTAATTTTACATCCAGCCGGCCCGCGTTTCGCTCCACCACGAACCCGACCGCCAGGAGCAGGGCCAGGTGGAATTGGAGGTTGATTAAAGCTGGTAACTTGAGCCAGGGTTGTTTTAGTCTGAGAGCCATCGCTACGTGAAGAATCAAGAGTTGGTTTCGCTAGTACTGGAGTTAGGCTAACTAATAAATTTGTACAGCTAAAAGTTAATACTAAAAACAGTTTTATTGGTTGTGAATTTGAATTCATAAAAACCTTGCCTTATACGATTTTAGATTTTAAATTGGGTATTATTTATCGTAGATTCAAGGGTTTAAAAACCTGCAATCTACATCTAGCACCCATTTCTGTCGGTGTTTGTCTTGAGAAATCGCTCCACTTGGGCTTTGCCCAAGACCGCGTTTCTTGCTAAATCCTCGTCTGAGATGTCTTTAATTTTTAATTGTTAATTTTTAATTGTTAATCTCCCGACTCCCCTCCTAATCTGTTTTTGAATTATAAATTGACATCAATCCCCCCATAGCTACTAGCGATAAAGCTGACGGGACAAATGGTACCCAAGCACCTGAAATTAACAGACCAAAGCAAACTACATACAAAACGCTAGAAGTAACACCAATTGCCAACGTCAACCAAGGTAATGAAAACCTGCGCCAAGCTAGGACTCCCCCTACCAAAGACCAGCCCCAAATCCAGGCCACCTCAACCCAGAATGACCAAGCCCGCAATAACGGCCGCCCATCCTGGACTGCACTGAGAATCTGGCTAATCATGTGAGCTTGTACTAACACTCCTGGCATTTGCTCATCTAAAGGAACGCCATAGGGTGTTGGCCAGGTATCTGGAGAATCCCCCTTTGCCACCACACCAATAAGAACAATTCGGTCTTTAATGGCGCTGGGGTTAATTGGACTAGATAAAAATTGCGTTAGCTTTACCTGTTCGGCTATCTCTTTTGATGAACGATAGTTGAGTAAGATTTGACCACCATTAGCATCAATATTTTGATAGCCGCCAGTATGAGGCTTCAGATTCGGAAAAATAGTTTTATCCAGTTGCAAATTCCCTTCTGGAGTGAACTTCGTTTGAATTCCTAAAGGGCGCAGATAGAGGGAGGCAAGTTGTAAACTGAAGGCATAAGGAGCAGAACACAAGGATGTCGTCTCCTGATTCATAAACAGAAGTTGCCGACGAATCACGCCATCGCGATCGTGAATAAAGTCACTGAATCCCAAATTTCCTGGGGGGATTTCTGGGGGTGGCTTAATGCCTTTGATATTTCCTTTGCTATCACTCCCTTTGCATACACCAATCAAATTTTGAGTTTGTTGGAGACGAGTAATTAAATCTGGTTCTTTGGCAGAAAAATCACGGTAGATATCTAAGCCGATCGCACGGGGTTGGTATTGATTTAGTTTTGCCAGGAGTTTATTGAGAGATTTTTCAGAAATGGAAGCCCCGATCAAGGATTCGTTATTTTGTCTTTGAATTGCCAAATCGTCATCGTCAATTGTGATTATCAACAATCGGGAATCGGTACCTTCGGCAGGGCGCGATCGCATCATTAAGTCAAAGGTTTGAATTTCTTGATTTTCCAACAATCCCAGCCATCTCACCACACAAACCAAGACTGTAATTGCCAAACTGGGTAACAAAATTGTCCGAAATCTGCGTTTGGTAGGCAAGGGTAAATTTGGTTTATCTTCTTCAGGTTTTACAGACCTTAATTCATCCCAAGTAGGTGGCATTTGGGCTGGATTTTGGCAAATCACTGGTAGCCAAGTCGCACAGGGAAATCGATCCTCAAGTCCTTGCAAGCGTTCTCGTGCTTGGCGTACCGCTTGATATAAAGACTCACCACCTGCAAAGCCTTGGAGAAAATACTTTAAAAATTCCTTAGCAACCTGGTCTGGTACAGGTTCGCGCATGACGATTATTTGAGGAATTTGCAAATCAGCCAATTCTCGCGCTAAACCCAATCCATCACAGGAGTTGAATATCGCTAATTGCAAGCCGTTTTCAATGGCTTTCTTGAGAGCATACTTTAACTCGCCAATGGTCAGACTATCAGTTTTATTCAGGTAAATTCGTCCGCTTTCTCCATTTTTGTTACTAGAACTGTGTCCGGCAAAGAAGAGAATATCCCAGTTTTTTCCCCAGAGGTGGTCAGTCAATTCTTTACGCGGTGGTTCTACTAAAAAACTGACCTCTGCATTACTACACTGTTGCAGTAAAGCTTGATCGGCTTGGGTGTCAATCCCCTTACTGTTGCCCACAATTGCCAAAATGTTGACTGATTGATTGGGAGTGCGTGGCTTGTGAATGCGATCGTAAGATGGTGAAGAAAGGGCAATTTCAGCCTTGGGGTAGCGTTCTAACAAGTCCCACAGATGCCAGGGTAATAGCTGTAATTGGCTATTTTCGGTTTGCAAAATTACCCGTATTTCGTCCGTAGACGACAATCTTTCTAACCATTTTTCTCTCAAAGGGCGAAAATCTTCTGATCGTAGCCAGGTATTAAAGCGTGCCCGCAAAATATGAGAAGTGTTTTCGCAGTCTTGAATCATCGATACATTAGTTACCTGCATTTTGTCAGCATGGAGGCGATAACGATTGCCTATTTGCCGATAACTAGACTGCCAATGACTATAATAAAGCGGCATTTCAGGAAATGAAGGTAGCTTCCCTGTAATTTCGGTTGCAGCACGCTCGTGTTCTTCACCAATTTGGAGAGTGACAGCAAATCCCTGCTCAAAACTACCCTCTCCGAATTTCATCACTACTAACTTACCCATGACCGTCGTTATCTCCCTAAGCAAGATCGCGCCCTGTTCTAATGTCTCATAACAAGCTCCACAAGCATCTACAGACTTTTCTCAAAATCCCTAAAAGCCAGCTTGAATTTTTAATTTTTAGTTTTTAATTAACCAATTACCACTTAATAAATTACTGACAAAAAGGGAAGATAGCTAAACAATTCAAATTCGGAAATGTTCGGTAATGCTAGTATTATCCAAGGCTACCCTAACGCTAAATTGCTCTGTAGGTTCACCACGGAACTGCAACTGAATGTAATTGTCCGATCTTCGAGATTGAGCATCTAGAAATACTTCTCCCGAACTATCTAGAACAGTGAGATGAACTCCTAGTGGCAAATAGATTTGATTGCCAGTGGCGTGCAATTGGAGATGAATACTAGTTTGTTGCTCTTTTTCGGAGCTAATTTCCACAATTAACATGACTGGTTGGTTAAGAATTTGGATACCCAAATCAATCAGTTTTGCCCGTTTAGTAGTTGATTCTGGTCGATTAAGGGTCTCTAGTTCCAAAGTTTCAATACTGCGAAAGGCATAAGTTGGTCTGAGTTCTGGCGTGTTCCACAGGGATTCAATAGTTTGCCAGCCAGTCTCGAATACACCAGCAAACCACTGACTCAAATTCACTAGTGAATTCACTGGAGATTGACGCAGTTGCCATAAATGATCGATAAACGCTTCCAATGGTTGCAGTTGCGCTAAAGGCAGTGTTTCAGTTGCGACACTAGGGATAAAACCAAGTAGCTTCGCTTCTTGGAGCGATTCATCAAATTGAACTACTAAATAACCTACTCGTTCTTCCCAAGTTTCTGGAGGAATAGAACATATTTGCTGATGTAGATGGATGGGGCGACACTCCAGACGACCAATTGAGGGTACATCTAAGTCAGCAACATTCCCACAAAAGCGCATGATGGGGTTCCAACTGTCACTAGCTTGAAGATCAGTCGGAATATCCATCATCTGCAAGTAGTCATTTACCACCCATACAGCTAGAGTATTCAACCGGACTTGCTCTGCTTTTTCAGAGTTTGGCTGCTGGTTAGCAAATTGCTGGGCAGTTATGCGAGCTCTTTGGGAAATCGGCAATGTTAAAGCGAAATCGTCTAGCTGATAGGTGGAGTTATTCATAAGTCAATCTTGAGTGATCAATGCTGCTATGTTACATATCAGCTGCATTCACTAAATTTATGCCACAAAATTACAACCAATTCCCAATCAACACATAGGCAGACCAAAAGCTTGGTGCATGATAGTTGGGATGTTTCAACAGTTGTAGCTGGGCACGGTGGACTGCTTCGGCTTTGGTGATTTTGCCACTCTTGAGTTCTCGATAGAAGGCACTCACAAACATCGCTGTTGATTCATCATCAATTTGCCATAGGGAAGCTATGGTACTGCGTGCCCCGGCTCGTACAGCTGCTCCTGCTAGACCGAGTGCTGCACGACTGTCTCCTGCTGCTGTCTGGCAAGCACTCAAAACTAATAGTTCTACTATGGTTTTACCCTGACTGCGGAAGAGAGTATCAAAATCTTTGACGTTGATCTGACCATCGAAATCTAAAATAAAAGTGTCTTCAAGGCGAGAACTAAACTGACCGTGGGTTGCCAAATGCACTATGTTGAATGAAGCAGCACTAATTTCACTTTCTAAATTCTTTTTCTTAAAATTTCCATCCATGAGGCTGGTTGTCGCAACTCCGGCTTTAGTAATGCCATCAAACTCAGATTTAATCGCTAGCAATGGTGCAAATTTGGTAAATCCTGGTGGTGGCTGAGTCAGTCCTGCTGTTAGCGCTCTGAGTTGCTGTTTTACTAGCGGTTTCGGGTCTGGGAGTTGCAAACCTACGCTGAGAGCGATCGCATATTTCTCTACTAAGTATTGTTGACCATCGTAGAGTGCTGCCATTGGTAAATTGCGTAATGGGCCATCTAGAACGAATACTAGGGTATCAACGCCACTTTTTTGCAGTTGTGACTCAATGGGTTTCAGCAGCCAGTTATAAACTTCTTGCGATTGGGTTTGGACAATCTTAGTAGCAGTGGGATTGACAAGATTTCTTCGCAGTTCTACTAAGAGTTTCTCTACTTCTGCTTGGGAAATTTTGGTACTGTGGCTTTGCAGAGATTGTTTGGGAATTTTGACAATTACCTGGAGTTCGTCACGAAGAATAATTGGATAAAGGATGGCAGCCTTGGAATTATTTTGGTCTACCAATTTATCTAGGGCTACTTTTTGTCCTTGCAGACAAGCTTCTTGGAAGAAGTCGTCTAATTCTGCTAGTTGGAGTGCTTCAATGCGATCGCGTGCTTTATCTAATATTTCTTCATTTGGTTTTCCCTGTTGGGATTGTAGCAGTAATTCTACTGACTGGCGGTAGACGGGTTCTACACTGTCCCGGAAGTTGAATTGTATATCCTGGTTCACGACATCTTTATTCACTACTAAATCTCTGCGGAGAGACTGGAGAGTTTCTACAGCCGCATCATAAGCGGCGATCGCACCATTTATATCTTTGGTTGCCCACAGCAATCTACCTAACTGCCACTCCAAGCTATAGGTAATTTCTGGGGCATTGCTACTCTGTGCCAAAGCTAATCCTTGCCGGGTCAGGTCTTGCGCCTCTGACCACTGCCTAGTTTCTTCGTACAAGCTGCCTAAACTCTTCAAAGCATAAGCCTCCGCCCGCTTATCCCCTAAACTGCGGGATTGCTGGATGGCACTGGCGAGTAACTTTGCTGAGTCTTTGGTGCTGAGTCCTGAGTAATAATTATTTCTGGATGCTTGCAATACACCACTCTTGACTTTTGCTAAACTTTGTGAAAAGTTAACACGAGCGTAAATACTCGCACGGCTGAGGGGGAGTTGGTCGAGTCGGGACTCAATCAATGGCAAGAGACTTTGAACCTTTGCCCATTGTTGATCTTCAATTAGTAGTGCCAGGTGATTTAGTTGCGCTTGAATTTTTGTCAGAGGTGAGGGAGATGCTGCGACTGTTTGTTGATAATAGGCGATCGCTTGTTGTTTTTCCTGTTGTTTACGGGCATGATTTCCCAAGCTGAACAGACTAGCCCCAATATCAGCGCTAGATTGCAGATTTTGAGCAATTCTCAAACTTTCTTCTAGTGCTTGGCGTGACTTTTTCAAATCACCCAATACCAAAAGGGCATCACCGAGCGATCGCAAACTCACTGTTTTTTCTATAGAATCAGGTTGAGATTTTAATGTTTGACTAACTCGATCTAGTGTTTTGACAGCGCGGGGGTAAAACCCTTGGGTGCGCCACGCCTGTGCTTGATTGATTAGCGATCGCACCACACCACTTTGATTATCTGCTTGTTTGTAAATTTCTTCCGTCTGCTGCCAAGTTGCTAAAGCTGCCTCAGACTGTCCCATTGCCAGTTGTAGACGGCCTTGAATATCTAATGATTGGGCAAATATTGGCAAATTTTGGTTTTTATCCTGTCCTTTCAGCAAATCTAAGCTCTCTGTAATTGCCTGCTGCGCTTGACTCCATGCACCGAGTTGCTGATAAGCTAAGGAAAGATTACTCAGTGTCGCTGCTAGTTTGAGATTATCCCCTTGCTGTTTATATGCTTGGACAGCTTCTTGCAATACTTCTACAGCTTTCGCAAAGTTACCAGCACTGTATAAAACTTTGCCCTGTTGTAATAATGAAGCGGGATCAGTGGTAACAGTTAGCGATATCAGCCTGTTAATTGACGGTTGCGATGATGAATTGATTGAACTAGGAACTTTTGCTAACACCGGTGAACCGATAATGCATAGCAAAGCGATCAGGAAGTAAAAAGGCAAAGATAAAAAGTGAGCCAGTGCAGTTTTTTTGGTTTCCAAAATGAGTGATTGGCCAACTCTGAAGGGGTAAAAAATCCTGCAACATAGGGAAAATACGCGACGCCCCAGCCCCTTTTGTCTTTTAGCTTTTACAGAATTAGCGCCAAAAATCCTAGTTGTTTTAGCCATAACCACGACAAGAGGTAGATGATAACCAGGAGCGTACAGGATGAACTATAAGGACTTCCAAATAAAAAAATATCCAATTCACTCTTGTGGGGTGGGCGACACGATAGCCCAGTCTATATGGCGGGCAGGATGCCCACCCCACAATATTGGATAATTTATTTCTTGGAGTTCCATAGCTGCTTGGGCTACCACAGTAATAGTACCATTCCTCTCTCTCACCTATCCCTGAGCTTCCACAATCTTATTTATCACCAAAGAGTGAGTTTCTCGGCTGAAAATGGAAAGATTCAACAATACTACTTCTTACTCAAGACTCAACGCCCCGCTACTGCTAACAACACTCATCACCCATCATAATAATCCCTCCAGTTCTGCGAATTTACGCAAACGCGGTAGACATTGGCGCTGATAAAAACTGCTTAATGTGGGAATTGACAACCCAAATTCTTCAGATAATTCTCTCCAGCTAACTTCCGGGGGTAAGCGTTTGAGAATTAACACCTGACAATTCACATCTGGACGCCCTTTAATGTAAATACCGCGCAGTTCTCCATTAGAATCTGTCTGCGCCCATATCTCCAAATCTTCCAGAATTGGAGGTGCTTGGGGACTAGCCGGGAGGTTATCTATAGGATCAATGGCTTCACTTATTCCACCTGATGTAGACTGACGAATTCTCTGAGGAACTGTTGTGGCTTGTTCCCGATTCTGGTTAAGGTAAAAGTCTTGTAGTCTCCTTCTTAGGTAGGCATTCAGCCAAGTTATGATACTGCCATAATTGGGATCGTAGATTTGACCTGTCAAACCTTCACAAACATTGCGACAGAAATACAACCAAGTTTGTTGTAGTGCATCTTGATAGTAGGGAGTAGTTTCTCTCCAGAGTCTACTTGCTGTCAAGCGAATAATTTGCGTGAGCAACTTCTGACGCTGAGGGCTTCCAGGTTTGTGTCCACAGGCTTCTGTAACTAAGCGGCGTAGCTGTTCATCGAATGGAACCATGACAATCTTGGCGAAGAAAGCAAGAATATCTTAGTATTGCGTATAACAACACGCTAAAGAATTACCTTTCGTCAAGATGGGATATCTTTTTCAATGGGAGTATCGCATCTCGTCTCCTAGCTGAACTGGAAAGATGAAGAAGAATTCAGGAGTCAGAATTCAGAATTCAGAATTCAGAAGTCAGAATAAAAATGCGACGCCCGAATACTCGGTATCATAGACTCGCTCTAAGCGGAGTTATACTGTTCGCGTTATGTTGCGATAAAAAGTTATCCAAAAGCTGCTGCATCCAAACAAAATTAAGGCCGTCACGCCAATTATCCAACCAAGATAACCCAATACAGTTCAGAATGAGCAACAAAACACTTGTAGAGACGGCGATTTATCGCGTCTCAAAACCCCAAAGTTGTTGCCAGTAGCCCTTAAGTAAACCGTATTGCCAGATAACCAAGCTGATTCAATTTTTTCCTCATACCAGCAAAAAAGTTTTCACTGTGAGTATTTTAGATTGCATAATTAGCAATATTATTCACTACGATTATTAGACCTAAATGTATAGCATAAATATTGTAAAGCTATTCACAAAAAGAACGATCGCATTCCAAGAAAAAGAATGGTTATTTAGCTTACTGGTAATATCTTTAGTCCTTTGGCTGATATTTTTAGGAAACTCCCCTTTACGAGATTGGGATGAAGGTACTTACGCTCTAGTCGCTAGAGAAATTTATCGTACTGGTAACTGGCTTTATCCAACTATTCAAGGAGAACCATTTTTACTAAAACCGCCTTTGATGCAATGGTTAATTGCTTGCTGCTACCACTTAGGAGGAGTACAAGAATTCACCACACGCTTACCTGGTGCGGTTTTAACTGCCTTGGGAGTGCCTTTGCTTTACTTGGTGGGGCGTTTGGCCTTTAAGCAAAGTTTACCGGCTCTATTTGCTGCTTTAGTTTACTTGACAATGTTGCCTGTGGTGCGTCATGGACGACTAGCAATGTTAGATGGGATGACTATTTCTTTTTTCTTGCTGTTGTTGTTTTGTCTTTTGAAGGCACGTCAGAACCGAAAATATGCTCTAGGGGTGGGATTTTGTCTGGGGTTAATTATTCTGACTAAGGGAATGATAGTTTTGCTGTTGGGGGCGATCGCCTGTTTATTTTTGCTTGCCGATCGACAATTAGCTTTGTTAAAAAGTCCCTATCTCTGGGTGGGAATTTTGTTAGGAAATGCCCCGGCGATCGCCTGGTATATTGCTCAGTGGCAACATTATGGGAATACTTTTTTAGAAGTGCATTTTCAAGCACAAGCTTTTGACCGCCTGGTACAATCTGTTGAAGGTAATAGCGGGCCTGTTTGGTACTATTTATTGGAATTACTTAAATATGGTTTTCCCTGGCTATTATTTTTACCTGGAGGGCTTTATCTAGCTTGGAAAGAACGTCATCATACTTGGGGTTCTCTAGTTCTATTAGGTACAATTATTTACTTAGGAACTATTTCTTTGATGAGAACTAAACTACCCTGGTATATCATGCCTGTATATCCATTTTTAGCTTTAGCAATTGGTGCTAGATTTAGCGAAATTTGGCAACACGGTAATTTTCGGGTAAGAACTTGGACTATATTTCTGACTATTATTGCTGTTGCTGGTTTAGGAGGTTGTGTTTACTTTTATCTGAAAAAGCAGCCTATTTTGATAGTCATGAGTATTATTTTAACAATAAGTATGGGTATTACAGCATGGCTAATTAAAAAGCGCGATCGCAACTTTATTCCAGTGTTATTTACAGGGATGTATTTAGTTTTAACCCTGTTGGTAAGTTCGCAATCTTGGATTTGGGAATTAAAGGAAGCTTTTCCAGTTAAACCAGTTGCAGACTTAATTCGGGCAAATGTTTTACCAGGAACACAAATTTATACTTCTTTTGCTTATGGGCGTCCTAGCTTGGACTTTTACAGCGATTGCAAGGTAACTGCTGCAACTGTACCAATTCTACAAAAAATGTTATCTAATAAATCTTATTTACTGTTAGATGATGTAACTTTAAAGCAAATCAATTTATTTGACCATCAGGTTCTAGGCACTGCTGATAAATTTACTCTTATTTCATCATCAATTAAATGATATATGATAGCGATTTTTGAAAAAAGTATCCAAGATAGTTATATTGATGAATATGATTTTAACTAACTATTTTTTTAAAAAGATATACATCATCTTGTTGATATTCTAAGCTGAATTTAGACTGATTTTGCAAAATGTTTACTAACCTTGAAAGAGATTCTGAACTTGCAGCCCAACCTGGATGGCGGACATTGAGCAAGATATAGTGAAACTTATTCAACTCAGCAATGTCTTGAGAAGGATTATATTTAAAACTAATCAACTGTCTATGAGTTAAATGTGGAGTAATTATATCTGTAGTTAGAACACTATCTTTAGTTTTAACTAGAGTGATCGCCTCTTTTGTGGCTGGCAAATTATCCAGATGATGGAGATATCTTGAGCTAAAGAACCCATATTTACCTAAAACTAAAAACCAAACTAAAGACCACAAAACAATTGCTCGTCTTTTTGGTAGCCATGCTTTACCTGCTGCTAGGCTGGCAATTCCGACTAAAATAAGAAATGGAATTGCTGGTAAAGAGTAATGTAAAACTAGGTTTTTTTGCGAAGGATGATCGGCAAGTAAATTTAGTGTTACACAAGGAATTATACTTATCAAAGGTATGATATATTGTGGTTTTAAAGCCCAAATAACAGGTAATAATAAAAAAAACAAATATTCTAAATTTAGAATTGAAAAAAGGTTGTTAAAAAGGATTTTCGGTTGGAATAGTAAGATTTGTAGCATTTCGGAAAAGGAGTTTCCCAAATAGCTATAGCGATAAAGATGACGGTTAAGTAACGCTGCTTCACCACCAAAATGAGGGATGATAATCCAGTTAGCAATCAAAAACCATATTGTC
This sequence comes from Nostoc sp., assembly GCF_036916655.1. Classification (GTDB taxonomy): domain Bacteria; phylum Cyanobacteriota; class Cyanobacteriia; order Cyanobacteriales; family Nostocaceae; genus Nostoc. The sequence goes on from NZ_JBALFY010000064.1 coordinate 159,598, forward strand.
CCACTAATAATAGCGATCGCACCATACAAACGCCGCTTTTCAAACAAGAGTAGCCAAATCCCCATAGCCACTACAGTCAGGGATAATACGGCCTTACAACCCAATACCAAAAGAATACTAACGCCAAACCAAGCTATTTTTCTCGATCTAGCAGCCAAAACTGCTGTTAAAAGTGCGGGGACTGCGATCGGATCTGGGTGAAAATCACATAGATTGCTATTGTAAACCACCGGATACATTAGATATACAGCCATCATCGCAACTGCTAAATTTTCTTTTAAACCTGCTTGCAGCGCCAGAAAATATGTAGGTAAAGCACCTAACGCTAAAGCAACAGACTGTACTGCAAACAGCCAATAAACGCTAGGGTAAATTTTGTATAGTAAAGCCAAAGGATATAAAATCCAAGCAGCATGATCGGCTAAAACATGAAAACCAATTACAGAAGAAACTGGCGGTAGTCCTTGACTAATTAGGTAAATTCCTTGGTCAAAAAATGCTAAATCCCCAGAAGAATTAAATAATTCGTGTCGTAAACTGCTGGAGATAAATAAAATTAAGGTACTAATGCCGATAATTGCTCTGATCTTATTCATTTTTGGCAGTTGTTCTGTTAATAAAATCCTGCTTGCACTTACTACCAAATTTTATTGATATTTGAGGACAATTCAGCTTGTAATTTCGGATAAATTACATCAGACTTTCGCACAACAAACCAGAGGGTAAAACCTAAAGGTATTGAAAACAACTGGATAAAGATGGGAGTTCCCAAATATCCAAAAAATGATGCCATTGGCACTATTATCCCTACCCAAAAATATCGGGGAAAATAAAAAGCAAAGATAATCGAAAGTATATCAGCAGGATAAAAATATCTTTCGTGCATTTTGGGTAGGATATATGGCATAAACAAAACTGATATGGTGGCTAAGTGTATCAGCCTATCTTGAGTAATTTCTAGTCTACTTTTATAAACAATATATGCAAATAAAAATATTGCAGATATCGTTAACGTTAAAGCTATAGGTACAACAATATTATAAAAATTGTTAGGAATCCATTGATAAAGATTAGGTGCGCCTTTAGCTAATTCCTTATATTTATTAGCTTGATTAAAGTAGACCAATAGCAATTCTTGTATTGGTCTTCCCATAAACCAAGGTGGTAAAACTGTGATGATATATACCGCCGGAATTAATGGTAGATAATACCAATGAATTCTTTTTTTGAGCAAAAGAGCTAATAATAAAGGTGCTAAAAACATAGCTTGCAACTTAAAAGAAAGTGCCACACCAAAACTGAGTAAGGCTGGAATTTCTTTTTGAATAGATAAAAAGTAAATACAGGCAATCAATCCTGTTGTATAGATAACGTCACATTGACCCCAGAGGGCACTATTATATATAACAGTAGGACTCAAGATAACTGCCAAAAAAGCAAAGATGGGTTTCCTGCGCTGTGGGTATTTTAGTCGGACAATTTTGTAAGTTAAAAATGCACAAAGAAAATCAACAGTCATAGCAAAAAGCTTGATTGCTAAAATTTTTGGCAATCCAGATAGCAAAGTAGCAGCAATTAAAATCCAGTAGAGATAAGAAGGTGTGTAATCAGCAAAACTATATTTTAGAGCGCTGAAACCGCCATGAGATGCGATGAAATCATACCAAGGCGCTAAAAAATATTTATAATCCACCGATTTATTTGGAACACAGGCTAATCGGATCAGCACTGCTAATATCATGCCAATTGCTAAGTATCCAGGAACGGGGAATGGGAGAGAGTTTAAGAGTCTATTGAACGGAGATTTCACTAATTTTAATAATGTCTTGTCAGAAGTTTTCGTCATAAATTGTATCAGTCAAGTTGGCAATGTCAAAATACTAAATCAAGAATAAAACTAGCCCTAGCGACTAGAAGTCGCGGCCACACGAGACTTTAACAAGAGAGGCAGTCTTGCTGGAGAAATGCCTCCTGCCTTCTTTACAACTGCCACTTTCTAGCTGCCTGTCATGATGCTACAAGCTTTCGTTTGTTACTTGAACAGTGGATTGACTAGATTGGGCGAGATAGATACCTGCTAGAACTACGGCAAAAGTTGCCCAGTCAAACAAACCGACTTGTTCTGAAAAAATAAACCAAGCAAAAATAGAAGCTAGAACTGGTTCTAGAAGAAGCGTGACGGCGACAACTCCTGAAGAGATTCTGCTGAGGCTATAAGCTAAAAGTCCCTGACCCAAGACTTGACAGAAGAGGGCTTGGAATATGATGAAAAACCAACCCGTCCAGGAATAGGGAAATAGTCTATTTTCGAGGAATGGGAGGACGGGTAGTAGAAACATTGTTGTCACTCCACAGCGCCACAGCATGATAGTTGCAGTGCTAAATCGGGTTCGTAGTCGTTCTATCAGCAGCATACACGTGGCCATGAAAACCGCAGTCAGCAGTGCCAAGGTATCACCCAATATTTGATCGGTTGCAAATTGCACCTTATTGAGTTCAAATGCGATCGCTCCCCCCAAGGCGATGACCAGACCAATCACGAATCTGCGATCAAAACGCCGACCGAATAATAGATATCCAGCTAAAGCAACAAATAAGGAGTTCAAATTAGATAGTAAAGCCACATTGGCAACACTCGTTTGACTCAGCGCCCAAGCCCACAAGAGGAGGTAGGTTCCAGCAGAGGTTCCCATTGCTAACAATAGCCACACTTCTTGTTTCGTAAAAGTAAAAGGCTTCTGTTCTATAGATTGGTTATCAAGTAAGGCAGGAGTAATATTGCCCCCTGCCGACGCTCGCGGACTCGCTAACGCTGCGCTATCTTCCCTCCCGCCTCCTTCAATAGACTGTTGGTAGCGGAAAGCCTCAAACCCATTCCACAGACCAAAGACAACTGTAGCAATCCAACTGCGATGAAATACTACAGCATTTGCACCAATTTCTTGTTGACACAATTTAGTTAGAGATGGTGCTAAAGATATAGGAATTAGAGCAAACAATAATGAGACAGTTCCTAATAAAGCTGGTGTTTCGGAGAATTGTTGCTTTAGTAATGACAGTTTGCTCGTCATACTTATAACGAAAGTGTTAACTATATTTGTGACTGATTCTTGAAGCGGCAAATTAACAGCAGCTTGGCTAGATACGGCTAAGTATAAACCGATTAAAACTACGGCGAACCCCACCCAATTTGATAAAGTTAATGTTTCCGAAAATATTACCAGAGCGAAAATGCCGCTAAATACAGGCTCTAAAAGATGCACCAAGGAGACAACCACAGAGGAAAATTTGGCAAGGCTATAGGTCAAAAGCCCATGACCTAAAACTTGGCAGATTAGGGCTAGGGAAATCACCCAAAGCCACCCACTAACTGTAGAGGGGAAAAGTTGATCTTGAGTGAATAAAAGTATGGGGAAAATAGCTAAAGCTGCGATCGCACAGATCCACAACTGAATTGTGACCGGAGAAAATTTGGTGCGTAATTTTTCTACGATTAGCAGGTATGCACTCAATAAAATCGCCGAAACGATGGCAGCCAAGCCTCCTTGAACTTCGTCTGTGGCTATTTGTAGTTCCTCAAATTCAATCGCGATCGCTCCCCCAAGCGCAACGACTATCCCAATCAAGAATTGGCGCTCAAAACGCTTACGAAATAACAGCCACACCCCTAAACTAGTAAATATGGGGGCGAGATTATGCAACACACTAGAAATTGCTACGCTAGTTTGAGTGAGTGACCAAGCCAACAAAACTAAAGTGGCAGCCCAAAGAATACCAGCACCTAGCAATAGCAATAGATCCTGACTGGTGTAGGGCTGCTGTTCTACAGATTTTTCTTTGGAAAATCGCTGCCGTATTGCCTCGTATCCATGCCAGAGTAAGAAAACCACACTAGCAAGCCAAAAGCGATTAAATACAGTGGCGCTGGGGCTGAGTTCCATTTCGCTCAATTTCATAAAAATAGAACCAAAAGATATGGCACCTACACCTAGAAATAATGAAGCGATCGCGATCTTCGTTTGATTAAATAAATTCATTGGAAAATTTCAATGCAACTCAACTATATGGATCAACCCTCTAACCAACCCAACGCTCTTGGGCAAATCCTACAGCTATTTTGGCTAGTAGTGTTATAAAAGCCCCCAATATTAAATATCCCTGACGAGGATGGCGAGATAACAGCACACCAATGGCTATATTCAAAGGCACAATACCATAAGCGAGACGGCTCAAGGAGATAGTGCCTCCAGAAGCTAACAGCAAACCAATACCACAAAAGCCATAAATCACTGTAACCGGCGTCAGTTGCGTGTGTAAGTGCCACAATATATAGCCACCACCCAAGATCATGAACAAGTTAAGCAAGTTATTAATCCACTGTTCGCTTGCTAGAATCAACAAAAGTAAGGCTAAAGCATAAAAGCCATAGAATAATTTTACAGAACTAAAACGTTGACGGAAACGCCATAAAAGATAGCTACTGGCAACACTCAAGCCAAACAAGAAGAGATACCAAGGGTCTTGAATCCCGCCAGAGGGGTTTTGAACCCAACCCTTGTGCCAATTTTCTCTACCGACTAAAATTTGCATGAACATATTTAACCAACCCTGCCAATCAAAGCCCAGAGTTGGTCGCCATCCTTTTTGTGCTTCGATAAAAGCTAAAGGATTGCCAAAATAAATCGCACAATACAAACTGAATAAAAGTATGCCAATAGCGGTAGTCAAACCAGCTATATAGGCAATAGGCGGTCGGCGTTCTTTCCAGGCTGCGATCGCCAATGCTGGAATTAATGCCATACCTGTAGGACGTGTTGCTGTGGCCATTGCACCCCAAAGGGCAGTCCAGCCATACTGTTTTCGATCAAAGGCCCGCAAAGTAGCTGTACTCAAAAACAAATACAGCCCCTCTGTGTAAATCACTCCCGTAAACATAGAAGACGGATATAAAGAAACCACAGATGTTATCCAATGGGCTGCATTGATGCCATAATGCTCCTTGACCCAAAAGTATAAACAGTAAAGCGCTGCAAAAAATGCCAAATTGTTGACTAACATACCTGCTAGTTCAAACGGTAAGCCCAGCTTCATCAAAAACCAGATGCTTAAGGGAAATAGGGGAAAGAAGGCCAGATTATGCTGTTTGCCGTCATTGGCAAATTCATAGCCAGAAGTTGCGATCGCTCGATAATGCATACTATCCCAAGCATCAAAAATCCCCCAACCAAAATGGGGCAAAAAGTCTTCTGCTGGTAACGGTAGTTTTGGCGCAATCAGCAACATAGCAGTCCAGATGAATATTCGACTGGCAAACCATATTGCGGCTGGAAACAGGAAATCATTGTTCCATAAAATTTTTTTTATAACTATCTGAACTTTGACCATAAGCTTGAGTGCTTTAACAAACTCCTTTCTGCATCCTTCTACATATAGCTGTAACACAGCAATTTCTGAATAACATCTTGCATATTAAATCCTCCACCAACATAATTAACAAACTGGACAGATCAAAAATTACTTAAAAGGCTTCACTACCTGGTTAGTTTTGCCAATTTTGTCTTTAAAAATATAGTATTTATAAATACTATATTTGTCTAAATATATAAAAATTTGTCATTTGTCATTTGTCAAGAGTTATTAGTTAATTGGAGTACTCCAAGTAAAAAAATGTCCAATTGTCATTGCGTTCGCTTCGCTCTCTACGAGACGCTACGCGAACACAATGACGGGTTTTGGATCGTTTATTTTTTGGAACACTCTTAGTGATTCTCTCCCTTGCCTCATCTCCCGACTCCTGGACTCAGTGTATCGATTATGGTGATTGCTGTGATTAAAGAGTCCCCAGCAATTTATAGTGGGAGTTGTCTGTAAATCCTTAAGCAATTGTGAAAGCGATTACTCTTGTTGGTTCCACTGGTTCTATTGGTACTCAGACTTTAGATATTGTCACTCAGTACCCAGATCAGTTTCGGATTGTGGGATTGGCAGCTGGGAACAATGTAGAGATGTTGGCTGCTCAAATTCGGCAGTTTCGACCGGAAATAGCAGCCATTTGCTCAGAAGATAAATTACCAGCGCTCAAAGAAGCTCTTATTGACCTCGATCCCCAACCGATTCTACTGGGTGGTGATGCCGGAGTGATAGAAGTTGCTCGTTACGGCGATGCCCAAACTGTTGTTACGGGGATCGTTGGTTGTGCTGGTTTGCTACCCACGATCGCAGCGATTGAAGCTGGTAAAGATATTGCCTTAGCGAACAAAGAAACCCTGATTGCCGGCGCACCTGTGGTTCTACCCCTAGTTGAAAAACATGGTGTAAAATTACTACCAGCCGATTCTGAACATTCCGCAATCTTTCAATGTCTCCAAGGTGTGCCAAAGGGAGGTGTGCGGAAAATTTTGCTGACTGCATCTGGTGGGGCTTTCCGGGACTGGGATGTAGAAAAGTTAGCAGATGTAACCGTAGCTGATGCCCTAAAACATCCTAATTGGTCGATGGGACGGAAAATCACAATAGACTCTGCTACTTTGATGAATAAAGGACTGGAAGTAATTGAAGCTCACTTCCTGTTTGGCTTGGATTATGACGATATCGAAATTGTTATTCATCCCCAGAGCATTATTCACTCGCTGATTGAATTGCAAGATACTTCAGTTTTAGCCCAACTCGGTTGGCCGGATATGCGCTTACCTTTGCTGTATGCCCTATCTTGGCCCGATCGCATTTACACCAACTGGGAACGACTAGATTTAGTCAAAGCTGGAAATTTAACCTTCCGCGAACCAGATCACCAGAAGTATCCTTGTATGCAGTTGGCTTATGCTGTGGGTAAAGCTGGTGGTTCCATGCCAGCTGTGTTGAATGCCGCCAATGAGCAGGCTGTGGCTTTATTTTTAGATGAAAAAATTCGCTTTTTAGATATTCCCCGATGTATCGAATGGGTGTGCGATCGCCATCAAAATGATAACCGTACAAATCCCTCTTTAGATGACATTTTGGCAGCAGATAAATGGGCAAGACAAGAAGTTTTAATAGCGACTGAAAAGTTAGAGACTCACTCGCAGATAATTTCTCTGCGATAAAAACCTTAAATCGAACCAAAATAACCCCGACTTCTTCAAGAAGTTGGGGTTCTGAACCTCTAGGTCATTCTGTTAAGCTGTTGCACCTGCAAATTGCATCACAAGCATGATTAGGCAAAACCTGTAAATCCTCTCCCTTGCACCCTGCTCCCCTGCCGCCTCAATGTGCAAACTATAATCACAACAGCTGATATCTGTTCTCACTTCAGACTAAAGCCTCATTTCTGCCTCAAATATATTTAGTGGTTTCCTGCTTACTTATTGTTTTTATACATATCTACAAACAAATAAACAGATTTTTCAGAAGTTTGCCAAATTGCCAAATAATTTGCCTGACATCCAAATTCTTGTCTGATTCTCGTGTAAAATATTTTTGGAACATTTACGCAAATAAACCAGTTTTAGTAACTGCTATTAATTGACTGTAACAGCTAGATAATTTACCCTTTCTGAATAAATACACTCTCAGATAAGGGCAATTATGAAGGAATTATGTATAAAGGAATTAATATATGATTGCTACCTTGATTGTAGCTTGGATTGTCTTCATAATATTATGGAAGTTGCTAAAAGCAACCTTAAAAAGTGCATTGACTATTGCCGCAATCCTAATCTTATTAAATATCAGTTTTGGCATTACCCCGCAAGATATCTGGCAGCACGTAACGCAGTTTGCTCAAACTATCTCCCAAATCCAAAGTGGCAAATAGAAAGTTAAAAATTGTTATTTAATGCCGAAATCTTGGCTAATGCATCCTTAACACTGGCTGGCAACTGACGCATAATCTTGCCTCTTTCGCGATCTAAAGCGACTAGAGTCACCTTGGCGGTGACGTACAATTGTTGTCCATCAGTTGAGACAATGGCATAATCCCAATTGATTCGGACGCCAGTCACCTCAGCCATGCGCGTTTTTACCACCACTGTCAGACCTAATTGAATTGAGTGATGATAGCGCACCGACAGTTCTACAACTGGTAAATCGCAGCCGATAGTGACTAAATCAGCAAACTCAACCCCGATAGATCGCAAACATTCAATGCGTGCTTCTTCCATCCAAGCTATATAGGAACCGTGCCAGACAATGCCGGCATAGTCAGTGTGGTGGGGTTGTACTCTCACAGGATATTCAAACCAATTCCCAAATTCCTGACTTGATGGATTGTCAAGGGCGCTGGTTGGTGGTAGTTTTGGTTGGCTGGGTTTTTTTTCTGACATCTTCAAATTTCTCAGCACCTATAAATTTTCCAAATCAATAAAAATTAATTGCGTTGCCGGACTTCTTGATTTAATATTTACCTTCCTGGAATAGGAAGTATTTTATTATGCCGCTTAATCTTAAGTATATTAATGTTTTTGCTTTGACTCTACTTAGTTTACTAGGTTTTGGGATGGCATACCCAGACAATAATCAGGTAAGTACAAATGCAAGGTTGAGCTACCAATTTGGAGAAAAAGCTCAAGCTTTACCCAAGAATAATCAACTATCAGAAGTTGCAAGGCTCAATGAAGAAGCTATCAAAGAATCTCGCCAAGGTCAATTGACACATGGGTTGCAGAAATTACAAAAAGCATTAGCCATCAGCAGAGAACTTGGAGAGCGTTCTTGGGAAGCGGTAACATTCAACAACATCGGTAGAATCTACCAAAGTCAAAAAAAGTATCCTGAAGCACTTCAATCTTATCAGCAAGCCCTATTAATTAACAAAGAACTAGGGGATCTGGTTCGACTTGGCAAAACCTACAGTAATATAGGTTACTCATTTGATATCCAAAACCAACCAGAGTTAGCAATTTTTTTCTACAAGCACTGCTTAATTAATCGTGAGAAAGCTCGCTTAAATCCATCAACGCTGAGTGTGCCGCAGCCAGATGCTTACAGCATAACTGTTAGCCAGACATATCGGATTTTGGGTGAACGATTACTCAAACAAGAACGTGTTGCTGAAGCACAAAGGACAATGGATTTACTCAAGGTTGAAGAACTAGAAGAATATCTCCAGAAGGTGCGAGGTAATCAACGTACTCTCAAAGGTATTAATATAGCGGCAACAGAAAAACCAATTAAACAAAAGTTGGATCGAAGCGTGGATAATGCTGTTGTGTTGGGTAAAGAACTGACAAAACTGCGAAAAATTAAGCCCGAACAGCGATCGCTCGAACAAAAACAACGCATCGAGCAATTAGTCTTAAATCAACAGCAAATTCTAGATGAATTTAACGAATTTATCAATAGTCCTTCAGTCAAAGCACAGGTAGAGCAAATTAGCCGTACAGCTAGGCGGCAAAATTTGGATTTGGAGAATCTCAACGAACTTCGGGATAATTTGGCACGATTGCCGCAAAAATCGGCACTACTTTACCCACTGATTTTAAAAGATAGCTTAGAATTGGTATTGGTAACTCCTGAATCTCCACCAATTCATCGTACCGTTGCTGTAAAGCGCGAAAACCTCCATCAAACAATTGCTGTTTTCCGCCAAGCTTTAATCGACCCCAGTCAAAATATCAAAGCACCTGCACACCAATTGTATGACTGGCTAATTAAACCGATAGAAAAAGACCTGGAGTCATCAGGTACACAAACTCTAATTTACGCTCCCGATGACCAGTTACGCTACATTCCTTTAACTGCTTTATATGATGGCAAACAATGGCTAGTACAGCGCTTCAATGTGAATCACATTACATCTGCCAGTCTGACTAACTTAAATACCCCAAAACAATCTACTTTGCGAGTTTTAGCAGGTGCTTTTACTAAAGGTAATTATCAAATCAAAGTTGGTAATCGGCAAGTTGCTTACGCTGGCTTACCCTTTGCAACGCAGGAGGTGGAAAGTGTAGCAGATGCGGTTCCTGAAACTAAGAAGCTTTTAGACGATGCCTTTACCCCCAGCGTTGCTATACCCCAAATGGATGATTATACAATTGTCCATTTAGCGACTCATGCCGCTTTTGTGGTGGGTAAACCAGAAGATTCTTTTATTTTATTCGGGAATGGCGATCGCGTTAATTTTAGAAATGTCGCCACTTGGTCACTCCCCCATGTAGATTTGGTAGTGTTGAGCGCCTGTGAAACCGGCTTGGGAGGTAAGTTAGGTAACGGTGAGGAAATTTTGGGCTTTGGCTATCAGATGCAACAAACTGGCGCAAGAGCTGCGATCGCCTCTTTGTGGTCTGTGGATGATGGTGGTACACAAGCACTCATGAGTGCTTTTTATGGTATCCTCTCTACTGAGAAATTGACTAAAGTTGAAGCTTTAAGAAAAGCTCAAGTCTCATTGATTAATGGAAATTGGAAGTCTCTGGGTCAAAATGCACCTGTAGCAGCTAGTAACTTTAGTCACCCATATTATTGGGCATCTTTTATTTTGATTGGCAATGGACTTTAGCCCGCTTTTATCAGGAGAGGCAGAGGGCAGGAGGCCTCCTGCCTTATCAGAAAAATGGGTTTAAAACCCCGTGTTTCCAGCACAGCTTTAAAGTAATGAGTAAGGAGTAATGAGTGGATGAAAAATGGGTATTTACTCATTACTCATTACTTATTACTCATTACTCCTTCTTAAGAGTGCGTTTACGGCGGTGAGGATGTCAACTCAACGACAAATATTTACGCCCACCTAATTACAGCCCCATTGAGTATAAAATTATTCTGTCATGTAGGTGATCGGGCAGAATATGCTTTAGCAACGCTCCAATTTTGGCATCTTGTCCAACAAGATAGCGCGTCTTAGGTTTATTTGCAGTGAGCGCCTGAACAACGGTTTGAGCGACAATATCCGCAGAAATTCCCCCAGATGCAAGAATCTGCATTTTTTTGCGGACAATATTCATGGCTTGCCCGTAGAGATTTTGTGCCGATTGTGGTAAATCATCCTGTGCTATTTCCGATTGACTGAGAGACTTTTCCCAAATTGGAGTAGCGATCGCACCAGGTTCGATAATAGAAACGGAGATTCCCCAAGGTCTTAACTCCATCCGCAGCACATCATTGAGCGCTTCCAATGCAAATTTTGACGCATTGTAAGCTCCTAAGAACGGCGTCGGACTTCTACCAGCAATGGAACCCATATTGACAATTCGCCCCCGACTCTGGCGTAATAGACCAAGAAACGCTTGTGTGACTGCTAATTGTCCGGTGACATTCACCAGCATTTGTTGTTGAAATTCGGCGATCGTTAATAATTCTAAGGGGCCAGGGACAGCAATTCCGGCATTATTCACTAAACCCAAAATCCCTCCACCACCGACAGCATTTGTGACTTTATCAACCGCAACTGCGATCGATTCAGCCTCAGTAACATCTAAAAAAATCGGAATCAGCCTTGGCGATCCTTTCTGTTTAAGTGTTTGAGCATCAATATCTTGACGCACGCCAGCAAAAACAGAGAAGCCCAACTGGTCTAAAAGCAAAGCAGTGGCCTGACCAATTCCTGTTGAGGCTCCTGTAACCACTACTGTACGTTGATATTCTACAACCATTAATTTTCTTTGATGATGGGGCTGCCTTTTTTTAGGGACTTCCAAATAAAAAAATATCCAATAACTCTTGTGGGGTGGGCAACACGATAGCCCAGTTTATATGGCGGGCAAGATGCCCACCCCACAATATTGGATAATTTATTTCTTGGAGTTTCCTTATCAATCTTTGCAAATACCAAGCCGAAGGCAATCTTCGGTTTGGTCATCTCTAGCCGATATTTGCCACGGTAATATGCGTGATTGAGCATTTGTACTGTAAGCAATTAGAGCAGCTATTGTGGAAAACTGGTTTTTAACAATTGTCACGTCACTACTACAAGTATTGCCTAGCTCAACATTGTATAAATAAATAGGCAATGCCATGAGGGCAATGCAAATTGTCCGGTTCATACCCAACCTCAGCTAAAAATTTCCGATTACGCTATGTATAGATGCCACCTTGATGAACCGGATTTTTAAAACTGAGTGTTAAATGTTGAAATTTTGAAGTTGTGTAAATTTACTCAGCGCTACTGGTTGCAGAGACGTGATTTCTTAATTATCGGTTCCACCCTTTTTCAGGTTAGGCATTGCCTACAAGATGGCTTCCTACTAACTTATGCAGATGCAAACCCAAAAAACAGGACAAAAAACCCACAGCACCCAAAAACATATCTATGGTAGCTGCATTCCCCAGATAAAATAATGAAGAATGCTGAGTCACCGAAATGGTCGATGACCGACACACACTCATGATACAAGCCCATAAATAAATTTAGGGTATTGTTAATTTTGAATTTTTAATTTTAAATTCGGAGCGAAGCGACGTGACGCCTTCACAAGACGTAGATACTATAAACGTTCCCAACATCGATCCTGAAGGATATGGCAACTCAGACACCGATCCTCTTGATGAGTTGCCAGGTGAAATCGAAATGTCCCTTTTCGACCACCTAGAAGAGTTGCGGCAGCGGATTTTCTATTCGTTGATTGCCGTAGCGGTGGGCATTATCGGCTGTTTCTTTGCCGTCAAGCCCATTGTCCAACTACTTGAGGTTCCAGCACAAGGAGTAAAATTTCTCCAACTTGCACCCGGAGAATATTTCTTTGTCTCCCTCAAAGTGGCAGCTTACACTGGCTTCATAATTTCTAGTCCTTTCATTCTTTACCAAATTATCCAGTTTGTGGTTCCAGGACTGACTCGCCGCGAACGCCGTTTACTGGGGCCTGTGGTTTTGGGTTCGAGTGTGCTGTTTGGGGCAGGTTTAGTATTTGCCTATTTACTTCTTATCCCCGCCGCCTTGAAATTTTTTATCAGTTACGGAGCAGATGTAGTCGAACAACTTTGGTCAATTGATAAATATTTTGAATTTGTGCTGCTACTGTTATTCAGCACTGGTTTAGCATTTCAAATTCCGATCATCCAATTGTTGCTTGGTAATTTGAATATTGTCTCCTCTCAACAGATGGTTTCTGGTTGGCGTTACGTGATTATGGGAGCAGTGGTTTTAGGAGCCGTCCTGACACCTTCTACTGACCCCCTAACTCAAAGTCTTTTAGCGGGAGCAGTTTTAGCGCTTTATTTCGGCGGTGTAGGACTAGTGAAGCTCACAGGTAAATAACATTTAGCAATTATGATGATCGAGATTTAAGTTCATCAAAGAAATGTACGATGGACTGGCCTAAATCCTCAATGTGAATACTGAGCAGTTGAAAATGCCACCCTTCTAGCTCCTTATATAAATAGGGTTGAAAACCTTTGTGTTTAATCTGTTCTACCATGAATGCTACATCATCTTCAGCTATACCATCCAAGTTAAAAGAAATGACACTCGTTAAATTAAAGAGTTCTTGACTAGATCGAATCAAACATTAAGTTACTTTGGAAGTTGAGGCTTAAGAAGAAGTTCAAATGTTGAGATAAAAGCCATTAGTTATTTCCTTGAAGAGGTGTATCTTTTTACATTAACAACGAGTAAAAGAGTTATACAGCACATTATGGTATTTTTAGATAAAAAATACTATGAAAATTATTAATGTTAATGTAATAGCGGGTCACAATATCCATTCCGAAGAACGTTCGCCTAAATCTAAAGGAATGCTCACAGCTTTGCCGAGTCGGGGGCGATCGCGGGTTTGAGCAATAAATGTTTGTACCTGTGTTGATCCACCCAAGGCATGAAGATAATTGGCAATGCTATCGAGATGTTCTTGGTACTCCGCCTCGCTCAAGGGAAAAGAAGCTTGCTCCAAATATTTCCACATTACTTGCAAAAATATCTTTCCCTGTGTCCGCCGAAACTGGACATCGTAAGAATATCCCCACTTATCAAGCAATATCTGGCGTAATTCCTGTCCTGTCATAGCTTTTCTCAATCAGATTTTACATTTAGTTATGATGTTAAGTTCCGTGACTCCAGTATGATAAGGATATAAAGAAATGTAATGCTAACAGAAAAGATGCTTTTTATATCTTGGAACAAAGAATTATGGCATCGTTGTGAGCGCTAGCATTTCGACTTAGACAAGAGTTGCTCAAGTACTAGTACTTTTGTCAAAATGCTTAACAAAATACACAAAGAGCGCGTAGATTATGGCTCAATTTTCTGAATCAGCAGACGTGCCCGATATGGGGCGTCGTCAGTTCATGAATCTGCTCACTTTTGGGACTGTCACCGGAGTGGCTCTGGGTGCATTGTATCCCGTTGTCAAGTACTTTATTCCTCCCGCTGCTGGTGGTGCTGGTGGCGGTGTAACGGCAAAAGACGAGCTAGGTAACGATGTTAGTGTCACTAAATTTCTAGAAAACCGGAATGCAGGCGATCGCAACCTAGTCCAAGGACTAAAGGGAGATCCTACCTATATTGTGGTAGACAGCAAAGAGGCGATCAAAGATTATGGCATTAACGCCATCTGCACCCACTTAGGTTGTGTCGTCCCCTGGAACATTGCTGAGAACAAATTCAAATGTCCTTGTCACGGTTCCCAGTATGACGAAACTGGTAAAGTTGTTCGGGGCCCAGCACCTCTGTCTCTAGCTTTAGCCCACACCAACGTCAACGACGACAAAATCGTTTTAACCCCTTGGACTGAAACTGACTTCCGCACAGGTGATGCACCTTGGTGGGGTTAATAATTTTGTCCTTAGTCCTTAGTCATTCGTCCTTTGTTCAAGGCTTAATGACTAATGACCCTCACGGGTTCGCCAGTCACTCATGGGGGAAACCCCCAAGACCGCGCTGGCTCACTAATGACCAATGACTAATGACTAAATTCAATCGTCGCCCTTATTAGAGATGAGAAATGTTTTCCTAACAGCGAGGTTAACTCGCAGTGCTAGAGCGATTGTAAAAACATTGCTCATAGCGATCGCTACTGTGACATTTTACTTCACCAGCGATTTAGCACTTCCCCAATCAGCTGCCGCCTATCCTTTTTGGGCACAGCAAACCTATCCCGAAACCCCCCGCGAACCAACAGGGCGAATTGTTTGTGCCAACTGTCACCTAGCAGCCAAGCCGACAGAAGTGGAAGTTCCTCAATCGGTGCTACCTGACACTGTATTCAAAGCTGTAGTGAAAATCCCCTACGATCTGAGCGCCCAGCAAGTTGGTGCTGATGGTTCCAAGGTTGGCTTGAACGTCGGTGCTGTACTGATGCTACCTGAAGGCTTTAAGATTGCTCCCGAAGACCGTATTTCCGAGGAACTTAAAGAAGAAATTGGCGACACTGCCTTCCAACCCTACAGCGAAGATAAAGAAAATGTCGTCATCGTCGGCCCTTTACCTGGCGAACAGTATCAAGAAATCATCTTCCCAGTTCTTTCTCCTAACCCCGCAACCGACAAAAACATCCACTTCGGTAAATATTCAGTTCACGTAGGTGGTAATCGGGGACGCGGACAAGTTTATCCCACTGGCGAAAAGAGCAATAACACCGTTTACAACGCTTCCGCTACTGGCACAATTACCAAGATTGCCAAAGAGGAAGATGAAGATGGCAACGTCAAATATCTAGTCAACATCCAACCTGAATCTGGTGATGTTGTCGTTGATACGATTCCTGTAGGGCCAGAATTGCTTGTTTCCGAAGGGCAAACAGTTAAAACTGGTGATGCTTTGACCAGCAATCCAAATGTTGGTGGATTCGGTCAAATAGATGCAGAAATCGTATTGCAAGACGCATCTAGAGTCAAATGGCTGATTGCGTTCATCGCTCTTGTCATGTTAGCTCAAGTTATGCTGGTGCTGAAGAAGAAGCAGGTTGAAAAAGTTCAAGCTGCTGAAATGAATTTCTAAATTCTTTGCTAAATCATTACTTATAGGACAGGCGAAATGCCTGTCTTTTTTATATGTTATTTGTACTAAGCTTGGAAATTTGGGGCTTAGGATATAGAAAATTTCCCTACTGGAGACACAACATGGATGGGACAGCCTTAGTTGTAGGCGCGAGCGGCATCATCGGCAGCAATCTTGCGAGAGAACTGATCGCGAATGGATGGACGACCTATGGGTTGGCCCGAAATCTTAAAAAAGGGGCGGAAGGGTTACGCCCTGTTGCTGCCGATCTGCTCGATCTAGCTAGCCTTAAAACTGCGCTGTCAGACATCGCCCCGACGCACATCTTCATCACGACGTGGATGCGTAATGCGACCGAGGCTGAGAATATCAGAGTCAACGGCACGATGGTTCGCAATCTGCTGGATGTTCTGTCACCGAAGGACTCAGTGCAGCACGTCGCCCTCGTCACCGGCCTCAAGCACTATCTCGGCCCATTCGATGCATACGCCAGAGGTGGATCGCTGCCAGAAACTCCATTGCGCGAGGAGCATCCCCGGCTCGATGTCGAAAATTTCTATTATGCTCAGGAAGATGAGGTCTATGCCGCCGCCGCCCGTGACGGTTTCACCTGGAGCATTCATCGCCCTCACACTGTCATTGGAAAGGCGGTCGGCAATTTGATGAACCTCGGCACGACGCTGGCCGTGTATGCCGCGATCTGCAAGGAAACCGATCGCCCCTTCCGCTGGCCGGGTTCGGAAGCGCAGTGGAAGGGCATCTCCGACATGACCGACGCGCGGGTGCTGGCAAAGCACCTAGTCTGGGCGGCAAAGACCGAAGCAGCCCACAACCAGGCGTTTAACGTCGTCAATGGCGACATCTTTCGCTGGATATGGTTGTGGGGGCGGCTAGCTGACTGGTTCGGCATCGATCCCATCGGCTTCGACGGCACAATCCACCCGCTCGAAGCCGAAATGGCGAATGAAGGTGCTGTCTGGCGCGAGATCGCAAAGCAGCATGGCCTCGCCGAGCCGGATCTGAGCCGTCTATCGTCTGCATGGCACACCGATCTCGATCTTGGGCGTCCGATTGAGGTTATGACCGATATGTCAAAGAGCCGCAAACTCGGCTTCTCCATATACCAGAAAACGGACGAGTCGTTTTTTGACCTGTTCGAGCAACTACGTGCAGATCGGTTGATTCCGTAGAACCTCGGTGGATGGCACTGGTAGTAGAGACGTAGGTTGGCTGGAGCGGAGCGGAACCCAACAAACATATATCAGTCTGTTGGCTTTGGCAAAGCCTCCAACGCCACTTGCGACAACGCGGGAACCCGCGCAACGCAGTGCATTGGTGTCAACTTAAGCTGAAACTCCTTTAAAACCTCGTTTCTAGCCTCCGGCTGGAACATCCCCAACCTACAACTTTTTTGCTAGCTTCCCTCTCCTTTATAAGGCTACGGTGTACACACAAGTCGTGAAATTCCACCTGACACTTAGTTTCGTCCTCTAGCAATAGGATTGTGCGATCGCAATGACAATTTATGGGGTCTATAACGCCTGAAACCTTTTCATATAGTACTTGTATGTACACCGTAGCCTTTATAAGGAGAGAGATTGAGGGTGAGGTAAACCAGAGACATAAATTGTATGTTATTTAATTCTTATTTCTTAGTTACACAAAGCCTGTAAATTTAGGACTTATACTAATTGCTGTACCTCTACCAATGTATTTGTATCATTATTGAAAGTGAAACGGTATTAACTGCGAGTAAACTTTATGAACTTAATCATGGTTATTCATCCCTATAAATTCGGTGAGATGTGGGTGTTTGACGATGAAAATGTAAGTTTAGTTCGGGAGCCTTTTGTGGCAGGAGCAGATGAAATTATTGAAAGAATGGTGGCACACATTCCAGATGCAGAATTAGGGTTCAGTTTGATATTTTCTGCATTTCCCTTTCCTGGCTATCAACTCAAGTTTGACTGGCGGCGTGAAGAATATCGAGGTAACTGGTATTATAGTGCAGATTTAGATCGGGAAGGATGGCTCTGCCCTGCTCTCTTTAAGTATTTTGATCAGGCTCCTAAAGAGTTTTACACTCAGTTTAAAGCGAAGATAAACCGATAATGTTAATGAAGCTTTTTCTCTATTGATTTAGATTAGGGTAACATTTGTCAATATTTTTCTCTTCTATCGACTAATGTAGCTAAACAAACTAGGCTGTGATTGGTTTATTATTCTCAGCTTTAGTTCTAATCATGATCAAAAAGACTACTCTAGATCCTTTAGTGAGCGATGTTCGGTGTGCAGAAATTTGTCAGATTTTGGGAGAGACTTACAACCAGGAACGCTGGAACGATTGGCGCTGGCAAATGCGGCATCGGTTGACTAAGCTGGAACACTTTCAGCGGTTACTAAGGCTGAGTGCTACTGAAGAACAGGGACTTTTAATCGCACCAGAAAAGTTTGCTGTCGCCGTAACACCATACTTTGCATCACTACTCGATCCAGAAGATCCCCTGTGCCCACTACGGTTACAAGTGATACCACGGCAAGAAGAACTAATCGTCAGTACAGCAGACATGGTAGATCCATGCGGTGAAGACAATGACACCCCAGTACCAGGACTTGTACACCGTTACCCCGATCGCGTGTTGCTCCTTGCTTTAGATACATGTGCTGCTTATTGCCGCTACTGCACCCGCTCTCGTTTGGTGAGCCAAGGTGAGATGTACCCAGTAACGCGGCGGTTGGATGCGATCGCCACTTACTTAGAAGAACACACCGAAATCCGTGATGTGCTAATTTCCGGTGGCGATCCTTTGTTGATGTCTGATGAACCTTTAGACAATTTGCTAGGGCGGCTGCGTGCTATTAAGCACATTGAATTTATCAGAATTGGTTCTCGTGTGCCGAGTTTTTTGCCGCAGCGAATTACACCAGAACTGGTTGCCTTGCTTCGGAAACATCGTGTGTGGCTGTCTTTGCATTTTTGTCATGTGCGGGAACTTACCCCAGAAGTGGCACAAGCTTGCGATCACCTCGCTGATGGTGGCATTCCTCTAGGTAGTCAAACCGTGCTGTTAAAAGGTGTGAATGATTCTGAAAAAGCCCTCAAAAATCTATTTCACGGTCTTCTCAAGCTGCGTGTGCGTCCCTATTATCTTTACCAATGCGACCCAGTTGTTGGCACTGCACATCTGCGAACAAGTGTTCAAACTGGACTGGATTTAATTTCTAAATTGCGCGGTCATACTACTGGGTACGCTGTACCAACCTATGTAATTGATGCTCCTGGTGGTGGTGGCAAAGTCCCCATTCAAGCCGAGACTCTACTTGCTTATGAGAAAGGCACAGCTACAGTGCAAAATTGGGCAGGTAAGAAGTACACATATATAGATCCAGTAGAGCAGGGATAACACTATATATTTGTATATGAGTTGATCGCCATGATCTAAAAGAGACAGTTGTAATGATTTTTTTAGATTATGGCAAACTAAAAAACTAAATAATCTCAGGAGATTAGTTGGAATGTTGATTGTTGCTAATACAAACATCAAAGGTCGAGGTGTCTTCGCACAAAAGCGCTTTTTAAAAGGAGAACTCATTGAAAGAGCGCCAGTTGTGGTTATACCCACAGAAGAGGTTAAATTGCTCGATCAAACAGTTTTGGGTAACTATTACTATGATTGGGAAGATAAAGCAGCAGCATTTGCCTTCGGTTTAGTCTCCCTGATTAATCATTCTTACTATCCCAATACTTATTATGTGAAAAAATTTGCTGAACGAGAAGTGGAGTATATTGCCTACCGAGATATCGAAGTAGGAGAAGAAATGACTGCCAACTACAACGGTTCTCCTGACGATAAATCTCCTATATGGTTTGATGTTATTGATGAGCTATCTTCAACTCAATTGAAGAATTAGTAGTTGAAATTATTTCAATTAAGATACCTGATTGGTACGTAGGTTGGGTGGAACGGAGCGCACCCCAACATATATCAATAGGGTGTGTTGTCGCAGAGCGCAACGCACCGTCAACAATCTCAGGTGCGTTAACCTACGGCATAACACGCCCTACGGGTGTGACAAGATTAAAATAGTGCATTAAATCTAGACGTAGGTTGGGTGGAGCGCAACCCAACATATATCAGGATGTTGGCTTTGGCAAAGCCTCCAACGCCACTTGCTACAACGAGGGGAACCCGCAAAGGCGCTGTGGCTCCCCAACCTACAATTTTTTTGCACCATTTTAGCCTTGATACGCCAGTAGGATGCACTCATTTGATAGTGAAGATGCGTCTATTTATTGAGTGTAAATCAGTTTTAAATCCATAATAAAGTTACCCAAGTTTTTATACCAACAATTCCATCAGCCTGCAATTTCTTAGATGTTTGAAAACTAACAACTGCATTTTTAACCGACTCAGAAAAATGCCCATCAATAGCATCAGTATATAATCCAATATCTTTTAATTGCTGTTGTAATTGTTTGACTCTTAGTCCAGAATCTCCTAGCTGCAATCCATTGAATCTATTCAAATCGGCTCGACCACTAACACCACTAACACCAGATATATCACCTTCATATTGATGAATTAAGTATTGCCCCTGCCAAGCACTAGGAATACTTGGATTTTTGACTCCATAGTGGGCAATCCATAACGGATAACTAGCAAAATCTGATGGATTACCTATTTCTGACCAGAAACTAGGGAAGGTATAAATAATTGGTTTGATTGGTTTTTTTGTTTGTTGTAAAAGGGCTTTTTCTACCTCTGCTAACCACAGCTTTGCTGCACTAATTACTGCTTGGCTACTTACTTTATCAGTTATCTCTACATCCAGAACTGGTGGTAAGTCTCCTGGTTCTAATTTTCCCAGCGTTTTTAAGAATTCCTTCGCTTGCTGAACTGGGTCAGATGTATGGGGGTGAAAGAAATGATAAGCACCCCGAATAATACCGGCAGCTTTCGTGGTTTGCCAGTGATGAGCAAAAGCAGAATCTTTAACGCTAACTCCTTCTGTAGCTTTGACAAAGGCAAAGGTTTTACCAGAGTTTTTTACTGCTGTCCAATCTACTCTGCCGTCTTGATCGGCAACATCAATTCCTTCCATAGAATTTCTTAACCTTTGTGATTAGTACAATAATGAACTTATCAGAGGCTTTGATTAAATTTATGCTTTTTCTGGGTATTTGAGTAAATTACAGAAATCTATTAGGGTTGAGTGTCAACAGAACGTACTGGAGTCACTCTAACTTTGCCTGTACAAGGCTTGATTTCTTCTGTAAGGGTAAGGTTTTGGGAGGTATTCGGAGGCGTGATTTCAATCTTACTCGATATTAGGCAGCGTTCCTGTGGGGAACTAACATGGTTATATGCTATCTGAAATGAGGCTTGTTTTCCAGGAGCTAGAGTTACTTGTTGTCGAGGTTGCTTACTCGAAAAGTAAGTGCCCTTGGAGCGAATAACTTTAATCCCCTGTAAAGGCTGATCTTTTGCATCCAGTAGTGCCAATCCCGGATAACCGTTGAGAGTGCAAGGGGATGAGCCGTTATTAGTGAAGGCGTAGGTGAGTGCAACATTCCCAACGCCAGCATCTTTAGAGACTTGGCGCACTGACAATTGGCTAGTTTCACAGCGCGTCGGATTCGTGGCAATAGTGGCTTCAGGGGTAGAATGCTCTATAGGTTTTGCAGTCGGTGTAGGTGTTGAAGACAACACAGCTTCTTTTGTCGGTTGTTCGGTGCTTGCTGGCAAGGCTTGCGGCTGTTTTGTAACAGAGGAAGAACCGACACAGCCAGTTGTCATTGCAGTTAGGAGCAACAACATACTGCTTTCCACAATTAGTATTCGCATATCTTCTTTTTTTGTAGTGAACTACTTACACTGATGCTTCATATACAGTATAAGTTTCCAATTTCACAAGGGTTATGTACGTCCGCTCCAATCACTTGTTCTGCTGCGTCATTACATAACGAATTCAACAGCTTATCCATCTTTTCGGGCAACGTGAACAGCAGAAAGAAACGAGAGGTTTACGCTGTCTCCAAAGTTCCTCAGCTTTTCCCGCAATCCTGCAAATAGCAACTCCTTCGCCTTTGGCTCCAGTCTGCTCATAGTACTTAATAGCTTAAGGTAGTCATCGATGCTGTATGTCACCTCACATACAACTTGCTCAGTCACCAACTCCTTAAAGTAACCAGAGTCTAGAATGTCTTGCTCAAACCCTCTCAAAATTTCCGCTTGAGTTTCTGCACCTTCATACCGGACAAGTGAGGGAGCATAGGCTTGATACACTTCAAAGATCCTTTGGTAAACTTCGTATTTCGGTTCAGGTCTCAGATTCCATAGCAGGATGAGAAACCCGTTCTCGTGTAATGCCGTCGCTGCCTTGGCATACCGAATTTCTGACGGTATCCAGTGAAAGGCATTAGCAGATAGAACGGCATTGAACTGTTTTGCTTCCAGTTCCCACTCCTCAAATGAAGTGTTATGGATTGCAACGTTTGAATAGGTCGTACAGTTGCGTTGTGCTAAACAATAAAAATCCTGGTTTGGCTCAATACACGTCATTGAAAAACCAAATTGAGCAAAAGCTACCGTCGCATTTCCTGGACCACAACCGACTTCAAGAATCGATGCATCTGAGTCAAGTTGGGCTAAAACGACAGACCGCTCGATCAGTTGCTTTGGATATTGTGGTCTGGCGTTGTAATAAATATCAGCAACGGGAGAATACCAATTTTTTCGCTGTTCTAAATCTATAGAACCTCTGGCATTTATTTCTTGTTTAGAGTCTTGCATAAGCTAGTTTTATCAGCTTTTGAGTCCAACTTCGTTTTTATGTTAAACCGAATTAAATATTATCTGTTGCTTCAATCAAAGCACTACGAATTCCTGGTTCACTCATCGAATGTCCGGCATCAGGAACTACTATAAATTCCGCTTCTGGCCAAGCCCGGTGTAATTCCCAAGCTGATATCATTGGGCAGACTACATCATAGCGTCCCTGAACAATTACAGCCGGAATATGGCGGATACGGTCTACATTTAAGAGTAATTGATCTTCTGTTTCCAAAAATCCCTTATTCATAAAGTAATGGCATTCAATCCGAGCAAAAGCTGAAGCAAATTCGCTTTCACCAAACTTTTGCATCAGTTCTGGGTCTAAGAACAGTCTACTGGTACTACCTTCCCAAATTGACCAAGCACGCGCTGCTGTTAATTGAATTTCTAAATCTGGACTAGTCAAGCGTTTGTAATATGCTGCAATCAGATTGTCACGTTCATCTATGGGAATTGGTTTGAGATATTCTTCCCAAGCATCAGGAAAAATATAGCTAGTACCCTCTTGGTAAAACCAGCGCAACTCTTTTTGCCTCAGCATGAAGATTCCACGGAGGATTAATGCCGTGCAGCGAGAGGGATGGGTTTGACTGTAGGCTAATGATAAAGTGCTACCCCAACTTCCACCGAAGACCGCCCACTTTTCTATACCTAAATGTTGGCGGAGTTTTTCGATATCACTGACTAAATCCCAAGTGGTGTTTTCTCGTAATTCTGCATGGGGCGTACTTTGACCACAACCACGCTGGTCAAACATCACTATCCGCCATTTTTCGGGGTGGAAATATTGCCGATAAAAAGCTGGACATCCACCACCAGGGCCCCCATGCAGCAAAACGATGGGTTGACCTTGGGGGTTTCCTGACTCTTCAAAATGAATGGTATGAAGGTCGGAAACCTGTAAGCTACCTTCTAAATAAGGCTCGATCGCTGGGTAAAGTTCTCGCATTTTGGATATTCTATCAGTAATATGTTGTCATGGCGATCGCTTGTCTTTGTGAAACAACTTCAGTCTTTTCACTTCAACACCTGGGTGCAGGTTCTAAGTTTTGCCTAATACTCTTTTCCACGCTTTTTTTGGGGCTGTTTCGGAAAAAGCTGGACTACCTCTGTTTTTGGCAAAGGTATGGGAATCTTAAGTGCAGGATTTAGATATTGATAGTATAGGACAGTAATTCAATGGCGTACTATTCTAATTCAGCCCCCTTCCGCTTGCGGATATATCTGAAACAGAATCGTAATTCTCAAGTTTTTATTGGTTATCCTTTAGCAAACCCTACCGAATGGATACAAATTTTCAATTTTAATAACACAGAATTAATTTGTGGAAAACAGAGATTTGATATAAATGATGTCCGTTCGTTTATTATTGCTTATCCTAGTGGTGAAATATTAGATGGAGAACTAGTATTTTACCCACTTCCTCAAGGAATGTATTATATTGAAAATGAAAAAAATATCAAATCAGAAATTCTTATTCCAGAAAATCTCAAGGAAGGAAACCAACTTTTAAAAGTAGTACATAAAAAATCAGTAGATGAAAAAAGAAATAATTATTATTCAACTAAATTAATAAATATATCTCCAGAAAAAATTAGAGTCATCAAATTTGCTGGCTATACACAATACCACGGAATGTATATTCTTAGTACTATTACTGGTGGTTATTTCAGCGAACAAAATTTTCGAGAGTGGTATGGTGTTGATGAAGACGGTTGGATAAAACCTGGACAAACAGTAGTAGACCCAAATAATTATGGTGGCTGCAAGGGTTATTGGGTTTACTTTTGTGTAAATGAGAGTGGTAAAGAATTCATTGCAGGAGCGCAATTTCAAGGAGTAAGTTTCTGGTGGAAGCTATGGTAATTATAGCTATTTTCAATAAATAGACATCTGGTGAAAACAGGGTATTCTTGATTTTGAGATGCCTACGGCTAGTAATTTGTCCCATTAATTATGACGGTTAGAGAGACGCGATAAATCGCCGTCTCTACAGGTAATTTATCCATCAATTATTTACAGGACTTAGGCAAACAATAGCCGAAAAGAGTGATTTTCTGGTAGGGGCAATTCATGAATTGCCCCTATACCGTGTGGTTTTGCATAAGTCCTAATTTATTGACAGACCACTAGCTACACCTACGCATTTTTGTAAAATTTTGAAGAGAGTATGTAGTTTTGCTGTAGTCGAAGATTCCAGCGATCAACTAAGGATACAATCACTATACAGATTTATTAGTGCTATTACTAGCACACAATTGTTATTTTGTAAAGTATTTAACTCAGAATAATTACGAATTATTTCAGAGGAGTCGTTGATGAGTACACAACAGCTAGAGCAAGTAAAGCAATTGCAAGCCATTGTGAACAAGATGGAAGTAACGCTGGGTGCGATCGCTGATGCTGTAGTCTGGGTAGGAGAAGACCGACTCATTCAATGGTGTAATTCTAGCTTTGAGTCTCTGGTAAACCAACCTCACAGCAATGTTTGTGGTGTAAAGTTAACTGACTTACTATCTCTCACACAAGTAGGACAACCAGTTGCTTTACCCTGTTATCCTGATGTACAGGTATTCAAGGGAGAGTATGAAACAACAAATTATCAGTTACAGCAAGATGGGCAGACTTTAACACTACAAATTTCCGGTAGCTGTACTGGATTGACTGGCGATCGCTGTGCAATACTAGTAATTCGGGATATTACACTGACTCAACGAACTCAAGAATCCTTACAAGAAATTGAGGAGCGGTTGCAGACATTAATTAACGCTACACCCGATATTATCTGTTTAAAAGACGGCGAGGGAAAATGGCTGCTGTCAAACCAGGCTAACCTAGAATTTTTAGAGCTACAAGGCGTTGATTATCAAGGCAAAACAGACTCAGAATTAGCAGAATTTAGCAATTTTTATCATGATGCTTTGGTCAACTGCAATCAAACAGATGAACAAGCTTGGCAATTGGGATGTGTGCATCGGGTAGAAGAGGCTGTTCCTCGCCCTGATGGGACACTAAGCAGTTTAGATATGATTAAAGCTCCCCTATTTCACCAAGATGGTAAACGCAAAGCTTTGGTAGTTTTAGGAAGGGATCTGAGTGAACGTAAACAAACTCAAGTAGCTTTAGAAAATTCTCTATCTTTGTTAAGCGCGATCTTTGAATCGATTCAAGATGGTATCTTAGTAGTCGATAGCTCAAGTAATATCACTAGTTATAACCAAAAGTTCTTAGAAATGTGGTCAATTCCACCAGAACTTTTGACAGAACCAGATCATCCTCAGCGACTAGCATATCTGGCAAACCAGCTAAAAGATCCTGATGTTTTTTTGCAACGAGTCCGAGAATTATATTCACAGCCGGAATTAGTTAGTTACGACTGGTTAGAACTAGAAGATGGCAGAGTATTTGAGCGCTACTCTTGTCCTCAGCGCATCGGCGAACAGATAATTGGTAGAGTGTGGAGTTTCCGCGACATCACCCAGCGCCAAAGGGCAGAAGCAGCACTACGACAAAGCGAATTACAATACCGCAGTATTTTTGAAGCAATTAATGATGGACTATTTATTACTGAAATAGAGACTGAAAAAGTCGCCGAAATTAATCCGGCGGCTTGTCAAATGCACGGTTACTCTTATGAAGAATTTCTGAGTTTACATCCATCTGTTTATATTCATCCAGACTCACATTCTGTTTTTCTAGAGTTTGTCGAGAAAACACGAGCCGGTGAGCAATTTTATGGGCAAGCAGTTGATATCTGCAAAGATGGCACTTTAATAGATGTGGAAGTCAAAGGAACAACCTGCATCTACAATGGCAAGCGACACATTTTAGCAATAGTGCGGGATATTACGGCTCGCAAACGCACCGAGGAAGCCTTACGCCAAAGCGAAGCCCAGTACCGCGATTTGGTGCAAACAGCCAACTGTATAATTTTGCGTTGGGATGGCAATGGTGACATCATATTTTTAAATGACTACGGTCAAAGGCTTTTTGGTTTCGATTTAGATGAAATTATCGAACGTAATGTTATTGGCACAATTGTTCCAGAAACCGAAACTTCCGGGCGCGATTTGCAGACATTAATGGTTGATATTTGTCAGCACCCAGAAAACTATCTATTTAACGAAAACGAAAATTTATGTAAAAATGGCGATCGCGTCTGGATAGTCTGGGCGAATAAACCCATTTTAGATGCCCAAGGAAACTTAATCGAAATACTTTCAGTTGGCACTGATGCCACAGAACGCAAACGCGCCGAAGCAGCCCTCCAAGAAAGCGAGTTAAAATTCCGTAGCATTGTTGAAAATGCCAACGATCTGATATTCATCCTCTCGCCAGAGGGAATTTTTACTTATCACTCGCCAAATGTGACTGCACTGATGGGTTACAGCTTGGAAGAAATCGAAGGTCATTCTGTGGTGGAGTTTACCAAACCTGAAGACTTAGCAACTAGTGCCGCCGCTTTACAAAGGGCGATAACTGGTGAAAAACTGACTAATATTGAAGTGCGATTGCGCCATCAAGATGGTGGCTGGCGATGGTTCAACTTTAATACTTCCACTATTAATACTCCCAACGGTGAAATTGCGATCGCCGGTGTAGGACGCGACATTACAGAACGCAAGCAAGCAGAAGAAGCCTTGCGTCGTAGTGAAATGAAATACCGCAACATCTTTGAAAATTCCCAAGTCGGGATTTTTCGCACCTGGCGAAAAGATGGATTGATTATCGATGCAAATCAACGTGGTGCTGAAATATTAGGTTTTACCTCTGCTGCTGACTTAATTGGCAAGTATTTCACAACTGATTTATACGTCAATCCAGAAGATCGGGTGCAAATGTTAGCAGAGTTAGAAGAGTCTGGTGAAGTTCGCAATTTTGAAGTCGCACTGCGACGCTTGGATGGATCTGTTGTTTGGGTACTGTTGTCACTCCGTCTCAACGCAGACGAATCCTGTTTGGATTGCGTCTTTACAGAGATTAGCGATCGCAAACAGCAAGAGCAAGCTTTACGCTTAATTGTTGAGGGTACAGCAGCCAAAACAGGCAATGAATTTTTCAATTCCTGCGTTCGTTACCTTGCTGAAGTATTACAAGTTCAATATGCCTTAGTGACTGAGTTTAATGATGACTCAAGAACGAAGGTCCGCACTTTGGCATTTTGGTCTTGTGGGGCTATTAACGAGAACTTGGAATATGAGTTGCAGGGTACTCCTTGCGAATACACCTTGCAAGGTAAAATGTGTCACTACCCGCAAGCAGTACAAACAACTTTCCCAGAAGATGCCGATTTAGTGAGGATGAATGCCGAAAGCTTTTTTGGCGTTCCTCTCATCAGTTCATCCGGCGAAATCATTGGACATCTAGCAGTGATTGATGTCAAACCAATGAAGACCGATCCGGGACGAGAACTGATTGTGAAAATTTTTGCCGCCCGTGCCGGTGCTGAATTAGAACGGAAACAAGCAGAAGCCGCCTTACAGCAAAGCGAGTTAAAGTTTCGCACTATCGTGGAAAAGGTTAACGATGTGCTGTTTGCGATCACACCTGATGGGGTATTTAACTATATTTCTCCTAATATCTTGAATACCACCGGATATGCCCCCAGCGAAATGGAAGGTAATTCCTTGGCATTATTTACTCATCCTGATGATGTGTCGAAATGTCAAGAAGTCGCCCAAACTATTCTGACAACAGGTGAGGGAATTTCGGGGACTGAATACCGCGCGAAACATCGTAGTCGAGGCTGGGTTTGGCTAACTAGTAACGCAGTCCGCACACAAGATGCCCAGGGTAATTTTCAGATTGTCGGTGTAGCTCGTGATATTAGCGATCGCAAACAAGCAGAAGCAGCCTTGCAACGTCGGACTCAAGCTGAAAGTTTAATCAGCAGCATTTCTCGGCAATTTATTGACCAAGATTTAGCAACAGCAATTAATTTTACACTGCAAGCGATCGCTCAATTTATTGATGCTGAACACAGTTGCATTTTTGAATGTTCCCACGATCAACGTGAATTCAACCTGATCCATGAATGGTTTGGCGAAGGTGTTTCACCATTAATTGATATTGCTAAAGGTTCGCCTATAGAAGTTTTCCCTTATTTTTACGAGCCGATTCTCTGTGGTAAGCATCGACAAATCTCTTCTGTGGAAGATTTACCCCTGCATCTACCTGAGCGACAACTTTTTGAAAGTATGTCGTTTCAGTCTATACTCGCTGTGCCAATGGTTCATGCTGGCAAAGTAGTTGGGTTTGTTGGTGTAGCGATGATTCACTACTCAAAAACCTGGAACCAAGAAGATATTAATCTATTGAAACTGGTAGGTGAAATAATTGCGATCGGTCGAGCTAGACACCAGGCAGAAGAAGCGCTGAGAATTGCCAAAGAAGCCGCCGAAACTGCCAACCGAGCCAAAAGTGCTTTCCTCGCTAACATGAGCCACGAACTGCGTACCCCTTTAAATGCGATTCTGGGTTTTTCCCAATTAATGGAGCGAGACACTAGCCTCAACTCAAATCAGCGTGAATCATTAACTACCATTAATCGCAGTGGAGAACACTTACTCAACTTAATTAACGATGTCTTGGAAATGTCCAAAATTGAAGCTGGACAAATGATTTTCAACCCCGAAGACTTTGACCTATATCTGCTGTTGCAAACATTACAAGAAATGTTCAAAGTGCGGACACAAGCAAAGCAATTGTTTCTCAAATTTGAAATGGCTCCCAACCTCCCGCGCTACATCCAAACAGATGAAGGTAAACTCCGCCAAGTCTTAATCAATCTTTTGGGTAACGCCGTCAAGTTTACTCAGACTGGCGGAGTAACGTTGCGGGTAAGCTTGGGGACTGGGGAGCAGGGGAGCAGGGGAGCAGGGGAGCAGGGGAGCAGGGGAGAAGTTTCAGTAAATCTTTCCCCTCTGCCCCTCTGCCCCTCTGCCCCTCTGCCTCTTGTACCCAATCCCCAATTCCTACACTTTGAAATCCAAGACACTGGACGGGGAATAGCAGCAGAAGAAATGAATAACCTGTTTCAGCCTTTTGTTCAGACAACAAGTGGTATCCAAACTAAGGAAGGAACTGGACTCGGATTGACTATCAGCCGTCAATTTGTGCGGTTGCTGGGAGGCGATATTCACTTGACAAGTAGCCTTGGGCAAGGATCTACTTTTAGTTTTGATATCCAAGTGAATTTAGCCGCAGCTTTGAAAGCTGTACCCAAATTGAATAAAGGACGCGTACTCAAGCTGGCAGCAAACCAGCCATCTTACCGTATTCTCGTAGTTGATGACCGTAAAGAAAACCGCGATCTCATAGTGCAACTTCTTGGTAGTATTGGTTTTGAAATTCAGGCTGCGAATAATGGACAAGAAGCGATCGCTATTTGGCATACCTGGCAACCTCACTTAATTTGGATGGATATGCGAATGCCTGTAATGAATGGCTACGATGCAACCAAAGAGATTAGAGCCAGGGAAAAAAATACAACTACAAATTTCCGCACCGTAATTATTGCCCTAACTGCCAGTGCTTTTGAAGAACAACAGGCAAGCATCTTAGCCGCAGGTTGCGACGACTTGGTTCGTAAGCCATTTCGTGAGCAAGTGATTTTTGAAAAAATCGCTGAATATTTGCAGGTGCGTTATATATATGCAGAAGAGAATAGTGAAAATCCAACAAACAACAACCTAGATAATATTCAATCTTCGATCTTCGATCTTCGCTCTACAATTGCCCTTATGCCTACCCAATGGGTAACAGAACTTAATCAAGCAGCTATTGAAGTCGATGCTGAAAGAATTTTCCAACTAATTGAGCAAATTCCACAAGCTCATTCTGTTTTGGCAGAAAAATTGGCAAATTTAGTCCGTAGCTTCTGCTTTGATGAAATTATCGACCTAACAGAGGAAAATATCCAATTATGAACAGCAAAATTAAATTCTTGACTTTTGCCACCGTAATACTAACAATTTCTTCTCAAACTATCAGCATAGTTGTAGCACAAGCGAAACTAACAAATCAATCAAAGCTGTTTATCAACGGCATCGGCGCAGTACAAATCGGCATGACTGTCCCGCAAGCAACAAAGGCTGCTGGTATTAAACTAGTAGGTGATTCACCCAATAACAATTGCTATTATGTTAAGCCACAAAATGAACCGAAAAATCTTTCGTTCATGGTGACAAAAGGTCGTATTTCTAGAGTAGATGTACGGCAAAATACTCAGATTACAACCCTCAAAGGTGCAAAGATTGGCGACACTGAAGCGCGAATCAAGTCCCTTTACCCAGGACAAATTAAAGTCACACCTCATAAATACGTCCAAAACGGACATTACCTAACTTTCATCCCCAAAGATCGCGCCGATCAGAACTACCGTGTAGTCTTTGAAACTGATGGTAAGCTTGTCACTCAGTTCAGATCGGGTAAATTGCCAGAAGTTGAATATGTTGAAGGCTGTTCTTAATTTAACTATTTCAGTTTTTTAAAGCCAATTAGACAATCTTGAACCCAACGTCTATATAAAACAAGCTGCTGCGCCCCATTTTCAGTAAATAATCTGGTAAATAAAATGGCAAAAGAAATAGAGCGGAAATATTTAGTGAGAGGAGATAGCTGGAGAGAATTAGCTGAAGGTAGTGTATATCGTCAAGGATACATTGCCACACAAGATAAAGCGACTGTACGTATACGTATAGCCGGGGAAAAAAGTTATTTGACCATTAAAGGCCCTAATATTAAATATTCAAGATTAGAGTTTGAGTATCCTATTCCTGTTGAAGATGCTCAAGAAATACTTGAGACATTATGCGAACGTCCCTTTATCGAAAAAATCAGATATAAAATAGAGTCGGGTGGTTTAATTTGGGAAATAGATGAGTTTGATGGTGTTAATAAAGGATTGATATTAGCAGAAGTTGAACTCAGTGATGAACAGCAACAAATTGAACTACCAACCTGGATTGGACAAGAAGTTTCTGATGATTCCAGATATTTCAACAGCAATTTAGTAAAACACCCTTTTTCACAATGGTAACGGCTGAAATATCGAGAACATCCCGATTTTCCAAAAATATCTAAAATGGGTTGACCGAAAACGTAAAGGATACAAGCCCCTGAATTTATTTATGGACAATGAGCATCTTCTGGTTTATCCTGTCAAAACAGTCTTTGTAACCAATCTATGACTGTAATCTTCCTGGAATTCTGCCATCAAGTTTACTAGAACAGATACTCGGATTCGCTCATAAATAACAAGCCGTCGGATGCTTGTTTTAACTGTTCTAGAATTTCTGAATTAGTTTTCATAAGCACTTAATAGAGCTTAGTTTACCGCCGCAGGCAGGCATCGCACATAAAATAGTATCATCTCGCTAGGCATCCACCACACCCGTAAGCCGCATTTATTAACCGAGGCGATGGCGTAACCGCCCACCGCAGGCATCGCCTCATACACTGTGCAAAATATTGGGGTAGCAGGTATTGTATTATCCTTTGTATAATAGAGCCATTATTTTTGAATTTCCTCCAGCCAACCCTAGTAAGGGAAAAAGTTGTTATATGAAACTAATTAAAAAAGTTTTAGCAATCTGTTTTCTATTATTTGGCATTCCCTTTTCTGCTGTGATGATTCTAGAAATTATGAATCCCAGAACTCCCGCTCAAGAAAAACAAAATGATGTGGCTGCTTTAACTATTCTTACTATTCCGTCAACTATTCTAGGAGGTTGGTTGAGTTGGTCTTTAGTGCAACAGAATCAAAAACAACAAGCATTACTTTTTGAATCAGAACAACAGCGTCTTCAGTTCGTGTTCTTAGAATTAATTGAGCAAAATGCTGGCAGAATAACGGTATTGCAACTGGCGAAAAATGCTGGAATATCAACCCAGTTAGCTAAAGAATATTTAGATGAAAAAGCTAAGGAACTTAATGCTGTTTTTGAAGTAAATGAAGAGGGAAATGTTTTGTATCATTTCTCTTGACACACTTTTCGGGACTTAATTATAAATAGAATTACTTATCAAAAGCGAAATTATGATTAAAATTGTCTTTTGGAATGTGATTTGGGGATTTTTGGCTGTACTAATTGCCATACTTGTTTCGGGTACAGTCCAGGCTTGGGCAACAAACCCCAATTTAGATGGCGACTCACAGCCCACACGACTCAAGCTGAATGAGTGTATTGCAGATGTGAAAGAAGTCACGGCTTGGGAGGAGAAAGAAACATTAACAGCAGCTCGTAATATTTGTGAGAAACGCCAGTCACACACCAAACAAAAGGCGCGGTTTTTAGCATCTTTGAAGAAACTACGAGAGCAATATCAAAATTATACAAATCATGGATTTGACAAACAGTTACCCACAGCTATTGCAGATTCATGGACAATTGTAAAAAGTTGCATTGATTTCAAAGAGGGATTTACCTCTCCCCATAATGTAGCTGTGTTGTCAGTACCAGAGGATGTTCGTAGCGGTTGTTACTCGTTAGGTGCTTCTTTGGTAGAATCCGCCCTGTTTAATCAAACGCAGTGAGTAGACGAACGCAAGCCACACTCGGAATTTTGACAATCCTAATGCACCCTTAATGCACCCGTGCTGTGTAGTCGAGGTCAAACTCATATCCGCGTAAAACAATTGGAGAATGGGAGAAAATGATTTATAAAACAACCATCGAAAAGTAAAAACTATGCCAGACTTCAGTAATGAACCGATACCTGAATTAAAAAATCCGAAAGATTTCTTTCATTCTGGTGACTTGACCTTGAGAATTGAGGGAGAAATAGTGCCTGTAGTTGATGTCCATCTAGGGCAACAGCAATCGATTTACTTTGAGCATCATATTTTACTGTGGAAACATCCGAATGTTCGCCTTGGTGTCAAAGGTTTAAAAGGGGCAGCGAAGCGTTTCTTTGCCGGACTGCAAATTTTTATCAGTGAAGCACATGGGCCAGGGAATATTGCTTTCTCTCGTGAGGCTCCAGGACAGATTGTGGTGCTGCAATTAGAGCGTGGACAGACAGTGGATGTGCGCGAACATCAGTTTTTACTCGCTACCAGTAATATTGAGTACAGTTTCTTTTTCCAGCGAGGGTTAGCAAACCTTTTTTTTAGTCGCAGTGGTGGTTTATTTATTGACCGCTTCATTGGTCAGCAACAGGGAGGGCTGCTTTTAATCCACGGTTACGGTAATGTCTTTGAAAAGTACCTTGCTCCTGGGGAAGTACTCGATGTTGAGCCAGGAGCATGGTTATGGAAAGACTCATCAGTGAAGATGGAGACAGTAACAGCGCTGCAATCTAGTGGCGGCATCTTCGGAGCAATTGGAGTAATGCTTGGCGGTATTTCATTCACTCTCAACCGTTTTATTGGCCCTGGTCGTTTGGGGTTACAATCTATGACTTACCACCCACCAGCATCAGAGGGAGCAGCCCAAGTAGGTGGCAGCAGTAATTTGAGTTAAAGTAGCAGCAATTAAACCAAAAACTATTAACTAATCTGGTTCAATTTCAGCAATTAAATTCTGAAGGGATTCACGCGCTTCTAACAAAGTTAAATAGCGGAAGTTTTCAAAGAGGTAAACAAAATAAATGAATAAGATGGGATTGGTAGTTGCAGCAGTTGTTATCATGTCACCTTTGACCTTAGCTGTAAACAATGTGCAAGCTGTGAACGAGCAAATAAAAGCAACTAAAAGTAATCAACCAGAACAGTCTGTGCAAAAAACTTTTACAAGCCTCATAAATGCTATTGAACAAAACAACTACACTCAGTTTATATCTCAAGGAAATGCTGCTTTCAAAGAAGGTATTACAAAACAAACATTTACACAAGTTAGTGGACAGTTAGCTCCTCGCATCAAAAAAGGGTATTCAGCGGTTTTCTTGGCAAATCTGAAGCAGCAAGGATATCAAGTTTATTTATGGAAACTGACATTTTTTGATGGTGGTGATGATGTCTTAGCTAGACTTAGCCTCAAAGATGGAAAAATAGGTGGATTTTGGCTGAATTAGGCGATCGCTGTTTGGTGTAACTTTGACTCTAAGAATTTTTTAAGGGCGATCGCCCTTAAGGCAACTTGTAAACGTTGTCGCAAATAAAACAATAGCGCCTACCTATATTTAGGTAAGCGCTATTGTTTTATTTCAATTCAGGGAGAAAATATAGTGAAATGAGTTCCCTGCATTTTTACTATTAATTAATTCCAATTTGATTGATTACAAAGCACTGCGATTAGTTAACGCGTTCCACAAGAAGACTGCAACAATTGCACCAAGAACTGCTACCGCGATACCAGGAATGCTAAGAGTTGAAGCTGCTAGAGTAAAGGTTCCTGTATTGAAAAATACACCCAGACTGCCACCAACAAAAGCACCGATAATTCCTAATAAGATTGTTCCTAGAATTCCGCCGCCTTGATGACCGGGGTAGATAGCCTTTGCAATAGCACCAGCAATTAGACCTAAAACAATCCAAGCAAGAATATTCATTGTTTTAATTTGAGCAACGTTTTGTACTGACAAATACACAATACCAATCCCAACATTGACATTCCATCTACCAACAGAACCAATTATTAATAGCCTTGAGGATGAACGCTGTTACTTCTTGTGATATACCCCCTAATTGAGATGGATAATAAATAAAAAGCTCCTAGTGATCATCTATTTCCTAATTTCACTTTTTCCTCCCTCAACCGCTAGATACGCCCTTTTCAGGGGAGCCACTGCGTTGGGCGGGCAATGCCAGATTAAACAAGCACAAAGTTGTTTTCGGTTAGTGTAACACCACCTAAAATCTGTGCAAATTTTATCTGAGTAAACCCAGATGCACTACCATCTTGGTCAAAATACAGTCCACCTGTACTTAAGTCATAGATAAATCGCTGATTGCTTGTCGTTGCAGATATTCCGATGGTAAACTGATTCGCTGAGAGTAAACCTGGTGATAACCCGCCACCAAAACCAGCAGCCGATACCTCAATCAATTCATTAGTGGCGTTGAAGTCATAAAGACTATCAATACCTTCATTGAAACTATTGAAAGCAAAGGTATCAATACCATTCCCTCCATAAAGGGTATCATTAGCGTTGCCGCCTATGAGGATATCGTTACCATTCCCTCCATAAAGGGTGTTCTTGCCTAATGCACCAGAGGCGGAGAGAGTATCATTGCCATCGCCACCATTCAGTAGATTATTGCCTGATGAACTGTCAGTACTCAAGTTATCATCACCAGCGCCACCATCGAGGAGGTTATCGCCTGTTGAATAGTCAACATTTAAGGTATCGTTACCAGCGCCACCGTTGAGAGTATTCTTTCCAGAGGCAGCGAAGAATCCTCCGTAGTAGTCAAAAGAGCCGGAGGCTGTGAGAGAATCATTGTCATCCCCACCATTAAGTAGATTATTGCCTGTTGAAAAGTTAATATTAAAGGTATCGTTACCAGCACCACCGTTGAGGGTGTTATTGCCTAAAGAGGAAACAATGCCGTATCTGGTAGTATTGCCAGAGGCAAATAAATAATCATTGCCATCGCCACCATTGAGTAGGTTATCGCCTTTTGAAGCTTCAACATCTAAAGTATCGCTACCAACGCCACCAGAGAGTAAGTTATTGCCTGTTGAATAGTTAGCAGTCAAGTAATCATTACCAACTCCACCGTTAAGAGTATTATTGCCTGAGGCATCAAAGTAACTGAAGTAATCGAAGCCAGAGAGGACAAGAGAATCATTGCCATCGTCACCATTGAGTAGGTTATTGCCTGTTGAATAATCAATATTCAAGGAATCATTACCAGCACCACCATTGAGGGTGTTATTGCCTGAGGTGGTAGCGGCACTTAGAGAATCATTGCCATCGCCACCATCGAGCAGGTTATCGCCTGATGAATAATCAACATTCAAGCGATCGTTATCAGTACCACCAAACAGGAAATTATTGCCTTCACCATCTTTGAGGGTGTCATTCCCCGCACCACCGATGAGAGTATCATTCCCCGCACCACCTCTCAGGATGTCGTTGCCACTTAAGCCTTTAATGATGTCATCACCCCCCTGACCATTGATGACATCATCTGAGTTGTCAAAGCCGTTAACATTATTGTTTAGGTCGTTAAGGAAGGTGACTGTATTCAAGTTGAAGATAGTGCTTTGGGTGGAGTTGGCATTGAAGACATCAAAGCTATCTGTGATGCTAGTTTGCCCATAAAACAGGATATTGCCGGAGTTGACAGTGGCTCCTGTAGATGAGCTTAGATTATCCAGGTTTTCCAGAGCAAAGTTTTGCAGAATAACTGGGGCACTACTGACTTCTTCAAAGGTGATTTCCAGATTGCTGCCATTCTGGGTGAGCAGCAAATTTTGAGCAGTGAAGCCATATTCTTGGAATTTTAGGGTGTCCACTTCGGCAATGATTGCTGCTGACGGGTTTGTTCCTTTACCTACGCCACCAAAATCGGTGATGATATTAGTGTCGTTACTACCGTAGTTGAAAATAAATTTATCATTGCCGCCTCCACCAGTCAAAGTGTCTTTGCCAAAGGAGTTTGTGATGGTGTCGTTGCCTGCAAGACCGTTAATCGTGTCGGACTCGTAAGTGCCTACTAGAGAATCGTTGCCGTTGCTTCCAATGATATTTGCCATGACTTTTACCTAAAATCGATTTTTTGGTAACTTCAGTTCTCAATCTGCTGTTTGTGCTGTTTTTTAACACAAATAACTCACCGGAATTTGAGGTTTTAGACGGATTTTTTAAGCGCAATCACTCGTTGCGTACAGATTACTTATGACCGCAACACCAGTGCTGCTATCCGCGATCTCAAAACTTCGCTTAGACAAGACTTTCTTCCTCAATAACCGACCTAGCCCTAACTCTTCATTCGCCATCTTGAGTTCACTCTTCTTCATCAATATTTAAACGCCAAAAGCGCATGAACCGACTCAATAAAGAAGACTTAGTACAAATCAAGCAGAACTACTTTCAATCTCACAGACATTCAGAAATTGGTGGAAGTTGCGGAAAATCTTCATTCTCTAGCAGTCAGCCAACTAGAAAAATTAGAGCATCAAAGGATTGTTGAGGAAGTTTCCGCAGTGGAAGATAGTTTGTGTGGATGGGGCATTAGTTGATTGGAATGGGTAGACATCGTTACCCTCTCACAAATGAGCCAATGTTTATGAATTTACCTACAAGATTATCCACCTTGATAAACTTAGTTGAATCTTCAAGTGCTGTGTCAAAGTTACAAGCGATGAGACTGTAGTCTAGTCTGGCAGTACCATCGAGAATATTGTAAATGCCGGCAGCTTCACCAGACTCTTTTTGACCAGAACTGAGTTCGATGCCGAAAGCTCTATTGTGTTTGATAACGCTATTGCCTACTGTTAAGGTGCCATCATTGTAAATGCCACCGCCAAAGTGTGCTTGATTGTTACTAAGGGTGCTGTTGCCTACTGTTAAGGTGCCATCATTGTAAATGCCACCGCCAGACTGTGCTTTATTGTTACTAATAGTGCTTTTGGCTAATGTTAAGGTACCATCATTGTAAACGGCAGCGCCAATGCCTGCTTGATTGTTACTAAGGGTGCTATCACTCACGACTATATGATCATTAAAACCCAGATCACTATCTGAATAAATAAGCCCGCTATAAAATATCCCTCCACCCGCATCTTTAGCCGTGTTACCACTGATTATACTGTGATTTACTAATCCACCACCATTGGTTACGTAGATGCCGCCGCCATAATCTGCTGTGTTGTCAGTGATGCTGCTGTAATTTACTGTGAAACCACCAATGCCTACAATGCCGCCGCCAGATGGGGACGAATTGCCACTGATACTGCTGTAATTTACTGTACCTTGACCTGATATACCGCCGCCGATGTCACCTGCCGAATTGCCACTGATACTGCTGTAATTTACTGTACCTTGACTTAATGAGATACCACCGCCGCTGCTACCTGCCGAATTGTTAGTGATAATGCTGTAATTTACCTGAGCTTCGGATAAAACCATACCGCCGCCGTCTTCACCTGCCGAATTATTGGTGACGGTGTTGTGATTGAGCGTGCCATAATGTAAATAGATACCGCCCCCTTCACCTGCCGAACTATTGTGACTGATGGTACTATAATTCACCGATACCGAGTTAGGCTTGATATCAGTTTTTAAGTCTTGGTCACTATAGATACCACCACCATAACCTGTTGTGTTACCAGTGATGTTGCTATAGTTGACTGTGAGGCTGCCAGTATTATAAATACCACCACCATCACCGTTGGCAGATAAAACATCACCAGCCGAATTGTTACTAATAGTACTGTAGTTGACTGTGAGGCTGCCAGTATTATAAATACCACCACCCGCACTGATGGTGTTTCCGTAGAAGTCTATTGCATTAGAGTATGCTGTATTGCCAGTGATGGTGCTGTTATTTAATGTAAGAGTGCCTTCATTGTAAATAGCACCACCCCCTGGTGTGCCATTGTAGCCATTATATGTATTGGTAATAGTCAGCCCGTTGATTGTAGATGTTACAC
Source organism: Nostoc sp. (assembly GCF_036916655.1). Lineage (GTDB taxonomy): Bacteria > Cyanobacteriota > Cyanobacteriia > Cyanobacteriales > Nostocaceae > Nostoc. The sequence goes on from NZ_JBALFY010000064.1 coordinate 198,819, forward strand.
CACTGGCAATATCAAAAACACGATCAGCAGTATCATCCTTAATAGTTAGTTTGCTCGGATTTGTACCTTCAATAGTCAGGTTGTCTGTGATATTTAGACCACTACCAGTCAGACTGATGGTATGAGCCAGCCCATCTGTAAACAGTCCACCAAAATTGATGATATCTTTTCCTGAAAGAGCATTGGCATTTAGAACTGCCTGCCGCAGTGAACCTGCACCACTGTTGTTAGTATTAGTGACGGTAAATGTAGACATTCAGATTACTCCAATTCTTTAAAATTGTATAAAATTTGACATTAGAGATGAGATTGATACTACTATTGAGTCTGCAACCATTTTTCTGCTGTTCACCTGTAGTGAGAGATCAAAGTTAATTTGAAAAACTGCGATCGCCCTACTGGTCTGCCAACCCCAAAATGCGCTTTTTCAGATTGGGGTGCATACTAGAGGTTAAAACAATTTCCCAAATTGCTAAGTTTACTCTCGTGAACTACTGAGAGCATTTTGAGATTTAAGTCTTAATTTTTTGACTTAATTGTGATGAATGTAAGTAGATTAATTCATTAACCAGCACTTCTTCTTTTTTAAAGATTTTATTTATATATATGTCAATACTGTGTCATTGATATGTCAAATATGTATAAAAAAGTTTCACTAAAAATCTTTCTAAGGATAGATGAATTTCTCAAGAAAAGAGTTTGTTGATACTCGTTAAAGAATTAGAAATTGTTGAAGCTAACACAATCTTGACGATAGATTTAGTCAGGTCAAGGGCTGTATCTTAACTTAGTGCCATTCGCTCAAGACCTTGTAGGGGCAAACTTTAGCTATGCAGATATTAGAGGGGCTGACTTCAGTGAGGCTAATTTAAGAGGTGCAAACTTCAGCTACGCTAAAGCTGGATTACAACCTTATCAGCAAAAAAAAATTACTATTAATTGTATTTGTATTTCACCAGTATCAGGAATTATTTCAGCGATTATTGCTTATTCGATGATAAGAATTGAATATTGGAGTATTCAATCTTTTATCGCTGATTTGATTTCTTTAATTATACTTATATTATTTTTCTATATTACTATTAATCAAGGGTTTGTACTAAGATTGTCTAAGTCTATTTTATTAGCCCAAATTTTTGCCAAGCTCACTTCTTTGGAACGTATCCATCCTCTTTCCACAGGCATTGAACCCTCGTAAATTGGCTAAGGTATTGTAAGATGCGTTCGCCGTACACTTTCATCAGAGTTCCACCTGTTTTTGCAATCCAAGCTGATGCTTTTTGCGCCAAGCTTGGGGGGGTAAACCGTGATGTTGGCGAAACTGACGAGAGAAATGAGACACATCCTGATAGCCCAATGCTTTCGCTATCTTTTCGACTGTCTGATTATTATTTTGGAGTAAAAAACGCGCTCCCGCCATTCGGCGTTTGACAATCCAACAATTTACAGTCTCTCCTGTCTGCCTTGCTACTCGATTAGTTAAGTAAGCAGGTGAGTAACCAACAGCAAGAGCCACATCACACAAAGTAATTCCTTGATGATAATAGGCTTCGATAAAGTCAAAAACTCCCTTCAATTGGGGAATGGAGGGAAAAATAGACTTAGAAGGAATGTTGGCTTCGCTATCAGAGGCTACGGCAACACCTTCAGTGATCGCTGTAGTATCATCTGTAAATACTGATTTTGGAGCTTTCTCAAATTTCATTGCACACCAGTATTGAAGAGTAGCTTGCTTTTCCAAGCGAGTAGCGATCGCTCTGAGCAATTCATCTAGTGTCGAGGGTTTGGTAAGATAGTCATCTGCTCCCAATTCCATAGCTTTGCGAACATCTGCTCTGGTGCTACTGCCAGTTAGAAAAATGAAAGGAATAATTGCTGTCACAGGATCTTGGCGTAACGTATTTAAAACGCTATAACCATCCATATCGGGCATCGTAATATCGCAAATCACTAAGTCGGGTGTATCCCTTTGTGCTTGTTGGATACCAATACGACCGTTTTGAGCGCCTATCATATCAAACCCTTTAGCCTCAAGACCTTGTACATAAAGATTGCGCGTAACACTATCATCTTCAATAACGAGAATTTTCTTCGACGATTCGGACATCATTTTCTATTACTATAATTTTTTACAGAAGCTAATTACTACACTCTTTAGTGAATATCTAAATAGTCATGAAATTAATTACCTCGTTTTGAGAGTTATGATTTTTTAGTTTTTAATGAATAACTATGCTTTATTTAGACACTCATAACTCGGAACAAGTAAACTCTGATTTCATTAATGGCAGCGTTACAGTAAACTTAGTGCCAACACCAACTTCACTTTCTACATAAACTTGACCATGATGTAAATCTACAAGGGTTTTAAGAATAGATAGTCCTAGTCCAGTACCAGGGATATGATCGATGTTACTACCACGGTAAAATGGCTCAAATATTCGTTGTTGATCTACTACTGAAATACCAATACCTTTATCTTGTACTTGGAAAATTAATTTTTCATCTTCGCAAGACAGTTCAAAATTAATTCCCATATTTTGGGGAGAATACTTAATTGCATTGTCAAGCAAATTCTTCAAAATAGGCTCTAACAATTTTTTATCTGTATAAGCTGTTAGAGAATTATCTGAAGTTACAAAAATGATTGGGTTTTGGTTAACACTCATCTGCATTTGTGCAACTAAATTCTGACAAAACTCAACTAACTCAAGCGGTTTTGGTTCAAAGTTTAATTTTGCGGCTTCTGCTTTAGAGAAGAACAAAATATCATCCAACATCAGGCTCAGTTGTTCAGTAGCTTTTTGAATGTGATCGAGTAATGGTTGGATTTTTTTCTGTGTACGTTTGTCTACTTCTTCTTTTAATAAACTATTAGAAAATGAAACAATATTCAGCGGAGTTCGGAATTGATGGCAAACCATAGAAAGAAAACGCGCTCTAAGTTCGCTAAGTTGTTTGGCTTGTTCTAAAGCTTGGTTAAGACCTAATTCTGCATATTTGTAATCAGTAATATCGATGCCTGCAATCATTTCTACTGGTTTTCCACCAAAATCCAGCCCTCCATCAAGTTTGGCAACCGCACAGGCTAGCCAGCGCTCCGTGCCGTTTTTCGTCAAAAGATTCATCTCCTGGTATTCAAAGTTAGCTGCTTCATTCGGCTTACGTACCTGCCTGCGTTTCTTGCTCTTAATCAGTCGGTGAAGATCAAAACCTGTTAGCAGTTCCTCTTTTGTGTAGCCAGTGAGTTGCTCTACTGCCGGATTTACATAGCAAAGCCGCGTGCCTTGAATCAGAAAAGTGCTGGTATCTGTTGTTTCGGCTATTGTCCGAAATCTAGTTGCGTTTAATCGTAATGCTTCTTCAGTCTGTTTGGATTCAGTAATATCCCAAATACTCCATACTCTCCCAATAATTTTGCCCTCAAGCAACTGAGGTTTAGAGTAGTGTGCAAAAACTCTCCCATCATTTAACTCTAGAATGTCGTAGCTCTCAAAATCAGACTGGCTAGACACTTCCCAAATCAGCCGATTAAAGGCTTGTGGATCTTTAAGTTGGTTCTCAAAAAACGCTTTACATCGGGGACATTTCTTAGATAGTATTAGCGAATCTGGAATCTGCCACATATCCACAAATTTCTGATTCAAGCTCAGAATATCTCCCTCAAAATTAACTGCAACAATACCAATGGCAGTAGATTCAAGAGTAGAACGAAGCAAAGAAAGAGATGTTTCTAGTTCTACTTCTTTTGCCTTGAGTTGAGAAAATTCCTGTTGTAAATTGTCTTTGGTATCCCTTAATTCATCAGTCCATTTTTGTACGCTTAATTCTACTATTTCATCAGTTTTTTCACGAGCAAAGGCACAGCCAAATTCCATATCTTGGTGTTTAACATAGTTCATGGATATTTCTACCAAAAATATCCGACCTCCTTTTGTCTGATAGCGAGATTTAAAGGTAAGGGAACCTCGTGAGCTAATATCTGACCAATTGTGTAGAGAAAAGTCTATATCTATATCATCTAGCCTCATGGAAAGTAATTCCTCACGGGAATACTCAGTCATCAGACAAGTGGCATCATTGACGTAAAGAAACTGCGAGTTTGCTCCTAAACAGAAGGCAGCATCTACAGCCTGATTTATTAGAAAGTGAGCAAACTTCATCTCTATTTCTGGCTGTAGTGCCCATTGATTGTTTGATCTAGCTAGTGCATATTCGCCAGAATTCATATTTCTACTTCCCCTGGTAATCAATCAGCAGCATAGGTATTGATGAGTTAACGGTCATAACTTACTAAAATATTTGGTGCATTCTTTAGCTGTTAAAAGATCAAATTACCTAGTAAATTAACAAATGTTACTGACTAACTTAATAAAACTTATTGTACCAACAAAATGCAAATTATTGAACCAAATTTTTCCAAGAAATCTAAATATTTAAAAAAATGTCGATTATTTAAATAGGTTTTGATAGCAGCATAAAATTTAGACAAATCCAATTCAGATTAGTCAAGAAATCTTGTTAGATAAGAGTTAATAACTGCTATCTAAGTAAATTGAAAAACATTTTAAATTTCAATTAGCCTTCTACCAAAACTAACTAAATGGTTCACCAACCTAAAATTACTGGGTTTCTACTGGGAAAAGTTAAAGGATAAAAATCTTTATCCTTTAATTTTTCCTTCGCCAAGGACTTTAGCGAACTACTAGTACACTGTGGCAGAAGTTTACCTGCCTTTAACCAGTTGCTTGAATAGAGACAATTCATAAATTGCGCCTATCTGTCTGGTTAATTAAGATGGCAGTTGGATTTACGCCATGCTGTACTAGTGTAGAGTCGTTTGATTTTCAACATAAAACAGGAGTCAGAATACAGAATTCAGAATTCAGAATACTCTACCCATAAAGGGATAGAGTTTTCAGGCGAGAATATTTTAATTTTTTTCGCCCACCTCTTACGTGCTTTTAACCAATATTCAGACGCGACTCGAAAATACTCGCTTGCCGCCAGCGCTATCGCGGACTCGCTAACGCTACGCTATCACCCACTCGTACAGAATTCATACTGAATTCTGACTCCTGAGTTCTGAATTCTTCTTATAAACGTCATGTGCAATGCTAGACCTGGCTTAAATGAACAAATTTCACTCATTAACTTATTTGCTTAATCTATCTTAACTTACTCTCTGATGTATCTAACTATATAAGAATATGCTTAAACATCTGTCCTAAGAAGTACAATAGTACCGAAATTATACGAATATGCTTACGTATAACTTCGTGTTTGTTTTATCATAATGAAACACGAAGTTATACTAAGTATGTATAACTAAATTTATGTCAAAAAAATATATCTTATCAATTAATTACGTAGTCAACGCTTAGTCATCTCTCAAAAGAAATATAAAACAGAATTCAGAATTCAGAATTCAGAATACTCGACCCATAAAGGGATTGAGTTTTCAGGCGAGAATATTTTAATTTTTTTCGCCCACCTCTTACGTGCTTTTAACCAATATTCATTATCCACTCGTACAGAATTCATACTGTTAGCGGATAGCTAAGGTTTAGCCCATTCTGACCGGAGGCGGAGCGTCTCCGGCTCCGCTCCTGAGTTCTGAATTCTTCTTATAAAAAGTTAATAAGTGATGTCTTTCTCCTTACATATAATTGACCCAAAGAGTTCTAAATCGGCTCATGCTTTAATTCGGATAAAAATTTGTATAAGTTCTAAAACAAAAGAATTGACACCCATATCAAAAGATTTTCTATTGCAAATTTGGTAATGTACCGCTTCTGCGTTCTCAAAATATTATCTTTCCGGGTGACTAAGTTGCAAATGTCACAATCACGATCAAAGCGAAAGAATTGACAACCAGATCAAAAGATTTTTCATTGCAAATTAGGTTTTCATCATAATAACTACCACAATCTAAGAACCTCGCCAGACGCTTCAGTAAGTAGTAGGCGTAGCCCGCCGCAGGCATCGGTGCTATTAAAGCTAGCTGTATTAAGCTTTGTAAAGATTATGAGATGTGTTTGAGTTCAGGCTAGTTGCTACTTTATACACCTTTATATGATTTAGTTTTTCCCCGCTAATCTACTCAAATACTGTAGTTATCACCATAGAAGCGAAAGAATTGACACCCACATCAAAAGATTTTTGATTGTACAACGGTCTTGCTCTGCTTTATTCTGATCACAAGAAGCACAGATCCAACTCTTGTATACTTTGTGGTAAAAATTTTTTGGTACTGCGCTCACGAGCATCAATCAGCAGCGATCAACCATTTCTACTATCGCCCAAGCTAGGTCATAGCTGTAGTAAACAACAGAGTTGTTTGTATTAAGTATTTCTCGCGCTGCAATTGTAAATTAAAAGTCTTTGTGTAAATTTCTGTAATTACGTGAAACCAATGAGTCAAAACTATACTGGTTCAAACTCTCCTCCCATCACCACTGAGCCATACAAGGAACTTCCAGAAAACAGATATGTAGAATCTGTGTCTGACTCCCGTCAGCTTGATGAATCGGAGAAGAATGGGGAAATTCAGCCTTTTTTAAACGATGAAACAACCCCAACGCTCTCAGTTGCCGATGCGATCGCTCAAATGTTGGAAAATTTGGGAGTAAGCTACGCTTTTGGTGTCGCTGGTGGCGCGATGGCCAGCCTTTGGGGTGCGCTATCCAACAGCACTATAGAGGTATTGAACTTCCGCCATGAAGCCGGAGCCGCATTTGCAGCCACCGAAGCTTACTTTGCGAATAACCGCCCCACTGTAGTTTTTACCACAGCCGGGCCGGGGATCACCAACGCCCTCACCGGATTATTTGCGGCTCGTGGGGAGGGTGCTAAGGTAATTTTACTGTCGGCTTGCACCTCAGCACCGCAGCGTGGACGTTGGGCAATTCAAGAAACCAGCACTTATACCTTGCCAAGTGGAGGAATTTTTACCCCAGGAGCGCTATTCAACTATGCAATCACGATTGAATCTGCGGCTCAATTACCGCAGATTTTTCGTAAATTGGCTTTAGCTTTAGCGCAACCAGGCGGATTTGTTGCCCATTTGAGCATTCCCACTGCTGTGCAAACAAGTTTAGCTGAGGATATAGCCTTACCCCAACTAGATGTTTCGCCATTTCCGATGACTGCTTCCAAAGAAGCGATCGCTAAATCGGTAGAGTTATTATCATCCGGCCCCTTTGCTATCTGGGTTGGTTTCGGTGCGCGTGATGCAGCAGCCGAAATCCTTGAACTCGCTGAAAAAACCGGAGCCGCCGTTATCTGCTCACCCCGTGGTAAAGGTATTTTCCCCGAAGATCATCCCCAGTTTGTGGGTGTCACAGGTTTAGGTGGTCATGCTTCCGTCTTAACTTATATGGAAGAACATCCCCCACTACGCACACTCGTACTAGGAACCCGCCTTGGCGAACCGACTTCTTTCTGGAGTTCGGCGCTAGTTCCCAAAGGAGGCTTTGTCCATATCGATATTGATCCAGAAGTACCAGGTGTAGCCTATCCTCACGTTGAAACTTTCGGGGTTCGGTCTGATATCAAAGCTTTTGTGAAAGAGTTATTGCAGCAATTACCAGATGCTCCTCATTCCACAATATCGCTACCTCGTCCAGAACATAAAGCAATTGAACCTGCACCAGATGTAGATTATCCAGTGCGGCCAGAAGTATTGATGGCAGCAATTCAAAAGCTCGTTGTTGAAGGTAGCAATGCGGTAGTTATGGCAGAGTGCGGTAATTCCTTTACTTGGTCAACTCATTTACTGCAATTTGCCGAAGCCAATCGTTACCGAGTCAGCACCGGAGTCGGCGCAATGGGTCATGCTGTCACCGGAGTGTTGGGTGCAGCGCTGGCGAACAATAGTAAAGCTGTAGGGATTGTTGGCGATGGAGCAATGCTGATGAATAACGAAATCAGCACAGCCGTGAAATACAAAATTCCTGCAATCTGGATTGTACTCAACGATGCACGTTACAACATGTGCCATCAAGGGATGAAAATCTTGGGATTAAAGGGTGCAGATGCAACACTTCCACCCACAAACTTCGCCATGATTGCTCGTGGGATGGGAGCAGAAGCGATCGTAGTCGTCAGAGAGTCGGATATTGAACCAGCATTAGAACAAGCGATCGCATCAAATGTTCCCTTTCTGATCGATGTCGTGATTGATGCCGATCGACCTGCACCCTCTGGTGGACGTAATAAGAGTTTGGCCGCACAAGGAGTCAGATCAAGTTCGGCTAAAAATGCTGCCAAGCAAGTTTCATTTCCCATGATTTGACTTTAAAAGCTTGCAATCTCATTCAATTCTTATAGACATTAAAACACTCCAAGAAAGCGGAATTTACAACGCTGTTTGGATTCGTCTATTCAGCATAATGATGAATTTAGATGTGGCAAAAACTTTACTCCAGCCAAAAACATCCTCAGAAAACTGGAACTTTTGATTTTTGAACACCAAGCTTTTTTCTAACTTCATCCCATCTTAATCTTTGAGAGTGTTTTTATGTCTATATATTTACATTTTGTAATGGTCATTACTTTCTCTAACCAATTCCAAACAATATCGAGAGGTAAAAATGCTGCTATTTGAAACTGTTAGAGAAATGGGTCACGAACAAGTTCTCTTTTGTCATGGTAAAAATCCTGAAATTAAGGCAATTATTGCCATCCATGATACGACCTTGGGCCCAGCGATGGGAGCTACAAGACTCATGCCTTATGTCAATGAAGAAGCTGCTTTAAAAGATGCACTTCGTTTAAGTCGGGGAATGACATATAAAGCCGCCTGTGCAAATATTCCGGCTGGTGGCGGTAAAGCAGTCATCATTGCTAATCCTGAAAATAAAACAGATGATCTGTTGAGAGCTTACGGACGTTTTGTTGATAGTTTGAATGGGCGTTTTATTACCGGGCAAGATGTTAATATTACCCCTGACGATGTACGGACAATTAGTCAAGAAACTCAACATGTTGTTGGAGTATCAGAAAAATCTGGTGGGCCTGCTCCCATAACATCACTAGGAGTTTTTCTCGGAATAAAAGCTGCTGTTGAGTCTCGTTGGCAGAGCAAAAGACTTGATGGTATGAAAGTTGCAGTTCAAGGCTTAGGAAATGTTGGTAAAAATCTTTGTCGGCATTTACATGAGCATGATGTCCAGCTTTTTGTTAGCGATGTAGATCCAGCAAAAGCAGAAGAGGTAAAACGGCTTTTTGGGGCAACTGTTGTTGAACCAAACGAAATTTATGCTGTTGATGTAGATATTTTTTCTCCTTGCGCTTTAGGAGGAATCCTTAACAGTCATACAATTCCTTTTCTGCAAGCTTCGATTATTGCTGGTGCAGCGAATAATCAATTGGAGAATGAGCAACTACATAGTCAAATGCTTGCCAAAAAAGGGATTCTTTACAGCCCTGATTATGTAATTAATGCTGGAGGTTTAATCAATGTTTATAACGAAATGATTGGTTATGACGAAGAAAAAGCTTTCAAGCAAGTGCATAACATTTATGACACGCTATTAGCAATTTTTGATATTGCTAAAGCCCAGGAAGTTAGTACTAACGATGCTGCCAGGCGATTAGCAGAAGACCGAATCAACAATAGTAAGCGAAACAAAACTCAAGCGATCGCAGCTTAATTATTATTATCTTCAGGAGTAAAAAGTGGAAAGAAATACTTTTGCAACATCAGCTTATATTGCGACTTCACCAGAGAGCGCCTTTGACTACCTTTGTAGTTTAAAGAACTTGGACGAATGGACACTTTATAGCCGGATGAAAGAACAAATTGATGAAGATACCTGGCTCGGAACTGCATCCGGTTATCACAAAAATCTTTATTATCATGTTAAAAAACTAGAAAATCCGCTTTTCTACGGTATTGAGTGGCATTGTGGATTAGAGTATCAGAAATATTTTCAGGTTTACCCGGTTTTGCTATTTCCTACAGACTACATTGAGCCGGGAACAGATGAAAAAGGTGTGTACTTTCATTGGTTGAGCTTTGTCGATCCCAAACGGCAGACTCAGATGATTATGCAGGGAATTCACACAGTACATACTTCTGAATGTCGTTCTCTCAAAGGTAACTTAGAACGCAAGGCCGGTCTGACTTCCGCAGCCAAAGGAAGCCACTTTATCGATACAGACACCATTTATGTTGATGCCCCTATTGAAATCGGCGTTGAATACTTAAAAGACTTACAAAACGTAGATGAATGGGCGCATTTACTACGACCAAATGGTGATATTAGTTCTGAATCAGGTGAATTCAAAGATGAATATGACCAGAAAGTAAAAGTTTCTGTGCGAGTTCATAGTCTGAGTAAATACTACTTGCTTGAACAAGAATATTTTTATCCAAATTACGACTATTATCAGCGTTCTGTAGCGTTACTTATCCCAACTGCCTACGCTTTCGCTGACCCCGAAGCTTCTGGTTTTATCTTGCATAGAATCACATTCTGGAAAACAGATGGAACTGTTACTCATGGCAAACTTCAAATTGAAGACTATGGCGCTGAGAGCATGAACATTAAACGTTTACTCGAAGCCAAAGCTGGCAACCTCAAATCATTTGACCGAGGAATGAGCTACCTCCCAAAAACTCAAGAATCCCTAGTTACTAACTAAAACCTCAGCGTTCCTCTGCGCTTCCCTCAGCGTCCCTCTGCGTTTAAAATTCCTACCTCAATTCTCCGCAACACATGAAATTAAAACACCTTACTATTACCTTTCTAACTTTTTGTGTTGCCGCTTTTTCGGGAATGAAAGCTGCCTCAGCTGCATCATTTTCGGTAATCGCCGACGGTTTATATAATGCTGGTGGTTTGAGCTTTGGCCCTGATGGTAATCTCTATGTCACAGAGGCGGGAATCGGAGGAAATGGCGCTTGTGTTCCACCAGCAAGCGGTCAAGGTGATTCTTTATGCTATGGCACTAGTGGCGCAGTTACCAAAATTGAGAATGGTAAAACCGAGCGCATACTTACGGGACTTCCTTCTTTAGCATTACCAGATGGAACCGGAGCCGGTGGGCCTCGTGACATCCAATTTGATACTAAAGGTAAGCCTTATGTTCTGATTGGGTATGGGGCTAATCCAACCTTTCGCGATCGCAATTTAGGTTACACTGACCTCGGTAAAATCATTGCTCCCGACTTTAATACCAATTCCTGGACGAGTGTTGCTGATTTAGCTAACTATGAACTCGTCAACAATCCTGATGGTGGTGATGTCGGTAGCAATCCTTTGGGTTTTGTCATAGATGGCAATAAGTTAGTTGCAGTTGATGCAGGTGCAAATGACCTACTCAGTGTTAATACTGATGGTAGAAATTTGCAGTCGATAGTTGCGTTTCCCCAAGACATATTAACTAATCCCGTCTTTCCACCTTCAGGTACACCATCTAATGAACCTGGACAAGTGCCATCTATTGATGAAGAGGTGCGATCGCAGTTTGCAACTCAACCAGTACCCTCCAGTGTGACAAAAGGCCCTGATGGTGCTTATTACATCAGCCAATTTACTGGTTTTCCCTTCCCTGAAGGAGGGGCAAAAATCTATCGAGTTGGTGCTGATGGCAAGTCAACAGTATATGCAGATGGTTTTACCCAACTCACAGACTTGCAATTTGATCCTGAAGGCAATTTGTATGCTTTGCAGTACGCCAATCAGTCAGCCTGGAAGGGTAATTTTGATGGTTCTGTGATCAAAATAGCTACCGATGGTACACGCACCACTCTTCTGAGTGGCAATGGATTAGAGTCACCTAGCGCCCTGACTATCGGTGCTGATGGTGCAGTATACGTCACCAACCGGAGCGATCGCCCAGGACTTGGACAAGTTCTCAGAATTGAGAATACCAAATCTATTCCTGAACCTGATTCTGTTTTAGGCGTATTTGCGATCGCTGCTTTAGGCATTGGTTGGTTGCACAAAAAGAGAAACCATCCAGAATTCTGACTCTTGTAGAGACGCGATGAATCGCGTCTCTACAAGAGTGCAGACGTGATTTATCGCGTTTCCTGAATTCTTCTTAATAAAAATTTCCCCAAACAAATTATTTAATTCTCAATCTCCAAAGGTATGAAACTCAAGTCATTTGCTCTTACATCTCTGACATTTTGTTTTGCTGCTATTTGTGGAACACCAGATGTAAAAGCTGCAACGCTAACGACAGTTGTCGATGGAATCAGTAATGCACGGGGTGTTAGCTTTGGCCCTGATGGGAGTCTCTACGTAGCAGAGCCAGGTATCGGAGGTAATGGAAATTGTCAACCATCTCCGAGTACTCTGTTTCAGCCGATCTGTGCTGGTAATACTAGTTCACTGGTCAAAGTTTCACCAAACGGCACCAAACAGCGTCTACTTAATAACTTTCAGTCTCTTGCAGAACAACCTACTGGCAACCAAGGCGCTGGTATTGAAGACATACAATTCGATTCTCAAGGGACTGCTTATCTTCTGACAGGATTTGCTGGTTATCCAGGAAACCGCGATCTAGCAACACTTAACCTTGGTTCCCAATCCCCCCTCCCACAAAATCAACTTGCTACTTTCCCGCCATCAACACCCGATAAAGTTTTGAATACACCGCTACTAGGACAACTGTACAAAGTTGACTTGAATACGGGATCTCTCACCAGTATTTTTGACTTTGCCAAGTATGAAATCACCAAAAATCCAGACGGTGGGGATGTAGTTACCAATCCCTATGATCTGACTATTAATGGTGATAGTGCTTATGTCGTTGACGGGGGTGGGAACGCTGCTTACAAAATTAAACTTGATGGAAGTAAGTCAGAGGCGATCGCAATTCCTAAAACCATCATTAATAAGTCAGATTTGCCACCAGGATTACAACTACCTCCTGGGCTATTAGATGAGCTTCCGGGAGGAAAAATAGCAATTCAATCAGTACCCACAGGTGGCACAATTGGCCCCGATGGAGCTTTATACGTTGGTGAATATACGGGTTTTCCTTATCCAGCAGGTAAGTCGAAGATTTTCCGCATTGGCGAAGATCAAAAACCAGAAGTTTTTCTAGATGGCTTTACGCACATCACCGACCTAACCTTTGATCAGAAAGGCGATTTGCTGGTTTTACAATTCAGCGATACCTCTCAATTAGGGGGTGACATCACAAATTTACCTGGTTCTCTGATCCAAGTTGCTCCTGACGGCACTCGCACAACGCTTGTTGCCGCAGGTCAAGGGCTAGATTCGGCTGATGGAATTGATATTGGCCCTGATGGCAAGATTTATATTACCAATCGCGGTGTCGGCCCAGGACTAGGGGAGGTTGTTCGGGTGGATGGTATCGTTGCAGAAAAAGTCCCCGAACCTGGTTCATTAGTTGGCTTATTAGCACTCGCTGGTGTAGGCGCAACTGCTGCTAACAGCAAGCGCAAACGCCAAGAAAAGTTGGGTTTGCTAGCTAAAGCAGAAACTATCTAATTCCTCAAAACCTTGGCTTTGTCAGGGAATGCTTACAGAATAGGCTGTTGCCTCACATAGAAAATTGCATTTCCAACAAGAGGCAGCAGCCCAAATTTTAGGATTCCCAAACTAGGACTGGGAACGAAATTAGTCTAGGAACGAGTATAACTCATACAACCAGGACTTAAAATTCATGGGATTAGTCAAAAATTTCTCGATCGGCATTCTCGGTACTGGATTTATGGTGTTGGCAGCAGCAGCGCAAGCCAAAGCCATAACATTAACTTATGACAGAAGTATTGGTAGTCCTGGCTTTGCTCCTGGGCAGTTGTTTGTTCCCCAAGGCATAACAGTAGATAGCTCCGGGAACACCCTTATAAGTAACGGTCGCGGTCTTAACCCGGACGGCACTTTTAACCCAAACATTGGTAACAAGGTTGAAGTATTTAATCCTCAAGGTAATTATATTGGAGCGATCGGCGAGGGCGGCAAAGGGCCTGGACAATTCGACGAACCATCGGCTTTAGAAATCGATCCGCAAACTGGGAATCTGTATGTAGGAGATGTTTTCAACAACCGCGTTAATGTCTTCAATCCCCAGGGTAACTTTATTAAATCATTTGGTGAGTTTGGCGGTCTCATACCGGGTAGAGCTTTTTTTGGCCCATCTGGTGTGACATTTGACAAAACTGGGAATGTCTATATAGGTGATTTTAGCGGCGACAAGATCAATAAATACACTAAAGATGGCGAACTAATTAGCAGCATTGGCACTTCTGGCACTCAACTTGGTCAGTTTCAAGGCCCAGCAGGTTTAAGAATTTCCCCAGTCAGTGGCAATTTTTATGTTAGTGACCAGTTTAACAACCGCGTTCAAGTACTCGATCCTGAAGGTAATCCTCTGTTCACATTTGGCAAACAAGGCATTGGAGATGGGGAATTTAATCAGCCCATCGGCCTAGAAGTGGACGAGTTTGAGAATATTTATGTGGCAGATTCTATCAACAGCCGCATCCAAGTATTCGATAAAAACGGTAACTTCCTGACAGCTTATGGTAAGGCTGCCGCCGCAACACCTCCCCAACTGGGTCAGCCTCCCTTTGGCGATCCCCTTGACCTCACACCAGGCACATTTAACTGGACGGGTGGCACAAGCTATAAAGATGGCAAGCTTTATCTAGGCGATTTCTTCCAAGGTCGCGTCCAAGTGTTAAACGTAGAAGGCAGAAGGCAAGTGCCAGAACCTAGTTCAGCATTGGGTTTAGTATTGCTTGGGTTTGGGGCTGCTACCGTCACACTGCGGAAACGTGGGCAACAAAAGCCAATCTTTAATTTAAAGAATTACTAATTCGTAACTCGTAATTAAAGAGTTTTGTAGTTTCGTAGTGGCGTGACAAGGCTGAAATGTTGCAATAAATTTTCTTGTGGGGTGGACATCTTGTCCGCCCCGGACGGGCGAGACGCCCATCCCACAAGAGTTAGGTAATGCACTATTTTAGTCTTGCCATGCCAGTAGGGTGCGTTAGCCAAGAGCATAACGCACCATCTCCATAATTTAGGTGCGTTACGCTTTGCTACTGGCTAACTGTAATTATGAATTACAAAATTAAGGTGCTTTCAGGAAATTAACAGTTCATGCACATTCTGATTTATTCATACAACTATCATCCAGAACCAATTGGTATTGCACCTTTGATGACTGAACTAGCCGAAGGGCTGGTGAAGCGAGGGCATCAAGTGCGCGTAATCACAGGTATGCCTAACTATCCTCAGCGTCAGATTTACGATCGCTATCGAGGTAAGTTATACGTTACTGAACAAATAAATGGTGTCACCATTCAACGTAGTTACCTGCGGATTAAGTCTAAACCTAATCTGGTAGATCGGCTGCTGTTAGAGTTGAGCTTTGTCTTTACAAGTTTGCCACAAGCTCTTAGAGGTGAGCGACCTGATTTAATTCTCTTAACAGTGCCGCCGTTACTAGTTTGTTTACCTGCAACCTTAATAAGTTGGTTATATAACTGCCCAGTCGTGCTGAATGTGCAAGATATCCTCCCGGAAGCGGCTGTGCGGATTGGGCTAATTAAAAATAAGTTGATGATTCTCGCTCTGGAAGCTTTAGAAAAATTTGCCTACCGAACTGCACATACTATTAGCGTCATTGCCGATGGCTTTGTAGATAATTTAATCAATAAAGATGTCCCTGTTAATAAAATTGCTTGCATTCCCAATTGGGTAAATCTAAACTTTATTCGCCCTTTACCAAAGCAGAATAACTCTTGGAGAGCTATCCATGAACTCGATGATAAATTTGTAGTGCTTTATTCAGGTAATATTGCTCTCACCCAAGGTTTGGAGACAGTTATAGAAGCAGCAGTTCGGTTGCGTCATCTCAAAGAAATTGTCTTTGTCATCGCTGGCGAATCCCAAGCCCTCGAAAGGTTACAAAAACATTGTCTTACTTGTGGTGCAGATAACGTTTTGCTTTTGCCACTGCAACCGCGAGAAAAACTACCGCAAATGTTAGCGGCTGCTGATATTGGGTTGATTGTGCAAAAGTGCAATGTGATTTCCTTCAATATGCCTTCTAAAATACCACTATTGTTAGCCAGTGGTCGCCCAATTGTGGCTTCAGTTCCCGCAGTTGGGACTGCTGCGAAAGCTATCAAGGAAAGTGGCGGCAGTATTATCGTTAAGCCAGAGTCAGCAGATGCTTTAGCCACTGCGGTATTGGATTTATATAATCAGCCAGAATTAGCAGCAAAATTAGGGCGTGAAGGAAGAAAGTTTGCGGTAGAAAACTATTCCTTTGAGCAAGCACTAAATCGGTATGAAGAGTTATTTTCTAATATGATTGCCAAAAGAGCAAGAACTTTGGATATGTTGCCTAAATTGAGTTCTAAGGAATCACTTGTTGATATTTGAAAATTGGGGACTGAAAAATGCCTTTGAAATCCTCTTATTCAGATCATCTGAAAAAAACTGACCAACGCTTGATCGCCTTACTGAGCGATCGCATATCATTATTAGCAGCTTCAGATGCTAGCTACAGAAGAAAGGTGTGATGCAATTAGCTTTTTAGCTGATACTTACAGTCGTTTGGCAAAACTAGTAGCGATGAAAGACAGAGACGCATTAATTCAGGAATTTGAAAAGGCTCAAAGCTTTTTTGAAGAAAAAATTAATACTTTTATGCAGCCTTTAAATGCAATGGCTATCCAACGAGATTTTAAACCAAAGATACACACAAATATTAGTCTTTAAAGAGCAAACTTATGGTAGTTGACATCAAGCAAAAAAGTAAGTTAATTCATCAGCGTGTTTCGGTTACTTTCAACTACGAGGTTTACTTCACCCAAAATTTATTTGAGTTGAAAAACCCCATCTTAGCCCAAGTGATTGGTGCAGATGAAGAGGCAAAGCCGAAGAAATTAGTTGTAGTGGTAGATGCAGGAATATTAAAGCATCAACCGGAATTGGTAAAGCAATTAGTCGCGTATACCAAGTTTTATGCACAGGTACTAGCGATCGCAGCTGAACCGATGATAATTTCGGGAGGAGAGGCTGCCAAAAACGATCGCACTCTATTAGAGCAAATCCAGCAAAAGATTGAAGCCGCCGGATTATGTCGCCACTCTTACATATTAGCGATCGGGGGCGGGGCGCTATTGGATTTGGTAGGATATGCAGCCGCAACTGCTCACCGGGGAATCCGTCTCATTCGGATTCCGACAACGGTGTTAGCGCAAAATGATTCTGGGGTTGGCGTTAAAAACGGCATCAATGCCTTTGGTAAAAAGAACTTTCTCGGCACATTTGCGCCACCTTATGCAGTTATAAATGACTCTGCGTTCTTGACAACTCTAGACGATCGCGATTGGCGTTCTGGAATCGCAGAAGCAGTAAAAGTGGCGCTGATTAAAGATGCTAGCTTTTTTGATTTTATCCACTCTCACACCGCAGCTTTGAGGGGGCGAGATATGGATACTATGCAACAGGTTATTTACCGTTGCGCTCAGTTGCATTTAGAACATATTGCCAATGGCGGCGATCCTTTTGAAATGGGTTCGTCTCGTCCCCTAGATTTTGGACATTGGGCGGCTCATAAACTGGAGCATTTGACAAATTATCGCTTGCGTCATGGCGAAGCAGTTGCGATCGGTATTGCTTTGGATAGCACTTATTCTTATTTGGCAGGATTGCTCGATTGTTCGGAGTGGCAACGGATATTAAATACTTTATCGGCGTTGGGTTTCACGTTGTATGTGCCTGAACTTGCTGATAAGTTATCACAATTGGAAGATCCTAATTGTTTGTTTCGGGGTTTGACTGAATTCCGCGAACATTTGGGGGGAGAGTTGACTTTGACGCTGTTGAAAGGGATTGGAAAAAGGATTGAGGTTCATGAGGTGGATTTGTTTTTGTATGGGGAAGCAATATCGCTGTTGGGGGAAGTGAGGGGAGAGTTTTAAACGCAGAGGTTTTATGAGGTTATTTACTACTTTTGGGGGAGGCGAAAATTTTTAAATGAGGTTGTTGGAAAATGTACTAGGAAAGCAGTGTAAAAAGCGAATAAATTGACACCTAATCGAAAAATTATTCAATGTATTATTTGCTTGATCTCTAGTATTATTAAATGAGAGGCGAAAGGTTTTTGATTACATCTTTTAAAAAGAATATGTTGGCTTAGATTGACAGAAAGTTGTCTAAGTCTGTTCTAGATTTGAAAATAACTACTAATAATGATTGATGATTGACTAACAAATATTCAAGAGAAATTACTCATGGTTTTTGATTCACGTTCCTACAAAACCCTTGGTGATGTCAGTGTTTCTCGCTCCATAACCGAAGTGAAGATAGACACTGCCCTCGATGATATTCTGTTCCATTTAAATTCTCAGCGTGGAGGGTTGCTAAGAAGTAGCTATGAATATCCAGGCAGATACAAAAGATGGGCAATTGGATTTGTCAATCCACCGTTAGAGTTGACTACACAGGATAATGCTTTTACTTTGATAGCGTTGAATGAACGCGGTCAAGTACTTTTGCCATTCCTTTTAGAAAGACTATTTCAGTCAGAACAACTTGAGAATGTCACTCAAGAAAATAACATTGTTATAGGCTTTATTAAACCTTCAGAAAAATTATTTACTGAAGAAGAACGTAGTAAACAGCCTTCGTCATTTACCGTTGTCCGCGAAGTTCTAGATACTTTCTCTAGTCAAGAAGACGAGCATTTAGGCTTGTATGGGGCGTTTGGTTATGACTTAGTTTTTCAGTTTGAACCAATTACCCAACATCTAGAACGTCCTACAGATCAGCGCGATTTAGTGCTTTATTTACCAGATGAATTGATTGTTGTTGACTACTATCAGCAACGTGCCTTTCGTCTACAATATGATTTTAAAACAGCGCACGGTAACACCAAGAATCTTCCGAGAACAGGAGAGTCTGTAGATTATCGCGGCAAACATCTTTTACCAAATCAAACTGCTGACCATAAAATAGGGGAATATGCGAAAAAAGTTGAGGTTGCACTCGATTATTTCCGCAGAGGCGATTTGTTTGAAGTTGTTCCTAGTCAAAACTTTTTTGAAGGTTATGAAGATGAACCCAGCAAACTATTTAATACTTTAAAGGATATAAATCCTAGTCCTTATGGATTTATTTTTAATTTAGGTGGCGAATATCTGATTGGCGCATCTCCAGAAATGTTTGTGCGGGTTGAGGGTAGGCGGGTAGAAACTTGTCCCATTAGTGGCACTATTAACCGGGGACAAGATGCTCTTGATGATGCGGTGCAAATTCGTCATTTACTCAACTCTCACAAAGATGAAGCTGAGTTGACCATGTGTACTGATGTCGATCGCAATGACAAATCCCGAATCTGCGAACCTGGTTCAGTACGAGTCATTGGTCGTCGCCAAATTGAATTATACAGCCACCTGATACATACAGTAGATCATGTTGAGGGTACTCTGCGATCGCAATTTGATGCTTTAGATGCCTTTCTCTCGCATACATGGGCAGTTACAGTCACCGGCGCACCCAAAAGGGCAGCAATAAATTTTATTGAACAGCACGAAAAGAGCGCCCGACGTTGGTATGGTGGAGCAGTCGGCTATTTAAATTTCAACGGGAATTTAAATACTGGCTTAATTCTGCGGACAATTCGATTAAAAGATTGCATTGCGGAAGTGCGAGTCGGTGCTACTGTTCTTTATGACTCCATACCTCAAGCAGAAGAACAAGAAACAATTACCAAAGCCGCCGCGTTATTTGAAACAATTCGCCGTGTGAAGCAAACGAGTCAGAAAATTGATGAGTCCAGTTCTCTAAAATTAACGAAACTTCTCCCAAGTGCGGCAACTGGCAAACGTATCTTATTAATAGACTACGAAGACTCATTTGTTCATACCCTAGCCAATTACATTCGCCAAATTGGTGCAAGCGTTACTACACTGCGTCATGGTTTCTCAGAATCGCTATTCGATACAGAGCGCCCTGACTTAGTTGTATTATCCCCTGGCCCTGGTAGACCAAGTGATTTTGGGGTTTCACAGACTGTTGGCGCCCTTCTGCATCGCCAAATTCCGATTTTCGGAGTTTGTCTAGGATTGCAAGGCATCGTTGAAGCTTTTGATGGCGAATTGGGAGTTCTCAACTATCCTCAACATGGTAAATCTTCACGGATTTTCGTCACTGATGCCAATTCTGTCACCTTCAAAAACTTACCAGAATCCTTTGCAGTCGGTAGATATCACTCATTGTTTGCCCTACCGCAACGTTTGCCAAAAGAACTCAAAGTAACAGCAATTTCTGATGACGACGTAATTATGGGCATTGAACATCAAACACTTCCCATCGCCGCCGTTCAGTTTCACCCTGAATCAATCATGACTTTAGGTGGAGAAGTCGGTTTGGAAATCATTAAAAATGTAGTGCGTGCATATACGCAAGCCAAAGAGTCATTAGTCATTGGTCATTAGTCATTGGGCATTGGTTATTAATTATTTTCCCCTGCTCCCCTGCTCCTCTGCTCCTCTGCCCCCCTGCTCCTCTGCCCCCTGCTCCTCTGCCCCCCTGCTCCCCACTCCCCCTAGCATTTCATGACTAATCAAGTTGCTACTTCCCGCCATATTCTTGAAGACATTGTGTCGCATAAAAGGCAAGAAGTTGCACAAATGCAGCAAGAACTGCCTTTAGGTTCATTGCGACAACAGTTAAATGCAGCCCCGACTGTGCGAAATTTCTTGACTGCTTTGCAGGAAAATTCTAACCAACCGAGCTTAATTGCCGAGGTAAAAAAAGCATCACCTAGCCGGGGAATTATCCGCGCAGATTTTGATGCAATAGCTGTTGCTCAAGCTTATGAACGAGGTGGTGCAGCTTGTTTATCAATTCTGACTGACCAAAAGTTCTTTCAAGGTAGTTTTGATAATCTGCGAAGGGTACGATCGCAAGTTGCATTACCTTTACTGTGCAAGGAGTTTATCATCAACTCCTATCAAATTTATTTAGCACGAACAGCAGGTGCAGATGCAGTCTTGTTAATTGCGGCTATTTTATCAGATCGAGAACTCCAAGATTTTTTGCAAGTAATTCATGATTTAGGCATGAATGCACTGGTAGAAGTCCATACCTTGGCTGAACTGGATCGAGTGCTAAAGCTTGATAACCTAAGTTTAGTAGGAATCAACAATCGCAATTTAGCAGATTTTACCCTTGATTTAGGAACAACTCAGCAACTTTTAGCAGAGCGTCAACAACAATTACAAAGCTTAGATATCACCGTCGTCAGCGAGTCTGGATTGTATACACCTGCTGATTTATCTCTTGTCGCTGAAGCTGGTGCGCGTGCGGTTTTGATTGGAGAGTCTTTAGTTAAACAAAGCGATGTAGAACAAGCTGTGCGTGAGATTTTGAGTGCTGAATACTAAGGTAAAGGAACTCCAAGAAATAAATTATTCAATATTGTGGGGTGGGCGTCTCGCCCGCCCAGTCTATAGGGCGGGCGAGACGCCCACCCCACAAGAGTTAATTGAATATTTTTATTATTTGGAATTCTCTAAATCTAAAAAACGAAGCTTTGATACTCATTAACGGAGCTAAAAGACTCATTTGCGAGGATCAAAGACTCATTAACAAAAAATTTAGCGTGGATATCGCTAATTGCTAAGTCTTAATTATTTCAAAACTATTAACCAATCATTAACTATTTTTCAGCATGACTTCTATCTCCGATTCCTTTCAAACTTTACGCGATCGCCAACAGTGTGCTTTAATCCCTTTTATCACAGCAGGCGATCCTAACTTAGAAACCACTGCCAAGGCTTTACGTATCTTAGATCGCAATGGTGCTGACTTTATCGAGTTGGGCATTCCTTACTCCGATCCTCTCGCAGATGGCCCTGTGATTCAAGCAGCAGCAACCCGCGCTTTGCAAAAAGGCACGAAATTAGAGCAAGTGCTAGAGATGTTACACGTAGTGATTCCTAGCCTAAAAGCGCCGATAATTTTATTTACTTACTACAATCCCATTTTGTACCGGGGTATTAAGTCGTTTTTAGCGCAAATTGCTGCTGCTGGGGTGCAAGGGTTGGTAGTGCCAGATTTACCCTTAGAAGAAGCAGAAGAATTAATCCAGACTGCTGCATCTTTTGGAATTGAAGTAATTTTACTCGTAGCTCCTACCAGTTCTCAAGATAGAATTGTTGCGATCGCTCGTCAATCTCAGGGTTTTATCTATCTAGTTAGTGTGACAGGCGTTACAGGTATCCGCACTCAAATCCAAAACCGCGTAGAGCATTTAATTACCGAGTTGCGAAGCGTCACCAATAAACCCATCGGCGTTGGTTTTGGCATCTCAGAAGCAAAACAAGCACATCAAGTCATGGAATGGGGTGCAGATGCAGTGATTGTTGGCAGCGCCTTTGTCAAACGTTTAGCTGAAGGTAGCCCCACAGAAGGATTGCAAGCCGTGGAAGAATTTTGTCGAGAACTTAAAGCCGCAATTACAGAAACTCGGCGCGAAAGTCCATCTCTTCAAAAGGTGGGATAAATTCACCCGCAGATTTAGGGAGTAGAGAATTATCGGCTATACCTACTTAACGTAAAACCGCTTGTCCGCCGGGAATTAAAATTCCCGTCTCATAGCTAAAGTCATCTGAAGATGACTAAATATCGCCAAAAATCTCCAGTCTACTTCAGTAGACTTAAGCTAAAAGCCAAAGAAATTTATTTTTGAAGTAATGAGTAATGGGTATTACTTATTACTTATTACTCATTACTCATTACTCGTTTATTTATTTCCGGGCGGGCATGGAAGCCAACAGTTAAGCTATTTCCACCTTAAGTAGTTAGAACGAAAGTAAAAAATACTTGAACACGAAAGGATTTTAAACAATGGTAAGCATACAAGACATCAACACGACCATTTCACCTACAACCGTGCTACCTGACTTTTTAGGCAGGTTTGGAAAGTTCGGCGGTAAATATGTTCCTGAAACCTTAATGCCTGCATTAAGTGAATTGGAAGCAGCATTTTATCAATATCGCAACGAGCCGAGTTTCCAAGCCCAACTGCAAAACTTACTGCGCGACTATGTGGGACGACCCAGCCCATTATATTTTGCGGAACGCTTGACAACAAACTACGCTAGACCAGATGGCACGGGAGCGCAAATTTATTTAAAGCGTGAGGATTTAAATCATACAGGCGCTCACAAAATTAATAATGCTTTAGCTCAGGTGTTACTCGCTAAACGCATGGGCAAGCAACGGATTATCGCAGAGACAGGTGCAGGACAACACGGCGTAGCGACTGCAACTGTATGTGCGCGGTTTGGTTTGAGATGTGTGGTTTACATGGGCGTCCAGGATATGGAACGGCAAGCCCTCAACGTGTTCCGCATGAAGTTGATGGGGGCAGAAGTTCATCCAGTGAAGGCAGGTACGGGAACTCTCAAGGATGCAACTTCTGAAGCAATTCGCGATTGGGTGACGAATGTAGAAACAACCCATTACATCCTGGGTTCCGTTGCCGGGCCCCATCCCTACCCGATGATCGTGCGTGATTTCCATGCTGTAATTGGTATAGAAACTCGCGCTCAATCCCAGGAGAAATGGCAAGGATTACCAGATATTCTACTGGCTTGCGTGGGTGGAGGTTCCAATGCAATCGGCTTGTTCTATGAGTTTCTGAATGAACCTTCAGTTCGCCTAATTGGAGTAGAGGCGGCGGGTGAAGGTGTGAACACAGAAAAACACGCTGCTACCTTGACAAAAGGAAAAATAGGTGTGTTGCACGGAGCAATGAGCTATTTACTGCAAGATGATGATGGTCAAGTCATAGAAGCCCATTCAATTAGCGCGGGACTGGATTATCCTGGCGTTGGGCCTGAGCATAGTTATTTAAAGGATCTTGGTCGCGCTGAGTATTACAGCGTTACCGATCAGCAGGCGTTAGATGCATTTCAAAGACTTTCGCAACTAGAAGGGATTATTCCAGCCTTAGAAACTGCTCATGCGATCGCATATCTAGAAACCCTTTGTCCTCAGTTAGAAGGCAGCCCTCGCATCGTTATCAATTGTTCCGGTAGAGGTGACAAGGATGTGCAAACTGTTGCTAAAGTCTTGATTCCTTAATTTTCTTTTCTTGTTGTCATTTATCATTTGTCCTTCGTGAATGACCAATAACCAATATGATAGCTCTAACTCTAATTCCATCTGAGGACATCTCCATCCCTTCTGAGTTGTACAACTGGCCAGCTTTATTGCAACAGTTGTTAAATCGGCAATCGTTAACGGTTTCCCAAGCTGCGGATTTGATGCATGGTTGGCTCACAGATGCCATTCCTCATGTTCTATCAGGAGCGATTTTTGCCGCAATTCAAGCTAAAGGCGTATCTGCACAAGAATTAGTTGGCATGGCCACCGTCTTGCAATCCCAATCCCCAGTACCCAGTACCCAATCCCCAGTCCCCCTAATTGACACCTGTGGAACTGGTGGAGATGGCGCTTCAACCTTTAATATTTCTACTGCTGTCGCCTTTGTTGCAGCCACCGCCGGAGTAAAAGTTGCCAAACATGGCAATCGTTCGGCATCTAGCAAAGCTGGTTCAGCTGATGTGTTGGAAGCTTTGGGTATAAATCTCAACGCCACTCCTGAAAAAGTGCAAGCCGCAGTAGGTGAAGTTGGCATCACCTTTTTGTTTGCTCCCGGTTGGCATCCTGCATTGAAAGCGATCGCAACTTTGCGAAAAACTTTGAAAGTGCGGACTGTTTTTAACTTGCTCGGCCCGCTAGTAAATCCGATGCGGCCGACAGGGCAAATTATTGGTGTGAATGACCCGCTTTTACTAGAAGAGATTGTTCAAGCTTTATCCCAATTAGGATGTCAGCAAGCGATCGCCCTTCACGGACGCGAACGTTTAGATGAAGCTGGTTTAGCAGATGTCACTGATTTAGCTGTACTCCAAGATAAAAAAGTGCGTTCCCTAACGCTCAATCCTCAAGAACTTGGTTTGAGTTTTGCACCAACTGCGGCGCTGGGCGGTGGAGATATCCCAGAAAATGCCGAAATCTTAAAGGCAGTTCTCCAAGGTAAAGGGACGCAAGCGCAGCAAGATATAGTCGCTTTAAATACAGCCTTAGCCCTGCAAGTTGGTGAAGCCATTGATAGGGAGACTGATATTTTAGCAGGTTGTGTTAAAGGTATTGCCCTTGCTAAAGAAATTCTGCAAAGTGGCGCAGCTTGGACAAAACTAGAACAACTTGCAGAATTTTTACGCTAAACAAACTTCTCCTACAAAAAGCTACGGTGTACACGCAAATTTTCTAAAGCTGCCCTACATCTTGACCTGCAATGCCAATGCATCGACTTGCAATGTCAATGCATCGACTCGCAATGCCAATGCATTGACTCGCAATGCCAATGCATCAACTCGCAATGCCAATGCATCAACCTGCAATGCCAATGCATCAACCTGCAATACCAATGCATCGACTCGCAATGCCAATGCATCAACCTGCAATGCTAATGCATCGACTTGTAAAGATTAATCCACCCAAACTATACACAAAGAAAAACACATGATTATCATACTTAAAAGCGGTACACCTGTTGAGGAAATTACTCGGATTAGCCAAGAACTGAGTGACACTTGGGGAGTCACGGTAGAAAAAAGCATTGGCACTCATAAAGTTGTGCTGGGATTAATTGGTGATACTACTAGCATCGATAAATTACAAGTTCAGGAATTTAGCCCTTGGATTGAGCGAGTATTACGAGTGCAACAACCTTTCAAGCGGGTAAGTCGAGAATTCCGAGATGGACAAGCTAGCGAAGTTGTTGTATCTACACCTAATGGTCATGTGTATTTCGGCGAACATCATCCGATCGTAGTGGTAGCTGGGCCTTGTTCTGTTGAAAATGAAGCGATGATTGTCGAAACGGCAAAGCGAGTGAAGGCAGCAGGAGCAAAGTTTCTGCGTGGCGGAGCTTACAAACCTCGCACTTCACCTTATGCGTTTCAAGGTTATGGTGAAAGCGCTTTAGATTTATTAGCAGCAGCGCGAGAAGCTACTGGTTTGGGCATCGTCACAGAATTGATGGATGCTGCCGATTTATCAGCAGTGGCGAGAGTCGCTGACATCATCCAAATCGGAGCTAGGAATATGCACAACTTCTCGTTGCTGAAAAAGGTAGGCGCTCAAGATAAACCTGTGCTACTGAAGCGGGGAATGTCTGCCACAATTGACGAGTGGCTGATGGCGGCAGAATATATTATGGCATCAGGAAATCCTAATGTGATTCTTTGCGAACGGGGAATCAGAACCTTTGATGGTAAATATGCCCGCAATACTTTAGATTTATCAGTGCTTCCGGTATTGCGATCGCTTACCCATTTACCGATTATGATTGATCCCAGTCATGGTACTGGTAGGTCTGAATATGTGCCATCGATGGCAATGGCTGCGATCGCCGCCGGTACAGATGCCTTGATGATTGAAGTTCACCCCAATCCTGCAAAAGCTTTATCCGATGGGCCTCAATCTCTCACTCCTGATAAATTTGACCGCTTAGTTCAAGAAATGTCAATTCTAGGCAAAGTAGTCGAACGGTGGTCTACACCTGCATTTGATCGCATTGGCGAAAGCCACATTCTCCTCACGCCAGAACTTTCAAAATAGTAACCCAAGTTGCTAGTTACTCTTATGGGCAATGGCTTAGGGACAATTAAGTAATAAAATGCCCTCCAAGAAGAAAATGAGGAGGGCTGCTATCACAGACGACCTGTTGAAGGCGATCGGGCATAATGAAGATTGTCGTCGAGTCATGAACGACGCAGAAATTATTGCCTTCGGCTATCTGCGCCGCGATGTTCTTTAATGGGAATCAAGGCATCGCCCTTAAATTTACTGCCTGGTAGCGAAGTCTATTGTGATTCCGCTTACACAAGTACGTCGCTCAATTTGATGATCTTGAGCGCGATCCTCCTTAATTAAGCTTAACCCGGCATCTGATGTTACCGTCCCACCCTGGAAATTAACTACCACTGGACGTGATTTTTCAACGGAGAATTATTGTTTTGGTATACGAGCATCTGAAGTCGGGGTCATACTTTATAACTGCTGAAATGCTTATCTTACATACATTTTTGCAGTTCTAGCCCCATTTTTTATCTCTTTGTGAGAAATCGAGTCTATCTGTTATTATCAGTTCTATTCGAGTCAGACAGAAATTATTCTCGGAGATAAACAATGGGCAATAAATATGATGTTTATGGTGTCGGTAATGCCTTAGTAGATATAGAATACGAAGTATCTCCAGAGTTACTACAAGAGTTAAATATTGATAAAGGTGTAATGACACTCCTAGATGAAGATAGTCAAAATCATATTTTGGAAAATCTCAAAAATCTTCATTGCCATAAGAGTTGTGGAGGATCAGCCGCTAACACAATGGTGGCAATTAGTCAACTAGGAGGAAAAGCTTTTTATTCCTGTAAAGTGGCTAATGATGAATTTGGAGACTTTTACATCGAAGATTTACTCAACTCTCAGGTAGATACCAACTTAAAAAATGGCGATCGCCAATCAGGAATTACAGGTAAATGTTTGGTGTTAGTAACTCCCGATGCAGATCGTACCATGAATACGTTTTTGGGAATTACTGGAGAATTTTCTACACAAGAATTAGTCTCATCAGCGATTGCTGATTCAGAATATGTATATATCGAAGGATATTTAGTGACTTCTCCCACAGCAAAAGAAGCAGCTATAAAGGCTAGAGAAATAGCTGAGAAAGCGGGAGTAAAAACTACCATGTCCCTATCTGATTACAACATGGTGAAGTTTTTTAAAGATGGTATATTAGAAATCATTGGGTCTGGTTTAGACTTGATTTTTGCTAATGAAAGTGAAGCATTAGAACTAGCAGATACACAAGATTTTAAAGTAGCTGTAGACAAACTAAAAACCCTGAGTAAGAAATTTGCCATTACTCGCGGTGCCAAGGGTTCAGTAGTATTTGATGGTCAGAAATTAATCGAAATCACTGCACCTCAAGTAAAAGCTGTAGATACAGTGGGAGCAGGAGATATGTATGCAGGAGCTTTTCTCTATGGAATTACCCAAGGTATGAGCTATGAAGAAGCCGGAAAATTAGCATCGTCCGCGGCTTCTAAGATTGTTACATCCTATGGGCCTAGATTAAAAACTGAGGAATTAAGGGCATTAGTTACTGCTTAGAGGGTGTTTGAAAAGTTTCGATGATTCAAAATCTGCTCGATGCTAGTCGGCTGCGGGCAGGGCAGAGCTTAAAGTTTGAATTTGAAGAATGCAATTTAGACAACCTTGTTCAGGACGTAGTAGAGGATTTGAACTTTGCTTATGGAGAGCGGTTCATTGTAGTTTCTGTATACTGCTATCAGGAGCAATTGCAGCCGTAAAGAGATACGACGGGTAATTGAAAACTTAGCTAATTAACGCCGTGAAGTATGGTGCTGCTAATATAGCCGGAAGTGCTGTAAGTCACAGGCCGTGAACTATACCGTGTCCTTTTTGTCCAAGTTTTGGGTAAAAGCACAATAATTGGTGGCTACGCTACGAGCAGAATCAGTACCTCTGGTAATTGATAGCAATTGTTCATAATCTTTTGGTGTGTCAATATCGATATTCCCTAGAGAAAACGGAATAGAAAACACTTCATTCAGGTTATTATTAATAACTATTTTGGCTCCTGAAGCATTTTTTAAAGTAGCAAGCTCTGTAAAAAATCTCTGACCAAATAGAGCGGGTACACCTAATGTACCGGCATATTCACAAGCAATGATCTGTTTTTTTGTTGAATAATATGTATCAACAAGTTGATTAATAATTTGCTGAGAAACAAATGGCTGGTCGCAAAGTGTAATAACTACTGCTTCTAATTTTTGCGGAAGATTATTTAACAATTCAATACCGCTCTTGATTGAAGCACTCATTCCCCAAGCCCAATCCAAGTTTTTAACTACTTTAACGGGAAGTTGTTTAATTTGGGGATGAATCTGTTCTGCATTGGCTCCAAGTACTACTACCACAGGTTGACAAACTGAAGCGATCGCCATTTCTGTAATGTATTGTAAAAAGCTACGTCCTTGGTAAAGCAATAGTTGTTTCGGTGTACCCATCCGTGTAGATGCACCAGCAGCAAGAATCATAATTGCTATGGTTGATTTGTCGTTGTCTATTTCCTCAGTCATAAAAATTATGTGGTAAGTAGCAATTTTGAGTTGCTTTCACAACATTGGTGAATTGGTTGATTGCGATTTCTTAAAAAATTACCACTGCGGTTTGTTAGCACTGCTTGAATTTCCGCAATAATGGCGATCGCTATTGCTTCTGGTGTATCTGCTCCAATGTCAATCCCAATTGGACTATGTAATCTTTTTAATTCTTCAGTAGTATAATCTATTCCTTGCAGACGTAAATCTTCCAGCAATCTTTCAGTACGCAGCTTTGGGCCTAAAACCCCTATATAGGGTGCAGGAGATGGCAGCAACATTTTCAAAATTTCTAGGTCGTCAAGATAATTATGCGTCATCACTACAGCAACTATGTGGGCATTTATAAATACCTGTTTATGTACAATTTCTCGGCGACTAAGAATAACATCATAAGGCATAGGGAATCGTGCTTTAGTTGCCTCATTAGCTCGACAATCAACTATAGTAACGTTCCAACCTAATGCTTGAGCAAACTGGGCTACGGGTACAGCATCATAACCTGCACCAAATATTATTAAAGATGTAGGTGGTTGGATGACTTCAATGAAAACTTCTACACTGCCTAAAGGTAACTGATAATTGTTTACCTTTGACTTTTGATCAGCAAAGGCTACTTGGCTATCTGCAATCAAAAATTCAATTAAATTTGGATCTTTGATATCAGTGATAATTTTACCATTTGGATACAGCAAGAAGCGCGATCCAAGTTTTACCTTGACTGCACCTTCAAAAGCAAAGACTGTAGCAATAATACCCAAATGTTTTTGATGAAAGCACTCTTGTGTAAAAGCGATCGCATTTGGTGTGCTTTCTCTCTCAAGACGTTCGATCAGAACTTGCACTATCCCATTGCATCCCAAACCAAAGCCCCACAGAATATCTTCCGAGGCGGTGTTATCGTAAGTAACAACAATTGGTTTGCCGTCTAACATTCGTTGTTGAGTATGCTCAAATACGTCGTTTTCTAAGCAACCAGCGCTGATTGTTCCGACTATCCGACCTGTATTTGTCATCAACATTTTAGCACCCGGTCGGCGATAGGTTGAACCTTGAGTTTTAACTACAGTCGCCAGAAAAGTGATTTCACCATTTTTTTGACTTGACTCGAAGCTTTCTAAGATTGCTTGTAATTCACTCATTTGATTGTTTGTTTTTCTGTTGCTAGCACTTTGTCAGTTTGAGCAAATAGTCCCAATGAAAACAATGGTTTTTTCTCAGTTCGCGCTTCTTAAGATTGGTAAGCATAAATCATGTGAGAAATAACTGGAGGTTCATCGCCTTGATGAAAGGCAAAAACCTATTCGCGAATCTCTCAATCTGCCACTGTAAAGCGTTCATACTGACGTAAATGATTCACCCAAGACTCGACGATAAATCTCTCTAAGTAGCGATTCGGCTCAGATGTATCATGAAAGATGCCCCAGCGAATCGCACCATCTCGTAACCGCACCACTTGCAGAACACAGTACTTCACCAATGACCATAACTACAGCAGCTTGTCTAATGTAATTGGCAAATCACGGACGCGCTTACCTGTGGCATGATACACAGCATTAGCGATCGCTGCCGCAGTGCCGGTAATGCCAATTTCACCAACTCCCTTGACACCAAGCGGGTTGATATGTGGATCGTGTTCATCGACAAACAACACCTGAATATCGGGAACGTCTGCATTTACTGGTACGTGATATTCAGCTAAATCATGGTTGACAACGCGTCCTAGATTCGGGTCTATTATCGTATGTTCCATTAACGCCATACCAATACCATAAATAATCCCACCAATTAGTTGACTGTTGGCTGTTTTAGCATTAAGGATGCGTCCCACCCCAAAAGTTCCCACCCAACGCGATACTCGCACTTCACCCAAATCAGGTTCAACGCGCACTTCGGCAAACTGCGCTCCAAATGCGTGCATTGAGAACTTTTTTTGTTCTTCTCCAGGCTTGGCATCTGCACGCGCTTCGATCATTTTCATTCCATGCCGTGCCAAGATAGCCTGATATGTTTCGGTTGCAGAGGATTTATTTTTTAAGAAAAAGCTGCCATCTTGGGCAATCACATCCTCAGCCTTTGAACTATAAAGCGGCGATTTTTGATCGGCAAGTGCTAGTTGCAAAAGCTGACTCCGAGCTTGATTTCCCGCTAAATGCACCGCCGAACTGACGCTGGCGGCAGTTTGCGAACCACCAGAAACAGGGGTTTCTGGCATCTTCGTATCGCCTAATTCAAAGCGGACTTTGTTAACTGGTAGACCAAGTGCTTCAGCTGCAACTTGAGTCATTACAGTATAAGTCCCTGTGCCAATATCTTGCGAACCGCTTTGTACAACGGCTGTACCGTCTGCCATAATCTGAGCGATCGCTGATGCCGGAGAACGGTTGGTAGGATAAGTTGCTGTCGCCATACCCCAACCAATCAAATAATTGCCATCGCGCATCGAACGGGGCTTGGGATTGCGCTTTTGCCAGCCAAACTTTTCTGCCCCTAATTTGTAACACTCTCTCAATGATTTGCTCGACCAAGGGAGTTTTTTAGTAGGATCAACTTCAGCATAGTTACGCAAACGCAGCTCGATGGGATCGATATTGAGCGTATAAGCTAGTTCATCCATTGCCGATTCTAGGGCAAATGACCCAGAAGCTTCGCCTGGGGCCCGCATAAAGGTTGGTGTTCCTTGATCGATCTGAACCAGACGGTGACTGGTTTCGATATGTGGGCAAGCGTAAATCATGCGGGCGCTTTTACCAACAGGCTCGATAAATTCATCGAAAGTTGAAGTCTGTGAAGTCCCGGCGTGTCGGAGTGCAGTCAATTTTCCTTCGTGGGTTGCACCGAGAGAAACTTGTTGAATTGTCTCTGGTCGGAAGCCGACAGGCCCATACATCTGTATCCGTCCCAGAACTAATTTTACTGGGCGATTAACTTGCTTTGCGGCGATCGCTGCTAGTGGCACGTGCGACCAAGCCGATCCTTTACAACCGAAGCCACCGCCCACAAAGTAAGACATAATACGGACATTCTTTGGATCGATTCCCAATGCCCCCGCAACTTTTTGTTGAACCTGAAAGATTCCCTGAGTTGCGTCATACAGCAGCAGTTGATCGCCTTGCCAAACTGCTGTTGTGGCATGAGGCTCCATCGGATTGTGATTTTCGATCGGTGTCGTATAGGTTTGCTCGACGCGGACAGCAGCCGCCGCTAGTCCCTGGTTGACATTGCCATGAGTTGAATCGGGCGGCTCCTCTCTAGGGATTTTTCCTTTAGGCAAGTATGCCTTAGCGAGGTTTTCTCGCATATTGATGGTTGGTTTCTCTTCGTCATAACGAACTTGTACGAGGGAGGCAGCATACATAGCTCGTTCAAATGTATCAGCAACGACGACACCGATATGCTGACCGCTATACAGGACAATGTTATCTTGTAGCACTTGCAGCTTACGACCGCCGCCCTTTTCTCCAGAAGCTTTGGGCGCGTTCAGGTGGGTAATAACTGCTAATACACCTGGTACTAGCTCCGCCGCTTTTGTATCGATTTGGGCTATTTTACCTTTGGCGATCGCACTTTGAATTGTCACGCCATAAGTCATTTTGGCGATGGGAAACTCAGCCGCATAACGTGCGCCACCAGTCACCTTCAGGTATCCATCAACTCGATTGAGCGGTTTGCCGACAACTGTATTTGTGTCCCCTGTATTCATGCCATCCCTCCTACCGTTGTCAGCGCTTTCACAATTGTGCGTTTAGTCAGTTCGACTTTAAAGCCGTTGTATTTTTGAGGTTTAGCTCCGGCGATCGCAGCCAATGCTGCTGCTTGAAATGTTGCCTGGTTTGCTGGTTTGTTCAAAAGTGCTTTTTCCGCTTCGTATGCACGCCAAGGCTTTGTTCCCACGCCACCAAGGGCAATGCGTGCCGAGCGAATAATGCCATTTTGAATATCTAATGCCGCTGCAACCGATGCCATTGCAAAGGCATAGGAGGCGCGATCGCGGACTTTTAAATAGTGCGATCGCTTCCCAAGGGTTGAAGCAAGTAAGTCAACGGCAACAATTAACTCTCCGTGTTGTAAAACTGTCTCTCTTTCTGGTGTATTACCCGGTAAGAGATGAAAATCTACAAGGGGAATACTGCGCTCTCCTTTGGGCCCGCGTGTTTGCACAACAGCATCGAGTGCCACCATTGCCACCGCCATATCAGAAGGATGGGTGGCAATACAGCGATCGCTACCGCCAAAAATCGCGTGAATGCGATTGTAACCCTCAATTGCCGCACAACCTGAACCGGGAACGCGCTTGTTACAGGGCATCGAAGGATCGCGGAAGTAGTAACATCGGGTACGTTGCAGCAAATTTCCGCCCACTGTCGCCATGTTTCGCAGTTGCGGTGATGCCCCAGACAGCAACGCCTCTGATAGCAGAGGATAACTCTCTTGAACGATCGGATTATAAGCAACATCGCTATTGCTTGCCGTTGCTCCAATCCGCACACCGTTACCCTGAACTTCTATCTTGCTCAGTGGGAGTGGGTTAATGTCAACCAACTCTCTTGGGGTCTGGACATTCAACTTCATCAAATCGATGAGGCTAGTACCACCAGCTAGGTACGAGGCTTGAGCATCTGGAGCTACCAAAGCCACAGCATTTTCTGCTTGTCCTGCTTTCTTATAGCTAAAC
Source organism: Nostoc sp. (assembly GCF_036916655.1). Taxonomy (GTDB): domain Bacteria; phylum Cyanobacteriota; class Cyanobacteriia; order Cyanobacteriales; family Nostocaceae; genus Nostoc. Next base: position 232,718 of record NZ_JBALFY010000064.1, read on the forward strand.
GGCTGCATCTTTTTTTCCCTCTAAGACATCGCGGACAGCAGCCACGATATTTGGATAAGCACCGCAACGGCAGATATTGCCGCTCATCAGTTCGCGAATGTCGGCATCCGATTTAGCGTGTCCTTCGTTCACCAAACCCACTGCCGAACAAATCTGTCCTGGCGTGCAGTAGCCGCACTGAAACGCATCGCGGGACAGAAACGCGGCTTGCATTGGGTGCAGATTGTTTCCTTGTTCCAAACCTTCAATAGTTGTGATTTTTGCGTCAGTGTGCATAATTGCAAATGTCAGGCACGAATTAATACGTTGCCCATCAACCAGCACCGTGCAAGCACCACACTGACCATGATCGCAACCTTTTTTAGTACCAATTAATCCTATGTATTCCCGAAGTGCATCAAGTAAGGTAACACGCGCTTCAATTTGCAAACTATGTGGTGTTCCATTCACTTGTAGCGTCACCTTCACAGTTTCAGAAGTGGAAGTTGTCAGCATTGGGGTAGTTTTTTTGACTTGAGTTTGTGCTACAGCTTTCTCTACAAAATTAGTGATTGTAGCCGCTACTGTACTGAAGACCATCAATTGACCTAACTTGCGGCGTCTTAAGACAAACCCCATTTGTTTACTCCATTGTTTTGTTGAGTAATAATTAATATTGAGTAATTCTCTAGAATTTCACAGGTCGCGCCCACGATTGCCCAACTTGCTGCCCTATTCATAAATGCGTCTCGTAGAGAAATTGGGGAATACTAGACTATCTTGGGCTGGGGATTGATACCTGCCTACTGAGCAATAAATTTCTTGATTGTTTTGGTTCGGGTCTGAATCTGCATCCAAATCTTCCCAGTCACCAATCCCTATTCCCCAATGCCCAATCCACATTTAATTTTTTATAGAAAACCACTTTTTTTACAGGCATTTTCCTCAAAATGACATTGTTAATAGAATACAATTTCATCTTGTTATGGTGTCTCTATCAGAAGATTTATGCCATAAGTATTGAGCCGCACTATTTGCTAGCGAACTGCTGCTCAACTAAACCCTCAACACTTTCGGCATAAGGCATGAGTCCACCGACAGGTTGTAAATTAGTATAAACTCCCTCCCAACTGAAGGTTTCGCTACCTCGCGCTGCTAAAGGCCCTAAAAATGCTCCGATAGTATCGAGGGATTGACGCAATCCATAAGCTGCACCGCGTACCTCTGCGTTAGTGGAATCGGCAGCTAAGGCATCGCGGGGTGCTACCCGGATCGACAATTTATCCCACTATCTTCTCGCTAATTTCCAGCAACTCAATCCCGGTTCTGGCATTATTGACCTTAAGGCTTACCATCGTGGTTTTCGATATGTTCGTGAAATCTTAAAAATGCTTCTCGAAATCCCTGAGCCTATTTCATTAACCCAAATTTTTGCCAAGCTTACTTCTTTGGGACGTATTCATAACGTTTCTACAGGCCTTGAATCCTCGTAAATTGGCAGAGGTATTGCAAGAGTGTCAGTTAGATTTAATGATAAGTATTTATGATTACCATTAAATAAAACTCTAGGAAATCTTAATCTTAAACGACCTTCCAAGGCTTCAATTCCAACTTTCATGACTATCACGCTGTTGAATAAGCATAGTCATTTCATAGTCAAAAGAGCCTTATATAGAAATTCAGCTTCCTAGTACTATTGATGACTAGAAGCTGAAACTCTTATGCAGTCTTACTTTTAAAGTGGCTCAGGTCGGAGTTGAACCAACGACCCCAGGCTTATGAGTCCCGTGCTCTAACCAACTGAGCTACTGAGCCATGCTTTTTCAAACCACCTCTTAATATAGCATACAATTTTACTCAATACTAGACCATTTTACAATTTTATTAGAATATTCATCCCTGCTGAGGACATAAAAAGCAAAAGAGGGAGTTTACCTCCCTCAACGAACAAGGCAATAATTTAGTTACAGACAGCCATAATTACAGGCGTTGCGGTAAGAAAGCTATTGGGTTAACAGCGCCCTTGCCTGGTGGATGAACTTCAAAGTGGCAGTGTGTACCAGTGCTGTGACCAGTAGTACCCATTAAGGCAATTATTTCTCCTTGATGTACCTGCTGACCCGGTTGCACCAAAATCTTGCTGTTATGAGCATAGCGGGTCGAACTGCCATCAGGATGGTGGATTTCGACGAGGTTGCCATAGCCACCATTGTTCCAGCCAGCTTTTTCTATCGTGCCGTCAGCAGAGGCAACGACTGGCGTGCCAGTGGAGTTAGCAATATCAATTCCTTTGTGAGGTCTTCCCCAGCGCATACCAAAGCCAGAAGTGAGAGTGCCCTTCGTTGGCCAAATATAAGCCAAGGTCGAAGTAGATGGAGGAGGTGTAAGTTCGTCAATGGGTCTGGGCAGATATTGATCCACTGCTGCCAAAGGCGGCATTGTCTGTGGAGAAACTGTTGTTCCCCGCATCTTTCCTAAGGAGTCAGAGGCATTGACTCTTCCCGAAGGCGTTGCAACCCTTGTAGCAGATTGAGTGCGAGAGGGAGTCCATTGACTAGCAGACCCTAGATTAGGCAGGAACTCTGGGTTTACTGGTTCGCTAGGACGTACACTAGTACGGAATTGGGGCTTAATTGGCTGAACGCTATAGTTGGATCTACTAGTAGGTGTAGGAACTGGAATTGGTATCGCTACACTATTTGGTTGAGATACAGAGTTGGGTACAGCGAAATTATTAGGCGTAGCAACAGGAGTGAGCATTGCAGCATTATTAGCTTCAGTTGCTACTTCTGGCACAACTAAGTTCCCAGACTGTTGAGCGCGATATTTCTGCTGTAACCTCTGAATTTCCGCTTGTAAGCCCCGCAAGCGGTCATTATTGTTATTGCTTGCCCTTGCTACCTTATTTGCTGGTGTTTTCGGCTGTTGCATTTCGACAAAAGCTGTTGGCACTGGAGTGTCACCACCGACGCCATAAGACCTAGCTGTGGGGGAAGTTGTTTCTAAGTCGGTCGCGCTATTTGCCTGAACCTGAACAGTTACCGGTATAGGGACGGCTATGGGAGTTTTGTTGGTAATAGTTGGTGATGGTGAACTAGGTAGATATGAGTTAGCACTACCAATATTCAAAGGGTAGCTGGCTGCCTTTGGAGTTTGACTGGACTCTACAAAAGCCGGCTTATTCGCTACAGTTGTCTCAACTTGAACAGCAGGAATAACTAGTTTTTGACTAATTTGCAGTTCATTTGGATTATTTAGGTTATTTGCCTTAACTAGTTCTGATACTGAAGTATTGTGTCTGCTGGCGATCGCTGCTAGTGTATCTCCAGGCTTTACTTCGTAGGCTGTATGCGTCGTTGCGGAGGCAATAACTGTTGGTGTAGAGGGTACTGGTACAAATGCACTTGCCTGTGTCTTCTGTTTTAACTTCGATATCAGGTTCGCTTGACTGGCATCATCAGAAGTGTTCGGCTGGGCTAATACACTATTTTCAACCACAGTTGTCGGCTGCGCCAATTCTATATCAGTTTGTGATAAATTTTTGGTTTCCCCAGACTGCAACTGTGCCAGACTCTTTCTTAAACGGTTTGATTTTTCTTGTAGGCGATTTAGGGCGAACTCTTGTTGCGCCTTAAGTTGTGCATTTATTTCACTGTTGGCCGCAGTTGACGTTGCCACTGTTTGGGGCTGGGCAGTTAGTGATGCATTTGCACCAACATCATCAGCACTATAGTCAGACAGATTATTGACTGTTGGGAAACTAGTCTCGGCTAAGGTATTGTTCAATCCCTGGGCCACTTGGGGCTTCAGGTAGGTGGAATTTTTATAAACTGCTGTTGCTTGAGAAAACGTGTTTGACGCCGGAACTTGCAAAGACATTCCACTCGCCGCGACTTGCCATTTAGCTTCAAGCCCGGGCACTTGTGAAACTGCCGTTGGTTCCACGATAACAGGATTTTCCGGCACGCTCGCTGATGAGACTGCTTGGGACTCCAGCTTTGTGGAGGCGAATTTCACCTCAGTGTCAGGAACAGCAGGAATCGCTGAGGTTGCCTTTTGGCTGCCTACTGGAACCGCTGCTTGGGCTTGATCGCTTTGTCGAGTCACCAAAAGGCTGGTTGCTCCCATAGAGATTGCCAAGCCAATCATGGCGGCTTTTGTCCGCACCCGGCGGTTAACTTTTGGATTCATCACATTTAGCAGTTCTACCGGGGCATCATCGCTGTTGGGGTTATTATTCAACACAGCTTTTACTCTCTTTTTTAATGCTCGTTTCAAAGACGACCTCCTATGATCACTAGCGCTTAACTGACCTCGATTTTTCAATTGGATACTAGTCAATGATTTAGATCACAACGAACGATAGATCGAGATCGCATTCACCAGAGATGCTTACGCAAGATTAACCTGCTTCTCTGATTTAGACAAGTTTACATGTATTAGCAAAACTTAAGATTTGCTGTGTTTACTTGCCTGAACCACTCCTAACACCACTTAGGACATTTTACTCTTTACCATTGTCCGCGCTTGTCTTGCGTCAATCGCGGGGACTGGACAAACTATTTGCCAAGTCCATAGTCGCTGCGGAGAATTCAGTTGCGGTCGACTTCTGGAAAAGTCATGCCCCCTGCTGTAGATATCTTCAAGATATTTCTACGTCATCCGTCTTCTCAACACGAGACTTTACGTTGATTATTCCCTAAAAAACAACCGTATTAACTATCGGCTAGTTTTGGACTGTTTTCTGTACCTTATTGAGCAATAATAGCTCAAATCTAGTAGATGAACAGGTTATAGGGATTTTATTCCTTGTTTAGGATGTTTCAAATTCATCAAAATCTATCATTCAAATTTGGCAATATCCCAAGTTTTATATACAAATTTCTTATAATAACCTTCCCATACTTGTAAGTATCTTCCACTACATTTCGGGGATAAATCCAATTTTCGGTATATTGTTTTACATATTGTTGCTGTCACCAAGAAAATTTTTGCCGCCACAAATAAATCAGTTGATAGATTCTTGGATATTATCTAAGTAAATATACTTATAAGCATAAAGGTAAACAACTATTGTAAATAGCCTAACTGACGACGGGTTTCAAATAATCCAATTGCCACACTTACTGACAGATTCAAACTGCGAACCCCCGGTTGGCTCATGGGAATATAGAGAGTAGCATCGCAATCTGACAGAATTGCTGGTGGTAAGCCTGTGGTTTCACTACCAAACAGCAGCCAATCATCAGGTTGAAATTGAAAGCTTACATAATTACAGTTTCCACCAACCGTATAACCTAACCATCTGCCTCCACGCTCCTGATGTACGTTTTTAAAGGCTTCTAGCGATTCGTGATAGTGCAGTTTGACATAAGGCCAGTAATCTAAGCCTGCTCTTTTGAGGTAGCGATCGCTAATTTCAAACCCCAAAGGCCCCACCAAATGTAACTCTGTATCTGTGGCTGCACAAGTACGGGCAATATTACCTGTATTAGGAGGGATTTGTGGGTTCACTAAAACTACCTGGGGCATTGTCCGTATAATTTACGTATTGTATAAAACAATCTACTGTCAATGTTAAATCTACCAAAAGGCAGAGGTGATTCATAGGTTTTGTTAATAATAATCAAGTATCCTCAATCGATTAGATTTTTAAAACGAATCGTAAACCCTCCCAGAGCAATGCCTGAGAGGATATTTGCCTGAAATCGGTAAATATTAAGTTTTGTGTAGAAAAACTAAGTGCTTGTGTCTTTTTGTTTGAAAAGGTGAGACGAGGGAGCAGGGAGAAGAATTTTCCCCTCCGCCCCCCGCCCCTCTGCATATTTTCAATGCCCCATTCCCAATACCTTTTGAGTTAAGCAAGCAAGGACGAACACAATTTATTTTCGAGTTCGATTTCGCGCTGTTGAGTGGCAATAATAGCCTGAGTGATGACGCGCTGGCTGTCAAAACCGACTGTGTGTAATTGCAACCACTGTTGAGCTTCATTGCCTTCGCGAAGGATTTTTTGCAGAGGGGAAAGGAAACAGCTAAAGCCTTTTTGTTTAGCGATCGCCCAAACCTCTTGGTAAATTTGAGCAATCCAATCTCTCGCGACAATGCTTCTGCCATCTTGCCAATGCCTCAAATGAGCATCGAGACTACCAGCCGCCGCCGCCACTTCGTTCTCAGTAGTCAGGGTGACGAGTTCTTCAGGAGAGAAGGTACTTTGAGTTAAAGGATCGATATTGGGATTTTCGATTATTTGCAATAAACGCGCTTCTAATAAGGCAGTAATCGCCAGCAAGGCAATGGGATCTGTGACTAAATCGCAAATTCGCAGTTCTAGGCGATTCAAGTTGTATGGACGGCGATCGCCATTTGGTCGAACTGATGCCCACAAATGCCGCACGTTTTGCATAGTTCCGGCAACGAGTTGATCCTCCACCCACTGGATATGATCGGCATGGCTGTCAAATAACGGCACATGGCTAGGCGTTTGGGGGAAGAGTCCCCAACGGGTGGAGTGATAGCCTGTAGTTTTGCCATCCAGGAAGGGAGATGAGGCACTGAGGGCGAGAAAAAGAGGCGCTTCCATGCGGATCACCCGACACGCCCGCATTAATATTTCTGGATCGCTGATGCCTATATTTATGTGGACGCTAGCGGTGACTACTTTCGTGCCGTAGGTGTTCTCGATGTAGTCATGATAGGGATTTGCTGGATCGGAGCGGAGAAAGCGATCGCTCCCACCCAAAGATAAAGTACTCCCCGGTATCAGGGTGTAATCGCCCAAGCGATTGAGGTAGTTTCGCAACACTCGCCGGGGACGCAGCAAGGCACACAATAAATTTTCGTAATTATGGGATGGTTGAGTTATGTATTCGACGTTGCGGCTATCTGGCTCCCGCATAAATTCGCCCAACGCGGCAACAATTTTGTCGGAGAGACCGACGATTTCACCTTGAGGCGTGCCAGTGTACATCTCAATCTCAAAGCCTTTTAATAAGACCACTTTGTTCTCCTCGGCTCTCTCTACCTATAAATTGTATCGAATTAGACGCATATCTGGATCTATTTTTTAGATAATCAAAGGTTAAGAATCATTTAATTGCGAATTTATGGGAAATCGGAATTACAGATTTCTGAACTATCTTCAGTAAAATTATTATCACCTAAGTATGAAAAATATCTTAATCATGATTTATACGCTGTACAAATAGACGTATATATGGTTAGAAAAAGATCAGTTTTTCAGACAGTTGGGGTCAAGCAAACACACATCCTTCTATAAGTTTTTATTAGACACCTCATGCTAGTTATTGAAAAAAATATCTACATCTCAAGATATATTCATTTTGCCTGCGTACCATTAGGGTGGTAATATTACATAATACAGCAGGTATAATGCTAATAAATAGTATTTTAAATTTGGTGGCTCTTTTTTAGAAGGAGTTTGAACCGTATAAGTGAAAAAACTCTTGCCTTCTGCCTTCTTCAAGTATTTGTGGATATAAAATTAGCAGGTGAATCACTTTCTTGAACAATATTGAGACGTAAAAACTGCACCCAGACTTTATCATTAAGTAAGTTTAAAGCAGTTTGAGGATTGTGACTTGCGATCGCGCCGATAACTTTACGCCATCCTTGTTGCAATAACTCAATAAAAGCCTCTTCAATAGAAACCTGATTTAGCAACGAAAGTGCCGTTTTAAAAACTTCCGAATCAGATTGTATATTCTTAGACTTTAGCCCCTGAAGTGCTATATGTAACCACACAGACAGAAGTTCTAGCCAATTGTTTTGCTGTATCTCTTTGAGTGCAATATCTTCCATACCTAGCGCACCCCAAATGCACAAAGACTCTATAGCTAGTTTAGAATCATGATTTTCTAGAGCATTTTGCCATAAATTTTGAGCGTGATTTTGGAAGCGATTAGCCAAAAAATCATAAGCTTCCTGAACTTGATGGGGAATTGTAACTTTATAAACTGACTCACCTCTTGGTAGGTAATCACCGCGATAAGATAGCCAGTTATGAGAGCCACAAAGATGTATTTGGCGATCGACTATTACTTCTTTGATATGAGAATCTCCTAACCAGAAAATCTGCACAGATGGTAAACCATCAGGTGTTTTGATTGCTCGAAGTTTTTTCTCTATTTCTGGTGAAATTGGTTTATCTTCATTTTCTATTTGTCGCGCAATTCCATGTCCAATTAAAATCCAAACTCCACGATTAGCTAGTTTCTGCAACAGAGTTAAAAATTTTTCATTGACAACCGCTTGATACACCCAAGGCGAATAAATTAAAACCTGACTTTTAGCTGAATTTAAAACTTCTAGAAAGACTTGAGAAATTTTTCCATCGCGTACCTGTACGGCTTCGCCCAACACTTTAGAAGTCTCTACTAAATCGCCAGTTTTTAAGACCTTTTGGCGAATATTTTCGAGTCTAGCTTCTATTTCAGTATTTTTCTGCTTGAGGATGGCTTCACGTTCAAAATCAATAGTTTCGGTTGAAAATTTACATAATGCTTGTAATGATATTTTGCCTTCATTATGTAGAACTTCTAACCAATTTGATGCTGACTCTAAAATTTGCTTTCCATTTCTTATTTGAATTCTCAACTTATCTTCCAGAGCATCAAATATAACAAAAAGCGATATCTTTCTCCAAAATTTTTGAGTTGAAGCTAGTACCTTATAGGAAGTGACGATTTTTCCTTCTTCTGGTACATGAAGGGCTAAACCTGAAGCTTGAATACTTTTTTGGATTTGCTCAAGCGGTAAGGAAGCAATATCAGTAATTGTACTATCAATAGTGATAAAGTCTGCTAAGTCAGGCAGTTTTATCACTGTCTCATTTAAGGATTCAGATTGAAAGGTTATTTTGTCGCTTAAAGGGTCTGTAATAGCATTAATTTGTATAGGATATGGCGGCTGTGGTACAGAACCTTTTTCATAAAATGAACGTCCTTCAGGAGTAACTGTTAGTGGCGATGTTGCTGATAGAGTTTGCAATGACCGAAGAGTTGCAGTAGTAGTTTTGATAAATACAGAATCCAGTCCAAGTACAGAGGCTAATTCATCTTCGGTTGGTGGAGGCTGAAATTCAATAGCAGCGCGGATAATAAATTCTTCAAGTACGTTAAACTGGCGGGGTTCTTTGATATTTACTTCTATAGAAGTTTGACGCAAACTATAGCGGAATTCACGCGCAGCTAAAACAGATAAACTAGGACTTTGGGCTTCTATTTCGTCTACAAAATTTTTGAGATTATCATCAATCGGTTTAGCAGAAGAGGCGAGAAACATCAACGAAACCTCCATGTAGACGCACGATGTTTGAAACTTCGGAGTACATATTCCCAATTTGTCCACGCTGCTGAGTGAATAGCGAATGAGAACCTACAATTACTAGTAATTTTTGAGCGCGAGAAAAAGCAACGTTAACCCGCTCTGATTTCTTGGCAAATCCTACGTCTCCTCTATTATTATTGCGAACCATACTCACAATCACAACAGGTCTTTCCATACCTTGAAATCAGTCTACTGTGCCAGTGGTGATTTGCAACGATGGGAAATGTTTAGATTGTAGGCGTTCATCAATTTTTCTGAGTTGAGCGCCATAAAAAGTAATCACGGCGATTTCTTTTTTTGGTTCACCATTAGCAACTCTAGAAGCCCAAGTAGCTTCAAATTGCTGACATAGACGCTCAATCGCATTAATTTCTAGAGTATTAAAGAATTAAGTTCCTGTAGTTTCTTCTTGAAACTCATCTCCTCCAGGCGTTTTTACCCAGATAAGATGGTGATATTCTTGGATGATTTCACCTGCTAAATTATGTGTGCGTTTAGTGTCAGGCTCTAAGATACCACATTTTAGTTTACCATCATAAAATTGATTGATTGCCCCCATAATTACTGGGTGCATTCGATATTGAATATTTAACATTTGTTTGATGCTATCATTAGCACTTTTAAACTGAATTTTAAACAATGATTCTTGCAATAATTGTAGTTCTGTATTTTTTGTACTGCCAATCTCTTGAGAAACTTCCTCTAAAGTCTTCGTGTCGAGCATAGGTTGCAATTGTCGATGATCGCCTACCATGACCAGCTTTTTATCTTTCAATGCGGGGATTAACAACTCTGGAGGAGTACATTTACTAACTTCATCAATAATGACGACATCAAAATATTTAAATTCTTGTGAAAAATTGTAATTTGCAGATTGAATGCAAGTGATACCAACGACATTGGCATTATCTAGATAAATGCGCTTTAAATCGTTGCGATCGCACTCGTTTGGGTTTCTTAATTTTGCTATCCAATTTTGAACAAAGTGCTGATATCGATTGAGATAAGCTTCTTCATTTTTGAGTTGCTGTTGCCAATATTAAAACTTAATCTTTATGTTGTGTAAAAAGTCAAGGTAAAACAAGTATGTCGAATCAACTTCAGGCTTGAATTTATCAGGAATGGTTTCCCAAGTTGACTGCCACCAATCTCGTTCATTTGATATATATTTTAATTTCTGCTGTAAACGCTCAACAATTTCCTGTATTTGACTTTGAGTTTCTATAAATTGGCTTTTGTAGGTTTCCGTTGTTTTCTGCAAGTTAGTAATGCGAACTATGAGCAGGTTTTTGCTAGTGGGAAGTGTAGCAAAAGGATCGATTAAAGAAATTAAAGTATCAAGTTGCTTAGTACGATTTTCCTAGTCCCGTATTTTTGCTCTAAATTGTGGTGTGTTAGTCAGAATATTTGAATTATTATCGAGGTGTTGTTGCACTAAAAGTCCTAATTCTTTTGGTAAGTGTGGGAAAGAAAGAAGTTTCTAGTGACTTGAAATTATCATTTGAGAAAATAATCGACTACTATAAACTCCGTTTCCAAATTGATGTTAAAGATGCTCCTGTAATTTGCTGCCATACTCAAACGCTACTCATTGTGTAACTTGAGTATTGTTGGCTAGCCTTGACCCCATTAATCACTATACCTAAAACATTTTGGTCAGCCTTGTCCAATAGTTCTTTAGATAAAGAAACACTATTGGAATCAGCTATTCCTGGACGAACTACAAACAAAATTCCATTTGCAAGTTTGCCTAAAATAGTCGCATCAGCAGCTAATGTTAAAGGAGGACTATCAATAATAATAGAATCATATTTTTGCGCGATTTGTGCTACAAATATAGCCATTTGGCTAGAATCGAGCAGCCCGGCTGGGTTATGATTTAGTTCACCAGCAGTTAAAACGTCTAAGCTAGGTGCAACTTCAAGAACAGCCCGCTCTAAATTAGACTGGCTTTTGAGAACATGGCTTAAGCCAACTTCATTTTGGATCTCCCAGATTTTGTGTTGACTAGGATTACGCAAATCTGCATCTACCAGCAATACCTTACGTCCTAGTTGAGATATTGAAACAGCTAGGTTGGCAGCAATAGTTGATTTACCTTCTTTAGGTACAGCACTCGATACCACAATAACTTTTATCAGTTGCTCTGAATTAAAAACTCTCAGATTAGTTTGTAACATCCGAAAAGCTTCGCTGACTGGGGAATCAGGCTTGTTCTTTACAATTACTTCTGGGATGAGATTACTATTGTTAAATGGTGGAATATAACCCAGTAAGTTATACCCCAATAAGTCTTTAGCTGATTTCGAGTTTTTGACAGTTTTGTCCAATTTCTCCAAAATAAAAGCAGTGGCTCCACTTAATAAAATTCCACCAATCAAACCTTGTAGCAAGTTTATATATTGACGATTCTTAATCGGCACTCCTGGGATTAATGCAGGTGTCACAATCAAAGCGTTACTCACCTGTAGATTTTCTGCCACCTGAAGTTCTTGATAACGAGCTAGAAGGTTTTGATAGCTAGCTTCAGTTGCAGCTATCTCACGCTCTAGCTGTCGCTGCTGTAACTCTAGCTTTGGTAAGGTATTAGCCCTTTGTCTGTAAGACGTGATAACTTGACTTAAAGCTTTCAGTCGTACTTGCAAGCTAAGACGTTCTGCCTCAGCGTTGGCATAGTTCCCAAGGATTCCTTGTTGTAAACCCTGGGGTCTAAGTTGTACAATGTTTTCAGGATTTTTACCTTGATTAAAACGCCCTGCCCCACCAATAAAACTTTGTTCTATCCGCCGCTGAAGTTCTTTTTTGAGAATGACTTCCTGTTCCTTAAGGTTAATCACTGTGGGGTGGCTATCTGTCAAACGCAGCCTTAAAATTTCAATTTTTTGTTGGATATCTTGTAACTCTTTGAGAACCGAAGTTGTTGATGGAGACTCACCCACAAAACCAGCAACTACAGCTTGCTGCGAATTTACACCAAACAACTGCTTGATTGATTCCATCCGTGCAGTTTGAGATGCTAGATCAGATCTAGTTGCAGCTACTTGTTTGTCTAAATCGGTAAGAATTCCAACACTTGATGCCGCTTCTGCTTTAAGATCTAAAACTCTATTTTGCTGTTTAAAGTATTGCAGCATTTGTTCAGATGCTTGTAATTTAGCTTTTCTCAGTGGCAGTTGTTGGGCAATAAAGTCTCTAGCAGACCTAGTTTGAGCGCGGTTAGCATTGATATCATTTTCTATATAGACCTTCATTAAAGTATTAACAATAGAAGCAGCCTTTTTTGGGTCTGTATCTGCGTATGAAAGTTCTAAAATATCGGTTCCTTCAATATTTTTCACTTGTAAAGCATTTAAAAAATCCAAAGGATTTTGAGAGAGGTGGAGGAAATTTATAGTCCTTTCTGCTATGGGTAGAGAATGCAGAACTGCAACCTCATTTCCCAAAGGTCTACCGCTTACAGAACTCTCTAACTGTCCTAATTGGTTGCCTACTCCTGTTAGCGAAGAGGTAGAATTCTTTTTTAAAACTAGCTGGCCTGTTGCTTGATAAATTGGCGTTTCTATTACAGTTTTACCTATACTCAATGCCAAAAGCAGTGTAAAAACTATAGAGGTAGGTAACCACCGACGTTTAAGAATAGCCCAATATTGTAAATGTTCTTCCATGTCTTTTACTAGTTACTAGTTTGAATCTTTCCCTTTTTCTAAATCAATTGGGTGTAGGTCTTTAAAAAAATACTACATTAGGACTACACGCCTCTAACCTAATCTATATTTTCGCTTTCTAACCTAAAAAGCTGGAATTAAGTAATCATAAAAAATCAAACACACCCCCTTTCCGCGTGTAAGACAGACTATATTACTTAGCAAGTGTTGGAGCTAGAACAATATTACATGAATAATAAATAAAAACATCTAGTGAAAATACTGAATAGTAGTAATTTAAATACTGAACATAAGGATTCATTTGTCTACAATACCTGAAAGGTCGATGGCTTCCAGTAACTCGTATACTAACTTTTCACTAAAAAAATGTTTGTGTTATGTGTCGTAAAATATGACACTGTGTATACCTCTCTGACCTTATTTTCATCTGCTAAGGGACTTCCAAGAAATGAAATATGCAGTTAGAGGATAGCGATCGCAATTCGCCAACAGAGTCATTATATTCGCCCAAAACTTTTCAAATATCCTCTTAGAGAGCCAAATTTAAAATTGCTGTATTCCCAGACTCATCCGCGCTGTTGAGCAATGCTTTGTATTTTTTTTAATTAACCACACCAGACACTCAGTATCAATTACTGTGGCTTAACCATCAGAAAACGTCTGTAATTGCTCATTTTTTCACCCACTCTTGCGATTATCTACTGAGACTACTAATAGCACCCTAGAAAAATTACTGAGTTCGAGATGGGTAAGTTCAGTAAAAGGGTAGAGCTACAGATGACACCCTTTTTTGAGGTCATTGATTGCTAAAAGGATTACTGAGTTCAGGATGAGCGAGTTCATTAAACGCGTAGAGCTACGAATTACAAAGTAACTTGGTGTCATTAAATTAGAGAAACGAGCGGTGACTGAAAAGCAAAAAGGTTGAGAGAGAGCATCGCCCTCAATTCATCTCGTGCATCAGCCATCTCTGCAACACCATTAAACACACATTCCATTAGACTCAAAACATCTCTAAAAAAATAGGCTTTAAGCTTTGATAAATAAGGCTTTTAAGTTATTCAAAAGTAAAGCTAAAAAACGTTTTGAGAATAAAAATCAACTTTCATAAATCATAAATTTATGTGGGACAAAATACCTGTACCTTTTCCTCTTCTTCAAGACACTCGCTAAACGAAGGCTTAGTCATCTGCAATCAGTAGCGGATCTGAATCCACCACTAATTGATTCTGAATTCTTCTTCAATAAATATAGCTAAAACACATTTAATTTAGATGCTGAAAACACTAAACTACCGGATAGTTCATTTGTCTAAATATTATCCTCCAGACCGAGGAGGTATTGAAACACACGTTCAAACTCTGGCTCGAACTCAAGCGGCTTTGGGTGCAGAAGTCCATGTAGTTTGTGTAAATGGGTTTGACAAGCAAAGACCTTTATTTACTAAAACTAAGACAGTTAATGAGATTGATTGCGGTGTACACGTTACACGACTTGGTCGCCTTTTATCATTTGCGCGATTCGATTTCTGTCCAGAAATTCTCAGCAAACTTTCCCAATTGCTTAACGAACCAAATACCGTACTTCATATTCATACCCCTAATCCAACAATGCTCTTAGCTTTAACTATGCTACGCAGGCACGTACCTTTAATAATTACACACCATAGTGATATTATTAAGCAAAAAATTTTAAAGTATGGATTACGTCCTTTTGAATATCTAATTTATAGTGAAAGTTCCCGAATTTTAACAACTAGCTTGCAATATATTCAAGGCTCAAAGTTTTTGCAGCTGTATCGTCATAAATTGAATAACCTACCCCTTGGAATAGACTTTAAAAATTACAGTAAACCCAACAAGAAAGCAGTGAATTTTACTTCTTATTTAAAGGAGAAGTATGGAGAATTAATCTGGCTAGCAGTTGGTAGACTAGTCTATTACAAAGGATTGCATATAGCAATTGAAGCCCTAACTCTGGTACCAGGGATACTAATTATAGTTGGCGTTGGTCCTCTAGAACAAGAACTGAAGACTCTAGCGGAAAAACTGGGAGTAAGCGATCGCATTGTCTGGTTAGGTCATGTGAGTGAAGATGAGCTTATAGGTGCTTATCATGCTGCGACAGCTCTTTGGTTTCCTTCTAACGTACGCAGTGAAGGATTTGGGTTAGTTCAAGTCGAATCTATGGCGAGTAGTTGTCCTGTCATCAATGCCGATATTCCTGGTAGTGGTGTCCCTTGGGTCAGCCGACATGAACAGGAAGGACTGACTATACCAATTAACAACCCAGTTGCTTTAGCTAAAGCAGCGAAACGTCTGCTCTACGAGCCTGGTCTACGTAACCGATTGGCAACGGCTTGCCGCAAACGGTCTGAGTATTTTAACCATCTAACTATGGCTCAACGAAGTTTTGAATTCTATGAAGAAGTTTTGAGCGAACAGTGGAACGATACAGGTATACAAAAACCAGTAAATTTGCTATGAAACTTTTGCATATTTATGCGGGAAACCTATTTGGCGGGATAGAAACGCTATTGGTAACACTGGCAAAAGAGCGAAGTTTATGTGTCCAGATGCAGCCCCACTTCGCTTTGTGTTTTGAGGGTAGATTAGCAAATGAACTGCGAAATTTGAATGTAAACGTTCATCTGCTGGGCAACGTGCGAGTTAGTCGTCCTTGGACGGTATGGAAAGCTAGGTTGCAACTCGAGCAACTATTGAGGCAAGAGCAATTTGACGTTGTGATTTGTCATTCTTGCTGGCCGCAAGTGATTTTTGGCTCAGTTGTCAGAGCTAACCGTCTACCACTCGTCTTTTGGTGTCATGATTTGCCTAATAGCACGCATCCTTTAGAAGAATGGGCTAAACAGGTTCCACCAGACTTGGTAATTGCCAATAGCCGTTACACCCAAGCTGGGATACCAAAACTCTATCCTAAAATTGACAGCGAAACTCTTTATCTGCCAGTAGCCTATGCAAATATTGGCAATAATACCTCGATTCGCCACGTTGTGAGAGCCGAACTCAATACACCTGATGATGCGATAGTTATTGTCCAGGCATCTCGCCTAGAGCGATGGAAGGGACAAAGTATGTTACTCTCTGCTTTGGCACAGTTGCGCCACATACCAGGTTGGATATATTGGTTAGCTGGGGGAGTGCAACGCTCTCATGAGGCTCTATATCTGCAAGAGCTGGAGGTGCAAGTGCAACAACTTGGTATTACCGAACAAGTGCGCTTTTTAGGACAACGGGCTGATGTGCCGCGTCTGTTTGCTGCTGCTGATATTCACTGTCAACCTAATACTGGCGCAGAACCATTTGGGATCGCTTTTGTAGAAGCCCTTTATGCTGGCTTACCAATAGTGACGACAGCTATGGGCGGAGTAGTGGAAATCGTTGATGATTCTTGCGGGCGCTTGGTTGCACCAAATGATATCGATGCCTTGAGTAAAGTTTTAGGGTCGCTAATCAGCAATCCTAGTGAAAGAGTAACTCTGGCGGCTGGGGGAAAATTACGTGCGGAGCATTTCTGCAATCCTCTAAACCAACTAACTCGGCTTTACAATATTCTCTCTAAAGTTGTTGAAAATAAGGCTGTGGCATGATTTTATCTACTGATAGTAAAAAAATAGCACAAGTTGATGTTGAAAACCGAGCGCGACAAAGCCTCGGTACTAGTAGCGAGCTTGTTTACCAAATGGTATCTCGAACGTTAGTACAACCACATCTTGGTGGTGTACTCGTAGATGTTGGTTGTGGTAATGGTAAGCTCTGGTCATTTGTGGGCGATCGCTTCGACTACTATGTTGGTGTGGATGCTGTGCATTATACTGATTTACCAATACAGACAGAATTTATTCCCTTTAATTTAGATATTGGTAAAGTACCTTTGCCAGAAGGGTATGCTGATGTGGTGTGTGCAGTTGAAATTATTGAACACTTAGAAAACCCACGGGCTTTTATACGAGAACTAGTCAAGTTAACCAAGCCCGGAGGATTAGTGATTGTCACCACGCCTAATCAGTTGAGTTTACTCAGTAAGTTAACTTTAATACTAAAAAATCAGTTCAACGCCTTTCAGGAAGCAGCAGGTCTTTATCCCACACATATAACTGCATTGTTGGAAGTTGATTTAATCCGAATATTTACGGAGTGCGGTTTAACTGAAGTTCAAATAGAATACAGCCATTGTGGTCGTATACCCTTTACATCGTGGCACTGGCCCAAAAGTCTAGGTTTTCATGGACGGGCATTTAGCGACAATATCCTCTGCATAGGGCAAAAACTGAAGATGTAACCATATATAGGAATCGTATTTGATTTTTGAAATTATCTACGTAGGCGGGGAGTGGGGAGTAGGGAATACGAAATAGGGAATTAGGCTTTCCGAGTTGTACTGACCTTTTCAAAAATAAAATATTAGTCCTATATTGCCTAGATAAAGGTTAATATTATGAAACTTTTAAAAAGTTTCAATCTGGAATCTTTTTTTAATAAAAGTTGCTTACAAAGGATAACAAAACAACCTGAATACACACATTATTTATCACAATATCGCACTGTATAACTGAGTACTATTAAATCATTTCACGTTAATTGATGGCTTGCTACTATTGTTACAGATAGTGCCTTTAAAGAAACTAAATTATAAGCTTTGATTTAAAAAAATAATTTAGTTTGTTTATGATTTTCAATTATGTAAGTAAGTGAGAAAAATTCAATGTATATGAATAAATATAAATTAGCTGTAGGGTGTGCTATGCCTTATAGCAACGCACCTGAGATTGTTGACGGTGCGGCGCTTGGCGACAACACACTCTACATTAAAATTCCTTAACATAGCTGGAAATATTAGCACCGACTTACTTAGATAGATTCATGATTATAAAAACAAGCCAAACCTTATCAACTTCTTCTATATGGACAAAACTCAACTGGACATGGGCACACACTTTTATCCTGCTACAGTTTACTATTCAGATATTGCAGTTATTTCCACAAATCAATGTTATCCGAGTGCCGATGCGAATTATCTCCTTCGCCTTCGGAATATTTTTGTTAATGTGGTTAGGTTCAAAAGGTTCCAAACATCCCGCTACTAATTCAGCAATTGTAGTACTGGCAATCATGCTGTTACAGCTTTGCTTGCATCCCTACATGAATTCCATAACGGCAGGAATAGCTCAATGCGCCATGTATCTTGCTATTCTTAGTCCTCTCTTTTGGGCAAGAAGTTTAAAAATTACCCCTATTGGTTTTCAGAGCTTAATGTTTCTCATTTGGGGTATTCACACCCTGAGTGCCAGTTTTGGAGTCTTACAAGTATATTATCCAGGGAAATTTCAACCATTTCTGTCCACATTTATTCAGAACAGTATTTACGAGGGAGACAACTTATTGATCACTTTAGGTAATGGTGAACAGATTTATAGACCGATGGGGTTAACTGATACACCCGGAGGGGCAGCAACTGCTGGGTTTTATGCTCTCTTGTTTGGTATTGTGATTGCACTCAAACACAAAAGCCCAATTTTACGGATTGTTAGTATCGGTAGCGCTGCCCTTGGTCTGTTTTGCATTTATCTGACTCAAATCCGTTCTGTTTTAGTATTAGCTGCTGTTTCTATAGTTTTTTTAGCAATAGTGTTAATGAGGACGGGTCAAATTGCGCGTTTGACAGTGATGGTATCGGGTGTGACATCCTTATTTGCAGCTACATTTTTTTGGGCAATTGCGATTGGTGGAAAGTCAACACAGCAAAGATTATCTAGCTTGTTTACTGCTTCTCCTCAAGAAGTTTACCAACAAAGCCGGGGGAATTTTTTGCAGACTACTATTGAAACCCTTCTGCCTCAGTATCCTTTGGGAGCAGGTCTGGGGCGTTGGGGAATGATAAATAATTATTTTGGCGATAATACTGACATGATGTCCCAGCCTATTTGGGTAGAAATTCAGTGGACAGGATGGCTGCTTGATGGGGGAGTACCATTGATATTTGCTTATATTGCTGCACTTTACTTGGCGTGTAAAACTGCTTGGAATATTGCCACCAATCGCCAATTGGGTGACTTTGCACTCTGGGGTGGGTTGATTTTTGCCTATAATATTGGTGCTGTGGCGCTTACTTTCAACTACCCTCTATTTATGAGTCAGGGCGGGATGGAATTTTGGTTATTGAATGCCTTACTGTTTGTGGCTGCTCGAAATAGCAAAATTGTGGATAACAAACTCTTAAAAACTATTCAAGTATGAAGTCTTATCTGTTGGTAACAGGTGATTTCGCCAGAACAGGTGGAATGGACAGAGCCAATTTTGCTTTAGCTGACTACTTAGCAAGACAAGGGCAAGAGGTACATCTAGTAGCCCATCACGTAGCGAATGAGTTGTTAGCTTATCCCAATGTTAAATTTCATCAAGTACCCAAGATAGCCAAATCTTATTTATTTAGTAGTCCCTTAGTGAATAGAATGGGGTGTATTTTAGCGCAACGTCTGGCAAATGTAGAAGGAAGAGTGCTAGTAAATGGAGGTAATTGCCAATGGAAAGATATCAACTGGGTGCATTATGTTCATGCAGCTTACCGACCTCACAATTCAACTGGCTGGCTACATTGGTTGAAAGGTTCAATCTCTCATCGACTCTTTTTGAAAACTGAACGACAAGCTTTAGAATCCGCGCGGATAATTATCGTTAATTCAGATAGGACAAAAAGAGATTTGATGGAGAGATTGGGGATTCCTTGGCAACGCCTCCATAAAGTTTACTATGGCATCGATCCACAAGTTTTTTATCCAGCTACACAAAAAGAGCGTCTAGCACTGCGTCAGCAGCTAGGATGGCCTACTGACAAAGCAATCGTAGTATTTATTGGTGCTTTAGGCGATCGCCGTAAAGGATTCGATACGCTTTTTGGAGCTTGGCAACAGTTGTGTGCTTCACCAGATTGGGATGCTGAGTTGGTAGTAATTGGGGTTGGCGCAGAACTTACACTATGGCAACACCGTGCTGCTGTTGCAGGCATCAGTTCCAGCATTCATTTCCTGGGCTTTCGTACTGATGTTCCGAATTTATTACAGGCAGCTGATTGCTTGGTTGCCCCTAGTCGTTATGAAGCTTATGGCTTGGGAGTACATGAAGCTCTCTGTTGTGGTTTACCAAGCATAATCAGTATCATGGCTGGAGTTGCAGAACGCTATCCCTTGCAGTTGAGAGAGTTGTTGATTCCTAATCCTGAGAACGCTGTTGATTTAGCGATGCGACTTCAAAATTGGCGGTGGAATAAACAACATTACAGCGAATTAGTATCTTCTTTTTCACAAGAATTACGAAGCTATAATTGGGACGATATGGCAAAGTCTATTTTGCAAACAGTTGAAAATAATATACTAGCTTTTTAGAAAAAAATATGAAATTTGAAGAAACTTTAATTAAGCTTTTTCCCAAATCATTACGTTTACCAATTAAATACCAATATCATAAAATTAGAAACCGACTGGAAAAAGAGATTTTTTATCTTGAGCAGCTAGGAGGTACTCGCAAACGGGCAATTGATATAGGGGCAAATGTAGGTATCTATAGTTATGCACTTGCTCAAATATATGATAATGTCGAAGTTTTTGAACCTCAATCTTGGTGTACTGAAAATATACTATTTTATAGTCAAACATCTGCTTGTAATATTAGTGTCCACAATGTTGGTTTAGCTAATTTTAATGGTTCATTAACTTTACACGTTCCTACCAGTCTGGGTGATTACTCACAGTTAGTTAGGGAATTAGGCAGCTTAACTACTGGATTAGGTAGCTTCAGAGAGATAAAAGGTGAACAGATAAGTATCGATGTCCCAGTTCGCAAGCTTGATGACTATAACTTTAAAGATGTTTCTTTTATGAAAATTGACGTTGAAGGTTATGAAACTAAAGTAATTGAAGGCGCTCGTAATACCATTCTTACAGAAAAGCCTATAATTCTCATGGAAGTTGAGCAAAAACATCTGGATGGTAAATCTATAGAAGATGTTTTTGAACAAATGTTTGATTTGGGATATGAATGCAGCTTTATATACAAAGCTTCTTTGACACCAATAGTTGATTTTTATCAGAGTATAAAAGCTAAACAAAATAACTTTTTGGAAATAGATTCTCAAGAAAATTACATAAATAATTTTATTTTTAAGCCAACTTCCTAAATATAAAATACCTATACTCTACTTATTTTATGACCTAAGTAATTTCACTAACAAATAGTGTGAGTTACCACAAAAAGATAAACTTGACTTATATATTAAATAGGTAAGAAATGAAATCATTACGTATTCTGCTAGTTATGCCTGTACCACCGTTACCATTTGGTAGCGCGGTAGCTCGATGGTTTTATGTCTTATTTAAAGGTTTAGTTGAACATGGACATAGCGTAACTGCATTTGTTCCTTGTAAAAAATTAGAAGAGATTGCTGAAGTCAATACTCTCTTTCCGAAAACTGATTATGATTTGCGCTGCTATCTTATCCTAAATAGGCAAGGAATAATAGCAAAAGCTGAGACTTTACAGCGTCCTTATTCCTATGTATTCAGTTCGGAATTACAACAAGATTTAGCTGTAGAACTTACTAAACCTTACGACATTCTTCATTTAGAAGATATTTGGAGTGGTTGGCTAGGAATTAAACATTTGAAACGAGCAGTAATTAATATTCATTATTTATTTTCGTTAGACTGCGCCTTTGAATATAACAACTCTCTAGAAACTCGCTTTAGACGGTTTCTCACCTATCGGGCGGAGCAGAAATTGCTGAAGGCGTTTCCCAGAATAATTACATTATCAGAACGTTTAGCAAAGCATATTGTACAAATTAACTCTAAAGCTCAAATTCATACAGTTCCATTAGGAATTGAGTTGTCGTTCTATCCATTTGTTGAACAAAAACAGATAAACCAGCAACCCGTAGTCGGGTTGATTGGTGGATTTAACTGGGCACCATCTTATTCTGCTGCTGAAAGACTTCTAACTCAGTTATGGCCAGAAATTAAACGCCGCGTTCCTAATGCCAGACTGCAAATTGTTGGGCGGTTTGCTAAAGATGCCCTTTCAGGATTTGCCCAGATAGAAGACTTAGAAATTTACCAGGATGTACCAGATACTTTACCCTACTTTGCTAATACAGATGTGATGTTATATGCACCTGTTGCAGGCAGCGGAATGAAAGTTAAAGTGATGGAAGCTTTTGCTTTAGGTACACCAGTTGTAACTACATCTAATGGTATAGAAGGTATCCCAGCTTGTGATGGGGTTCACGCTGGTATTTGCGAGGATGACCAAGGTCTGATTGAACGGACTGTAGAGTTATTGAATAACCCATCTTTGCAACAGGAACGGCGATTAAAATCTAGAAAGTTGCTTGAAAGTTACTGTAGTCCACAAATAACAGTCGCGCAAATTGAGCAAGTTTATCAGGCAATGGAGAAGTAACTTATATGGAAAACCCTTCAATATTTCAAGCATTAGGAAAACAAAGGATTGAACAGCTAGATGGATTAAGAGCTATTTGTGCTTTAGTAGTTCTAATGACTCATTTAATTAATGGAGCCTATTGGTTTACAAATAATATTGATTTTTCTCCATCATTATTTTTTAAGTCTATTGCTTCATTTGGGCATATTGCAGTGTTGATATTTTTTGTTCTATCTGGTTTTGTAATTGGTTATACTACTCCCCAAAAATTTACATGGAAAGAAGCAAAAAACTATGTTATTAGAAGGTTAATTCGTCTATATCCGATTTATTTATTTGCTTTACTTTTAACATTCATTTTTACAGAAAATACCTATAATTTATTAGATATTGTAGGTCATTTATTCTTCCTGCAAGGGTGGTTAGTACCTGTGATTAAGAACAATCTTGCTTTGTGGTCACTTCACTATGAATTTATATTTTATTTATTATTTTTAATAATTTGGAATTTAAATATAAAAATTGATATAGCAATAGTTGTATGTATTATATCAGGCATATTTTCAGCTATTTTTAGATTTCATCCATTTGAGATATTAGGATATTTTACACTTTGGCTCAGTGGTCTTTGGTTAGCTCAAAACATAGAAAGTTTAAAATTAATATCTAAACGTTTTATATCATATAGTTTTTTTTCTTCATGCCTTCTTCTAGGTGCTTTTTCCTCTCAAAATATATTGAAGATGGCTATTGATAAATATGGAACATCATCTTCTGTTCTTCCTGATATCCTTTTAACAACGCTGGTTACTTCAATAGTAGCTGCATTAATAGTAGAGAGGAAACTCTATTGGTATAACTTATCTTTTTTTATGATTTTTTTAATTGAAGTTATAACTGTCGCTTATGCTTGGCAACAACATACATTTGATTCTTTAGAAGGATTACAATTTGGTTATCAATCAGTGGGCTTTTTTATTTTGCTTTTACCATTTACCTTACTGCTTAGAAAAATTCCAATTAATTGGTTCAAAAAATTGACAAATATTGCTTCTTTTTCCTATGCTCTATATGTTATACATCATCCACTTATAATTATTGTTTATCGCTTATTAAAATTGAATGATGTTCACACCATGTTTTTAGTCTGGACTATTAATATAGTTGCTGCCGTACTTTCATTATCACTTGCTTGGTTTTTAGAATGCTATCTACATGTAAAAATTGCTAAAAAATTGAAGATTCAGTTTCAGTTAAATTAGTTTTATAAGCATTATGAAAGTTGCTTTCAACGCTAGACTCTTAAGTTCCCCTACACTTAGAGGTTGGAATCGTTATACTGTTAATCTTTTGCTTGAGTTATCTTCATTGCATATAAAGCTTTTTCTATATTCAGATCAGCCGTTGCATAAAAGCCATTTGGCAAAGTTACCAAAAGACAGTTACCAAATACGTATTGCTCCCTTTATGCGCTATGTTTACTGGGAGCAATATTGGTTGCCAAAGCAATGTGAAAAAGACAAGGTAGATATCCTACACTGTCCAATAAACTTTGGTCTTCCTTGGTCAAGTCCTTGTCCCCGTATACTAACGTTACATGATGTGATAGACCAAGTTTATTATTGTCAAGATAGACCTTGGTATAAACAGTTTAGTTTGGCAAATATACAGACTAAAGCCTATCATTGGGTTGCCAGAAATAAGGCAGAGCATATTATTACTGTCAGTCAGCACTCAAAACAAGATATTATTAAATATTTACAGATTCCAGAAGGCAAAATTACAGTTATTTATGAAGCTGCCAGTTCAGGTTTTGAGCAGGCTTTAATTAAGGTAGAACGCTTACGAGTTCGTAGTAAATATCAATTACAACTTCCTTATATTTTCTATGTTGGTGGCTGGGAAGAACGTAAAAATATTCCTTTTTTGATTAATGCTTTTGCACAAGCTAATTTAGATAATGTAGATTTGGTACTTGCTGGTGGCAAAGACGAGCAGCATGATACATTATCGGAATTGGGTAAATCACTAGGTATTGCAGACAGATTAAAACTCTTAGGCTGGGTAAATGATGCAGATATTCCAGCACTTTATGCTGAGGCACTTTGTTTTGTGTATCCCAGTAAATACGAAGGATTTGGTCTGCAACTTTGTGAAGCAATGGTGGTTGGTTGTCCAGTTTTTGCAGCAAAAGCTACTTGCTTGCCAGAAGTTTTAGGCGATGGTGGCGAGACTTTTTCCATTTATGAGATTAAAGAACTAGTGAATTTGTTAAAACGATTAACAGGCGATAAATCTTATTACGAGCATTTAGTCAATCAAGCCAAAAACCGCAGCCAGCATTTTAATTGGCAAATCACCGCTCGACAAACTGAACAAGTATATAAACAACTATTATAAATGATATGCAACCGAATCTAGTTTATTTGAATTATTGGAAAAGAAAAGAATTACTACAATCAAAAATACCAAAATTTCCTCTACTTAGGTGGTATTTTTCACAAGAGCTTTGTGAAGTTGAGAAAGTTATTTTCAGTAAAATAAAAAACCAAAATACTGTTCTTGATGTAGGAGCAGGAGACTTAAGAATCATGCGAAAATTTCAGCAAGCAGGTTATTCAAAGATTTATCATACACAAGATATAGGAGAAGAATTTAAATATACATATACAACTTTAGATGAAATAACATATCAATACTCAGCTATCTTATGTCTAGATGTGATCGAACACTTACAACTCAAAGAAGGTTTAAGTCTGATTCATAAACTGATTGATTTACTAGCTCCAGATGGTGTCTTATTTATACAAACTCCTAATGGACGTTGTATAAGAAGCCCATTGGCTTCAGACATGACTCATCTTCATTGTTACAACATCAATGATTTATGGGCTTATTTAACTTGTGTAGGCTTGCAAGTTGAAGGATACAGAGTTGTTTTTGAAGCAGAAAGACAAACCTGGAAACAGCAATTTTTAAACTTGGTAACGAGATATATGATTACTCGCATTCTAGGTCTTGATTACGCTGATAATATAATTTTGATTGCTTATAAGCTAAATCTTACCCAATAGACTTCTATGGTATACCGTTTGATTTGTAGAGCCTCGGATGTTAATTGGATAGCACAATGGCATCTAAACCGTTGTGCAGGAAAAGCAGGTATGTTTATATGTCGAGGTAGAATTCAACTAAGTTTATCTTCAGATATTATTGTTCAGCCTTCTGACGAGGTTTGCTCTATCGGAATACCCTTATTAGGTGCATCGACTCCAAGAAATGATACCACTGTAATTGCTTGCGATTCTAACGCAATAATTGTCTTAGATGGAGCCATCATAGGACGGGGTGTAAAATTGAGTGTTGGACATTCCGCCAAACTGACAATAGGAAGTAATTCTTATATCACTGATGGGAGTAAAATAGCTGCCCAAAATTCAATTTATATTGGGAAAAACTGTGCCATATCCTTTGGAGTAAGTGTAATTGATGATGATGGGCATGGATTTGGCTTACCACCTTATTCAGACCCAATAGTAATTGCAGATAATGTATGGATTGGGTGTAATGTAACTGTTTTAAAGGGCGTGACAATTGGCGAGGGTTCAGTTGTTGCTGCTGGAGCAATTGTCAATAAATCTTGTCCACCTCATTCTTTGTTAGCTGGAGTTCCTGCACGAGTAGTTCGAGAAAATGTGTGGTGGACTGATAAATCTAGAATTTAAAATTCAATAATTTAGGCATTACAACAAGCCATTCTGTAGTTCTTCCTAATATTCAATGGATTTAGTACAAGCCAAATGCATAGAACTCAACGCTCAGTAGTTAACTTTGTCACTGGATTTATGTTACAGGTGATAACACTGGGTGTAGGTTTAGTCAGCACACCCCTGCTACTGAGTTGGCTGAACGATGAGCGCTATGGAGCGTTTCGCGCTGCTAGTGATTGGGGAAATTATCTTCATCTCCTAGAACTGGGCATTAGTGGCTCATTGCTGCCACTGTTGGCTAAAGCAGTGAGTTGTGGCGATCGCCAACAAGTTCGCCTCACACTAGCTACCGGTATCAGCGCTTATCTACGAATTATGGGAATCATGGGGCTGCTAGGAGTTGTGCTGGGCTGTTTCATCACTCATCTAGTACCCGTCAAAGGAGTGTTAGTAGGCGAACTTCAAAAGGGCTATTGGTTGGGATTGATGAGTATTTTTTTACTGCCCTTAACCCCCTTTCGCTTCTTAGCAGATGCCAGCCAACGCAGTTATTTTGCCAACGCCTTCTTAGGATTTCAAAACCTCCTAATCACTGGTGTAGCATTACTCTTGGCAAGGGCTGGATTTGGCATTCCTGGGCAATATCTGGCTATTTTTTGGGGCAATATTTCTTTTCAATTATTAATGTGTTGGGAAGGACTGCGCCGCTATCCAGATGTTTTTATAGCTGTTGGCGATCGCAAATCTCAATTTCCGATTGAGAAACAACTTTGGCAATTGAACTGGCCTACATTGGTTTTAAATCTTTCAGGCCAGTTTAGCTTGTTTACTGATAATATTATCATTTCCTACACTCTTGGTCCAGCAAGCATTGTGCCGTTTTTCATTACCCAACGTCTGGCGATGCTGGCACAAACACAAATACAAGGCATTGGTAATGCTACTTGGGCTGCTCTTGCCGATCTCCATGCTAAGGGAGAACGAGAAAAGTTTAACGCCCGTTTAACCGAATTAACGCAGTTAGTAACAGTGATGGGACTAGCTTTTATGGTGGCGATCGCGGCTTATAACTCTTACTTTATTCAGTTATGGGTTGGACAAGACCGTTTTAGTGGTATTGGCATTACCTTGCTTGCTACCAGCAATGGATTTCTGCTAGGGCTTTTGTCCCTCTGGGGATGGTGTTTTAGTGGTACTGGAAATGTCGCAAAAGTGATACTGCCTACTACACTTTCAGCATTAATAAATGTAGTCATCAGTATTGTCTGCACTTACTTGTTTGGGATGATAGGCCCTCTTCTAGGTACTTTTGTTGCTTTTGTGACTGTTAGCCTATGGTGGTTTCCCCTTTTACTTCGATCTGTTTTTGGTACATCATTGAGACAACTTTTTTTAGCAGTTGCTCGACCATTGGCAGTTGCTATTCCTTATGGTTTAGCAGTTTGGTGGATTGCCAGAACCCACACCCCTTTGGGATGGTTTGGATTGGGTGCTGAAATAGGGTTGACTGAGCTCATTTACATTGTCATGGTATGGTTACTAGTGTTCAATACATCAGAACGCTGCCAGTGGAACACTCGATTACGTATATTGTTTTCAATTATTCGTAGATAACTCTCCGCCTCCTCCAATAATCTTCTTTTTCAAGCTAATAATGTCTTTTGATAGCCCATGCTCTATTGCACCGAGTTTCATCCCAGATTGAGTTGTAATCTTCAATTGCTTCACATAACCCTGTTTTGTCACTCTCGGAAAACAATCATCGAAGCAAGATTCTAAAACTTTTATTCAGTCAAGCTTTGAGCCTTTATTTTCTAACAGTAAATGAAATTTATAGCTCAAATCTGGAAATTAAAGCTCTGAAAGGCTTTCAGTGATTGGCTTCTCCCAAAGTGATAAAAACGGTTGATGGACAACAAGTAAGTCGGTGTTAATATTTAAAGCTATGTTAATAAACGTAAACGTAGGGTGTGTTATGCCTTATAGCAACGCACTATCAATAATTCAAGGTGCGGCGCTCGGCGACAATACACCCTACATCATATTGATATTTCTTCACATAAATTGAATTTTTCTCGCCAATTTCCTTAGTTATAACGGATAATTTATGACAGCCTGGAATCCACAGTACAAAACCTTAGACCATTGGCGGGGTATTGCAGCCTTATGGGTAATGATTTTTCATGGTTTTGGCACTACATTTAACAAACCTCTTCACCCATTGGTTGAGTTATTAAAATCAGTAGCAGCCCCTGGTTGGTTGGGAGTTCACCTTTTCTTTGTAATTAGCGGCTACTGTATTGCAGCTAGTGTCTATAGATTATCTTTTAAAAATGCTAGTACCTGGAATTTTATCAAGAGTCGATTCTGGCGTTTAATGCCCACTTATTGGTTAGCATTGATAATCACTATAATTCTGAATTTAGTATCGTCTCCCTTTAACCAAACTAATTTTTTAAATTCTTTCCCATTATCATTACAATCCTGGGTAGGTAATCTATTTTTAATCCAACCCTATTTAAATGTTCCGTTCTACGTTGTAGTTTACTGGTCACTTGTTGTCGAGTTAGGATTTTATATAATAATCGCAATTTTATTGTTAATTAGAAATACAATAAATCAAAATCTATCTTTTTTTATAGCTATAATTTTAGGATTATATTCTGTTTTTATTCCTGCCGATCCCCGATTAGCTTTATTTAAGTATTGGAGTGAATTTCTTTGTGGTTCATTAGTATTTATCGCTCTTTGGGCAAGCAATAAAAATCATATTTATCAACGTAATTTATGTTTAATAGTAATTATAATATTGGGTGGTTTAGGACAGTATATGAATTTTGCACATCATCAAGTAAATCAAATACTATTTAGTAGTATTTTTTCAATTATTATTTATTTTCTGTACAAGCTAGATAAACACATTGATTCTTTAAAATTTATAAAATGGCTTAAATTTATAGGTGTAATGTCATATCCTCTCTACTTACTTCACGCTCCACTTCAGGGAAGAGTAATCAATCTCGGATCAAGGTTTATTCCGCTTGATAGTCCAATGATGTTACTGCTACAAATAATCGGTTGGGCAATAGCAATTAGCTTCAGTTTTATGTTTTATCGATTAGTTGAAAAGCCATTAAATGACTGGCGACATCAACGAACAATAACTAAACCAGTAACATGATAACTTTACACAGTGCCGCTCCTGAACCAATACTGCTCGGTTAAGGAAAATAGAGGGTATTTAACCATACCTAAGTCTTGATTCTCTGGGGCAGCGAAGTACTTAATCGGGTTATCCGCTTTGCCTTTGGAGTTTGCGACACTAAAATGGTACAGACCACGAAAAATCATCTCCAAAGAAATGCGGTCAAATGGCAAAGCTAATTCATCAGCTACCGCATCTGCCAAGTCAACGGGAGGAATGCGATTTTGTGAGATGGATGGGTAAGCAGGGGAGGCAGGAGAGGCAGGGGAAGAGAAAGAAATAAATGTATAAGCAATCTATAACGCTCGTAAAAAGTACTAAAAATGCCTCTTTACTCCCCCTGCCTATTTCACGAGGATCTCACTTTTTTGCGTTGCTCCCTTTTTCGTTGGGTCTTAATCTTGGTCTTGATCAAGAGTACCTTAGATGCGTTTGCCCTGCTCAATTAATAGCTTTCGCACTTCACTTGCTGTTAAGCGTGTATACAATATCAGTTAATTCTATCAACACTCCAAACACCCAAAAATTAAAGCGCCAATTAAATTTATTACAAAAAGGGTAAGGAGAAGCATCTGACAGCTGCTTCTCTTACCCTCTCTAACAATGATTATCATTATTATAAATGGTGATTTATTTTTTGGAAGTCCCTAACCTGAGCGAATAGCTCAAAAAGCGATGAAAGCATTTTTACAAGCATTTTTTTCATCCAACTATATACCGCATGGACATTGCTACCTTTGGCAGTCAGGGTTAGTTTGGCTACATGGAATGTCAGATGCGTTAATTGCCTTGGCTTACTATTCCATTCCCATTTTTCTGATTTACTTGTCTTATAAACGCTCAGATATCCCTTTTCGTGGAGCTTTTTGGCTTTTCGGAGCCTTCATTGTTTGTTGTGGAACCACTCATCTGTTAGAAATCTGGACGCTGTGGCATCCAATATACTGGCTCACAGGAGGAATGAAAGCAGTGACAGCGATCATCTCTCTCTATACAGCGCTGGCACTAATTCAGTTAA
This sequence comes from Nostoc sp., assembly GCF_036916655.1. Classification (GTDB taxonomy): domain Bacteria; phylum Cyanobacteriota; class Cyanobacteriia; order Cyanobacteriales; family Nostocaceae; genus Nostoc. The sequence continues at coordinate 263,095 of NZ_JBALFY010000064.1, forward strand.
CTCCTCAGGCTTTGGCATTACCCAGTCCGGCTCAATTAGAGATTGCAAATCAGACCCTTGAACAACTCAATCAAGCACTAGAAACAAGAGTGGCTCAACGCACTGAAGAGTTAACGAAAACGATTCAACAACTGCAAAACGAAGTGGAGCAGCGCCAGCAAGCCGAAACCGAACTACAACGATCTAATCAAGAGTTAGAGCAGTTTGCCTATGTTGCTTCCCATGACCTACAGGAACCCTTGCGGGTGATTGTCAGCTATACCGAACTATTGGCACAGAAATATCAAAAGCAGTTAGATGAGAAAGCCGATAAATACATCACCTATATTGTGAATGCTGCATCTCGAATGCAGGCACTAATTGAAGACTTGCTATCATATTCCAGAGTTGGTCGTTGTGATTTTCGATTAGTTTCGACCGATTGCAATCAGGTAGTTGACCAAGTGATTCACGCACTCCATATTGCGATCGCCGAAAGCAACGCCAACATTACACGCGATCGCCTCCCAACGATCAAAGCCGACAAAGAACAATTCACCCGCTTGTTACAAAATTTAATTGGCAACGCAATTAAATATCGTCAAGAAGAGCCTCCTCAAATTCACATCACTGCGACCCAGCAAGACAACCAATGGCGATTTGCAGTGCGTGATAATGGGATTGGGATTGAAGCCCAATATGCAGAGCGCATCTTTATCATCTTTCAGCGCTTACATACCCGCCGCCAATATTCTGGCACAGGACTGGGTTTAGCCATTTGCAAGAAAATTGTTCAGCGTCACAACGGAAACATCTGGGTGGAATCAGAGCTAGGGAAAGGATCTGTTTTCTGGTTTACAATGCCAGTAGATTAAGAAACCTCCCAATGAGCAAAGACTCTCACCCGATTGAACCCATTGAAATCCTTTTAGTCGAGGATTCACCAGAGGATGCCGATTTAACGGTTGAAATTCTGGGCGATGCCAAAGTTCTCAACCAAATTCATGTGGTGGAGGATGGAGTTGAAGCCTTAAAATTTTTACGGCAGCAGGGCAATTATGCCAATGCACCTCGTCCAGATTTGATTTTACTGGATTTGAATTTACCTAGAAAAGATGGTCGAGAAGTCTTAGCCGAACTCAAAGCCGATCCCGATCTGAAGTTGATTCCGGTTGTGGTTTTAACAACCTCTGGGGCTAATGAAGATATTTTGCGAACTTACGCACTGAATGCCAATTGCTATGTTACCAAACCTGTGAGCTTAGAAGAATTTGCTAAGGTGATTCGTTCGATTGAATTTTTTTGGCTGGTGGCTGTGAAGCTTCCAAAACTTCAATCTTAGGCTATAGTTAACATCTGGCGTTGATTTTAGGATTGGTTTTGGCATCACTTCTAGGTAGAACTCATGATCGAGAATGATTCTCTACAAATTCTGTTAATTGAAGATAGCCTAGAAGATGCGGATCTCTTACAAGAGTTTCTGGAAAACGCAGATCAAACTAGCTGGAAAGTTACAGTCGTAGAAAAACTGACACTAGCCCTCGAACAACTGCACCGCCACAGCTTTCATGTGATTCTATCCGATCTCTCCCTGCCCGATGCTCATGGCTTGGAGACAATCACCCAACTCCATACGGTGGCTCCAACCTTGCCGATTGTCGTACTCACTAGCCTCAGAGACGAAGCGATCGCTTTAGAGGCAGTGCGGCAAGGCGCACAAGATTATCTCGTCAAAGGGCAAATTAACGCCTATGCCTTGATTCGAGCCATTCGCCATGCGATTGAGCGATCGCGAATGCAACAAGTAATGCATCAACAGTCAGTGGCGATCGCCGCATCGAGTGAAGGAATTGCCATTTTAGACGCCCAATGGAACTATGTGTATGTCAACGAAGCCTATGCCAAAATCTACGGTTACAAAGATTCGAGTCTACTGCTACAGACCAATTGGAAAATTCATTATGACCCTATTCAACAAGCCCGCTTGAACGGCGAAATTGAGCAAAGCCTACAGCAACGGAGATTTTGGCGAGGAGAGGCTGTTGGTCATAAATGTAATAATCAATCTTTTGACCAAGAACTCTCAATCACATTGTTACCGGATGGGGGAACAGTCTGTATTCTGCGAGATATTAGCGATCGCAAACGAGCTGAAGCTGCCATGCAAGAAGCTTTGCAGCAAGCCAGAGAATTACACCGACTCAAGTCTCAATTCATTACAATGGTTTCCCATGAATTTCGGACACCGCTGAGTGTGATTTTGGTAGCAACAGAGTCGTTAAAACGCTATGCTCATCAATGGACTCCAGAAAAAAACCAGATTCGCTACAATCACATCATCGGTGGAGTGCAGAGGATGACTGAGTTGCTCAACGATATGCTGGTAATGAACAGATCGGGGGAACATCAGACCAAATTCAACCCTGTACCACTGAACTTAGAAAAGTTCTGTCAAGAATTAATTGCGACATTAACGACCAGTGAACACCCAATTATCTTTGAGAGTCAGGGCAACAATCGGCAAATTTGCCTCGATCCAACCCTCTTGGAACTCATACTCACCCACTTGCTCTGCAATGCAATTAAATATTCTATGGACGGTGGAAGGGTGACGTTTAACCTGATTTTTGCTCCTGAACAGGTAACTTTCTCAATTCGAGATGAGGGCATTGGCATTCCCCTAGAAGACCACGACAAATTATTCATCCCGTTTTATCGCGGTAGCAATGTTGACAATCTGCCTGGGACGGGCATCGGGCTAGCAATTGTTAAGCAATGCGTAGAACGTTGTCAAGGTATAATAAATGTTACTAGTCAAGTGAATCAGGGTACTCTAATCATAGTAACCTTGCCCATTGCTTTAGTAGAGCAGATTCATGACCAAGATCCTGGTAATTGAAGATGAGCCATCCCTACGCGAAGAAATCCTCGATATTTTAGAATCTGAGGGGTTTGATGTGATGGGAGCAGAAGACGGGGTACAGGGGCTTCATTTGGCTCAAACAACCCCCTTTGACTTGATCCTCTGCGATGTGATGCTACCCGAAGCTGATGGGTATGCAGTGTTATCTAGCTTACGACAACACCCAGACACAGTGCTGATTCCTTTCATTTTCCTCACTGCTAAAGTGACCCGCGAAAATGTTCGGCAGGGGATGGAGTTAGGCGCAGATGATTATTTAACAAAACCCTTTAGGACGGATGAGTTGCTTAACGCTATTACAAGTCGATTGACTAAGCAAGTAGCGATCGTCCAGATCCATCAGAAACTTACCCACCTTCAGCACTCCAATTTACTTAAAGACGAATTTATCGAGACTGCATCACAGGAATTACGAAGACCTGCGACCAATATTATGATGGCGTTGAAACTCCTGCGACAAGCTTCCAACCCAGAGCAAACGCAACGCTATATCGATCGGTTGCAGCAGGAGTGTTCCCGCGAAATTAATCTGATCAATGACTTGCTCGATTTGCATTATTTGGGTGTAAACGAACGTCCCTTACAACCGGAAACGCTGAATTTACAAACCTGGATTCCAGCGATCATCGAACCATTTAAAACCCAGGCTCGACAACGCCAACAAACTCTCTGGAGCAACATTCCACCCTATTTGCCAATGCCCATAATCGATGCCGCAGATTTCAAGCGCATCTTGAGCGAACTACTCAACAATGCTTGTAAATTCACGGCTCCCGGCGGAAAGATTGTTTTGGAAGCTCGTTGTGATTTGACTGCATCCGATGGTCAGATGATTATGTTCATTGTTAGCAACGAAGCAGAGATTCCAGATGAGTTCATTCCCAATCTGTTCCAACCGTTTTATCGGGTACCAGAGATCGATCGATGGCAGCAAGGCGGCAATGGTCTAGGCTTAACACTGGTTGAGAAATTGGCTGAACGACTAAACGGTAAAATTCAAATCAGTAGTAAAGCGGGTTGGACTCAGTTTACGCTTCAACTGCCTATTGAGACTAATCTGCCTGTTGCCTTGGTTCCTAACTAAATGAGAGGAATTCATAGCAGAGATAAGTAGGTTGGCTTGAAGAAGGTAGGATAGCGCAGCGTAAAGCCTTCTCTACGAGAGGCAACGCCTTCGGCATGGCAACTCTAAGAGACGTGCGCGAACGCTTGCGAGTCTGCGAGCGGCGGCAGGGGGCAAGAAGGGAAGAGAAATTTAATTGAGGCGTTGTATAAATGCGGGATGAATCGGCGCTTGAAACCATTGATAATTCATTCCAGATTGGGCGAAACTATCCCATGATTCACGCTTTAGTCGAGTTTATCTTTATTAACATAGTTTTGTTTTATTGTGTCAACTTACTTATATGTGCAAAATATTAGTCATTGAAGATGAAGTTTCACTGCGCGAAGAAATTCTTGACATTTTAGGAGCTGAAGGCTTTGAGGTCGTGGAAGCCGAAGACGGTCAAACTGGGATCTATTTGGCTCAGTCCCAGCATCCTCAACTGATTCTTTGCGATGTGATGATGTCAGGTGCAGATGGCTACGAGGTGCTATCGACATTAAGGCAGAATCTAGATACTGCATTAGTCCCCTTTATTTTTTTGAGTGCTAAAAGCACCCATGAAAATATTCGTCAGGGTATGAACCTGGGTGCAGACGATTATTTGACGAAACCCTTTAGTGTTGATGAATTATTAGCGGCGATCGCCGCCCGACTCGCCAAACAGGAAACGGCATCCCTGGCGCAGCATAACTCTGCACTCTGGGATTCGTTGACCCACTTACCCAACAAACTGTACTTAATCCAGCAACTCAATCGGTTAATTCAACAGACACCCACAAATACAACCTCTCAGTATGCCGTGCTATTTGTGGGCTTAGATAGCTTTAAGGAAATCAACGATGCATTTGGGCAACTGATGAGCGATCGCTTGCTGCAAACTGTAGCCACTCAACTGCGGCAAATCCTTGCACCTGAGCAGTTCCTCGCCTATTTTGGCGGTGACGAATTTATTATTATTCTGGAAAACATCTCGGATCTATCGACAGCAACCCAGCTAGCCGAGCAACTTCATCAACGGAGTCTGAAACAGGCATTCGATTTAGGCGGCTGTGAAGTATTCAGCAGCATAAGTATCGGAATTACGCACAGCCAGTTTTGCTATAGCAACGCCATCGATCTGCTAGCCGATGCTTCCCTAACAATGCATCATGCCAGAACAGCAAGCAAGAATGGATATACTGTGTTCGATCCCGCAATGCGAGTTAATCTTTCTGAGCAGTTCCAGTTAGAAACGGACTTGAGACGAGCGATTCTCGAAATCACATATTCTGGTAAACAGCAAGAATTTTGCTTACATTATCAACCCATTGTTCATTTGTTTACAAATCAGTTAATCGGTTTTGAAGCATTGATTCGCTGGAATCATCCCGAACGAGGAATGATACCACCGATTCAGTTTATTTTGATCGCGGAAGCAAAGGGGCTAATTGACGAGTTAGGCTGGTGGATTCTCCAAGAAGCCTGTAATCAACTGCGAAGCTGGCAACAGCAGTTTCCTCAATACTCTGACTTGATCGTAAACGTTAATATCAGCGCGCTGCAATTGAATCAAATTGACTTTAGTCAGCAGCTGGCAGAAATATTGCATCACTATGATTTGTCTGGTGAGTATTTAAAACTGGAAGTAACTGAAAGTTATCTTTTAGAAATGACAGAGGATAAAAATAACATCCTCCAATCGCTGAAATCGCTGCAAATTAAGTTATGTATTGATGACTTCGGTACAGGTTACTCCTGCTTGAGCCGTTTGCATCAGTTTCCAATTGATACGCTGAAAGTCGATCGCTCTTTTATTAGCCAGATTGATGCAGATGGGCAAAATGCCGTGATTAAAGCTATTATTGCTCTGGCTGACAGCCTGGATATTAACATCGTGGCAGAAGGAATAGAAACCTCAATTCAACTGGAAAAATTAAAAGAATTGAACTGTAAGTTGGGACAGGGTTACTTATTCTCTAAACCGTTGCCCAGCCAAGCAGCCACTCAACTGATCGTCGATAGGATCTTTGAAAGCCAGTACTCCACCCAAACAAAAAAAGTAGATACAAATTACAGTTGACTCGGTAATTAGAGCAATTGCACGTCTTGGAGAGTACTTAGAACACAGGAAAAATAGCCCTATTGGGATGCAAGTTTTGTGGCGAGGTTGGTTGGAATTAGAAACCTTATGTGAAGGTTAGTTGCTACATGAAAATCTCAAATCAATATATTGATTTGAGTTACTCGCCTTTGTTAGAGAGGAATATGGTTCGCGACAGTTCTATAAGATAAAAAAGTGATATCCAAAACTGTCAAAGAGCGATCGCCATTTTGATTGTTAAACCGTAATTATACTTATAAGTCTCTAAGAGCTAGGCAAAATTTCTCAGTAATTTTTCGATTGTATAAAACTAAAAGAAGTACTAATTTATAGTTTGGATTAGTTATATAACAGTTGGTTAACGAGCGCTTCAAAATAAATTCAAACCAGTCAATATATCTATAGTAACAATCTATATTAGAACTTATCCGACGACTATTAGTATTTCATTTTATTTCTTTAGACTGGTTTTTATTTAAAATCTCTAAGTTTGGGCAGGTATCAGACTTTATAAATATTACGATTCATAATGTGAAAGTGTCCATAGTCAGACCCATTACTGATCGAGTTATTTGTTTATTAATATCAGTGGTTATTAACTATTTAATTAATCTTTCAATTGCTATATGTTTTTTAACAGTTTTACCTATGCAATTTTCTTAGCTCTCGTTGTTTGCACATACTGGTTACTCCCTAGCAAATGGCGTAACTACTTCCTACTCTTGAGCAGCTACATCTTCTATGGGGCATGGAAGCTAGAAGGTTTATTACTTCTGCTAGGATTCAGTATAAGTAATTGGCTATTGGCAACTTTAATAAATTTTTATCAAGGGAGAAAAAGAAAAGTATTCCTAATACTAGGAATAATTATAAATTTAACATTATTATTTTGTTTTAAATATTACAATTTCATTTTTGATAATTTTAAATTTTTTACAAATAATAATTCTCTAGATTCTGCTGTATCTCCACTGGCTTTACCTTTAGGAATAAGTTTTTTTGTTTTTGAGGCAATTAGCTTTTTGATTGATGCCTATAAAACAGGGGCAACAATACCTGGAATCTATTGTTTTGCCTTATACATCTCCTTCTTTCCTCATTTGATAGCTGGCCCTATCGTGCGAGTACAACAATTTACTCCTCAGTTAGATACTAGAAAAATATTCCGTTGGGAAACTTTCTTTACCGGAATTGATATTTTATGTATTGGTGCATTTAAAAAAGTAGTACTTGCAGATAATTTAGCAAGTCTAGTTGATGCTAGTTTTAAAACCAACCACACTTCAGCCTGGGATATATGGATTATAGGTAGTTTGTTTTCTCTACAAATCTACCTAGACTTTGCAGGGTACACAGATATGGCTAGAGGTGCAGCTAAACTACTAGATTATGATTTACCAATTAATTTTGACTTTCCTTATGTTTCTCGTAGTATTAGTGAGTTTTGGCGGCGGTGGCATATTACACTATCTAACTGGTTTAGAGATTACCTCTACATACCTATTGGAGGAAGCCGCACTGGTGAAAACAGAACTTATATTAATCTGCTAATTACGATGACATTATGTGGACTCTGGCATGGAGCGGGATGGACTTATGTTCTCTGGGGACTTTATAACGGAGGTGCCTTGATAGTACATCGTGTATTTACTAGTTCACTTATAGCTAAATGGCTTTTTAAGGATACTTTTTGGGGACATTTATCTGCCTGGATGTTAACTTATTTGACCCTAGTTATTGGGTGGATTATTTTTCGTGCTCATGACGTAGTTCAATTAAGAGCTTGGATACAAACATTAATCACACCTACAGCATACATCCAATCCTCACATTACCTATTATGGAGTCTTGTAGTTGTTACTGCTTTACTAATATCAAAACTATTATTTAACTTTTATCAGTGTAGGTATCAGTTTAGTGAGTTAGTTAAATTACGACCAATGCTTTATGTAATAGTTCTATTTTTACTAACAGTATTTGCTCCCCAAAGTCAACAATTTATTTACTTTCAGTTTTAGCTAACTTGACTAAGTAGTAGAGTGAGGAATGGGTTACAATGACTATAAATTATCTCATAAAAACAACTCTTAGATTAATTAATAATAGAGTTTCCTGGATAATAACTATTATATTTTTGGGAGTATGGTTAGGTGTAGACATAACCTTAGCTCATTGGGGTGAGAATCAATTACCTATTCAACGTATTGTTCATAACTACAAATTGCCCTCTGATATATTATTTATGGGTAACTCCAGAGTGACTACTGGAATAAAGCCTAGTATGATTACCCAACTTTCTACTAAAAGTACAGGATACCCTATACAATCTTATAACTTAGGTATACCTAGTACTCCTTTTGGGATTCACTATTTGCTTCTTAAACATGAAATACAGCAAGGAAAACAACCTAAACTCTTAATCTATGGCTTTGTCGATAATGAACTTACTGCAACTGGTTTTTTTGATGACGCTAATGTAGCACAATTAAGCAAAGACGAAGATTTACCACTACTTTTTAAAAAGTCCTTTGTAACAATAGATAGCCGCTCAGATTTATTATTAAAAAAAATTAGTAGGGTTTACAGATATCGTTTTCTTATTAGAGAAGTTTTAAATAGATATTTAACTCATTCACAGCTTAAACCAGTTCAACTCAATAACAATGTTGATGGATTTCTGGATTTAGATAATGTAGTTCGGAGCGAAGCTATTAATCAACTAATCAACGTAGAAAAAAGCCCCTATTACAAAGGACTATATGATACTCCCATAAACTGGAGCTTTGAACCTTCAAAAACCTATTTAGAGGATTTTGTTAAATTAGCATTGCAATCTAAAATCAAGCTGATCTTTGTAGAACTACCAACTACGCAATTACATAACCAAATGGCACAGAAGAGTGTTTATCGAAAAGCCTACCTTAAGGAACTAAAGTTGTATTTTAAGAATTATGGTATTTCTCTTTACAGTCTTAGGGATGTTGAGCCGGACGATCATATACCAGACACTGTGCATCTTTCTAATACAGGAGCTACTTCTTTCACACAGATACTATTTGACAAAGTAATTCGGGAACACCTATTTGAGGTAAGGGCAGCAAGAGGGCAAAGTGACTGAGCATCGATTTTAAAGCTATTTTGAAAAACCTGACAGCTGTGATTTGAACTAAGGGACTTCCAAAGAATAAATTGTTCCAAACGTCCAGTAGCCTTGATTTATTGTTCTGCCTGAATAGCCTCATATTCCATCATTTTTATATAAGATTCACTAGTGATGCTACCAATAACTAAGCCATAAATAAAACTTACTAATGGTTAAAACAAACCAAGAATACTCAATCTTCTACTACGCTGTCCTTAACTCAAATAAGGTTCGATCTTCTTCACGGTTCAGAAATACTCTTAGATGCGCTCCCATATTTTATAATTTACCCGTATTTACTTATTGTTACACATTTTGGTTTTTCCCCACCTACCTACTTAATTGAATTATTTTACTATTAATAAATAGTCATTCAGATGAAGATAAGCTGATCCACATTTGGAGAGCCAATATTTGAGTTAGTTTGCTTATCATTCCCTCAATTTTTACAATTATCTATATCATTTTGAAATCTTTCTTAGTTTTTATTAGTAAATAAGATGCGTTTGCCCTGATTAGTTGCTAGCTTAAACAAACTCAAAGCTTGAATGTATTACTTCTACCCTTCCGACTTCTGCCTTCTGCCCTCTGACTTGAAAATGCGCCTTCGATTAGTATCTATATAGATATATAGATCCGTCTCACATCACATTTTCATGCTTGGCTGTGAAACTTGTTTCATCGGGACTGCCTTTTGCCTTCCCCCAAACGAGATTGCCAAAAGTTCTCAAGAACCATATTATGATTCAAAGCGCACTTGCCGATGGCGAGCCTTTTCTCCCCCTTAAAATTATTATCATTCTTTAAATCAACCTGCCTCTTCCTTTTTTTTTGGAATAATTTATTCTTTGGAAGTTCCTTAGATTTTCTTTACGAATCACCTCTGACAAAAGAGGGTTAGACAGCTAGCCCTCAATGTGAGTACAGTAACGACGGGAGCAGCGGTTTGCCAGCTATGAGTTCCATTTGATTTGTGGGGATTGTAATCGTGAAGGTTGTACCCATATTTACTTGACTATGTACCTGTATTTCACCACCATGCAGGTCAATACATCTCTTGACGATCGAAAGCCCTAACCCTGTTCCAGGAATATTCCCTACATTCTTAGCCCGATGAAAGGTCTTAAACAAGTGGTCTCGATCGTCATCGGGAATCCCAATACCTTTATCTTGAATTTTAAAGATCGTCTTTTCATTTTGACAAATTAGGTGGAAGTCAATTGTGCTTCCTGCAAACGAATACTTGACAGCATTCGACAACAAGTTAGTCAAAATAGATTGGAGTAACTTCTTGTCGAGTTGAGCATGACTTTTGCTAGCTGCGTCCTGTTCATCGGTAATAAACAGCGTAATCTGATGGCAAGGGGCGCTGAGTTGTATTTCTTCCACTAGACTGTGGCAAAACTGCATAACATTGATTGGAGTTGGCATGAATTCTAGTTTCCCAGCTTCTACTCGGTTAATCATCAACACATCGTCTAGTAATTGGGTGATATGGTTGATCGACTTTTGGACATGCTGAAACTGCTTTTGGCTTTGGGCTGCATTGAGGCGATCTCCATAATCTTCTAGGATACCAATAGAAGAAGATACGACCGCCAGAGGGGTACGAAACTCGTGAGAAGCCATTGAGATAAAGCGCGACTTTAATTCATTTAGTTCTCGTTCTTTCTCCAATGCTTTACGGACATCGGCTTCTGCTTGTTTTCGCTCGGTGACATCTCGACAAGTGATCACAATGCCCGCTACATTTGGCTCATCTAGGAGGTTTTTAGCGATCGCCTCAAAGTCGTGCCAGGAACCATCCGCATGATGCAAACGAAATTCTACTATTGTTTTTTGAGATGGATTATCAAAGGCTTGACAAAGCAGAGCTTCTGCATAAAGGCCATCGTCTGGGTGGACTAACTCAGGAAGATTTTTCGCAATCCAACTTTCTGGCTGATATCCCAGAATATGCGTCAAAGAAGCGCTAACATAAACGACTCGTCCACCCGCTCCTAAGGTGGCGATGATATTCGATGCATTTTGTAGCAACGAGCGAAATCGCTCTTCGCTTTGCTGTAATATCTCGGTTTTAGCCAGTTTAATCTCAGTTTGAATCAGTTGAGATTGTGCCTGCTGCAACTGTTTGAGAGCTTGTGCCAGATCTCGGTTTGCTGCTTCTAACTGAGCCGGACTAGATAACGCTAGCGCCTTAGGAATCAGAGGAATGAGTTCCAAAGCTGTATACATTGAAACAAGGGCTGTCAAGGCTTTGACTAAACCTGACAACCAATAAGTCGGATACCATAATGTCCAGATATCCATCAGGTGTCCGGTGCCACAGGCAATAATGAAAGCACCAAACATCAAAAATATCCAGTTAAATGGAATGTCGCGTCGTTTAGAGACAAAGTAGACAAGCAAGCAGGGAATAGAGAAGTAGGACAATGCAATTACACTATCAGAAAGTATATGCAGCCAGACCAATGCTGGTTTCCAAAGATAGCAATGTCCATGTGGAATAAAGTCGTTTGAATCCAAAAGGGGATGAAGTAAATTTAGCATCTTGAAGCCTCTTCTCAACTTCTTGAATGTGATTCAACTTTTGCCTGGCTCATCATCTTGAGAAATGACTGGCATTGGCAATGCAATCCGAACAATAGTCTGTTCGCCAGGTATGCTCTCGATGGTGAACTCTCCTCCATACAATTCAATTAAGCGCTTAGAAGTAATTAGCCCTAATCCAGCACCATTCTGTTCATACAACTTATGATTAAACTGTATATAAGCACCTACACTCGCAATTTGCTCAGAGGTCATACCACGACCGTAATCGATCACATAGAGCGAATAAAGGTTATTGCTCGGAACACCAATGACACTGACTTTAGAACCAGACTGAGAAAATTTGAAAGCATTGTTAATCAATTCTTTGATAACTTTCTTGAGACTTGCAGATGGAATCTGTACAGCTTCATCTTGTAGATCAATCTCTAAATCTAGTGTTCGCTGTGCATTCTCGGCTTCCTGATATGCAGTCTCTTCAACTATCATTTTAAGAAAGGTATGAGGCGCATATTCTCGGATACCAGCAACTTTTTCTGCATCGGATAGGGTTACTTCCAGTTTGGCATAGAGCAAAAAGTTTTGGGTCAAGCCATAAAGCCGTTTGCCAGATGTATAAACTGTCTCCATCATTTCTAATTTCTCAGTATCCGGTGTAGAGTCCCATTCTTCCATTAATAACTGTGGTAATGCAATAATACTTTGCAAAGGCGTATGCAGTTCATGGGGTAATGACACTGTAATCGTGTTGCAAAGCTGCTGAAATTTCACCTGATTCTTTTGAGCAATGATCGTTTGCTTTTTGAACTGAACCTCAATTGCTCGCCGGAGTTCAGCGGGAGTGAAGGGTTTGGTTAGATAGTCATCCGCACCCAATTCCATTCCCTGCCGGAAGTCAGTTCTATCGGCTTTGGCGGTGAGAAAAATGACGGGAATGCCTGCCATTTGCGGATCTTGACGGAGCGAGTCGATAAACTCATAGCCATTCAACTCAGGCATCATGACATCGCAAATAATCAAATCTGGCATCTCTTCTTTTGCTCTTTGTAAGCCAATCAAGCCATTCTCAGCCGCAGTTCGATAAAACCCTTCAAACCCCAAAATTGAGACAATATTCTCCCGAACTTGAGGTTCATCTTCCACAACTAAAATCTTTTTTATAGTAGATTGCACGATTATTTCTCCTTATGCTGCTAAAACAAGGTCTTTGATCGATTCGTTCTCAGTTTCATAACTCTTTCTGGTTTGCTTCAGGGGAAGCGTAACCGTGAAGGTTGTGCCGATTCCTACATGACTGTCTACCTTGATTTCACCACCATGTATATCGACACATTTGCGGACGATCGCCAGCCCTAAACCAGTACCAGGAATGCGTCCTACATTCTTGGCGCGGTGAAACGACTCAAATAAAAAGGCTTGGTCTTCAACGGGAATGCCAATGCCTCGATCTTGAATTTGAAAGGCAACGCTTTCTGATTGCAAAACCAATTTGAAGTAGATTGCGCTTCCTGGCTCGGAATACTTGACTGCATTCGTTAGCAAGTTAGACAGAATTCTTTGGAGTAATTTCTCATCCAGTTGAGGGTTATTACGATTCTGATGCTGACGGATTTTATGTCGAAGCAGCGGATCTTTAGAGAGCGAAGCATATGGATTAAAGATTAGCCCAGGAGCGCAGAGAGCTTGACTCGAATGCTTCGCCATTTTCAGAGCCAAACACAAAGTCAGATAGAACCAGCTACGACTAACTGATTTACGCTCATCGATAATAGACAGATTAATTATGTGTTGAGGAGCGCTGATCTGCATTTCCTCCACTAAATTGTGACAAAATTGCAAGATATTGACGGGTGCTGGCTTAAACTCCAGCCCGTTAAGGTCTGCTTGGTTAATCATCAACACATCGTCTATTAGTTGGGTGATATGATTGATCGACTTTTGGACATGCTGAAACTGCTTTTGGCTTTGGGCTGCATTGAGGCGGTGTCCATAATCTTCTAGGATACCAATGGAAGACGACACAACCGCTAGGGGGGTACGAAACTCGTGAGAAGCCATTGAGATAAAGCGCGACTTTAATTCATTTAGTTCTCGCTCTTTCTCCAGTGCTTTACGCATATCGGCTTCTGCTTGTTTTCGCTCGGTGATATCTCGACAGGTAAGCACAATGCCCTCTATATTGGGGTCATCTAAAAGGTTTTTGACAATTACCTCAAAGTCTCGCCAGCAACCATCTGTATGACGCAAACGGAATTCTGCCGTCACATCAAGGGCTGGATTGTCAAAGGTATAGCCGAAGAGATTTTCAGCTACTAATTGGTCGTCAGGATGTACCAGTTTCGCAAGATTTTCTGCCATCCAATCCTCTGGCTTGCATCCAAGGATGTTAGTGATAGAGGAACTGACATAGGTAATTTGTCCATTGCCTTCAAGTGTGGCAATGATATTAGAAACATTTTGGAACAGAGAGCGAAATCGTTCTTCGCTTTTTTCTATTTTCTCTAGTGCTTTAGCTTTGATTGCCAGTTTGATGCTGATTTGTTGGGTGACAAATGAGGCAATTAAAGCCAGGATTAAAATGACTATTGTTGCAGCCCCAATTGCAATAGCCAGACTAGATACATCTATTAGGTGGCTAGAACTCTCGATCGATGTCTCAGCCGTTGGATGAAAGCAGACAGCCTCCATTGCCGTATAGTGCATTCCGCAGATTGCAGCCCCCATAATGACGCTACTACTGATTTTTCGCAATTTGCCGATTGGATTTACTTCCCCTTTAATTCGGAATGTCATCCAGAGAGCGATGATAGAAGCACATAGGGCAAAGACGATCGAGGCAATAATAAGCAGCAAATTATAGTGAGCCGTTCCCTCAAGTCTCATGGCTGCCATACCGCTGTAGTGCATTGCGCCAACTCCACTTCCCAGAACAATTCCACCTATGACTAGATTGAAGGTTGTCTCTCGGTAACTGGTAATAAACAATGCTCCTCCTGATGCGACGATCGCTAACATCAGGGACAAAAGCACAACGGGTAGATCGTAAAAAACTGGTGTAGGAAGCTGGTAAGCCAGCATAGCAATAAAGTGCATTGACCAAATTCCAATGCCCATTGCAGCCGCACCTCCAGCAAGCCAAAAAAGACGTGCCAGATTACGAACTGCCATGATTCGTCCTGCTAGGTTAAGTGCTGTATAAGCAGCAAAGACAGAAATGCAGAATGAAAGGATTACGAGGCGAATATCGTAGGTTGCCGTCATAGTTAAAGCCTGAACAATGAGAGTGGAGTTGAATTTAAAACTCTACTCTTTAAAATTAGGCCCAGAAGATTGCTTGTAAAAGAGAGTAATCCCTTAATCTCTGATGGATTTTGCTTTTGCTGCCTTGTTTACTTAAGTGCATCAAGAGGAATTTTTACTAGCAATGGGGAAATTACTAGATGTTAAATACTGTTTTCGTAGAAGTACTGAAAAACTCACCCAAAAGCAACCTGAGAAATAAATTGCCCTATACTAACAACAGGTAGTAGCTTGACTTTTAAACCCGGTAAAAAATTAACAAGCAAACGTCAAGCAATTAGGTGTTTTCAGTATAAGTCAAGAAAGTGCTTTTGGAGAATAAGTAGGTAGGCGTGAATATTTATCGTTGAGACAAGGCAGAAGGCAGAAGGCGGAAGGCAGAAGGGAAGAAAGTTTCAAGCAAGTTTACTTTTCGTTACATATTTCGGTTTTTTTGCACTTTTCTACTTAGGTTAGACTGAATTGTTACAACAATCTCTGGGTGGTGTTCTGGTTTTACCCTGAATCACCCGATGTTTCTGATCCCACTATTGCGGCTGGAAAGGTTATGTTCTTGCCCCACTCATTTCTGCTAAGGCTTTCCCTAGAAAACACGATCGCACCGCCGCCCATCACAGTTACGCCAGATGTGCTGGTGACAGAGGCGATCGCACTTTTGAATTCCAGTTCTGGCAACTTCGATCCCGGTATGGGCGCTAACGACTGCACAGGCTGTTTAGCTGTAGTCAGTGAAAACCAACTGGTGGGACTGTTCAGCGAACGAGTGGTGACACGTCTGGTTGCCAGTGGGCGATCGCTTGCTGGAGTCACTTTAGCAGAGGTGATTGAACCACCAGCGATCGCCTTACGGCCATCTGAGTTAACTAACCCTGAGGTTGCCCTGAACCTCTTACAAAAACACCAGATTCAGCACTTGCCGATATTAGACGACAATGGGCAGTTACTAGGGCTGCTGACCTACGAAAGTTTATGCCGTTTACTGCAACCTGTAGAACCCGATCGGCCAGATGAGGCATCAATCGCCGCTTTGAAACTTCAGACAGAGCGATCGCAGCTTTTAATGGCAGTCTCAACGCGGATTCGGGCTTCGCTGAGTTTGGCGGAAACACTTGATGCCACGGTGTCTGAAGTGCGGCAGTTTTTGGGTTGCGATCGCGTGTCGGTCTATCACTTTTTGGAAAATGGGCAGTTCCAGGTAGTAGCAGAGTCCCTCGCCGCCGGTCAACGTTCCTTTGTCAGTGAAGAGATTTACGATCCTTGCTTTGCTTTAGATTGGGCAGATCGATATGGCCAAGGACGAGTGCTAGTGGTTCCCGATATCTATACGGCAGGGATGACCCCCTGCCATGTTGAGTTATTGGAGCATTTGCAGATTAGAGCGAAAATTCTAGTGCCGGCGATCGTTAACAACCAATTTTGGGGACTGGTTAGCGCCAGTGAGTCGGCTGTGCCGCGTGATTGGCAACCGACTGAGGTCACATTTTTAGAACAACTTGGCATTCAGGTGGCGATCGCCATTCAACACAGCGAAACGGCGACCCGATTCCAGCAAAAGCGACAAGAGCTTACCGCATTATTAGATCGTTCCCCTGACGTGATTTTTCGGCTTGATCGAGACTTACACTACCTCTATCTCAACGCCGCTGTTGAAGTGGAGTTGGGCTATGCGCCTGAAGCGCTGATTGGTCAACCACTGCTTGCTGCCACCTTTGCCCCAGAACACTTTGCTGAGTGGCAAACTCTCACTCAACGAGTAGCAGCAACCCATCAAGAACAAACGATTGAATATCAACTTCGCCTTCACTCGCGCTCCATCTGGTTTCAAACCCGTGTCGTTCCAGAATATGATATGGATGGAACGGTCACGTCGTTTTTGTGCGTGGCGCGCAATATCACCCAAAAGAAGCAAGCTGAAGCTAGACAAGCTGCCTATATCAACGTCTTGCTAGAGTGGCAAAACCGCCATCATGCTGCCCAACTAGCCACTAAGCAAGTGCTGTATGAATGGGATACATCCTCCGATCGCGTAACGTGGGGCATCAATGCCGATCAAGTGTTTGGCTATAGCGCCTCTGAAATGCCCCAGACATCAGCTGATTGGTTTGCCAGCATTCATCCAGAGGATGAGAAACGGGTGCAAACGGCCGCCGCAGAGTATTTTGAACATCAAGGACATCTCTACTTGCAATATCGGTGGCAACATCAGGCTGGCCATTACATCTGGATTGAAGCTCAGGCACAGTTTTTTGCAGATGCTAACGGCAACTTAACTCAGATTATCGGGTATGTCACTGATATTAACGAGAGGAAAAGGTTAGAAGCCGAACGCACGCAGCTAGAAACTGCCCTCAGAGAAAGTGAAGCCCAACTCCGACAAATTTTTGACAACAGTCAGGATGTGTTTTTTCTCAAATCCCTCGATGGTAAGCAGATGATTTATACCAGCCTAGCCTGGGAATATCTTTACCAAACGCCATTGCAGCAAACCTATGACAATCCTCAAGCTTGGCTCGATTTTATTCATCCAGACGATCGCGATGGCGTAGTCACGTTTAACCAGCAAGCTTGTCAAGGGAAAGAGGTTTGCTCCTTTGCCTATCGGATTATCCGTCCCGATAACTCCATTCGCTGGCTCTGGAACCGCAGCTTTCCGATTCGCAACGAAGCTGGAGAGATTTACCGTCTTGCTGGGGCCAACATCGATATTACTGAGCAAAAAAAACTGGAACTGGAATTAAGCGTAGTCAAAGAACGCTATCAACTCGCCATTCGGGGTATCGGCGAAGGAGTTTGGGATTGGGATATTGTCAGTGATCGCGTCATTGCCAGCGATCGCTATTGGGAAATTTTAGGCTACTCACCCCCAGCCAAAAACGCCTGCAAGTTTGCCTATGAGGTGCTTAGGGAAGAGATCCATCCCGACGATTGCGATCTGATGCAACTAGCCTTAAAAGGCCACCTAGAAGACCATTTGCCCTATGAAGTAGAATTTCGCAGACGTAAGCAATCCGGTGAGTATATTTGGTGTCGTTCTCGTGGAGAGGCAATCCGCGATCAAACTGGCAAGCCGATTCGCATGGTGGGAGCGATCGCAGATATCACAGAACGGAAAGTAATGGCAACTGCTCTACAAGCTAGTGAAGAAATGTTGCGCCAGGTGGTCAATACAGTTCCGGGAGTGGTTTATACCTATTGCCGTTCTGTGGATGGAACGAAAAGTTTTCGATTTATTAGCCAAGGTATTATCAAGCTTTGCGATCGCACCCCAGAGGAAATCCTCAACGACTCCCAAGTGCTTTGGCATCTCATCGTTCCAGAGGATGGAGAGAGGGTGCGGGATTTGATTGATCAATCTGCGGCAATGCTCACCCCTTGGACGGCGGAGTTTCGCCTGATAACTGCTAGCGGGGTCTTAAAATGGATTTCCGGTCATTCCATCCCCTCCCGACAAGCAGATGGTAGCATTATTTGGCACGGCATTCTAATTGATATTAGCGAAAAAGCACAGCTAGAAGCCGAACTGCGTCAACAGGAAGAATTTCTCCGTAGCATCTACACAGGAGCAGAACTGGCAATTTTTGTGATTGAGGTGAGCATAGATCAAGAATTTCGCTTCGTGGAATTCAACCCTGTGGCTGAACGATACGGCTTAGTTACCTGCGAAGAAATTCAGGGTAAAACGCCAGAGGAAGTATTTGGTGAGGCAGTCGGTTCAGCAGTCCGGCAAAAGTATGCCCTATGTCTAAAATCGGGTCAGAAGATCAGCTATGAAGAATATCTTCCTTTTCCAGGGGGTTCAATTTGGACACTCACCAACCTATTTCCAATCTGGAGCGAAGCGGGAAATATCCATCGCATCATTGGTACAGCTATTGATATCACCGATCGCAAACAGGCTGAAGCCGCTCTGCGAGCGAGCGAACAAACCTTAAGTCAGATCATGAATAGCGTGCCTGGAGCGGTTTTTAAATATCGGCGGTTGGCGGAGGCGGCAGATGGTTTTGTGTTTATCAGCCAGGGCATTGTCGATCTGTATGAGCATACACCAGAGGAAATCCTCAACAATGGAGCAATCGCCTGGGATATCGTCCTACCCGAAGATATAGAGCAGATGAGTGCTTCGAGCGACCGATCGGCGGCAACCCTCGAACCGTGGGAAATGGAGTTTCGCATCCGAACTGCCAGCGGCGTCTTGAAGTGGATTTTAGGACATTCTATCCCCACCCAAGAAGAGGATGGCAGTATTATCTGGTGTGGCATTCTCACCGATATTAGCGATCGCAAACAAGCCGAGCTAGAACGCCAGCGCAGCGAAGCTCTGCTTCAGGCATTTATCGCAGCCTCTCCAGTTGGGCTAACCCTGTTCGATCGGGAACTGCGCTACCTCTATGCCAACGAGGCATTAGCCAAAATCAACGACCTGCCGTTAAGTGAGCATTTGGGACGCACCTTATGGGAAGTTTTTCCAGAAATGGCATCTCAGTTTGCTCCCATGCTGCTCCAGGTTATAGAAACCCAAGTGCCAGTTCTGAATCTGGAGTTTAGTGGTGAGGTCAAGCCGGGTGCATTTCGCAACGCCATCTCCAATCACTATCCCGTTTGTTTACCCAATGGGGAAGTAATCGGCGTTGGCGTATCCGTGATGGACATCACCGAACAAAAACAAACCGAAGTTGCTCTGCAAACAAGTGAGCAAATGCTGCGTCAACTTACTAATATGGTGCCTGGAGCCGTCTATAAATATCAGCGCTTGCCGGATGGGTCAAACAACTTGCTCTTTATGAGCGAAGGTATTGTCGATTTGTATGAATATACGCCAGAGGAACTCCTCAAGGATATACAAATCGTGTGGGATATGATTTTGCCAGAAGATATAGAACAAATCGGCGCTTCCATAAATCGATCGGCTGCAACGCTCGATGTATGGGAGATGGAGTTTCGCATCAGAACTCCTAGCGGCATCTTGAAGTGGATTTCAGGACATTCTATTCCCTCCCGACAAGCAGATGGCAGTATTATTTGGTTTGGCATCCTCACAGATATAAGCGATCGCAAACAAGCCGAGCTAGCGCTTCAAGCAAGCGAACGGCGTTATCTAAACTTGGCTGAACTATCACCAGTTGGCATTTTCCACACCGATCCGAGCGGAGACTGTAAATATGTCAATTCCCGCTGGTGTCAACTAGCAGGGCTATCCTTCAAGGAGGCAATGGACATGGGGTGGAAACGAGCATTGCACCCCGAAGACCGCGATTGGGTCTTTCTCAACTGGCAGAGAGCTACCCAATCGCAAACTCCCTTTTTAATGGAGTGTCGCTTTCAGAGACCAGATGGAAAGGTGCATTGGCTGATCTGTCTGGCGATCGTTGAAACTGATACCTCTGGCAATGTAATTGGCTATATAGGAACTATCACTGACATCACTGAGCGCAAATACTCTGAACAAGCTCTGCAAGAAAGCGAACAACGCTACCGCGACCTGGCAGAAGCAATGCCCCAGATGGTCTGGTTGGCAGATGAAACAGGTGCCGTTAACTACTTTAACCAACGCTGGTATGACTACACGGGGCAAAGTCAAGCTGAGGCAATGGGATTGGGCAAAGCAGCAGCGATTCATCCCGATGAGCGCGATCGCACCCTCCAGAAATGGGAAGAAGCCATCACAACGGGCAAGTTATTTGAGATCGAATATCGTGTCCGTCATCATCAGGGACTATACAGCTGGTTTCTGGCGCGGGGAGTGCCAATCCAAAACCTAGCAGGAGAAATTACAGGCTGGGTCGGCACAATTACCGATATTGATGACTTTAAACGCGCAGAACTGGCACGAAAACAAAGCGAAGCCCGTTTCCGTGCTGTGTTTGAGCAGGCAGCAGTGGGAATTGTGGAAATGGATGCGGTAGGTCGATTTTTGCAGGTTAATCGCCGTATTTGCGACCAATTAGGCTATACGGAAGCAGAAATGCTGGGGCTAAACTTCCAGAGCCTCATACCCAGACCAGATGTTTTAAAGTTCTATTTAAACTACTGGCAAGAGCTTTTCGCCAAAAAGATTGATTCCTTTTCGCTGGAAAAATGTGTGCTTCACAAAAACGGAGAGCTACGCTGGTGCAACATTACGGTGGCTTCAGTCTGTGATGCAGATAAAACCGTAAATTATTGCATTGGTGTAATTCAAGATATTCAGGATCGCAAACAGGCAGAACTGGCACTACAAGAGCTTAACCAGGAGCTAGAAGCCAGAATTGCTCGACGCACGGCAGCATTGAGTGAGAGTGAGGTGCGCTATCGGTCTTTGTTTGAACAGGCAGCTGTCGGCATTAACCAATGTGACTTATCAGGACGCTATATCCAAGTCAATCAACGCTTTTGCGATCTGACTGGCTATACTCAATCTGAGCTACTGGATATGTCTTGGCAAGACTTGATCCATCTAGAAGATATGGAAGTAATCCAAGGTGAGTTGGCTCATTTACATCACGGTGAGTTGGCATTGATAACCCCTGAAATCCGCTATATCCGCAAAGATCGTCGGCTACAATGGGTTAGTCTGACAGTATCGATGCTGTACAATGCTGCGGGTACACTCATTGGCGACTTGGCGGTGGTGGAAGACATTAGCGATCGCAAGCATATTGAGCAACAACTGCAAAACAGCGAAAAGCGCCTCAAAGAAATTATTTCTAAGACAGTTGATGGCATCTTGATTCTGAATTCCCAAGGACAGATTATTTTCAGCAATCCGGCTGCCGATCGAATTTTCAATTACCAAAAGCCAGACTACCAGGGTGCGGATTTGGGAATTTCCATCACGCTCCAAAAGACGTTTG
The DNA here is from genome assembly GCF_036916655.1 of Nostoc sp. Classification (GTDB taxonomy): domain Bacteria; phylum Cyanobacteriota; class Cyanobacteriia; order Cyanobacteriales; family Nostocaceae; genus Nostoc. Next base: position 285,007 of record NZ_JBALFY010000064.1, read on the forward strand.
AAATGGAGATTCCGCATCCCACCGGCAGGGTGACTACAGTTGAAGTGCGCGTTGAGGAAATTACCTGGCAGGATCATCAAGCCTTTCTAGCCGCAATCCGAGATATCAGCCACCGCAAGCAAACTGAAATCGCTCTGCAAGCAAGCGAGCTTTCCTATCGCACCCTGGCTGAAAACCTACCGGGAATTGTCTACAAGCTGTATCCTGCTCAAAATAATACATTTGTCTTTTTTAACGATCGCTTAACGACGTTATTCCAGCTTGAACCGATAGATATCGCCAATCAAGGCGCTCTCTGCCCAGTCAACTCGCTAATTGTGCCAGAAGACCGCGATCGCGTTATCGAAGTAATTCAAGCCGCGATCGTCCATCAACAGCCCTTTCAGGTCGAATATTGCATTCAGATCCCCGCAACCCAAGAAAAACGATATTTGCTTGAGCAAGGCAGCACCGTAACCGACGACATTGGACAAGCGTTGCATATTGTTGGCATTATTTTTGATGTCACAGAAATCAAACAGACTGAAGAAAAACTTCGGAAAATTAATGAACGACTGACTATTGCCAATGCGGAACTCGCACGAGCAACCCGCCTCAAAGACGAATTTCTGGCAAACATGAGCCACGAACTTCGTACCCCTCTGAACTCCATCCTGGGACTGTCTGAAGTCTTGCAAGAAAGAACCTATGGCAATTTAACCGAGCAACAACACCACGCCTTAACCACAATTCAAACCAACGGTCAGCATTTATTAGAGCTAATTAATGACATTCTCGATCTAGCCAAAATCGAATCCGGCAAGCTAGATCTACAAATGACAACCGTTTCAGTTCAGCAACTTTGTCGAAGCACAATTCCTTTTATCCAACAGCAAGCCTTCAAAAAGCAAATTAGTTTTACCCTTGAACTGTCTCCCGATCTGACTTACATCGAGTTAGATGAACGACTTATCCGGCAGGTATTGATCAACCTGCTGACCAATGCCATCAAGTTTACACCCAACGGTGGTGCTGTCATATTAAAAGTGCAAGGCAATGCAGCAGAACAAACATTGAGCTTCAGTGCGATCGATACTGGCATTGGGATTGCTCCAGAAAACATTGACAAGCTGTTTCAGCCGTTTGTTCAAATCGATAGCAATTTGTCTCGGCGTTATGCTGGTACAGGGTTAGGTTTAGCCTTAGTCCGACGCATTATCGAGCTACACAAAGGCTCCATCACGGTTCGCAGCACTGTCGATCAGGGCAGCCAATTTACAGTAGTGCTTCCCTGGAAACACGTCAACCCGCCCAACTCAAACAAGCCTCTCGCTCGCACCGCTGCTGTTGCCCAAATTGCTTCAGAATTCTTACCTATAGAAACAAAGAATATAGCAGAGAAACCTGTCGTTCTACTGGTAGACGATAACCTGGATAACATTGAGACGCTAAAAGCCTATTTAGAATTGAAAGGGTTTAATATTGTAGTTGCCCACAATGGTTTGCAAGCGATTAATCTCACCCAAACGCAGTCCTTCAACTTGATTTTGATGGATATTCAAATGCCAGAGATGAATGGGCTAGAAGCGATTCGCCAAATTCGATTGCAGGAGCAAAACAAGCACATTCCCATCCTGGCGGTAACGGCTTTAGCTATGTCGGGGGATAAACAACAGTGTTTAGCTGCTGGAGCGAATGATTATTTGACCAAACCCATCAGTCCCATCCATCTCGTCAACGTGATGAAGAAATATCTCCAGTTGTCGTCACTGAATATGTCTGATAGTGAGGGGAGAGTTTAAAAGTTATCAAAGAAGACAGGAGGAAAATGCCAAGGGAGGCGGAGCAGCTCCGCCTCTGCTCTGTAACAGCCTGCGACCTGACGGGTCTTGGGTTTAAGACCCCGCCGTTAGACGGCGCTTACAATTGGGAGAGGATTCAGACCTCCCCCAATTGTTCCTCCTGCCTCCTGCCTCCTTCAACTTTGCTCGGTGTGTTTGACGATTGTTCGTAGATGAGTGGATAGTGTTGGAAAAAGTGTTACAAATGGATAAACAAAAGTGTTACAAATAGAAGCCGTAACTATAGATAAATGTGTGAATTTACGTAATACTTACAAATAACAAGTATGTATTACATTCGCCAATAGTATCATGAGTGAATTTGAAATAGTCAATCAAGAACTGACGATTCTGTTAGTGGATGACGAACCCGATAACTTTGAAGTCATCAGCGGCATTCTGTACAATTCTGGCTATCGTTTGGGATATGCATCCAGTGGTGTTAGTGCCTTAGAACGGCTAAAAAAGAGTCAGCCTGATGTGATTTTGCTTGATGTGATGATGCCAGAGTTAGATGGCATTGAGGTGTGCTGTCGCATCAAGGCTAATCCAAATTGGAAGCATATTCCGATCGTTATGGTCACTGCATTGAATGCGAAAGAAGATTTAGCTCGTTGCCTCGAAGCTGGAGCCGATGATTTTCTGAGTAAGCCTGTAAGTGCAGTAGAGTTACGCGCCAGAATTGGCTCGATGCTCCGTATTAAGCAACAGTATGATGCCCTCAAAGCCTCTCTGCAACTGCGATTGGACATGGCAAATATGATTGTGCATGATTTGCGTAATCCTCTGACCAGCATTCTTCTATCCTGTGAAATGCTAGATCGAGCGAATTTGCCCGATCAATATCAAACTCGGATCAATCGCATAAAAATAGCGGAACAACAGTTGCGATCGCTAACCGAAAGCCTACTGCTAATGGCAAAACTAGAGTCAGGAAAAATGATCCTGAATCTTGAGGAAATTGAGCTGAGTCAGCTTGTTAATACTTGTATTAGCGATATGCAGGCGATCGCAGGGCAGAAAATGATTCAGATGATTCCCGATCTCCCAGAACTCGAAAGACCCATTTGCGCCGATAAGCTCGTGATGCGTCGAGTTTTAGACAATTTATTGTTAAATGCGATTAAATTTTCTCCGTCAAAAAGTCAAGTCACAGTGCAAATCAATTATTTAGACGACCTGATAACCCAGATTCGAGTGATTGATATGGGTGTTGGCATCGCTGATGACCTGAAGCAACGAGTCTTTGAAAAGTATGAAATTGGTACTCCGATGGAAGACATTCATCAAGTTGGCTTAGGGTTGGCATTTTGTCAGATGGCGATCGAAGCTCATGGCGGCAGGATCTCAGTGGAAGATAATCAGCCCCAAGGGTCAGTCATCTTAATAAAAATCAGTAGCCTCCCTCCGGGAGCAAAACACCCTTATTTTTGAAACTGGCCGATCTCTCAGTTTAAGATTAGATTTTTTCATAGTCCAAGCAATAAAATTAATATTAGGTAGTGAGCCGAGATACGGACACTGTTGGCGAATGTACTACATATTTGTATTTATAAATATGTTGAATAGGTTAGAACATTGTCCTGAAGAGGTAGAACAAGGAACCGACAGTCGTGATCATAAAATTGGGCATTCTTCAGCAGAAATTGAAAGCCTATTTGTAAGTATATTTTAAAATCTTACTCAAAAAAACCACGAAAAATTATTTTGGACTTAGATGTAACCGATGATTTAGTACACGGCAATCAGGAGCAAGTTTTCTTCAATACTTGTTACGGAGGATACTGCTATGCTCCACTTTATATTTTCTGTGGAAAATATTTGTTAGTAGCCAAACTTAGACCTTTAAATGTAGATCCAGCAGCCGGGGCATTATCACAACTACAGAGAGTGATTAAACAAATACGGCAACAATGGAAGAACGTTGAGATTTTAGTACGTGGGATAGTGCCTACTATCGGGACGACATCAAAGTAACAAAAGTATGAGCTTGAACTGATAATTGGTGCTTTTGATACCAGGCATAAGCGTTGTCTGCTACTACCTGCCCTGCTGATAAATTCATCCTGTGCTGATACTTGTTCCCCAGCCAGTAGTGTTTCCCTGCTTGCAGACTATCTACGTCTTGTCCTTGATCCCATGTACATATAGGTAATAATCTGTGAGCGCAGTAAGCAGCAAAAATTCCTGATTTTGTCAGGAATTCAGTAGGGTAATTCAAAAAACCTGCCACTGAATTTGATAGTAAACTGCTGATATCAGGAGCAGATTTAATTCCCAAACAGACGATAGGAATATCATTTACTGGTTCAATTTTAAAATCTAAAGCAGAACCAATATCTAAAATTTCCTCAATTTCTAACTCCAAACAAGTCCGTTGCAATGCCAATCGCGAGTTTTGATAAACACGAGAACGCGGCCCGCAGCTGCCGAGTATTACTAAACGTCTAGGACGTTCTAATAAAGAGGTGAGATGCTCTGGTTCACCTATATTAGAAAAAACTGGCAAAGTCGGAATTGTAGAGTGTTTTCCTCTACCTAACTTATTGATAATTTCAGCATATATTTGATTGTTGGTAAGACAGCGATCGCTCAAGCGAACCAGACGCGCAGCTAAATTTCTTTGCAGTGGTGATGTCCAAAACTGACTTGTCCAAATTGAACCAAAAGCATACATTTCATGAAACATCGTTACCAAATGTCGAGAATTAGTAGCTTTTCGCCAACGTTCCAAGCCTTCCACTAACCAAACTGGACAGCCTCGTTTTGCATAACCATAGCCTACATAATGCAAAATAACAGTAGTTATTGGGTGCTGTTCATTGGTTAATAATTTTAAAAGAGCTGTACTAGAGCATTCCGCCACTTGATGAACTGCAAACCCCTCCACAAAAGCTTCACCAGACCAATTAGGATCTCCAATTACAAAGCTGGTCATCCAGCCAAAATCTTGACGCAGTTGCTTTGCTATATTTAACCCATAGTCTCCTACTCCATCAATAGCAGGCATTAGACGGGGAACAATTGCAATGATGGGAGCAATAGGTTGCATTAGAAAATATTTATTGACAGTGGTCAATATTTTATACTGTGATTTGCAATACTGGTGTTAGTATAATTAAAAATATCTTAACAATTCAAAATTTAGCCGGGAAATTTGAGGGTGACAGTACAACCGCTCACTTTCCGCCAAATTCAAAATTTAAGACAGTTTCAAAGGGTGATTTAGCAGAAATTCCAGCCAGTTACTTAGGCAGGTTTCCCAACTTGGGATAACTGGCGTTGAGCGGCGGCTCCAACCACTCAGAACTTTCAAAAACAGATCCCGACAAAAACTGAATGTAGTCGAGTCACCAGAACTCTGAGCTAAATGTTGATGTTGCGGGTCTTAACCCCCTTAATTTCCGATCAATTTTCTTACAGTTCAGCAAAATGTTGACAAAAGTGCTATCTCCAGAATAGTTTGGATAACCATACAAAATAATGCAGATGAAATTTGTCAGTTAGACTTAAACCCTATTATTGAAATTGCGGCAGTGAGTGATGATGAAAAGCCAATATACAAACGTAAATTTGATGTATGCCTCATCCACGAAAACTTCTTTCTATTAGTCACTCCTATGTGGTAAAACTGAACCGCCGACTTGTCAATGAAATAGCCTTTTTGGGAAAAGGAGAATGGGAAGTCACTGCGGTTGCTCCTTCGTTTATACATGGAGATTTACGATCAATACATTTGGAAGCTGATCCTAACGAAATCTGTCACCTAGAAGCAGTACCAGTTTATTTCAGCAAGCCTGCTCACATTTTGACTTATGGTTGCCGACTTAAGGTGATTATGGAGCAAAACTGGGATTTGGTGCATTGTTGGGAAGAGCCTTATATTTTTTCTGGCGGACAAATTGCTTGGTGGACAGAGAGGAAAACTCCACTGGTTTTTTCTAGCTTTCAAAATAAATCTAAGCGATATCCACCTCCATTTAATTGGATTGAACAGTATGCCATAAATCGAGCAACAGGATGGATTACCGGTGGGCAGACCGTTGTAGAAACTTTAAAAGCTCGAAAAGGATATTCACTCCCTATGCGACTTATTCCCCTCGGTGTAGATGTTAACCATTTCTACCCATCAGTTGATTCCAAGCACCAGATTCGTCGATTTCTTGCTTGGGAAGAGAAAGGGACACCTGTTATCGGTTTTCTGGGGCGCTTTGTTCCTGAAAAAGGATTAGATTTACTCATGCAAGTTATAGATAGTTTACAAACTCCTTGGCGAGCTTTGTTTGTCGGTAATGGAGCAATGGAATCATCACTACGAACGTGGGCAAAGCATTATCCTGAACAGGTGCGAATTTGCACAGATGTAAAACATAGTGAAGTTCCCCAATACCTCAATGCTATGGATATACTTGTCGCTCCTAGTCAAACCATCTCTAACTGGCGAGAACAATTTGGGCGAATGCTCATTGAGGCATTTGCCTGTGGTGTTCCTGTAATTGGCAGTGATAGCGGCGAAATTCCTTATGTTATTCAAGATGCTGGTTTAGTAGTTGGTGAAAAGGATGAGTTGGGTTGGGTTGCAGCTATTTCTGAATTACTTAACAGCCCATCAGGTCGCCAAGAACTGGCTACTAAAGGTTTAGAGCGAGCACACACATTGTACGCTTGGACATCTGTTGCCAAACAGCATTTAGAATTTTTTACCGAACTTTTGAATAAATAAAAACAAGTATTTATGAAACTAGCCTTACGTAATTCCATTGCTTATATTTTACGCTCTTTACCTTACTTTAAAGGCAAGTATAGGTTAAGTAAAGTACTTATACCTTTAATGACAAATTATCAATCTGATGAAGAGTGTTTTGTAAAAATTAAAATGCAGCAAGGTAGTATAATGTGTCTTGACTTGCGTAGTCTTTTAGAGCAAAAAGTCTTTTTTTCAGGGGAATATGATGGTGGCATTATTCAGATACTATCTAGACTTTTCCATCCAGGAGTAGTAATTTTTGATGTTGGTGCAAATATTGGACTTTACTCCATATCTTTAGGAGAAAAACTCAAAATAAAAGCCGTTAAATCTCAAATATGGGCTTTTGAACCAGTTGCATCTAATTTTAACCGTCTAGCTAACTTAGTTGAAATCAACCAATTAACGAATATCATTTATCCAGTCAATACTGCCCTTGGAAACCAAGAGGGAGAAATACAACTTTGTATGGTAGATGAACAGAATAACTCATCTACTGGCAATGCTTTTTTATTAAAAAAAGGTCTAGTTAATAAAGAGAAGCCTACTTGCTCATCACCTATCACTAAGCTAGATAACTTTGTTGAAAAAAATAATATTTCAAAATGCGACATTATCAAAGTAGATATTGAAGGTGCTGAAATGGATTTTCTCTTAGGAGGATTGAATTTTATTAAGAAAACTCGCCCAATCATTTATGGTGAGTTTAATCCATATTGGGTACAGCATTTTGGATATTCTTTTGTAGAGATAGCAGAGTTAGTAATTCCTTGGGAATATAAGTTGTACCAACAAGTAGGGCGTAAACATTTTATTGAAATTAAGGAAGTAAAAGCGGGGATTTCAGACGTACTAATGATTCCCAAGGAGAAATTGCCTGACCTATTAGTAAAATTAAATATACTTCAATAGTTTAAATATGTCTACCTACGCATTAATAATATAAGTTAGACATTTAAAAAATATGTTTAAAAAATAAAGTTTTTTATCTAACTTAACAATTACAATACAAAATAGATAAGATGGCTCAAATACAGCTCGCAATTATTTGCGATTACCTTGAAGAAAAATGGCAGAGCATGGATCTCTGTGCTCAGATGTTACTCCAAGAACTGCAAGCTGAACATCTTGCATCTATTCAAGCTATAGAAGTTTGTCCAACATTTAACTGGCGTTGTAAACAAATTCCTCGACTCGGTAAAAAGCATTTTGCCTACAATACCGATCGCCTGATTAACCGATTTTGGGACTATCCCCATTATCTCAACCAACGGTTAGCAGATTTTGATTTATTTCACATTGCTGACCATAGCTATGCTCATTTAGTTCATGTCTTGCCTCCAGACCGCACAGGTGTATACTGTCACGATATTGATGCCTTTCGTTCTTTGGTAGAGCCAGAGCAAGAACCTCGGTCTAAGTGGTATAAAGCGATGTCTCGCAGAATTCTGCGCGGTTTACAATCATGCGCCGTTGTATTTTATTCCACAACAGAAGTCAAAAAACAAATTGAGCATTATCAACTGGTAAAACCATCGCGTCTAGTCTACGCGCCCTATGGTATTGCCCCAGAATTTGGTATTGTTCTTGAGAACGAAACCAATAATGACCAACAAATATTAGGAAAAATAGGTGAAGTCCCTTTTTTACTACATGTCGGTAGTTGCATCCCCCGCAAGCGTATTGACATTCTTTTAGAAGTGTTTGCACAGATACAAGCTATTTATCCAAAATTGCAACTTGTCAAAGTCGGTGGTGAGTGGACACAAAGCCAACAGCAACAAATTGCTCAGTTGAATATCGGCAATTCAATAATTCATTTACAGGGTTTACAGCGTCCAACTATAGCAGCCCTTTATCGACGAGCATCAGCAGTGTTATTAACAAGTGAAGCAGAAGGCTTTGGATTACCTGTTATTGAAGCCTTAGCCTGCGGGGCCATCGCAATTATCAGCGATATTCCTGTACTCCGTGAGGTGGGTGGTGAAGCGGCGGTATACTGCCCAACTACGGATGTGTCAGCTTGGGTAAAGACGTTAGAACAGCTATTACTAAACCCAACTAGCGCCCCTGCAATTAATCTTCGCCTGGCTCAGGCGAAGAGATATTCTTGGTCTGCTCATGCCCAAATTATTGCTCAATCTTATACAAAATTAGCCAGTGATTAAAACTATATGAAAATAGTATTTGTTAACCCAGTAGGGGTAATTGGCGGTGCAGAGAGAGTTTTGCTGACTATCTTAGCTGCACTCTTGATTGCACAGCCAAATATGCAACTACACCTAATAATAGGCACGGATGGGCCATTAAGAGAGCAGGCTAAAAAATTAGGCGTACAGGTAACATTACTGGAAATACCAGAAGAATTTAATCAACTGGGTGACAGTGCCTTTAAAGGTAATAGTAAAGCGATCGCAATATTGATCTTATTATCACAAATAGTCAAAATTTTGCCCAGCATAGGGAAATATCTAAGGGAATTTAATCAATTGGTGCATGAACTCAACCCAGACTTAATTCACTCCAACGGTATTAAGACCCATTTTCTAACTGCATTAGTTGGAGTTAAAGGTATACCTATTGTTTGGCACATTCATGATTTCTACGGCTCACGACCATTAATAGCACAAGCTTTAAAATTGATGAATAATCGCGCCACGTTTGGAATTGCTGTTTCCCAAGCTGTAGCACAAGATGCTAGAACTACACTACCTGGTTTGCCGATAGAAGTAATTTACAATGCCATAGATATAGATTACTTTTCTCCTGCTCCTCAATCTTCTCATCTTCCTCTGCGAGTGGGACTGGTAGCTACTTTTGCTCGTTGGAAAGGTCATGACATTTTTCTAGAAGCAGCATCTCACATAGTGAAAGCGCATCCCAACTTAAACCTTCATTTCTGGATTGTGGGTGAACCCATTTATAAAACTCGCGGTTCCCAATTTTCCCAGCAAGAGTTAAAAAACAAAGCCTCATATCTTGGGATTGCAAGCAAAGTTTCTTTTCTTAGTTTTCAGCAGGACATAGCAGAGATTTACCGTTGGTTAGACATTGTAGTTCATGCCAGCACCCAACCAGAACCATTTGGACTAGCAATAGTAGAAGCTATGGCTTGTGGCAGACCAGTGATAATATCTAAAGCAGGTGGCGCAGCCGAGCTATTTACTCATAACTATGATGCTATTGCTATACCACCAGGAGAACCTATTGCTCTAGCAGCAGCTATCCTAGATTTGCATGACAACCCTGAAAAATGCCAAGTCATATCAGAAAAGGCTAGGCGTACAGTGATAGAAAATTTCAATCACGAACGTTTAAGTCGGCAAATTATGGCAGTTTATAACAAATTTAATTACAAATAGGACTTACGCAACTGGCACAATGAGTCTCGGAACGGCTACGCCGTATCATCAATAATCGAACTAGTTTAAAAAGCTAAAGCTACTTTATTTATCATTTCACCAATTTTTACAATTACCTATATCATTTGGAAATTTCTCTTAGTTTTTATTAGTAAATAAGGTACGTTTTCCCTAGATTTAACTGTGACTTTGAGCGTATCCTAATACAGTTCAGCAAAAAAATTTGTAAGTTGGGTTGAAGAACGAAACCCAACACTCCAATCAATGTTGGATAACGCTTACGCTCAACCCAAGCTACGCAGGTTAAGCTTTTTATGGCTAACACCAAGCGTATTGCAACAGTAATTAGGTTTGATTAGTAGTTTCTTCCATTTTTTTTCTGAGACTAAAAGGCCTCATATCAGTCCAAACTTCCTTAATATATTCAAGACACTCTTGCTTGAAACCACTTTTGCCTACATCTTTCCAACCAAGAGGGTTATCTCTGTCGGCAGGCCAAATAGAGTATTGTTCTTCGTGATTGACTACGACTTTATAAAGTGTAGTATCTTCTTTTTCTTGTTGATACATTTGTTTCTCCAGTCAATTAATAATGGTTACTAAAAGTTGTAAGTCTATATCACAATACGCTTGGCTTTGTGAAAAATTGTCGGTTGGTGAAGCAAAGCACAACCCGACAAAGCCCTGGAAATGTTGGTTTTTCTCTCAATCCAACCTACACAACTTAAAATTTTTGACACTAACCCAATACGCTTAGGTTATATCATATCCGACTTAATACTTGTGTCATTGCAAGCAGAGCATTCAATCGCAAAGGTTTCGGGCTTTTTACATTTTGTTGCATAGCCAGGTTTATTCGTGCTTACCTACTTATATCTATTGACTTCTTGATGCTTCTACCTTCACAGGCTCGTAAACAGGAACCTCAAATAGAAGAATATTTTTACAAAAGTCTATCCATTCGGGAGTTATATTGTCAAAAATCAGATTTTCGTCTTTGAAAATTCCATCTGTGACTATATAGTTGTCTTGTAAATATATAAAATCATCATCAGTTAGTACCCTTTTTACTTCAACTTCCTTACCATCTACTTCTTGCTTTTCTTTCCTTGTATTTTGGGAATTCTCACTCCATTGGTTAAAATGACGTAATTTTTGAAGTGAGTATGCTTTGCAATATTTTCCCATTATTGCCATAGTGTTACCTCATTTAAATTGATTGATTCTTGACTAAACGGCTTACGCGATACTGTTTTACTACTTCTAACTCCATCTCTTTTGCTGAGTTCAATGCACTCATAACCTCACCACAGGCTTCAACTTTGGCTTCATAGACACCTGATGTACTGCTATCAGGTGCGGCATAATTAATACAGACTTCTACCCAATTAGCATCCTGTCCTTCAGCAACTTCTTCTATAGCTAGCACTTTTCCTGCTTTCAAATAATCAAGCCAATTCCAGCCAAACTGCATCCAAATTTCGCGCTCAACAATTTGCTCAAATTTGCTTAAACCTGTCCATCCTCGGTAATATTGACGCAAACCGGAGACTGAACCATTTCGATTGACCAGTAAATCCAATACATTTGGTTCTAAGTGTCCCCATAAGTACCCTTGGGGTAAATCAACTAATGTCGGAGCAAACTGATGACCGCCAAAGTGACTTGTTTGCCATACTCTTAACTTTCCGTGGGAAACAGGAGCATATTCCTTACGTAATCGACGATATATAGGAGTACCAAATCTGCCACAAGTAAGGTCTACTTGAGCATGGGTGCAAACCATTAGTTCGCGAATATGGCTCGTTTCTTGTTGATATTGCTGAAATTGCGATAAATCGTTTGGTTCTTGGATTAACTGCTTGAATATTGCAGTTACTAAAGCAGCAGCTTCGCTGTCTGGAACAAGAAACTCGTGTTTCTCAAACTGAGAAAACAATTTTGCAGGACGATAGTAGTACAAAACACGGGTTAAGCCAGGATGAGAGTACTCTCGGTCAGGAGCAATTAGCATTGGTTTCAACTTGACTCCATGCTTAAAAATTAACTCCTCGAATAAACCCATCAATGAACTGAGAGTTGGATTTTCCTCATAGATTTCTTGCGACCAAGGTTGGGGAATTTCCATAATCAACCAATGGTCACAATTACCAGCTGTGCCAATTGGGTCTTCTCCATTACCTTTAGAAACCAATGAGCAAAAACGACAGTCTGTTGTGGGGAGTTTATGAGTATGTTGAGTTTGCATAGGTACTTGTATCTCGTTCTTATTCCTAATGACTCGGTTTTACTAATCAAGAATTTTTTTGGTATTTTTTTGCATTATTATTTACAGTAATATAAACATATCTTACGCTGAATTAGCAACGAACTGCTGTGGCTGTCCTTGGCGCTGATGCTGAGAGAGAATCACCATTTTCAAGCCACTAGCAGGAGGATAGTTAACACCTATAGCCTTCGGTTTTTCCACTCTTGTTTTATCAGCTAAAGCTAATTTATAGCGTGTGAGAATTGTTGCTAATACTAGTTTCATTTCAAAAAGCGCTAATAGCTCACCCGGACAGCGGCGAGCGCCACCGCCAAATGGTAAAAATTCATAGGGAGAATATTCTTTTTCTAGAAAGCGCTCTGGTCTGAATTGCTTTGGTTGTGGATATAAATCTTCACGTTGATGAGTTAAATATATGCATCCTCTTACTACTGTACCTGGGTCTAATTTGTAGTCCATTACTTCAATTGGTGATTCTACAAGTCGTGGAAATGTCACAACTTGAGTTGGATAAATTCGTAGGGATTCGTTACAAACAGCACTCAGATAGGGTAATGCAATAATCTTTTCGGGTTCTGGCGACTCACCAAGGCTACTAAGTTCTTCTAATAAGCGATCGCGAACACCAGGTATACTATGAATCCAGTACAAAGACCAACTGATCGCGGTAGCTGACGCATCTTGACCACCAAATAGTAATGACGGAAATAAATCTCGTATATATTCATAGGTCATTGGTTGACCTGTTTCATCACAAGCAAATACCAATTCTGATAATACGTTGGTAGATAAAGAGTTTACTTGTTGACGACGTTCTGCAATTTCGGCATGAAGTAGTTTGTCAAATTGTCGTTGTAAATGAAGCCAATATCCCCAAGGACTCCAGCGACCTAAATCTCTCTTGATAACCGGATAGGACAGAGATATATTTAACCAGCGTGACCTAGCATAACTTATTAGTTTAGAAAAAAGTTGTCGAAATTGTTCATAACGTTCTCCTTCATGCAGACCAAATAATGATGGTAAAACTACTTCTAAGGTAATCTTTTGCATTGTCGGGTAAGCCAGAAAAGATTTACCTAAGGTTAGTTGATTCATGACTTTTTCTGTAACTTTACAGATACGCTCCCCATACTCTTGTGTTTGAGTGTGGCGCATAGGTGACATCAATAACTTCCGACGATTTCTGTGACGCAACCCATCTAGTGCGAGCAACCCGTTATTTCCGACTATTGATTCTCCACCTTGATTCAACTTTCCAGAAGCGATAATCTCTTTAGCATTGGTAAAAATTTGCTTCATCCCTTCTGGATTGCTGACTATTACTAGAGGTTTAGAATCAACCATAATAGTGAAAATGTCGCCGTAGCGATCGCTCATAGTATCCATGAAACTAAGAGGATCGGTTTCAAATTGACTGAGTAATTGGGGAGAAGTTTTTGGCCCATCAGGTAAATTCATTAGTATTTGTCTGATAAATGTTAAATAATTAATTGGTTTTAAACTAAGCCTGCAACCAATGGTTGTGACTGTCTTTGATTTTGACCTTGCCGAGAGGGTTTCAAGCCCCGCCCCTTGTAGGTACTTCCTGCCTCCTGCCCCCTGCCTCCTTTACGCCGACCACGTATGACCATCTTCACGCCACTAGCTGGATAACAAATCAGACCTCCAAATTTGGGACGTTCTGGGCGCTGGCTGACTAGTTCTAATTCATAACGCGAAAGAATAGTTGCTAATACAAGTTTCATTTCAAATAGGGCAAAAGTCCCGCCAATACACACACGAGAACCGCCGCCAAATGGGAGAAATTCGTAGGGAGAAAATTGCTTTTCTAAAAAGCGCTCTGGCTGAAATTCTTTTGGATTAGGGTATAAATCTTCGCGCTGATGTGTGGAATAAATATTACCAATAAGTACTGTACCGGGATTCAACTTGTAGCCCATCACCTCAACGGTCGATTCTACTAATCTGGGAAATGTAAACAACTGAGTTGGATAAATTCGCAAAGCTTCGTGACAAACAGCACTTAGATAGGGTAATGTGACAAGGTGCATGGGGTCTGGGTTTTCACCAAGACTATCGAGTTCTTCCAGTAGACGCGATCGCACGGATGGTAAATGGTGAATCCAGTACAAAGACCAAGCGATCGCGGTTCCTGAAGCATCACCCGCCGCAAATATAGGCGATAATAGGAGGTCGCGCACCTCTTCATCGCTTAATGTTTCGCCTGCTTCATCACTAGCAAATATCAAATCTGAAAGTATATCAGTGCGTGAAGAATCTGCTTGCGATCGTCGTTCCTCTACCTCACTAGATAATAATTGAAAAAGTTGTTGTCGCAAATAAAGGCGATATCCTTGTGGACTCCATCGACCTAAATTCTGTTGTCCAAAAATATTTTTAAGAATCTTGTCTATAGAAGACTGTCCTATTCTGAGCGCAGACACAAATAAATGTTTTATTTTGTCATAACGCTCTCCTTTATCCAAACCCATTATAACTTCTAGACCTACTCGCAAGGTAATATCTTCAATAATCGGGTATGCAGCAAAAGTTTTTCCAACTACCTGTTTACTCATAATCTTTTCTGTGAGTTCGCAGATACGTTGTCCACAAACCTGCATCCGTGTTCCATGAAAACCCTGCATTAATAATTTGCGTCGATTTTTATGAATTAAGCCATCCAGTTGAAGAACTCCTTGATTTCCGGTCATCAAGGCAAAATCTTGGTTTAACTCACCTCTAGCTGCAATTTCTTTTGTATTTGTAAAAACCTCCTTTATTCCTGAGGGATTACTGATATAAATTATTGGTGTAGGGTCAGAAATTAAAGTAACAATATCACCGTAACGTTTGAAAATAGCATCCATATAACCAAAGGGATCAGCCTCGAATAGCAGATTTAGCAACCATAAGGGTGTTTTCGGTTTTGGGGGTAGTTTCATGAGTCTTTTTTACTCCCTTGATTGATATCACGCACAGAATTATCGATACAATTTCTTAGATGTTTAGTTAATTCTTGAATATGAGGTTCAATGAAAATTGAGAAATGATCGCCAGGAACTTCAATTGCTTGAATAGGTTGAGTAGAATATTTACCCCAGCCTAGCAAGGGGTCATCAGTAGTCCATTCTGGGTTATCAAAGTCATGAATAATCTCTTCCTTCGCTCGAAATAGAGTTATAGACTCAGGATAAATTTGGGGAACATAATTTCGCATGGCTTGGACATGCGCTTTGAAAAGTTTGTAATAGTGGAGAAAATCTTCAACTTCTGTATCGCTAAAGATAAAGTTTGCTTTTTTATTTACTAAATGAAATTGCTCATTTAGTGGCAAATCTCGAAGTTCCTCAAAAGGAATCGAAAAATCGATATTATTATTGGTTTTTATCGATTCTGCCATGCGAAGTAAGAATTTTGCATCGTCATCTTTTCTAGGTTCAATAGGTGTTTCTGATAGTATGGTATCGATAACAACTAACAAACCTACTTTTTGACCTTGCTTTTGTAATTGCTGCGCTATTTCAAAAGCAAGTACACCGCCATAACAATGACCACCTAAGAGATAAGGGCCATTTGGTTGTACTTGACGAATTTCTTTGAGGTAGCGAGTTGCCATCTCCCCGACTGAAATATTTTCAGGTATATCTTGCTCTAGGGTATGTTCTAAGGCATAAAATGGATAGTCTTCACCAAGCCTTCTAGACAAGATGAAATAGTTATTAATACCGCCGCCAGCGCCATGCATACAGAAGAAAGGTATCTTGGAACCAGAAGAGTTAATTGCTACTAAAGGAGAATTAGAACTCTCACGGGATGGCTGACTAACAATAATCGCTAATTTTTCAATTGTTGGATTTTCAAAAAGAGTAGATAGGGTAAGATTATACTCAAATTTGTCGTGAATTTGAGCCATTAAGCGTACAGCTAAAAATGAGTGTCCACCTAAGTCAAAGAAATTATTTGTTACCCCGATATGGCTAGTATTTAAGAGCTTTTCCCAAAGTTTTACTAATGATAATTCTGTAAAATTCCGAGGAGCTACGAAGGATTTAGTAGTATTTATTGGCAGAACTGCATCAGTTGTTAGAGAACGCTTGTCTACTTTACCATTAGGTGTCAGTGGCAGCGCATCCAATACAACGAAAGCAGATGGCAGCATATAATTAGGCAATTTTTGTTGCAAATCTGGCAACAGTTGTACAGCTATATCCTGTTTTTCTGTGACAATATATGCAATCAAACGCTGATTTTCTTGAGCATCATCGCTAGCAATAACAACAGATTCTTGCACATCTGGGTGTTGTGCGATCGCAGTTGCAATTTCACTTAATTCTACTCGAAAACCTCTGATTTTTACTTGTTCATCTTGGCGACCTAGATACTCCAGATTTCCATCATTGAGGTTACGTACAAAGTCACCTGTTTTATAAAGCTTGTTTCCGGGAATAAAGGGGTGATCGATAAAACGTTCTTGAGTTAATTCTGGACGGTTTAAATAACCCTTCGCCAATCCATCACCACCGATATAAAGTTCACCAAAAAATCCTATAGGTGTGGGTTGTAAATCACGATTCAACACATAGACTTGAGTATTATCAATCGGACGACCAATAAGGACACTCTTTACTCCATCTGGCAAGAAACTGGTGTCATAATAAGTAGCGTTGGCAGAGACTTCTGATGAGCCATAAAGGTTAATTAGTTTTGCAAATGGCATCAACTCTCGGAAAGTTTGAACTAACTTAATAGACAGTGCTTCCCCACTGGTTATCCAGAGTTTTAGCGGCGATAATTTATTGATTAGATGACTGTAATTATCCAGAAGTAAACGCAGTAGCGAGGGTACGAGTATAATACGAGTAACTTTGTAATGTGCCAGAGCATCTATAAATAACTGCGCGTCTAATACAGTCGCATTGCTAATAATTGCTGTAGGAATTCCTTGAAGTAAAGGAGCAAAAATCTCCCATACAGAATCAACAAAGCTAATAGCTGTTTTCTGACAACAAACTTCTCCTTGGGTAAAAGGATAGGTTTTCCATAACCAGTGTAAGCCGTTTACTGTACCACGATGAGTACCAAGAACGCCTTTAGGAGTTCCAGTTGAGCCAGAGGTGTAGATAATATAGGCGAGATTATCAGCTTGTGATGTGCTAATCGGATTTTCTTTACTTTCTAAAGCAATTTCGTCTTTGTGGATATCTAAGCAAACAGTTTTATCCGCAGATAATGATAGTTTATCTAATATTTCCTGATGACTAATTAATACTGACGCTTGAGAATCAGAGAGCATAAAATTCAGCCGCTCAACTGGATAACTCGGATCGAGAGGAATATATGCACCGCCAGTTTTGAGGATAGCTAAAATTCCCACCACCATGTCTACAGAGCGTTCCAAACATAGAGCAACTAACGTTTCTTTTATTACACCCTGTTTTTGTAAATAATGTGCAAGCTGATTAACTCTGTGGTTAAGTTGACAATAAGTTATTTCTTCAGACTGACTAATTAATGCTAAAGAGTCAGGTGTTAGTTGAACTTGTTGCTCAAATAATTGATGTAGAGATACATCTTGAGGATAATCTGTGCGAGTTGGATTAAACTTCAATAATAGTTGTTCTTGCTCAGAAGCAGTTAAGAGCGATAATTCACTCAAGCGTTGCTCTGGGCTGGCAACAATATTTTCCAACAAAGTTTGGAAATTGTTGATAAATTGGGTAATCGTTGTTGAATCAAAAATATCCGTATTGTACTCTAAACAGCCTGTTAATCCCTCTTGAGATTCAGACATTGAGAGGAAAATATCTAGTTGGGCTGTACCACTATCAAACTCTAAAGTACGCAAAGTTAATCCAGATACTTCTTGCATAGTTGTTGGAGTATTTTGCAACACAAACATGACTTCATAAAGTGGATTTCGGCTTAAGTCACGTTCGGGGTGCAATTCTTCTACAAGCATTTCAAAGGGTAAATCTTGATGTGCATAAGCATCAAGAGTCACCTCACGAACTCGATGTAGAAGTTCGCGAAAACTGGGATTACCACTTAGGTTATTACGTAATACCAAAGTATTAACAAATAAACCCAGCATCCTTTCTAATTCGGCTCGATTGCGATTTGCAATTGGAGAACCAATTAAGATATCTTCTTGGTCTGTATAGCGATATAATAATATGTTAAATGCTGCCAGCAAACTCATAAATAAAGTAGTATCTGCTTGCTGGCTTAATTGTCTCAATGCCTCAGTTAAAGGTTTTGAGAATATAAAATATTGCTTGGCACCGGTAAAAGTTGTGACGCTAGGTCGTGGATGATCTGTAGGTAACTGTAGTACAGGTAGCTCACCCCTGAGTTGTTGTTTCCAATAATTTAATTGGGTTGCGAGGAACTCACCTTGGATGCGATCGCGCTGCCAAATTGCAAAATCTGCATACTGAATAGGGAGTTCGGGTAAAGGGGAAGGTTGATTTGTAGAGAAAGCAGCGTACAGCGTTGACAACTCGCGCAGGAACACACCACAAGACCATCCATCTGTAATAATATGGTGCATAGTAACAAGCAAAACGTGTTCTTCTTCACTCAAGCGCAGTAAAGTTGCTCTAACTAGAAGTTCTTTAGCTAAATTAAAAGGTTTATTTGCGGACTCTGCTACAAGTTGTTTAATCTCAGATTCCCAATCTTTACCAGATAAATGCTCAAGATTAATAATAGGTAAGTCCCAAGTAAATTGAGGTGCAATTTTCTGTACTGGCTCTCCATTTACAAGTACAAAATTTGTCCGCCAAACTTCATGACGCTTAAGAATTTCATTCAGACTTTTCTGAAGCACTTTAATATTCAGTTGTCCTTTGATATGAAAAGCGATAGGAATATTGTAGAAAGAACTCCCATGATAAAGTTCGTCAATAAACCATAGCCTTTGTTGAGAGAAAGATAAAGGAAGATTCTGCAATATTTGACGCTTTGGAATAATATCAGATTGAAATTTTCCTCCCTTCCATTTTTCTAGAAGGGCTTTCTTCGCAGGTGATAAATTAGAGTGTTGTTTATCCATGACTATATTATTTTATTGATAGTTACTTATGGAGGGATGGCTTACGACAAACAACACAAAGGCGCTCGCTTCTTTTGTAAGCGTCTCCAAAATCTTTGCTATTATAGTCATTGATTTCTATGAAACCCACATTATCTAAAGCCGATTTAATTTCGTCTAAAAAATAATCTTTTTCTAGCACAGCACTGTCCGAACGCTTCCAAATTCCATTTATTAATTCAAATGTGGTGATTTCAATTTTCCGTATCCTTTCTTCTGGGCTGTAGTTGTGTCTTTCAATATAGACAAATTTATCATTGACAGTACAACTATCCGAATATTGAGGCTCACCTTCACTCCATGTAATGTCTGCACTTGTGATGCTGAATACAAACAGAGCATTATCACGCATCATTGAATATATGTTTTGGAAAACAGTTGTCAATTCCTCAAGATTCAAAAAGAAGCTGAAAACGTTTTTTGAATAAACTGCATCATAGGTGGGAGGCAACTTAAGCTTACGTATATCACCAAGGATAAATTCACTTTCAGGTGCGTTTGTTCGGGCAAAACCCAACAGTTCTTCAGAAACATCAAGTCCAGTAGTTTGATAACCTCTTATTTGAAGCTGTTGGACTATCTGTCCGTTAGAACAACCAATGTCAAGAATATTTGCTCCTTTAGAGAGATGTTTTAGGATTAATTGCTCTAAAACTGGTATTACAAATTCTGCATCTGATGAACCAAGAAATTTATATACAGAAGCAAAAGAATCATGATTTGCATCATTATTGACTAAATTTACTAAAGACATATACTTGCTTTTCCTGTTTTAAAGGATAGGTTTAAAATCGAATACTTTAAGAATTATTAGTAATATTAGCTAAAAAAGTTTCTGCCTCTTCTTCAGATAATTCTTCTATTTTTGCTAACATCCGTTCCTCAATCATTTCTGCTTGTTTGGCTGGTATCATCGCTTTCAACAAAAGGTCACGTAGTGGTAAATCTATAGGAAATTTCGAGCGCAATCTAGAAACTAGTTGAGTCGCAATGAGGGAGTCTCCTCCTAACTCATAAAAATTATCGTAAATCCCAACTTCTGTAAGCCTAAGTACCTCTTGCCATATTGCCGTAATTTGTTTTTCTAACTCATTACTCGGAGCAACGTAGGCATTACTCAGGTTAGGTCTAGAGTAGCGTGAAGATAACTCTAGTTGATTGAAATATTTTGAATCTCCTAGAGAGTCAAGGTTAAGTAGATGATCATTTCTTGACTTAATATCTACTGTAGAAACAACAATTTGAGTACCTTTATCTAAAGCAAATATCCGTTTAAATACTTCTACAATTTCTTTGGAATTAATGGTTGAATCTGTACCAGATATTTGTTCAAGTATTTTTTTATCCTGGGCTGTATCTATCTGTAATTTATCCCAGTTGACAATATACCACGGCAAAGAACTATTTTGGTTGTGTCGGTTAGTAAAGGTATCTATGAAATGATTGGCTGCTGAATATAATCCTAACCCAAAACCTCCTAGAATGGAAGACAAAGAAGAGAAAATAATACAAAAATCTAGATTTATATTCTGTAATATTTTTTCTAAGATAGTAATCTGATGAAGTTGAAAACTAAATAATTCTTTTGATTCTAGACTATCAATTTCTGCAATTGAGCAAAATAAGTTTTCACGATTGATTCCACCTGAATAAATAACTCCGTTAATTTGACCAAGATTTTCAGATGATAAGCTTTGATAAATTTGTTTATCATCAGTTGTGTCTACACGGATTACTAAAACTTGAGTAGCTGATTTCTCTAATGCTAGGAATTTTTGAATTTTGCAACTTACCTCATCTTGTTGAGTGTGAGTTTCTAGCCAGTGTGAAAAATTATCCTTTTCTGGAAAATCTAAATCTTCAATAAATATGAGTTTTGCTTGTAGAGTTGTTGCTAAATATTCTGCAATTACAACTTCAATACTTTCTAACCCACCAGGAAACAAGTAAACACCCTGTTTTTTCAATGGTGTTTTTTCTTGATCTACTGACTCTAAGTGAATTGGCTCAAATGTTTGTACCCAACGATAGGAATCGCGATAAGCAACAACTAAGTCTGGAGATACAGCCGTTAACTCACTTAAAAGTTGGTCAATAATAATATTGTTATAACTTTCTCTATTATCTGTCTTTTGGCGATTTTTCAAATCAATATCAATACACCGACAGCTAATATTAGGATACTCTTGTGGAATTACTTTACATAAACCTAATATTGCTGCTTTCCTTGGATCTAGTTTTTCATTTCCATTCACTTCTTGAGTGTTATTAGATATAACCAAAAGTTGGAAGCGATTATTGCTAATTCTTAAACGTCCAAGGCTCTGCGTTAAAAATAGCAAATTACTAAATTCTAAATATTCTCTAGATTGACGATTTTCAAACTCATTTATACTCCATAAATAAGCAATATTTGGAATATTTTTACTCGACATAATAAGTACTTGAAACAAGGTGTCATAGTCTTCATGTCTGTATGGATTAATTGTATAAGTACCAACACTTAGCTGACTATAATGCTCTCCCTGCTTAACAGTAATGACATTTTTACCTTGATTTTTGAGTAGATTAATTAATTGTTCTCCGACTCCATGCTCATCAACAAAAAACAGCCATTCCTCTTGTACTGTTTCTATTTGACCAGAGGATGCACGAAAAAGTAAAGAGCGTTTCCATGACGGAACATAAAACCAGTCGGTAATATCTTGTTTACGATCTAATTTTGCTGGCTTTATATTTAAAGAAGCTGATGAAGATTTAGGATCAATCCAGTATCTTTCCCGCTCAAAAGGATAGGTGGGTAAAGGCAGACGATGACGCTGCTCGTGGGTATAAAATCCAGACCAATCTATTTCTACCCCACAAAGCCACAAGCGACCTAATGTCTGCAATAAAAAGCTAACATCTGATACTTGCTCTTTAATATGGCGTAAAGAAGTTAGCACCTGTTGTTTGGCATTTTTATATAAATGCTGTGTTGTCAAAGTACTTAAAGTTCGTCCTGGCCCCACCTCTATAAAAACACCTTCAAACTGCTTTAATAGTTGAGAGATTCCATCAGAAAATCTCACAGTTTGGCGTAAATGTTGACTCCAATAGGTGGGATTTGTCGCTTCAACATCTGTAATCCAACTACCAGTGACATTAGAAATAAAGCGTATCCGAGGAGTATGCAGTTTAACTTTTTTTACCAACTGCACAAACTCTTCTAATATTGGCTCCATCATCACAGAATGAAACCCATGAGAAGTATGCAACAGCCGACATTCAATTCCTTGAGAAATTAATTGCTCCTGGAGTGTTGCGATCGCTGCGGTTGTTCCAGAAACTACGCATGAAGAGGGACTGTTGATAACCGCGATTTCTAGAGAATTTTTCGGCAAAGTCTCTACATCCAATAGCAACTGCACATTGTTTGCTGGAAGCGGAATTGCCAGCATACTTCCTGGAGGTAACTGCTGCATTAGTTTTCCTCTTTTGGCCACAACTGCTAAAGCATCTTCTAAGGAAAACACACCTGCGATCGCAGCTGCTACATATTCCCCAATGCTATGACCGATCATTGCTTGTGGATGTACTCCCCAAGACATCAATAACTGAGCTAGAGCATATTCGGTGACAAATAATGCTGATTGGGTGAACGCTGTTTGTTGTAGCTGTTGGGTAGCTGCTTCAATTTCTTCTGCTTTTGGAAACAGAATATGACGAATATCAAGATTAAGATGAGGTTGTAAAACCTCAGCACAAATATCTACATATTTTTTATATGTTGGCTCAATTTCATACAGTTCTCTACCCATGTTGACATATTGTGATCCTTGCCCTGAAAACATGAAGATGACTGGCTGTTCTCTATGCTCTTGGCATACAGTAAAAATCCGTTCCTGCTCTTGTGTTTCCAAAACGCTGACAGCATCTTTAACACTTTGGCACACCAAAATTCGACGATGGTTAAAAGCTCTACGACCCACTTTTAAAGTATGAGCCACATTCGCTAAATTTATCTCTGGATATTGTTTTAAATAGTCAAACAGATTTGTAGTTGCAGTTTTAAGTGCAGAATCAGTTTTAGCTGATAATAATAGCAATTGCCAAGGTCTAGAATTATCAAAATATTTAATTTCAGGCGCTTCTTCCAGAATTACATGGGCATTAGTTCCACCAAAACCTAAGGAACTAACTCCGGCTCTCCGGGGAGTATTGTTCGTTTTCCAATCGGTAAGTTTAGTATTAACGTAAAAGGGACTGTTTGCAAAATCAATCTCAGGATTGGGAACTTCAAAATTCAGACTAGGGGGTATTTTTTTATGTTTCAATGCTAAAACAGTTTTGATCAAACTTGCTACACCTGCTGCTGTATCTAGATGTCCAATATTTGGTTTTACTGAACCGATAGCGCAGAAACCATTTCTCTGTGTAAAAGCACGAAAAGCTTTAGTCAACGCCGCAATTTCTATTGGATCTCCAGCAGATGTTCCAGTTCCATGAGTTTCTATATAAGAAATATCTTCAGCATTGATTCCAGCATTTGCTAGAGCCTCGACAATAACTTCAGCTTGTCCATTTACACTAGGTGCTGTATAGCTAACTTTCAAGGAACCATCATTGTTGATTGCTGAACCTTTAATAACTGCATGAATATAATCTCTATCTGCTATGGCATCTTTTAATCTTTTCAAAACGACGATTCCAAGTCCACTGCCAAAAACAGTACCCTGTGCTTTAGCATCGAAGGCTCGACAATGACCATCAGGAGATAAAATTCCGTCCTCTTCATAGAAATAACCTGCTTTTTGTGGGACTAAAACTGTAACCCCGCCAGCTAAAGCAATATCACACTCTTCATCAAGTAGACTCTTGCAGGCTAAATGTATAGCAACTAATGAAGTAGAGCAATAAGTTTGGATACCTACACTTGGGCCTTTTAAATTTAATTTATACGAAATATTTGTAGCTAAGAAATCTTTATTAAGACTATACTTATTGGAAATATTTAGTAAGTCAATATTTTCATAGATATTGTTAAAAAAGTAACTATTTGTGCTTACACCAGCATAAACCCCAATCAAACCATTGTATGTTTCTGGATCGTATCCAGCATTTTCAAGAGCTTCCCAAGCAGACTCTATGAAGAGGCGATGTTGGGGATCTATAATTTCAGCTTCTTTCGGGCTGTAACCAAAGAACCTAGCATCAAAATACTCAATGTTATCTAATATAGGTGCTGCTTTAACATAATTTGGATCGTTTAAAACTTCCTCTTCAATATTTAAATCTACTAATTCCTGATTGGATAAAAAAGAAATAGACTCAACTCCATTTTGGAGATTACCCCAAAACGCATCGATATTATTTGCACTAGGAAAACGGCCAGAAATTCCTACTATCGCTATATCTAGATTTGCTATTTCTTCTTGTATTATCTTGGCATTCATCATTTTATTAACCAGATAAATTATCTTGTATTTTTAATTGCTTTGCATTTTAATCTGTCTTCTTCTTTGTCCTCGATTGAGTCTTTGCTCAAAAATATTTTCTTGAGACTCTTCAGGAGTAAAAATTTTTGCCATAGAACCTATGTTTGGACATTCATAAAGTTTTGCAACAGAAAGATTTGCATTAAATGCTTTATTTAGGTTTGTAATTAGTTGAATACCTATGAGGGAATCACCACCAACTTCAAAGAAATTATCATAAATTCCTATCAGTTCAATTCCAATGATATTTTGCCAAATATCAACTAGCTTTTGTTCAGTTTCATTCCGAGGAGCAATATAATCATTACTTAACTCAGGACGAGGATATTTTGATTTGGATGGATTGACAGTTTCTAAAAGTTGTAGAGCTTGTATTTCTTTGTAAAAACTGTAATGTTTGAGTGAATCCAAAAAATCAGAGATAGATATTACAATTTGAGGTATTGTACTTTCTAAAATGCGTAAAAATATATCTATACCTTCATTAGGTAATATACCTTTTTTTAACTCTTCTATTCTTAATTCTTGGAGGTGTTGGGGTACTCCTGTGTTTACCGCCATCCCAACTTCTTGCCAAGTATCCCAGTTAATACTTGTAATAAATCTTCCCTGTTTTGAATAGTTATAGTGAGCAAAAGCATCAAGAAAAGCATTAGCTCCACAATAGTCTACCTGTCCAAATCCTCCTAAAATTGAGTTATTTGATGATATTAGTATAAAGAAATCTAACTGAATATCTTTGACAATTGCATCAAGAATTACTGTCCCTTTTACCTTCGCAGCCAAAACACTTTCTGCTTGTTCTTGAGTTTTTCGCTGAATTATACCGCCACCAGGAACCCCAGCAGCATGAATAACGCCATTAATATGACCAAAATGCTTTTCAGCGTGAGCGATCGCACTTTGCATCTGTTCAGTGTTGCTAACATCAGCGCTGACGAGTAAAACCTCTGCACCCAAGCGCTCAAGTTCCTGAACTTTGCGAATTTTATCGCTAGTACTATCAGCCCACTCGTGACTAGCAAGCCATTCTTCCCACTCATCTTTCTTAGGTAAAACAGAACGTCCAATTAACACCAGTTTCACTCGTACAGTTCGAGCCAAATATTCTGCCAAAACAAGCCCAATACCTCCGAGTCCACCAGTAATTAAATAGACTCCCCCTTCTCGGAACCGAGGCTTTTCAACCTGAGATTGCTCAAAGCGCACAGGCTCAAAACTCTGCACCCAACGATTTGAACCTCGATAAGCAACAAGTTTTTCCGAATCAATAACCGTCAGTTCTAGCAGTAACTTTTCTACAAGTTGTTGTTCTTGCCAACTACCCGCTGTCGGAAGTATAACATCAACACTCCGACAATTTATATTTGAATATTCTTGAGATATAACCTTAATTGGCCCAAGTAAAGTAGCTTTCTCTGGAGAAAGTATTTCACTACCTGTTACTGGTTGTAAATTGTTAGAAATAACTGTGATTTCTACTTGCTCAGTAGTTCCTTGCCTACCCAAAGCTTGGGCAAGAAATAGCAGACTATAAAATCCTGTTGTTTGAGCTTTCTCAAGCTGTTCAATTTCTAATCCCTGGTCAATAACAGGTGTGACATTCCAGAAATGGATAATCGTTTTTGGCAACTTATTCTCTTTAAAAAGCTTCTGAATGAGAATATCATAATCACGTTCATTTTCTGGATTAATAGTATATTGAAACTCACTTCCTCTAGTAAATTTATCACCAATTTCTACAATAATTACATCCTGATTTTGTGCTTCTAATTGTTTGACCAATTTCCTACCTAAACCACACTCATCGACAAACATCAAAATGTAAGATTTTTCAGATGCTAATTCTTGATCTTCTTTTACAGGGGGTAAAGAAGGTTTCCAAAAAGGGATATAAAACCAGTCAGCTATATCAGGTTTTTTACCCAGTGTTACTGGAGCATCTTTTCCATGATTTTTAGGTTCAATCCAATACCTTTGTCGTTCAAAGGGATAAGTTGGTAAAGGTAGACGATGACGCTGTTCGTGAGTATAAAATCCCGACCAATCTATTTTTACCCCTAAAAGCCATAGCCGACCTAATGTTTTTAATAAAAAGCTCAGATCGGATTGTTGCTCTTTGATATGGCGTAAGGAAGTTAATACTTGTTGTTTGCTATTTTTGTCTAAATGCTGTGTCGTTAATGTGCTTAATGTCCGTCCTGGGCCCACCTCTATAAAAACACCTTCAAACTGCTTTAATAATTGAGATATTCCATCAGAAAATCTCACAGTTTCTCGTAAATGTTGGCTCCAATAGGTGGGATTTGTCGCTTGAACATCTGTAATCCAACTACCTGTAACATTGGAAATAAAACCGATGCGTGGTGGATTTAGTTTGACTGTTTTTAGCAATTGCACAAATTCTTCTAAGATTGGCTGCATCATTTCAGAATGGAAGGCGTGAGATGTCTGCAATTGCCGAGATTCTATTCCTTGAGATGATAATTGTTTTTCTAGGGCTGCGATCGCTTCTTTTGTTCCTGAAACTACACAGTCTGATGGGCTGTTAAGGACTGCAATTTCTAGATATTTTTTATACAACGTCTGGGCAGACAGCAGCAACTCCACGTCTTTTTCTGGAAGCTTAATTGCTAGCATACTTCCAGAGGGCAACTGTTGCATCAACTGTCCTCTTTTGGCGACAATTTTTAAGGCATCTTCTAGGGAAAATACACCTGCGATCGCAGCTGCTACATATTCCCCGATGCTATGACCGATCATTGCTTCTGGGTGTATCCCCCATGACATTAGTAACTGAGCTAGTGCGTACTCTGTAACAAATAATGCTGCTTGGGTTAGGGCTGTTTGTTGTAGTTGTTGGGTAGCTGCTGCAATTTTTTCTTGCTCTGGAAAGAGTAGATGACGGATATCAATATCCAAATGGGGTTGTAAAATCAGAGCGCAAGTATCTACGTGTTTTTTAAACGTCGGTTCTACTTCATATAGTTCTCGACCCATGTTTGCATATTGCGACCCTTGTCCTGAAAACATGAAGATGACTGGACAGTGACCTGGCTTGTGGTGATAACTCAAAATACGTTGGGGGTCTTGAAGCGATTTCGCTGCATCTTCTAGATCATGACAAACTAATATGCGGCGATGGTCAAAACCCCGACGACCTACTTGTAGGGTGTAAGCGACATCTGATAGGGGAATATCAGGGTTTTGCTCTAAATAATTATGCAGTTGCGCTGTTGCAGTCTCTAAAGCTGTGCTGGTTTTAGCTGATAACAGTAACAATTGCCAAGGACGTGAGGCGCTGGAAGCTTCAATCACTGGAGCTTCTTGCAAAATAACATGGGCATTAGTCCCGCCAATGCCAAAAGAACTTACACCCGCTCTTCGGGGTGTCCCGTTAGTTTTCCACTCTGATAATTTGGTATTAACGTAAAAGGGACTATTGGCAAAATCTATCTGTGGATTTGGTTCTTGAAAGTGCAAACTCGGAGGTATTTGCTGATGTTTTAATCCCAGGATACTTTTAATTAATCCTGTCACACCAGCAGCAGTATCCAAATGTCCAATATTGGTCTTTACTGAACCAATAGCACAAAAACCTTTTTTATTTGTGCTAGTACGAAAAGCTTGCGTGAGGGCCTTAATTTCAATCGGATCTCCTAAGATAGTTCCTGTACCGTGTGCTTCTACACAAGTAACAGTTTCAGGTTCAACTCCAGCTAAGGCTAAAGCTTCTAAAATTACTTCCCTTTGACCATCAACACTAGGCGCTGTATATCCAACCTTTAAAGAACCATCGTTATTAACAGCTGAACCCTTGATTACTGCATGAATAAAATCACCATCAGCAATAGCATCTTCTAATCTTTTCAAGACCACTACACCTAAACCATTGCCACCATTAGTTCCTTTCGCTTCAGCATCAAAAGCTCGGCAATGACCGTCAGGAGAATGAATTCCTCCTTGTTGATAGTGATAACCAGTTTTTTGCAGTGTTGTAATAGAAACACCGCCCGCTAAAGTAATATCACATTCACCATTGAGTAAACTTTGGCAGGCTATATGGACAGCAACCAATGAGGTAGAACAGGCAGTTTGAATATTGATACTTGGCCCTCTCAAGTTCAATTTGTAAGAAACCTGCGTAGGTAAAAAATCTTTGTCGTTTCCAATTAAAATTTGGTAGCTATCTACTGATTCCATCAAATCTCGATTGGAATATAAGTTAGAAAGTAGGTATGTACTTGCAGCGACACCAGCGAAAATACCTATTTGACCGCGATAAGTTTCTGAGTTATAACCAGCATTTTCTAAAGCTTCCCAAACACATTCGATGAAAAGGCGGTGTTGTGGGTCTGTAATTTCAGCTTCTCTGGGAGAAAAACCAAAAAATGAAGCATCAAATAACTCTATATCTTCTAATATAGCGCTTGCCTTCACATAATTGGGATTGTTGAGCAATGATGAATCTACCCCAGATGATATTAGTTCTTCATCTGTGAAAAAAGAAATTGATTCTACACCATCCCGCAGATTTTGCCAAAAAATATCAACGTTTTTTGAACCAGGAAAACGACCCGCCATTCCAATAATAGCGATTTCGTCTTTATCATTTAAGCTAGGAATAAAATTATTTGCTGCATCCATAAATCAAAATCCTATCATAAACGTCAAGACACTCAATAAGACTTAGCTAATTATTTCTATTTGAGAAAATATGAATTTGAGATTTCAGAAGCAATCTGAATTTGGTCATTTAAAACTGCGTCAATATCTTCTTCAGTAGTTAAGGGATTAGCAATTACTGCACGCATAGCAATTACTGAAATTTCTTTGTTAAAGCTGATAGTTGTTTTTGTGGTTCGTGAGATAAAAGTGCGGCCAATTTGGCGCTGCATCTTTTGTAAATATTCATTAAAATTGTTGATGATTTGATTATCTGTCTCTGTAAACTGTTGTTTGACAATTGCTCCTCTAAATTGCTCTGGAATATAGCGATAAATTAACAAATTAGTATCTGGTTCTGCCAACAATTCAAATTCAGGCATTGCCGAAATTCGAGCAGCCATGTATTGAGTTTTCCTAATTCCTTCATCAATTAAAAACTCATATCCCTTAAGCCCAATCAGCTTTAGACCGGCATGTAAAAATAAAGCCATCCCCGGCCGAGAACCTTCTAAAGCACGCTTACCTAAATCAAACGATCCCTTACGCATGGTATAGCTAGCATGTTTTTCAATTGAAGAAGCTAGATAAGGGTCGTGGAAAAAGACCATACCAATACCCATTGGTAAATATAATTGTTTATGTCCATCAATGGTTACTGAATCAGCTTTTTCAATGCCAGCAAGCTTATGTCGATGTTTTCGAGAAAAGATAACCGGGCCACCCCAAGCAGCATCCACATGAAAATGTACATTATTTTCTTGGGCAATCTCTGCAATATCTTCTAGCGGATCGACACTACCAGAATCCGTGGTTCCCGCAATACCAACAATAGCTATAATATGTAAGTTTTTCTCCTGACAATCTGCAACAGCTTGGCGTAACGCTTGTAGATTGACTTGATTGTTAGAATCAACGGCCACTCTAATCAAATTTTGGGTACTTATGCCCATTAAATCCGCAGCTTTATCAAAAGAGAAATGCATTAATTCGGAGCCAATTATGACTGCTCCTTTGTAACCATAGAAATTTAAAGCTGCGCTTAAACCTTCTTTTTCTATGCCTAAAAATTCATTTTTCGCGCCTAAAGATTTATTTCTGGCACACCAAAGGGCTGTGATATTAGCTGTTGTACCACCAGAAACCAAAATTCCTAATGTACTCTGATTATTTTGAATATGTTGGGTGTAGAAATTATCGGATAAATTATAAATTTGTCGATGCATCATTGCTAAAGCTTCACGTTCGCAGAAGCTCAAGGTCTTAGCAGTCTCTATTTTGACAGCATTTTGATTCATTGCTGTCATCAGTTTTGCTAAAGGGCGCACAAAAGAAGGAAGTGCTGAGGTCATGTGACCGATAAATTGTGGTGATGATGTGTGTATTGAATGAGCAACAACATTTTCATTTAAAGATTGAAAATAGCTTTCAAAATCAGTAGGCTGTGTAGGTATTTTACTATTGCCAAAATTCCTAATTATCAATTCAAGGTCAACATTAGTATTTGCACTTTTTGCACTTAAAAAATCTTGAGAAAAATCATTGGCTATCTCATCTATCTGCGTTTCCAGAGATTTATCTTGAGTAGGTGTAAACATTCCTTTTACATACTCACCAATTTCAGAATACAATACTTGATCGTTCTGGGAAAATTTATTGATAGTTAAGATTTCTTTTTCGCTTAATGTCATTTCATCTCCTGAAATAGGTATTTTCTAATCTTTATCTTATGTCAAAGTATCTATATCATTTCTTTGAGTTAGCGAGTCTGCGATCGCCGCATCTTGATTCTGAATTCTGTATTCTGAATTCTGTATTCTTCTTCAATCACCTGATTGATATGAAGCCCCCCTTTCTTTTGTTATCTCTCGATGTTCTTTTCTCGCTTGCTTTCGCCGCTGTACTGAAGCTGTCCTATTTTCAGAATGCTTTATAAAAGATGTTTCTTGTCTTGATTCTTGACTAAAATATCTAGCTAGGTGGCTTACGGTTGGATATTGAAACATTTCTACTAAGAGAAAATCTCTCTGAAATCTTTTTTGTAATTTACTATGAACTTGAACTAAAAGCAGTGAATGACCACCCAGTTCAAAGAAATTATCATGAATTCCTACCTTCTCAAGATTAAGTACTTCTTGCCAAATATCAGCAATAGTTTTTTCTACCTCGGTTTGGGGTGGTTGATAAACTACTTCCAATTCTGGACGCACTGCATCAGGAGCTTTGAGCGCCTTCCGGTCAATCTTGCCATTAGGAGTTAATGGTAGTGACTCCAAAAAGACAAAAGCAGTTGGCACCATATAGTTTGGTAACTTTGCCTCTAAAAAATCGCGCAATTGAGAAATAGTTAATCTTTCCTCTGAGTTCGGAACTACATAAGCAACTATTCGTTGAGAATCTGTTTCCGAAGAATCAACCGTAACTACAGCCTCTCGGACTTCAGAATGTTCAATAATCAGTGCTTCAATTTCTAAGAGTTCAATACGGAAACCACGTACTTTTACTTGATAATCAATGCGACCAATATACTCAATCTCTCCACTTGGCAAATAGCGCCCTAAATCCCCAGTTTCATATAACCGTTCCGAATTTGAGGACTGGGGACTGGGGACTGGGGACTGGGTATTGGGAAGAATTTCTACTCCCCTGCTCCCCTGCCCCTCTGCTCCCCTGCCTCTTAAGAAGGGATTGGGAATAAATCGCTCGGCAGTCAGTTCTGGTTTGTTGAGATAACCACGGGATAAACCTGCACCACCAATATACAACATCCCAGTTACACCCACAGGAACAGGTTGTAAATTTTGATCTAACAAATAAATCTGCGTATTGTGAATCGGGCGACCAATCGGTGGAATATTGCTAGTATCTTTGTCTAGAAGGGCAAATGTTGAATAAGTTGTATCTTCAGAAGGGCCATATAGGTTAAATACCTGTTGTATATTCTCCAGCTGATAAAGTTTTTCTACGAGATGATGATGAAGTGGTTCACCTGCGACGTTGATTGTTTGGACTGAAGCCGGAATACTATTAGTTCTCAATAACTGTGAAATTACACTTGGGACAGTATTTATTAAGGTGACATTTTGGGCTGTTGGCAAAGTTGGTAAATATAGTGCGTTTTCGATTAGAATCACCTTGCCACCGCAACACAGAGGAACAAATAACTCGAACACTGAAAGGTCGAAGCAAATTGAGGTTGATGCTAAAACTCCTTGCAAAGCTTCGATTGCAAAGGTTTGCTTTGCCCAATCCAACATTGCAACTGTGCTTGCGTGTTTAATCATTACACCTTTTGGTTTACCTGTTGAACCAGAGGTATAGATGACATAAGCGAGGTTGTCAGGGGTTATTTGAGTAAATAAATTTTCCTGGCTTTGTTGGGCGATGAGATGCCAATCGGTATCTAAGCAGATGACTTGGGCTTTGTGTTGGGGTATTGTTTCTAGTAGTGAGGCTTGAGTTAGTAATACTGCTGCTTGAGCATCTTCTAGTATAAATGCGATGCGTTCTTGGGGATAGTTGGGGTCTATTGGTATGTATGCGCCACCTGCTTTTAGGATGGCTAATAGTCCGATGACCATCGAAAGCGATGCCTGCGGCAACGTCTCCGACGAACGCTCTATACAAATCCCAACTAATACTTCTAATTTTACTCCCAGCTGTTGCAAGTAATGCGCTAGTTGATTCGCTCGGTTGTTCAACTCACGGTAGGTTAGCTGTTGGTTTTCAAAGATGACTGCGATCGCATCAGGTGTACGTTCTACCTGTCCCTCAAACAATTGATGAATGCACTTATCTTCAGGATAGTCTATTTTGGTATCATTCCACTCAACTAATAACTGTCTTATTTCCGATGAGGTTAGTAATTGCAAATCACAAATCCGTTGTTCGGGATTACTAACTATGCTTTCCAATAAGGTTTGGAAGTGTCCCAACATTTGGGTAATAGTAGCAGTATCAAAGCGACGGGTATCATAAGAAATACACAAATTCAATAAATCTGATTTAGGTACTACCTTCACGGTGAGAGGGTAGTTTGTCCAGTCAAATAATGACTGAGATTCGCCCAATAGCTGAGATTCAACGACCCCTATACTTTGAGCAATAGCACCTTGATTGTAATTTACTAACTCATTATCAAAAACTAAAATGCTATCAAATAATTGTAAACCACGGGGGATCTCACTCCATTGTTGAATTTTGAGTAATGGGGTATATTCATACTCACGCATCTGAACTTCTTCGGCTTGAAGATTTTTCAGCCAAGGTGAGAGATAAGCATTACTCTGTACTTGTACTCGTAATGGCAGTGTGTTGATAAAGAGTCCGATCATAGACTCTGCATCTGCTAGAGCAGTTGGTCGCCCTGAAGATGTAGATCCAAAAACTATATCTGATTCTTGGCTATAACGATTTAAAAGTAAAGCCCAAGCCCCTTTCATTAATATATTTAAGGTCAGTTGATGCTTGCGCGCAAAGGATTTTAAAGCAGTTGTTGTAGTAGCCGATACTGAGATATCTTGCCTTTGATAACCTCCTTTTTGGTCAGAAAAGTTAGCAGAACTATTACCCACAGTAATTGGTGTTGGTAGTGTGAATCCTTTGAGTTTCTGCCGCCAAAAAGTCTCTGCCTGATTCAGGTCTTGCTGCTGTAGCCAAGCAATATATTCTCTATAGGGACGTGGACGTTCTAGATGTAAATCTTGACCTTGGCAGAAAGCATTATAAAACTCATAGAATTCTTTCCACAACCAGGTTACAGACCATCCCTCCATTAATATATGATGAAAGCTAAAAACAAATTCATAAGTGTTATCATCGACTTGAATTAATGTTAGGCGAATCAGAGGAGCTTGGGAAAGTTCAAAGCCGCGATCGCCATCTGCTTTTAAGAAAGCTTTTAATTGCTTTTGTTGCTCTTGAAAAGATAATTGCCGCCAGTTTTGAAATACATACGGTAAGCTTACTTGCTGATGAACAACCTGATAAGGTTTATCAAGATTATCCCAATAGAAAGAGGTACGTAAAATGGGATGGCGATCTACAACTCGCTGCCAAGCTTTCTGAAAGGCTGAGACATTTAGTTGAGTTTGCAAACTGAAGCAAGCTTGCTCAAAATATACTACAGAATTAGGTGCAGCAAGCTTATGAAAAAGCATACCCTGCTGCATAGGTGAAAGTTCGTATATATCTTCAATATTATTTTTTTTCATCAGAAATTACTCCTGTCTAATTGACCAATCTGAGCTAGTAACTGGCTTAAATTTTCTTGATTGATATTTGCTGCCGAAAAATCAGAGGGAGTATAATCGCCTGCTTCGGGAGACTGACAGTGGGTAATGAGAGATTTGAGTTCTTTGGCAAAATTGTTAGATAATTTTTCTATTGTTTGACGTTTATGGATATTCTTGCTGTAGTTCAAATCCAGTTGCAATTGACCTCCAGTAACCGATACAGTTATTTGTAATAGATAAGGCCGAGTTGCTTGGGGGCTAAGTGTTGGCCCTGGTGATTCTTCCGTCCACTTAAACAAAGAATTCTGAGGCAAACTTTTACTAATTTGACCAACGTAGAGAAACATTACCTCTGCTTGGGGAAGGGAGCGAATTTTCTCAGTCAGTACCGTATCCTGACTCAGGTAGCGTAACACTCCATAGTCAATGCCCTTGTTAGAAACATGACGAATTTGTTCTTTAACGACTTTCAAAGCGTCGCCAGGATTGTCTGCTTTTTCCAAATCTAAAAGTACAGGATAAGTAGTAGTGATCCAACCTACTGTCCTTGATATATCGACATCATTGATACTACCTGTACTTACCTCGCGCCCATTTTCGTCGAGATTAATCAGTAACAAATTCACGCTTGTCCATTCTCTAAAAGCCTGTACAAGGGCAGTTAGCAGAACCTCTTGTGTATTAGTTCGATAGACTTTTGGAACCTCCTGAAGCAATAATTGAGTCTCTTTTTCGCTGAGAGTTACTGACACAATTTGATCTTCTGATGCTACGGTGTTTACACCGCTAGGGTAATCTATGGGTAAACGAGAAACCTGCTTAAGACGTTCACTCAACCAATGTTTTTGCTCTTTCTGTAACTGTTCTGAGTGGGCATACTCCTGTAATCGAATAGACCACTGCTTAAAGGAGGTTGTCTTTTGTGGCAGATTAATTACCTGACCCTGACTGATTTGCTGATAAGCAGTCTGGAGATCCTCTAATAAGATTCGCCAAGAGCCGGGATCTACTGTCAAGTGGTGGCTGACAATTAACAAGCGGCTTAACTTATTGATACCCAGTTCAAAAAGGACAAACCGCACAATTGGCCCTTCTGAAAGGTTCAAACTGGCTTGGATTTCGGCGGCGGCTACCTCCATAGCAGATTTTTGAGCTTTGGATGATAATGCCGACAAATCAATCTGTGTAAACGGCACTACTACTTGAGGGCTAGTGTTGACCTGCTGCCAGCCAGACTCAGAGTGTGTGAACCGGAGGCGCAGGGCATCGTGGTGTATTAATAATTGCTGCAATGTCTGCTCTAACCAAGCTATATTCAGAGATTGAAGTACCTCTAACAAAACTGCTTGGTTCCAGTAATGGGGTTCTGGTTGATTCAATTCAAAAAACTGATGTTGAGCAGGTGTTAGGGGTACTAGGCCAGTTACTAAACCTTGTTCAGCCTGGACAATTCGGGTTGTGCTTACCACCTCTGCTAGTTTGGCGATTGTCTGATGTTCAAATAATTGCTGAGGAGTTAACCGAAAACCTGCTTTGGCGGCTCTGGCACTGACTTGAATACCAAGCACAGAGTCCCCGCCCAACTCAAAAAAGCTATCGTGAATGCCTATTTGTTTAAAACCAAGGAGTTCTTGCCAAATATTAGCAATAGTTTGCTGTACTTCACTTTCAGGAGCAACATAGTCACTATCTAAATTAGGTCTTAAATAAGATGAAGCAGAACTGGTTTTTGGTGCAAGTTGAGAATTTTGACGAAATTCTAGTTCAATCCATTTCCTGATGCTAGCTGGCAAATCTACCGTTGATGTAACTATTTGAGTAAACTTACTTGTAAATAAAGCACGTTTAAAAACCTCTAGACCTTCTTGGCGCGTCATCGTCGAATCTGCACCTTTGGGCATCGTCGCCGATTCAGGGAATTCTTGAGTAATCCAGTCGCTATAATTAATGCTCAACCAAGAAACAAGACTTGTTTGATTGTGTTTGTGTACAAAAGCATCTGTGAATATGTGCGCTGCTGGATAGGCAGCCATGCCTAGTACTCCTAAAACAGATGCTAGTGACGATATAACTACGCAGAAATCAAGTTGTTTTCCTTGTAAGATATTTTCTAATACAAATAATCCGTAGCCTGTGGAGCGTAATTGAGTTTCACACTCACTTTTACTTATCTGTTGAACAGTGTTGTACACTCTCACAGTTGCAGCATGAATGACACCATGAATTTCACCAAAGCGGTTTGAGGCTTGAGTCATTACTGCTTGCATTTGTTCGAGATTTGCAACATCAGCACGGCAAATTAAAACTTCCGCACCCAATGCTTCTAATGCTTGCACTTTCTGGATTTTGCGACTGATGTCGTCGTTTTCATCATGAGTTGATAGCCATTGTGACCACTCTGATTTTGCGGGCAAACCTGAACGCCCTGTGAGAATTAGTTTGATATGTGCTGTCTGGGCGAGATATTCTGCTAGTACTAAGCCAACATCCCCCAAACCACCAGCGATTAAGTACACTTTACCTTCCCCGATCGAAATTTTTTCTCGATCTGGTTCTTCAAGTTGTATTCGTTCAAAAGTTTGTACCCAACGATGTTTACCACGATAGGCAACTATGTTATCGGATGCGGTTTGAGTGAGTTCTGTTACAAGTTGGTCTATGAGTTGATTTCCTTGGGGTGTTCCTGATTCAGGAATGACTACATCAATATGACGACAGGTGATGTTGGGATATTCTTGGGGAATTACTTTACAGATTCCCATGACAGTTGCTTTTTCTGGGCATAACTTTTCATCGCCATTCACCTCTTGCACATTGTTGGTTGTTACCAGAATTTGCAAATCGTCGGTAATTTCTTGTTTTCCCAATGCCTGCGCTAGAAAAAGTAGACTATAAAGACCATTATTTTGACATTCTTCAAAAAACTGATGGGGTGATTCTGCCTGTGTGTTAGGGATCAGACTCCAAAAATGAGCGAAATGCCATCCGGTACGCTGCGCGATCGCAAGTTCCTTCAGCAAGGTATCATAGTCACGACTTGCTTGGGGATTAATTGTGTAAGATCGCTCGCCTAACTTGCTAAACTCCTCTCCAACTCTCACAGTAATTACATCATGTCCTTGTAATTCCAACTGTTTAGCAACTTCTGAACCTATACCGAGAGTATCAATAAACACTAAATAAGATAATTTTTGTGTTGATTTTACTGCTATATGAGAAGAGCGTTTCCAGGAAGGAATGTAAAACCAGTCAGCAATATTTGGTTTTTTGTCTAATGCTTGCCGATCTTTGCGCTGTGCTGAATTCGCTTCAGGATTGGCATCAATCCAGTAACGTTGGCCTTCAAAAGGATAGGTCGGTAAGGGAATGCGACCGCGTTGTTCGCGATAAAAACCAGACCAATCTACTTTTACCCCTGCTAGCCATAGGCGACCCAATGTATTCATTAAAAATGCAATATCTGACTGTTGCTCGTAGGAATGGCGCAGGGAAGGGAGCATCACTGATTTGGCTCTATCGTCACTTTCTAGACATTGCGATGCGAAACTGATCAATGCTTGACCGGGGCCAACCTCTAATAAAATGGGACGATCTTTTTTCCACAACTCTTGTACTCCCGAAGCAAAGCGTACTGCTTGACAGAGGTGCTGCACCCAATAACTGGGATCTGTTGCTTGGTCTGCTGTAATCCAAGTACCTGTAACGTTTGATAAATAGGGGATTTTCGGGGGCTTGAGACTAAAGGTTTTGACTAAATTGTGAAAAGTCGGTGCGATCGCTTCCATCATCACAGAATGAAAAGCATGAGAAGTCTGCAAACGCTTCCCAACTAAACCCCGTTCGCTCAACTTTCTTTCCAATTCTTCGATAGCATCCGTGAAACCTGCAATCACACACAACGATGACCCATTGATTGCAGACATGGAAATGCGATCGTTTAACAGAGGTTTTATTTCCTCCTCTGAAAGCCCAACTGCCAACATTGTCCCATTTGGCAATTCTTGAATCATTTGCGCTCTTTTTGCTACCAGGGTTAAAGCGTCTTCCAGAGATAAAACCTCAGCGAGAGTTGCCGCTACATATTCACCGATGCTGTAGCCAATCATTGCCACCGGACGAATTCCCCACGATATCCATAACTGAGCTAAAGCGTATTCAATGACGAAGATAGCTGGTTGAGTGAGAAAGGTTTGATTCAGCTTTTGAGTTGCGACATCTACTTGTTCCGTTCCCCGGCCTAACATTTTTCGCAAATCTAGCCCAGCAGAGAGAGTATTTTGTTTTTGCTTATTTCCATTCTCACTGTTTCTACTGGGATACAAAACATCTCGCAAATCAATATTAAGCAGGGGTTTAAGGAGTTCACAGCATTGGTCAACTGAGGTGCTAAATGTTGGCTCAGTTTGGTAAAGTTCAAGAGCCATATCAACGTAGTGAGTTCCCAGTCCAGAAAACATGAAGGCAACAGGGCGTTCCTGAGTTTTCTGAGTATTGCTCAAAACTCGCTTTGGTTCTTGAAGTGCGTTGACAGCATCTTGAATATCTTGGCAGACAACTGCACGCCGATAATCGAAATTTCTGCGCCCAATCTGCAATGTACAAGCTACATCGGCAAGATTTAAATCGGGATACTTTTGTAAGTAATTAGCAAGATTTGTTGTAGCAGTTTCTAGTGCCGATGCCGTTTTGGTAGAAAGAACTAACAGATGATATTTTCTCCCCTGCTCTCCTGCACCCCTGCTCCCCCGCTCCTCCACAACCGGAGCTTCTTCGAGAATTAAATGTACATTGGTTCCCCCTAAGCCAAAAGAACTAACTCCTGCACGTCGGGGAGTGTCATTTGTTTCCCATTTAGAAAGTGTGGTATTGACGTAGAAAGGACTATTGGCAAAGTCAATTTCGGGATTAGGCGAAGTAAAGTGCAGACTTGGAGGTATCTGTTTATGCTTGAGTGCCAGTACGGTTTTGATTAATCCCGTCACACCCGCCGCCGTGTCTAAATGCCCAACATTGGTTTTCACTGAACCAATGGCGCAGAATCCTTTCTTCTCGGTACTAGAGCGAAAAGCTTGTGTTAAGGCAGCAATTTCAATAGGATCTCCTAAAGCTGTTCCTGTACCGTGGGCTTCAACATAGCTGATAGTTTCTGGTTCTACTTCGGCGACTATTTGGGCTGTTCTAATTACTTTTGCTTGGGTATCGATGCGGGGTGCTGTGTAGCTGACCTTGAATGAACCATCATTATTGATAGCCGATCCTTTGATGATGGCATGAATAGTGTCGCGATCGCTCAAAGCATCTTCTAATCGCTTTAACACTACAATACCCACACCCTCGCCGCTCACAGAACCCTTCGCATCAGCATCAAATGCCCGGCAATGTCCATCAGGAGACAATATTCCCCCTTCTGTGTACATATATCCATCTTTTCTTGACGCACTTATGGCAACACCACCAGCTAAAGCGATATCACATTCACCATTGAGTAAGCTCATAATCGCTAAGTGGACAGCAACCAATGAAGTTGAGCAAGCAGTTTGCACCGCGTAGCTTGGCCCCTCTAAGTTGAGTTTGTAAGAAACGCGAGTAGTTAAAAAATCTTTGTTACCAGCAATTAGGAGTTGCTGAGGATCGATAGAATTGATGATATTTTGATTTAGATAAATATTAAGTAAGTAGCCGTTCAGACCGGAGCCAGCATAAACACCAATTGCACCTTGATAATTTTGTGAATCGTATCCAGCATTTTCTAAAGCCGACCAAGCACATTCTAGAAAAATTCGGTGTTGTGGATCGGTAATTTCTGCTTCTCTGGGATTAAAGCCAAAAAACTCTGCATCAAATAATTCTGCGTCTTCTAATATACCCAGTGCCTTCACATAGTTGGGGTCATTTAATATAGATGAGCTTATACCTGCTGATAATAATTCTTCATCAGTAAAAGAAGAAATTGATTCTATACCATTTTGGAGATTATGCCAGAATTCATCAATATCTTTGGCTCCAGGAAAACGCCCTGATAAACCGATAATTGCTATTTCTGAACCATTGAGATAATTTGCTGTGGGAATACTCATAATTTTGAAGAATATTTAAATATTTTTAATAGATTTAAGTTTTTGTAGACGCTTTCTTTGTTGAACTTTCCCATCTGTGATTTTTTCGGCAGCAATATCTGTCAAATCAGAATATTTCTGTTGATTTTTAAATTCATTCAGATAACTTGCTAAAGAATTGATAGTTGGATATCTAAATAAGTCGATGACAGATAAATCTCTCTGAAAAATTTCTCGTAATTTGCTATTAACCTGAAGCAAGAGTAATGAATCACCACCAAGTTCAAAGAAGTTATCATAAATTCCTACATCTTCAACTTGCAGTACTTTTTGCCAAATTTCAGCAATAGTTTGTTCAACTTCAGTTTGAGGTGGCTGATAAATTGCCTCCAATTCTGGGCGTGCTGTCTCAGGTGCTATTAATGCTTTGCGATCGACTTTACCATTCGGTGTGAGGGGCAGTGCCTCTAACAATACAAAAGCTGCTGGCATCATGTAGCTTGGTAGCTTTGCTTCTAGGAAGCTTCGCAATTCAGAAATTACGAGTATTTGCTTGGCTTGCGGGACTACATAAGCGACTATTCTTTGAGACTCTGCTACCACAACTACAGTTTCGCGCACTGCTAGGTGTTGGCTAATAATTGCTTCAATTTCTCCAAGTTCAATGCGGAAACCGCGAATCTTCACTTGATAGTCAATTCGACCAATGTACTCAATCTCTCCACTGGGCAGATAACGTGCTAAGTCACCAGTTTTATACAAGCGTTCGGAATTTGGGGATTGGGGATTGGGGACTGGGGACTGGGGATTGGGGACTGGGGAAAGGAAAGAGCTATCTGTTTGCTCTTTCTCCCTCTGCTCCCCTGCCCCCTGCCCCCTGCCCCCTGCCCCCTGCCCCCTGCCTCTTAAGAAGGGATTAGGGATAAATTTCTCTGCGGTCAGTTCCGGGCGATTTAAATAGCCCCAGCCCACACCCACACCACCGATATATAATTCGCCTGTGATACCTATAGGCACAGGGTTGAGGTGTCGATCTAGCAGATAAATTTGGGTATTGGCAATGGGATGACCGATAGGAACTGTCTTTTGGTTCGTAAAACTATTTTTACACTGCCAAAAAGTGACATCTACAGCAGCTTCCGTTGGCCCGTAGAGATTGTGCAGTTGGGCATTGAGTCGATTGAAGAAGCGTTCTTGTAATTGGGTTGTCAATGCCTCGCCACTGACTATCACCCGTATAAGAGATTGACAACTTTCCAAATTTTCTGCTTCGAGAAACGCTTGCAGCATCGAAGGCA
This sequence comes from Nostoc sp., assembly GCF_036916655.1. Taxonomy (GTDB): domain Bacteria; phylum Cyanobacteriota; class Cyanobacteriia; order Cyanobacteriales; family Nostocaceae; genus Nostoc. The sequence continues at coordinate 327,031 of NZ_JBALFY010000064.1, forward strand.
CAAAATGAATCGTGGTTATTTGCTGCTGTGTAATGACATTCACTAAGTAATTTGGATCGCGATGTCCTTCTGGTTGTGCTATTATTAATCGCGCACCAGTTATCAGTGGCCAGAAGAATTCCCAAACTGAGACATCGAAGCTGAATGGAGTTTTCTGCAAAACTCTATCTGTTGCTGTTAGTTGGTAAGTGTCCTGCATCCACAGTAGGCGATTGCAAATTCCTACGTGGGTATTCATCGCCCCCTTGGGTTTACCTGTAGAGCCTGAAGTGTAGATGACGTAAGCTAGGTTATCACTACTGAGATGGCAATTAGGGTTTTGTTTGCTGTGTTGGGCGATAAGTTCCCAGTTGTTGTCTAAGCAAACTACTTTGGCTTTGTGGGTTGGTATAACTTCTAATAGCTGCTGTTGTGTTAATAAGACTGTTGGTTGTGAGTCTTCTAGCATGTAAGCTAGGCGTTCTTGGGGATAGCTGGGGTCAAGGGGGATGTATGCGCCACCTGCTTTAAGGATGCCTAATAGTCCGATTATCATGTAGAGCGATCGCTCTACACAAATCCCCACTAATACTTCTGATTTTACTCCCAGTGAATCGCTATGCAACAGCTTTGTTGACCGTAAATAATGCGCCAATTGGTTAGCTTTCGCGTTTAGCTCGTGGTAAGTTAACTGCTCATTTTCAAACACCACTGCTACTGCATTGGGTGTGCATTCTACTTGTGCTTCAAATAATTTATGGATGCATTGGTCGATTGGATAGGATGTCTGGGTATTATTCCACTCTGTTAGTAATTGATGCCGTTCTTGTATAGAAAGAAGTTCGTGCAATTCGTAGCGTTTTTGAGGGGTGCTAACTATTGCTTGGAGAGTTCTAGCATAAAATCCACTAATACTTTTGATTTGTTCTAGGTCAAATTCCGAAGTATCGTACTTAAGCGAGAGTGCTACTAGTAATGATTTGGGATTTTGGTTGAAGTCAATCATTAGAGGAAAGTTGGTTTCTTCATAAAACTTTCCACCTAGAGACTGCACATTTTTACCTGCTAATGCTGTTTGGTAAACATGAAAATGTGTGAAGTTAAATGCAGTCTCGAACAGAGGTAGACCCCCCAAACTCTTCTGTATTGCCGCCAATGGATATCGACGATGTGGCAGCCATTCCTGTTCTGCCTTAAACACATCCTGCACCAAGTCTATCCAAGTCCCTCCAGATAGTTTGAGATGAAATGGCACGGTATTGAGGAACAAACCAAGGACTCGTTCTCCATCCTGATGTTCTAGCCGTCCATTGGTGACTACACCCGTAAGTACGTCTGACTGTCCGCACAACAGACTTAAAACTCGCAAATGTGCTGCCAGCAGAACACTTTTAAGAGGTATTTTTGTAGACTTGGCTAACTGTTGCAATCCTTCAGAAATTTCAGCAGATATTGGCACTTCTTGCTCATTAACTTGCCTGATAGCCTCTGGAGAATGCCAACGAGGCAACGTAGTTATAGTACTGTCACGCAGTTTTTGCATCCAGTAACGCTGAGATTCTTCAGTGGCGATCGTCTCTCGTTCTAAAGCAATAAAGTCCCGAAATAGGCTTGAGGGTGGTGGGTTGAGAAAATCAACTTTTTCGCCCAAGAGAGAGAAATAATGCCCAAACAACTCAGTTAACATTGAAGCCACACTCCACCCATCTAGAATTGCGTGATGGAAGCTGACAGCTAAATAAAATGTCTCCTCGTTGCAATGATGAACAAAAAAGCGGAGTAAGGGAGGTATACTCCAATCAAAATGTTGTCTTTTTTCCTCTTCTAACCAGTCATTTAGGGCATACTCTAATTCGGAAGTTGAGAGATGACGCCAATCCTCTACCTCCAATGGAACATCAATATTTCGATGAACTAGTTGCAATGGTTCACTAAAGTCGGTTAGCTGGAACGAAGTACGCAGTACAGCATGATTATTTACTAAAAGCTGTATAGCTGCCTGCAAAATCTGAATGTCGAGAGTAGCTTGTAAATGGTAGCTAAAAATATCGTGATATGTTGTTCGCTCAAGACTATACTCGCTATGAAAAACCATTCCCATCTGGAGCATAGAAAGTGGATATGCATCTTCTATCTCATCAGGTAATTTCTGTTTGTCTGCTTGAGATATAAGACTGAATGGTTGACTTTTTTCTGATTTTATAACATCCAATTCCGTGGTTTTTAGCACCTTTGCCAACTGAGAAATAGTTTGATGTTGGAAGAGATGCTGGATTGAGAAACTTAAACCTTTTTCTCGTGCTAGGGATTGAACTTGGATGCTACGGATGGAATCTCCCCCTAAGGAAAAGAAGTTGTCGTGGATACCCACCTGTTTGATACTAAGAACTTTAGCCCAAATTTCAGCTAGTATTTTCTCATTTGGAGTGCCAGGTGCAACAAAAGTGTTGTCTAATTCAGGTCGCTCAGTGTCAGGAATCGGTAATGCTTTGCGATCAATTTTACCATTAGGTGTTAGTGGTAATGCCTCCAATGTGACAAAAGCTGCTGGTATCATGTAACTTGGCAACTTTGCCTCTAAAAAGCTACGTAGTTCAGGGATTGTCAGTGTTTGCTCTTTTTGAGGGACTATATAGGCAACTATTCGTTGAGAATCTACTGATTGTTCGCTGATTACAACTACAGTTTCTCTAACTGCTGGATATTGGCTGATGATAGCCTCAATTTCTCCCAATTCGATGCGGAAACCACGAACTTTAACTTGGTGGTCAATACGACCCAAATATTCTATGTCTCCATTTGGTAAATATCGACCTAAATCACCGGATTTATAAAGACGTGCATTTGCTTTATTACTAAAGGGATTAGGAATAAATTTTTCAGGAGTTAATTCTGGTCTATTTAAATAACCCCGTACCACACCAGCACCACCAATATACATTTCACCTGGTATGCCAATAGGTACTGGCTGTTGATATTTATCTAGTAAGTAAATTTGTAGGTCAGGAATGGGACGCCCAATCACACTTCCTGATGCTACTTCTAAATCTGCGATCGCTAGTGGACGATAGGTAACATGTACGGTTGTTTCCGTAATTCCGTACATATTGACTAACTGAGGAAACTGGTCGCCATGACGTTCAAACCAAGGTCTTAAACTCTCAAGTTGCAATGCTTCTCCACCGAAAATGACTGTTCGCAGGCTTAATTTGTCAATGTTTACAAATGATTCTTCTGCCTGGATGAGTTGGCAAAAAGCTGAAGGCGTCTGGTTGAGTACTGTCACTTGTTGTGTTACCAGCAATTTGTAAAAGTCTTCTGGTGAACGACTCAGCCAGTATGGTACTACCACTAATTTTCCACCATATAGCAAAGCACCCCAGATTTCCCAAACAGAGAAATCAAAGGCTATGGAATGGAATAATGTCCAGACATCATCTTGATTAAAGTTATACCAGGATTGAGTTGCCGCGAATAAACGAACAACATTGCTGTGATTAACTAACACCCCTTTGGGTTGACCTGTTGAGCCAGATGTATAGATGATGTAGGCTAGATTATCAGTTGTACACTCATTAATTAAATTTTGTGAGTTTTGTTGAGCGATACTTGCCCAATCTCTATCTAGACAAACAATCCTAGTCTGATGTTGCGGCAAATTTTCTATCAGGTATTGCTGGGTTAGTAACACTGATATTTGGGCATCTTGTAATATAAAGGCTAGACGTTCTGGTGGATAATAAGGGTCTAGTGGTATGTATGCACCACCTGCTTTCAGGATCGCTAATAGTCCAATAACCATAGATAGCGATCGCTCTACACAAATCCCCACCAATACCTCTGGTTTTACTCCTAGCTGTTGCAAATAATGCGCTAGTTGATTTGCTCTGGTGTTTAGCTCGTGGTAGGTTAGTTGCTGGTCTTCAAAAACAACTGCGATCGCATCAGGTGTGCGTTCTACTTGAGTCTCAAATAACTCATGGATGCATTGCTGTTGAGGATATTCAACTTTTGTATTATTCCACTCCAGTAGCAATTGACGTTTTTCATGTTCTGTTATTAATGATAATTCTGAAAGCCGCAGCTTTGGATTTGCAATAATTTCTTTCAGCAAGGTCTGGAAATGTCCAGCCATCCGCTTGATAGTACTTTCCTTAAATAAATTGCTATTGTAATTGAAATTGCTAAATATTTTTTCTGCTGTTTCTGTAATATCCAAAGTTAAATCAAAATTGGCATTGCTATTTTGAACTGTCAAGGAAGTTAAAGTTAAACCAGGCAACTCCAGAGCCGAATTAGGTGCATTTTGAAGCACAAACATTACTTGGAATAGTGGTGTATGGCTTAAGTTTCGCTCTGGTTGTAGTTCCTCTACCAACAATTCAAAAGGCAAATTCTCATGAGTGTAGGCTCCCAATGTCATCTCTCGCACCCGAACAAGTAGCTCCTCAAAGGTGGGATTACCTGCCAGATTTGTTCGCAGTACCAAAGTATTGACAAAAAAACCAATCAATCCTTCTATTTCGTCTCGGTTACGGTTAGCAATAGGCGAACCAACCACAATATCTTCGCTACTCGTGTAACGCCATAACAATGTTTGAAAAGCTGCCAGCAGAGTCATAAACAAAGTACATCTTTGCTGCTGGCTTAATTTATTTAACGCTACAGATAGCTCTTGAGATAGCTCAAATGAATAGGTTGCACCCCGGAAAGTCTGAATAGCTGAACGTGGATAGTCAGCAGGTAAATCTAGTACTCTCGGTGCATCTTCTAACTGCTTTCGCCAGTAAGAAATCTGAGACTGTAGTACCTCTCCTTGCAACCATTGCCGTTGCCAAACAGCGAAGTCTGCATACTGTATTGGCAATTTTGCAAGTGGGGAAGGCTTTTCTTGACAGAAGGCTTCGTAAAGTGCTGTTACTTCTTTGACAAGTAAACCCATTGACCAGCCGTCAGAGACAATATGATGCATGGTAAACAACAATACATGCTGTTGTTTACTCAATTGTAACAGAGTAGTTCTCAGCAAAGGCCCCTGCGCTAAATTAAAAAGCAACTGGCTTTCTTGAACTGCTAGCCGCAAAACTTCAGCTTCCTGCTTTTTTATTGGGTACTCTTGCAAGTCCACGACAGATAGCTTCAAGCTCAGAGTTGGATTAATAACCTGAATCGGTTCTCCATCGAAAAGCATAAAAGTGGTTCTCAATATCTCGTGACGCTGCACAATTTCGTTGAGACTCTGTTCTAATGCCTGTACATTAAGCGTACCAGTCAGCCGTACAGCATAGGGAAGGTTGTAAGTGGCACTATTTGGCTCCAATTGATTCAGAAACCATAGCCTTTGCTGCCCGAAAGATAGCGGTAAATCTACATCTCTAGATACAGGTTGTATCTGCTCGATTGTGGAAGTTGAGGCAATTGAATCATGTATATATTTAAGGATTTCTATTTTACGCTCTCGAATTTGCGTACTCAGTTCTGATGTCAGTATACCTTGAGGAGCATTGCAATATAAGCGATCGCCATCAACCCGAAGTTTTATTTCTAAACTAGAAAGGTAAGATAAAAATTGGTTGATGATTTTCATAAATCTTTACTCCTCATGGATGATTATAGTTGAGGTAATTTTTGTTCGGAAATACTCAATCAGAATAATTAGAAGACAACATTTTAACTAAGAGTCTATTTTTAATTTAAAATTCTATTTCCTCTCTATCACTGAGAGAAGCGCTAGAAACAACTAGTATTTTTTTAACTTTCTCACGAACATTTTCGATATAGTGTGAGATTCCAGCGATAGTTGGTTCATCAAACAAACTACGTAAGGCGACATCAGTCTGTAAGACTTTACGCAAGCGGGAAATGACCTGAATCGCTAACAGTGAGTTTCCTCCCAATTCAAAAAAATTGTCGTAGATTCCTATTTGTTGAATACTTAAGATTTCTTGCCAAATATTGGCAACTGCTCGCTCAATCTCATTTTGCGGTAATACGTAGGCTGTTTCTAGTTTCGGGCGAATATTATCTGTTTTCGGCAAAGCTTTACGGTCTACTTTCCCACTAGGTGATAGTGGTATGCTTTCTAGCATCACAAAGTCAGAAGGTAACATATAGTCAGGTAACTTTTCTTTCAAGAAAGTACGCAATTCATTAATACTAGGAATTGGTTCTCTCTTTGCAACCACATAGGCAACTAATTGTAAATTACCTGCTTCCTCCTGCTGAACCACAACTACATTCTCACGAACATTTTGGTGCTGACCTAGAAATGTTTCAATTTCTCCAAGTTCAACCCGGAAACCACGAATCTTTACTTGATTATCAATGCGTCCAAGAAATTCGATATTTCCATCAGTCAGCCACCTTCCTAAATCTCCAGTTTTATAAATTAAATCTTTGCGATTTTTTGGCAATCTCTTTTTAGCATCCGTAAACGGGTTAGGAACAAAGCTAAAATTAGTTTTTTCTTCATTTTTCCAGTACCCATTACCTACACCAATCCCCGATACACAAATTTCTCCAGGAACACCAATAGGTAATAGCTGCATTTCTTCATCAAGGATGTAGAGATTTAAGTTAGCTAAGGGTTTACCAATTGGAACTGTTCGCTGATTTTCTGGCAAAGATTGATTAACAATAAACTGGCTGATATCATCAGCAGCTTCGGTAGGGCCATAAGCATTAACAATTTTGATTTCAGGATACAGATGGAGCCACTTATTTACCCAACTTACCGATACTGTCTCCCCCACAACCATCATCCATTTCAAATCAGGTAATTCTCTTTCATGACTCGATAGCTGGGAAGTATATTCAAGCAAGCCACCAAATAATGCTGGTACTAATTCCACAGTAGTAATTTTTTGTGATTTCAGTACCTCAAATAGTTTATCAGGAATAGCAACAGTTTCTATATTTACAATTACTGTTTTTCCGCCTATTAAAAGTGGTGCTAAAAATTGCCATACAGAAATATCTGTAGAAGAAGGAGCGCTTTGCAGAAAAGAAAACTCCTGCGTTAACTCCAACTCATCGAATTGGGCATAAATATGATTAATTGCGCCATCATGCCTGACAATTGCCCCCTTGGGTAATCCTGTAGACCCAGAAGTATAAAGCATATAGGCTGGGTCACAAGCATCATTAATATGCTCTACATTATCATTAGGTAGTTGAGCAAAATCTAATTTGTTATATATCTTTAACCCTGTTTGATTAGCAAACTGAGCCTTTTCATTAATCATATCATCTAAACAAATAATAGATGATAAATTTGAACAGTCTTCCACTAAGGATTGCAAGATATTTAATAGCGAATAATCTGTTAATACAAATCTAACTTCGCTATTAGATAGCATATATTGAATTCGATTTTGTGGATAAGTACTATCAATGGGTACGTATGCTCCACCTGCCTTGTATATAGCGAGTATTGCAATTAGAAAATTGATATCCCGGTCTTTAAAAATTCCTACACACTCTCCTTTTTTAACTCCTGACTTCCGCAATAATTTAGCTAGCTGATTAGCTTTTTGATTTAACTCTTGATACGTTAATTGAGTTCCTTCATGAAAAACAGCTATATTGTTTGGAGTCTGAATGACTTGTTTCTCAAATAATTGATTTATTGTCTGCTCAACTGGATACTCTCTATCATTGTTGTTATATGCTTTTAGCAACTGATATTTATCAGGCTCTTTCAAGAAAATAATATCTGATATTTTAATATTAATGTTATTCATAATACTCTCAACAACATTAATATAATATCTACTTATCGATTTTATACTTTCATGTTGAAATAAATATTCTCTATACTCTATATTGCCACTAATACTTTCAGCGTTAACCTTGAAAGAAATTATTATGTCATTATTAAGTAAATTTAAATTATCTTTAGCATGAATGTTTTCTAGTAAAACTACTATATCAAAAATTGGACAGCGATTAGGGATTGTTGGTATTTCTAATAATTTAATTAATTCATCAAAATTATAGTTCTGATTGTTGTAAGCACCGAGAATCGCATCTTTTACTTGAAAAAGAAAATCTTCAAATGAAAGTTGAGGTATTACCTGAGTACGCAAAGGAATAATTTTACTATTTACGCAATCTGTACTAATTTCCTCATATACAGGTATTCCAACAACAACATCGTTATTTCGGGTATATTTTTGCAACAATATGTTTAATGCAGATACAAGTATCCAGTACGTTGAAAAGTAAGAACCTTTAGTTAGTTTAAGAATTACTTGAGATAAATTATTTGGTAAATCAAATCTAAAAGATTTGTTCTTAGCACTAGAAACTAAAGGTCTTACATAGTCCAGCATCAGATTTGTTTCTGGCAGGTCTCCCGATAATTTATTTATCCAATAAATTTTTTGAGATAACAAGTCATTGGAGTGTAGATGTAGACCCATAGTTCTTATCCTTATAACCAATTATTTGCGGATTGATAAACATTATTATTTTGAGATGAAATCATCAAAAACTTTTTTGATAATTGAACAACCATTTTGTAATGTAGACATATCAATTACCAAGGGAGGCAGTATTTTAATTACCGTATCATTTCTACCTGCTAATTCAACTATTAACCCTAGCTCAAAACAACGGGAGGTTATACTTTTAGCTAAACTGTTACCGCCAAAATTTTTAACATCAATACCCCAAATCATGCCAATTCCACGTACTGCTATGCTTTCACTAATTGATGCTATTTCTTGAGTGAGGAAATTTTGTAAGAAAAGCTCTTTATTTTTGACTTCTTGTTCAAGATTACTACTTTCTCTATATTCTAAAGCAGCTGTTGCTCCGATAAATGCTAATTGATTACCCCTAAAAGTACCATTATGTTCACCCGGTTCCCATATATCCAAATCTGGCTTAATTAATAATAGTGACATGGGAAACCCATACCCACTAATAGATTTAGAGAGTACTACCATATCAGGAACAATATCTGCTCTTTCAAAAGAAAAGAAAGAACCTGTTCGACCGCAGCCAACTTGAATATCATCGCAGATTAATAAAATGTCATGCTTATCGCATAACTCTCTGAGTCTTTGCATCCAGATAATAGGAGCTACAACAACTCCACCTTCTGCTTGTACTGTTTCAAAGATGATTGCTGCTGGTTTTTCAATTCCCGAATTTACATCATTTAAGACTGTTTCTATATATTCTATAGTGTCAAAAGTTTCCATGAATCCATAGGGATAAGGCATAAAAGTTACATTACTTGATGTCCCTATAACCCCGGCTCGAATTCCAATATTGCCAGTAATCGACAAGCTACCTAAAGTCATTCCATGATATGCTCCCATGAATGAGAATATACCTGCTCTCCCTTTGACTTTTCTCGCTAATTTTAAAGCAGCTTCAACTGCATTTGTTCCTGTCGGCCCACAAAATTGAATGCGATAATCTAGTTTTTTTGAACTTAAGACTACCTCATCAAATTTGGCTAAAAACTTCTCTTTCGCTGAAGTATACATATCTAAAGCATGGGCAATTCCATCGGCATCTAAATATGACATGACTTTTTGTTTTATATAGTCATGATTATGTCCATAATTTAAAGCACCTGCACCAGCGAAAAAATCTATATATTCTTCACCTGATTCTGTATAAACTATAGAATCTTTAGCTCGATGGAATATTGCAGGAAAATTACGGCAATAGCTTCTAACGTTTGATTCGCGCTTTTCAAATATATTCATGAGATTTTTATTTTTGGGATTGCCAAATAAATTAATAAATCTACTGATTGTTTAGGCTGAATGTCTTTGTGCCATAGCTTTGTTTTTTAAGAAACATAATTTAGATAAGACTTATAAAATTTAAAAATTATCTGAGGAGGTACTTTTAACACTAAACCCATAGTTAATAAAAAGTTGTAGTAGCAGTTTTGAACTGGCATCCCTTTTGTCATAGCTGCTAAAGCCCTCAGTGAACTTTTTTGAGTATGCCAATCGATATTAAAAGAAATCGACATATCTAAACTCCGAACATGATGCAGCGTTCCAGGAGGCATATAGACAATATCCCCAGGATTTACAATAAATTTAATCGGTTTTGCATTTCTGTATTCAGGATATTTGTTGAAATCTGGATTTTCTGGATCAACGAGAAACCATCGCCAGCCTTTGCGATAACAATTTTTAGCATCTCTAGGTAGTAATATAGTAAATTGTTTGCGTCCAACAAGTTGAAAAAAAATATTGTTAGTCAGAAGACAATCAAAATGTAGTGGAGTAAGACTATTAGAAGCTCCAATAAAAAACTGACAGTAACGCCACCATTTGTAACGATACCATTTTGGTAAATAATCTAAAGGAAATGGTTGAACATCTTTTATGAGTGAAGGTATTAAGCTAAATAGTGGCAAGTCATGACAATAGGGTGGCGAATCAGTTTTTTGATCGTTCTTTTCATAGTTATTGATTAAGTTTACATATTCTTGCATCGTCAAACGACATAATTCAATTTTTTTATTACTAAACTTTTTAGCATAAATATTTAAAGCAGGAGATAAGTCTTTTAAATATTCTAATGACCATTTATCGAAGCTATTCCAACTTTTAATCGCTCCTGAGATGATAACTGGTTTTTCGCAGTCAACATAGTTTGAATTAAATTCATTACTTGAAAGCTTATATCTGCGCTCGATTTCATTTGAGATTATCATAAATTAACCATTCTGCCTTAAATTATCAATAAAATTGCTGCCAATATGGCTCGATTAAAAAAAAGTAGTAGTCCTAAACGATTCAAATTTATGTGTCTGAAAGTGAGAATTTTACTTGGCGATGAGAGTTTCTTAGTAATATCCGATCAGTCAGATTTAAATTAACTTGTTTGATATCTAACTATTTACTCTTTAGGCATTTAATTAGTTAAAGCAAAAGCTAAGTTCAATGACATTTCTTTGTCTAACATTAATATTTTTATATGGGGTGTTTGCTCGGTAATTAACAATAACTCCTTAAGCCTTACTTGAGGATTCGTTACGATGCCTTCGAGCAATATTTTTAAATGGTCTAATATATTCATGATTGTTGCAGCGTCAAAGCGGCGAAAATCATAATTAATTCCAATCGTGAGTTCTGAGCCAGGATATCCAACTATATTTAGAGGATAGTTTGTTTTGTAATAGCTAGTTTGCTCAGAGATATTTAGACTCCCCCATTCTTGCAGAAAATTGCCTGTTTTTTGGTTCTCGAACACTACAAAGCTCTCAAACAAAGGCACATTACCTAGCACTTTACTGCATTTTTGAATATCTACTAGGGGATAATATTCATACTCTCGAAGTTCTATTAATTGAGTTTGTAATTGCTGAAGCCAAGATAATAAATACTCATCCAAATCTATCTTGACGTGTACTGGTAAGGTATTAACCATTTCCCCCACCATTGATTCCGAACCTTCTAAATCTACTGGACGACCAGAAGTAGTACAACCATAAATTACATCATTTTTGCCACTGTAGTGACTAAGGAGTATAGCCCAAACTCCCTGAACTATTGTATTCATGGTCAGGTGATGCTGCCTTGCTAAAGAATCTAGGTTTCTTGTAGTTGCTTCCGATAGACTGATTTGTATATCCTCGTAGCGTTCTTCTAAATTGGGCAAGTTGTTTGGATATAGGTTAGTTAAGGGAGTAGGCTCTTTTACTCCATTGAGTTGCTGTCGCCAGAACTCCTCTGCTTTGGATAAATCCTGTTGTTTCAACCATTTGATGTAATCTTTAAAACAACTACCGTTTCTTAAGGGTGCATCTTGACCTTGACAATATGCTTCATAAATTTCAATCACATCATTTAATACCAATAGATATGACCAACCATCTAGAATGAGCAGGTTGCTACTCCAAACAAGATAGTAAGTGTGTTCTTGAATTTGGATTATAGCCAGACGCATTAGAGGCGCTTGGGAAAAATCAAAACGCTGTGAGCGATCGCTCTCAAGAAAAGATTTTAAATGCTCTTGTTGTTCTAATGGATCGAGTTCTTGCCAATCTTGGTAGTCTACAGGTACTTCTACTTGCTGATGCACAACTTGTAATGGTTTATCTAATTCTTCCCAATAGAAGCTAGTACGCAAGATTGTGTGTCGGGTTGCTACTTGCTGCCAAGCGTATTTAAAAGCATCAATGTTCAGATTGCCGCTAAAAGTATAGACGGACTGTGAATGGTATAATTCCATTTCAGGGGCGTGCAGACAGTGAAAGAGCATACCATGCTGTATTGGAGATAGCGGGTATATATCTTGGATGTTTTCTCTCATTTTATTTTTACTCTCTTAGTTAATTCTTCTTAAAAATTGTTCGAGGTCTTGTTGATTTAATTCTGCTTCTGGAAAGTCAGAAGGTGTATATACTCTGACTTCGGGAGATTGACAATGAGTTACGAGTACTTGCAATGCTTTTAAAAACTCTTGCGCTAATCGTTCAATAGTGCTTTGTCGATGTATTTTTTCGCTGTAACTCCAATCTATTCTCAACTGGTTATCAATTACCAAAGCGTCGATACTTAGCATATAGCTCTCCCGATTCCGCGAACTGCGCGTTTGTCCTTGGGAGTCTTGAGAGATTTTAAATATTGATGAGTCTGAAAATGTTTGATCGAACTGACCTAAGTAATTAAAGACCACTTCAGCTTGTGGAAGCGATCGCAATAACTTAACTCTCGCAATATCTTGACTAAGGTAACGTAGAATACCATATCCTATTCCTTTATTTGGAATACCCCGCAGTTGCTCTTTTATCGCTTTCAAAGTCTCTACGGGATGAGATGTTTTTCCTAAATCTAATAATACAGGAAAAATAGAGGTAAACCAACCGACTGTACGCGACAAATCGACATCATCAAAAATTTCTTCCCGCCCATGACCTTCTAGAGCTAGTAATAGAGAATTATTGCCAGTCCATTGAGAAAAAGCTTGTACTAATGCTGTGAGCAAGACATCATTTATTTGTGTATTATAAGCTTTTGGTACATCTTTTAGCAAGGCTTGAGTCTGTTCCACAGTCAGACAAATTGAGATATTTAGAGTCGAAGCTACTGTATTGTCGCCGTCAGAAAAATCTACTGGTAAAGGAGCAATTTTTTGCCAAGACTCTCTCAGCCAATAGTCCCATTCTTGTTGAATAGTAGCTGATTGTGCATATTCCTCTAGACATTTAGACCAGTATTTAAAGGAAGTTGTTTTGGCTGGTAATTCTACCTTTTTGCCTTGGTTCATCAGCTGATATGTTGTCTCCAAGTCTTCTAGTAAAATCCGCCAAGAAACGCCATCTACAGCTAAATGGTGAATAAGGATTAACAGACGACTTGATCCCTGTCCTAAGTTGAATAGAGCAACTCGTATCAATGGGCCTGTTGAGAGGTTAAGACTGGCTTGTAATTTGGTAGCAGATGTTTCAATGGCTAGTTTTTGTTCGCTTGCTGATAGTGCAGAGAAATCAAAATTTATCAAAGGTAATTCTGCATCAGGGCTGGCTATAATCTGCTGCCAGCCAAACTCTGTTTGCTCAAAATGTAAGCGAAGAGCATCATGATGTAACAGTAGTTGCTGTACAGATTTTTCTAATACAGCTAGGTCAATAACTTGTTTAACTTCTAGTAAAACTGCTTGATTCCAGTGCTGGGGTTCAAGTAAATTCTGTTCAAAAAACCAGGATTGTATTGGTGTAAGAGAGGCTAAACCTGTGATGAGTTCTTGTTCGGCTTGGTTTATATTTTTTGTAACTGCCACACTTGCCAAACCAACAACTGTTTGATGTTGAAATAACTGCTTAACTGTAAGTTTTATACCAGCTTGGTTTGCTCTGGTGATAACTACAATGGCAAGAATAGAATCTCCACCTAATTCAAAAAAGTTATCGAAAATACCTACTTTATTGACACCAAGCACGCCTGCCCAAATTTCAGCCAGTTTGGCTTCTAAGAAATTGCGAGGTGCTACTAGTTCTTGGTCTTCAGGTCTTACTATATCAGGAGCTTTGAGGGCCTTACGGTCAATCTTGCCATTAGGAGTTAATGGTAATGCCTCCAAAATGACAAAAGCAGTTGGCACCATATAGTTTGGTAACTTTGCCTCTAAAAAATCGCGCAGTTGAGAAATAGTTATTGTTTGCTCTGAATTCGGAACTACATAAGCAACTATTCGTTGAGAATCAGTTTCGGAAGAATCAACCGTAACTACAGCTTCTCTGACTTCAGGATGTTCAATAATCAGTGCTTCAATTTCTAAGAGTTCAATACGGAAACCACGTACTTTTACTTGATAGTCAATACGACCAATGTACTCAATCTCTCCATTTGGTAAATAGCGTCCTAAATCCCCAGTTTGATATAACCGTTCAGAATTTGAGGACTGGGGACTGGGGAAGGTGGGGCCCCCTCTGGGGATAAGGGGTAATGGGGACTGGGTATTGGGAAGAATTTCTGCTCCCCTGCCTCTTAAGAAGGGATTGGGAATAAATCGCTCGGCAGTCAGTTCTGGTTTGTTGAGATAACCACGGGATAAACCTGCACCACCAATATACAACATCCCAGTTACACCCACAGGAACAGGTTGTAAATTTTGATCTAACAAATAAATCTGTGTGTTGTGAATTGGGCGACCAATCGGTGGAATATTGCTAGTATCTTTGTCTAGAAGGGCAAATGTTGAATAAGTTGTATCTTCAGAAGGACCATATAAATTAAATACCTGTTGTATATTTTGTTGCTGATAAAGTTGTTGTACGAGATGATGATGAAGTGGTTCACCTGCAACATTGATTGTCTGGACTGAAGCCGGAATGCTGTTAGTTCTCAATAACTGTGAAATTACACTTGGGACAGTATTTATTAAGGTGACATTTTGGGCTGTTGGCAAAGTTGGTAAATATAAGGCGTTCTCGATTAGAATCACCTTGCCGCCGCAACACAGAGGAACAAATAACTCGAACACTGAAAGGTCGAAGCAAATTGAGGTTGATGCTAAAACTCCTTGCAAAGCTTCGATGGCAAAGGTTTGTTTTGCCCAATCCAACATTGCAACTGTGCTTGCGTGTTTAATCATTACACCTTTTGGTTTACCTGTTGAACCAGAGGTATAGATGACATAAGCGAGGTTGTCAGGGGTTATTTCAGAGATGACATTTTCCTGGCTTTGTTGGGCGATGAGATGCCAATCAGTATCTAAACAGATGACTTGGGCTTTGTATTGGGGTATTGTTTCTAGTAGTGAAGCTTGAGTTAGTAATACTGGTGTTTGAGTGTCTTCTAGTATAAATGCGATGCGTTCTTGGGGATAGTTGGGGTCTATTGGTATGTATGCTCCACCTGCTTTCAGGATGGCTAATAGTCCGATCACCATCGAAAGCGATCGCTCTATACAAATCCCGACTAATACTTCTGATTTTACTCCTAATGAACGCAAGTAATGCGCTAGTTGATTCGCTCGGTTGTTCAACTCACGATAGGTTAATTGCTCATCTTCAAACACAACTGCGATTGCATCAGGTGTACGTTCTACTTGAGTTTCAAATAATTGATGAATGCACTTATCTTGAGGATAATCAACTTCTGTATTATTCCACTCCCACAGCAATTGATGCCGTTCAGATTCACTTAACAGTGGTAACTCTGACAAACGCTGCTGCGGATTAGCAACAATTCCTTCAAACAACGTTTGCAAATGACTCGCCATCCGATGTATTGTATTTTCCTCAAATAAATCAGTATTGTATTCTATACTTCCAAGTAACCCCTCCTCTCTTTCTGTCATTTGTAGGTTTAAATCAAACTTGGCGCTATCACTATTGCTTTCTAACGGGGTTAAAGTCAAACCAGACAACTCTAACGCAGACATTGGTGCATTCTGAAGCACAAACATCACTTGAAATAATGGTGTATGACTTAAGTCTCGCTGTGGTTGCAGCTGCTCAACTAACAATTCAAAAGGCAAATCCTGATGAGTGTATGCTCCTAAAGCGACTTCCCGCACCCTCTTTAATAGTTCTTCAAAGCTGGGATTTCCTGCTAAGTTAGTTCTCAATACCAGGGTATTGACAAAAAATCCAATTAATCGTTCTACCTCTATTCGGTTGCGGTTAGCGATAGGCGAACCGACCACAATATCTTCGCTACCCGTATAACGCCATAGCAGTGTTTGAAAACCTGCCAACAGAGTCATAAATAAAGTGCTTCCCTGCTGCTGACTTAATTTATTTAAGGATGCGGATAATTTTGAAGATAACTTAAATGAGTAGGTCGCACCTCGGAAAGTTTGAATTGCTGGTCTTGGGTAGTCTGTGGGTAATTCTAATACTTTTGGTGCGTTCTCTAGGTGCTTCAGCCAATAAGATATTTGAGTTTCCAGTACTTCTCCTTGCAGCCATTGTCGTTGCCAAGCTGCGAAGTCTAGATACTGTATTGCTAGTTCAGATAATGGTGAAGGTTGCCCGTTACAGAAGGCTTGATAAAGTGTTGCCAACTCCTGTACTAGTACGCTGATTGACCAACCATCAGAGACTATATGGTGCATTGTCAGTAGCACAATATGTTCTTGCTCACCAAGACGTAATAGTTTTACTCTCAGGAGATGGTCTTTGCTAATATCAAAGGATTGTTGTGCTTCTTGTGCAGCTTGTTGTTTAATTTCGGCTTCTTGTTGATTTGAAGGTAGCTTGCTAATATCGAATATTTGTAATGTTAAAGGTTTTTCCTCAGAGATGATAGCTACTGGTAGCCCTTCTCTGGTTTGGAAATTGGTTCGTAGTACTTCATGACGACTAATGATTTCGTTAAAACTTTGTTGTAGTGCTTCTACATTCAACTGTCCTTCTAGGCGAACAGCAGCAGGAGTATTGTAGAATGGGCTGTCTGGTTCTAATTGAGCTAAGAACCACAGTCGTTGTTGAGCAAATGATAACGGTAATTGGTGCGATCGCACAATCCGCTCAATATTCGTTGCTTCAACTCCTGAGTCTACCTTAATCGCTTTTTCAATTTCTTTTGCTAGCTCTGCGATTGTTGGTTTTTCAAATAAATAAGGTAAAGGAAGCTCTACTTTAAATACTTGCCGGATTTGGGACATGACGCGAGTGGCCATTAAGGAATGTCCTCCCAAAGTAAAGAAATTATTATTAATACCTACTTTGTCTAAACCAAGTACTTCTGCCCAAATACTTG
Organism: Nostoc sp.; assembly: GCF_036916655.1. Lineage (GTDB taxonomy): Bacteria > Cyanobacteriota > Cyanobacteriia > Cyanobacteriales > Nostocaceae > Nostoc. The sequence goes on from NZ_JBALFY010000064.1 coordinate 344,202, forward strand.
CTAGTAAATTTTCAATTAGTGTGGAGGGAGGGACTATATTAGATGATGATACATCTTTTAATTCTGGTGCAGGAAGGGCCTTCCGGTCAACCTTACCATTAGATGTTAGTGGTAGTGCTTCTAGGATTACAAAAGCAGATGGCACCATATAACTTGGTAACTTTGACTCTAAAAAGCTACGTAGTTCAGGAATTGCCAGCGTTTGATTTTTTTGAATAACTATATATGCAATTATACGTTGAGAATTTATCGATTCTTCGCTAACTATAACTACAGTTTCTCGTACTATGGGGTGTTGACTTATAACCGCTTCAATTTCTCCCAATTCAATGCGGAACCCGCGAATTTTTATTTGGTTGTCAATTCTACCGATATATTCAATATCTCCACTTGGTAAATAGCGGGTTAAATCACCTGTTTTGTAAAGGCGATCACCCTCTTTATTGCTGAATGGATTGGGGATAAATTTAAGGGCTGTTAATTCAGCTTGATTTAGATAACCTCTAGCTAATCCAAGTCCGCCAATATGCAGTTCACCGGGCACACCCTTTGGAACTGGTTGCAAATATTCGTCTAAAATGTACAACTGGGTATTAGCGATCGCTTTCCCAATGGGTATGGAACCTGTAGAATGTTTCCCGACAGGAACCTGATAAACACAACAGCCTACCACCGTCTCTGTGGGGCCATATTCGTTTACCAATATTGTCTCTGGAGCCACATCTTGCCAGAAGGTGATGCTTTGGGCTAATAAATTTTCCCCACCAATAATAAAAGCTCTGGTTTTATTTGCGATTTCTTCTTTAGATAACTGTTGCTTCAACAAATCTAAGTGAGCAGGAGTAATTTTCAACAAACTTAAATTCGAGCTTTTCTTTAAAGCTTGAGAAAGGGTTTCAATACCTTGTTCTTCTGATAGTAATTCTACTGTACGACCAACTAATAAAGGTGAAAAAATACTGGTAATTGTTAAGTCAAAACCTAAAGGAGAGTGAACTAAAGTTCCGACTCCTTCTTGCACTGGATATGTTTGGGTACACCAACTTAAATAGTTAACCAATCCTTGATGGGTAATTAGAGTTCCTTTGGGTTTCCCAGTGGAACCAGAGGTGTAAATAACATAAGCTAAATTTAATTCGCTTGTTGTAGTAATTGGATTTGTAATTTCTAGTTGGTTTATAGCTTGCCAATCACTATCTATACAAATTACTTGAATTTCATTGGTAGCTACATCTGTGATTAGATGCTGTTGAGTCAGCAGCACTGGCATTTGAGAATTGTTGAGGATAAAAGTTTTTCTTTCTAAGGGATAGCTAGGATCAATTGGTACATAAGCACCACCAGCTTTTAAGATAGCTAAAAGTCCAATCAGCATTAAAGGCGAACGCTCGACACAAAGTCCTACCATTACATCTGGTTTCACACCTAATTGTTGTAGGTAATGAGCTAGCTGGTTAGCACGAGTGTTTAATTCTCGGTAGGTAAGTCGCTGATTTGTATAAACAATAGCAATGTTATCTGGTGTGCGATCGCACTGCTGTTCAAACCAATGATGGATACATTTGTATTGTAGCTCTGTTGTTTTAGTGTTATTGAATGTAACTAAGAGTTCTTCCCGTTCTTGTTCGCTGAGAATATCTAATTGTGATATCGCTACACATGGATTATTAATAACACTTGTTAACAAAGCTTCCCATTCATTAACCAAACGTTGAATATCTTCTTTATGAAAAAGTTTTGCATCATAGTGAAATTCTAATTTGACAGCATTTTGTGTCCGTACACAAGAAAGTTTTAGTTTAAATCGGTCAAAGCAGACGTAATGTTGATAAATTGAAAATGATACTTCCGGGGCATAATAATTAGTCGCGGTTTCCTCAAAATCAAAACAAAATGGCAAAAATGACTCTTCTATATCATCTACATTTGTTTTAGAAAACACGTCCCAACTAAAGCTATCCTGCAATTCAAGTATTTCATCTGTTAAGGTGTTAACCTGTATTAAGACATCACTAAATGTATCATTTTCTTTTAGATTACAAGCAAGTGGTAAATATTTGGCAAATAAACCTAATGCTGCTTTTAATTCTTCATAATTTCGACCATCACAACCTAAACCTATAATTAGATTTGATTGCCCAGTAAGACGACAAAGTAGAATTTGCCAGCAAGTAAGGAAAAATGTATCTATTGAAATTTTATATTTTTGGACAATTTCTTCAATTTTAATTAGTAAATCGTTGTTAATTGCTAACTTAATAAATTGAGGTTCAAATTCCGATTCTTTAGAAAGATAATTTTCAAAAGGAAGCTTTAAGCTATCTAAAGTCGAAAAATCTACTTGCTGCCAGTAATTTTTACTTGTTGTAGTTTCCTCTGCCTCAAGTAATTCATTTTGCCATGTAGCGATATCCGCATACTGTAGTGGTTCTTCATCTAGTTCTGTATTTTGCAAACATGCAGCGTAATACTGGCTAATTTCATTAACTAGATTTTTCAATGTTTTAGAGTCTGCACAAAGAGATGGCACATTTATAACTAAAACATACTTTCTTGATGAAGATTTTAGCAATTCGGCTTTTAATAATTGCCCTTCCTGTAAATTGATAGAATGTTCCCTTCTTTTTTCTAAAAGTAATTCTATATCTTCGTCTTGAGAATAATTATTTTCTGAAAAATACTCAGATAGAAATACCTTAATATTACTTTCTATCACCTGAATAGGTATTTTTAACCCACGCAGACGATGGAAATTTGTACGGAGAATTTCATTTCTAGCAATAACTTTGTTTAACGCTTCTTCCAGTATATTTACTTCTACATTTCCTTCAATCAAGATGGCACATTGAGATATATACAAATTACTACCCTGTTGTAGTAACCAAAGATGTTTTTGCTGAGGAGATAGTGGAAAACCTTGAATTGTCTCTTGCATTTTAAATGTTTAACCCCAATTTAAAGGTTACTAAAACTCATAAGTTCGCTCATCGCAACAAATAACTTGCGTTCTCCCACATAAGGATTGCGTGCATGAGCAGTTAACACATTGTCCAGTAATAATATGTCGCCTTGTTCCCAAGGAAAACATACTTCTAATCTTTGATATACCGCACAGATATCAAGCAGTGTAGAGTCTTCAATAGGAGTACCATCTCCATAAAAGCAATTTCGCGGCAAATCTTCTTCCTTAAAAGATGAAATTAGCGACTCGCGGGTTTGCGTATCTAAACAAGCTAAATGCCAATGTTGCGCTTGATTAAACCACGAGATTTCACCTGTTTTAGGATGCTTGATTACAGCTGGACGAATAGAAATAGTTCTTAATCCACCATCATTTTTCCATTCAAAATCAATTAAATTATTTTGACAAAGCTTTTCTACGTCAGCTTTACTTTGAGTTTGAAAAACCGTTTGCCAGTCTAACCCTAATCCGTTTCCATAATTACGAACATACATAACTTGCTTTTCAACAAATTTTTCCCTAATCTTGGGTTCAATAAGTTGAAATACCCTACGACTATCAACGATTGGGGTTTCTCCCCCTTGCTGTGCAGGTTGACAACAGCCAAACAAAATTTTTACAGGCCATTGATGATTAAAAGAATTCTCGTTATGCCACAACAACTTGCTTTCAGCAGGGTAAAAAACTGGAGTATAAACTTTACCACTTAACGTTTTGCGAGGGTGTTCACCATTTTCATTAAATAGTTCTGAGCAAACTGCTAGACCAAATCTTTCAAATGCGGCTGCTGTAGTAATACTAAATCCTTTGAAAAGGATAGCACCATATTTAATTAAATTCGTATCAATAAATTCTCGATTTGTCTCCGCCCAATCTGCGATATCTATATGAGGTACGCATGGTTTTATAACTAACGGTAGAGTTTCCTCATCCCCAAAATTATCTATTTTGATTAGTTCCGTTTGTAAACTGATAGATTTTCTACCAATTTTAGGGAATTTATGCTGAAAATTAGAGTTAGTTGTTTTTACCTGTTTCATTTCTTTAATCAACTTCAGTTACAGTTCAATTATTTTTCGTTTAACTCTACTTAACTTTTGCTTATATTCTTGTTTTCGCTTTCGTTCTTCACTCAACTGATATTCTTTATCTAAGTTAATTAAAATTTCTATTAGCTGATTTAATTTAATATTAGGGTCTATAACAACCTGAGATAAAATTATTTCAAAATTCTTTACTAATCTGCTAATGCTAATAGAATCAAATAAGTCTTTATTATATTTAAATAACCCAACTATTCCTAGTTCTGTCTCAGTTATTTCTAGAAGAAGATCAAATCTTGCTACCGTATTTTCTAATAAATCTAAACGAGTGAAAGTTAAATCTGAAATTTCTAAAGTATCTGTAGGAGTACTGGGAAGGATAAACTTAACTTGAAATATAGGAGTTTGGTTTAATCCTCTTTTAGGATTAATAGCGCTAACTAATTTCTCAAATGGTAAATCTTGGTGAGCATAAGATTCGAGGCAGACTTTACGTACTTGCTGCAAAAAATCGCTAAAGCTTTGATTGTCAGATAGAGAACTACGCAACACTAATTGATTAACAAAAAAACCAATTAAATCCTCTATTTCAATTAGATTACGGTTTGCAATATCAGTACCAATAACAATATCTTTTTCACCTGTATAGCAATATAGTAAAACCTTAAATGCTCCGAGCAGAGTCATAAATAATGTTGTTCCAAGACTATCACCTAAATTCTTAATTTCTTGGGATAATGTCTTAGAAATAATCAAAGTTTCCCTCCCCTCCTGAGAGGTTTTATTTTTTGATAGTTGGCGATTTGTAGGTAATTTTAAAACTGGTAAATTATCTCCCAATTGCTTTTTCCAGTATGTAAGCAAAGTATCAAGTACCTCACCTTGTAGCCAATTTTGTTGCCAACTAGCAAAATCTGCATACTGAATATTAATCTCTGTAAGTGGTGAAGGCTTGCCACGAGAAAAAGCTTCATAAAGTACTGATAATTCTCGGAGAAACACTCCTTGTGACCAACCGTCAACGATAATATGATGTATCGTTAGCAACAGTACATATTCTCTAGCTTTCAACTGTAAAAGAGTCAAGCGTAATAAGGGAGGCTGTGCTAAATCAAATGGTTGTTGGTAGTTTTCTAGTCTTAACCTTTGAATTTCTGCTTCATGTCTAGTATTTGGTAAATCTTGTAAATCTATTATTGGTAAGGGTATGTCGAAAGCAGGAGCAATAATTTGAACTGGTTGTCTATTGACAATTTGGAAACTGGTTCGCCAAATTTCATGCCTTCGCACTATTTCATTAATGCTTTGCTTTAAAGCTTTGATATTGAGTGAGCCTTGGAGTAATATTGCGCCATGATCGTTATAAGTATATGAATTTGGCTCTAATTGATGCAGAAACCACAATCTCTGCTGGGCAAAAGATAGAGGTAATTCTAAATCTCGTGAAACTCGTTCAATTTGTTGAGTATCAGGCTTGTGCTTACCCTGTAAACGCTTTTCTAAAATTGCTTGTTTAGCAGGTGAGAGCTTAGAACGTCGTTTAATAATTTCATCTGCTTTGCTATCCATAATCTCATCCTTATAATTAAGTAATTACTTGGAATTTTACATAAGAAGGTACAGGCTGAATCCTACTCAAATCATTTTCTAAAATAACTGAATCGTTATTATTAGCAGTTTCTTTAAACCCGGCAAATTTATAAGATATATACATCATTCTGTTGCGATCGTTTGGGACAAACTCTGCCACAAGACGGACATTATTACTTTTAGCCATACTCATAATATGATTCATCATTATTGTCCCAACTCCTCTAGACATGACGCGACAAGACATTAGCAACAGCTTTATTGTCCATGAATTAGGCTGGCATTCGATTAGAACTAAACCTATCTTTCCGTAGCTACCATACTTATCTTCCAGAGTTGCAATCAGCAGTTTATGGTTGTCTGATTGGCGAAAATGATTGAGTTCATCGTAAGAGTAGGTATAGCCAGTTGTATTTAATTGATTAGTTCGTAGTGTTAACTCTTCTGCCCGCTGCAAGTCTTCTTCTTTGGCCGAGGAGATAGTGAAATTCATATTGAGAGTAGCTAAAAAATCGTCTGCTGTACCAACAAATTCTTTCTCTGCATTTTGACGCTCAATATCACTAATATACATCAATCTTCTAATTTGTGAATCTTCCGTAATAAACCGAGGATTCATGACAGGCATATCTAAAATATTTCCGATCTTATCTGCATTTATACACAGGATTTCTGGCAAAGAAAATTTTACTTCTTCTAGTTCAAATAATTGATCATCAATGAATGCGATCGCATCCATTCCAATATTAAGTATATTAGCAATTTCTTTGAGAGAAGCAGCCTTAGAATTCCAATTTATTTGTGGATATAAAAAATACTCTCTCAAACCAAATTCTTCTAGTTTACCTATTGCTATAGCATATTCATTCTTACTAGCTATAGATTGTATGATACCACGACTATCTAAAGTATGAATAATATCTACTATATTTTTTTCTAGATAAACTTTTTCATCTTCTAGCAAAACTCCATGCCAGATGGTATTATCTAAATCCCAAACGACACATTTAATAACTTTATTGTCTTTTTGTTTACTATTTACGTCTTGTTCTTGAGTACTAATCATATATTAACTTCTCTCTGCTAATTTCTTTTCCAAGCCAGTAGCAACATTTGCCAAAAAATAATCTTGATAACCTGAGTCGGCGATAGTAATTTCTTGAATTTGAGTACTACCTTCAATGATTTCCATAATTTTAGAGTCGCGTAAATACCTTTCCACTGGGTACTCGCTACTACAACCATTGCCACCATGAATTTGCACGGCATCATTTGCTATTTTGGTAGCGACTGTGGATGCAAAGTACTTAGCAATAGAAGTCTCTATAATTGAGTTGGGGTCACTAATATCTTTGAGATAACCAGCTTGATAACACAGCAATCTTGCTGCTTTGATGTTAGTTATCATCTGACTAATCATTTGGCGGATTAATTGATGTTCTTTCAGATAAACACCAAACTGTTTTCGTTCACTTGTGTATTTGATACAAGCTTCCAAACAAGCTTGAGCAATACCTACACAACCTGAAGCCACACTATATCTACCATAATCAAGTGCAGTAGCAGCAATATAGGAAAATCCAAAACCTAATTTACCTACCAAATTTTCTAAAGAAACTTGACAGTTATTAAAGTGCAATTCTGCTGACATTGAAGCCCTAACACCTAAAAGCCTAGACATTGGTTTTACTGATAGTCCAGGACTATTTTTTTCAACTAAAAAAGCCGTGGGTTTACCCTCACATTTAGCAAAGACTAAAAATATATCTGCTATTTGCCCGTAAGTAATCCATTTTTTTTGCCCATTTAAGACATAAGCATCACCAGCAAGTGTTGCTGTTGTTTCTACACTTTTAGCATCGCTACCTACATTCGGTTCGCTTAACGCAAAAGCAGCAATAGTTTCACCAGATGCAAATTTAGGAAGCCAATACTGTTTTTGAGATTTATTACCCCATTTACACAAAGCATGAGCAACCATGTTATGAACTGTCAACAAACTTCGGACAGAAGAACATCCCCGTCCAATTTCCTCGTTGAGAATGCCATAGGTAATCATGTCCATTCCTTGCCCGCCATATTCTTGGGGCAATATAGCACCGAGAAAACCATGTTGAGCTATTTTCTTAATTAGTTCTGGCGGGGTAAATTCTTTCCTATCCCATTCGCCAGCATCAGGGCATATTTCCTGATTAACAAAAGCTCTATATTCAGCTTTAGCGTTTTTTTGTTGAGTAGAAAGCTCCAGTTTCATAATACCATTTATGCCACATAAAATAGCAATTTATATTTTATGACTGCACGAGAATAGCAGTTTTACGTGTAATTAAATTGGCGATAGAGTTGATTGTGCGGAAATTTTCAAATTCTAAATCCTCGTTTTCAATTGCAATCTGAAACTCTTGCTCTACAAATAAAACAAGCTGCATGGCGAACATAGAATTGACAAAACCTAGAGCAAAAATGTCTTCATCTGGTTGTAAATCATGATTGCCGAAAAATTTTGACAGAAAAGTTTTGATTTTAGCTTGAATTTCACTCATTAGTCTATTTATTGGTATACGTAAAAACCTTTACCACTTTTTTTACCATGCAGCCCTGCATCCACCATTTTTTTGAGTAAAGGGCATGGTCTGTATTTGCTATCGTTAAAGTTTTCGTACAAGACTTCGATAGAAAACAAAATTGTGTCTAGTCCAATTAAATCTGCTGTTTCTAAAGGCCCCATTTTGTGGCCAAAACAGCCTTTAAAGATTTTGTCTACATCTTCTGCTGTAGCAACTTGCTCCTGCACCAAAAAAATAGCCTCATTAATAGTTAACATCAACACCCGGTTAGAAACAAAACCTGGTGAATCATTAACAATTATGCATTCTTTACCCATCTGAGTTAGCATTTGTTTTGCTGTCTCAATTGTTGCCTCAGAGGTATGATATCCACGAATCATCTCTACCATTGGTTTCATTGGTACAGGGTTCATAAAGTGGATACCAACAATTTTATCAGCACGTTTGCTAACTGAAGCAATACGGGTAATGGGAATAGCTGATGTGTTAGCAGCAAATACGCAATCTGCTGGGCAAATAGAATCAATTAAGGGATAAATCTCTCTTTTAATATCCCATTTTTCGGTGACATTTTCAACTAAAAAATCTACATTTTCTAGAAATTTATAGTTTGTAGAAAACTCAATTTTGTTGAGGACATTATCTGGAGTTTCTGTTTTGTCACTTTTTTTGAAAAAACCCTGAAAGCGGATATTATTCCTGATTTCCTGTTTAGCTTTATCTAGGATATCTTCAGAAATATCTACGAGTATTACTTGATGGCCAGTTTGAGCGAGGTTTTGGGCGACTCCTATTCCCATAACACCGGCTCCGACAACTCCAATAACTTGAATTTTCATGATTAATATCCTGAACTAACCAACTTTTACTGTCTAGTTTGACAATTGCACATCAATTTTTTTGCTTTCTCAAATCAACTGTGCTTCATCTTCAGGCAATTGTTCTAACTCTTCTATGAAAATTTCTTCAACAACTAAGGCTAACTTAGCTATAGTTGGTTCATCAAAAAAACGTTTATAAGGCAGTTCTATATTGAGGGTTTTACGGAGTCGAGAAATCACAATAGTGGCAAGTAAAGAATCTCCTCCCAACTCGAAAAAATTATCGTAAATTCCTATCTGTTCAATACTAAAAATTTCCTGCCAGATGTCAGCCAGAGTGCGCTCAATCTCGCTACGTGGAGCGATATATGTATTTCTCAGGTCGGGACGAGAGTGAGTTTTTTTAACTCGATTAACCTTATTAGTTTCCTCTTCTAAGGAATTGAGAGTATCTTTTAGATTAATCAAGTTACGATCAATCAGGTTATGAAAATTGCTTTTTGATACCACTATCTGAGGCATTGTGCTACAAAATAGAATACGCTCAAAGGCCTCCATACCCTCTTCAAGGGTTAATCCTGTCTCTTCAAGTTTTAATCCTGATACACGGTATAACTTTGTCTTAGCAATCAATTCTGGAGTATTCCATATATCCCAATTTATGGATTCAATAAATTTGCCATATTTAGAAGCACTATAGTAAGCAAAGGCATCAAGAAAAGCATTTTTTGCAGTATATTCTATTAGCCCAATTCCGCCTATAATTGCTGCTTGTGATGAAGCCATGACAAAGAAATCCAACTCAGCATCTTTGAAAAGATTATTGAGTATTATTGTCCCGATTACTTTGGGTGTAAAAACAACTCTTCCTATTTCTAGTTTCTTTTGTGCAATTAATTCTTTTTTATCTTCTAGAGCATTATGAATTACCCCATTAATCTGACCAAAGCGATTCTTTGCGTGAGTAATTGCTGCTTCCATTTGTTCTCGATTGGTAACGTCAGCTTTCACCACTAAAACTTCTGTACCCAAAGCCTCAAGTTCTTGTAATTTCTGGATTTTACGGCTGATGCCATCTTGTTCACCATAATCTGATACCCATTGTAACCACTCATCTCGGTTAGGAAAATCTGAACGCCCTATCAGTATGAGTTTTGCTTGTACAGTCTTGGCTAGATATTCTGCATTAAAAAGGCCAACTCCTCCTAATCCACCCGTAATCAGATAAACTCCCTTTACCCTTAATTGGGGTTTTGCTTCAACTACTTTATCCAAGCGGACGGGTTCAAAAGTCTGCACCCAGCGATAATTTCCACGGTATGCCACAACACGGTCAGACGACTGAATTGTGAATTCTGCTAATAGCTGATTTACAAGTTTTTCTTGTTGCCAATTTTCTGTTTCAGGAATAACGATATCAATGCTACGACAGGTGATATTCGGATACTCTTGCTGAATGACTTTACACGGCCCTAATACAAAAGCCTTGCCTGGGTCTAATACCTCTGAGCCTGTTACTTCCTGTAAATTGTTTGACACAATTTCAATTTGCATAGGATTTGTCAGACTTTGCTGCTCTGCAAGTGCTTGTGCTAAAAATATCAGACTGTAAAAGCCTAAAGTTTCACACCTTTCAAGGGAATCAATTGTTAATTCTGTGTGGCTGTTCGATGTAAGATTCCACAAATGTAAAGTCCTGTTTGGTGTCAACTCCAATGCACTAAGTTCTTTGATTAAGGCATAGTAGTGATCCTGTCGTTGAGGATTTATGGTATATACGCGTTGATGGGATACTATTTCACTACTAAATTGCTTTCCTATTCTGACGATAATTGCATTGTTACCCTCAAGGGTAAGTCGTTGCACGATTTTATCGCCCAAACCGCACTCATCAATAAATATTAACCAACATCCTGTCTGAGTTGCTTGAAGCTTTGAGTTAAACGGCTGAGGCGGCATTAAACGTTTCCAAGATGGCATATAAAACCAGTCGGAAATATCTCGTTTTTCGTGTAATAAAACTTGAGATTTCTTTTCAGCATTTATTTGCTCAACGGTTACAGTAAATGCTGAAGCTGCGGGTAATGTTGTTGACGCAGAAGCTTGAGCGACGAAAACATATTGTCCAAAAGCATCAGTTTCAGAAAAAGCCGCTACCTCAACAAACCCATGATTACGTAAAGCTTCTTGCCATTGTTCTTTTGATAAAAAGGGATTACCTCTACTTCGTTGTTTATCCTCTAAGGGATTCATCAATAGACCATCAATCATGTCGAAGTCTAATTGAGGTTGGGTTATCTCTTGGATTAATAACAGACCTTCAGGAGCCAATAAAGAGCGTATATGCTCAAGAGTTTTTCCTATGTCCTGAGTCACATGCAGCACATTTACGGCTACTACTACATCAAAGCTGTGGTTCTTGTACCCTTGCTCAGATGGAGGCTGCTCAATGTTTAGTAACTGATATTTAACAAATGGATAGGCGCTAAATTTCTTTTCAGCTTCGGTTAGGAAAAAACTGCCTACATCAGTAAAGGTGTAATTGGTTTGCTGGGATGGCAATATAGGTAGTAATTCTGCGGTGGTAATACCAGTTCCACCCCCAATTTCTAAGATTCTGAGATTCACCTCGGATGGCAATGGCTTTATTACCGCCTCCAGACTCGCTTGGATAATGGCGTTATAGTAGACATCAGCAGGCAAGTTTTGCCGAGAAATTTTTCCTTCCTTGGCTAAGATAGCAGCATACAATTCTAATGGTTCTTTTTCACCAATAAGGATATCTGCTAGATTTTCACTATAGTTCTGGACGAGTTCTATCTGTTGAGGTGTATCAGCCCATCTAATTCTGAATTCTTTTACTAAACTATCAATAGAGTCTGCTGACAATGGCAGAAGGTTTGTAAAGAGTTCCCCATCTTGCTTTAAGTGGCCTCGCTCTGCCAAGACATCCAGCCAGCGACACAATAGTTGCCGGTAGCGAGGAATAATTTGACATTGCTCAAACAACTCTTCAAGAGAATACTTCTGTGATGAATTGTTGAATGCACCTAAACGCCTTAAAGCAAGATTCATGTAGGCGGTACATAAATGTTCCAAACACTGTTTGTTCGCTAGATAAGTGTGATTGTCAAATTTAGAGATTCCTTCATTTGCTTGGAACTGACCAACTTCTACCAAAGATTTCCAAATTTCTAGTGCGGTTGGTTTTCGTTGGAGATGTCTTTTTGTTAAAGGTGAAAGTTTTTCGGGTTCAATCCAGTAACGCTGTCGCTCAAAGGGATATGTTGGCAGGGCAAGACGATGACGATACTCGTTGGTGTAGAATTTTGACCAATCTATTTGTACTCCATACAACCAGAGTTTACCTAATGTGTTCAATAAGAATCTAACATCCGACTGTTTTTCTTGAGGATGCCGTAATGATGATAGTCCTGGGGAATCTAAATGCTTTTTAGTAAAGGTACATAAAGTGCGTCCTGGCCCAACTTCTAGTAGGATGCGATTTGGCTCTTGCAACAATGTATCAATGCCTGCTGCAAACCGCACTGTTTGACGTAAATGTTTTGCCCAATAATTTGAATCTGTGGCTTGCTCGGCTGTAATCCAGGTTCCGGTGACATTAGAAACAAAGGGAATTTTTGGAGGATGTAATTTGACTTTGCTTACTTCCTTCTGGAATGCCTCTAATATGGGTTCCATCATTGGGGAATGAAAGGCATGGGAAGTATGGAGACGGCGGCAGTCTATACCTCGAACTTGGAGCTTGTGTTGAAATGCATCTATAGCATCATGGTTTCCCGAAACCACACACAAGGCTGGTGCATTACTGGCCGCGAGGGATAAATTTTCATCTAGTAGAGCTACAACTTCTTCTTCTGGCAGTGGTACGGAGAGCATCGCACCAGATGGTAGTTGTTGCATTAATCGCCCACGAGCAGCCACCAGCCTTAAAGCATCTTCAACAGACATGACACCAGCTAAACAGGCGACGACATATTCCCCGATGCTATGTCCAATCATCGCCTGGGGAGAAATGCCCCATGACATCCACAGTTGAGCTAAAGCGTATTCTATGACAAACAATGCAGGTTGAGTGATGTCAGTTTGTTGTAGTTTTTCGGCTGCGGCTTTTGATTCAGACTCGTTGGGATAAATCAGCGATACTCCTGCGGAGTCACTTTGCGATCGCAGATCCAACCCCAAATGTGGTTGCAGCAATTGACAGCACAAATCGACCTGTTCCCGAAATATCGGTTCAGTTTGGTAAAGTTCTTTACCCATGTCCACATATTGAGCGCCCTGTCCAGGGAACATGAAGACGATGGAGCGATACTCCTGCGGAGTCACTTCTCTACGAGAGGCTGCGCCAACGCGATCGCTATTTTCAACTGAGCAAGTAAAAACTCTTTGCGAATCTTGTAACTGTAAAGTGCTGACTGCATCCTCAATATCTTGGCACACAAGCACGCGACGATGATTAAATTCAGCACGCCCCACTTGTAGGGTATACGCGATATTCGCTAAGTTCGCATCAAAATGTAGTTGGAGGTGATTAGCTAGATTCTCTGTTGCAGTTTCTAGAGCCGATTCAGTTTTGGCAGAAAGTAGCAACAACTGCCAGGGACGAGAAGAACTAGACGGTTCCAGCACTGGTGCTTCTTCTAGAATCACATGAGCATTTGTCCCACCAATACCTAAAGAACTCACACCAGCACGCCGAGGGGTACTTCCCGCCTTCCATTCTACTAACTTGGTATTAACGTGAAACGGACTATTGGCAAAATCAATCTCAGGATTGGGTTCTTCAAAATTTAAGCTGGGTGGTATTTGCTGATGTTTTAGGGCTAAAACTGTTTTAATCAGTCCTGCAATCCCGGCTGCTGCATCTAGATGACCGATGTTTGTTTTGACTGAACCAATCGCACAGAAGCCTTTTTTGTTGGTATTGCTACGAAAGACTTGCGAGAGTGCGGCAATTTCAATAGGATCGCCTAAAGCTGTACCAGTACCATGAGCTTCAATATAATTAATTGTTTCAGGTTCAACTCCCGCCAGCATCATCGCTTCGGCAATCACCTCTGCTTGACCATTGACGCTAGGCGCTGTGTAGCCAACTTTACCAGAACCATCATTATTGATGGCTGAACCTTTAATTACGGCATGGATGCAGTCACCATCTGCTAAAGCATCGCTCAATCGCTTGAGGAGGACAACTCCCACACCATTACCAATAATTGTTCCCTGCGCTTTGGCATCAAAAGCACGACAATGACCATCAGGAGATAGTGTCCCTCCTGGTTCATGCAAATAACCTGTTTTTTGGGGTATGTGGATAGAAACCCCGCCAGCCAAAGCCATATCACATTGATAATTCAACAAACTCTGACAAGCAAGTGTTGTTGCAACTAATGAGGTGGAACAAGCTGTTTGAATCGTAATACTTGGGCCAGTGAGATTTAATTTGTAAGAAACACGGGTAGTTAGAAAATCTTTATCATTACCAATTAATGTTTGATAGCATTGCGCCGATCCTATGGGATCGCGGTTTAAATCTAATGAATAATAGTTATTGAGGCTAGCACCAGCGTAAACTCCGATCCGACTGTCACACCGATTAGAATCATAGCCAGCATTTTCTAATGCTTCCCAAGCACACTCTAAAAAAATCCGGTGTTGTGGGTCAGTAATTTCTGCTTCTTTAGGATTAAAACTAAAAAATGCTGCGTCAAATAAATCGATGTCTTTGAGGATGGCGCTGGCTTTTATATAATTGCGATCGCTTAATATATTAGGAGCAATCCCATCAGATACTATCTCTTCATTTGTGAAGAGAGAAATTGACTCTACACCAGATTGTAAATTCTGCCAAAATTCTGCAACATTTTTAGCACCAGGAAAACGTCCTGCCATCCCAATGATGGCAATGCTTTCTACAGCATCATTATGTGTAGTGCTAACCATAAATCTTTTTACCTTGCTTACTCAATTGTTGTTTTTGGCGGTTGATAGCTTCAATTTGCTTTTGAGTGCGATCGCGTGTTCCTGTATAAGACATCTGTTGCTGTTGACTTAAATATTGCGCCAGTGAATAAATAGTTGGGTTCTGAAACATTTCTACAACTGATAAATCCCGTTGCAAATTTACTTGCAGTTTATGATTAACTTGAATCATTAGTAGCGAATGCCCACCAAGGTCAAAGAAATTATCATGAATACCTACTCGTTCGAGATGTAGCACCTCTTGCCAAAGTTTTGCTATCTGCTGTTCCATTTCCGACTGAGGTACTTGATAAGTAGTCGTTAATGTTGGACGTAAGTCTTCTGGTATAGGTAAAGCACGACGGTTGACTTTTCCGTTAGGCAAAAGTGGTAAGGTGTCTAGGAAGATAAAAACACCAGGAATCATATATTCTGGTAACAGTTCTTTGAGATAGCTTCGCAGTTCACTAGTTGTAAGTTTCTGGTCTAGTAAAAGAACAATATAAGCCACCAATTGTTGAACACGTGGTTTATCTTCTCGCGCCAAAACTACAATTTTCTGGACTGCTGGATGTTTAAGCAAGGCATTCTCAATTTCACCTAACTCAATCCGAAATCCTCTAATTTTAATCTGATGATCTATTCGCCCCAAATACTCTAAACTCCCATCTGGTAAATAACGAGCTAAATCTCCAGTTTTATAAAGGCGGGGACTGGGGACTAGGGATTGGGGATTGGGGATTGGGGAAGGTGGGGCCCCCTCTGGGGATAAGGGGTAATGGGGATTGGGAAGAATTTCTGCTCCTCTGCTCCTCTGCTCCCCTGCTCCTCTGCTTCCTTGGAAGGGGTTAGATATAAACCGTTCTTTTGTTAACTCTGGTCGGTTTAAATAACCTCTAGCTAAACCAGCACCACCAATATAAATTTCTCCTGGTATGCCAATTGGTACTGGTTGCAATTTAGGATCAAGTAAATAAATTTGTGTATTGGCGATCGGACGGCCAATAGTTACTCTGTTATCTCCTTTATTTACTTGAGTAAATGTGGAATAGGTTGTATCTTCAGACGGGCCGTAAAGATTCAAAACTTTCTGAATACGATCGTTTTGATAAATCTGCTGTACAAGTTGATTTTGTAGTGCTTCACCAGCAAGATTAACCGTCCTGACTGAAGGAGGTAAACCATCTGCTTGCAGTAATTCTGCAATGATGCTTGGGACTGTATTAACCAAGCTGACTTCCGCAACCAATGAGGGTAAGTGCAAAGCATTCTCTACGAGAATTACTCTACCACCCCAACTGAGGGGAACAAAAAGTTCAAATATTGACAAATCAAAGCAAATAGAGGTTGATGCTAAAACTCCAGCAAGATCATTATCTGTAAAAACCTCTCTTGACCATGTTAAAAAAGCAACACAACTCTGATGAGCGATCGCAACACCTTTTGGTACACCTGTAGAACCAGAAGTATAGATGATATAAGCTAAGTTATTGGATTTTACTTCACTAAACAGATTTTCTCTGCTCTGTTGGCTAAGTAATTTTGAGTCTTTATCAATACAGACAATATGCACATTCGATTTAGCAAACAATTCAACTAGATGGCTTTGAGTCAGCAGTATCTTGGTCTGACTGTCTTCTACCATGAAAGTTAAGCGTTCCTGGGGATAGGCTGGGTCTAATGGTATATAAGCTCCACCTACTTTTAAGATAGCCAGCAATGCAATCAGCATTTCTGGGCTGCGCTTCATGCACACACCTACAATTACTTCTGGCTTCACTCCTAGTTTTTGTAAATAGTGTGCTAGTTGATTTGCTTGCTCGTTTAACTCCTGATAGGTTAATTTTTGGTTCTCAAAAATAACAGCAATATTAGATGGCGTTTTCTCTACCTGTGCTTCAAACAGTTGATGAATACATTTATCTTGTGGGTAATCTGTCTCGGTATTATTCCACTCAATTAATAATTGCTGTACTTCAGATGGTGTCAGTAATTGCAAGTCTGAAATTCGTTGTTCGGGATTGCTAACTATACTTTCCAATAAAGTCTGGAAATGTCCCAGCATTCTAGTAATAGTATCTGCATTAAATAAATCTGTATTGTACTCACAAGTTGCAACCAACCCTTGCTCATCATCCTCTATAAATAATGTCAAATCAAATTTTGATGTCCCGTTGTAACCTTCCTCACAAGTAACAGAGATATCTGACAGTCTGGGATTTGATAGTGGCACATTCTGGAGAACGAACATTACTTGAAATAGTGGATTGTAACTCAAGTCTCTATTTGGCTGTATTTCTTCTACTAATTTCTCAAAAGGTAAGTCTTGATGAATATAAGCCTCTAAAGCTGTTGACTTCACCCGCGTTAATAACTCCTGAAAACTCAAATTGCCAGAAAGGTCTGTACGCAACACCAAAACATTGACAAAAAATCCGATTAATGACTCAACTTCTGCTCGGTTACGATTAGCAATTGGCGAACCGACTAAAATATCCGTCTGACCGGTGTAACGATACAGCAACGTTTTGAAGGCTGTAAGCAAGGTCATAAACAGAGTTACTCCCGAATGACGGCTCCAATTCTTTAACTCTTTTGTCAGAGTTTGAGATAGAACTAATTTCTCTTGAGCGCCTTTGAATGTTTGACGATCGGAAACAAAGCTTCTACGCGGACGATCGGTTGGTAAATTTAGTATAGGTAGCTCACCCTGCAACTTTTGTTTCCAATAAGTCAATAAAGATTGAATACGCTCAAAATCAAGCCATTTTCGTTGCCAATTGACAAAATCTCGATACTGAATGGGTAATTCAGAAAGTGCTGGGAGTTCGCCTGTGGAGAATGCTTCATATAATACAGCTAGTTCTTTGATCAGAATACCGATAGACCAACCATCTGCAATTATATGATGCAGAGTAATAATTAAATGATAATTTTTCTCACTTAATTGCAAAATTTTAGCACGCAAAAGCGATTGAGCAGATAAATCAAATGGCTGCTGTGCGAATTCTGTAGCCAAACGTTGTGCTTCTTGAGGGCGATCGCTATCAGAAAGAGAACACAAATCTTCAATCGCCAAAGTTAAGGGTACAGCTTGATTTATAACTTGGGCTGGTTGTCCATCAATTACTGTAAAGCTCGTCCGTAATACTTCGTGTCGTCTAATAATTTCGTTAAGACTATCTTGTAAAATTGCTAAATTAAGACAACCTTTGAAGCTAATAACTAGAGGAATATTATATGTAGGACTATCGGGAGTTAGCTGATTGATAAACCACAATCCCTGCTGGCCAAAAGATAGAGGCTGAATTGATAGATTTTTCTCGTGTTTGGTAAGGGATATCGATGGTACTGGATCTGTTGTCAGTTGAGCGAGGATCTTGGTAGCTAGCGATCGCGTACTCATCCCTTCAAAGAAGTCTACTACCGATACTTCTACTTCTAAATCAACCTCAACTCGATTTTTCAACTCAAATACTTTTAAAGAATCAAGTCCCAGAGCGCTTAATGGTTCATCAGGACTGATATCATTTGGTGCGATCGCCAGTACTCTCGCTTCTTGTTCAATCAGATATATTTCTAAAATCTGTTGACGTTCCCCTGGAGAAAGTGCCAAAAGTTCAGAACGCTGTAATCGAGTTTCCTCTCTGACAATCTTGCTAATTTTGAGAATATTACTGACAATAATATTCAGTTCACCATTCTGAAACTGAGCGCGAGTTGCACGACGTTGAATCTTACCGCTAGAAGTTTTGGGAATACTACCTGGTTTGATCAAAACTACAGCATAAACTTGTACTTCGTGTTCTTCAGTCACAGCTTGGCGAATTGCAGATATAACCTCTGCTAAATTTGGCTTGGCGCGAAACTTCAATTCTTGGACGATTATCAACCGTTCTTCGTTGTCAACCTCAACTGTAAATGCTGCGTTAGCACCAGAATTTAAAGATGGATGACTGCGTTCTGCGGTTAATTCAATATCCTGTGGGTAAAGATTTCTACCCCGAATAATAATTAAATCTTTGGCTCTACCTGTAACGAAAAGCTCGTTATTTTGTAAAAAACCTAAATCCCCTGTTCGCAGAAAAGGGCCTACACCTGTATCTGATAAATAAGCATAGAAAGTTTCTGCTGTCTCTCGATCGCGATTCCAATAACCTTGGCCAACACTCGGCCCCGATACCCAGATTTCCCCAATTTCATCAGGTTTACAACTAATGAGGGTTTCGGGATTAGCGATCGCCACTTCCTGTTGTGGTATAACTCGACCACAACTGACGAAATGATAAACATCCTCATCCTTAACAGATGATTCAACTATCCGATTCAATTCTAATGCAGACTTTTGGACTGTCTTGATTATCGGTGATCTTGCCTTCTGGACACCAGAAACCATCAGAGTTGTTTCAGCCATTCCGTAACAAGGGTAGAATGCCTCTTTACGAAAGCCACAATCGGCAAAGGCTGCTGCAAACCGCTCTAAAGTGTCATCCCGAATCGGTTCTGCACCGTTAAATGCCACACTCCAACTACTCAAGTCAAGAGTCTCTTTTTGTTCAGGAGTAATTTTTTGAGTACATAACTCATAAGCAAAATTCGGACCACCACTGGTTGTCCCTTTGTAGTGAGAGATAGCTTGTAACCAACGATAAGGACGTTGGAGAAAAGAAGTTGGAGGCATAATGATGCAAGGAAAACCCCCATACAAGGGTTGCAATATTCCCCCAATTAGGCCCATATCGTGGTACATCGGCAACCATGTCACAAACTTACTTTCTGGAGAATGCTCCATAAATTGGTAAGTTGTGTCAGCATTGTGCAGTAGGTTGCCATGACTAATCATTACACCCTTAGGTGTCCCTGTAGAACCAGAAGTGTATTGCAGAAAAGCTAAGGTATCTCGATCAATAGAGGGTTGTTGCCAAGCATCTTCTATTCCCTCTGCAAGATTATCAGTAGTTAGCCACTGTAAGGATTCTAAGTCAGTCTTTTGTGACATCAAAGACTGCACTGTAGGCAGGATTTCTGTTGTAGTGAGTGCGATCGCTGCTTGTGCGTCTCTAGAAATAGCTTTTATTCTCGGTGTGTTGCGCTCATTTCTAGGGGGATATGCCGTTACAGCTACAACTCCCGCATATAAACAACCGAAAAAAGTGACTAAAAAATCTAGTCCGGCTGGATAAAGTAATAAAGCGCGTTCTCCAGTCAAACCCAATGCTTGTAATTGAGCAGCTATTTGACGCGATCGCCTATCTAATTCTTGATATGTTAGTGTTGTTTGTTCTGTTTTCCCATCTAACAAAAAGGTAAAAGCATCTCTATCTGGCTGTGTAGAGCTTCTTAAGCGCAGTACTTCCACAACTGTAGAAAAGTTACCAACAAGATCAAAGAGTTTAAGCATCGTGAAATTTCACCGCAAATGCAGTTAATAGTATTTCTCTAGGTACGCAAATATATCTCAAATGTTGTATTTTATTACACTTATTACCCATGAGGTGATATACCTGCAACTACCACTACTTCTTTGTTTAGGAGTGAAAGCACACCCTTTAGCCTGACGGCTTCCCAGCCTCCAGACTAGGAACAAAGCTATACAAACCTTTGGGTTTGTCTTAGTGCCATTCGATTTAAGCCTTTAATAACTAATTTAACCAACAACTAAGACTGATTTATTTGGATAAATATCTTCACTATTGAAAGTAATTTTTATTTATCTTGAATTACATTAACGAGAATAAGTCGCTTTAGCAAGAGAATTTATATAGATAGTACTTATCAAAACTTTGCTTAAACATTAGCTTTAGTTATGTATTTTTGGTTATAGATTACGAGCAATATCTTTTTAAAATCTCATCTCAACACAAATATCTAAGTTTTACATAGGCTACAAAAACTATCATTATTGTCCTATTTAGGGCAAATTCGTAATTAATAAGGCTATTTTGGCTTTGGGAAATACTTGCTTTAAAAGTAGTTTTAGCTACTAGTACAATCTCTGTCTATATATCAAGCAAACGTCTGGTTATAAGGATAATTACTGCTGAGTATACATCTTAATTAAAAAAGATTCTTAATTAGCTTGTGTCTTGCATCACTTCATAATATGATTCAACTAGCTTAACCCTAAATGACAATTCTTTTCAAAGATTGTCGTTAGTCTTCGAGTACGACCAAGTAGTGTGATTGAGTGTAAGCGGATCAATGAAGTTAGATAAATTTTTTCAAAGCCTGCTGCTAACAGGTGCGGTTGTTGTTGTCGTAAACACTCCTGCTAAAGGTGAGGAAGTGCGAGAGGATATTCAAGGCAAATCTTCTACCCAAAAGGTAGGGGAATCTGCATTAGATGAGAAAGTTGCAGTTACAGAGAAAAAATTTGCAAGTAGTAAATCTCCAGTATTAGCTCCCAGTAAGCAGAAATCCCGACTCTTTAAATCTCAACTAGCAAGTTCACTACAAAGAGCAAAGTCGGATAAAACAAGTAAAAATATTCGTCAAATCAGCGAAATCGAACTTCCCACTACTAGCGCCCAAATGCTGGTACAGACACCAACACCTACCAATCCCTCGAATCCAGAACCAAGAAGTGGGGAGCAAGTTGTAGCAATCACAAGTGTGAAAGCAAATGCCACAAACAGAGGTGTAGAAGTAATTTTAGAGACAACTCAAGGTACTCGACTGCAAGTCACAAATCGCAGTACGGGCAATAATTTTATTGCAGATGTATCTGGTGGACAATTACGCTTACCGTCGGGTGAGGCTTTTACATTTCGTTCAGAGCAACCTACGGCGGTAATTACTGAGATAACAGTTACAAATATTGATGCAAATACTGTCCGCGTAACTGTGGTAGGTGAGAAAGCTTTGCCTACGGTTGAATTATTTGATGATGATGCTGGGCTGGTTTTTGGTATAACTTCGGCGGCAATAGCGACACAACCACCGCAGCAACCCCAAACACCACAAACTCAAGAAAAACCTGCTAGTGAAACACCACAAGAGCAACCAACAGCCCCGCCAGATCAGCCGATTGAGTTGGTAGTGACGGGTGAGCAGGATGGCTATAATGTGCGAAATGCCACGACAGCGACAAAAACCGATACCCCTTTGCGAGATATTCCCCAGTCAATTCAAGTCATTCCCAATCAAGTGATTAGAGATCAGAATGTGAATCGACTGCAAGATGCAGTACGAAATAACGCTCCGGGTGTCTCACAGTTTTCTAATCAAAGCCAAGCTTTTGTCATTCGTGGATTTAGACAAGATTTTAACCTCAGAAATGGGTTTCGTAGCGGTAGCACTGCAACTAAGGATGTGGATCTTGCAGATGTAGAACGCATTGAGGTATTACGCGGGCCAGCATCGGTTTTGTTGGGGCAATTGCAGCCCGGAGGCGTAATCAACACCGTGACGAAGCAGCCTCTAAGTGAGCCTTATTATAGTGTCAAGTTCACAGGTGGGCAGTTCAGCTTTTACCGTCCAGAGCTTGATTTGTCAGGGCCTTTAACTGATGACGGCAGTTTAAAGTATCGGCTCAATTTAGCCTATCAAAACAATGGTAGTTTTCGAGACTTTGTGAATGAGGAGCGCTTTTTTGTAGCTCCTGTCTTGCAATGGAACATCGGCAAAAACACGACCTTAACGGTGGACTTTTCCTATACATACAACAATCCAACGCTTGATTATGGTGTAGTAGCTCTCAGTGATGGTTCTCTGGTATTGCCGATTAATCGAGCTTTGTTCTATCCATCTCTGGATCAGGTTACGGTGGAGCAATATCAGGCTAGTTATCGACTTGAACATAAGTTTAGTGATAACTGGCAGCTTCGCAATGGCTTTTCTTTCTATAGTGCAAAACAGTCTGGTGGCTATACATACGTAGAAGCTGACTTTACCAACGATCGCTTTCTTGACAAACTCTATGCAGATGATTTTTTCATCGACCAGGATTATCGAATGCAGACCGATCTAACTGGGAAATTTACCACGGGTTCCATTCGACATCAGTTATTAATTGGGTTTGAGCTTGGTCGTTCTACCAACTATTTTACGTCTGGTACTGCTTTGTTACCGACAATCGATATCTTCAACCCAAATTACAATGTGACTCGACCAAATGTCCAAATCGATAACTATGGCACAAATTTCACAGATACTCTGGGCATCTATATTCAAGATCAGATCGACATTACCGACAATTTGCACTTGCTAGTTGGTGGACGATTTGACTTCACCAAACAGTACGATAGTTTTGAAACTTTTTCTCAGGCAGATCAAGCGTTCAGTCCTCGTGTTGGCATTGTCTATCAGCCAATTAAACCGATTTCTCTCTATGCTAGCTACAGTCAATCGTTTAATCCGGTGATTGGGCGATCGCGAACCAACTCAGTTTTTGAGCCTGAACGAGGTACTCAATACGAAGTCGGCGTTAAAGCAGACATCACTAATACTGTGTCTGCCACATTAGCTGCTTTTGAGATTACTAAGAGTAACGTGCTAACCTCCGATCCTGTCGATCCCATTAATTTCTCAATCCAAGTCGGTGAACAGCGCAGTCGAGGAGTTGAATTCACCATTGGGGGCGAAATCTTACCTGGATGGAATATCCTTGCAGGCTATGCTTATACCGATGCGCGAGTCACCGAAGATAATCGCATTCCAGTGGGTACTTTTTTGCGGAACGTTCCCAAAAATGCAGCTAACCTGTGGACAACCTACGAAATTCAAAGTGGTGACTACAAAGGATTAGGCTTTGGATTGGGGCTAGTCTTTGTAGGCGAACAGCAAGCTGATTTTCCCAACAGCAATTTCCAAGTTCCCAGTTATGTCCGTACTGATGCTGCCTTGTTTTACCGTCGAGACAACTGGAGACTTGGTATTAACGTCAATAATCTTTTTGATGTGCAATACTATGAAACTGCTTCCAGACGAACCATCGTTTATCCAGGTGCGCCGGTGAATGTGCAGGCAACGATTTCCTATGAGTTCTGAATCGAATGGCACTAAGCGAAAATCGTTGAGACAGCAGGGGTGCAGAGGAGCGGGGGAGAAAGAAGAAATTTTAGGCATTACGTTCAGATATTTAGAAATTCCCCTCTGCAATCCTTACGCTGCCTACCCTTCAGCTTAACTTAGTGCCATTCAGTTCTGAATCAGGTACTTCATTCAAAATGCCTAGAACCGCTTCTTAGAGGTTTGGAAAAGTCAGGTCTTCATGAAAAAGTTGTTACGCCGTCTCACCTACATACTATTTTTGGGGATAGTGGGATTTGTACTTTTGTTAGGTTGTAATCGAAGTAGTTATCACAATGCCACAAGCCTTACCCCACCAGCGAAAGACTGTCGTGTGATAGAACACACGATGGGGGAAACCTGTGTTCCAAAAAACCCAAAGCGTCTTGTCACCATATCTCAAGTCACTTTGGGTAGCACACTCGTCTTAGGTATTAAACCAATAGGAAGCACTTCTGATGGTTGGCAAGATAATTTACCAGACTATTTAAAGAATAAGACAGAGGGAATACAGCAAATAGGTACTCAATATGAGCCTAATTTAGAACGTATATTGCGACTTAAGCCTGATTTAATTCTAGGTTGGGAAAATGTTAAAGCAATTTATCCTCACCTTTCTCAAATCAGTCCTACGGCATTAGGGAAATGGAAAGGTTCATTATCTTGGCGCGAACATTTTAATTTTGTCGCCGAAGCATTAGGCAAAAAAGAGGTTGCAGAACAAGCATGGAATCACTATTATCAACGAATTGAAAAACTAAAAATAGCGCTAGGTAATCAATATAAAGACAAAACGATATCTGTAATTCATATTTATGGTTGGGATATAATGAGTACTGCCAAAAACTCATTTAGTGGTTCCATTCTCAATGATGTTGGATTGCAACGCCCAAAGACACAAAACGTGATTACGCCGAGTGGGTTAACTAAGAATATTTCTGAGGAAAAGCTAGAAGAATTAGATGCTGATATTTTATTTGTAACAACTTTTAATGACAGCGATAAGGCAAATTTTGAACAAATGCAACAAAAACCACTTTGGAAAAGACTCAAAGCATTTCAGCAAAGACATATATACTTTGTAGATGGTTTGTCTTGGGTCGGTTCAAACTTGATTGCTGCGGATGCTGTAATTGATGACTTATTTCAATACTTAGTCAATACACCATGAAGAGTGCTGAGTAAGTAAACTAATACCCCAATACATTCTATTTGTCTGCCATAGGTTTCGGTTAAGAATATTTATAGGTCAATACGCCTGGACTTTTAAGACGCGATAAATCGCCGTCTCTACAAGTGTTTTGGGCTTATAAAAGTTTAAAGGATTAACACTAAAGTCCCTATAACTACTAAAGCACTTCCTAATATTATCTTCAAGCTTAATGGTTCTCCCAGAAAAATAACCGAAAATAATAAAACTAATACCAAACTTGATTTATCAATTGGTGCAACCAGAGAGGCTTTTCCTGTTTGTAAAGCTTGGAAGTAAAAAATCCATGATAAGCCTGTAGATACTCCAGATAACAATAAGAAAATCATCGTTCTTTGAGAAATAGCTAAGATATTAACTACATTTCCTTGGAACAATACAATTCCCCAAGCAATTACTAAGATAACAACAGTTCTGATTGCTGTTGCTAAATTAGAGTTCACATTTTCTACCCCAATTTTGGCAAAGATAGTTGTCAATGCTGCAAAGCCAGCCGAAAGTAATGCATATATCCACCACGTTATGCTGTTGCTTTCCATCTTGCCTCCTAGTTCACTAGTCAAAGCAGTGTTATTTTGTTATTTAGGCTCATGTTATGGCAATCCTAAATAAGTTGTGAAATTAATCGTTGAGATAGGGAACAGAAAAGAAGGATTACAAATGAAATAGATTACAGCTATTTTCAGGTAAATAAACTTACGCCTCTATGATAAGAGTAGTTCAAATACATGAAAACGCTGTAATTTATTCGTTACAAACTGCGATCCCAAACCCTAAAAGCAGACTATTGACCTCAGAATATTTTACGCTCTTCTAGATGAGCAAGAATATCTGAGCGATCGCGCCACACAGGACGCAGTTTTTTGTTAGCTAACATTTGTAACTGGTCGCTAATGTGCGGCGAGCCGGGTTGAGTTGCATTACCATAACTGGTAAGTGCCATTGCCCGTACAGGGTTGGAAAATTCAATTGCAGCCACATAGGAATCACCTGCAACGGCTTGGAACTGACCGTTTGCTTCAGGAGCAAAATAGAGCGCACGAAAAATTCCCAGGTTGCCATCGCCACCATTCGCAGGCAAATCCACATTACCCAATCGTAGCCGAAAAACCTTACCCCAAGGGACATCAAGCGCCCCATAAGTCTTTTCTACCTCTGCTGCTACTGCTTGCAGAGTTGCAACTGCACTTTCAGGATTAGCTAAACCATTGGGTGTAGTGCGTGGAGAATTTTCATTCCAAGGTTTACTAAAGGTTTTATCTAAGTCCATCTGTTGTACCCAAAAGGCAAATAACACTGCCCCACGACTATCTGCATTGGCTTGCCGATCCCAGGCTTCTAAAACATTAGCGGCTTTTTGCCCCAAGTCCTGACCATACTTGCGCGCAGCCGGAATTAAATCATCCAAAATCCGATCAGCCAGTTCCATCCGGGTAGAGTGCTTGTCTACAACCATTTGATCAAAAGAGATTTTGTTATCCTCAGCCAGCATTCTTACAGAACGTTGGGAACGGAAATCCATGAAACGAGGTGCTATATAAGGTGGGTAATCATCTGCTTTAATGGCGGCGGGAAATGTAGTTGTCCAGGGTGGGTCATTTGTATTTTGCAACCAGCCGCTTTTAGGGTCAACTATGCGCGGTAAATCTTGGTAAGGATGAATTTTTGTCCACAAGGTTTTAGATGTATTTCCTGGGATTATGCCTTGCCAATATTTAAAATCACCAAAGGAGCGCACTGGAACTTGACCGTTGAATAGGTGCATAATATGCCCTTCTCGATCCGCATACATCACCGTAAACATTGGCAATTGCAAGCGCTGGAGTGTCTTTTCAAACTGGGCAAGGTTTTTTGCCTGTGCCATATCCCACCACTGTTGGAGTACACCTGGTCGGTCAAGACCTGCAACTCTCAGCGCCAGGATTTTTCCATTTTTCTCGACTACCACAGGCCCGTGGACAGAACTTTTCACCACTAAGGGTTGCTCTTGCAAGGAACCATCTTTTTGCTTCACCTTTAGGGAAAGAGTTTTCGTCTGGAAGTTACGAACTTTGTCATCAAACCTGTACCCATTACCTGCTGGTGTGAGTTCATAAACATCCCAACCATCATAAGTATTAACGGTGTGAGTCCAACCTAAGTTGTTGTTAAAGGCGATCGCTAATACGGGAATACCTACAAGTGTTGCCCCATACGCATCAATACCTGGTGCGGTGATTTGAGCCTCATACCACAAAAATAAATCTGACCAAGGTAGATGTGGGTTTGCTAGTAACATAGCATTACCATTGGCAGAATGACTTGGTGCGATCGCCCAACCATTAGATCCTGCTTGCAACTTTTCTTTGCTCAGACCTAATACTTGCTCAGGATTAACCACAAAGGTAAAGTTGAGTACTCGATGTAAGTGAGCCATGACATCTTCTGCCTTGACTGGTAGCACCATCTCAACTTCATCATCAATAAATTTAGGATTTTGTTTTGCATAGGCATTGATCCCAGCAGCAAAAGCATCAAGATAACTACGAAAAGTTGGACTCTGTGCCTTGTACCAAGGACGAGCGCGTTCTGGTATTCCCGCAGTCTGTACCCAACGATCTGAATCTAGATATTTCTCTCCCCAATATTCAGCTGCGCGTCCTCGTGCTTGACCATAGAGACGCAAAAGTAAATCTCCATGACTTTGCATTTGGGCCCAACCAAAGGCATAAAATGCACTTTGGTCATCTTTTCCGTAAATATGCGGCACACCATAAGTATCCCATAATATCTCTGTGGATTTTGTTGGTACAGCTATAGTGCGGCTGCCGACAAACAAAACCAATATCAAGCTGAGTATTAAAGGTAAAACGCGTATTGATTTTCGTTTGTAAACTCTAACTAAACTATCAATTCTCACGAACACCACCATTTACAGATGTAACGCCTGGAGGCTGGGGATTGGGGATTGGGGAGTGGGGATTGGGGACTGGGGACTGGAAAGAGGCAGAGGGAAAAATTCTTGTCCCTTGCTCCTTTGCTTCCTCCCTAGTTTCCTCTTTGCACACAAGTGACTTGACACGTATGAGCATTGCTGTGCCCCTACCGTGTGGTCTATCTACTTGAAAATAGAAGTTGATCTAACAATACCACTTTGTTGAGAAAGTATATCAAAGCTATAAGGGGCTGTAAGGGCATCCTTTATTCCGTTTAAAAAATGGAGAAAGGGCTACACGATCGTGTAATCTATATATTTATCAAGAAAGATTATCAATTTGGATGATTAAAAAGCTGTTAAATATTGAGAGTGCCCATCGAAAAAACAACTAACCAGTAGAGCGTAATATTTTCAAGTGATAGCAGGATCATGATAAAAGTAACTACACTCTCACCGAGAGGATTGAAAAAGCCACAAATGTCAGCCTTATTTGGTCTGGTTGTGGGACTGTGTATGCTGCTAATTTGCTTGGTGTACAGTGTGACGCTAGGTGCAGCAGAAATACCTCTAGGTAAGATTTTGACATCTTTTATAGCCTTTGATGGTTCCTACGATCACTTAGTTATTCAGACTGTGAGATTACCGCGATCGCTAATTGCTATCCTTGTAGGTTCAGCCCTTGCTGTATCGGGAGCATTGATGCAGGGTTTGACGCGAAACCCCTTAGCAGATCCAGGTATTTTAGGTATTGAGTCGGGAGCCGCCCTCTTTGTTGTTGTGGCAATTTTTGTTTTTGGCAGCTCATCTTTAAGTGTTTACGCCCTTGTCGCATTTCTGGGTGCGGGACTAACAGCAGTGTTAGTTTACCTCCTTGGTTCTCTGGGAAGAGGAGGAGCCACCCCACTGAATCTGACAGTAGCAGGAGCGGCGTTAACTGCGCTGATTTCTTCCTTCACCACCGGTATCCTCATTGTCAGTCAACAAACACTTGAAGAGGTGAGATTTTGGTTAGCTGGTTCCTTATCTGGTCGAGATTTTAATTTATTCTTACAACTACTACCTTTCGTTGGCATCGGATTAGTGTTAGCTTTTGCCCTTGGCAGACAAATTACCACTATGAGTTTAGGTGAAGATGTCGCTAAAGGTTTGGGTCAACAGACAGCTTTGATCAAAATATTTACCGCTATCAGCGTAGTCTTACTAGCAGGAAGTGCCGTTGCTCTTGCAGGGCCAATCGGCTTCATTGGTTTAGTCGTTCCCCATATAGTGAGATTTTATATTAAAGCCGATTATCGTTGGATATTACCTTATTGTGCAGTTCTGGGTGCTATTTTACTCTTGGTTGCAGATATTGCTGCCCGTGTATTGCTCAAACCACAGGAATTACCTGTAGGTGTAATGACATCAATAGTTGGCGCTCCTTTTTTTGTCTACCTAGCTAAGTCAAAGGTGAAAAAATGAGTTTTGATTGGCTAGTCATTCGTTCGCAGGTGATATCTTTCCGCATTGACCGACGTGTACCAGTCGTATTGTTATGTTTGGCAGTAGCGATTGTAGTGGCGATGGTGATGAATATAGGGCGGGGTGAATATCCAATCTCGCCTTTAAATATCGTGAAAACTATATTGGGTTTAAATACAGGAAACCCAGACCATCTATTCGTGATTCAGGATTTGCGTCTACCCCGCACCCTTGTAGCTTTTATGGTGGGAGTGGCGCTAGCAATTTCTGGCACTATCTTCCAAGGACTGACACGCAATCCACTGGCTGACCCAGGTATTATCGGCATCAATGCTGGGGCGAGTCTGGCAGCAGTTATAGTAATTGTACTATTTCCCTCAGCACCGATTTATACCTTACCTCTGTCAGCCTTTGCTGGTGCTTTGCTAATGGCGATTTTAATTTACTCGCTGGCTTGGAATAACGGTAGTTCTCCGATTTTATTAATTTTAATGGGTGTTGGTTTATCTGCGATCGCTAGTGCCATAACCAGCTTGATGATTACCTTTGGCGAAATTTCTGACGTTAGTAATGCTTTGGTTTGGTTAGCTGGAAGCGTCTACAACCGGACTTGGGAGCAAGTCTTTTCTCTATTACCTTGGTTAATTGTTTTTGTCCCAATGGCTTTGACACTAGCAAGGCATTTGAACGCTTTAAATTTAGGAGATGATGTCGCCAAAAGTTTAGGTAGTCGAGTGGAATGGCAACGTGGTTTACTCGTGCTGGTGGGTGTAGCCTTAGCAGGTGCAGGAGTCGCCACCGCCGGTAATATTGGTTTTATTGGATTAATCGCACCTCATGTAGGACGACAGTTAGTAGGTGCAACCCATGAAAGCTTGATTCCTACTTCTGCACTCTTGGGGGGAGTGATTGTTGTGATAGCAGACTTGCTAGGAAGAACGCTATTTGCACCAATCGAACTTCCTTGTGGCATTGTAACTGCTGCTATTGGCGCTCCTTATTTTCTTTATTTGTTAATTCGTAACCGCAAAAAATAAGGGACTGGGAAAAAGGATATTTTATCA
This sequence comes from Nostoc sp., assembly GCF_036916655.1. GTDB lineage: Bacteria > Cyanobacteriota > Cyanobacteriia > Cyanobacteriales > Nostocaceae > Nostoc. Next base: position 374,828 of record NZ_JBALFY010000064.1, read on the forward strand.
ACTAACAAATTAGATTTTCATAAATCCAAAATCCAAAATCTAAAATGGTTTCACTTATGAAAGGATTGTCAACCAAAAATCTATCTTTAGCTTATGATGGTGCGCTGATTATCCGTGACCTAAATTTGGCAATCCCAACTGGACAAATTAGTGGTTTAGTTGGTGCTAATGGTTGTGGTAAATCAACGTTGTTAAGAGGTTTGGCAAGATTGCTTAAACCCCGTGGTGGTACAGTCTATCTTGATGGAACATCTATTTTTAATCTTTCAACTAAAGAAGTCGCACAGCAGTTAGGTATTTTACCTCAAGGGCCAGTAGCACCAGAAGGATTAACTGTGCAAGATTTGGTAGCACAAGGACGTTATCCTTATCAAAATTGGTCGCAGCAGTGGTCGGCAAAAGATGAAAAAATAGTGCAGCAGGCACTAGAAATTACAGATTTGTTGAAATTGGCAGATAGAGCATTAGATACTTTGTCTGGTGGACAACGACAAAGAGCTTGGATTGCAATGGCGTTGGCACAAGATACAGATATTTTACTGTTAGATGAACCAACTACTTTTTTAGATTTGGCGCACCAGATAGAGATTTTGGATTTGTTGTATGAGTTGAACCAAAATCAAGGACGGACAATCGTCATGGTGCTGCATGATTTAAATCAAGCGTGTCGTTATGCTGATTACTTAGTTGCAGTCAAAGATGGCCGAATTTTTGCTGCTGGAGAACCAAAGCTAGTGATGACTCAAGAAATGGTTCAAGAGGTTTTTGGGTTGGAGTGTCGGATTATTGCTGACCCAGTAATGGAGACACCGATGTGTGTACCAATAGGACGAAAGGGAAAAGTAAATGACAAACAAATTTCCTTAAATTCCTAATGCGATTTTTACTGAAAATATTGCTTTTATTAATCACCTCAGTACAAATAATAAACAGTCATGACAATCACATCAAAATCTCCCATAGGATCTAAAAATCGTCGAAATCTCGCCTCTCCTTTACAACGCTTGCTCAACTATGGCAGTCAATATTACCTACAAATTTGGCAGGCAACATTATGTTCTATTATCAATACAATTTTAGACTTAGCACCGCCGTGGTTAGTTGGTATTGCGGTAGATATTCTCGTAGAGCAGCAAAATTCTGTATTTGCCAAGTTGGGTGTGAAAGATGTATTTTGGCAATTTTTACTGCTTTCATTGATTACTATCATTGTTTGGATACTAGAATCAATTTCTGAGTACGCATATAGTAGACTTTGGCGTAATTTAGCTCAAAATATCCAGTATGACTTACGTTTGGATACCTATAATCATGTACAAAAATTAGATTCAGCTTACTTTGAAGAAAGTAGCACTGGCGGTTTGATGTCAATTTTGAATGATGATATCAATCAGCTAGAAGATTTGTTGAATTTTGGAGCTAATCAAATTATCAATATAATTACTTCAATTATCATTTTAATTGGTGGTAGTTTTTTTATTTTACCTTTTTCTATAACCCTGGTAGCACTGTTGCCAATACCATTTATTGTTTGGGGATCTTTTACCTATCAAAAACTTTTGGAAGATCGTTATGATGAGGTGCGGGAAAAAGTCGGCTTTCTGAACTCCCGGCTAGCAAATAATATCAGTGGTATTACCACAATTAAAAGTTTTACTGCCGAAGATTATGAAAGTGCTAGATTGGCAGCAGAAAGCGAAGCATATAGAAAAAGTAATACTAAAGCAATTAAACTTTCGGCTGCATTTAATCCTTTAATTAGAATGTTAGTTTTAATAGGGTTTACAGCCCTACTATTTTGGGGAGGTATGGCAACATATACTGGCAAAATATCTATTGGTAGTTATAGTGTTTTACTCGTTTTAGTACAAAGATTATTGTGGCCTTTTGTAGAATTAGGTGGAATATTTGACAACTATCAAAGGTCAATGGCTTCTATTAAGCGGATCATGAATTTATTAGATACTCCCATCAATATTGGAGCTGGGGATGAAATTTTATCGGTTGATCGAGTACGTGGTGACATTGAATTTAAAAAAGTTTCTTTTGCTTATCAAGATAGAGATCCAGTAATTAAAAAACTATCCTTACATGTACCCGCCGGAAAAACTATTGCTATTGTTGGTTCTACAGGTTCCGGTAAAAGCACTTTAGTTAAATTATTACTGCGATTGTATGATATTTCTTCGGGGACGATCGCAATGGATGGTATTAATATTCAAAAGTTAAATCTAGGTGATTTGCGTCGTAGTATTGGGTTGGTCAGCCAAGATGTATTCTTATTTCACGGTACGATTGCTGAAAATATCGCCTATGGTACTTTTAATGCTGCGGATGAAAAAATAATTGAAGCGGCGAAAATTGCCGAAGCTCATGATTTTATTCTGCGGCTACCTCAAGGTTATGAGACAATAGTTGGAGAACGGGGTCAAAAATTATCTGGTGGACAACGCCAAAGAATTGCGATCGCACGGGCTGTTTTAAAGAATCCGCCAATTTTGATTTTAGATGAAGCTACATCGGCGGTGGATAATGAAACTGAAGCTGCTATTCAGCGTTCTCTAGAACGGATTACTGTGAATCGAACCACAATTGCGATCGCTCATCGTCTTTCTACTATCCGCAATGCTGATTGTATTTATGTAATGGAATATGGAGAATTAGTTGAGTCGGGAACACATGAAGAATTGTTGGATGAAAATGGGATTTATGCTGGCTTATGGAATGTGCAGTCAGGGATGAAATAATTATCAAGGGTTCCTGCTACAAAATTCATGGCTACGAAATTCGTGCAAAAAATCTATCTACGGTAGGCGTACAGGAGAGTTCAAAACAATGTCAAATTTATTATTATATTTTGTAATTGGTTTTCTTCTGTTTTTGGTGATGGGAATTGTGGCTTATCTCCTGACTGCCCGCAAGTATCAATCCTCAGCCACAGTCGCCAATTCCTACGATCAATGGACTCTTGACGGCATCGTAGAGTTTTATTGGGGGGAACACATTCACCTCGGTCACTACGGTTCGCCGCCACAACGAAAGGATTTTTTGGCTGCTAAATCTGATTTTGTCCATGAAATGGTTAAATGGGGTGGAATAGAAAAATTACCTCCTGGTACTACCGTCTTAGATGTTGGCTGTGGTATTGGCGGCAGTAGCCGGATTTTAGCGCGAGATTATGGGTTTGCTGTTACAGGAATTACCATCAGTCCACAGCAGGTAAAGCGTGCCCAAGAGTTAACCCCTAAAGGGCTAAACGTCCAGTTTGCGGTGGATGATGCGATGGCATTGTCGTTTCCAGATGCCAGTTTTGATGTGGTCTGGTCAATCGAAGCAGGCCCCCACATGCCAGATAAAACCGTTTTTGCTAGAGAATTAATGCGGGTGCTAAAGCCTGGTGGGATCTTGGTTGTAGCTGACTGGAATCAGAGAGATGATCGCCAAAAACCTCTAAATTTCTGGGAAAAACCAGTAATGCAGCAACTTCTCGATCAGTGGTCTCATCCAGCTTTTTCCAGCATTGAGGGCTTTTCAGAGCTTTTGGCAGCGACTTCCTTAGTCGAGGGGGAGGTCATTACGGCTGACTGGACGGAACAAACGCTTCCTTCTTGGTTAGATTCTATCTGGCAAGGAGTGATTAGACCACAGGGATTGGTGCGTTTTGGTCTATCTAGTTTCATTAAATCTCTGCGCGAGATGCCGACGTTTTTGCTGATGCGTTTGGCTTTTGGTACAGGACTGTGCCGATTTGGAATGTTCCGCGCTGTGCGGGCGAAGGGGAGTACAGAATTGATCGATAGAAACTCTACCAGCCAAACTCCCTCAAGCTTGGTTAGGTAGCGGTATGATGACCAAAGCATATCTCGCATCTATTGGCAGCTTATGACGCAATAAATCGCCGTCTCTACAAGTTTTTGTTGCTCATTCTGAACTGTATTGGTTTATTGGCGGGCAAGATGCCCACCCCACAAGAGTTAATTGAATATTTTTTTATTTGTCAGTGCCTAATGGCAAACTGACAGTAGTCTGTTGCGATCGCATTTAGTCAAACGCTGAAGCTTAAATCGTATAAGATGATGCAAATATTGTCCTAACAGCACTGAAATTGCACACATTCAACCCTCTTCAAAATACACCACAACCACGTTAAGCTAAATTAGAGTAGCAATTTATTGCGCTTTTTAATATGAAAATCTCTGTTCTTGTCAAATTTTAATTTTTTCTGCTTGAGAAACCCGGAATGCTAGACCAAATTTTTGATAACCTCAACTTTCATTTCAGCGTTGAAGCCCCGATAGTTCTGCTGATCCTGGTATTTTTAGAGGCGGTGTTATCTGCCGATAATGCGATCGCTCTGGCTGCGATCGCTCAAGGGCTAGAAGACAAAGAACTTGAGCGTAAGGCCCTCAACTTTGGTTTAGTCGTTGCCTACGTGCTACGAATCACCCTGATTTTAACTGCTACTTGGGTACAACAATTCTGGCAATTTGAATTATTGGGTGCTGCTTACCTGTTGTGGTTGGTATTCCAGCACTTTAGCTCACAACAAAGTGAAGACGATGGCCATCACAAGCCGCGTTTTAATTCATTGTTGCAAGCTATACCCGTGATTGCATTTACAGATTTGGCATTTTCTTTGGATAGCGTGACAACTGCGATCGCAGTTTCTCAAGAAAGATGGCTGGTGCTGACAGGTGCAACAATTGGTATTATTGCGCTGCGTTTCATGGCGGGATTGTTTATCCGTTGGCTAGACGAATTTGAAAACCTAGAAGATGCAGGTTATGTAACTGTAGCTTTGGTGGGCTTGCGCTTGTTGTTGAAAGTGGTGAATGATGCTCTAGTTCCACCAGAATGGATCATGATTCCTGCCATCTTTTTAATTTTAGGCTGGGGATTTTCCAAGCGTGTTAGCACTGAATTACCCCAAGTAGAACCAGAAAAGAGCGAAGTCTCTAAATAAAAAGAGCAGGGGCAGGGGGCAGGGGGCAGAGGGAAATAACTAATTCCTAATCCCCAATCCCCAGCCCCTAATGTTTTACTCGTGCAACCAAGGCGTTAAGTGTGGCTGCCAACTTACCAACTCTTCATCCTTAAACCATAGAGCGATTTCCTGTTGGGCGGTTTCTGGAGCATCAGAACCGTGGATTAAGTTACGACCAATATTCAGTCCAAAATCGCCGCGAATCGTTCCCGGCTCTGCTGTTAAGGGGTTTGTCGCACCAATAATCTTTCTGGCAGATGCAATAACGCCATCACCTTCCCATACCAGCGCCACTACTGGGCTAGAAGTGATAAATTCGACTAAACTACCAAAAAAGGGACGTTCCCGATGAACCCCATAGTGTTGTTCAGCCAATTCCCGACTGACTTTCAGGAACTTTAAACCAACTAGAGTAAAACCTTTGGTTTCAAAGCGACGGATAATTTCCCCCACTAATCTCCGCTGTACTCCATCAGGCTTAATTGCTAAAAATGTACGTTCCAAAGCTATCTCCTAAAACTTAATAAAGTTTTTATCTAGTCAATTGTCCTTTGTCCTACCCTGCGGGTAGCCCTTCGGGTGACGCTCGTGCCTCGCTAATGCTGCGCTAACAACAGTCGCTCATGGGGGAAACCCCCTACAGCCCTTCGGGCATCCTACGGCAGGCGCTAGCCTCTCTCTTTGGGAGAAGACCGCGCTGCTTCACCGCTGGCGCGTCTATGTCATTTGTTCTTCATCCTCTGTCTTAAGTCCAATAGTTTTCCACTAATGACTAATGACCAATGACTAATGACCAATGACTCTTGACCAATCAGAGTTTATCTCAGAAATTATCTTTAGGTGCATATACGTTCCTAGATGAATGCGCTAAATTGTTAACTCGTGGGTGAAAAACAGAGGTTAGGAAGAAATGGGTGTTGAGTCAACTGCTACATCTGACGAAGTGGTACTACCTGCCAATGGACAGAAATTTGAAGTGAAAAATCATAAGCACAAAAAACTGTTACCACCTAGTCCTACTACCACAGGAGATTTACCTCGCTCCTGGAAAATTGAAGATAGCGAAGCCTTGTATCGCATTGAAGGATGGGGACAACCTTATTTTTCCATTAGCGCTGCTGGACACGTTACCGTGGCACCCAAGGGCGATCGCGGGGGATCTCTTGACTTGTTTGAATTGGTCAACGCCATGAAACAGCGCAACTTGGGACTTCCCATGTTGATTCGCTTTTCTGATATTTTGGAAGACCGAATTGAGCGGTTGAACGCTTGTTTTGCCAAAGCGATCGCCCGCTACAATTACCCTGGTGTCTACCGTGGCGTGTTTCCTGTCAAGTGCAATCAAGAACGGCATTTGATTGAGGATTTGGTGAAATTTGGCAAGCCTCATCAATTTGGTTTAGAAGCCGGTTCCAAGCCAGAATTAATGATTGCTTTAGCTGTGTTGGATACACCAGGAGCATTGCTCGTTTGCAACGGCTATAAAGACCGAGAATACATCGAAACGGCAATGTTAGCCCAAAGACTAGGGCAAACACCAATCATCGTCTTAGAACAGATTGAAGAGGTTGATTTGGTAATTGACGCCAACCGCCAGTTAGGTATTAAGCCGATTTTGGGGGTTCGTGCTAAACTCAGTACCCAAGGTATGGGACGTTGGGGAGCCTCTAGTGGCGATCGCGCTAAATTTGGTTTGACAATGCCTGAAGTCATTGAGGCTGTTGACAAGTTACGAGAAGCTAACCTGCTCGATTCTTTGCAGTTGATGCACTTTCACATCGGCTCACAAATCTCTGCTATCAATGTGATTAAAGATGCCATCCAAGAAGCCAGCCGCATTTATGTGGAATTGTCCATGCTGGGTGCGGATATGAAATACCTGGATGTTGGTGGTGGCTTGGGTGTAGATTACGATGGCTCCCAAACCAACTTTTATGCATCGAAAAATTACAACATGCAGAACTATGCCAATGACATCGTGGCAGAGTTAAAAGATACCTGTGCCGAGCGGCAAATTCCCGTACCAACACTGATTAGCGAAAGTGGACGAGCGATCGCTTCTCATCAGTCAGTGCTGATTTTTGATGTTCTTAGTACTAGTGATGTCCCCCTCGACCCACCAGAACCTCCGCAAGAGGGAGAATCCCCAATTATTAATTATCTTTGGGAAAGCTACCAATCCATCAACCAAGAGAATTACCAAGAGTTGTACCACGACGCTGCACAATTCAAAGAAGAAGCCATCAGCCGTTTCAACTTAGGAATTTTACGCCTCAGAGAACGAGCCAAGGCCGAACGCCTCTACTGGGCTTGTTGTCAGAAAATTCTTACCATCACTAGACAGCAAGAATACGTACCCGATGAACTGGAAGACCTAGAAAAAATCATGGCTTCCATCTACTACGTTAATATGTCAGTGTTTCAATCAGCACCAGACTGCTGGGCAATCGATCAGCTATTCCCGATCATGCCAATCCACCGCTTAGATGAAGAACCAATCCGGCGGGGAATTTTGGCAGACCTCACTTGCGACAGTGATGGTAAAATCGACCGCTTTATTGACCTGCGCGATGTCAAATCGGTTTTAGAATTGCACACCCACAAGCCCGGAGAACCCTATTATCTGGGGATGTTCTTGAATGGAGCCTACCAAGAAATCATGGGCAATTTGCACAACCTGTTTGGCGACACCAACGCTGTTCACATCCAATTAACGCCCAAAGGCTATCAGATTCAACACATCGTCAAAGGTGACACCATGAGCGAAGTTGTCAGCTATGTGCAGTATGACTCCGAAGATATGGTAGAAAACATTCGCCAGCGTTGTGAGAAAGCATTAGAAGAAAAACGTATCACCCTAGCAGAATCTCAGCGACTACTGCAAACATACGAGCAGAGTCTTAGGAGATATACGTACTTAAATAGTTAGGGACTGGGACTGGGGACTGGGGATTGGGGACTAAGAGAGAGTAAAGAATGGGAACTAGATAGGAAAGTTTTTCCCAATATCCAATACCCAATCCCCAATACCCATTCCCTAATTTACATTTGTCCCCAACAATTCCTCTATCGCTTGCCGCTCAAGAGGGGTATGTGATGGTACTGTTTGACGGGCATCGGTAATTAGCCAGTCTAAAGCAGCGGCTTGAACATCGATCGCAGCGCCAGTTTTATCTACGCAATAACGTCCAAATACTAGCTTATCGACTAAACGGACTCCGGGGCCCAGGCGCGACCATTCAAAAATCACGCTGTTTTCTACTGTTGCACCACTGCATATCCAACAATTGGGGCCAATCATCGCTGGCCCGACGATTTTAGCTCCGTCTTCGATTCTCGTCATCCCGCCAATGTAAACGGGGCCGGTGATATCTACCTTGTCCCAATTTACGGCGACATTTAAGCCAGTATAGATGCCAGGGGCGACTTCATGACCGGGAATTTGCACATTTTTTATTTCACCCAGCAGCACACCGCGAATCGCCCGCCAATAGTCTGGGACTTTACCAATATCTACCCATTCAAAGTCCATAGGGATGGCGTAGAAGGGTGCTTTGATTTCTACCAAATTGGGAAACAATTGGCTACCAATGTCATATTCGACACCAGAGGGTATATAGTTAAAAACTTCTGGCTCAAAGATATAAATACCTGTGTTGATGTTGGTGCTAAGGGCTTCTTCAGTTGAAGGTTTTTCTTGGAAAGCTTTGACTCGGCCTTCTTCGTCAGTTACAACCACACCATAGCTAGAAACTTCATCTTTGGGGACAGATTTCGTAATAATAGTAGCGATCGCCCCTTTCTCTTTATGCCATTTAACAGCCGCAGTTAAATCCAAATCAATCAAAGCATCACCGCACAATACCACAAAGGTATCATCAAAGAAGGGTGAGAAATCTTGGATGCGTCGCATCCCTCCAGCTGAACCTATGGCTTCGCCCACTAGTTTACCATCGTCATCAATTTTCCCTTCAAAGGAATAGGCAATCTCCACGCCAAACCGCTGACCGTCACGGAAATAGTTTTCAATTTCCTCAGCCAAATGACTAACATTGACCAAAATCTGGTCAAATCCATGATGGCGTAACAGTTCCAGCAAGAACTCCATCACTGGCTTTTGCAGGATGGGCATCATCGGTTTGGGCATAGTGTACGTAATCGGACGCACGCGAGTACCCTTACCAGCTGCCAGAATCATCGCTTTCATAAAAATTTATTCCTCAACCACAAGCCAGTTTACTTTCATCGAGTGATACTTAATCATCGTTTTTATTTCTGCTCTAAGTCATCCCTCAAAACAGGGATAACAGTAATTTAGTGGTTATTGCAACCATCGTTATACGTAGATGACAAGCGATCGCTTATCCTTTCAATTTACTCGGATTTTGGGGCTGAATCAAAAATCTGTAAATTATCTGTAGGGATGCCTGGCTACTTTTACCCGGATTTCTCACTTGTGAGAAATCCAGGTTTTAGCTTTCTTAGTTCATTGGGTATTCAAGGGGTTTAAGTAAGCGAATTTTAATCTCATCGTAAAACTCCTCTTGAAATAGCTCTACTTTCGATTGAGCCGAGAGTAGTAGTAGCGCCCAGAAAACACCAACTAGTTGACTTTGTTTAGACTCATGTCCAGACCCATTTTGCTTGAGAAGCTTTGTCTGAGTCCACAATTCTACAAGTTCTTCTAAATTCAACCAATTTTGTTCTAAACTTAGGTCTCTTGCTGACAATCTCAACACCTGCTCTAGTTCCCCAGCGACTTCTGTCAAATTCTCCTGGTGAGCTAACTCCAGCGCGTCCCGCATACTTTGGACGCTAGGCTGACGCCTGGGACGGATAGGTTTACTGACTTTCTCTACCAGTTTCAGTTGGTTAGCCATAATCTGCAATTGCTCAATTAACTCTTGCAGAGTCACCCGCCGCTTTGGTGGCGGCATTGCCGCTGGACGACGACGCAATTGCCGTTCTAATGGTAGACGATGACCCTGATGTGATACATCGTCTTCACCTTCTAATAGGGCATCATTTTCTACACCATCTTGTGCATCTCCTATAGTTGACAACTGCATCAAGGTGTTGGCTTTGAATAATACCAGCATTGATGCTGATAAAAAAGCCTGTCCAGATTGAGATAAGTCCGCTTCGTAGCCTCTTGTTATTGCCCCTGGTGCCATCAGTTCTAAGTAGCGGTCAATCACCTCAATCACTTGGACATCCCAAGGATCAATTTCCCCCTGCTCGGCTTGGTAAATCAAGAATGTGATTGTTTCTAATAGCTCGGAAGCTTCCATCAACAGGTTCTAAGTTAATTAATGACAGGAATTGCCTGGTGGCAGTATATTCTAAAATTTATAATCAATCACCATTGTGAATTGTGAGATCGGATTGTGCAACTTTTGACTTCCAGTCAATAAAAAAACATCCCCCATTTTCTTGTGGGGTGAGCAACATAAGCTACCTAAATCTGGGGTAGATGGAGATAATACTGTTCGGAATGGCACTAAGTTAAGACACAGCCCTTGAACTGACCAGAGGCAGCAGCCCTCTGGAAATACATTCCCAGTCTGAAGACTGGGAACGAGGTGACACAAGCCTTTCGGTTTTCTTAGTGCCATTCAATATTGTTCAGTTAAGACAAGAGACCCGATAAATCGCCATCTTTACAACGATCAGTCTTGACAGCGATTTCTCGGATCTTTGCGATCTATTATTTTCAATAAATAGGGAAAGGGAAAGGAGAAAAACTTCATCCCCTTTCCGCATCTTCTGCAAGAAGCCTATTAATTTTTGACTATGGAAATCTATTGTGGGGTGAGATGAGCAGTGTTGCCCACCTCGGACTTATTAAATACTTTTTCAAAGATTGGGTATTATCCAGGATTTCTTTGTTGATGATTTTGACGGAATTGCTGTATTTTTTGCAGTTGTTCAGGGGTGAAAACTGCTTGAATCTGTTGTTTTTCAGACTCGCGGATTTGTTTGATTTGGTTTTTCTGTATTTCACTCAGATTTAAGTCAGCAAAATCACCTTTTTTGCGACCATGATGCTGTCCTGGTTGCCGTTGACCTTGACCTGTTTGCCCCTGAGCCTTACGTGCTTCCCACTCAGCTCGACGTGCTTGTTTCGCCGCCTCTAATTTTGCTTTTTGCTCTGGGGTGAAAACTGCTTCAATTTTAGTGCGGCTATCACGGCGAATTGTTTGAATTTGAGTTTTTTGGGCATCTGTTAGACCTAAGTCTTTCCAAGGGCCCCTTTCTTTTTGGGGAGTTTGTGCAAGTAAGATGGTTGAAGGAGATGCTGTTTGGGCGTGAACAGCAAAGGAGGTTGCAGTTAAAGTTAAGGCGATCGCTCCAGCAACTAGCGATAATACTTTGAGTTTCATTATTTATCTCGTGGGTTTTTCCTGGTTGGATGCCACTATCATAAGAACTTATCTTTAGTAGTTACATGAGGAGAAAGTCATGGTTATACCCATGACTTTAGTCATGATTGAATTTTGACAAATATGATTGACAATAAATAGTTAGGAGTGGGGAGTGGTTACGTCGCTTCTCTCCGAGACGCTGCGCGTAGCTTGCTTTCCCGCAGGGGTACGCTCCAAATTCAAAATTCAAAATTCAAAATTAATGATCCCCCTAAATTTATTTATGAGCTTGTATCCTTTTCGTTTTCAGTAAGTTAATAGTTTGGAATGATTTACCAAATGATTTAGAATTGTGATAAATCTTGTTTGAGATTATTACGTAATATTTTGATATCCTGCCTTTAGTCTTAATTACTCGGTCAGCGAAAATTTAAAACGCCGGAAACTGCTGCTAAAATTGCATTTAAAACTATTAACTATTAACTCATTGATAACTGGAGTGAAGCGATTAATGAATCGTCAAATTCAAATTAATAAACATCCTTTTCCGTCTCTGCTTTATCTGGAGTGGACACTATTAGCGATCACTGCATTGACAGCAGTTATACCACCTGCATTACGGCAATTTCGTCCTAAGCCTCCAGAACTATCAATTTGTGGTGTATTTCCCGAATTGTCAGTTTGTAGCATATTACCAGAATTATCAATTTATAGTCTGATTATTTTTGCATTAATGGGCTTAAGATTACCCAGGAGTAACCAGATAAATAAAGTCATCTACATAACTGTTGAAATTTTATTGATTTTAACAACTGGACTTTTTGGTGAAAGGTTTGCTCGGCTTTTTCCCTTTCTATACATAATTTTAGTTACTCGCAGTTGTCTAATTTTTCAGTTGCCTGGGCGTTTATTCGTTACAATTTTATCATTTAGCTTATTTCTTTTGACGACACAACTCAAATACCAGTTATTCAATTTTCAAGCATCACCACAGGCACAAGAACGATATCGATTTTTGATTTTAAATTCGTCTTTGGTATTTGGCTTAAGCTTGGTTTTTGTTTTGTTAATGATGAACGCAGTATTATCTGAACGGCATAGTCGAGAAAAGTTGGCGATCGCTAATGAAAAGCTCCGTCAATATGCAACGCGAATTGAGAATCAAGCTACTTTAGAAGAACGTAACCGAATTGCTCGTGAAATTCATGATTCATTAGGACATTCTCTAACTGCTTTAAATCTACAATTAGAAACTGCTTTAAAACTATGGCAATCTAACCCAGGTAAGGCTGAAACATTTCTTGCAACCGCGAAAGAATTAGGTTCAAAAGCGTTAAAAGATGTCCGTCAATCTGTTTCTACTATGCGTTCTGATCCTTTACAAGAACAATCTTTAGAACGCGCGATCGCTAGTCTTTCAGAAAACTTTTATCGCTCAAACGGAATTTTACCAATTTACCAAATTAACCTGGAATATTCTCTACCACCTGAAATCAATACCACTATTTACCGGATTACTCAAGAATCTTTGACAAATATATCTAAATATGCTGATGCAACGGAGGTTAAATTGGAACTCACGACGACAAAAGGCAATTTGCGATTGATAATTCAGGATAATGGTAAAGGTTTTGACTTAGGGCAAAATACTACTGGTTTTGGACTTCATAGTATGCGCGATCGCACTCTAGCAATTGGAGGTAAATTTAATATTAATAGCGCTCTTGGTTCTGGTTGTAAAATTACAGTTAATATTCCATTAGCAAGGGGTTGACATAATGATTAAAGTGTTGTTGGTAGATGACCAAAGTTTAATTCGTCAAGGATTGAGAGCGTTATTGGAACTAGAACCAGATTTAGAGATAGTTGGAGAAGCAGAAAATGGTGAACAGGCGATTGATTTGGTTGCGAAATTTCAGCCAGATGTCATCTTACTAGATATCAGAATGCCAATTATGGATGGAGTTGCAGCTACGCAAGAGATTCAAAAACGTTTTCCCACAACTAAGATTTTAGTACTGACAACTTTTGATGATGATGAATATGTGTCAGCAGCTTTGAAACATGGAGCAATGGGTTATTTATTGAAAGATACACCATCAGAAGAATTAGCTGTTGCTATTCGTGCTGTTCATAAAGGATATACTCACTTAGGCCCAGGTATAGTCAAAAAGCTGTTAACTCAATTTTCTCACCCTGCACTAATCCAGTCCCCGCCTGTACCATCTAGTTTAACTGAACTTACTCCTAGAGAAAAAGAGGTTTTGCAGTTAATTGCAACAGGTGCTAGTAACCGAGAAATTGCTCAGGAACTTTACATTTCTGAAGGGACGGTGAAAAATCATGTGACAAATATTTTAAACAGATTGAATTTGCGCGATCGCACCCAAGCTGCGATTTGGGCAAATACATATTTATCTTATTTGAATGAGCCAAATTAAATAATTCGTAATTCGTAATTCGTAATTCGTAATTCGTAATTCGTAATTTTAACTTCTATAACAATTCTATTCTATTTGATTTTTGATAAAAAAATAGAATTGTTAAGGACTTCCAAATAAAAAAATATTCAATTAAGTCTTGTGGGGTGGGCATCTCGCCCGCTCAGACTACGTGGCAGGCAAGATACCCACCCCACAATATTGGATAATTTATTTCTTGGAGTTCCCTTATATAATATATTAGCTATAGATGTTAACGCTAAAAGTACAGCGTCATTTTGGGGGTTTCAGTACGTCACAGAAGCCGTAACACTACATCATATTCTAATTGTTAATGCAAGTTAGCTTTTTATAGCTTATTTAAATAACTCCAAGCATTCATTTTTTAAAACGCCTTTTGTGACTTTGATATTCCTAAATGACTTGGATATTACCTCTTCAGAAGATATATTAATTTGTGATTGATTTACACTTATTAAATCTGCAATTGAAGCACCATATACAATTTCTGATAAACCGCTCCAAACACAAGCCGTTGCACACATCGGACAAGGTTCACCAGTTGTATATATGCTATAACCTTCTAAAGAGGGGTTTTTAAGTTTAGCTGTTAAACTACGAATGGCGTTAATTTCTGCATGGGCTGATGGATCGTTGTCTCTGCTCACAGTATTATGAGCTACAGCTACGACTTCGTTATCTTTAACAATCACAGCACCGTAAGGCGCATCGCCTTCTTTTGCTTCTGCCAAAGCTAAACGCATAAAATATTCTGGGTTCATATAAGCTGGAGTTAACATAAGGATAATGATTAATAATATCGTATTTCTAATGCTATAACTGGGAATTAAGATGTATTAATGGTCGAATATGTTACTGAGCAGACAAGAAACAGAGTTTTACTTAAAAGACCTAGAAACTCCAATTGGTAAAGTAATTAATTTAACACTTGCCTCTTTGGTGCTAATATCATCAGGAATTTTTGTGGTAGAAACATATAATATTCCTGATGATCTGCGGTTCCAATTAAATGTCGCTGATATTGCGATCGTCATCATCTTCGCGGTGGAATATTCACTCCGTCTTTGGAGTGCAGAAAACAAAATTAAGTATATTCTTAGCTTTTATTCGATTATTGACTTATTGGCGATTTTACCATTTTTTCTCGGAATGGTGGATATTAGTTTTATCCGCCTACTAAGATGGTTTCGGATTTTACGATTAATTAGATTTATTGATAGAAAGTTTTTATTCGCCAGTATCAGCACCGAAGATGGTATGATTTTTACGCGAATATTATTTACATTATTTGCAATTGTTTTTATTTACTCTGGTTTAATTTATCAAGTCGAACATCCAGTTAATCCTCAAAATTACGGTACTTTTTTGGACGCCTTTTATTTCTCAGTTGTCACGATGACAACTGTCGGATTTGGCGATGTGATTCCAATCTCTGAAGTAGGACGCTTGCTAACAGTATTGATGATTTTTACAGGAATTGCGCTGATTCCTTGGCAAGTGGGAGATTTAATTAAGCGAGTCGTGAAAACTGCTAATCAGGTAGAAACAGTTTGTACAGGTTGTGGTTTGACTTTCCACGATCTAGATGCTGGGTTTTGTAAAAGATGCGGGACTAAGTTACCTAGTCGCAGGGTTGATTGAGATGCGATCGCACTCCAAATTTGATCGGGTTTCATATAGAGATTCTCTTAGAGTGTTCCAAAAAATAAACGATCCAAAACCCGTCATTGCGAATACGAGTGCGTCTCGTAGAGAGCGAAGCGTTCGCAATGACAATTAGGCATTTTTTTACTTGGAGTACTCTTAGAGGTTGTTTGAAAGTCTAATTTCTGACTTGCCTCAGCGATTAGAAATCGCAGCTACACAGTCAAAACCCTTGATTTTATATTAGTCCACGCAGGTGGACTTGGTTTGTGTATTAGAGTTCGCCCTTGGCGTGCCGGAGGCATCATTCTATTCGCCCAACACTTTTCAAACATCCTCTTAATGCTTCAATTTACTCACTGCAAATATGCAACGCCGCATTTCACTCACATTTTGTTAAGTTATGCTAATTTCGCTGTCCAAAAACTTGCTCGTGAACAGATATTTTTGTCCAAAGTCTAAGATTTTAGTCTAAACTCCAGAAATAACTAACCAGCATCAACCTTGATTTCACAAAACTGTCATATTAAGGAAATAAGCAAAATGTCAGGAAACAGACAACTCCAAACGACTGATGAGGAATCCTTGCGCCCTCAAGAGTTATTCAACGAACAATGGAAAGTTTATCAGAAGTTACTCAATGAAAATTTCATGAAACATCGTGATATTTACAACATCTTGCACAACTTCTTAGTTAATTACTTTCCACAAGCCTTTAAAATGCTTGACCTTGGGTGTGGCGATGCCAGCTTTACTGCTCAAGCTTTATTAAACACCAATATTGCTGCTTATAAAGGTGTAGACCTTTCCACGCAAGCATTAGAAATTGCTAAAGAAAATATGGGCACAATTCCATGCGAATCAACCTTTATCCAAGGGGATTTTTCTCAATTAGATTCTGAATTGATTACCCCTCACATTCAGGAGGATAAGTATGATGTTATTCTCATTTCTTTTGCTCTTCATCACTTTCAACTTGAGCAAAAAGAAGATTTTATTAGTCAACTGAAACACCTTCTTAAATCTGGTGGTGTTTTTATTCTGATTGATGTTTTTCGTAGAGAAGAAGAAGATCGAGAAACCTATCTTACACGATACCGAGATAATTTAGCGAAATATTGCTCTACCCTCACAGCGCAAGACTATTCAATGATTGAAAATCATATTTCTTCATGTGATTTTCCAGAAACGCAACAAACTTTATATGAGATATCTCAAAAACAAGGTTTCAATAAGTTTGAATGCCTCTATCGCGATGATAACTTTGATGCCTCAAGATTATTATGCATTTATAAATAAAGCTCATTATAATCCTAAATTTAGTGTGAGCGGTGGTTAGTTCATGCGATCGCTTGGGTTTTCCTCTTTGCACGCCCCGCTTCCAGCGTTCTTTTATATAGCGGTTCTCAGTTGGGTGCAATATAGTAACAGCAGTGAGTGAACCAGCCAATAATGTCTTTTTTAGTTACTGCATTGAGAGCATTTGT
>NZ_JBALFY010000065.1:0-100766 GCF_036916655.1 Nostoc sp.
TGCTTGGCTTTCTCTATTTTCACTGCTCCTCAAATTCCTGATCGAAAATTGCCAAACCTTTTATCATACCATAGAAAACTTTTGCAAGAGTTCTCTTGCGCGGTCATGCCAGACCAAGCTGGAGGGGTTGGGGTGGCTGGGGGAGAAAATTGCGATCGCGTTATTGTATGTTGTGTTTTAAAGGTTAACCGACATTGGGGTAAAAGCTTTTAGTGTAAAACATTTAGCCCGGATTAACGCTCAAGCGATCGCGCGTATGTCTCATTTGCCTCTTGCAGTTCACGGCGTAATCGTTCCATCACGACTGGTGGATTAACCGCTTCTGCCCACTGTAAAAAATCTTTTTCAGTATTGTCGCCGCCTACGTCACAAACACCAATTACAATGTTTTGGCGAGTCTCAGCACTGGCGAAAACTCCAGCACTATCTAATTCTCGTAGTACCTCAAGACATAACTGCTGTAATTGTTGATCGTCCAGTTCCATCAATCCTGTCTCATGAGCCTGGGCAAGTAACTGATTCGCTCTAGTAAAAAAATTTGCATCATAGTTAGCATACCAGCCATCTTCGGGGCTGGCCCAGCGTAATTGAATGCGTTGATGATTAATGAATTGTTCATCTTCCCTACCTTCATCGGCTGCATAAAATCTAGCAATACGCAATAATCCTTCTTCAGTTGCAGCCACAGCTTCTACAGAGGTTCCTTCCCAAGAAGCTTCCAGAAGAAATCCATACATTGTTTCGTTAGCCCAATCGTGCCTAAAAGCTGCTAAAAAATTTTTAATACCAGTAGCGATTGCATCACGAATTGCTGAAAACGCTTGTTCCCGTTTCTTGGTCATGCAAATAACTCCGCATTATTTTACAATCGTTACTTAAATATAATACGTGGTTCATTATAATACTAAATACTCATCAGTAAGGGGAGCAAAAATACTGTAATTAATAACTTTAAAGCTCAATAGTGCAAGTAAAAAAAATTCAGAAACCAATCTATTTCGCTCTTTAATTTTGTCTATTTATCAAGGTTTGTAGTAGCCAATGCAGAGTATCTTGATTGCGCTGTCGAAGTTAGCAGATAGAAAAACTATTTATTAAGCATTTCACAGCAAATGGCGGAATTTTTCATCAATCTTTGCGATACCCTAAAGGTGGGCAACAAAGCCTATCTCAAACCCTTATATATTCAGCTTTGCGATAGGTACGAAAATTCGTTGCTTAGTTATTTCTTACTTCTACTCAATTCCCTAAAATTAACCAGATTGCTTCACAAGGAATGGAGAATCGACATCTAAAAGCCAATTCTCATCAATAAATTCTAGATTTTCATCATAAACAAGAACCAATTCACCAAGTTTTTGAGCATTCCTACTTGCAGTTTTCGTATTATCAACAGCATCAGCTATGAGCAAAAACTTTAGTTGTAAAAAACGTTCTTTGTGAGTAACGCCTATTGAACTGCTAACTAATTCTGCTTCTAGGGTACGAGGTAACGTAATTTTCTCATAATATTCATCTTGTTCATCCCAATAGCCACACACTTTATAATCGCAATGGTCAAGATATTCTTGAACAAGAAGATTAGCATCTAAACTTTGTAATATTTTAGTTAAATCTTGCCAAACTTGATGATTTTTTAATTCGAGTCTTATCATAGTTATGTGGGTTTAATGTTCTGTTACCAAACCAGAGAAGTGCAATATATCATCAATGAATTTTGCATGAAATCGACGGTCGCCACCTTTACCTAAGACTTTAGATTTCAAATCGTAGCCAGATTCTTGGGAAGCCACCAACCCAACATTACTGCGAGGAGATACAAGCCCTTTCTCAATGGCTTTTAAATGTTTCCCCTTCTGATCATATTTTAATCCCAGCTTTATTTGTTCGCTGCCAAATGAAACTAGCAGACCACTGATTGAAAGATATACAGTATCAGGTTAAATATCTGCCCAATTATCGGGTAAAGCTTCCATTAAATTAATACTTGTATAGTAGAAGCATAATTTACTTAAGTATAATAGCTAACAACATTTTTAAAATTAACGTGAGTCTCCGTTGGAAACTCACGTTAGTTAAAGCAATAAATCACACAAGCTAGGAAAGAATTTCAATACTCTTGTGTTTGATCGCGTTCCTCCTGTTCTGCTTCCAGAATCGCTAATAAAAGAGCTTCTTCCTGAATTTCAAACTCATCTTCGGGAATTTCTCCCATATCAAAAGCAAGTTGGAGTGCAAGAAGTTGCTTGCTGAGATTCTCTTTATCATCAATTTCAGTACTCGCGTGTTCTAAAATTTTTTCCCCAAGCCACGTTACCCCCATTAATGGGCCAGTAATCGGTAATAGTAAGAAGCGCAGAACCATATTGCTTTAAACTTGTGTGGACTTATCAAAGGTATCCTCTCAAGACCGTAATCATGCTGATGACATAAATATTAAACATTACTAGTCTTGTGTTGATGCCAAAATGCGTTGGATTTGAGTCCAGTTAAGGCTGATTGACATCTGTATTTTATATTTGCAATGTAAAAAAAATACCTTTGCATGACATTCCTATTTTAGGAGGTACTTAGAGTTTGACAACAGTATTAAATGCATCTCCCCAGCGATTTGTCAATACACCTGCTGTTCAACGCGTCGCTCAACGTGCTTTGCGCTATCTACAGTCAGGTTTTTCAATACATTTGCGTGGTGCAGCCGGAGTCGGAAAAACTACTCTGGCAATGCATCTCGCTGATTTGCTCAACCAGCCGATCATCCTCTTATTTGGAGATGATGAGTTTAAAACCTCAGACTTGATTGGTAATCAATTAGGTTATACCCGTAAAAAGGTTGTTGATAACTTCATTCATAGCGTTATCAAAGTTGAGGATGAACTCCGACAACATTGGGTTGATGCACGATTAACCCTAGCTTGTAAAGAAGGATTTACGCTGGTTTACGACGAATTCAATCGATCGCACCCGGAGGTAAATAACGTTTTACTCTCCGTACTTGAGGAGAGGTTGTTAGTATTACCAACAAACCAACATCGAGCCGAGTATATCCGCGTTCATCCTCAGTTTCGGGCAATATTAACATCAAATCCTCAAGAGTATTGTGGAGTTCATGCAACTCAGGATGCTTTGATGGATCGTGTGATTACCATCGATATGCCTACACCTGATGAACTGAGTCAGCAGGAAATTGTAGTTCATAAAACAGGCATAGATTCTGAGAAAGCAGAAAAAATCGTGCGCTTAGTACGGACGTTTTGGAGTCGATCTGGTTCTGGACAAGGCGGTGGATTGCGTTCCTGTCTGATGATTGCCAAAATCTGCCACGAACACGAAATTTCCGTCAACCCTGGAGATCCTAGCTTCCAAGATATTTGTGCCGATATCCTGCTTTCTCGCACGAATCAACCTCTCATAGAAGCAACTCGGCTACTGGAAGAGGTTTTAAGTGAATTCTATCATAGTATAAATACTCAATCTCAGTCGTCAAAGATAATACCAAACAACCAAGATCAGATTATTGTATTGGAACAACGAGTACCTTACGAGCATGAAGTCTACAACTACCTGTGTAATTCTCCAGGAAGACGTTTCTCTGAATTGGCAGTAGAACTAGGGATCGATCGCAGTCAAATTGTGGCTGCACTCAAGTCTCTCAGAGAGCAGGGAGTATTAGTCCAAATGCAGGGCAATGCCGAGTCGCCGAACATCTCACAAACAGTTGCTCTTGATTCTGGCCATTTAATAAACAAATGAGTACTAATACTAATCGGGGAGCTATCACCACATCAACTCAAGGTTCTACCTTGGCAGATATTCTAGAACGGGTTCTGGATAAAGGCATTGTTATCGCAGGAGATATTTCTATTTCCGTAGGCTCCACAGAATTGCTCAACATCCGAATTCGTTTGTTGATTTCTTCTGTTGATAAAGCCAAAGAGATTGGAATTAACTGGTGGGAGAGCGACCCCTATCTTAATAGTCAAACTCGCACCTTATTAGCAACTAATCAACAACTTCAAGAGCGTCTTGCCAGTCTAGAAACAGAACTGCGATCGCTCAAAGCACTCAATCCTATTAATCATCAGAATGCAGGCGATTAACAAATCAAAAGGTTCCGATTCTGGTTTAGCACCATTGTTACTAACGGTTGTTGAGCTGCTACGCCAACTTATGGAAGCTCAGGTGATTCGGCGAATGGATGCTGGCACTCTCAACGATCATGAGCTAGATCGAGCTGCCGAAAGCCTGCAACAGCTTGAACAACAGGTTGTTAAACTTTGCGAGATATTTGATGTTGACCCAGCCGATCTAAATATTAACTTGGGTGAAATGGGAAATTTACTTCCCCAATCTGGAGGATATTACCCCGGTGAAACCTCTAGTCAACCCTCTATTTTAGAACTCCTCGATCGCCTATTAAATACCGGTGTTGTGGTTGAAGGTGACTTGGACTTAGGACTAGCTCAGTTAAGCTTAGTTCATGCCAAGTTAAGACTAGTACTCACTTCTAAACCACTATAACTTTTTTATCGAACAGAATTCTGACTTCTGAATTCTGACTCCTGAATTCTTCTTAAACTAAATTATTCTTGGTAAGACATTCTTATGAGTTATGGCTTTTACATTTATGGAATTTTGACCTTGCCTGCTCCACAAAATTTAAATTTAGAGGGCTTAGATCGGCAACCCGTACAAATTAAAATTTTGGATGATTTTGCAGTCATCTACTCGGAAGCACAGCAAGAGCGTTATTTGGCCAGCCGTCGTAACCTGCTAAGTCATGAGAAAGTCCTTGAAGAGATCATGCAAGGAGGCGATCGCTATTTACTGCCCGTGCAATTTGGACTTTTGGTTTCAAGCTGGGAAACGGTTTCACAGCAATTAATTCGTCCTCATCAAGAAGAATTGACGCAAATGCTTGCGAAGTTATCGGGTTGCCGAGAAGTTAGTGTCAAAGTTTTTTGGGATACCGAGGCAGAAATTCAGGGACTATTGGCAGAACACCCAAATCTCAAAACCGAAAGGGATAAATTAGTAGGTCAACCCCTGAGTATGGAGCGGGTAATCCAAATAGGGCAAACCATCGAACAGGGAATGAGCGATCGCAAGCAAGGCATCATCGATGTATTTAAAAGCACGCTCAACTCTATTGCGATCGAGGTGGTAGAAAATACTCCCCAAATGGACACAATGATCTACAATTCAGCCTACCTAATTCCTTGGGAAGCAGAATCACAATTTAGCGAACACGTTGAAGCACTCGATCGCCAATTTGAAAACCGTTTGCGAATTCGTTACAACAATTTCACTGCCCCCTATAACTTTGCTCGTCTTCGATTAAGTACAACGGCGTAAATATTTGTAGTTGGGATGATGCAGGAGGGAAGAGGATTTTAGTCTAGTTTATCTTATTAATTATGGTTAGGTTTTTTTCACCGACTTACTTGTTCAGTTCCAATTAAATTAATTCCTCTCCCTATTGATACCGTTTCTTTTTGATGCTGTGCCAAATCATAGTTTTTTTTTAACGCAAAGGTACGCAGAGATTTTCTCAAGTTAATTCGCTATGTTCAAAAATATTTAGAGGCATTTCATAGAGAATTGGTATGAACAGCAATAAAAATTGAAACTGTTGATTTTTTTTTAGAAATTAAATTTTTCTCTACCTTTTATTTAAGTAAAATCAATGGACGACATATTTAAAGGATTTGAACACCTATTAGAAATTGCCAAAGCTTTAGAAGAAAAAGTAGAGAAAGGGGAGTTAAAAACTTCTATTCAAATTCGGTCTCATAATCTCAGTAGTATTCCCCGGCAAGGCAATATTCCGAGAACAAGGAGTTCCAGCCGAGTCAGATCCAATTCCACCGATGCAGCTACACCAATGGATGATGCTGATGTCACCCCCCCATCAGCTCGGACGAACTCAAAAACTTCTTGGCAAGGTATCGGCGGCTTGGCTGATGTTCTCCAAGAAATCAGAGAGTTAGTTGAAATTCCACTTAAACGTCCAGATTTATTGGTGAAATTAGGGTTAGAGCCTCCGCGTGGGGTTTTGCTCGTTGGCCCGCCCGGTACGGGAAAAACTTTAACATCCCGTGTTTTGGCAGAAGAGTTAGAGTTAAACTACATTGCCATCAATGGCCCAGAGGTGATGAGCAAGTATTACGGGGAAGCAGAAGCTCGTTTGCGAAGTATTTTTGAGAAAGCAACTCGTTCTGCTCCCTGCCTGATATTTATTGACGAAATTGACAGCCTTGCCCCAGATCGCAGCCAAGTGGAAGGTGAAGTTGAAAAAAGACTAGTGGCGCAGTTGCTTGGGTTAATGGATGGGTTTGCCAAAACCGAGGGCGTAATTGTATTAGCGGCAACAAATCGTCCCGATTATCTCGATCCGGCGCTGCGTCGTCCGGGACGCTTCGATCGCGAAGTTCAGTTTCGGGTTCCCGATCGCAATGGACGATTGGAAATTCTGACGATTTTGACAAGTGCCATGCCCTTGGAGACTTCAATTAATTTAGGTGCGATCGCCGATTTGGCTGTCGGTTTTGTGGGTGCGGATATCAAAGCTCTTTGTCAAAAAGCAGCTTACATTGCCCTTCGTCGTCAAGTCCCCTCACTCAACAGTCCCATTCCTGAGAACATGACTGTCACGCAGCAGGATTTTCTCGAAGCCATTAAGGAGATAAAACCCTCAGTTCTCAGGGATGTAGCAATTGAAGTACCTAGTGTCAGTTGGGATGACATTGGTGGTTTGGATGATGTGAAACAAAAACTTCAAGAATCTGTTGAAGGCGCACTCCTTTATCCCGAACTATACGAGCAAACCAAAGCCAAGCCTCCCCGTGGGATTCTGTTGTGGGGGCCGCCGGGAACGGGAAAAACATTACTTGCAAAAGCGATCGCATCCCAGGCTAGAGCCAACTTTATTGCTGTGAATGGCCCGGAATTACTCAGCCGATGGGTAGGTGCCGCAGAACAGGCAGTCAGAGAACTCTTTCGCAAAGCTCGGCAAGCAGCTCCTTGCGTTGTGTTTATAGATGAAATTGATACCCTGGCACCAGCACGGGGACGATTCACTGGTGATTCTGGGGTTAGCGATCGCGTTGTCGGTCAACTACTCACCGAATTGGATGGGTTGCATGAATGCCCGAAAGTACTGTTAGTAGGAGCAACCAATCGTCCAGAAGCGCTCGATCCTGCCTTGCTCAGAGCCGGAAGATTGGACTTACAAATAAAAATCGATCTACCAGATCGAGCCAGCCGATTAGCGATTTTACGAGTTCACAATCTAGATCGTCCCTTGGTTGATGTCGATTTAGAAACCTGGGCGACAGTTACCGAGGGTTGGAATGGTGCAGATTTGGCTTTGTTGAGCAATCAAGCTGCTTTAAGCGCAATTCGTCGATACCGCGCCCAAGGATTGACTGACTCCAGCTTGATTCAGATTACAAATGATGATTTCCAAGTTACATACCAAATGCTTGCTAATCAGCACTATGAGGTCTTATAGATCCCCGACTTCTTAAAGAAGTCGGGGATCTAAATACCCGCACTTGAAAAACGCAGAAATTCAGTATTTATACAGGCTTAATGTACTTAATAAGTATCCAAAATTTATGTCAATATACGCCTATGCGCTTCTAGTCCCGATCACATCACCACTTGTTCTACCCTTCGGGATGGAAAGGAATATTGAACTCGTTTACTCTTCTGGTTTAGGTGCGATCGTAGAGCCGGAAATCTCACTGGAGGCAATACAGGCAACGGATGAGCGTTTACTTCAAGCTGTATTAAACCACGATCGCGTGATTCGAGAACTTTTTCAACAAACTCCCCTTCTTCCCCTACGCTTTGGGAGGGGTTTTACCTCGCAAGAAAAACTACTGAATCATCTAGAAAAGCACCAAGAGCAATATCTAGAAGTCCTAACTCACCTAGCAGACAAAGTTGAGTACACCTTAAAAATGACACCTTGTGATTTACTTGACGATTCTGACAATATTGATGCTAAGGGAAAAGCCTATTTATTAGCTAAAAAACAACGCTACCAAACACAGCAAGCATTTCAAGCACAACAATGCGAACAGTGGGAACTCTTGAGCCAGTTAATTCTCAAAACATATACAAATGTTATCTGTGAAACTCGACAGTCAGATGTGCGGCAAATCCACTTTTTGGCACAGCGCAACGATTCAACGCTCAGTACGCAGCAGTTTTCCCTCTGGCAGGTACAATGCTCGCACTGGCAATTGGCACTGAGTGAACCTCTGCCACCCTATCATTTTCTAGAAAATACTCTCACATAAATTCATAAAAAATAATATTTAAAACTTTACCAGAAAAAATAAAGATGAGATAATTTTTTATTTATTTTTTTATTTTCTTATATTTATCTTATATTTTTGGGAACACTAAACTCAGGAAGAATAAAACACATTGTGTAAGTTTTACCTACTGCTCAATCAGAGCAAGATGAAATAAATAATTAGAGTTGTGAGAGGAAAAGAAAATGGCTGTTGAAAAAGTTAACTCATCTTCAAGTCTGGCTGAAGTTATTGACCGCATTTTGGACAAAGGAATTGTAATTGATGCTTGGGTACGTGTTTCTTTAGTTGGTATTGAACTACTATCAATAGAAGCTCGGATTGTGATTGCTTCAGTTGAAACCTATTTAAGATATGCCGAGGCAGTTGGTTTAACATCTCAGGCTGCTGTTCCATCTGCTGCTTAACACCACATTAGAAAAAGGGAGTCTTTACCCCGTGCTGACAGCACGGCTTTAAAGTAATGAGTAAGGAGTAATGAGTAATGAGTGGATGAAAAATGGGTATTTACTCATTACTTATTACTTATTACTCCTTCTTAAGAGTGCGTACCCAACTCTTGGAGAGGCTGCGCCAACAGGAACGCCAAGGGAGAACACGGCGGTGAGGATGTCAAGGCTTCTAAGCTGATGCGCGTTTAAAGTATATAAACACTCTTGATTGACGGGTTTTGAGTTAACAATCATCATTCATCAGTCATCAGGTAAATGTATAAATTAAATGCGTAATAGCTTATTTAATATTTCTAGTTAACACAATAGGAGATTTCAGCTGATGGCTCTCAAGAATTTATGGGAACAAGAGCGATCGCAGCGATTACAAATAACTGCTGAACGCCGTCAAAAAGTTAACCAGTGGAAACAGCTAACTCAACAAGAACTTCAGCTGCAAGCAGATGTGCTTCATCAAGAATTGAGCAGTTTTGTTACCAGCCTTGACAACAACAGAAAGTTACAACAGCAGCAATTTCAGCAAGAGATTGTCGAGCGGCAATTGGAAATATTGCAAATAAAAACAGATGTCTCGCAACGCCAGCAAGAATACCGCCAACAGCGATCGGTAAAGGCTCAGGCATTATTCCAAAACTTGCAAAATTTTCGGGAAATCTTACATAACAGTGTTTGGGGCGATTACAGTACCGAACAACCAGTTTCCCCGACTCCTTCTAAAGAAGAGAAATCAGTTGTAACAGTTCCAAAATGGTCAATTTCCCGTTCTGCAATTAAAGCTAATGGTTTTCGTCCTTCTGCCAATGCGATGACTAAGAAAGTGCCTGCCTTGAATGCAGATAATACTATTAAATCTAAAGTGCAGCAATACATTCAGCAAGCTGAAGGAGCTACTCTGATAGAAATTGAAGAAGTGATAGGCTTAAGCCGGGTGCAAACGATAGATATTCTGCGCTCCTTGATCAAGCAAGGCGTACTAGAACAACGCGATCGCCAATATTTTATTCGGCAACAAGCAATTTCTGGACAAACTTAATTCAAGCTGATTTTTTGTATTTGCAGACTAGCGGTTGGGCGATCGCTTATGTCTATCGCCTTAAGCAGCAGCATACAAAATCGATAAGCATTAAAGCTGGTCTATGCTTTGTAGTATTCAACATTTCCATCTTTTTCCGGTCTGTATTGCAACTACATCTATACAAGCAATTTGCTCAATAGATGTAACATGGCAACAAGTTAACCTATTAATAATTAGTTAACCTATTAATAATTAGAAAAAGAGCTGAAATCTTTGTTCAAGTTTCCGGCTTTTAACTTTAAAGATATCCAGATTAGAAAAGGATATAACAAGTTTGGGTAGCTCAATCAAGGTTTTGAACTGGGCTATTGGCAATCTCACAATAAAGTTAGTAAGCTGGATGGTTTGAGCAATTCTAATGTAAATGCAAAACTCTAGATATATTAGGAGGTGCGATCCATTGTGAATCAATTGATCGAGCAACTTCAAACTAAATTATTTACAGGCAGGCTAAATCTTGAAGCAAGGGATGGGCCGACTTGGACGCTATATTTTCGTTTAGGACGATTAATTTGGCAGGGTGGCGGTTCTAATCCCGATGAGCGATGGCGACGACACTTGTTGCGGTACTGTTCTAATCTGGATGTGACACAGTTGGAGCAGCTTGTCTCTCCCCAGGAAAATTATCGCGAGTATTCCATTCTTGCTAAGTTGCGAGAACAAAAATTAATCGAACAACAACAACTTGTTAGCCTGATTGCAAGCTCAATCACTGAAGTCCTGTTTGATATAATGCAGTACATTGAAGCCAAGAGGAATAGCAATAATCCAGCAGGGCAGTTGTCACCTACTACCGTTGTTGGTGAAGTTCCTGGGGTTCTCCTAGCTGTAATACCAACAGAGGAAGTTTTGAAACGGGCTACACAAGCCTGGCAAGAATGGCAAAATGCAGGACTGGCAACCTACTCGCCCAATTTATTTCCGATAATTCAAAAAATTGAGTTACTCCAAGGACAAGCATCCTCTAAACAGATTATTGCTCTAGTTGATGGCACAAAAACTTTACGAGGTCTAGGGCAAAAAAGCGGTCGGGATGTCTTAGCTTTGACTCGG
Organism: Nostoc sp.; assembly: GCF_036916655.1. Lineage (GTDB taxonomy): Bacteria > Cyanobacteriota > Cyanobacteriia > Cyanobacteriales > Nostocaceae > Nostoc. The sequence continues at coordinate 10,908 of NZ_JBALFY010000065.1, forward strand.
TTATTGATGACATTGGTAAAAACAGGGGCGATCGCTTTTTCACCTACCCCAAAGCTCAGGCAGGTTGTGATTAGTAAAGAAACTGGCAACCCCTCCAGTGCAGTTAATAATTCCAATTCTTCACTAAAGATAGAAGAGGACACTGTTTTACAAGTTGCACCCAATTTCAACAAAGTTGCTCCCCCAGCGAATAGTAAAGAAACTGGCAACCCCTCCAGTGCAGTTAATAATTTCAATTATTCACTGAAGAAAGAAGAGAACACTGTTATACAAGTTGCCCTTCCAGCAGCTAGTAAAGCAATTATTGATGTCTCAAGACCTTTAGTAGCCTGTGTGGATGATAGTCCGATGATCTGTCGCAGTTTGGAGGAAATTCTCACCCATCAAGGTTATCGCTTTGTTGGCATTCAAGATTCTTTGACGGCAGTTTTAAACCTAATTAAAAGCAAGCCAGACTTCATTTTTTTGGATCTTTTGATGCCAAAAGTAAATGGCTATGAAATTTGTTCTCAAATCCGTAAAACTCCAAGTCTCAAAAATGTGCCGGTTGTAATCTTAACGGGGAAAGATGGAATAGTAGATCGGATGCGAGCAAAATTAGTAGGGGCAACTGACTTTATGGGTAAACCTGTAGAAGCAGACAAAGTACTCAATGTGCTTCACAAGTATTTAAGCGTTTAGGTTGAAGTGGTAGTTATGACAGTGACTCCCCTACATCCATTTTTAAAACCGATTGTGGATGGTAAATTGCTCTCTAAATCTAGCTTGGTGTTAATTTATTTGTCGCCATTATTTTTCAAATTCTGAATTAAATAGTTAGGAAAAAAATGAAAAAAGTTCTTTTAGTTGAAGATAGCCTCACAGAATCCGAAAAGATGACACGTTACCTAGAGCAAGGAGGATATTCAGTTTATGAAGTTCGCAGTGGTGAAGAGGCTCAACTGCGGTTGAAACAACAAAAACCTGACTTGATCTTACTAGATTTGATTTTGCCAGGTCAAAGTGGATTTGAGTTCTGCCGCAAGTTGAAAGCCGATCCGACAACAAAAGGAATCCCGGTAGTGATTTGCTCAACTAAAAACACAGATGTTGATAGAACTTGGGGCAATATGAGCGGTGCTGATGGCTATTTAGTCAAACCTGTAGATGAAAATACCTTGCTCCAGACTGTTAATAAATTTATTCGCTAAAGGAAACTAGGGCAATGGTACAGGCCAACGATAGCTTTTCTTCGCTACCCATAAATAGCCAATTTCGACTTGAAAACTCTTCTCAAGGAAACAACCAGAGGTTTTTAAGATTTCCGTTGAATGGAAAGGTAAATGGGTTACTCCCATTAGCTGATTTGCGGGGAGTAATTCAAGTTGCACTGACCGAGATTTTGCCAGTACCGCAGGTAGCAGAATTCTTGTTAGGCATAATGAATTGGCGGGGAGAAGCGATCTGGATTCTTGATTTAGCAGCTTTGTTGGGAGCAACACACTGGTGTCGGCGAGAAGGTGTGCGTAACTCTGGCATGGCGATGCTTGTTCAAGTCCAGAATCAAACCGTCGGGCTGTTGGTAGAGCAAGTCAATACCATTGAAGTTCACGATCCTCAAGAGCGGTTAGAGGTTTCGACATCGATGTTACCTGCACGACTAGGCTCATTCTTACAGGGTTACTTTGTGGATTCTCAAGGTAGCCCTTTGATGTTACTTGACACCCAGGTTGTGATTCAAGCCCTTCAGCCTCTTTAAAGTTCAGAGCTTCCTATACAACTCCAAGGGCGGATGCACACAGTCCTCCGCTCTGCATTCTGCTTCTCAACTCCGACAACATTCATAGCAAGAAAGATCATGGTAGCGCAACACAATCTTAGACCCAGCCAACCTCAGTCAAATCCCAGCAACGGTTATAAGGAAACTGATAACGGGCATACCGTTGATGTACCAGCAAAACAGGAAATTACCTCCGCTCTAGAAGAATTGCGAACTGAACTGGATCAAGCTGATTGGGTGGAAACAGGGCCATTGCGAGAGAGAATCCGCAAGTTAAAAGAACTGCTAAGTGTGTTGCCATATCAAGACGGAGGAGATGGATTAGAGGTAGAGCAAGTACAGGCGATCGCTAGCAAAATCCGCCAATTTTCCGATCTAGATACCTTGCTGGCCACTGCTGTCATAGAGGTACAAAGCGCCCTGCAAGCCGATCGCGTGGTGCTGTATGAGTTTACGAATCCAACGCTGGGGATAGTTGTTGCGGAGGCGATGAGGGATGGCTTTACCCCAATGCTGAAGGAAAAACTGCCCGCCGTCACTTTTGGGTTAGGTTCTGCCAAGCTTTATCAACAAGAAAAATTAGTTGCGATCGCGGATACCTACACTGCTAGCTTGTCTCCTTACCAAAAGCAGTTAATGGAGCGGTTTCAGGTAAGAGCTTGTTTGAGTTTGCCGATCTTAGCAAAAGATGGGGTTTGGGGTTTGTTGGTAGTGCAGCAATGCACTGCTGCTCGCCAGTGGCAGAATGCTGAAATTCAGTTACTAAAATTAATCGAGCAGGAATTAGAAGCGCAACTGCAAGTTGCCACGATCCAGGCTACGTTGCAACAAGAAGTGGAAAAAGACCAAATCCTGGCCGGTGTAGCGAATAAAATTCTCCAGTCCAAAGATTTGGATACCATCTTTCGCGTTGCCACCCAAGAAGTAAGACAGTCACTAAAATGCGATCGCGTCGCAATTTATCGTTTCCAGCCAGATTGGAGTGGGGAATTTGTCGCTGAATCTGCTGGATCTGAGTGGGTTTCTCTATTAGAAGAACAGCGAAACAACCCAGCAATTGTCAATAACGTTAATTATTGCAGTGTGAGGAACCTTGCAGACGAAGGGGGATTGGTTGGGACAACAGGGCGATCGCACAGTGCAGATAGCTACATTCAGCACACCCAAGGCAAAAATTTCCATCGCGGACAGATTTATCGAGTCACTAATGATATCTACAGTGCTGGTTTTTCTGATTGCTATATCAAAATTTTAGAAACCTATCAAGCCAAAGCATACATTATTGTTGCCATCTTCCAGGGAGAAAAGTTGTGGGGCTTGCTCGCTGCTTATCAAAATTCTCAGCCTCGTCAGTGGAAAGATAGTGAAGTTCGCCTAATGGTGCAGGTTGCATCTCTATCTAGTATTGCTATTCAACAGGTGCAATATCAGCAACAACTTTATAATCGCTCTGAGGAGTCAGCCAAACTTGTTGAACGAGAACGTACTGTTTTCGGCATCATTGAAAAGATTGGGCAAGCAATGGATCTTCGCACCCTTTTCCGCACTGCAACCCAAGAGTTGCGGCGATTTTTAAAATGCGATCGCGTTGTCGTTTATCAATTTTATCCAGATTGGAGTGGAGAAATTATCGCTGAATCTGTGGCTGCTGGTTGGTCGTCACTGTTGGAGATGCAGGAACAAGACAGCATTTTAAAAACAGGTCTGATATCTTCAGAGCGTTGCAATATTAAGGATTATGCCTCCCCTGTTAAACCTGATGCCGATACCTATCTGAAGGAAACCCAGGGTGGAGCTTACACCAAAGGAACGCGCTTTCGTAAAGTCAACGATATTTATGCCGCTGGTTTTTCACCTTGTTATTTAGAAACATTAGAGAAGTTCCAAGCCAAAGCATACATTAATGTCCCCATCTTCCGCGCTGGTAATCTTTGGGGTTTGTTAGTAGCCTATCAGAATTCTGAGGTTCGGAAATGGACTGAGGAAGAGATCGGTGCTTTGTTGCAGATCGGCGAACCGTTGAGCATTGCCCTCCAGCAAGCTGAATATATCGAACAGCTACGGTTAAAAAATCTAGAAATGACCCAAGTAGCTGAAGTAGAAAACGCCATCGCCCGAATGACGGAGAGAATGCTTCATTCTCAACACCCAGAAACAATTTACCGCACTACCTTGGCAGAATTGCGGCAGTTGTTCAAATGCGATCGCCTCGCAATATATCGCTTCAACTCTGACTGGAGTGGTGGATTTATGGCTGAATCTGTAGGAAGTGACTGGGTGCCTCTGGTTGGCCCCGATATCAAGACCGTATGGGAAGACGAACACCTACAGCAAACCCAAGGCGGACGCTATCGCAATAATGAAACTTTTGTCGTCAATGATATCTATACTGTTGGTCATGCCCAGTGCCACATCGACCTGTTAGAGCAGTTCCAGGCTAAAGCCTACACCATCGCCCCAATTTTTGCTGGAAACAAACTTTGGGGTTTGCTAGGAGCTTACCAAAATAGCGGCCCGCGCCAGTGGAATTCCGAGGAGGTGCGATTGCTGACCAAATTGGGCATTCAGTTGGGTTTAAGCGTGCAGCAAGCCGAGTACATTGAAGAACTGAAAACGAAGAATGCAGAGTTAGCGCAGGCAGCAGAAGAGGAACAGGTGCTAACAGGGATGGTGGAAAAAATTCGCCAAGCTCAAGAGGCAGATACAATTTTCCTGAATGTGCTGCCAAGTTTACGCAAACAACTACAGTGCGATCGCCTAGCAGTATTTCGCTTTCATCCCGATTGGAGTGTAGAGTTTGTTGCCGAATCCGTAAGAGATCAATGGCTGTCTTTAGGGGGTTCCGACATCAAAACGATTTGGATGGACGATCACTTACAAGAAACTCAGGGCGGACGCTATCGCAATCATGAAACCTTTGTTGTCAATGATATCTCCACTGCTGGTCACGTTCAGTGCTACCTAGAGATATTAGAAAAAATCCAGGCTAAAGCTTACGCGATCGCTCCGATCTTTATTGGAAACAAACTCTGGGGCTTTTTAGGAGCATACCAAAATACTGGCCCTCGTGAGTGGAAATCTAAGGATGTGCAACTGTTGCGAAAAGTAGCTGTGCAAATGGGTATAGGCTTGCAACAGGTTAAGTATATCGAACAGCTCAAGAAGAAGAATGCAGAGTTAGCCAGAGCCGCAGAAGGGCAACGAGCATTGACACGGCTGTCAGAAAAAATTCGTCAAGTTCAAGAGCTAGATACGATTTTCCGCAATGCCCTACCAGAATTGCGATCGCATTTGGAATGCGATCGCCTAGCCGTGTATCGTTTCAATCCAGATTGGGGTGGGGAGTTTGTTGCCGAATCCGTAAGTCGTGAATGGGTGGCTTTGGTTGGTCCCGATATCAGGACTGTATGGGAAGACGAACACCTACAACAAACCCAAGGTGGACGCTATCGCAACAACGAGACCTTTGTGATTAATGATATTTACACTGCTGGTCATGCCCAGTGCCACTTGAAAATTCTAGAGCAATTCCAGATTAGAGCCTATATCATCACCCCGATTATTGCCGGAAACAAGCTCTGGGGTTTGTTAGGAGCTTACCAAAATAGCGGGCCGCGGCAATGGCAAGAGAATGAAGTCAACTTGGTAACGAAAATCGGCACGCAGTTTGGGGTTGCCGTCCAGCAATCGCAATACTTACAACAAACTCTAACCAAGAATGAGGAACTGATCAAACTGGCAGAACGGGAAGTAGCAAATGCCCGATTTTCTTATCGCCTGCCAAGTCGATTAACAGAGATGGCCCAAAGTCATGGTAATGTTCTGGAATTTATCCAGTTTGCCACCCACGAACTTCGGCAACTGCTGAAAGTAGATCGAGTTGGAGTTTATCGTTTTGAGCCTGATTGGTCTGGAGAATTTGTAGTTGAGTCTGTGACTGGGGATTGGCCAAAGCTTGTGGGAACTAGCCTTGCCAGAGTTAGAGATACCTATCTCCAGTACAACCAAGGAGGGCGTTATGCCCGCAAAGAAAGTTTGCGGGTTGACAATATATATACTGTCGGTCATGACGAATGTCACATCCAATTGTTAGAGATGTGGGGAACTAAAGCCTACATGATTTCTCCGATTTTTCAAGAGAATCGGCTCTGGGGGCTGATGGGAGTTTATCAAAATAGCGCACCGCGCCAGTGGGAGCAATCCGAGGAGGATGTTCTCAACCAAGCCAGCGTCCAGATTGGTCTTGCCCTCAATCTTGCAGATTACTTAACACAAGTGCGTATTCAAGAGCAGCAACTAGCAGAAGCAGCAGAGCGCGAACGCACCGCCCGCGAAAAACTTCAACAAGGAGCAATACGCGTTCTTATGGCTTTGGAACCATCCTTCAGAGGCGATCTTACCGTTCGAGCACCCCTATCTGAAGATGAAATTGGGACGATCGCCGATGGTTACAATACTACGATCCAAAGTTTACGGGATTTAGTGCGACAAGTGCAGATTGCTGCTGGCAAGGTGAGTGAAAATTCCAGCAATAACACTACCTCAGTAGTGAAACTATCTGACCAAGCTCAACAGCAGGCAGAACGGCTCGAACACGCTCTGGAACAATTACAAATAATGGTAACTTCCACCCAGATAGTTGCTGCTGATGCCCAAAAAGTCGGACAGGCGGTTCAAAGAGCTAATAACACCGTCCAAGCTGGTGATTCGCTGATGGAAAGAACCGTAGATGGCATTTTGGAGATTCGGGAAACCGTGTCGGAAACAGCGAAGAAAATTAAACGCCTCGGTGAAGCTTCTCAGAAAATCTCGAAAGTAGTGAGTCTGATTGAAAACTTTGCCACTCAAACTAATTTGCTAGCACTAAATGCTGCGATCGAGGCTACCCGCGCCGGAGAGTATGGCAAAGGCTTTGCGGTGGTTGCAGATGAAGTTCGTTCTCTAGCTTATCAGTCGGCTAGTGCCACCACAGAAATTGAGCGACTCGTGCAAGAAATTCAAGCTGGCACCAACGAAGTTACCGAAGCAATGGAAATAGGGATTAGCCAAGTTGTTCAAGGCTCGAACTTGATCGATGAGACTCGTCATTCCCTGAGTGCGATCGTAGTAGCTACCAACGAAATTGGTGGATTGGTGCAAGGAATTACCCAAGCAGTTTCCCATCAAAGTCAGCAATCTCAGATGTTGACAGAGGCAATGATGGATGTTTCGGCGATCGCTCGTAAGACTTCAGAAAGTGCCATCCACATTTCCGAGTCTTTTGAGGAACTACGGATGACTTCACAACAACTGGAAACCAGCGTTAGCCAGTTCAAAGTTGACTAAGTAAGTCGTGGTGAATATTTGTTCTCAGGATAAGGCAGAGGGGCAGAGGGGCAGAGGGGCGGAGGGGCAGGGGAGAAACAACTCTCCTCTGATCCCCTGCCTCCCCTGCTCCCCCTGCCTGCCTTAACAGATAAATCTCCTTGACACCAAGCGTATTATGAACCCCGATCCCAGTAATCAAGAGCAGGCTTTTCTTGCGGAAGCGGCAGAGTTATTGCAAACCATTGAGCAGAATCTAATCGGTTTACTTGATGAAAAAACAATAGAAAAAGTTCATGCCTTGATGCGAAGCGCCCATACTATCAAAGGGAGTGCTGCCAGTGTTGGGCAAGAAACTATTCAGACAATTGCCCATCATTTGGAAGATGTATTCCAAGCGTTATACGCTCCAGAACTGGAAATCGATCCAGAATTGGGTGCTTTGCTTCTAGATGCTTATGAATGCCTGCGAACTCCATTGAGTGCTGCCTTGATGGGCTTATCCTGCAATGAGGCAGAAATACTCGATCGCACTGCCTCAATCTTTGCCCAACTTCAACATAAACTAGGTGACTTTTTTGGTCGTGAGGCTCCGCTTCCCAGTTCGGAAGAACTTGGCTTTGATGTCGTAGAGTCAATCTTTTCCGGGAGTGTACTCCAGGATTTGCAACAGTTGGAAACTGACATTCAAAGCCAAGATCCGCAACAAATTCAAACAACACTCAACTCCCAAGCCGAATTTTTTGTCGAACTAGCAGCATCCTATGGCTTATCTGGATTGGAAGAAATTGCCCAAGCGACCCTAAACGCGCTCAAAGCGCATCCAGACAAAGTATTGCAAATCGCTCAGGCGGCTTTAGAAAATTTTAAAGCAGCTCAAGTAGCAGTACTTGCAGGCGATCGCACTCAAGGGGGAGAGATATCTCCACAATTGCGAGAATGGGCAATGCTAACTACTCCTGTCCCAGAACCGCAAAGGCAGCCAGTTGCGATCGCTGCCCAACCCACAGAAACGACTACAACTGAGAATCAGCCATCCCCCCTCCTCAGTGCCAGCGAAGCGGAATCAATTTGGTCGTTTTTCCCGAAGCGAACTGATAACTCCGTAGTGAAAGCACCGGAGGTACTAGCACCTATTTCTCAGGATTCGGTAGTAGTCCCCTCTGCCATAGAGCGGATTTTACAGTCAATCTGGATCGGAGATCCACAGACATCCTGCCGATACTCAGACTCAGATCGGCCAGCCTCTCCACCACCAGCGCCAAGCCTCCAGGCTCAATCATCGGCATCACTTCCCAGTATCAGAGTAGCGATAGAACAACTCGATCGCCTCAGCCATACAATTGGGGAATTGCTAATCAGCGAAAACCAACAAAACCTGCAATCTAACCACATCCACAAAGCAGCTCAAGACACCCTACTACAGTTTTTGTACTGTCAACAACAACTTAGTAAAGTTTTTACTTGGTCGGATCGACATCTGCTGCTTCCCGAACGCAAGCAGCGACATATACATGGATCTCCACGAGTTATCTCTGCTACCGAGGCACAATCCAATTTTGATGCCTTAGAAATGGATAACTATAGCGAGTTGCACATTCTCCTGCAAAATCTTACAGAAGACATGGTGCAATTAGGAGAACGGATTGAGGCTGTTAATGGCTTAGTTCAGCAATCTCGTTTCAGTCTCGGAAAGCGCAAGCAACTGCTTTCAGGAGCGCAGGAAGATTTGTTGCAAGCCAGAATGGTTCCACTGGGAACAGTGTTGAATCGATTACCCCGGCTGCTGCAACAGATGGTAGCAACTTATCATAAGCCTGTTGAACTCAAGCTTGGCGGTACGAAGGTACTGGTGGATAAAGCCATTTCTGAGCAGTTGTACGATCCCTTGCTGCACATGATTCGCAATGCCTTCGATCACGGCATTGAACCGGTAGAAACCCGTCGCCAGCAGGGTAAACCAGAAACCGGAACGATTACAATTAAAGCCTATCATCAAGGCAACCGCACTACTATTGAAGTACGGGATGATGGTCGAGGCTTAAACTGGGAAGCCATTCGTCAACGAGCTATAGAAAAACACCTGCTGACTTCCGAAGAAGCCGCCTACGCCTCAGAAGACCAACTGGCAGATTTATTATTTGAACCAGGCTTTTCTACCGCCAAGCAGGTTGGTGAGTTATCTGGTCGTGGTATCGGCTTAGATGTGGTTCGCACTCAATTGCAAGCTTTACAAGGTTCGATTGTGGTGCGATCGCTTTCAGGGCAGGGAACCACCTTCATCCTACAATTGCCTCTGAGCTTGACAACAGCACGCTTGCTCGTTTGTCAATCTCAAGGTATTACTTATGGCTTGCTGTCTGAAGGAATTAGCCAGGTTTTATTACCGCAGCCAGAGCAGATTCAAGTCCAGCAATCTTTACACGGGCAAGGCAGCCAAAAATTCTGGCAGTGGGGAGAAGGGCAAAGTCTGCAACTAGTTCCCATCCGCCCGCTTGCCAATTTGCTGGATTACAAATATCCTTTATTCACTCAAGACCACAATTTAAACCTAAGTCCTTTTCCAGTCAAACAACGGAACACCGTCGAACCTCTGCTGCTGTTGGAAACAGAGCATCAATACTTGTGCTTGCAAGTCGATCAGATTTTAGTCGAGCAGGAATTAGTAATTAAATCCCTCGGTAGAGTCCTGACTTTACCTAGTTACATCCAAGGCTACAGCGTGTTGGGAAATGGTAGTCTGACCCTAATCGTTGACCCGTTGGAGTTAGTTCGGCAGACTTGGGAGACAGATATGATGCCGACTTCCCCGACATCAAGTATTGCAACTAAACTATTGCCTGCGCCTGAGCCTGTTCTGACTCTAGAGGGGCAGCAATCCCAGCTAACGATAACGCAACCGCAACAACAGCCGATGGAAGTCAATACAGCCGTTGCTCAACCTAATCGGCTGACAGTGTTAGTAGTGGAAGATTCGGTTGTACAAAGGCAAAGTTTGGTGCAGACACTCCAGAAAGCCGATTATCAAGTGTTGCAAGCAGGCGATGGTCGAGAGGCGATCGCGCAAATGCTGCAACACGATGATGTCGATTTAGTGATTTGTGACATTGAAATGCCGCGTATGAATGGATTTGAGTTTTTAGAACACCGTCGCCAAGACGAGCGTTTGTCCGGCGTTCCTGTGGTGATGCTAACAACCCGTAGCGGACAGAAGCACCGCCAATTAGCTTTAGCTCTAGGGGCAAAAGCTTACATGACCAAACCCTATTCAGAACAGAACTTCCTCGCCGCGATCGCTGAACTGGTTAATACCTGAGATAAGGCAGGGAGCAGAGAGGCAGGGGGGCAGGGGGGCAGAGGGGCAGAGGAGTAGAGGGAGTAAATGGAGTAGAGGAGTAGATGGAGATGGAAAAAGAACCAATTAAAAATCATCAAGACTTGAAAGTTTATCAAATGGCATTTGATGCAACCATGAAAATCTTTGAACTCTCTAAAAAGTTTCCTGTCGAGGAGCGGTATTCATTAACTGATCAGATTCGTCGCTCATCACGTTCTGTTTGTGCAAATCTAGCTGAAGCTTGGAGAAAGCGTAGATATGAAGCAGCTTTTGTGGCTAAACTCAATGACTGTGAAGCAGAGGCAGCAGAAACACAAACATGGATTGAATTTGCTGTTAAGTGCAATTATTTGGATGTTGAATTAGGCAGAGAATTATATGGAATCTACAATCGGATCTTAGGTGGTTTGGTAAATATGATTAGTGACCCCTCACCTTGGCTAATGAAGCGTTAATTATTCTTTCTCCCCTGCTCCCCTGCCCCCCTGCTCCCCTGCCCCCCTGCCCCCCTGCCCCCTAACCACAGTTTTCAACACCGACCGACCTATGCTTAACACTCCCTTTCCGTTTAAGCGATTATCTGGCGCTGTGAGCGATCGCGACTCATTACGAGTCGTTGTTTTTGCGATCACAGACTATTTATTTGCCCTGCCAGTTGGTGCAGTTCTCAAGGTGATGGCTTGTCCCCCGATTAGCAGTACGGTTGAAAGTGGTATCGGGATGGTTGATTTGGGAGCGCAAACCATCACAATTGTCGACTTGCGCCAAAAGTTCATTTCGCAAGTACAAGACCAACAGCCGCATCAAGTTTCCTCTGCGGTTGACACTTCAGGGCGCTTCTTACTTCTAACTCAAACCCGGACTGGGGAAATTTGTGGCATTCCTGTGGACAAGCCCCCTGCCTTAATCGATATTCCTTTAGATACAGTGCGTCCGGTGCCGTGGTCTTATCGGCAAGTGGCGGAGTTAAGCTGTGTGAGCCACATGGCTGTTTTGCCTGTAGCACCAAACGAAGAACCACTCAAAGTACTTCTTCTAGGCATGAGCCAGATATTGGCTGATAAGTTGGGGCTACCCGGAACAACCCCAACCTTATCTCCTGGGCTGACATCAGGCGAACAACGGCAAAGATTTCTGCGTTTTTCCTTGGGCGATGGAGGAAGTGGATTGCTACCATTCCACTCATTACAGGACATTATTGATCTCGCTAACCAAGAAATTTCCCCAGCCCCAGCCTTACCAAGTTGGATTTTAGGTTTCTATAATTGGCAAGGACAGATGCTACGAGTGGTTGACTTGGAACATTTGCTTGGTTATGCGCCGCTTTTGAAGCGGCAGTCACGACCAGAAAAGCCAATGGTTCTGGTTATCGAGCTGCAAAATCAGGTAATCGGGTTTTTGGTGGCTCATGTCTACGATGTAGAGTGGCAGGATTTACAGCAAGCACAATCGGCACCAACCGACTTTTCCCCAAACAAACTGCTAAATTTTGTTCGAGGTATTCTGCCAGGCGATCGCTGGATTTTAGACACCAGAGCGATCGCCCAGACATTGCAATGGCAAACCCACTGATAAGAGGCAGGGGGCAGGGGCGGAGGGGCAGAGGGGCAGAGGGGAAAGAACTTGTACAATAACTCTCCCCTGCTCCCCTGCTCCCCTGCCCCCCTGCTCCCCTGCTCCCCTGCTCCCCTGCTTTTTTCACGCTGCCAAGGAGTTTTCTGTGATGATCGCAACTTTAGACCCTAATTCTGAAACCCAGCCTGTTGAAAATGAAATCCAGATAGAAGAAATTTTGGCTAATGTGGCTCTAATCAAAGCAGTCTTTCAATCTGCTAAGGGGCCAAAGGTCGCTCAATTGCAGCAGAAGGTGAGTCAAATCGAAGCTTTTATCCAAGCTTTGGCTAAGGATTCGCCCATTGACAACGATCAAAATGTTCGAGGGGCTTTTCAACTCCAGCGAGAACAACTTGCGGACATCGATCGGCAAATGCAGCAGACAAAGGGTCAAGCTGAACTTTTGGAGGTTACAGTCACCGCCCTGCGAGATGTTCTCAACGCCGATCGCGTTTTGATTTATCGTTTTGAGGAAGATAATCGTAGTCGAGCGATCGCTGAAGCTATACAAGCAGGTTGGACATCCTTGCTCAACCAATCCTTACCGATAAATTTGTTTGTTACTAAACCCAATGTTGGCGACGGACAAAACTCACTCAACAACCTCACTGAAGTATTAGAATTAACTCCCCGCCAACAGCAATTTTGGCAACGCTTTCAGGTGCAAGCTAGCCTCTGCTTGCCCTTGATTGTCAAACAACAGCCTTGGGGGTTTTTAGTTATTCATCATTGCCTTCAACCCCGACAATGGCAGGAAGCAGAGCGCAGTTTGCTACAACAAGTAGGAATGATGTTGACAATTAACTTGCGTTGGGCTGAAATAGTAGCTCCACCTGCTCAACAGCAAAAGGCTGAATCCGGCGATCGCTCTGAATTACTAGTGCCATTTCAGCAGGTGAGCCAGGCTGTACAAGCAGGAGCAAGAATCGCCGAGCTTGCCGGTGAGCATTTAATGTCTATTCAAGATACTGTTGCTATTACTAATAAACAGCTGGAATATCTTGATGAATTTTGCCAGCAAGCTTCTGGCTTTGTTCGCCTTGTGGAAGGCTTGAGTACCAAAATTCAGGTTTTGTCCTTGAATACAGCCATCGAAGCCACAAAAGCTAGCGATCGCGAAAGAGGTTTGTTAGTTGCTGCCGAACAGGTGGAAATTCTCGCCCGTCAAGCCCGCGACAGCACCTTAAATATAGAAGAATGGTTCCAGGAACTCCAGGTGGCAGCAGCAGACGTTGCTTCTGCCATCGAACCGTGCGATCGCCAAATTAGTGCGGGGTTGGAGTCAATCGCGCAAATCCAGGAGCAATTCAAAGCGATCGCCGACATCGCTGCTTGTAGCCTCCAAACAATATCGAAGCCATAAAATTGTCACAAACCCCATAGAAACTGAGAGTTGTTTTCATGAGTACCGATTTTGTCCCCCAACCGCAGAACGACGATCGCTTTCTAGAAGAAGCGATCGATTTGTTACTGTTCTTGGAGCAGGAGTTGCCTAACTATACAAAAGACAGTAACCCTGGTACAGCTTTGGCTCTTATGGAAGCTGCTAGCTCTCTGCATTCGATTGCCATAGCAGCTGAGTTAGATGCCATTGCCATAGTTGCGGCTGCACTAGAAGAGATTTTTCAGCTTCTACATCAGTATCGGGCAACTGTCAACGCCTCAATCGCCTCCCTGTTGTCAGAAGGATTAGATTGTCTACAGATGCTATTGATGGCATTTTTAACAGCCTCGCAAATTGACGAAGTAGAAATTCTAGAGCGGATGTCTGCCATTGTTGCTCATCTACAAGCAGAGTTTGGCGATTCCCAGGAAACAAACCTTGAGACATCGATAGAGCAACCGCACGAATCTGAAAAAGCAGGGGAGCAGGGAGTAGGGAGCAGGGGAGCAGGGGAGCAGGGGAGCAGGGGAGATTTTTTTCCCCTCTGCTCCCCCGCCCCTCTGCTCCCCCGCCCCTCTGCTCCTCCGCCCCTCTGCTCCTCCACCCCCCTGCCCCCTGCCTCTTGTGAAACTACCCCCCAGTCTGGCAGCCTTGTTCGCGTAGATACCGAGCAGTTTCCCATCAATGTAGGGGAACTAGCAAACCCGGAGGAGTATGGAGAAGAAGATTTTCATGCTTGGTTGGGGGATTTTTCCCTGCCTACTGAAGCATCCCTAGTTAAATCTGTTCGCGATCGCCATCCCCTCTCTTTGCAAGAATCCATTTCTACCATTGTTGCAACAAGTATTCCAACCGCCACACCCATCAATATTAAGCATCTCGAACAATTAAACACGCTAGTTGCAACATTATTAACTACATATAATCAGCAAGCCTGTCAAGAAGAACAACAACATACGATCGGGCGGTTGCTCCGACAAGTTAAACGATTACAACATCTGCTGGATAATCTACAGGAATGGTCAGGACGTTTAGCAGCAATTTCAGATACCCTTTCTCCTCTAGCTGCTTCTCGCTCTCAGCAATTATACAGTACTCTGCAATCTGTTTTGGCTGAAGCGTCTCAGGTGGCATCAACTGTTGATTCGCTGAATAACAATCATCATCAACTCAAACAAGAACTGATACAGCAGGAAAAGTTACTTAACCATTCTGCCAATTTAGTCAAAAAAGTTACAACTATTCCTTTAAAAGTAGCCTTAGAACCGTTGCATCGGCTTTGGTCTCAGTTACAAGCTCTACAAGATAAGTCTGCTAAACTACATTTACAAATTAGCGATATCCAAGTCGATCGGGCATTTAGCGATCGCCTCCATACTCTCCTGTTACATATAAGTTGCTATTTACTAGAGCAAAGTATTGAGTCTGGTCAAACACGCCAACAGCTAGGTAAAAATAGCAACGGTATTATTGAAATTCAGGTTTATCAGCAGGGAAATCAACTGATTATTGATGGCTGTGATGATGGCGCAGGAATTAACTTATCTCAAATTTATCAACAAGCTTCAGCCCAAGGAATCGACTTGACAAAACCAGGGGATATCTTACAAGAACTGGTACTTGAACCAGAGGTTTCATCTGTTTTATGCGATCGCGCTGCCTTAGAGTTAGGAGTAGAATTAACTGAAGTTTGCAAGCAATTAACAGCTATTCAGGGAAGAATAGTATTGAAGTCTAAAGCTGGACATGGTACAGCCTTCTCGCTCCAAATTCCCCTCGATCAAAAAATTGCTCAACTTATCGTCTGTCAAGCTAACTCTAGAGTCTATGCATTTATTGCCGATTCTGTAGAACAGATTTGTCTATCCCAGTCCGAACAAATCATCCAAACTCAAGCGGGACGTATGTTATTTTTGCAGTCTTCTGGCACCAGTGGCTTCCTTGGTTATGCTCATGAGGATCTAACAACAGAAATGCTCGTCCCTATCCACTTATTGACTGATGTGCTGACTTGTCTTAACCAGCTTCCTACCTCAGTTACTACTTACAGCACAAATACACTAAATGCTTTCAAGCAAGATAAGCCTTTATTAGTATTTAGTTACTTAGACAAACGATGTGCTTTAGAAGTAGATTGCATCATTGGCAAGCAATCCGCTGCAATCCATCCTCTGGGGGAAGCAATCCGAGTTGCTGCTTATATCCAAGGAACTAGCATTCTTGCCAATGGGCAACTTAGCCTGGTTTTGGATGGTCATCTTCTCACAAAATCTCTAACTTGAATCAATACCTGTGCTTTTACCCCTAGATGCATTCGGGAAGTAGCTGCGCCTTTTTCCTGTTGTCGATGGTAATAACACAAATGTAATTTTGTTTACTACCTTTTTTCTTATTCTCGCGGATATGAGTTGATGCACACCTTGGACATTGCATAGCGATCGCTCTAATTCATACTTCAACTATGCAACGCCAAATCCTTGACTCGACCATTCTACACCCCGCCCCAACGGGCTTGGTCGTCACCCCATCCAGTCGACCCAATTGGGAGCAGATGCCACCAGATGCCCAAATTTCTCCGATTCATAGTAAATTTTGTTAGTTGCTTTTTTTCTTTCTCAATTTTGGCTCAAAAATAGGAGATGCGGTTGAGGGTGTGAGATATTTATCGTACCAAGCTAAATAACGTTCTAGGACATCACGTTGATAACTCGGCTTGCTGATTCCGTGGGACTGTCCAGGATAAACTACTAACTGGGTATCAATTCCCAGACTTTTGAGTGCTTGATACATCTGTTCAGAGTTATGTAGTGGTACAGAAAAATCCCTATCACCTCCCATAAATAATGTTGGTGTAACAATGCGGTCAGCGTGAAGGAATGGGAAAGAAATTCGTAGCCAGACATCGAGGTTTTTCCACGGTACGCCAAGCTCTTGTTCATAGTCATCAATATACTCATCAGTACCATAGGTCGCTAGAATATTTGATTCACCAGCCCCACTGACTGCGGCTTGAAAGCGGTTATCTTGAGCAATAGTATAGTTGGTCAACATTCCCCCGTAACTCCACCCACCAATTCCTAAGCGCGATGGCGAAGCAATTCCGGTAGCGATCGCATGATCAGCACCGGCAATAATATCTTGAGCATCTTTGTTTCCCCAGTCTGCATAAATCGCTTTGGAAAAAGCTTCACCTCTACCTGAACTTCCACGTGGGTTAACACCGACAACGACATAACCTTTAGCCGCAAACAGTTGCCAATTAAACTTAAACTGATTTGTGAACTGACCGACAGGCCCGCCGTGCAACATTAGCAGTGTTGGGTATTTCTTCCCTGGCTGATAGTGAGATGGCTTAACAAGAAAGCCATGAATTTCTGTACCATCTTTACTCAAAAAGCTGATTTCATCTGTAGTTGCTAAATTTAACTGCGCTAGTAACTGATCGTTTTGGTGTGATATTAAACGCAAATTTTTACCATTAAAGGCAAAGACTGCATTTGGTTGTTGTGGTGTTGAGGAAAGTAAAGCGATTTTGCCATCGCGTCCTAAATCAAATTTACTAATCTCTTGTCTTCCTGCTAAGAATCGCTCAATTTTGCCACCAGTTACAGGTATTTTTGCTAGGTGAACATTGCCATCATCTTCGATTAAAAACAGTATTGATTTACCATCTGTGGTAAAGCGCGGTTTGGCAACATTGCGATCGAGGTTGGCAGTTAGTAGAAGGGGAGTACCTCCCTCGGCGGGGATAATGGCGAGATGATGAACTGCGTACTCAATAAGTTTGGGTGAACCTCCCTGCAAATAAGCAATTGACTTCCCATCTGGACTCCAAACCGGACGGCTATCCCAATCAGGAGCGGAGTCAGGCCCAATAAAGGTAGTTAGCTGACGGGCTTTGGCTCCCGATTGGGCGGCGATTGCATACAGATCCCAATTATTATTGTGATCGCTCTCTTGACCACGTTTGCTCACAAAAGCAATATTTTTGCCATCAGGTGACCAAGCAGGTAAAGACTCATTAAATGAACCTGGAGTGAGAATATCTGTTTTGCGAGTTGCTAAGTCCAATACATAAAGATGTTCACGACTTTTATCGATAAAACCGACACCATCTTCTTGGAAGTGAAACAGATCGATAACAATCGGTGGTGGGGTTTTACCATTAAAGGGAGTTTCTGGGGCTGGTGAGGAGGCAATTACGGCTAGTCGTCTACTGTCACCAGACCAGACAAAATCGCTAACATCACCAGCAAAGTCAGATATTTTCTCAGCTTCACCGCCTGCTAAGTTGAGCAACCAAATTTGCTGTTTTCCAGATTCACGGCTGGAGCGAAAAGCTAGATATTTACCATCTGGGCTAAACTGAGGATTGTATTCACTATCGTTACCGTTAGTTAACTGTAATGTTTGGGAGCCATCCCAAGAAGTCATGTAAATATGGTTATCTCGTGTATCATTTTTTAAATCGGTATTAGTTACTGTGTAAGCAATCCAGTCTCCAGAGGGAGAAAGTTGGGGATCGCTAATTTGGCGAAAGGCGAATTGATCGTCGAGTGTTAGCAGGCGTTTTTCTTGGGCTTTAACCTGAATATTGATAGCGCTTATCGTTACTAAAACACTGCAAGCCAAAGCGATTTTTGTGAGCTTTTTTATCATACTTTTGGGAGGGAGTGATACGGAAGTGGTGGCAAGGTTAAAATCTTTATCAATTCTGCATTTTAACCATGAATGAAGTACCAAATCGCCCCAATATGATTAAAAAACGAATTACACAGATTGTAAGGGCATAAGAGCGATTCTAAAAATTTTGAAAGTAATTCTGGATAAAAGTTAGTTCTTTTTGCTTGAGAGTGACTTTAGTTGCACCGTGAAAATGTGGGATGGCGAGTACGCCGTTGGGTTGCAATAGCTGAAGTCTTGGGATCACTGCCTGTTGCAAAAATGTTCTTGTAATAAGGGCAAGCACTACTTGTTGCAATTAAAATTCGTCTTCTGCTAATAGTAATAACGCCTCATAGCTTTAATAAGAATGTACGTATAGTAGCAATCGTTGCATTTTTGAATTCCGTATTGATCAAACATAATATACTGTGAACTTCTCTTTGTTTTTCAGCAAGTCCTAATTATTAATTATGTATACAAGTTACGGAATGTTTATTTTGCCAAATTATTGGGGAATATTAAAGTTATAAACTTCTTCTAAAGATTTTAACTTGACGCTATGACGACACTGGCAGCAATCCCCGATTCAAATCTATTGCCCTATATCCCAGGTTATGCCATTGTTGAGCAGCTCTATGCAGGTTCTCAGACAATAGTTTATCGAGCAGTGCAGGAGTCAAGTCAGCGTCCAGTGGTGATTAAACTATTACAGCAAGACTACCCTACTTTTAGCGAATTATTACAGTTTCGTAACCAGTATACAATCACCAAAAATCTTAACATTCCTGGCATAATCCATCCATTAAGCCTAGAAGCATACGGTAACAGCTATGCCCTAGTGATGGAAGACTTTGGCGGCATTTCCCTACGGGATTATACCCAAAACTATTCCCTATCTTTACAGGAAATTTTAGAAATAGCCCGACAAATTGCTGATATTCTCCATGATATCTGCCAGCATCGAGTTATCCACAAAGATATCAAACCCGCCAACATTCTGATTCATCCAGAATCGCACCAAGTCAAGCTGATTGACTTCAGCATTGCCTCTCTCCTCCCGCGCGAAAACCAGGAAATCCAAAATCCCAATGTTCTGGAAGGAACCCTTGCCTATCTTTCTCCAGAGCAAACCGGACGAATGAATCGTGGTATTGATTACCGCAGTGACTTCTATGCTTTAGGTGTGACATTATACGAACTTTTGACCGGACAATTACCGTTTGAGTCCCACGAGCCAATGGAGTTAGTACACTGTCATTTAGCCAAGCTTCCACTTGCTCTACACAGTATTAATCCAGAAATTCCCGCGATCGCCTCAGAGATAGTATTGAAGTTGATGGCGAAAAATGCCGAAGATCGGTATCAGAGCGCCTTGGGTTTGAAGCATGATTTAGAATGCTGTATCAATCAATGGAAAGCAACGGGGAGAATAGAAACCTTTGTCTTGGGACAACGGGATGTGTGCGATCGCTTCACAATTCCCGAAAAACTTTATGGGCGAGAAACAGAAGTTGCAACCTTGCTCAAAGCTTTTGAGCGTGTCGCTAATGGCAGTTCAGAAATGATGCTAGTAGCAGGATTTTCCGGGATTGGTAAAACTGCGGCGATCAATGAAGTCCATAAACCGATTGTCAGACAACGCGGTTACTTCATCAAAGGCAAGTACGACCAGTTGGAGCGTAATATCCCCTTCAGTGCCTTTATGCAAGCCTTTCGTGATTTGATGGGACAATTGCTAAGTGAGAGTAATGTCCAATTGGCGGCGTGGAAAGCGAAAATTTTGGCGGCGGTGGGTGAAAACGGACAAGCGATCGTTGATGTGATTCCTGAACTAGAGCGAATTATCGGTCGACAGCCCCCAGTCCCGGAACTATCTGGTAGTGCTGTCCAAAATCGTTTCAATTTGCTCTTTCAGAAATTTATCCAGGTTTTTACCACCCCTGAGCATCCTCTAGTAATATTTCTAGATGACTTGCAATGGGCAGATTCGGCTTCTCTGAACTTGCTGCAATTATTGACGAGTGAAACCAGTTCTGGATATTTACTTATTCTCGGTGCCTATCGAGATAATGAAGTTTTTCCGACTCATCCCTTGATACTGACGCTGGAACAGATTCAGCAAGCCCAAGCTATCGTCAATACGATTACCCTAGAACCCTTGTTAGAAATAACGGTGAATCATTTGGTGGCAGACACCTTAAGTTGTCCCAAGGAAGTGGCTCAACCCTTAACACAATTGGTATATCAGAAAACCCAAGGGAATCCCTTTTTTACAACGCAGTTTCTCAAAGCACTGCACGAGGAGGGTTGGATTCAGTTCCAGCCAGAATTGGGTTACTGGCAATGTGACTTGGCTTCGGTGCGGCAGTTAGCATTGACCGATGGAGTGGTAGAGTTCATGGCCTTGCAGTTGCAGAAACTTCCGGTGGATACACAGGAGCTTTTGAAACTGGCGGCTTGTATTGGCAACCAATTTGATTTGAAGACCTTGGCAAGGGTCTCTGAAACATCACTTGTTGATATGGCATCCAACCTATGGACGGCGTTACAAGAAGGGCTGATTCTCCCCATTAGTGAAACCTACAAGTTCTTCCAATCAAATAACTCAGACAACATCTATCGCGATGGTGAGATTGTCGTTCCTTATAAATTCTTGCACGATCGCGTCCAACAAGCTGCTTACAGTCTGATTCCAGAAGATCAAAAACAGTCTACCCACTTCAAAATCGGGCAACAACTGTGGGCAAATACGCCGGAAACAGAGCGAGAAGGGAAAATTTTTGAAATTGTCAATCAATTAAATTACGGTCTGAGATTAACATCTCAAAAAACTTCTCCCGGATTGTTGAATGCACAAAATGGTGACGAAATCTCTAGGCTGCAAGAATTGGATCTAGTTCAACGGAATGAACTGGCTCAAATGAATCTGCAAGCAGGACAAAAAGCCAAGGCTGCAACCGCCTATGAAACGGCAAGTAAATACTTCACAGCAGGACTGGCAGTGCTTCCAGAAAACGGTTGGGAAGATCATTACGACCTGACCCTTGCCCTTTATACAGAAGCGGCTGAAATTGAGTACCTAACTGCCCATTTCGAGCAGGCAGAACAGCTTTCAGAAATTGTTCTTCAGCACGCCCAGGATTTGCTGCAAAAGGTGAAGATGTATGAAATCAAAATCTATTTCTACATTGCTCAAAATCAAATGTTGGCAGCGATCGATATCTGTCTACAAGTGCTGGAGTTTTTGGGTGAACCCCTGTTTAAAGAACCCCCACAGGAGTTAGCGATCGAGGATTTAATGAACCTGCCAGAGATGCTCGATCCGCATAAATTGGCAGCCATGCGAATTGCGATCGCAATGCTTACTCCCAGCCTGAACGCTAAACCAGATATGTTACCACTGATTGCTTACACACTAGTGAACCTATCGATTCAATTTGGCAACTCGGCATTTTCGGCATTTGGCTACACCTTTTATGGTCTGGTTTTATGTGGTAGCCCAACCGGAATTGAAAGAGGCTATCGGTTTGGACAATTAGGATTAAAATTGCTGGAGCTATTCAACGACAGGAAATTGCATGCAAAAGTGATTAACATTTTTGATGTGTTTGTGCGCCACTGGCGGGAACCCGTTCGCAAAACGATCGCTCCCCTACGTGAAGCTATTCAGATTGGATTAGAAGCGGGTGATGTCGAGTATGCCTGCTACAACGCCACTTCTTACTGCAACTATCTTTTCTTCGTCGGCGAACCACTGGAGCAGGTGAATCAGCAACAGCAAAAATACATCGATCTGTTGTTGAAATTCAAACAAGAGTATCAAATTTATTTCGGGCAGATTTGTCGTCAGCTCGTGTTGAATTTGATGGGAGCAGCAGAAGATCCTCTAATACTCGTTGGAGAGAGTTTCGATGAGGGGAAAATGCTGTCGATTTTAATTGAAACTCAAAACGGAACTCTTCTGTTCCTACTCCATCTGGCAAAGACGATTCTTCTGTTCATCTTTCAGGACTATCAGCAGGCACTTATCCATGCTAAAGAAGCCGAAAAATACCAGGGAAACATGGTTGGCTTCTTGCAGTTTGCAGAACATAATTTCTACTACTCTCTTACTCTTCTGGCTACCTGTTCAAATGGCAATGAAGCAGAGCAACAATGGGCACTAGAAAAAGTTGCAGAAAACCAGAAATTGATGAGTCAGTGGGCATTCCATGCTCCCGCTAATTATCAACACAAATACGATTTAGTTGAAGCAGAGCGGGCAAAATTTTTGGGTCATTTAGACGCAATGACCTACTATGAAAAAGCCATTCAGGGGGCAAAAGAAAACAGTTATATCCAAGAAGAAGCACTCAGCAATGAGCTAGCTGCCAAATTCTACCTAGCTTGGGGCAAAGAGAAGCTGGCCGCAGAATATATCCAAGAAGCCTACTACTGCTACGCCCATTGGGGTGCAAAGGCGAAAGTCGCCCATTTAGAACAACAATATCCGCAACTGCTAACAGCCATTCTCCAACCGACTAATCTTGCGATCGCATCTGGGCTAACCATCACCTCAACTTTGATGAGAAGTGTAACTAAAAGCTCTAGCAAGCAAAATTTATACTTAGATTTGCAAGCGGTGATGAAAGCCGCACAAGCCATCTCTCAAGAAATTGAATTAGAGAAACTGTTGGCAACCTTAATGGAGATTACGATCGCCAATGCTGGCGCACAAATCGGTCATTTAGTTCTTCACCAAGAGGAACAATGGTTAGTTGTAGCTCAAGGCGATCAACAACTGGTAAAAACCTTAGAAATTCCCCTGGAGCAATACCCAGAAATTCCCCAAAGTTTGATTTATACAGTAGCCAGAACTCAAGAGACGGCTGTGTTTGAAGACTTGAGTGATTCAGTGCAATTTGCCAGCGATCGCTACATTATCACTCACCAACCCAAATCTGTTTTATGCACTCCCATTAGTCGCCAAGGAAAACTCAGCGGTATTTTGTACCTAGAGAACAACTTAACTTTAGGCGCTTTTACCAGCGATCGCATCGAGATTCTCCAACTCCTAACTAGTCAAGCCGCTATCTCTGTGGAAAATGCCCGTCTGTATCAACAAACCGAAAACTATTCTTGCACCCTAGAAGCAGAAGTAGAACACAAAACCCAAGCTCTCAACCAAAAAGCCCAAGATTTAGAGCAGACCTTGAAAAAATTGCAACAAACTCAAGGACAATTAATTCATAGCGAAAAAATGTCATCCCTCGGTCAATTGGTAGCTGGTATTGCTCACGAGATTAACAATCCAGTTAATTTTATTAAGGGTAATCTGACCCATACAGAAAATTATGTCGCAGACATGATGAGTTTGCTGATGCTTTATGAGCAGGAATATCCCCAACCTAGTCGAGCTATTCAAGATAAACGGGAAGAAATTGATCTCGATTTTCTGTTTGAAGATGCCAATCAAACCTTAGAATCTATGAAGGTTGGTAGTCATCGCATCAGCCAAATTGTCCAGAGTTTACGCAACTTTGTTCGCTTAGATGAAGCCGAAATCAAAGCTGTAGATTTACACAGTGGTCTTGAAAGTACGCTGTTAATTTTGCAACATCGTTTACAAGCTTCTGAAAATCAACCCGAAGTGCGCATCATCAAGGAGTATGGCAATTTACCTCTGGTGACTTGCTATCCTAGTCAGTTGAATCAAGTCTTCCTGAATATTATTAACAATGCCATTGATGCGATTCGAGATAATGCCCAAAACAGCGAACATCCAGAAATTCGGATTTGTACTGGAGTGATAGATCGTGAATGGTTACGAATTGCGATCGCTAATACAGATAGTACAATTCCTATAAGCCTGCAAGAGCGGATTTTTGAACCGTTTTTTACCACAAAGCCCGTTGGCCGTGGTCAAGGTTTGGGGTTATTTGTTAGCTACTCTATTATCCAACAACATCGCGGTACTTTAACTGTGCGTTCTCAGCCAACTGAAGGAACTGAATTTGAGATTGTTCTCCCTATCTATTGAACAATTACCCCTCTTCTGTTACTCTCAGCAAACTTTTGCTATTTCTGAATTCTAGAGCTTTTGTATAGCAGGCGATGTCTACGACGGGCTACGCCTGCGCGCGATTCTTTGCAAATAACTTCATGTTAATTAAACTAGTAAATTTACTGAAGGCAGTTCTTGTCTTTCCTTCATAAATTTAATAGTTGATTCTTCTTGGGGGGTAAAAAATCTTCGCCTTTACCTTTCTTATTAAATTAGGCTAGCAAAAAAGTGATGGAGAATTCTTTCATAATCGGTCATGGGTACTATTTTTTAACAAGGAAAGTTCATTGTTTTTCGCCATCAATGATACTGTAAATCTCTGTATCAACAATTTGTAAAACATAATTTATAAATTTAAAGTTTTTTTATTACATAATTCTTAACTAGGGTATTTACTTAGGAAAACATCTGTGATATTTTCAAGTTGATTATCATAAATTAAAAATAGGCAGCCCTAAGTTTAACAACCGCGTTTCTGTATCTTGGTTTGATGATGAGTATCCTTCATGCATACTTGCAATACTAAATATTGATTTTAAACTTGTATAAATTATGTGGCGTTAACCAAGTGATAACTTGTCCTCGATCTATTTAGACTATCTTTGGTTTTGAACAATAGATAACAGTAGGAACCCTATTAAGGGAACACAGGTATGAAATTAGACAAAATTAACCTCTGCAATTTGACAAAATTAGGCAACCTAAATGCCACAGAAGTCTTATTGTTGCTGGCATAAAATCAAATACTGCCACTGTTAATAAAAGAGATACTGGGTAATATTCTCAGCCTTCTTCTTCACTTTTACCTTCGATTTGTTTGATATGACTTATATTAAGAGTACTTTTCCCGAATTTCTCACCACCCTAGAAGGGTTTGATCGCTTACCAGATGGAGCGATCGCTAATTTATCAGAACAACTACAAGCCTGGCGCTATCGCATAGGTCAGAAAATCATCGGTAAAGAAAGTCTCCCAGAACGCATCACCATCATTTATGAGGGACAAGTGCGGCTATTGGGATACGACCCCCAGACGCAAATGCCAATCACCCTGAAATTACTGCAACCAGGGGAAATTATTGGCGAAATTGGTTTGTTGCGCGATGTCCCTTGTGAAACAGCGATCGCTTCTACCGAAGTAGTATGTTTAACCTTGAGTGCATCAGCATATTTGAGCTTTCTGGCTTCATACCCAGCCTTTGCCGAAGCTCGTAAGAACCGCAGTTATTTGGCCGAAGTTTTCGATATTATCGGTTCCTATTGGCAAAAGCAAGCGATCGCTACCTTAAATCTCAGAGAACTGGCAGAAAAAGCCTTACCAAAGGCAAAAATACATTACCTTCCTTCAGGAAAAACTCCATTCAACCAACTCGATAGCGAAAGCATTTGGTTTGTCAGTGGCGGTGGTACAATCACAGATTTGTCACCTGGCGATCGCCTAGAATCAGACGACGATCGAGATAATATCCAAGTCATAGGTCAAAACCCCGCGCGGTTGGTTGGTATACATCCTTCAGATTTGCTTTTAGAAGAGAGTCATCAGATAGAACTTGTGGTTAGTGACACCACATCAGATAGCCCAGAGAAATTAGATATCCCCTACGCATCAGACGAAATAGTTCCACAGCCAGCCCCCCAAAATTCAAAGAATTCGCCAAACCAAAAATACCCATTTTTTGGCGGTAAAGGAGAACTAAATTCAGCCTTCGCCTGCTTCCAAATGATCGCGAAGCACCTAGAAATGCCGTTTCGGCGAGAGGTGGTTCGCCGCATCTTAACTGAGCAAGTCAAACGCCAGGGGACTATATCGTTTCAAGTTACTGCTTACCTGGCAGAGTCAATTGGACTGAAAGCCCAGTTAATAGAGCTGCCAGTCGCTTCTATAACGCGCATTCCGACACCTGCGCTGATTCGCTATGGTGATAGTTTTGCCGTCTTATATGCGGCTGATGCCAATACCGTGGTTGTGGGTGTGCCATCTCAAAGAATTGTGCGCTGCAAACCCGCTCAACTGGTTGAACAATTAGAGGTTGATCCAACCAACTTTCCGCCCCAGGTTAGGGTATTACTACTCAGTGCTACCAAAGAAACACCCCAAGAACGTTTTAGTTTACGGTGGTTTCTGCCCTATTTGTCAAAACACCGTCGAGTCCTGATCGAAGTCTTTATTGCTTCCTTTTTCGTGCAATTGGCAGCGTTGGCAAATCCTCTAGTTGTTCAGTTAATTATTGACAAAGTTATCACTCAAAATAGTATTGGCACACTACATATTTTGGGGGTTTTACTATTAGTAGTCGGGCTATTTGAAGCAGTGTTGACTACCTTACGAACCTACTTATTTGTCGATACCACTAACCGGATCGATATGGGTTTAGGGTCACAAATTATTGACCACTTACTACGTCTACCGCTGCGCTATTTTGAACGCCGACCGGTGGGTGAACTTTCTACTCGTATCAACGAACTAGAAAATATCCGCCAATTCCTCACGGGTACTGCCTTAACAGTGGGGTTAGATGCTCTGTTTTCAGTGGTCTATATCGGTGTAATGCTGATTTACAGCTGGCAACTCACCTTAGTTGGCTTAAGCACAATTCCGGTGTTTATTGTAATTACCTTAGTTGCTTCTCCCACCATTAGCAGACAGTTACGGGCCAAAGCCGAACGCAACGCCGAAACTCAATCTTATTTAGTGGAGGTGATGTCAGGAATTCAAACAGTAAAGGCGCAAAATATCGAATTGCGATCGCGCTTTTCTTGGCAAGAGCGTTATGCCCGATTTGTTGCCGCTGGTTTTAAAACAGTTGTGACTTCTACCCTTGCCAATTCTACCAGCAACTTTCTCAACAAACTCAGCAGTTTACTAGTTTTGTGGGTAGGAGCTTATTTAGTACTGCAACAAGAATTAACATTAGGCGAATTAATTGCTTTTAGGATTATATCGGGTTACGTTACCAGCCCAATATTACGTCTAGCTCAACTTTGGCAAAGCTTCCAAGAAACCGCCTTGTCTCTAGAACGTTTAAGCGATATTGTCGATACACCACAAGAAGGAGAAACAGACCGCTACAATATACCCTTACCTACTATTAAAGGAGCAGTGAAATACGAAAATGTTTCCTTCCGTTTTGGTACAAGTGGCCCTCTACAACTTTCTAATGTCAACCTCGAATTTGAGCCAGGGAAATTTATCGGCATTGTCGGACAAAGCGGTTCTGGTAAAAGTACGATGATGAAATTACTGCTGAGACTTTACGATACTGAGTCCGGCAGAATTTTGATTGATGGTTATGATATTGCCAAAGTGGAACTTTATTCACTGCGACGACAAATAGGCGTAGTTCCTCAAGAGACATTATTGTTTGACGGCAGCGTTCAGGAAAATATTGCTTTAACTAATCCCGATGCCACAACCGAAGAAATTATCGAAGCGGCTCAGGTTGCGTGTGCCCACGAGTTTATCATGAACTTACCCAACGGGTATAACACGCGGGTGGGAGAACGCGGTTCTGCACTTTCTGGTGGACAACGACAAAGAATTGCGATCGCTCGTTCAGTTTTACAAAGACCAAAACTATTAGTTTTAGACGAAGCAACCAGTGCATTAGATTATCCCACAGAACGGCAAATCTGTCTCAACTTAGCCAAAGCATTCAAGGGTGATACAGTATTTTTTATTACCCACCGGCTGAATACCGTCAGTAACGCAGACATGATTGTTGTGATGGATAACAGCAGAGTTATAGAGCAAGGCAGCCATCAAGAATTAATGGCTACTAAGGGTCATTATTATTACCTGTATCAGCAACAAGATGTAAACTTGTAATTAGTCATTTTTGGGGGCAAAGGTTTTTGGCATCGGGAAACATTGCCCACTCTACAAAAAAGTCAAAATCCAAAATCCAAAATTGTTATGACTCAACTTAATGGGAATCACCTCAACGGCAATCACAAAAACGGCAATCAAAAAAACGGAGTGAAGCAAGATTCCAGCCTACTTACAAAACAACAAAAAGCTGCTCAAGAGTCTTTCAATAACTCAAACAATCAAGAATTTGAACAATCTATTGTCTTGCGCCAATCTCCAATTTGGTCGCGTACAATCATGGCTACACTCATAGGACTAGCCTGTTTTGGAATTGCTTGGACTTATTTTGCCAAAATTGAGCAAGTAGTGCCGGCAACAGGACAATTAAAGCCGCAAGGAACAGTCAAAGAAGTTCAGGCTCCTGTTAGTGGCGTGGTGAAAACAGTTAATGTTAAAGATGGACAAGATGTTAAGCCAGGAGATTTGTTGCTAACTTTTGATTCTATCGCTTCTGTAGCCGAATTGAATTCTTTGAAGAAAATTCGCCTTGCATTAATTAAAGAAAACCAGATTTATCGCCGATTGATGAGTGCAAGTACCGCTACCGGTTCTGAACTCTTCTATTTGCGCGGCAATTTGCCACAAGAAACTGCTTTTCTGTTAAAAAGCCGAGCAGCCTTAGTAGCAGAAAATGAATTATTTCGGACTCAATTAAAAAACTCTGGTCAAGATTCTGGATTAGGAATTGATGAACAACAACTTCTACGAGTTGCCAAAAAGGAATTAGACTCTCGTTCCTCTGCGGCACTATTTGAAGTAGAAAAAACCCGAAAGCAACTTACTCAAAACCAAATTAAACTAGAAGATAGTAAAGCAAGTTTAGCTATTCAACAGGGAATTTTAGAGAAGCTGAAAATATTAGCAGAAGAAGGTGGTATTTCTCAACTTCAGTATCTCAACCAGCAACAAGAAGTACAAAACCGCACGGCGGAAGTAGCCCAACTAGGTGAAGAAATAAAACGCCTCCAATTTGATATAGAAAAAGGACAACAAGAAGCAAGCAATACGGTGGCTGTTTCTGATAAAAATATTTTGGATAAAATAGCTGATAACAAACAGCGTATTGCTACAATCGATAGCCAATTCATGAAAGTTTTGCTGGATAATGAGCAGCGTTTGGCTGATGTCAATAGTAAAATATCTCAATCCCAATTAAACGTTAAATATCAAGAACTCCGCGCGCCTGTAGCTGGAACAGTTTTTGATTTACAAGCAAAAAACCCTGGATTTGTAGCAACTCCGACTACAAAATTACTGCAAATTGTCCCCAATGAAAGCTATATAGCTGAAGTTTTCATCACTAACAAAGATATTGGGTTTGTGCGAAAAGGTATGAAGGTAGATGTCAGAATTGACTCCTTTCCTTACAGCGAGTTTGGCGATATCAAAGGAGAAGTGATTGGCATAGGTTCAGACGCATTACCACCAGACCAAACCCATCAATTTTACAGATTTCCGGCAAAACTCTCATTAGATAAGCAATCTTTAGTAATTAAGGGTAAAAACGTCACCTTGCAATCAGGTATGTCCATCAGTGCCAATATAAAAGTGCGCGAAGAACGGACTGTGCTTAGTTTATTCACTGAGTTATTTACCAAGCAAGTTGATGCTCTTAAAGAGGTACGATAAAGTAGTGTTGAGTTAAAAGACCGCAGTGACTCCACAAGGAGAGTTGCTGCTTCACTTGTTACTTAGTATCTATGTACTTTTCCTCACTCAATACTCAGCACGGGCTAAACCCGCACTGCCGCTAACAGCACTCAGCACACTTAATGATGGTTAATTCTCAACGCATCGAACCTGCTCCCGGACAAGAATCAGTTTGGGATTACCCCCGTCCTCCTCGTCTGGAGGACACAAATAAACATATCCAAATAATCTTTAACGGAGTAGTAATTGCAGATACTCACGATGCCAAACGTGTTTTAGAAACTAGTCATCCTCCTTCTTACTACATTCCCCCTGCGGATATCAAAATGGAATATCTACATCTGACTCCGCAATCTAGTTTTTGTGAGTGGAAGGGAAGCGCTAATTACTATACAATCCGAGTTGATGAAAAAGAAGTCCATAATGCTGCTTGGTTTTACCAAAACCCCACACCAGCTTTTGAATCTATGAAGGACTATGTAGCTTTTTACGCTCATGTCATGGATAAATGTTACGTGAATGGCGAAGAGGTACAACCACAACCAGGTAACTTCTACGGTGGTTGGATAACCAGTGATATTGTTGGGCCATTTAAAGGCACTCCTGGTACTTGGGGATGGTGAGTCAATTTTAGATTTTAGATTTTGGATTTTGGATTCAATAGTAAGTGAAGTGATGTGTGATGTCTTACACATCTTACGTCTCCACGTTAAAAAAATTTTTGCTAAATCCTGATGAAAATAGAAGTAGTGCCGCATGATTCGACATGGCACAGCAAATTTGACCATGAATCAAAGCGTGTTGCGCTTATACTAGGTGAAAACGTAGTTGCTATTCACCATATTGGTAGCACAGCAATTCCACATATCTACGCGAAACCCATTATTGATTTGCTGGTTGAAGTTGAAAATATTGCCAAATTAGATGATTGTAGTTTGGGTATGGAAGCGTTAGATTATGAAGTAATGGGTGAGTTTGGCATACCAGGTCGCCGCTTCTTTCGTAAGAATAATATTATAGGTACAAGGACGCATCATATCCACATCTTCACGGCTAAATCATCGGAAGTAAAACGACACTTAGCATTTCGAGATTACATGAATGTACATCCCAAAGATGCACAGAAATATAGTGAATTAAAACGTGAGTTAGCAAAGCAGTATCCTAACGATATCATCGGATATATGAATGGGAAAGATGAGTTCATCAAAGAGATACAAAGTAAAGCATTGGTATGGTGGACACCTGATAAATCTCAATAACACAATCCCTTTTACCCATCTTCCCTACACCAATTATGTCTTCAAAAGAATAAATTAATAAACCAAGTTTTCTGCAATTTTAGAAAATCTGGTATAGCGTTTCCCGACAAGCGTAAGGTACACCTGTAGGGGCAATACCCTACGGAAAGCCGCTTCTCTACGAGACGCTCCGCGAATGCGTCTACATGAATTGCCCCTACACCTTGCAATATAATCTTATACCTTATATGAATGGGATCTGCTATATTTAGGATTACTAAATTGATGTTATGGCTATCTAGCAGGTTTCGCTTCAAACATCAAATACGTACCTCCAAGTCCTTCCACAATTGTGCGTGTATTGGCAATCATCATTCTCTGATAGGTATCACCGTCGCTTCCTGGTTCGCCAAGTCCCTCAGCATAAAGCTTCCTTTTAGAAATTTTTACATCGGCTTCTGTGGCTACAGATTGAATCAAATTAGGATTAATTTCCACCTCAGCAAAAATTGTTGATACTTTAGCCCGCTTAATGTAAATAGCCAAATTTTTGACTCGTTCGGCTGTCAGTTTTTCGTTAATATTAATACCTTGCAATCCGCCTGCCAATGAAAGACCGTATGCTTTGGCGTAAGAACTCAGTGCATCAGAGGTTGTAACTAACTTGCGTTCTTTGGTAGGAATACTGGCAATTCTTGACTTAATCCAGCTATCTAGTTGAGTGAGTTCATTCGTGATTTTTTTAGTATTGCTGGTATAAGCTTCTGCATCATTAGATTCTAATTTTCTCAGATTAGTATTAATTACCTCCACCATTCTGATAGTATTTTTGGTATTGTGCCAAAGATGAGGATCAGTTACACTCTTATCACCTATCTGAAATTTTTGTGGCTTAGGCACTGCCAGTTGACCGACAGCTATTTTCGGTGCAGAGTTTTTAGTAGCTTTAATTAACTTGATCAGATTTGGTTCAAAATTGTAACCAGTATAAAGAATAAGATTAGCTCGCTCAATGGCTTTACGATCTTCCGGTTTTGGTTTATAAAATTGCGGGTCGGCAGTAGGAGAAATTAAGCAGGTGAGGTTAACTGTATTCCCAGCAACCTGTCGGGTTAAGTCACACAATACACTTGTAGTTGCTACAACTTGGGGGAGGTTCTCATTTACCTGGGTGGTCGTCTGAGTAAATGCAGTTCTTGCAGCTTGATTTCCACATCCAACAAATCCAATTGTCAATGCAACAAGAATAGCTGGAAAAAAATTATTCATTGGTGCTTTTTTTAACATCCTCAACTCCTACTGGATGTGTGAGAAAAATAATCATCATTATTCAAGTATTTAGTGAAATACTAGGGAAAAGTCTTCAGGTTAAAGCTAAGGTAAAATGCAGAAGCCCTTGGCTGATAAAAAGGTATAAGGCTAAGGGAAGAGGAATTATATAGACTCTTCCTTTTCCCACTTTCCCCAGTCCACACCCGGCACTTTCTGGTTGATGAACCATTAATAGTCTGTCCCAAAAGTTTTGAGAGGTTAGTGGTGTTCAGATATCCGACTTCTTGAAGGAGTCCGGGATCTAGCAGCCCTACAAAATTAATGAGACAGACCACTAGTGAGGTTTTTAGAGGCAGAATATTAGTTAACTTCACGCGACAAGCTAGAAAACTGGTAGAGGTAGAAGCACAATAATAAAGGTGATGCTGGGGAGCCTCCAAGGGTGTAGTTCTCTCACCGCCTTTTGAAGGGACTATGCCATTGTGCTTGTTTACCACAAAGGTCGCAAATTGACTAGGATTATTAGCTTCAGGTGTGGAATGTAGTCATGATGGGGCTTATTGAGCATACGGGTTGATTTCGCAAACCGAGTCGTGAATCTAAGGCAATTGTAGCTGTGGTTTGGCGATGTGTGGATATATCGTTGTTACAAAATTGGCAAATTGGCGAGTTTTTAGCCATCAGCCTTTGTTACACTAATTTTCACCTAGTAAAGCCTTGCAATACTTTATTACTATAATCTAGGTTGTATTTTGTGCCATAATTTTTATCCTCTAGTTTCTTCATCATTAAATCAGAGCCAAATCAAGTATATAGAACAATTCCTCAAAGCTAATATTGGTGAAGATCAACAATGATAATTTTAGTTATCCTAGTTAACACCCTAATTTCGGCGATACTACTCTATGTGGCTTGGCGAGTGTGTCAACTAAAGCAGCAGCTAGCATACATCGCAGATAGGTTAACCGCCTATGAAAGTTGTACCCATGCAGCACTGAACAAAGCACCCGAAAATATTTATCTCAGCCAGCAGAATATTTATAACTTACGGCAGAGAAATCAAGCGCTACAAATACAAATTCAACAAGTGCGGCAAATTATCAGTCTGCTTTTGCTAGGACGGCAAATCTGGCAGCGTTATTTTCCGAAGCTAGAGTTAATATCTGGGAAAAGAACAGTTGCAAAATGAGTTATGTCAAGTTCACATGAACATTTATAATTAGGGCTGACATGGAGATCGTCTAGCTTGCTTGTTGAGGGTGCGGGGGCTACCGCCCTTGATGCAGCATCTCCTAATGGAGATGGGTACAGAACTACGAGGGATGTGTTTATACAAAGAGACGCCCGCCAGAAGGCTTACCGGAGGTATTAAAACTTTGGGAGACATGAAGAATTTAGAATTATAAGTAATTAATGCTTTTTATATTAATTAATGAATAAAAGCAACATTTATGGCTGATATTTTGTCACGATAGATTAACTGAATAAAATCGGTGGAGTCTTACAAGGGGAGAAAACCCACCTAAAATAGGTGTAAGGAGAGAAACAATAAGATGTCTAACAACCGTTCTGGAGTATTTATTGGCGGTTTGATGCTGGGAGCTACCATCGGTGCTTTGACTGGTTTGCTGGTAGCTCCACGCACAGGGCGCGAAACGCGGAAAATTTTGAAAAAATCTGCTAACGCTATCCCAGAATTGGCAGAAGATTTATCAACGAGTGTGCAAATCCAGGCAGATCGTCTCTCTGCTAGCGCCCTACGAAATTGGGATGAGACTTTAGATAGATTACGGGAAGCGATCGCAGCCGGTGTAGATGCCAGTCAGCAGGAAAACCAAGTCTTGAAGCGACAAACATTTGCTGAAGACTCAGATTCGCTTCCCCAGCAATTAGAACGCTCATAAATGACACAATCGTGATTGAACCCCTGTTTTGGTTGGGACTCTCCTTACTTTTAGTCGCCACAAGCTTGACTGCGGTTTTAGTGGCGGCAATACCGGCTTTGCAGGAGTTAGCACGTGCGGCTCGTAGTGCAGAAAAGCTATTTGATACTCTATCACGGGAGTTACCACCCACTCTAGAAGCTATCCGCGTGACTGGCTTAGAAATCACTGACTTAACTGATGATGTCAGTGAAGGTGTAAAAAGTGCTAGTCAAGTTGTCAAACAAGTTGACCAAAGTCTTGATAGTGCAAGAATTCAGGCTCAAAATCTGCAAGTAGGTACACGTACTATTATTGTTGGCGTGAAAGCTGCGTGGAGAAATTTCACGCGCCAAAAACCTGCAAGACGAACAGGCGATCGCTTGCCAAGCAACGAAAAACCACCTCTAACGTTGCGAGAACGAGAAGTGCTGAGGCAAGAGAATCGTCGGAGCAAAGCAGAGGTATACCGCGTTAATGACGGTTATAACGAGGCTGCTAGCTGGGAAAACAATTTTGATGACGAAGATTGAGTAGAAAAAGGGTGTAGAGCATTGTTTATCTTTCTTGTTGCAGTGTAAAGGTAATTATGCAGCTATTACTCTATGCTACAAATCAAACCCAAGATGACAGCGAAAACCTTCTCACCTGTTGAATTCGCAAAAAGTCACTATCACTGGAAACAACAGTTAAATTATTTTGCAGTGCAATAGCAGCTATCCAAATGTCATTTTCATCAAAACCCAACTCAACAATTTTAGTTTTTCGCCGCTTGTTTTTATCTTTGGGTGCAAACTGATTGAATAAAGCTGCCTTAATTTGACCGTAAACTGTTGCTGTTTCTTCAGTTATATGGTATGTGCGAATATCTTCTAAAAATTCTGTCAAGCGAGCCAGATTATTTTCCTTGCGTTGAGATTTTTCCATCATGAATGTCAATTCACCCTGCACAATTACGCAAGTGGTAATGTTATTTTCTCCAACTTCTTTCACGCGACGGATAACATTTGGTTCGCCTAAAATAATGGCACTACAATGATTTGTATCAAGTAAATACATTATTCAAATAGGTTTTCGTCATCAAATTTAGCTTGACCACGAGTAGCATATACTGCTTGAAGGCATTCTTCAAAGTCGTCACCTTCCCAAGTGCCAACGTGTCGAAGGATGGAGCGTCCAGAAGCCGGACGGTATGTAAGTTGCTCTTTATCAGTAGAAGTTTCTGTAGAATCCCTTAAAGGCATTAATTCAAGCGTATCTGGTTCTAACTCTTTTTGTGTATATTTAACCTTTTGTGTATATTTAACTTTAATAGAACGGATCAAATCGAGTGCTTCTGTTAGCAACTCCGGCGGTAAAGTTTCTATTTCTTGGATTAATAATTCTTTGTTAGTCATCTCTCACCCATAACTCATTCCCCTTTTATTTATTGTATGGGGAAATCCGCTATAGCTTAGTGAATTTTGAGTTGTTAAAAACTTTGACGATAATAATCAAAAAGAGGTGAATGAGTCTAGTATCTATAGCTTCCTCCCTTTTCCCTAGCCATAGGAATATTTTGAGTATTTTAACCGATTGACAAAATGCGCTTTATCCTTGTATGTCAATAAGTCTACTCTCCACTCCTTAAAAACCTTTTGCTTTGATCCCTTAGATTAGAGTAAAGTAAACAAGTGTAAAGAACTATCATTTTTCTAGTACTCTTTTAAAACAACTTGTTCGCTTTTACCGTTAATATTTGTATAAAAACGTCCATGCAATCTTGTTTTTGGCGACGAATTCTGATATCCATTGCAATATTTTTTCTGGCTGGGTCGATTTGGGTCATGCATTCTCCCCCAGCATTGGCTTATGACAATCCTGAGTTACTTCCTGACACCTTTACCCCAGTTGTAGACTTAGCTAAATCTCTGCCTGTGCTGCAAGAAGAAAAGCTGGTTAAAGATTTAGAGCAGTTTGAAGCCGATACGGGTTGGAAACTGCGAGTGTTGACCCAGTATGACCGCACCCCAGGTAGGGCAGTTATCAAATATTGGGGTTTGGATGACAAAAGCATTCTACTAGTTGCGGATTCTCGTGGCGGTAACATTCTCAGCTTTAGTGTCGGCGATGCTGTTTATGAACTTTTACCCCGGACTTTCTGGATAGAATTGCAAACCCGCTTCGGTAATTTGTACTTTGTCCGCGAACAAGGCGAAGACCAAGCCATTGTGCAAGCCTTAGAATCAGTTAAAGGCTGTTTACTTAAGGGGGGTTGCAATGTTGTCCCCGGACTGCCACGAGAGCAGTGGATTCTTACCTTGATTAGCTCAGTGATTGGTGGAGTGATTTGTGGATTTGCAGCTCAACCCCGCGATAAAGGCCAAGTTTTTGCTTGGCAATGGGCTTTAATTTTCTCACCTTTGTGGGGAATCTTGTTTATTGCCTTTGGCATTGGGCCAGTGGTGACACGTACAAGCGACTGGGTACCTCTAACTCGCAATATCTCCGGGTTTCTCATTGGCGTCTTGGTTGCCTACCTATCTCCTATTTTCAGTCGGTCTTCTTCTGGTAATGAGTTATGAGTGAGTAGTTAGGAGTTTTTAATTAACTTATAACTCCTAACTCTTAACTCTCTGAAGCTGATAAGCTGAAAGCTAATATTTGAGAAGCTCAACAAAAATGGAATGGCACGTAACTGATGCTCAAAGTTTAGCAATCATTGATAGTGAAATTGGCACTCATGTCTTTTCTCCCGCAGAGTATGAGATTGTGCGTCGGGTAATCTATGCCACGGCTGACTTTGAGTATAAGTCTTTGATTCGTTTCTCTGAGCGTGCCTTGCAAGCTGGAGCAGCAGCACTAGCCGCACGTACTACGATTGTGGTCGATGTACCGATGGTACAAGTAGGTATTGCCTACGATATTCAAAACACCTTTGCTAATCCGCTGTATTGCAGTATGGAAGCTCTAACGCGTCCCCAAAAAGAAAAAACTCGCGCTGCATGGGGAATAGAAACTTTAGCAAAGCGTTATCCAGAGGGTATTTTTGTGGTGGGTCAAGCGCAAACGGCATTGACAGCACTGGTGGATTTAATTGAATCCGAGGACATTAGACCTGCTTTAATAATTGCGACTCCAGTGGGATTTGCAAATGTTGATGAAGCTAAGGAGCGCTTACAAGACTCTCTAGTACCTCATATTACAATTGACAGTCGCAAAGGGAATGCAGTTGTAGCAGCTGCGATCGTTGATGGATTGGTAGACTTGGCTTGGCAAGCCTATGGACAAGATGGAAATCGAGGGAGCTAGTACCGCAAGGCGGAATTAAAAATTAAAAATTAAAAATTAAAAATGAATACAGCGTAAGCGTTTCATTGATTTGGAATAGGTGGTTTATTTATGCCGTGTTGTACTAGGAAAGTTGACTTTATTCTATTTTGTATCCAAAAGAGTATTCAAAATGACTGGATATCCTGATATTTTTATTAAATAGTGCTAAGAAAGGAGCCTTTTATTGTGGGAATTCGAGGTTTCAGTTTAAGCGCATATCTGGCAATTCCTGTAGGATTAATTCTTTTGGCTAACGCAGAAAGGATAAAAGCATCTTTAGTTGAAACCGTCCGTCAGGTATCTCCTAACCAGGAAATGAGCTTATCTAGTCGCCAGCTAATCAGCACTAATTCAACACCGAAAACATACTATGTTAGTGGTAGTGGAAACGACAAAAATAGCGGACTCTCTACTTCATCAGCCTTTAGGACAATTCAAAAAGCCGCAGACCTCACCAACCCTGGCGATACAGTCTTGATTATGAACGGAATATACACAAATTCACCCAAAGCTGGGAGTGTAATAAGTATTAAACGTTCTGGAACTGCAAATGCTTGGATTAAATATAAAGCATATCCTGGGCATTTACCAAAAATTCGGCATAATGCCTGGAATGCTATCCTAATTTCAAGTGGAGCTTCATATATCGAGATCAATGGGTTGGAGGTCATAGGAAACAATGCCAACATAACCCTTGATTATGCAATGAGTGAGAAAACTAACAAATTAAACCCGCTGACAAGTGGAAACTGTATAAATGCGGATGGACGAACAAGTGGTCATGTTCATCATATTCGTATTCTAAACAACAAAGTACATGACTGTGGAGGAGCAGGTATTTCAGCGATTCAATCGGATTATGTGACGATAGATAATAATGTGGTGTTCAATAATGCCTGGTATAGCGTCTATGGTTGCAGTGGCATCTCGATGTTGAGCAATTGGAATTTTGACAACAACCGGGGATACAAGATGTTTGTTACCAACAATAAGACTTATAACAATCGTATGTACATCCCTTGGATTGCAGTTGGAAAGATTACAGACGGTAATGGCATTATTATCGATAGTACAAGAAATGACAACGACTCCAAATTAAGTGCATATAAAGGACGTACCTTAGTTAAAAATAATCTTGCATTTAACAATGGTGGATCGGGTATTCATGCGTTTTTAAGCGAGCATGTTGATATTGTAAACAATACAGCGGTTTTAAATAATCAGAGTCCAGAAATTAAAGGTGGGCAAATATTTGCTCATACTTCATCTGATGTCAGAATTTTAAATAACATTCTCTATGCTTTTCCTGGGAAGGATATTAATATCAACACTAAAAATCAAAATGTTATTTATGATTATAATATTTACATCAATAGTTCTAAAGTAACTGTTAAAGGGTCTCACGATATTGTTGCAGACTCACAGTTTTTAAGGAAGTATCCTACTCTAGACAAAATATCTAGGGTTTGGAAATCGCGACTAGATAAACAAAATCCGCCAACGCGGTCTTATGTAGAACCTAAATCGGCAGGCTTTGTTTGTGGAACGGTAAATTATCGTTTGCAAGGGAAACTCATTAAAGTTGGATGTTCTCGTTAGGAAGAAGGCAAGAGGTACAACAATACTGTTCGGTTAAGGGAAGAGACGCGATGAATCGCCGTCTCTACAATAATCAGTCTTTTGTCTTGACGGCGATTTATTCAATCTTCTACTCTACGACGCCGCCGACGCGGTTTTTGTTGTTGGTCTTCACGCAAGCGGCGACCAACTTCGTTAAAGAAATCCCGCCGCAGATAAGGATAATCGCTAACCCATAGGTCACGATTAGGAAAGTATATATCGCTAAATTCATCAATACTGCTCAAATCTGAGCGATTTGACATCACTACCATTTCTGCAATTTGACCACGAGTAATAATTTTGTGAGCAGGACGTAATGGTGCGACAAATTCAATGGTAAATCCTGTGTCATCACCAATCTCTAAATTTATCTGTTTTTCCCGATTTTCTACAATCACCAATTCGCCTTTGTTGTTGACTGTTTCTTGTTTACCTACTAACTGGTCTGTAATCCACCAATCTAGGACTCGACCACGGAAAAAACCGCCGTACTTATAACGGCGGCATTGCAAATTCCGCATACTTGCTTGAAACACTGGATACCACAACCAAAAAAAAGCGCTAACTACCCCTAGCACAAATACTATTGAAGCAAACTCAAGCTTGAAAACGACTGTTACAAGCAAAATAACAACTACGGAAACTACAGAAATTAACAGCCGTTGCAAAAAATTTGAGAATTTCCCCCAGTAGTACTTGTACTGCAAACCAGTGGCAATTAGGGGGACAACTTGTTCAAATTTCTGGCGAGTCAGTGGTACTAACATGAGCGCTGAGAGTGTGTTTAAAGTATCTTTTCTAATCCATATACTAACGACTTTAGCGCTAAGACTTTGCGAATCGCTAGTAGCACTCCTGGCATATAACAAGCGCGATCGCTCGTATCATGTCGTAAAGTATAAATCTGTCCGGCTGCGCCAAAAATCACTTCCTGGTGGGCAATCAATCCTGGCAAGCGGACGCTATGAATTCTAATCCCTTCTTCTGCGATACTGCCCCTCGCTCCTGCTAATTTCTCCGTTTCTTCTACAATAGCAGGGTTAAAAGTTTTACCCAATTCTCCTAATAACTGCGCTGTTTGAATGGCAGTACCACTGGGAGCATCAGCTTTTTGGTTGTGATGTAGTTCGATAATTTCTACATGGTCAAAATATTTTGAGGCTGCGATCGCAGCTTGTTGCAACAGTACCATCCCAATGGAAAAATTAGGAATAATTAGACAACCAGTGCTAGCTTTGTC
This sequence comes from Nostoc sp., assembly GCF_036916655.1. Lineage (GTDB taxonomy): Bacteria > Cyanobacteriota > Cyanobacteriia > Cyanobacteriales > Nostocaceae > Nostoc. Next base: position 51,138 of record NZ_JBALFY010000065.1, read on the forward strand.
GGCAAAATCTGCCAAGTCTTGAATTTGTTTTGGGCTTAAGCCAGTGGTGCCAACTACAGGACGAATACCGTAAGCGATCGCACTGCGAATATTGTCATAAACTGAATCGGGATGGGTAAAGTCTACAATCACCCCTGGAGGAGACTGTCTGTCACCAGCCACATACCCTAACATCGGTTCTAATTGATTGGTAATCGGCACTTCCAGAGGTTCACTTAAACCCGCCAACTCCCCAGCATCTTTATCTTGATGTTCCAAACTGTGGTCAATTGCACCCACTAGGTTTAAGTCAGCCGCTTGCGCCACTGCCTTAATTACCTCACGGCCCATTTTACCAGCAGCACCGTTGACAATAACCGGGATAGGAGCTTGATTCGTCATAGGTCGAGAAATACTTTTTGAGTCAACAAGGGAATTGTAAAGACTTTCGCGATCTAGTAGCTAGCTTCTCAGTGGTACATATTGCAACAATTGCGGAAAAAAAGTATTAATAATCGTCGTAGCAGAGCGATCGCTCGTGATTATCTCCAGCAAAAACGTGACATAAACTTTGATGCATTCAAGAGCAAATGACCTTGAATGAAAAATTGCGCTTTCAAGGTTCAGCCAACCGCACAGAAGTAGAAATAGATATGTAAACTTATGCGTCTCACTTGATTAATTCTTCACACAATCTGTATTATGTGCAAATACTACTTTTACTCTATCGATTTACCGTAGTATGTGTGCGCTAAGTAAGTAGACAAAGAAAACTTTTATGACACTAACTGCAACACAAATTCAGATTACGCCCACCAAAGCCCCTCTAGGAGCAGTTGTTACTGGTATTGATGCCAGCGTTGCGGCGCAACCAGAAGCGATCCTGCAACTCAAGCAGGCATGGCGCGATTACCACGTCCTGATCTTTAAAAATCAACAATTGACTGACGACCAATTATTAGCGTTTGCGAATTACTTTGGCGACATTCTCCAGCAACCTGCCTATATCCGTAAAAGAGAAACCGAGCCGTACCTGCCGCCCCTTGTACTTACCCTTGCAAATGCCGCCGCCGAAGAAAGTTCGGTCAATCTTGCACCTAACTATCGTGAACTTTTACCCCACATCGATCATGATTGGTTGCCTGCACCATCTAGTGGTTCCTTTTTATATGGTGTAGAACTGCCTGAAAATGGCCCCGATACCTATTGGGTGAATTTGATTCAGGCTTATGAAGAACTAGATGATGCTACTAAAGAGCAAATCGCTGGTTTACAGGTGCGTCATTTTAGTTCTTTTTCAAAGCTGTATAAGGATGAATACTCTGGGCCTATTTACGCAGCCGGTCGTCCTGCTGAACCTGGTGAACGTTTAGCTACCCATCCGCTAGTTCGTACTCACCCTGATACTGGGAAGAAAGTTCTTTTCCTAAATGCAGCTGGAGAGGTGGACATTGTTGATTACGACCCAGTGGAAGGGGCAAAGCTAATCGAGCGGTTACGGGAACACATTAAGCAACCCCACTATGTTTATCAACATGACTGGAGTAAAGGCGATTTGCTTTATTGGGATAATCAGGCAACAGCTCACTACCGTCCAGAATTTGATGCTAATGCAACCCGGATTTTGAAGCGGGTCAGCATTCGAGGAAGTCGTCCTTTCTAAAGTTCAGCTAGCTAAGGGTTGTGAATTTTAGTCATTAGACATCTGGTGAAAAAAAATGTAGAGACGTAGCAGTGCTACGTCTCTACAAGAGTTCTGAGTAACGCATCTTTAATTTCTGGAGATGTCTATTAGTCATCAGTCATTGGTGCTAAGGGAACTCCAAGAAATAAATTATCCAATATTGTGGGGTGGGCAAGATGCCCACCCTATGGACTGGGCGGGCATCTTGCCCACCTCACAAGAGTTAGTTGAATATTTTTTTATTTGGAATTCGATTTCCCTGCGGCTTCAAGCCGGGGGACGAGTTAACGTCAAGATGAGGAGGAAAATCATGGTCAGACCGCAAATTGGAAAGTACTCGATATCCAGACGTGACTTACTTTACGCTTTCTATGGGTTAGTGTCTTTTACTACCTTAGTCAGTTGCGGAACAAACAAAGGTAGTGAAAATAACAGCAGCACAACCTTGAGTACTAATGTCACTAACACTAATAATAAAGCCGCTACCAAGCTGATTCGACTTGGCTACCAAGTTTCCGGGGATCTGACCCACGAAAAAGGTACAATCGAAAAACGGTTGGCTCCTCAAGGAATAGGTGTTACTTGGTCTCAGTTTGTTTCTGGGCCGCCACTCTTGGAAGCCTTAAATGTGGGTAGTATTGACCTGGGCCCGGCAGGTGAAACGCCACCTATTTTTGCTCAGGCCGCTGGTACTAATCTGATTTATGTAGTTAACATCCCGCCTGGTACTGGAGAAGGTTCAGCAATTATTGTGCTAAAGGATTCTCCTTTTCAGACATTGGCAAGTCTTAAAGGTAAAAAAGTTGCTTATTCTAGAGGGACGGCTCAGACCTTTTTTGTAGTGAAAGCTTTGGAAGAGGTAGGGCTGAAAATCAGTGATGTTGAATCAGTGAATTTGCCTGTTGCAGATGGACGAGCAGCGTTTTTGAACAAGACAGTTGATGCCTTTGTCGAAGGCGATCCTAATCTGATCAAGCTGCAACGAGAAGGCAGTATCCGAGTCTTACGAGACGCACAAGGAATTAAGACGCCAGGAAGTTATTACCTAGCTTCACGGGATTTTGCAACTAAGAATGTTGAACTTTTGAAAGCAATTTTGTCAGAGTACTACGAGGTTGGGCAGTGGGCAAATAAAAACAGGCGGGCTGCTGCCGAAATTCTCGCACCGAAGGTCAAGACTGATGTGGATACTATGGAGTTAACACTGGCGAGAAGAAAATATGATATGAAGCCAATTACTGAAGAAGTGATTAACGCTCAACAGAAGGTTGCGGATCTTCTATATCAACTGAAAGTAGTACCGAAACCGGTTGATGTTCGAGGGGCAATTCTAACTACCCAAGAGTATGCAGCGATTGTACCAGATGCCGTTAGAAATAAAGTGTGAACTTTGAGAGAAAAGCTTGCTACAAAGCATTGCCAGTTTACTATCTGTTCTACCCATCGAATGCAAAGAATGTACAACTGGCTGATGTAGCACAATAACTTAGCCAAAATAAGAGGATGAAAAGAGAGGGATGATGCAATAGAGTTATTGTCTTCGTATAAATTTCCCAGCTTGGATGCGATCGCAAACTTTGAAGAGATAGGGCTGTCGTAGTAGAGTTATTGTCTCTCACGACGACAACTCAAAACCTACAAACAGCCCATGATCGTCATTTAATCACTCTTGCAATGCTTGCTACCGCAGATCAACGCTACGACGATGCGCCGAATGAACCAGATAATTCTGGCAATGTTAGCAATGAGCGGTCGAGTCACCATGCCCTTGAATATCTCGTTGGGCAGGGGTTGGTGGTAGTTATCGAACAATGCCCTTGATTCTTGGGACAGTAATACCTTGGGCGACGTTGTTCTGGCTTTTTTTCGTAAACATTTGTGGCGAAAGAATGAAGTATATTTGCTGGCAGGAGATGAAGTTGTAATCAGCAAATAAGGTAAACAGACTTATGGATTAGATAGGTTCAATTCTTGCCTAGCCAGTAAACCGATATCAGGATTATCTTTCTTTGTACTATCATTAGTGAGCGTTGAACAAAGGCAGTCGTTTCCGATTCAGATAGAACAGGTAATCAAGAAAGATACTCAAACAAATAGTACTGCGACAATCGAAAAAGTCTATTATCGCGGCTTTCGATATGTCCATGAAATGTTAAAAATGCTTCCAGAAATCCCTGAGCCTATTTTATTAGCCAAAATTTTTGCCACGCTTACTTCTTTAGGACGTATTCATCCCGCTTCTACCCACGCTGTAACCTCGTAAATTGGCAATCGCTACTACTCAAATTTTACGACCCTACTGGCAAACAGACTTGTTACAGATATTTTTTGAAATAATCGTCAAATGACTTGCTAATAATCTTTTTGAGATATCTCATCAAGCTCTGTAAATAAAAATGACTAACCCTGTTACATAAATCGCAACAATACAGGCTTTGAGTTTTTCTTCAGTAATACTGGGGTTAACTTCATCCATCTGGGGGTAGATTATGTACACTTCGACTAAATTACCGCGCACATCTGCTTTATTTTTAAGTGCGTTATTGGGAGGAGTGATTTTTACCAGTTGCGCCTCTTCTGAACGCTCAACAAGTTCGGCTTTACCTAAAATGGCCGCCGATGGGATGGCAAATCGAGCATCTGCACCGGCTGGTGAAAGCAGTATTTCTCAAAAGGCGGAAGCTTCATCAATAGTTCGTTCTCGTCCCCAACTCATCAAAAAGGCAGCAATCTCTTTGACTGTCAACTCTGTAGATAAGACTGTTGATGCTGTTTCGCAAATTATTAATGAACAGCAAGGGGATTTAATCGGGTTGAGACAACAACAACCCAAAAGTGACAACCCGCGTCACACAGCAACCATACAATTGCGGATACCAGAGAATCTGCTGGAACCTACCTTAGAAAAACTAGCTAAATTGGGCACTGTCGAAAGCCGTAATATCACTGCCGAAGATGTGGGCGATCGCCTCGTAGATTTCCAAGCCAGATTAACCAATTTGCAAAAGACTGAAGCTAATTTGCAAAAAATTATGGATCGGGCTGGTTCTGTGAGAGATGTGCTTAGTGTTTCCCAAGAACTGAGTAATGTCCGCCAAACTATAGAACAAATTGATGCCCAACTGAAAAACCTCAAAAATCAAGTTGCTTATTCCACCATTACGCTGAACTTAGAAGCAGCAGTTTCTAGCACCAGTCCCCAACCTGCTTTAGGTTTGCAAGTTCAGGAAACTTGGAACAACTCTACCCATTCTTTGAGTGCATTTTCTGTTGGCTTACTCAAGCTGGGCATTTGGTTAATTGTTTACAGTCCCTATTTGTTAATTTTTGTTGCTCTTATCTATGGCTTTAGGCGTTGGCGGCGAACTCATTCACCACGTTTGACACAAACACCACAGTCAACTACTTCTGACTAACACTTGCATAAATTCTACATCTGCCTTTGATAAATCTACACAGATAAAGAGAGATTGGAATATTCCAAACTCTTATTGTCTGTACCTTTCGCTTGAAAAATTTTGTTTATCCTGTAGCCTTGATCACTTTAATACTTTTTCAAATGTAAAGAGCAATACAAAATATATGGTGACATTTTTGATACAAATTTGTTAAGAATAGTTACAATAGTCGGCATACTGGATAATATTTCTTATGGTAAATTCACTTGACAATAATCCACCCCATCAAGTAGTTATTGTTGGCGGTGGTTTTGGTGGACTTTATGCAGCAAAAACACTCGCCAAGGCGGCAGTCAAAGTTACCCTAATCGATAAACGTAACTTTCATCTATTTCAACCCCTTTTATATCAAGTCGCCACAGGTGCGCTATCTCCTGCTGATATCTCCTCACCGTTGCGTTCTGTCCTCAGCAAGAGCAAGAATACGAAAGTGCTGCTGGGAGAGGTGAATAATATCGATCCAGAAGCCAAACAAGTCACTGTGGGCGACGAAGCAATAGCTTACGATACGTTAATTGTCGCCACAGGTGCAAAGCATTCCTACTTTGGCAAAGATAACTGGGAAGAATTCGCCCCAGGCTTGAAAACTGTAGAAGATGCCATAGAAATGCGTAGCCGGATTTTTTCGGCCTTTGAAGCCGCAGAAAATGAAACCGATCCCGAAAAACGCCGTGCTTGGTTAACTTTTGTCATTGTGGGTGGTGGCCCAACAGGTGTAGAGTTAGCTGGTGCGATCGCAGAATTGGCAAATCAAACCCTCAAAGAAGATTTCCGCAACATCGACACCTCAGAAGCCAAGATTTTACTATTAGAAGGTTTAGATCGGATTCTGCCACCCTTTGCACCAGAGTTATCACAAGAAGCGGAAGCATCCTTGACGCGGTTGGGTGTGGTTGTGCAGACAAAAACACTGGTAACAAATATTGAAAATGATACTGTTACCCTCAAACAAGGCGATGAAGTTAAAGAAATTGCCTCAAAAACGGTATTATGGGCAGCAGGTGTGAAAGCTTCGGCAATGGGCAAAGTGCTAGCAGAACGCACAGGTGCAGAGTGCGATCGCGCTGGACGGATTATCGTTGAACCTGACTTGAGTATTAAGGGACATCCCAATATTTTTGTAGTTGGCGACTTAGCAAACTTTTCTCATCAAAATGGTAAACCCCTACCCGGTGTTGCACCTGTAGCCAAGCAAGAAGGTGAATATGTCGCAACATTAGTCCAACAAAGGCTTGCAGGTAAAACTTTGCCACCCTTTGCTTATACAGATCATGGTAGTTTAGCGATGATTGGGCACAATTCTGCTGTCGTAGATTTGGGCTTTATCAAGCTGAAAGGTTTCTTTGCATGGCTGTTTTGGCTGGTGATTCACATCTACTTCTTAATTGAATTTAACAACAAATTAGTAGTAATGATTCAGTGGGCTTGGAATTATTTTACCCGTAATCGCGGAGCAAGATTAATTACAGGAAAAGAATCAATTACGGAGTTTGTAATTAGCGATCGCAACAGTTATTCAGCCGAGAATAAACAGCCGCTAAATGTTTAATTAGTCATTAGTCATTAGTTATTTTCCCCCATAGGTGTCAACTTAAGCTGGGAATAGCTTATCTGTTGGCTTCCATGCCCGCCCGGAAATAAATTTTCGGGCTAATAGCTTAAGTCTACTGAAGTAGACTGGAGATTTTTGGCAATACAGCAGTTTGCAACTAAATGAGGTACAGAACCAAGAATTCACAAATCAAATTATTCTTCTGCCTCCTGCCTCAAAACCAGTGACTTTGTACCTCATACAAAAGAAAACTGCTGTATTTAGTCATCTTCAGATGACTTTAGCTATGAGACGGGAATTTCAATTTCCGGCGGACGAGCGGTTTCACGTTAAGTTGACACCAATGTTCTCCCCCTTGCCCCCTGCCTCTTCCCCACTCCCCACTCCCCGCCCTCATAAATTAGCAGTAAGCTATTTGAGGGCGTTTTTCATAATCTAGATAATGGCAACTATTAACGACAACTACCTGAAACTGAAAGCGGGTTATCTGTTTCCAGAAATTGCTCGGCGGGTGAATGTCTTTGCAGAAGCGAACAGTGATGCTAAAATCATCCGCTTGGGCATTGGCGATGTTACCGAACCTCTACCGGAGGCTTGCCGCACAGCGATGGTAAAGGCTGTGGAAGAAATGGGCGATCGCAATACTTTCAAAGGCTACGGGCCAGAGCAAGGCTACGCATGGTTGCGGGAGAAAATTGCTACTCAAGATTTCCAAGCACGGGGAGCCGATATAGATGCTTCAGAAATCTTTATTTCCGATGGTTCCAAGTGCGACACGGGCAACATTCTGGAAATCTTTGGTCATGACAATATAATTGCCGTGACTGACCCAGTTTATCCCGTGTATGTAGACACTAACGTTATGGTGGGAAATACTGGAGATGCCAACGATAAAGGCGAATTTGAGGGTTTAGTTTATCTACCAATTACGGCTGATAACAACTTCACCGCCGAGATTCCCGCAAAGAAAGTCGATTTAATTTATCTCTGCTTTCCCAATAACCCCACTGGCGCAACTGCTACTAAAGAATATCTCAAAACATGGGTAGACTATGCCAAAGCTAATAACTCAATTATTTTCTTTGATGCAGCCTACGAAGCTTACATTACCGATCCGTCGATTCCCCACTCAATTTATGAAATTGAAGGTGCAAGAGAAGTTGCGATCGAATTTCGTTCTTTTTCCAAGAACGCAGGTTTTACAGGAACCCGTTGCGCGTTAACTGTAGTACCGAAAACACTCACAGCAAAAGCCGCCGATGGTTCCGATGTCGAACTGTGGAAACTCTGGAATCGCCGCCAGTCTACCAAATTCAACGGTGTTTCTTACATCATCCAACGAGGAGCCGAAGCGGTTTACTCCGAGGAAGGACAAGCGCAAATCAAAGGATTGGTGAGTTTCTATCTCGAAAACGCCAAAATTATCCGCGAGAAACTCACATCTGCCGGATTATCAGTTTATGGTGGCGTGAATGCACCTTACGTTTGGGTAAAAACGCCTAATGGTTTATCCAGTTGGGAATTCTTTGATAAGCTGCTGCAAACTGTCAACGTTGTGGGGACACCTGGTTCTGGCTTTGGTGCTGCGGGTGAGGGTTACTTCCGCATTTCAGCGTTTAACAGTCGGGAGAATGTCGAAGAGGCGATGAAGCGGATTACCGAGAAGTTTAAGGTGTAGAGCGATCGCTTTTGTTAAACTCAATCTATTAATCTAAAGGTTACGGTAGATATACAGCCCACCGTAACCTGATAGATTTTGAATTTTGAATTTTGAATTGGAGCGTTCGCCCTTGGCGTCTCGTAGAGAAGCGACATGACTGCTGCTATCCTCGTTTTCAAAGCTGTTAGCCAGATGCAGTTAGCACCTGGTAGCACGGTGACAATTCCTGATGTTAGCTGGGAAACCTTTCTATTTATTTACTGAAAGAGGGGAAATATATAAAATCTAATACCAGTCCTAATTTCGAGGATATAGCTATTACTAAGATTATCCCTGCTGCTGTAGAACGTAGTTGGCAAGTAGGAAGTTTTCAAGCTTTAGAAGAATTGGAAGCGTTGATTTAGTGGCTATTCATATTAGCCACTGGATTGAATGGCACTAAAAAAGCTCTAAGCTATGCTCGGTATAGATTACAGGCATTAATGCCATCCTTTCATGATGGCTACTTGTAGCGATATATCACACTCATTACTCCTTACTCATCACTCATTACTCATTACTCCTTACTCATCACTCATTACTCATTACTCATTACTCATCACTCATTACTCATTACTCATTACTCATCACTCTTTAATGTGCCGGATTACTTCAGCAACCGACCAAGCTTGAGCGATCGCTCCTCTGGGTGTGTGAGGTAAATCACCATCAAAAATCTCAGAAATAGAACCAAGACAAGCGTCAAATCGGAAGTGATCTAGCAGTGGTTGCCAATCAAAAGGCAGCGATTGTTGCGGATAAAAACGTTGCCAAGCCCGAATATATGGCCCAATTAGCCAAGTCCAAACAGTACCTTGATGATAAGCGCGATCGCGTTGCTCTTGGTTGCCCTCATATCTCCCTTTATATTCAGGATCTCCTGGATCGAGACTGCGAAGACCATAGGGAGTAAGCAAGCTGGTAGTTGCCAAATCTAATATCTGACACCCTTGCTGTTCAGAAAACCCGCAATGGTGCAGCGACAGCGCCAAAACAGCATTAGGACGAATTTGAAAATTCCGGCGATCGTCCGGCTCAATAGTATCGTACAAATAACCTAGCTGAGAATTCCAAAACTTTTGCAACGAGGCTTTTACAAGTTGTGCTTGTTGAGCATAACGCTGTGATTGCTTCGTGAGACGCACTGGCGAACCATACTCAAGCTGGCTCAAGCGCTCTGCCCACTGACTTAGCCAGCATAAAGCAGAATACCACAATGCATTGATTTCCACTGGCTTTCCGTGACGAGGAGTAACGGGAAGCGATCCAATTACCACATCCATCCAAGTGAGGGCTACACCACGAGTATCCCAACTAACTAGCCCATCAGTAGCATCGACCTGGATATTGAAATGTGTACCACCGACAAATGCTTTGTAGATTTGCTGTACTATCGGAAATTGCTCTGCTAAAAAATCCCAGTCTTGGGTAGCTTCTAAATAAAGTCCTAAAGTTTCAATCCACCACAATGCCGCATCAATACTGTTATAAATGGGTTCACCGTTGACATCAGGAAATGCATTAGGAATCAAACCGTGGCGACAATAATGCCCAAAAGTTCGCAATACTCCTTTTGCCAGATCAAAGCGTTGTGGAACTAGTGCCAACCCCGGTAAGGCGATTAATGTGTCGCGTCCCCAGTCATTAAACCAGTGATAACCAGCAATCACCGTAGGGCCTGCAATTGAGGCTCGATAGACGATAAATTGATCGCTTGCTTTGAGTAGTTGTTGACTGAGTGAGAATTGGGCATGGGAGATTGAAGATTCGTAATTATGTCCCTGCTCCTCTGCTCCCCTACCCCTCTGCTCCCCTGCCCCTCCGCTCCCCTGCTCCCCTGCCCCTCTGCTCCCCTGCTCCCCTGCCCCTCTGCTCCCCTGCTCCCCTGCCCCACTCCATCCAAAAATCTTTGAGAGCCTTTCTTGCTCTGCTTCCACGGCTTCTGCAAAAGTTTCTGGAGCGAGAATACCTGACACCGAGTCGGGAAAACCTACTTGTGCTTCTAGAGTTACTGTATCTCCTGGTTGCAGTGTGACTATCAAGTAACCAGGACTATACAGGTCTTCTTTGTCGCCTAATCCCCGTTTCGTCTCCTCAGATAATCCATAATCCCAATACCAAACGGCATCTGGTTGATAATTTCCCTGTGTCCAGCGTAAGTGCCAAGGTATACCGAAATGCCCAGAATTGATTGCTTGTAGACAGACTTGCTGTTGCCCTAGTAATTGTGAGAACTTTAATTCTTGACTAGATGTCTGCTGGTGGTGAAAGTCACGTTCTGCTATCAACAGTCGCAACCGTAAAATCGCTGTGTGACTTCCCTCGTAGCGATACCGGATTAAAATTCGATGGCAAAATTGTGCATTGGGTATAAGAGGCAGAGGGGCGGAGGGGCAGAGGGGCAGAGGGGAAAAACTTTCTGCAACTTCTCCCCTGCTCCCCTGCTCCCCTGCTCCCCTGCTCCCCTGCCCCTTGTCCCCAGTCCCCAGTCCCCAATCCCCAGCCCCCACCAACCCATAAGGCATCACCAACTCTCTGGTTAACTGCCAGTTATCTTGACCCCAAGTCCATTTTGGAACTGGGTTAATATCAAAATTGCGTAGAAGTTCGTAGCCTGTTCGCTCAATCTGATTTTTACCCCAAAAATTTGTCCCTAGTGATACAACGCTCCCTAATACCTCCAAACTAGCTTCTAGGTGCGAAAACAGCAGAGTCCTCCCAGAAGGCGGGTTTGTCGCGGCAAACAGCCAGCCATGATAAGTACGCGTGCGGACACCAGAAACAGTACCACTGGCAAAACTTCCTAAGCCATTGGTAAGCAACCATTCTCTTGTATCTAAATCAGGCATTTGCTACTCAAAATCGTTATGAGTATGATATAGTCGTAACAGATCGTAATTAAACTGTGAGAGCGTGGATGGGTGAGTTTTACTTGACCCGAATTCCAACGCTACTAAACCGATAAAGGAGAATTAGGTTAATGTCCCCTACTTACGGAACCGAAGGAAGCCTCCGCGTTGGTCAACAAGCTCCCGATTTCACAGCAACCGCTGTGGTAGATCAGGAATTTAAGACAATCAAACTTTCCGATTATCGCGGTAAGTATGTCGTCCTGTTTTTCTACCCACTAGACTTTACCTTTGTTTGTCCTACTGAAATCACAGCATTTAGCGATCGCTACGAAGAATTCAAGAAAATTAATACTGAAGTCCTTGGGGCTTCCGTTGACAGTGAATTCTCCCACCTCGCTTGGATTCAAACAGATCGTAAATCTGGTGGCGTTGGCGACTTGAATTATCCTCTAGTCTCCGACATCAAGAAAGAAATTAGCGCCGCTTACAACGTTCTTGACCCAGCAGCAGGCATTGCCTTGCGTGGTCTATTCATCATCGATAAAGATGGTATCATACAGCACGCCACCATTAACAATCTAGCTTTTGGTCGTAGCGTTGATGAAACCCTACGGACATTACAAGCAATTCAGCATGTTCAGTCTCACCCCGATGAAGTTTGCCCAGCTGGTTGGCAACCTGGTGACAAAACAATGAATCCCGATCCAGTGAAGTCTAAAGTCTACTTCTCTGCTGTCTAAATTTAGCTAGCAAACTCTAATCCATATTGTTGGAGTTGAAAGCAAAATCAATAAAAACCATAGATAAACAGAGATATACATTCAACAATGTCAACCTCCGTATATATCTATGGTTTTTTCATTAAATGGTATTCAAACAATATCAATTTGAAAAATTAATACATTTTCAGTATTAATTATTACTGAGAAAATGCTCAGAAGCGTGTCCAATAACTCTTTAACAATCCAAAATCCAAAATCTGAAATCTAAAATTGTATTATGCTTACTTCAACTGATTTTCGGGGCTTATTAAATGAGCGTTTCTTCCGTAATTTTTTACCAGTTCCAGCTAGTAATAAACTCAGATTGGGAGTGGGAACACCAGATTTTCAATTACCAGATATTACTAACGGAAGATTAGTAAAATTGTCTGATTATAAAAGCAAGCAACCTGTGTTAATTGCTTTTACTCGCATCTTTACTGAAAAGCAATATTGTCCCTTTTGTTTTCCTCACATCAAAGAGTTAAATGAAAACTATGAACGATTTAAAAAACTTGGTATAGAAGTTTTAATGATTACTAGCACCGATGAACGGCAGAGTCAAATAGTTGTGAGAGATTTAGGCTTGCAAATGCCCTTACTGAGCGATCCTAGTTGTAGAGTATTTCGTACCTATCAAGTAGGACAAGCACTGGGAGCGCCTTTACCAGCCCAGTTTATATTAGATAAAGAAGGAAAACTCCGCTACTGGCATTTATTTTCTTTTCTGGATCACAATGCTAGTGTTGAGACATTGTTAGAGCAATTGAATTGAGTATAAAGTGTAAAATTGGCATTGTCCGCCTTACTTATAAAACTGTGAGGTTTTCTCATGCTTACACTTCATCACGCGTCGATTTCTCCCAACTCACGCCGCGTCTGGATTACTCTACTGGAAAAAGGACTTGAGTTTGAATTGGTAGAGATAAAACTGGATGGAGAGCAGTTTAAACCGGAGTTTTTGACAATTAACCCTTTCCATCATATTCCAGTGCTGGTGGACGACGGCTTTAATGTAGTGGAATCCCTAGCAATTCTGGACTATTTAGAGGCAAAATACCCTACGCCTGCGATGTTGCCTAAAGATGCCAAGGATTTAGCGATCGCACGTATGGTACAACTGGTAACCGTGAATGAACTTTTGCCAGCAACCACCACATTTCTACCTCAGTATCTAGGCTTGCCTGGAGGAGATGCAGAAAAAATCGAGAAGGCACTGCATAAAATTGCCACAGTGCTGAAGTTTTTTGAAAATTTATTAGACGATCGCCCTTACTTTGCTAGTCACAACCTCACTCTTGCTGAAGTTGTGGCTGGAACTGTAGTAAATGTGCTGCCAAGTGTAGGCATTTCCTTAAGTGAATATCCAAAATTAAATGCTTGGTGCGATCGCTTAGTGGCACGTCCATCGTGGCAAGCTACCGAGGCTACACCGGAGACAATAGAAGCGTTTAAGTCCATTTTAGTAGCGAGAATGGCGCAGTAAATTCATACCTAATGAATTTAGAGACGCGAAGTTGCACATTTATGCAGCTACGCTAACGCGTCTCGACAATCCAAAATATTCACAGCCTGACTTGGTTCAAATGACTGCGGGGATTATAAGTACGTATAGCCCGGATTTTTTCATAATATTCCCGCTCTTGTGGGCTGAGTTCTTTTGGTGGTACGATCGCCACTTTCACCAACTGATCGCCGCGTCCACCCTTGGCTAGAGGCCAACCTTTGCCACGCAAACGCAGAGATTGACCAGAACGCACTCCTGCCGGCAGCTTAACATTAACTGAACCATCGGGAGTGGGTACATCAATAGACGCTCCCAAAGTAGCTTCATCTGGTGTGATTGCCACTTCGCATACCAAGTTCTCGCCTTCCATTTGGAAAAACGAGTGCGGCTGGAGTTCGACTTTTAAGTATAAATCCCCGCGTTGCTTAGTCATAGGGTTGATTTGACCTTTGCCCCGCACGCGCAAGCGAGTACCAGTTTTAGCCCCAGATGGGATGCGGACATCTATTGTTTCGTTACCCAAACTGAAGCGTTTTTGCACGCCATTAAATGCTTCAGCCAGAGTTAGAGCGATCGCAGCTTCACTATCTTGGCTAGTACCCGCACCTGCATCTTGAAACCCAAAATCGTTAAAGCCGCCAAAACCACTTGGCGCGCCTGTAGGAGTCCGGTAAGAGTAACTTTGTTGCCCACCGCGAGGCGCAGCACCACCAAAACGTCCTAGCAACTCATTGATGAACTCATCAAAATTTCCGTATTGACTGAAGTCAAAGTTACCCATATCGGCACCAACACCGCCAGATGGGAAACCTTCACCAGCTTGTTTCCAATATTGACCGAATTGGTCGTATTTTTTGCGTTTATCTGGGTCTGACACAACCTCGTAGGCTTCACTAACTTCTTTGAAGCGTGCTTCTGCCTGTTTGTTGTTTGGGTTGACATCAGGATGATATTTGCGGGCTAATTTACGAAAGGCTTGTTTAATTTCCTCTGGAGTGGCAGTCTTACTGACTCCCAAAATAGCGTAATAGTCCTTGAAGTCGGTTGCAGCCATCTACCAGCCTCCTATAGAAATTCCCGTTATGTTTTTTTTTAAGATGTTTAATTTGCCTGGTATAGTGCCAAGCAAAAATAATCTGATTTTAAGTTAACAAAAAATATATAAAATCAAGTGTGGTTCTCGCTCATCAAGCGATCGCAATTTCCGTACTCCGATTTTTCTGATCGGCGGATCAGGTTGTCTAGTCCTTCTTCCAGCCTTGGGGGAGCATCCCGCAGTTGACGGTGCATCCGCAAAATAACTTCTTCTGGAACCTGGCGCGATCGCCTTTTATTCCGTGCCAAACACAGCCAAACTGGTGTATCTACCCAAATTCCCGTAACGTGGGTAAAGCCCAAGTCACGGGCTAAAGCAATGACTTCACGGCGATGGCCGCGTTGGGCATTAGTGGCATCGAAAATAGCTGTATTTTCGGTGGAAATAGCTTGCTGAAATTGCCGCTGAATTTCGCCCCAAATCAGCAGCCACGGCCCCTGAACGGCTTGGGAACCGAACAATTGCCCCCGAATGGCATCTGTAGAAATCAGTGGCATCTGGGGGCATTCTGCCAGTAATTGTTTTACCAAGGTTGACTTCCCGCTACCTGGAAGACCAATCAACAAAATGAGTTCAGTCATTTGTCATTTGTCCTTTGTTACTTGTAACTATTAACCAATGACTAATGACTAATGATTAAATGATTGTTCCATCAGGAATTACAGCATTTTTCAACACGACAACGATGCCACTGCGGATGTAGAAACCTTGATTTTCCCGTTCAGCTTCTTGCACGTTATCTTTATTGATAATCTTGACATCGTGACCGATGCTGGCGTTTTTATCAATGATGGCACCGCGAATAATCGAGTCAGTACCAATACCTACAGGAATGTCGCCTTTTTCTACATTGCATTGGCGTTCCACAGAAGGTTGGTAAAAATCTGCACCCATGAGCAAAGATTCTTCGATGACACAGCCAGATTCAATCCGCGATCGCACTCCTAATACTGAATGTTGAATGCGGCAATTTTTCAAAATACAACCTTCGCCGATAATTGATTCTGTGATGTGGCAATCTAAAAGTTTAGTTGGAGGTAAGTAACGAGCGCGGGTATAAATTGGTGCTTTTTCATCGTAAAAACTAAAAGGTGGCTGGGGCTGCTGAGTCAGGGCTAAATTGGCATGATAAAATGCCTCAATTGTTCCAATATCTTCCCAGTAGTCATCAAAAAGGTAAGCTTGAACGTTGTAATCTTTAGAGGCATCAGGAATAATTTCTTTGCCGAAATCAGTCCTTTCTATACCTTCTCTTAACAACTTGAACAAAACCTCTTTTTTAAAGACATAAATCCCCATTGAGGCGATGTAAGGCTGTTGCTGGGCTTGTTCTTTTGATAATCCCAGTACGCTTGTATCAACACGCATTTGGATTAACGCTTCGCCTTTGGGTTTTTCGCTAAAATCGATTACCCTACCAGAATTGTCAATTTTCATCAAGCCAAAATCTGAAGCACGGCGCTCATCAATGGGGATGACTGAGAGAGTAATATCAGCCCCCGTGTCCCGATGGCGTTGAATAAACTGGCGATAATCCATGCGGTAGAGGTGATCGCCTGAGAGAATTAGATATTCTTCTACATCCCATTCTTCCATTAACCATAGATACTGACGTACAGCATCGGCTGTACCTTGGAACCAGTTAGGGTTTTCTGGTGTTTGTTGTGCCGCTAACACTTCTACAAACCCTTCATTGAAGCCAGTAAAGTTGTAGGTACGGGCGATATGACGATTCAGGGAAGCTGAGTTGAATTGTGTCAGGACGTAGATTTTGAATATTTCGGAATTTATGCAGTTACTAACAGGGATATCGATTAGGCGGTACTTCCCCGCTACTGGTACTGCTGGTTTCGCGCGGAGTTTGGTTAGTGGGTAAAGACGAGTACCCGCGCCACCACCAAGAATGATTGATAAAACTTTTTTCACAAAATTTCTCCCGACTGCCTTTCAACTCTCATATTCAGTTTAGGACTGTCTGCCACCACAAGTAAGGGGGATCATCTGATTCTTTGGGATGAATTTTACAGAATGCTGGTAGTATATGGATGATGCGGGTGTTCAGTAGAAATATAGAACGTTTGTATTGATTGAGTTAAAAGTGTAGGAAGCTTCGACTAGACTACCCTCGCATGGAATTTTATGTCTGTGAGAGACAGCTTGCAAGAGAAAGGGGTAAGTAGTCCATAACCAACCTCGTTAGAAAAATAAATCTAAAAAAGTTATATGTGTAATCCGTAAAACAATATTTTTCTAGTGTATTCACTTACAGTCATCTAAAAGTCACCTATTAAGGTAACTTTCTAATATTTTTAAAAAAGGATAACAGACAAATGCCGAACTTTAGAATGGGTTGGTTGCCAGATCGTCCTGATTTTAGGGACTATTACATAAAGAACATCATTGATGACTTACAAATTAAACCCATTACAGCCACTCTAAAAATAGAGAACAGGAAACAAGATAATGATATAGAATCTCTATTGAAGTCGGTTGATTTGCGGCCATGGTGTTCTCCAATTGAAGATCAAGGAAAACTGGATTCATGCACTGCACAGGCTGGCGTTGCCTTAGTAGAATATTTTGAAAGGAAGGTAATGGGCGAATACATAGATGCTTCAAGCCTCTTTCTCTACAAAGCTACACGCAAATTGATGCACCTAACTGGAGACACAGGAGCATCAATACGCTTCACAATGAAAGCAATGGCACTTTTTGGCATACCTCCAGAAGAATATTGGCCTTATGAAATTGAGAATTTTGACGCAGAACCATCGGCTTTTTGCTATGCCTATGCCCAAAATTATCAATCACTTCAATATTTTAGGCTCGACTTACCTCAATTTTCCAAAGAGGAAGTTTTAGTTCAAATCAAAGCTTTTTTAGATGCTGGCTTTCCTGCCATGTTTGGGTTTACAGCCTATAACTCTATTCATCATCACAACACTAGCGAAACTGGTGAAATTCCTTATCCAGCTCAGGGTGAAAAAGTAGTAGGTGGTCATGCAGTTGTTGCTGTTGGTTACGATGATAATAAGTCAATAGATAATCCTAACTATAAGTCAAGTATTAATTGCCCTCAATCCCACCCAAAAAAAGGAGCTTTCTTAATCAGAAACTGCTGGGGAGAACATTGGGGAAAAGAAGGCTATGGCTGGCTACCCTATGAGTATGTTTTACACGGATTAGCTACTGACTGGTGGTCATTACTGAAGAATGAGTGGGTTGATGAAAGTAAATTTGGTTTAATAACTCAAGATGGTATTCTCCGAGGTGATAATGACGAACCACAGCCAGATGATCTTAAGCCTCTTCTAATAATACAAAAAGGACAAGATCGCAATAATACTAATCATTAAACGAAACCAAATACTACTAAAAAAACCGTAAAAAATAGAGACTTCACCCCTCAAGTACTATTCTAAGCAATAATTTATTCTATTCAACAAAGCATTTACCAGATTGAACGTTCAACCCGTCTGGTATATTTTTGTTGGTTTGTAAATACTCTTTTAAAAAATTACAGCTATACTTTAACAAGTTTTGTGCATCAGGAGTTATATTATTTATGAAAGTGACTTGCTGCCATCTCCAAAGTCTTACAGTTCTATCATTACTTGAAGAAGCAATTATCTTCCCATCACGACTAAACTCTAGCCGATTAACTTTGGCTGTGTGTCCTTGTAGAGTTTCTATTAAAGAATTCTCTTTTTTCATAGCTTTATCTACATTCCATAATTTTACAGTTTCATCATCGCCTCCAGAAGCAAGTATTTCACCGTTAGGAGTAAAGTCTAATCCATATATTATCCCCTTATGAGCATTCTTGATTTCTGCCATTAATTTATTTTGATGATTTTTAATATTCCAAATATTTATTGTACCTAGTTGACTAGCAGAAGCTAATAAGTTTCTTCTTTGCAAACTGAATCTGACTATATATACAATTTGATTACCATGTGTGCCAACTTTTTCTAAACTATTCCTTTGCCAATCCCAAATTCTAACACTACCATCATAACTTACATAAGCGATTTTAGAACTGTCATTAGGATTAAAATCTAGACTATTAACTCGAGGAGTTTCATTCACATTATACCCCTCTTTTTGCAAGATAGATTTGACATCTAATGTTCCAATTACTGGAAGTGAATTCTTTTCAATTTCAGTACGCCAAACTTTTATAATTCCATCTTTACCGGCAGAAGCAATGATTTTATCATCTCGACTAAAACTAACATCATAAACGGTATCTCTATGACCGTAAAAAGTTTTTATGAGTTTATGTTTATTTGATTTTATATCCCAAAGCTTGACTGTAGCATCTTGACTTGTAGAAGCTAAAAGTTTACCGTTATGGCTAAATCTCACACTCCAAACACCTTTTGTGTGACCTAAAATATCGTATAAAAGCTTGCCATCTTTATCCCAAATTTTAATAATACCATCAGCACCACCAGACGCAATTATATTTCCGTCAGGACTAAAACTCACACCCCAAACTCTATCTTTATGACCTTCTAATCGATTATGCTCTTTCACTGAATCAATTACTATTTTTAGTTGATTGAGTGATTGAGAATTGTCTCCACCTAAATGCTGCAACTCCTTGAGCGCTTGGACACTTGAGATCATTGCCTCAAGTTGATTCCCTGTAGCTAAAAGTCGCTCAGATTTTTCAACTAATGCTCCAGAAGCGATCGCATCTGCTTGTTTTTTCTCTAATGTCCTTTGTTGTAGCAGTAATCCCAATCCCAGAGATAAGACTATAAGTGTTGCAGAAGCGATCGCAAATCTAGTTCTCTGTGATTCAGCTTTGGCTTTAGCTTCTGCTTCATACTGGAGGCTTTGTGCTTGCTCTATTTGTGCTTGAATGTCTTTGTCGCGTCTCTCCAAACTCTTGTGTAAAAACTCTTCTTCTAGTGGGGTAAGTCTTGGCTGAGTCCTATTCACCCACTCAGAAATTACAGCCAAATTTGCACCTGTCAACAGTGCATTATCTGATTTATTAAACCTTTGTTGCCATTTCTGAAAATCTTCCTCTAAAGAGCGACTGAGACGAATATTCTCAAGATTTTCAGTAATCCAATCACTGAGTAATTTCCACTCAGATAAAAGCGCTTCATGAGCAACTTCTATTGTCTTTTCATCGGTGATAATTAAGCGATGTTGGAAATCAGCTAATAATCGTATTACCCGTTGCAATTGTTGTGGAGAATCTGAAATTGCTTCTAATCTATCCCAGGTAGCACGCCGCCGCGTCACTTCCCCAGCTTCACCTAGTTGCACCAATTCCATAAACAAGCGACGCGCAAAAGCTTGATCTTCTATAGTTGTTAAACAACTTTCATACAAAATTGTCGCTCGTTTGTCTAAAGCTCCTTTAACCCCGCCAATTTCCTCATAGCCTTTGCCAGTCAAAAATGGTTCTGGCGATTCAGGTTCTTCAATGCAAACTCGCCACAATTCCTTAAGCGCGTATTGCAGTATAGGTAATGCACCCGGACGGTTGACGACATCGGCACAAATTTGCGAAACTAAACCATGCTCAAACGTAACACCATGTAATTTTGCTGGTTTTTCTATGGCTTCTTCTAACTCAGTAAAAGACATCGGTGTGACGATAAATGATGTGGGAGGAATGCTATTGATGAGAGTAATAATTTCTAAATAGTCAGCACAACGATTTAAGAAATCCCCGCGAATTGTCAAAATTATCCGGTTTTCTCCCTCACCCTTTTTTACTTCCTGTGCAACTAAGCGGATAAAAGCTTTGCGTTCCTCATCGTCTTGACAAAGGGTAAATATTTCTTCAAATTGATCGATAAATAATAGATGCGGTTTATTTTGCTGCCGTTGTCGAGTCAAAATATCAATAAGTTTACCTAAAGGATGTTCTCCTGGTGTAAAAGATACGATTTTCCATTGACTGCTTCCAGGAAGGCGATCGCCTTTTAGTTGTGGTAACAAACCTGCTTTTACTAAGGAAGATTTACCACTACCTGAATAACCAATTACAGCCAAAAATCGACTCTCTACTAACCGGGAAATTAGGGTGCGAACTGCTGCATCTCGCCCACAAAAATATTCTGCTTGCTCTGATTCAAAAGCAGAAAGCCCCTGATAAGGATTTTCCTGATTGAAAGCAACTTTTTCTGTTGTAGGAACATCTGATTGGCTATAAGTTACTAAATTAATGGAACGTCCCCAACCCATGCGAATCGGCTCCTGTATGGAACCTTTCAATTCGTTGCTGATAAAATCAAACAAGCGATCGCCACTAATTAACCTATTACTGCTTGCATTTTCTGCCGCCAATCCCCTAATAACTGCACCTGTAAAAATACTGTATTCTTCACTCTTCATTGCTGCGGCGCGTTCAAAGCCACGAGAAGCTGTAATTAAGTAATAATCTTTTTGCGAACTAAAAGCATTAAGAGTGTTTTGTATTAATTGTCTTTCTAAGAAATAGCCGCTATGACAGCAATCGAGTAGCACTACCAAACTACTTAATTGAGAATCTCTGATTAATTTATTCAGGCTGTCGAGAGAAATACCAGATTCTTGGGCGACAATTTGGTTTCCTTCAACCTTAACCTTACAATCGTAAGTCGCTAAAAAACCTTCTTGTTGTCGTAAATTATCAGAAGTGATAAAACCGTGTCCGCTAAAATAAATCAGCGCTTCATTATTAGCTGCTTGCTCTAGCAAAAATGTTCTGAGTTTTTCACCCATTTCAGCCCCAGTAATTTTTGTGTTCCGGCCTTGTGTTAGTCTTTGCACAGACTGGAAATCACCATATTTCTCTAAGAGTTGCGCGATCGCTTCAGCATCATTTGTAGTCTTCGACAAACGCGGTAATGATGGGCTGACATACTCGGCGATGCCAATAACAAGCGCGTATCGTGCCATTTAACACACCTTATGTTGGGAAATGCGGGATAATCTTGACAGACGCAATGATGGCTGTGTTACTAGAAACAATACCATCTGTTATTTTTCTGTAAGCAAGCTGAAATTTATTCAGATACGTTACAAAACTTTAATCGAGGCAGCTTATGTCAGAAGTGCAGCAACTATTTTTCCAAGCAGACGGAGAGATTGAGCAGATTGAGATTAACGTCACAGCTACCGAAATAACTCAGGAAATTGAGGAGGACGATGATGGCATAGAATACAAGGATGTACGAACAGATGCGATCGCTCGGATGCAACAAGCTCGGCAAATGATTCGCTCTTATACTATCTATGCTCTTAGTGCTTTTAAAGACTTCAATACTGCTGAGATTGAGGAGGTAAGTCTTAAATTTGGCATTAAGCTGGGCGGGAAGGCAGGCATTCCTTACATTACCGAAGGCTCTGCTGAAAGTAATCTGGAAATTCAAGTGAAGTGTAAGTTTCCAGAAAAACCAAAACCTGATTCACAGTAACAGCAAAAAATTATCCGTACCCGTTAAACGCCCAACTTGCCTATATTGATTCTCTTATTAACCAAACGTAATTGGTGCGATCGCTTCAAAAACTTCACCCAAGGTTGCTCTGATAACTGGGAAATGGCATTGGCTGACAGTGTTGCCGTGAAAATATCTTTGCCACTGCTAACATCACTGACACCTAAACTTTCTAAAATAGCAGTTGCAGCCGAGTCTAAAACTGGTTCAGTATGGATGAAAACTGCCAAATTAGTTTCTTCTGAATCTTGAACGTCATTCAGGGCTGTAGCAAGAGCGGCATCTAGTTTCTGATAATTCATCAGCAACTCCTTGGTAAGTTAGGGTAGACAATTTTTGCCTATCCTAACTTATCAAATTTATCGGTTATTATTGCCTACCTTTGTACAGAAATAATATCCACTTTTCTCAGTCTAATTACAGATTTAAAGCATTAATCACTCCATAGCCCCATTTTTCATCAAATGTGCCTGCATCTTTTCCGGGAATTGCACTATTTTTACGTAGGTAGTCTTTCACAGCAGCCGGATCGAGTTCAGGATTTCGCTGCAACAGTAGCGCCACTAACCCACTAACGAAGGGTGTCGCCATACTTGTACCAGCCTGCACCACAAATTTGGAATTAATCATCGATGAGCGGTCAAAACTGGCATCGGCGGAAAGAGTGGAAATAATCATTGCTCCGGGTGCTGCTACATCGGGCTTCTGTCCATCATTGCGTAGAGGCCCTTCACTACTGAATTCCGAAATAGTATTCAGTTCTAACCCCATTTCTCGAACTTGGTTATCAATATCTGTGTACTTGGTTTTAGTAGTATAGGCGGCAACTGTAATTGCACTGCTAGCAGCTCCCGGCGAACCAATTTTTAACGCATCCTTTACACTTTTACCTGTAAAAAACACTGACGAAGTGTCATCTAATGTCCACACATCTAAACGTGTGTCAGTTGAAGAAGTGTTGCGGACTCGCAGTTGCCAAACACCTCCCATTACTGGCGAGGGGTCAATACCACGTATTTGTACAAAGAAATTATGGTCGCCGTTGGCTTTGTCTGGCGCTGGTGTCGCTAATTGTACCCGTGCATCTGGTAACTGGTAATCTTGGGCGGCATTACCGCCAGTAATTATTTTTTGGAAGGGGGTGACAAAACCGTTAGGACTCCGCACAGACACTTCTAATTCGCTGTCTTTGGAATACCAGGCGTTTAACCAAACTATGCCTACTTGATTTAAAGGAACATTAAAGCGCATACCACGAGTGCGTCCACTGGGTATGATCGCTTGTGCATGAATGTTATCGTTTCCTTCGTTACCCGCAGCACAACAAACAATTCTTCCAGAGCCAGTTTCGGCATCAATTACCTTTGATAAAGAGTCGCTACCATCATGGGCATCAGCGTGTCCACCCAAGCTGAGATTTACCACTGCTGGGCGTCCCAACTCTCTAGCAACTCGAAAAACATAACGCACACCATCGGCAATGTGGGCATCCTGTAAATCTGATCTGACAATAACTAATTCCGCTTCTGGTGCGACACCGCTATAGTTAGTATCAGCACCGGCGGCAATTCCAGCAACGTGAGTACCATGTCCAGCAGTATCCTGAGAAATTGTCAGTTGCGCTCCCGTCAATTCAGCCCCATAGCCGCCCTCTGTGACTCCTGGGCCTGGCAGTGTTTGATCCCAAATGTGTAAAATTCGTCCAGCAAAGGCAGGGTGTTTTGGATCGATACCACTGTCTATAATGCCGATGATTACTCCTTTACCAGTTAGTCCGGTTCGGTTTTTGAACTCTGGTAGTTTGACTGTTCCCAGGGCAGTGTCCATCCTCAAATGAAGTTTGCGTGATGGCTTAATTCGCTGAATCACATCTTCTTCAGATAAGGCATCTAAACTCTCTATCGGTAAGAAAGCCGTCCGCACACTCCCAGAATTTTGATTGACTTCAATATTATATTGTGATAGGTAACTTAAGTCTGCATCAGGGTCGCAGTAAATAAAAACAACGCTTTTAGTGGGTTTTACTGGGCTTTTGTGGGCAATGATGCCAAGGGACTTTTTGTGTGTAATTAAAGCTTTCTCTCCCTCATTTTGATAGTCTTGAAATGCTAACAGTAGTCCGGGAGAAAGTTTTTCGTGTCTCATTTTTACCTCAAGTTAAATTATTCGCTGTCAACGAAGTAGTGATTTTAGCAAGATCAGTCGCTCTAGCATTAATGCAGACTATGTATTTTTTTAGCCTTGATTATTTGATGCGACTATCGTTATCTATTTTTTTTCAGAGATAACATCAAATAAGCTTAGGATGCAGGAATTTATTCCTAAGACAATTGCTAATTTATAACTCATATTCCTGAATGAAGTCTCCCTCATAGTAATTTTCTCTAGTTCATGAGACATCTTTGAGCAGACGCATCTAAGAATTACCCAAGTCTGGCTAACAGGTAATTTTTATGAAGCTATTAAACTAATCCATTGTCTGCCTAAATCATTACGGACAAAGTGAATAAAATAAAATTAAGAATAATTAAGTAATAAATAAAAAAGATAATTTTTTTGAATAAGATTCAGGGGTCACAATCTAATCAGTGGCGAGTCTATTTTGTTGAACTATAAAAAGCTAAAACAAATTACCGATAACATTTGTGTATAAAACAGCAATCTAAAGTCTAAATTGCTAATGAACACTGACAAATTACAGATTCTCTATCATAAGTAAGAGCCAAAAAGAAGCTAATATTTGCAACGATCGCTTCTGAACGTACAAAGAGTTTTTCATGCAAATTCAAACACCAGACTGGGTAAAACACGCTGTTTTCTACCAAATCTTCCCAGATCGCTTTGCCAGAAGCAAACAGCCGCGCAAACGGTTGTTACACGAAGCTCGTTGGGAAGATTGGGATGCTATACCAACCCTTCAAGGTTATAAAGGCGGTGATTTATGGGGCATCTTGGAGGAATTAGACTACATCCAGGATTTGGGAATTAACGCGATTTACTTCACACCTATTTTTCAATCCGCCAGCAATCATCGCTATCATACCCACGATTATTACCAAGTTGACCCGATGTTAGGGGGCAACGAGGCTTTTAAGGAATTGCTTGATGCAGCCCATCAACGGAATATCAAAGTCGTTCTGGATGGGGTGTTTAACCATTCCAGCCGTGGCTTTTTCTTTTTCCACGACGTTTTAGAAAATGGCCCCCATTCGCCTTGGGTAAATTGGTTCAAAATTGAAGGCTGGCCTTTAGCACCTTACAACGGGGAATTGCCTGCTAACTACGTGGGTTGGGTGGGAAATCGTGCTTTACCACAATTTAACCACGACAATCCAGAAGTGCGGGAATACATTATGGAGATTGCCGAATATTGGATTAAATTAGGCATCGATGGTTGGCGGTTGGATGTACCATTTGAAATAGAAACTCCTGGCTTTTGGCAGGAATTTCGCGATCGCGTCAAAGCCATCAATCCCGAAGCTTATATTGTGGGCGAAGTGTGGGGAGATTCCCGCCAGTGGCTAGATGGGACACAATTTGACGGTGTGATGAACTATCTATTTACTGGGCCGACAATTGCCTTTGCAGCAGGCGATCGCGTAGTCTTAGAACAAGTCCAAAGCCGCGACTATCAACCCTATCCACCTTTATTTGCTGCTGAGTACGCCACCAAAATTCAAGAAGTACTGCAACTTTACCCTTGGGAAATTCAGCTAACTCAACTCAATTTACTTGCAAGTCACGATACAGCCCGATTGATGACTATTGCCGGTGGCGATATAGCCAGCGTAGAATTATCAACTCTACTACTACTCACCTTTCCCGGTGCGCCTAGCATCTACTATGGTGATGAAGTTGGTTTACCTGGTGGCATAGATCCTGACTCGCGTCGTGGCTTTCCTTTAGAGAGTAACTGGAATCAAGAAATTTTCAATACTCACCGTCAATTAATTGCCCTACGTCAAACTTACCCAGCCTTGCGTACAGGTGATTACCAAGTTCTTCATGCTCAAGGACAACTTTATATCTTTGCGCGAACTTTGGGTACAGAGGAATTGCTAATTGCCGTCAACGCTGGCACAAGTTCGGCAACAGCGAATGCAGATGTCCCCAGTTTGCATACTCAACCCAACAAGTTGTTATATGGCACTGCTGAAATTGAGTGGAATGGTGACGGAGAAACTCAGCGGTTGTCATTAACTGTTCCCGCAAGGAGTGGGTGTATTTTGGGGATTGGGGAGTAGGGACTGGGGACTGGGGATGAAGCAGGGGAGAAGTTGTAGTAGGTCTTTCCCCTCTGCCCCTCTGCCCCTCTGCCTCTCTGCCCCTCTGCCCTTACTTCCCCGCCACTATTGCAGGTATCAACACCGCATCAATAATATGGATTACGCCATTGTCTGTCAGAATATCTGTTTTGAGGACATTGGCGTTATTTATCTTAAATTTACCGTCGGCAGATTCAATGGCTACAATTGAACCTTCAAGCGTCTCTGCTTCATTAATCTCCAGCAAATCATCAGACCTGACATCTCCACTAGCGATATGATACGCTACAATTTTCTGGAGCTTGGGAATATCTTGTAATAACAAATCTAAAGTTCCCTCTGGCAGATTAGCAAAAGCTTCGTCAGTTGGTGCAAAGAGTGTGAAAGAACCAGGGCTTTTCAAAGTTTCTATGAAATTTACAGCTTCAGCAGCCTTTATTAGGGTATTGAAATTACCTGCTGCGATCGCAGTTTCCACAAGGTCAGCCATGAGGGTGCGTTATCTTATACTACAAGTTACTTATAAGTGATTAAAATACTTTTAGCTTCTATCAACAGAGAGGTTGCTGGCGATTAAACAGACAGCAGCAGACTGATTTACTACTGTTACACTGGAGAGTGACCCCAAGAACCACTGATTATGCTAAAGCGTTCTAAGTTCGAGACAACTCAATCTCAGATTATGCACCGTGCTGAGGATCTAATTAGTGCAGCCTCAAATCGTTATCGCATTACGGTTCAGGTGGCAAATCGTGCTAAACGTCGGCGTTACGAAGACTTTGAAAGTAACGAAGATGCAATCATGAAGCCGGTGCTAAGGGCAATTATCGAAATGTCTGATGAATTGACTCAGCCAGAAATTATCGGCGAACTATAAGATTAAGTGCTGTTAGCGGTAGCGGGGCATTAAGCCCGTGCTGAGTGCTGAATTCTGAGTTCTAAAATTTTCACTCAGCAACGCCCAAAATATCGTTCTATGAAAAAGAAAAAACTTCTACCTAAATCAATCCTCTCAAAACTCGGAATTCAGCACTGGCTAAACCCTAGCTATCCGCTAACACAGCTACTACTTGCCTTCATAATCGTGGGTGTAATTGTTTTAGGTTTAGGGACGGGCAAATCAATACAGACAAATTTACTTGGTATCCAACCAGCATATGCTCAGAGAATCACCCCTAGCGACGTTTGGCAGCAAGTGTATAAACAGTTGCCAGATTTCCCGTTAGAAAATAAGTATATCAGCAAAGAAAACGGGAAGGTTGCCGAAAACAACACCTTAGCAAATCGCTTTATTAGATATCATATTTATACCAAAGGTCGCGCCCCAATTTATCGCTTGGATTGGAAACTAACTTTAGCTGATTACTTAGGCGCTAATGAAATTATGTATGATGCTAGCTATCCAGGGAATGATTCACTACGGGAAAATCCGATAGAAGGCGATCGCAAAGCCATCAATAATCTTACCCGCAGCCAGCGAGATGCCTTAGTACAAGTCTTAGTTAATATATTTAACCCCACTTCCCAAAATACCGCACCCCCCAACCCCAACACCACAACCAGTCCGGCTACATCCATACCCCCACAGCCACCACAACGGGGAGGGGCCGAACTACTGAAATGACTTCCATACCTCTGCGTTTCAAAATTAAACTATGGAACGCGTGATGAAAACTGGATTGGGTTGGCGTATCGGCTGGAACCCCGACACACCTGAGTTTAAAGGTTTAGTCGGTACAGATGATTGGGCAATTGAGTTAACCGAAGCCGAGTTGAATGATTTTTGCCGTCTACTAGCACAGCTAGCAGATACCATGAAACAACTTGCAGATGAGTTAATGGAAGAGGAAAAAATTGCTTGTGAAGCCGAAAGCGATTTATTATGGATGGAAGTAGAAGGATATCCTCATGATTACAGTCTGCGCTTCATCTTGAATACAGGGCGATGTGTAGAAGGTAAATGGAGTGCTTCTGCTGTTCCAGATTTACTGCAAGCAACTGGGATGCTTAAGGTTTTTTAAATTTGCCTCTTGATTATCCTATAATTTTGTTATATAATAGTAATTCTGACCGGGGCGTAGCGCAGCTTGGTAGCGCGCCACTTTGGGGTAGTGGAGGTCGTGGGTTCGAATCCCGCCGCTCCGATTGATGATAAGCCATACCTGCTAGTCTTTGCAAAATGATTAGCAGGTTTTTTCATAGCTTTTTACGAAAAACTAATTAGACTAGTGGCATAGCAAGCTTAAATCGGAATGACGACCCATATTAAAACCTCTGAATTTGAATGTGGATTCAGACCCCCAAGCAAAATTTTAAGAAATTTCCACCCCAATCCCAATCCCCAGTCCCCAGTCTCGCAACCAGAAATTCCGACATTACTAAAGGATTGTGAAGAGGTCTAGCTAAATAATCCCATTTATCATAACTTAATAGTTATAGAACTATTGACTGGATCGCTGCATTACTCATGGTTAACACCCTACCCAAGCCAGAAATTAAAACCCCCAGCAAAGAAACTGTACTCACTCCTCGGTTTTATACTACAGATTTTGAAACCGCAGCCCAGTTGGATTTGTCTGCCCAAGAAACGGAATTGCGGGCGATGTTGACAGAAATGCGGACAGACTACAACCGCCACCATTTTGTTCGCGATGAAGCGTTTGAGCAATCTTGGGAACACGTTAGCGGTGAAGCAAGGCAGGCGTTTATAGAATATTTGGAACGTTCCTGCATTTCTGAGTTTTCCGGGTTCTTGCTATTCAAGGAATTATCCCGCAAGCTAAAAAATCGCAGTCCAGTGCTGGCGGAAATATTTCAACTGATGGCGCGTGATGAAGCCCGCCACGCCGGATTTCTCAACAAAGCAATGGGCGATTTTAAAGTTTCCCTGGATTTAGCCACTGTTACTAAAACCCGCACCTATACGTTTTTCCCGATTGAGTGGGTACTTTACACAGTTTACCTCTCAGAAAAAATTGGGTACTGGCGTTACATTATTATTTTCAGACATCTAGAAAAGCACCCAGAAAACGAGTTTTACCCGATTTTCCGGTACTTTGAGAGTTGGTGTCAGGACGAAAACCGCCACGGAGATATATTCAAAGCGCTTTTACGTTCTCAACCGCAACTCTGGAACACCTGGAAATCTCGGCTGTGGAGTCGCTTTTTCTTACTATCGGTATTTGCTACCCACACCTTGACAGTTCATGAACGTTCCGGGTTCTACAAATCACTGGGGCTTGATGCTACAGAATTCGATCTCCAAGTTGTCCGCAACACCAATGAAACCGCCGGACGTGCTTTTCCGGTGATGTTGAATACGGAACATCCCAAGTTTTTCCCCCGCCTGCAACGCTGTGCAGGTTACAACTTGAAAATTGCTGAGATTGAGGGCGGTTCTGGGCCAAAATTGGTGAAGCTAATTCGCAAACTACCTTTGATTGCAGCAATTGTTTGGAATCTGCTGTTAGTTTATCTGATTAAACCCATTGATACTGAAGTCCTGCGGGGAACGGTTCGTTAGGTATTAGGAACTTCCAACAAATAAATTATCCAATCTTGTGGGGTAAGCAACATGAGCGCCTTTACCTGGATTTCTCACTTGTGAGAAATCCAAGGGGTGTGGGAGGATGGGGAAGAAGTCTTACCCCCCACACTCCCCACACTCTCTTCTCCTGAAGCCTACACTAGGCATGAGAAATCCGGGCTTTAGTTAAGCAAGAAGCCCCAGGCTATACCTGCGATCGCTCTATTACGAATGCATTCAATTAGCTTGTAATGAACATTTGCTGGATGCTACCTTCTACAAGGTGACACAGGATTTGGAGCGGTTTTTTAACAATGAAGCGTAGAAACAAGGTAGCTTTTAGCTTAACATCACTGATTGGTCTCAATTTAATATCTAGTTTAATTGTATTTGATAGA
Organism: Nostoc sp.; assembly: GCF_036916655.1. GTDB lineage: Bacteria > Cyanobacteriota > Cyanobacteriia > Cyanobacteriales > Nostocaceae > Nostoc. The sequence goes on from NZ_JBALFY010000065.1 coordinate 81,363, forward strand.
GCAAAGGCTGCACCAGCAAGAACTCCAGACAAAAGTGTTAATTGCGAGATTTTAGTGGTTGGGGGTGGACTATCTGGTGTCGCCACAGCTTATGAGGGTTTGTTAGCAGGACGAACAGTTTGTCTGACAGAAATTACTGACTGGCTGGGGGGACAAATTTCTGCTCAAGGGACATCTGCATTAGACGAACGCCCAACTCAGCGAACTCTCAAATTCTATTCTCGCGGCTATCTGGAATTACGAAACCGCATTGGGCGCAAATACGGTAAGCTTAACCCTGGTGACTGTTGGGTAAGTGAATCTTGTTTTCTTCCCCGTGATGCTCACACTATTTTGACCCAGATGCTTCAAGATGCCGAAAAGCAGGGCAAAGGAAAGCTGCAATGGTTCCCCAACACGGTAATTAAGGATTTAGAAATTTCTGCTGATGGCAAAATAATTAATAGTGCGATCGCAATTCAACATCAACCACCAAAAGGCGCACCACCTCTTAATACTTTTACTTTATCTCAAACTATCGAAGATTCTTATAGCTACGAAAACTCATCTCGGTTTACCAAAACTATTCTCCGTTTCATTCCCAAGGCAGCGAAAGAGGATGCTCCTAAATGGTACGTTGTAGACGCCAGCGAAACCGGAGAAATTATCGCCCTTGCTGATGTTCCCTATAGATTAGGCATTGATGCCCGTTCTTACCTAGAACCTTCTGCTTCTGACACCAACAACGATCCATATTGCCCTCAAGGCTTTACCTACACCTTTGCAATGGAGGCAACTAAGGAACCACAACCACAGACAATGCCTCCATTTTATTTACAATATGCGCCATATTTCAGCTATGAATTAACACGACTGGCTAACTTTGATTTAGTTTTTACCTATCGTCGCATTTGGAGTCCAAATCAAGGGAAATCAGAAAAATTTGGCGGTGTAGATTTTACTGCGCCGACACCAGGAGATATCTCAATGCAAAACTGGACTTGGGGTAACGACTACCGCCCCGGAACAGCCCAGGATAACCTAATTTACACTCGCCAACAGTTACAAGCTACTGGACAGTTACAATCAGGGGGTTGGATGGGAGGACTACGAACAGAAACCCTCCGCAAAGCTGAAGAAAATGCCCTATCTTTTTATTACTGGTTGGTAAGTGGAACTACAGATTCTCAGCTAGGGGATGGTGTCAAGCAGCAGCAAACTAATAACCGCTTTGTTTCTGGTTTAAATTCCCCAATGGGGACAGTGCATGGTTTATCGAAATATCCTTATATGCGAGAAGGACGCCGCATCATTGGCCGCCCCAGTTGGGGACAGCCTGGAGGTTTTACTATCGGGGAAATTGATATTTCTCGCCGAGATTATAATGATGAATATTACTCCAAGACTCTGCCAGCAGATATGTATCGTCGGCTACGAGCAGCAGTTGCCGGTTTAGAAGCTGTATCAGTAATTGACGGTAAAGTTCCACCAGACAAAGCAATGCGACGGACTCGTTCTACCATTTTTCCCGATGCTGTGGGAATTGGTCACTACGCCATAGATTTCCATCCTTGCATGGTAAATAGTCCTCCAGAAGCTCCTGGGAACAAAGAACGTCCAGGTGAAAGGCGTGGTGCCGGTCAAGCGTATCCCTTTCAAATTGCTCTGAGGGCGATGATTCCCCAGAAAATTGACAATTTGCTAGTAGGAGGCAAAAGCATTGCCACTAGTCATATCGCCTCCGCTGCCTATCGGGTACATTCCTTTGAATGGTCGTCTGGTGCTGCTGCGGGAACTGTTGCTAGTTTTGCCATCAAAAATGCGATCGCACCTTACCAACTAGTTGATAATTTACCTAAACAAGAGCCACAACTAGAAGCACTCAAACGGCTTTTGCAACAAAATGGCAACCCTACCGCTTTCCCAGATACATCTATTTTTAACGAAAACTGGGATAATTGGAAATAGATTGTCATTTGTCATTTGTCCTCGGTCATTTGTCTTGGTCATATCAAGTCTGGTTAATCACTTATGATTACCGAGTCTGTGCAAAAATCCCAAAAGCCTCTTCCCCCAGCAAGAACTGCGGTATAAATGATAAGTCTTTAGCCGGACACGATATTATTGGTTATTGGTTAAGGACAACGGACAAAGGACAAATGACAATGGACAAATAACAACAGACCACTAAACAATGAACTAAACTAGTTACTTGTAGTGTAGTTTTGTAAAATTATCTTGACCAATTGTTGTATGGTTATGACACTTTCAGCAAATGTTTACGGAATGGCTACAGCACCAACTATAGCTCCTGAACGGTCTAGTCAAGTTGTCCGTAAGACTTATCCAAATTACAAAGTGATTGTATTAAACGACGATTTTAATACATTTCCACATGTGGCTGAATGTTTGATGAAATATATTCCGGGGATGAGTGGCGATCGCGCCTGGGATCTGACTAATCAGGTACACTATGAAGGTCAAGCAATCGTTTGGGTCGGGCCCCAAGAACCTGCGGAACTCTATCACCAGCAGTTGCGCCGAGCCGGTTTGACAATGGCACCTCTAGAAGCAGCTTAATTAATATTATGGGCAAACCCACCGCAGATCCTCTCCGCACGGCTTCTCTACGAGACGCTACGCGAACACAAAAAGCTGCTAGACTTGTTTGGAATCACTCGACACATCTTTCTGGTCTGATTCCCATATTAGAACGTCTTTGTCAGCATGATGGTATCCAAACTGTGACGCCAGGAGTGATTGGGCGGTCAAAAGGTCACTGTCCAAAAATGCAACTTCGCGTCTCAGTACCGATTCGCGGCGGTTATAAAGTTATCGCACGGCAGGGTAAGACGGTACAAGAAGTATTTATTTTAACGACTTTACCCCAAGATCAATTAGAAACAACATTAGCGATCGCTATGAGATGTTGATCATTCCTCATACTTTTTAAGAGTAATGAGTAATGAGTGGGAACTCGGAACGGTTTCAATGGTCCGCTACCGCTAACGAAACTAGTTTTACCCCATACCCAATGCCCAAAAAACTATTCTTCAACCCGATGTACTGCAAATTTGTGTAGCGGCAAACTAACAATGCAAGAAAAAGTTAAGAAATATGACAGAGCCGTAGTTATTTTCAAAGTCATGAGTAAAGATTCCCAGTTGGGTAAAACCATTCTCTCTAGACCGAAAGCTACACAATAAACTAGCCAGTAACTAAAGCTCATTCTGAACAGAATTCTCTCTGTTTCTTCCACATCATTTGTTTGCTGCTGCCCGTCCCACAGTAACAACAGTCCAATAATGCAAGCTACAAAGGAAACAGCAACTACAAATTCGTGACAAAATATATTTAACGAATGCATTTGTGTTTATTCCCACATTTTTCAGTTAAAATTCAGTCTAAAGGAATATTCCTTGCAGAAATACAAATTATTTACAAACCTCAATAGAGTCAAGAGCGGTAACTGAAAAATCTTACCTAGCAGAGCCTCTAAATCAGGCATTCCCATGCAGAGCTTGTGTTCGAGAGCAACGAGAAAACAATGGCAAATCAAGCTTTTTTCGACTTATGTGTACACCGTAGCTCTATGAGAAGCTGCGCCAACCGAACGTTTCGCGAACAAGCAAGCGAGGCTTCTTTTTGTTTAAGGGACTTCCAAATAAAACAGGAGTCAGAATACAGAATGGGCTACGCCCCGCTGCGCTAACAGAATTGGTGAAAACTCTATCCCTTTATGGGTAGAGTTTTCAGGCGAGAATATTTTAATTTTTTTCGCCCACCTCTTACGTGGTTTTAACCAATATTCAGACGCGACTCGAAAACACTCGCTACCGCTCCGCTATCGCAGACTCGCTTGCCGCCGGCGCTATCACCCACTCGTACAGAATTCATACGCTCATTCTGACTCCTGAGTTCTGAATTCTCCTTATAAAAAAATATTCAATTAACTCTTGTGGGGTGGGCAGCATGAGCGCCATATAGACTGGGCTATCGTGTCGCCCACCCCACAATATTGGATAATTTATTTCTTGGAGTTCCCTAAGCTAAAAGATTAAGGCTTGGTTGTTGCACGAAATCACTAACTTTTCTCTGCTTGCTTGGCAATATACTTCTCAAGTAGGAATTGCTTGAGGTGCGGTTGTTCTAAGCTTAAACCCAGTTCTTGGGCTTTCTGACTAATTTCCTCATAAGTTAGACCTTCACTAATAGCATTGGCAATCAAGGCAATACCACCAGCCCTTGCTCCAGCAGCACAGTGAATTAAAATTGGTTTAGGTAAGTTCTCAATCTCCTGAATAGCTAATGTTATCTCTTGATTTGCTTCCGAAGGCTTTAACGGAATGTTCGCATATTGCAGTCCAGCGGCTTCGGCTTGCTGCTGTTCGTCATTAAGAAAACCAGCTTCATCGGGAGAACGCAAATTCAGCACCGATTTAAATCCCTCTTGGGCTGCCTGTTTTAAATCTTCAGAAGTTAGCTGTCCAGCAGCGCTCAAGTCGTCACTAACCTTTTTAGTGTTACTCATAACCTTTAACTACACTATTTCGATAGTTTTATCGTAGTTTATTCTGTAGCTAGAGACAGGATGGAGTTTTGCATTTTAATTAATCCACGTTCCTAAGCCTGTAATGCCTTAAACCACTTATTCAAAACTGTACTGATGGTTTTTTTAATCTGATGTTTACGACTCCACTTTTGGAATGCCATTTCATACTCTTCGCCTTTGATTTGAAAGGTATTCCAAACATCAAGCCCTATAGGCAATCCACAGAATAGTACAATGTACAGTGACCAAGTAATTGCGCCACCAGTGACTAAATTTACTAGTATAAAAAAACCATTGAAAATTGCATAATTGCCTAGACGCTTCTGAAACCTTCTGATGCGGTAGGCGTCAAAAGCTTTTCGTTGCTCGACTTGACCCTGTTGTACGCTCCAATCGCGTTCTGCTAGTTTTAAAGAATCAGGTGATATTTCTAACTCAGAGGCAATTTCTAATATTTGCTCATAAGAAAATTCTGTATCTTTGTCATCAGCTTGACGAGCGATCGCCAAGTGCAGAATTTGTTGGACATCTTCTTGGCTATACGAGCGGATGCTTTGAGGTTCAAACGCCGTCATAATTCTTTCTCTTATATTACTTTTAATAGAAACTTGCTGCTCAATAGATTTTAAGCAGCTACGCCAGTACTATTTCCATTATTCTTACATTAACAAATCTAGATGCTCTCCTGCATCGAATGTATGAGATTTTTAACTTTTGGCAGGGGGCAGGTGGCAGGGGAAGAAGTTCTTTAATTTTGAATTGATTTCTCTCTGGCAATATAAAGACTCTCCAAACATCCAGATATTATCAAATGCAGCAGAGCATAATTAATAACGAAATAGCAGGCATTAATAAGGATGTAGACTCAATGGTTGACGAAAATGGATCGATTCGTACCCTATCGGTTGATATTGGCGGTAGTGGCGTTAAGGCTATGGTTTTGGATATTACGGGGAATCCTGTAACCGAAAGGGCACGTTTAGATACACCGCAACCTGCAACACCAGAGGTTGTAATTAATGCAATTGTTGTGTTGGCAGCGGCTCAAGGTGAATTTCATCGCGTTTCGGTTGGTTTTCCCGGTGTGGTGCGCTCTGGAGTTACAGAAACAGCGGTAAACTTACATCCAGATTGGATCGGATTTGATTTGGAAACAGCATTATTAAAACACTTAAATAAGCCTGTACGGGTGATTAATGATGCAGATATGCAGGGGTTTGGTGCGATCGCAGGTAAAGGTGTGGAATTAGTGATTACTCTGGGTACGGGGTTTGGTTCGGCTTTATTTGTGGATGGAAGACTAGTGCCGAATATGGAAATGGGGCATCATCCGTTTCGGAAAGGAGAGACTTTCGAGCAACAGTTGGGGCGTGCAGAGTTAGAAAAAATTGGTGATAAAAGGTGGAATAGGCGTTTAGAAAAAGCGATCGCATCTTTGCAACATCTATTTAATTATGATTACCTGTACATTGGCGGTGGCGAAGCTGTAAGAGTGAATTTCCAGCTACCGTTAAATGTGAAACTCATCCCCAATATCACTGGTTTATTAGGCGGTATTGCTTTGTGGCGAGATGAAAAAAGGTAAAAAGCTTTTCAGTATCCACAACTGGGTATACTAAGCAATGTCTCCGATGGGCTACACCTACAGGGATTTTATCAAAATAATTCATAACTCAGGAGCAGAGCCGGAGACGCTCTGGCTCCGGTCAAAATTCAGTACGAGTGAGTGATAGCGCAATCCAGTTCAGATAAACCCAAAACACTTGTAGAGACGGCGATTTATCGCGTCTCGATTTGATCGCATTCCCAGAGGATCGTATAGTATGTTATTCTCTAAACCGTTGATTTAGATAGTATATCTGACAAATTGACACCTTGATTAAAGATAAAAAAAGCACAAAACTAATCACATGATTCTAATTAGATGGCATCGGAGGTGAGTAAATATGAACATGACAATATTATCTGAAAAAATTAGTACATGACTTCTTTATTTTGTGAGCATGTACTATCCCAGACAGCAGCAATATTGTTGCATAAAAGAAATATTTGTTGAAGTAAAATAAACTACAATGACTGAAATTGGCCTGATGATGACGGGTATGTTAACAATCAGACAAGCATCTGGGGCCAGTTTGCCACAGCAGCAATTATTTCAGGTGGAAAATGGACTAAACCAGTCAAAACAGAGTCAGTTAGAGATAACTGCTCAAGTCACGCCACCTGAATTTATACAGACAGATGAAATTTACTCAGCTTCTTCCTCAGCGTTAAAACTAGAGAAAGAAAACATACTTAAGAAAATTAGTAGAAAAAATCAGTTCCTAGTTTCTTCTAAATTAAGTCAGTCTAAAAAGTATTCTCAGTCTGGAGGTAAAATCCGTACAAAGGCTACAGGAAGGTTCCAGAAGTTTAGTAGCAAAACTCTACCAACTCTTTATTTTGGTAGTTCTGGTGTTGCTGTTAGAGCTTTACAACAGCTGTTAGTATCTAACGGTTATGCTGTCAGAGTAGATGGAATTTTTGGCGCACTCACAGAGACGGCTGTCAAAGCCTTTCAAAACCAGCGAAATTTAGGAGTAGATGGAGTAGTTGGTCAGCGAACTTGGGGTGCGTTGACAATTTAGTTAGGAGTTAGGAGTTATGAAACTTCGTATTATTCATAATTCCTAATTCATTTATGGAAATCTAATAAAAATCACTTTGGTAAATTAGTACTATAGCAAGGGACTGGGGACTGGGTTGAAAGTCTGTTTGTATATAGGTTTTATCATGAGTTAATGTCCTAACTTCTTTGTCCGTTGCTATAATACTGAAAACTTTCTAAAATATGGAGAACACAAGTAACATTTTTACTGTCTTTTGAGGGAAATATATTTTCTTCAACCGTTACTGCCGCTGATCTTTTCAAGACGCGTTAACCATTGATTGAAATGCTGGCATTGCTGACGTATTGTATCCAACCCAATATCCATAGCAATCAAGGAGCCATGTAATGGCTTTTCATATCCAAGGCAACATCTAATAATTCGTTTAGATGGGGCTGTTGTCGGGCCTTCATTAATATGTTCAGGTGAAATAAATAAGTTCCGATCTGCTTGTAGGCTATCTACTATACTTTGGTCAAACCATGCGAGAAAAGCTTGTGGATTGCTATACAGGAGTCCCTCAAACTCATGAACCAGTAGATTGGGGATAAAATTTTGGTGTTTAATGTCTACGCTCATTTGCTGCTCAAGATATTCAGCTTTCTGAAATGGGTTATTTGTACTAGGTAGAGAACTGGTTCCTGGAAAATCATTTGGTAATCGATATAAATCAAACATCGTAGTGACAAATGCCGAACCATCTTCAAGGCATTTACGATTCAATTGCGGTTTGATCTTTGCATAGCTCACTACACCACCTTTATTTGTTGAGCTAGTTCGCACAAGAATGGGGTTGAGATATATATCTTTTCGCTGAAGATGTTCGCAGAGTACTTCTTTTACAAAAGTTTCTTCCGTCTGTCCTTCTACAAAAACGTGTATTCGGATCATCGTGAAGGTCTCCCACCAAGGATGTTCTTCTTCCACAGTTCTCCTAAGCTGTAGTCTTCAAGCCACTCGTGTAAATCATCCTCGTTCAATCTTCGGAGTGATGATTTACCACGATCGCGATCTACAACAATTACGTCTTCTGCTCTAAATTCATTTAGCAGTTCAACTGACTGAGTTGAAACAATAACTTGTTTTTCTTTTGCGGTGGAGCGAATTAAGGATGCAAGAACAGTGATTGCATACGGATGAAGACCTAGCTCAGGCTCATCAACCAAAATGGTTTCTGGTTGAAGGGAAGTAGGTTGTAAAAATACTGTAACCAAGCAGATAAAACGAAGTGTTCCATCCGAAAGAAGATGAGCTTTAAACGGAATATCTTGACCTTGCTCGACCCATTCTAACTCGATCACCTCATTGTTTTGTGGAGAAGGACGTAGATATAAATCACCAAAGAAAGGAGCTACAAGTCGAATTGTTTTGACAATTCGCCGATAAGATTCCGAATAATTTTCACTTAACAAATATAGGAAAGCTGCAAGATTACGCGCGTCAGAACGCAAGTAAACATTATCATTAATTCTGTGTGATTGCTTCACATAAGCGGTATCGCTTGTATCATGGAAATGATAAACCCGCCACTGCCGCATCGTGGGTAATATGTACTTGTCAATTCTTGTTCCGCTACCCCGTAAAGCATTAGTCTCAAAATGACCACTACCGATTTCATACTCACCCCTCATGTCCCACCAAAAAGACTCTTTGGAAAACATCAGACGGTTGTCTTGAGTTGGTTCAAGCGTAGCAAGATACCCATTCTTTCCAAAATAAAGCTCAATCTCTAATTGCTCAGTTGTTTTACGGCCAAAATGCAAGATCGCATCGGGGCCACCCTGGCGGCTTACCAAAACTTGCAGATTCCTCTCAAGCATCTGCTGAATCATGTGAAAGAAGCCTATGAAGTTAGATTTACCTGCACCATTACATCCAATAAGTACGTTTAGTTTTAAAAGCTTAAGGTCACATTCAGCGATAGACTTAAAGCCCTTCAAAACAATCCTTGATAGTTGGCTGTCATTGGTCAGATCGCTCATAGAATGGTTTCCTGATTTTTAAGCTTTTGGGCTGCTTGTTTCACAAATAGACCTTAATGTTAATTGTGATTTAGCCAGGGTCAGCACATTTTATCAATAATTTGTGGTAAATTCGCATTAAATCTTGCTTGTTGATAATATTTTATAGCGGTTATCAATTGCGTGAAATACAGACCTAACCCCCAGCCCCTTCCCTCGCAGGGAAGGGGAGTAAGCATCAAAACCTCTCTCCTCAAAAGAGAGAGGTTTGGAGAGAGGTCAAAATGTATTGCATCCAAATGAGAAGCGCTATATACGTAGGTGTAGCCGGTCGTAGACATAGGTTTCGGATCTGGAACATTAATTAAAAGGTAAATCCTTATTGTTGCGTTAACGCATAAATAAAGCTTTTTGTCTAAAGTAATTTAGATGCCCTTACATACGCTTGGGTTAAGCCCGAAATCCTTTGTAGATGCGTTGCATTGCAACGTCTACTACATATCAAAAATTCTTAACCCAACCCTATTGAGTTAAATATAGAACAGCTTATGTTTTCTAACTTATTATCGGTGTTTATGCTGCTCTAATAGCTGTTGCGCTCTTGGCTTGTAAATTAAATAAAACAAAGCCTCAAGATAACGTAACAAATCTTCCCGATTTTCCTTTGAGGTAAAGTTCCAGAAGCCATAAATTCGCGCTAAGGATAACAGCTTAGTAGTGTGAATTTTCCAAGTATAGGTAGTGTAAACTCGGTCAATTCCTCGCTGGGCAATTTCATTCCAGTAGTTAGGATTTTGTTCGCATTTTGTAATGAAGTCCACAATTTTTGTGGCTGTCTCTTCTAAATTTGTCGGGTTAATCAAAAATCCATTCACCTTATCTTGAATAATCTCTAATGGCCCACCAAACTGTGTGGCGAAAGTCGGTAATCCTGAAACCATTGCTTCTAAAATTGTCAAACCAAAAGCTTCAAATAAAGCTGGTTGTACAAAAATTCCCTGACGATCGGCAATGACTCGGTAGATTTCACCGGAATCAATTTTAGTCAGGCGCACACCCAACCAACGAATCTTCCCGTGAAGATTGTACTGGTCAATTATTTGGTAGAGTTTGATAATTTCGTCGCGTTCTTCGTTGTCGCCTGATTCTTCGACGCGCAATTTACCCGCTACCAAAATTAAGTTGCAATGTTCTTGTAATTCTTTACTTTGACCATAACATTCAGCTAAACCTGTGAGGTTTTTGATGTGGTCAAGACGCGCCATTGAGAAGAGAGGGCGCTTATTAGGATCGTCGAGTTTGCCAAAGATTTGTGCGGGGTCTTCTAGAGTAAAGAGTGTTTCTGCAAGGCGTTGGCGATCGCTCTCTACGCGGTCTTTATTTCGGGTGTAGGGGAAGTAATTATTTTCGTTTACTCCAGGGGGTACGACATTAAACTTGGGACTAAATAATTCAATGCCATTGGTTACATGGTACAACTCCGGCATAGTGAAGCACTTATAAGATTCGTACTGTCCCACGCTATCTGGTGTCCCGACAATTTCTTGGTAGGTGCTGCTAATCACAAAATTGGCAGCGTTCATGGCAATTAAATCAGCAGTGAATTGCAAGGAAAAATGATATTTATCTTCCAAATCTTGCCAGTAGAGGTTACTGAATAAGTATTTAGATTTTTCTAAAGCATGGGCAACGTTACATTGTGTCACTTTCAGCCGTCGCGCCAGCAAAAATGCCACTAAATTTCCATCGGTATAGTTGCCAACTATTAAGTCAGGCGTGCCGTGAAATTCTGCCCGTAGTTCTCTTTCTGAGTCAATGGCGAAAGTTTCTAAATAAGGCCAAAACTCAAACCGGGAAATCCAGTTTTGAGTCATGTTGGGGTTAAATTCTCGCAAAGGTACTCGCAAAATCCAAGCGTTTTCACTACCAAGAACTTTTTCTAGCCGTTGATTACAAAGAGTACCATCACTGTTCGGAATTAAACGGGTGAGAATAATTACTTTTGGCTGGACATTCAATCCCTCTAAACCTGCAAGTAGGACATCTTCTTGTAGCTGCTTCTCTAAGCTTTTCGCCTGATCGAGGACGTAAACTACTTGACCACCAGTATCAGGACGCCCCAAAACGCCCTCTTGTCCAAACCAACCGTGTGCTGACACCAAGACGATTCTAAAAATCATCGGGACGCGAGAGATGAAGGCTTCTAGGGTTTGAGGATCGGGAGAATCAATCAATTCATCGAGAATATTCAGGGTTTCCCGGACTCGCGCTGCGGTGTTACCCCAACCCGCTTCAAAACCCATTGTTTGCAATTGAAACCGGAATTGTTCATAGAGCTCATCGTCGGCGCGATTATTCACAAAATCGATCGCCTTTTTAACTTGCTGAGAAAGTTGCTGCTGCGATTGAATGCGATCGCTAATCAGCAGTTGAATACCGTTGTAGTGGTGCAGGCGCAAGAAATGAAATAAGCTGTCCAGCAATTGTTTGGAGTCTTGGAATAGTTGGCTGGAAAGATAGCGGTTGAGGAATTGCACCCCCTTACCAATATTTTTGGGGTCGCGGATGACTGGGGTGTAGTCATAAAACGGGCCAAAATCCAACTCTAGCAAGCCGCCGTCGTTAGGATGAGATTTGTTGACGAAGCGATCGCGCAGATCCAACAAATCTTGCACCGTCATCGGCTCGATGCTCAAGTCTGAAGTCAACCAATAAACTTCTTGGCTGGCAATCTTAGAACGAATAATGAAACAAAAGTTTGAGTCTTCCTGAATAATTTCCTGAGTATAGTAAATGAGTTTTCCTAACTCAGAGGAAGTGTAAAAAGCTTCAGATTTCTGAGACTTGGAACAATACTCACTATATACATTGAGTATGTCGTTCCGCAGCAAGTACTTACTTTCTTGCTGGCGTAATTCACTAATAAAGGAACGCAAATCACTTCTTTCTTCACTATCTAAGACTGCTTGAAACAATTCAGACATGGCAACTCCATTAGATAACGATGTTTGCATTATTAACTTTTAAGGCTAGACAAATAAGCCTCAATTCTTTTTTGAAACCGCACATAAACACGAAACTACACAGATAAATGTGATTTATTAAATGTGATTTATCTGTGTACCTACAAATATCAAATTTTCAGTAGGCACTTAAATCATGTTCTACTTTAACTAAAGTATCTATGGCTCAATATTTTTAACTCTAACCAAAGGAATACAATTTTTATTCCTTTAGTTAGATGTTAGTAAATAACTGTTTAATAACAACTAGATACAACAGATTATGCCCTCATCTTCTTGACATAATTCTCAGTATATCATTCATTTACGTGTATTGTAAATTTTTGTTTATAAATAGAATAATCTTGATTTGCCATATTTATTTTATAAACATAAAATTGTTTAAATCTGGCCAATTTATATCGCTACCAATACACTTAAATTAACAGCTTCCGACCCTAAATGAATCAATTATCAGTTACATCGGAAAAAGCGAATTGCGAATTATTCGGTCAAGGCTAAAATGTTGCAAAAAAATTGTAGTGGAGGCTTTGCGTAATCCAACATCCTGATATCTGTTGGGTGGAGCGGAGCGCATTGGTGTCAACTTAACGTGAAACCGCTCGTCCGTCGGGAATTGAAATTCCCGCCTCATAGCTAAAGTCATCTATTGATGACTAAATATCGCCAAAAATCTCCAGTCTACTTCAGTAGACTTAAGCTAAAAGCCAAAAAAATTTATTTCCGGGCGGGTATGTCAGCCAACAGATAAGTTATTTCCAGCTTAAATTGACACCAATGAGCGGAGCGTAACCCAACCTACATCTCATGCACTATTTTTTGCTTGCCACGCCAATACATATACTTAGATTTTTTCAGGAATCAAATCGGATTCCTAATATACCCCTCTTCTGTCACTCTCCGGGAGGGCGATCGCTAGAAGCCTGATGAGGCAATCAATACAAGCTATACTATTAGAAAAAAATTGGTCTTGTATTTGTTATTAGAAAAGAATCGCGCGATCGCTTGCTATACAAAAGCTCTAGAATCCAGAAATGGCAAATGTTTTCGGAGAGTGATAAAAGAGGGATACAGAGGTTCTCGTTCACGTGAGGTACACCCTAAACCTTAGTCCAATAACACAGTAACAACTTCTTTATCCTTAGCCCGTCTCGTAGAGGTGTAAGATGTCGTAAGACATCTTACACCTAATTTTCCTTGAGAAAGTAGATTTGCTTATATACATAAACTTATTCAATAAGATAAACTAATAAATTATTCTGGGTTTACAACCCTTTCAAATCCATAAACTTGTAGATGCAGATCCTTGCTAAAGTAATGGTTATGAATCTTCAAAACCACAATTCACCTTTACATAGGAATGTATAGATCAATATAAAATTATATAGGGCGAACGATGGGACTCGAACCCACGAATGGTGGTACCACAAACCACTGCCTTAACCACTTGGCTACGCTCGCCATTCAACAATTTGAATTATAGCAATAATTTGGCAAGCGATCAAGAGTTTTTCTTCAAGGAACGGATTTAGTTGATTTAGAGTCTCCAGAATCTAACGATTACAATGAATTTTACTTGGCAAATATGAAACCATTGACCATCATCGCGTATACTGGAGCAGCAGTAGGACTTGCCGCCTTAGGTGTGACAATGGCGAAAACCAATCCTAGTCAGGTTGAATACGAAGAATATGCAGTTCAACGGCTGACAAAATACTTAAAAACCGATGTATGTAAAAAAACTACGAATATTATCGAAAATTTAATCCGCTTTAATTGTGATAAGTTGGTTGACTCAGCTAACCCACAAATCCAAGGGATTATTGCTAGGACTACAGAAAGGCAAAATTTTGTTGTTTTTAGTATTTATCGTACAGATTTAAAAATAAATTCTTGGATACCTTCTTACAAATTTGAAACGGTGGGAGCTTTTGATCAATTTTATACTTACACTGCCGAAGAGCAATAAAGTAAGCAGCAGTGGGAGAAGTTAACAATTAAAAATTAAAAATTAAAAATTACGCTCTCGACGAGAGGCTGGGCCAATGCTTAGAGCGAGTATCGAGCGTCGCGTCTTGATTCTGACCGGAGGCGGAGTGTCTCTGGCTCCGCTCCTGAGTTTTGAATTCTTCTTCAAGCTTTGTTGTCAGCTGCTTTTTAGAAGAAGTTGCATTTTTGCTCAACCTAATTTTGTATTAATTTTAATAAAAATAAGGAAATGTATTTTTTACTTGACTATTAGAGTATTCATAACGTATTAAGATATTTTTTAGATGAGATGATTTCAAATAAAAATATGTCTAGCAAGCATAGAGCTATTGATCCTCCTAATTTACCTTTATATGAAACAATGAATAAGGGTATACCAGATAACCAATTATATGAATTAGAAAGCTATCAAAATGTACATTTATCAAATTGCCAGATTGAGGGAACGAAAGGAGTAGATTTTCAGTATGCATACTTTGATAATGTTAAATCTATAAATACTTACTTTAAAAAACTTACTCTGCAAGATGTTAGAATTGCTAAAAGTGATTTTGCCAATACTGAATGGGAAGAAGCTTCACTTAATAGAGTTGAATTTATTAACTGTAGATTGCTGGGATTTCAAGCAATAAAGTCCAGATTCAAAAATGTTATTTTTAAAGGCTGTCAAGGACAATTATCACAATTTAATTCAAGTAAATTTGATAATGCCATTTTTGACAATTGCATACTTGAAGATTCTACATTTATAGAATCTTCTCTGAAAAATGTAAAATTTATAAACTGCCAAATGAATAATGTTATCCTTGCTGATGCTAAATTTAAAAACACAGATTTTCGAGGTTCTAATATAGAGGGTTTACAAATTAATATAAATCAGCTTCAAGGTGCAGTTTTAGATATATTCCAAGCGGCTTATATTCTTCAAAGGTATGCAAATGTAATAGTCAAAGCTGTTGATGAAGAAATAACGGATAACGCATAAAAGTTGAAAGTAAGTTTTTATTTATCGTTGTAAAAGACAACAACTCTACGACATCAGCCTTATCTTTATCCTCTTTTTTAGTGAAGTGTATTAGTAATTGATAACAATTTCAATAATTACCAGAGTACTTAATTATCCCCAGCTTCATCTTAAAATAAAGATAGTAACTGAAAGTTTAAGCTTTGCCAATGTCATCTGCTTATCTGCTATTGTCTCATGGAAGTCGCGATCGCCGCCCAGAAATTGCTATGCAGCAACTAGCTAGGCTGGTATGTCACAAATTGCCAAAAAATAGCGAACATCTGGTTGGCATAGCAGCTTTAGAAATGAGTTCTCAGCCTTTACACGAGCAGATTCAACAATTTGCTAAGAGCGCCTTTGGCGATCGCAACCGATCTCAAAATGTGAACCACCTCAAAATTGTACCGCTATTTCTGCTGCCGGGAGTGCATGTTATGACAGATATTCCCGCCGAAGTAGCACTCGCACAACAGGCTACTGGTGAAGATATTATCATTGAGTTGCAACCATATTTAGGCTCTCACCCCAATTTAGATAAATTGCTAGCCAAGCAAATAGCCACTATAAAAGCAGAAGCATGGATTCTCTTAGCTCATGGTAGCCGTCGCCCAGGTTCACAAGAAACTGTGGAAGCAATAGCGGCGAGGTTGGGAGCCGTAACTGCTTATTGGGCTGGGCCTCCTAGTTTAGAATCACGGGTGA
The DNA here is from genome assembly GCF_036916655.1 of Nostoc sp. GTDB lineage: Bacteria > Cyanobacteriota > Cyanobacteriia > Cyanobacteriales > Nostocaceae > Nostoc. The sequence continues at coordinate 97,223 of NZ_JBALFY010000065.1, forward strand.
AAGAGTTGGTAACTGCTGGTTACCCTGAAATTGCAATTTTGCCATATTTTTTATTCGCTGGTGGAATAACCGATGCGATCGCCACCTCAATCGAGGCGCTAAAATTACAATTTTCTGCGGTGAATTTCCAATTGGCGCAGCCATTGGGAGCAAGTGCAGAATTAGCCGAGCTAATTTGGGATTTAACAGATAAATGAACCGCACAGAAAAACAGGAGAACAAGTATTTGGGAAAGGTTTATTTAGTAGGTGCGGGGCCAGGAGATCCAGGATTAATTACCCTGAAGGCAAAAGGTTTGTTGGAATGCGCGGATGTAGTTATCTATGATGCCTTAGTCAGTCCAGCAATTTTGGCAATGATTAATCCCCAAGCTGAACAAATTAATGCTGGTAAGCGTGCGGGGAGACATTCGTTGTTGCAGTCAGAGACAACGCAATTGCTGATTGATAAAGCGCAGGATCATGCAATTGTGGTGCGGCTAAAGGGTGGCGATCCGTTTATCTTTGGTCGCGGTGGCGAAGAGATGGAAGAATTAATTAAAGCGGGGATATCAGCAGAAGTTGTGCCAGGTATCACATCGGGAATTGCCGCGGCGGCATACTCAGGTATACCTTTGACGCATCGGCTGTATAGTTCTTCAGTGACATTTGTAACTGGTCATGAAGCGGTGGGTAAGTATAGACCGATTGTGAATTGGAGTGCGATCGCTCACGGTTCGGAAACCATTGTAATTTATATGGGAATTCACAATCTGCCTTATATTGTGGAAGAATTAAGTACTGCTGGGTTGAATTTAGAAACGCCTATTGCTTTGGTGCGCTGGGGTACGCGCCCAGAACAAGAAGAATTGATTGGTACTTTAGAGACAATTGTCACACAGGTAGAAGAAACTGGATTTAGTGCGCCTGCGATCGCAGTTATTGGACAAGTCGTGAATATGCACAGTATTTTGTCTGGTTGTCGTCCAGTTTAATGTTTGGTGCAAAGCTTGTTTCAAGCAAAAGTAAGAGTTCTTTTTCTTTAATCAGCACTGAGTAGATAAAAAAGGCGGACATCTTGTCCGCCTCACAATTAGGTAGTTCGATATTTTTATTTGAAAGTTATTTTGTATTAAAAGCCACTCTTGCTTACCGGAAATTACCAGGATTTAGACGAGCGCCGTTAGGCTGAGACTGACGACGGATTGCAACTCCCCTCCGCAAATTGTTTCCAGTACCGCCATCTTGGCGATCGAGGAAAGGTTTGAGATTAATCCCACTTCGAGATGAACTAATCCGATTATTGCCACTGCCTAGAAGTGTGCGTCCTAAATTATATAATTCGTTGCCTCCACTACTGCGATCGCCATAAGTGTTAACAGCTATAGTCTGTTGTCCACTGTCAGCAGTAGTCAAGTTCTGAAAAATACTATTGCGGATAACATAGGGATCTTTCCCACGCGGGACTGTCAGCACAATTCTACAGCTTGGATTCGCTTCAGTTGTAACGCAGACGATATTTTCGTTATTTTCGACTGCTGTCTGAAGTTCTTGTAAACCATCTGGACGATAAAGTTCTAAACGACTGGCAATTGCTGCACAACGCCTTTGTGCATCCCAACCACCACCCAAAGCCGCAGGTGCAGCCCAAGGAAAGAATTGTCCTGGTTGACTTTGTGGCTGATACATGACGGTGTACTGACCATTGTAAGACTGACAGGTAAATCGAGTTGCAGTGTCAGCTGAGGGTGAAGATGGTATACCTGTCGATGTGTCTATTGGGACTGGTGTTGATGTATCACCCGATGGTACTGTAGGCACTACTACACCGCCGCCACTAGTACCAGTATCATATTGTGCCATTGCTGCGGAATTGCTCAGACACAAAGATAAACCAAGAACACCCAAAGACATAAATCTCAGCAGTTGTGATGGCATAAATCATCCTCCAGTATAAATCGGTAGGGAACTGATAGTCTAAGTGACGAATAATTCTGTTTTTTGATTCATCAAAACCGCTATTTTTTTCTTCTCTTACTTTTTTCTCTTCGAGTAGCTTTTTCAGACGTGCTTGAATGTCTCTATGATGCCCCATTCCTTCGTAGGCTGTTGTTTGGGATGGCTAAAAACGCAAAAAAACCCAGCTAAATTAGCCGGGGTAAGTCGAGAAGTGAGATTGACGATGAGATACAGCGATACTGAAATCGAAAAATCCTAGCTAACGCTCAAACCAACCAAAACTAAAGTGGTGACGATTAAAGTGGCAAAAAGACCTTGTAAAACGTATTTACGTTGTTCCCAAATTGCTGGGTACTCAGCGTAGTACATCTGGGGTTCAGCTGCATAGTTGTTGAGAATGCCCTCTTCGTTAATGGTGGTGTACATAGTTTTTTCTCTTCTTTATTAACTTATGTAACTAAATATAACTGATTTGTTACAAATAGTCAACATAGCTTGACAAAAAAAGACTAATAGTATTTATAAATATGACTTATCACGGGATCTGGAAAACCTCGCTTCCATTCCATTAAGGAAAGTGTCAAATCTGAGTTCCTTTTTTCTAGTCTGGTTTATTAAAAGCGATACCTACGGTAAGCTACGCTAACGCATGGTGGCGGATGTGATCTTCAATAAAACTGGCGATAAAATAATAACTGTGGTCATAGCCTTCTTGGTAACGCAAGTTTAGCGGCTGGTTAACATCTGCACAAGCTTGTTCAAATACCTCTGGCAGTAATTGTTCAGCTAAAAATTTATCAGCAGTCCCTTGGTCAATCAGAATTGGACTGTGATAGCCTACTTGCTTGACTAATTCACTAGCATCATAAGCACGCCAACTTTCTTGATTGCTGCCAAGATAACCATTGAAAGCCTTTTGACCCCAAGGACAATGCATAGGTGCAGTAATTGGTGCAAAAGCTGATACTGATTTATAGAGTTCTGGGTTTCTCAACGCACAAACTAGCGCCCCATGTCCTCCCATCGAATGACCGAAAATACCTTGTTTTTCAGGTTGGGTAGGAAAGTTGGCGGTAATTAAAGCAGGTAATTCCTGGACGACATAACTATACATTTTGTAGTGTTGACACCACGGTTCTTCTGTAGCATCAACATAAAAGCCCGCACCAGTGCCAAAGTCCCAGTCATCATCCTCACCTGCAATGCCAGTATTACGCGGACTAGTATCTGGTGCAACCAATATCAAACCGTACTCAGCCGCCAGTCGTTGGACTCCCGCCTTCGCCATAAAATTCTCTTCCGTGCAAGTTAAACCAGAGAGAAAATAGAGAATCGGCACAGGATTTTGAGTTGCTTGTGGCGGTTGATAGATGGTAAAGCGCATTTCACCGTTACAAGTGGAGGAGTGATGACTGTAAAAACCGAGTTTGCCGCCAAAGCTTTTATATTCTGAAATGAGGTTGAGGTTAGGCATTGATTATATTCTCTTATTTGACTACATCGGATTTGCTATCTATAGCGGTTCTCGCTTGAGTGAAATACACAATGTGGGAAGATGATGAATGTTGTAGCAAAGTGTATCTGGAATGAAAGCATACTCCACTGAC
>NZ_JBALFY010000066.1:0-185591 GCF_036916655.1 Nostoc sp.
ATTTTATTTATCATTCTATCAAGTTTTACAATTATCTATGTCATTTTAGAATCTCCCTTAGTTTTTATTAGTAAATAAGATGCGTTTGCCCTGGGTGCAGATCCTCTGCGGGGTATTGTGACACCGAGTAGCGATCCTGAAGATGGTAATCTTAAACTACAAGAGATTGTTAGGAGTTTTGCTGATCGTCTGATTTTAGAAACTGCACGACGCTTTCAAACTCAAGTTCGCCCGGATCATGCCCTAGCTCTTCTAACTAGCGATCAGGGTCTAGCCAGAATGACGATGGCTGAAGGAATGGATGTGTTCTTTTTTGAATCTCGTTCTTTTCCTAAATTTGATGGTAGAAAACTCACTGGCTCTCTTTTTCATCCTTTCAGTCAAAAAATATATACAGTACCACTAACAGATGTTCTTTGGGAATTAGCTGTATCTTTTGGTTGCCTGCGCTTGCAAAATTACAACACTAACGAGTCATTAGAGCTATGGGGCATACCTGGGGAATATACTTGGCAACCACTTCACGTCAAAGATGATCTTCTTTGGGGAAATTTTAACTCTGGAACATCCTCTGCAACAACAGATAATACCTCTATTGCGCTATCAACTGACATAGAAAGCCAAGATCAGACTGATGCAATTTCTAGCCAAAATATAGAAGCAATAGCTAAGGCATATGCATTTAGTCCAGATCAGATGTTCTTACTAATGAAATTGTTAGTAGACAAAGGAGAACTAACTAATCAAGAGGCTCAAGAAAAATTGGGTTTAACACATCAATCTCGCTATAGTTTGTATAAAAATTTTCTGCATAGTGGAAAATTTGTTGAGCTTAATGATAATAAAATTATATGTACAGAATTACTAAAGTTTCTATGGGAAAGTATCTTGAACGAAAATCATATAAAAGTTTTATCTTCTTTGAAGAAAATACCATCATTTGACGCAATATGTAACTATGTAAATCAAAAAAGAAGTGTTGAATATAGCACATTACCAATTTCAAATAAAGCGAAACCAACCTACATCAAGCTTGGCGAGGCAGCCTGTGCTTGGTTGAATATACAAAACCAAAAAATTGTTGCCACTGATAACATACCTGATATACCAGATTTTGCTAATTTAGCAGTAGAGGTTTATAAATTAATTCGTTCACAGGAAGACACAGAATGGATACTTACTGGTCGCTGGTTAGAAGAATTAGCTATTAAATATGCTGTTCATCCCATATTGGCTAGAAAACTAGTGAAAAAAGCACAAGAACAAAACTTAGTGAATGTCTATGCTGAAGGATCTACTCCAGATACTCGTTTTGAACAGCACGATTTGTGGATAATTAAGACAAGTGACGGACTTCCCCAGTTAGAAAAAGTTTATTTGTATCATGGAGATTTTCTTATACCTGGTACATCTGCTGTACGTATCAAGCTAGAAGGAGTTAAAAATGCCTCTTGAAAATCTATTTACAGATGAGGCGACTGCTAACGCACCAGAAGAACAACCCAAATTACTCTATAAAAAGTTTGGTGTGTTGAGTAACCCTTTTCCCAGTGCTGGGCAAACCAGTGGTCATCCGCATATGTCAACAGAAGCAGATAAGCAAGTTGATGCTGCGGTCAAGACATTTTATTCAGATCGCAAGTCTCATGTAATTTCAATAACTGCTAGTCAGGGAATTGGAAAGACTAACCTTCTGAATGCTTATGAAAATGCTTTGCGTGAAAAACTTTCTCAACATGGTTTTTTCGTTATTAGATACGTTCCAGATCCAGAACCATTTTTTGATCCACTCATTAGGTCTATATTTGAAAATTTGGGAGAAGACTACTTACGTCGCTCAATTGATGCACTTGCAAAGAGGAAGCAAGAGGTAGATGATATTGATAAATTATTAGCATTTGTGCGAATGAGCGAAATTAAAATAATGCTTAAGGCTCTTTTGAATGTTATTAATTCCGAAGAAAAACTAAATGAGCGCCTATCTTTAGCATATCAATGGCTTTTAGGATTACCTGTAAGAAAAACTCATCAAACTGAACTGGGAGTCAATTTTCGTCTAGATACTGTAGAAGCGAAAACAAGAGCATTGCGAGACATTGTATATTTTGGTTCAGAAATGAAGACTTTAGAGGGTATTTTTATTCTTCTTGATGAATTGGAAAAACAGAATGGTAGCTTATCAAAAACTATTGTTTTAAGATATTTATCTGCTCTGCGGGCTTTAATTGATGCACTACCTAAATATCTTTTCTTAATGGTTGCTTTAACTACAGATGCCCTTGAACGTTACCGTGAGATGCTTCCAGCTATTAGAGGTCGTCTTGCTAATGAAGTTCAACTTTCACCTATAAGAAATGAAGAGGAAGCCGTAAAATTATTCAAATTCTACTTGGAACAAGCCAAAATGGAAGCCAGAAATTTTGCACAAAAAAAACAATTACAAGAAGGAAATGATGTACTTTTACATGAAGATTCTGCTCGACTCTTATTTCACCAATTATTGAGAGGTAGTAACATTAAAGGCGTGCGACAACGTGATTACCTTAATGCTTTTATGAAAAAGCAGATGAGTCCATCAATGAATCTATGTCGGCATTCTTTTAGTTAAGTTTTTTGAAGCTCTTGCTAACTTTAAGAATTCAATAGGCACTTATCAAGAATAAATCACAGTTAAGCCCTTGCTCAGATTAAATCTAATCAATGGCTTACGTCGTTAATAAGATTTGTAAAATCTAACTTTTCTTCAACGGAGAGGGGGAGATTCGAACTCCCGGAGGTTTTAGCCTCATCCGATTTCAAGTCGGACGCAATCGACCACTCTGCCACCTCTCCAGTAAATCTGTCAAACTTGTGCTGATCCTAGTTTCAGACGCTATTCAGGCGCTTTTGTTGATTAGCACTAAACTTGACAGATCATACTATACCCTATTATCTACGCAGATTGCACTACTGGATGCGAATGTCTACGACACAATACGTGATCGCTCGTACAAAATTTCCCCTTTAGCCACTTGAAAGTCATTCCCTACCCAAACTAGGGAAACTTGCGAAACCACACCCGCCTCTAGGGTGACAATGGAAAAATTACGCAACTTCTCGCCATCATTTTCCACAATCCTGGGGACACTAGCCGCATTTAAGTAAATTGTCCCCTCTGGACTTCTAAAGATGGGTTTGCGCTGCACCTTCTTGGTATGGCGTAAATCTCGGTGCATGTGACCAAATGTCACCAGAGGAATGGTTTTACCAGCAGTCAAGGCATGAGAAATCGCCTCGCCAAAATCTGGATCGCCAAAATCGCCGCCAATTGGGTGCCAGTCTTTGCCGCAGGGGTCTTCGGGGCGATCGCCTAACCCACTCGGCCCATTGTGACCTAAAAATATAATTGTCTCGTAAGCGGCGCTTTTGATCGCTTTCACGATGCGATCGGCGGATTCTTCCAAACTTGTCACACCGTAACGTTCTTGACAGATTTCCGCGAATTTCCACTCTGGGCCACCCCAAGTAAAGGGACGACCCCCCACTACAGTTAAATTCCAAGCGGGAAAATCCAACTTACTGTAACCGACATGGGACGGGCCTAATAAATCGAGTTGTTCCTGTACCCAGTCTTCCTTAGAGCGGTCATAAGGAGCCTTTTTGCGTCCCCATTCGGTGGCGGTGTACCAGGCATCGTGGTTGCCCATTACGGCTGCTTTGGGAATATCGAGAGATGCGATCGCTCTGACCACTTCCACCGATTCATTGCCAAAATCCCCGACAAACAGCACTAAGTCAACACCCAAATGCTTGAGTGCAACGCCATCTTCCACTTCCCATTGGTCGTGAATATCTCCAACTACAGCAATTTTGAGGTTTATCGATTGAGTTTTCTGACTGGTCATGCCACTTTCCTTGCCGTCTATCTCCAGGATATGAAACTCAGCCCGATTTGGACACAACCCCAAAATATCAACCGTCCACTATTTTTGGTAAAAACTACTATAATTGAATCCACAGGACATACATTTGCAACATAAAGCACCCCTAAACTGTGTTTACTACTGCACTAGCTCAACGAGAAAACACCCAACTGGGTGAACTACCACTAGATTTGTTTGCCGCGATTCAGAGTCTCAAAAAAGAACTCAACGCCGTTATCCTGGCGCATTATTATCAAGAGCCAGATATTCAGGATATTGCCGACTTTATTGGGGATTCATTACAACTAGCAAGAGCCGCCGAAAAAACCAATGCGGATGTGATTGTCTTTGCTGGTGTTCACTTCATGGCAGAAACAGCAAAGATACTTAATCCCGATAAATTAGTACTTTTACCAGATTTGAACGCTGGTTGTTCTTTAGCCGACAGTTGTCCAGCAGATGAATTCGCAGCTTTTAAAGCAGCGCATCCGAATCATTTGGTGGTGTCTTATATCAACTGTTCTGCTGATATCAAGGCGATGAGCGATATTATTTGCACCAGTTCCAACGCTGTGAAAATTGTCCAGCAGATACCGAAAGAACAGCCGATTATTTTTGCCCCAGATCGGAATTTGGGGCGGTATGTCATGGAACAGACGGGACGAGATTTGGTGCTATGGCAAGGTAGCTGTGTTGTCCATGAAACCTTCTCGGAAAAGAAAATTGTCCAGTTAAAAATTGCCCATCCCGAAGCAGAGGCGATCGCACACCCAGAATGTGAAAGTAGTGTATTGCGCCATGCCAGCTTTATTGGCTCCACAGCCGCCTTACTCAAATATTGTCAAAGCAGCCCCACCAAAGAATTTATCGTTGCGACAGAGCCGGGAATCATTCACCAAATGCAAAAACTAGCTCCTGACAAGCACTTCATCCCTGCCCCGCCGATGAATAACTGCGCTTGCAACGAATGTCCGTTTATGCGGTTAAACACCCTAGAAAAGCTCTACTGGGCAATGAAAAATCGTACTCCCGAAATTACCATGTCAGAGGATATTCGGCTGGCTGCACTGCGACCAATGCAACGAATGCTGGAGATGAGCGTGTAACCAGTATTTTTTATACAAATGGTAGAGACGCAGTTTTGTTGCGATCTCTACCCACAAGTTATTTTTTCTAATCACTTGCAATTTATAAAACATGGTGCTAAGATTTTAAATCGTGAGACAAATCGGGTCGGTGTCCGAGTGGTTAATGGAGACGGACTGTAAATCCGTTGGCTTGCGCCTACGCTGGTTCAAATCCAGCCCGGCCCACCACTTACGAAGTTATAAGTTATAATGACTGGGTTAAGAGCAAAGCTCCCAGCATTGTAACTTAGAACTAAAAACCAAAGTTATATTTTGCCCGTGTGGCTCAGTGGTAGAGCACACCCTTGGTAAGGGTGAGGTCACGAGTTCAATCCTCGTCACGGGCTTTTTAAATTTATAAAACAATCAATCCAAATTCAAGGGTTTCAGCCTTATTAAGAGATTTAGATGTTCAAAAGCTAAGTTTCTTACTTGCATTTGTGGCTATTCTGACTATAATTTTGACTATGATTTGGCTATGAGCTTGTTTTTTGACTATGATTTGACTATGATTTTTATAGAGCAAATTATTTTAATAGTCAAAATTAATGGACAGAACACAAAAAGCGTCTAAAGGAACACTAAGTATTGAATCATTTCAAAGTCGATTACGTCTGAGACTGCCAAGACAACTTTACGAAGGTACACAAAAATATTTGACTCTGAATTTAGCTGATACGCCAGAAAATCGTCAGCTAGCAGAACAGAAAGCACATCAGATAGAGTTAGACATTGCATCTGGTAGCTTCGATGAAACACTGGCTAAGTACAAGCCACAGAGACATTTATCTATAGTTACTCCTGGCGAACAGCAGAAGATATTAACAATTTCAGACTTGTGGGATAGGTACATTGATTACAAGCGCCCATCTCTAAAACCTAGAACACTGGATAAACTAGCTGTACTAGAAAAACATATTAAACGCTGTCCATATCAAGATTTGGATGAGGGTATAAAAATCAGACTCGCATTGTTGCAACAAACGACTACCTCACAAGCCAAAGATGTACTCATGTATCTTTCAGCAGCTTGTAAATGGGGGATAAAATATGGTTTAGTAACTTTTAATCCTTTTGAAGGGATGTACAATGAGCTTCCCAAACATAAGTGGCAGGATAATTCACAACCTAACGCTTTCAGTGAAGAGGAGAAAGAAAAAATAATTCAGGCTTTTAAAAATCACAAACCATCTAAAGGTATAGGCTACAGCTATTACTCACCATTTGTAGAGTTTTTGTTTTTAACAGGATGCCGACCATCAGAAGCTATCGGTTTGCAATGGAAGCATATTACACCTGATTGTTCTCAAATTACCTTTGAAGGCGCATTAGTTCAGGTAGGAAATGGTGAAAGGGTAAGGGTTAATGGCTCTAAGAACAATAAAAAGCGGGTTTTTAACTGTAACCAACGACTACAAGAATTAATTTTAAAAATCAAACCAGAACATCTTGAGCTGGAATCTTTAATATTTTCATCACCTGAAGGAGTATCAATACATTACAGAAACTTCTCACGTCGAGCTTGGGATAAAATTGTAGACCCATTAGTAGAACGTCAAACCACCCCATATTCGTGTCGTGATACTTTCATCTCTGAGCAAATTGCAAAAGGTGTTCCTACTGCTGTAGTTGCAAAATGGTGTGATAATTCGGTGGATGTTATAGAACAAAAATATCTTGATGCTAAACTTTTAGACCAACTTAAACCGCTTTAGTATTCAGAAATTCACATCCTTACTCAGGCTAAGGTTATGAGTTTTCTCCTTGTTATGGGCTGTTAACTGTTCTTCCACTTTTACATAAGCTTTCTTCACCCAATACCCTCTAGGTGGCTTTTCTACCCCATAAGCTTTACACCATTTTTCTACAGCTTTATCAGACACGCTAAAATCTCTGCCAATTTGTGCTGTTGGCTTTTCCCAAACTAGTTTTTCTAGTTCTTCTTTTGATGGCCTTTCAACTTTTCTAGTGTGAATTCTAGAGTCTGGGTTAACTTTTCTAGTCGTTAAATCAACCCCAAACTCCTTGTAGGTTCGTTTAGAGGCTACTTCAGTAAAGTCTGTAAAATCCTCCCACCAGTAAAACGGTGTAGCTGAATTAGGTATCTGGGTAGTTATGTAGCAACCATTAAAGTGAACTGATGGATAAACAACTTTATCTATGTCAGGCAGATAAACAGCATAAAAGTCAAAGTCATTTACTTTGTACTTCTTCTGATGAGTCCCATTTTTATCTACCCAAATAGTTTTATTGACTACCCTGTTGTCTCCCGCATATTTAGCTTGGATTTTATAAAATTTATCGTCTTTGTAAGCAACAAAATCGAAAGGTAAATGCTCACAAACAAGTGGTGTGAGAATCAAGTATCCTTTAAGCGTTAGATCCGCGATCGCTTTCGTAGCAGCAATATCGCCCTTGTTCTTGGTATGATGCAGCAATAACGAACCCTCAACCGAGGTAATCATCATATCACTTAACGGTGCTTGAGGGTTCATATTAAGTTAAAACGAGCGCGGCAGGGTTCGAACCTGCGACCGATTGCTTAGAAGGCAATTGCTCTATCCACTGAGCTACGCGCCCAAAACAAAACAATGGCTCCTGAAGGAGTCACCTACACTATTATATCGTCTTCACCTACCAAGAAGCAATCAAAAATTGCAGATTTACCACTAGCAAGGCTAAGATGCTAGTCGCTAGTTAGTGCAATCTACACCGAAAACGAAACAGATGGGGTATTGGTTTAGATATATTGTGTTGTCAAGGGGTTATTTGCCCGTTAGCGCTAACGTCCTCTGGGCGGCTACCTTCGGGAAGGATCTGGCGATCGCTAGGCTCATTTTCACAGTATGCTAGGTAATTTCAGCCTTGGCGATACTGCCAAATGCCATTATATATTCCATATTAAGAGTGCCCCTGTGAGGAGTTATTTGCTAGTGCCATGTTTATTCTCAAACGGCAGGATGTTGAAATATCAAGCATTCAGCACCCAAAAAAGGATCAGCAAGTGCCGATTCTCAGTTATCAAGGGCAAACTTTTCGCTTGATTAGTGTTTTTAAAGCTAGTCAAGAAGAAGAAGCTAGAGCCTTATGGAGAGAATTAACGGATAACCGAGGTAAAGCCTGTGTTTTGCTGGAAGAACCCGAACGCTTTAGTGTTTGGGGCAAAATCCGTTTAGAGCAGCTGGATAGTGACACAGGTGGTCATGGCAAAACGGCGATTTTAATCCAAGCCAGTATTTTGCTGTTACAAGGTGTTTCTATCGATATTGAAGAGTTTTTAGGTGCTAGGCAAGTTGCATTATTTGAAAAAGATATTGCCGAAGTATTAAAGCAGAAGCAATTTCCCCAAGCGTCTTCTCTAGAAGCGGTTAAATATTTGGTGTCTACTAATCCTTTGCCGGTAGCCAAAATACCTGATTGGCAAGAAAATCATGTAGTTATTCTGTTACAAGAACTGCATCGATTAGGAAAAGCCTATTTTGGCAATGGTAATTTTACCAAACAAGTAATTTATAAGCTAGAAGATATGCCAGAAGCCGAGCGAGCGCTGTTTATCAATTGGCTAAATCAATCGCCACTGGGTAAACTATGGCAGTAGCATGGAAATTTTTTCAGAAAATTCCGGCCACTGGCAACTTGCTTTTGGTGTCCGATTGTGTATCACTTGGCAGACACACTGCTACATATACAGTCATTTAACTCAAAATACTGCCAGAGTGCATCTACATAAGTCTTGTCCTATGAATAACTCTTACGAGAATTCGTTCCTCTCTAAATCTATTTTCAACACTCAGAACATTGTCTTAGCTAATATTGGCTGGGCTGTACTGGCACTGCTATACTTTTTATTGTTTAGTGCCAAAGTTCCCGGAGCCGATGGCATAGAAATCCGGGCTGAGTGGTATGTGATTGGCACAAATATTTTTGAAGCTTTAGCTTATTTGGCTGCCAGTATCTTATGCTTGAGGAACTGGCTGAGTCCACAAATCGTCAGTGGCCGGAATGTTTGGCTCTTAATTGGGTTAGGTATGCTTTCCTATTTCATTGGAGGGATAATTTTCGGCTATACCGAGATAGTTTTAAAAGATGAACCGGATGTGTCTGTAGGCGATATATTTTTTGTACTGACTTATCTATTACTTGGCGCAGGCATGATTTTAGCTGTGGCTTCCAGGCGAATCAATCTGGAAAAATGGCAGTGGCTAATTGTGTTAGCAATTGCAGTATTTGGTAGTTTGTTGGCATGGTGGATTTCTATGCAACAGGAAACATCCCCGGAACTGCTAGTCGCTATTTTGAATTGGTTTTACGTAGTTAGCGATGTGGTTCTGTTAATTATTGCTACCACTCTGCTGCTAGCCTTTTGGGGAGGAAGAGTTTCCCAGTCTTGGCGAATGATTGCAGCAGCGGCCTTTTCGCTTTACATTGCAGATATGTGGTTTAAATACGCCCAAGGCCCCAATTATCAAAGTGGGGAGATATTAGAAGTGTTTTGGGTGTTTAGTGGAGTGTTATTTGGTATGGGCGCTGCCTTAGAATATGACGCATCACTAAGACGAACGCGGCGTACCAGTACAAGAAAACGAGCTTAGTAAGGATTTTTGGTATCTACCGTGAGAAAATTAACTGACTCTGACAAGCAAGAAATTCTGAAGTTATATCGAGAGACTGCCGAAACAACCTCAACTTTGGCAGACCGCTACGGTGTGAGTAACTCGACAATTAGTCGCCTGCTCAAAAGTACTTTGCCAGAGGATGAGTATGAATACTTAGTCTCTTTAAAGCGGGCTGCGAGAACTCCTGAGGGAAGGGCACAGGTTAGCTACGAGCAGTTACCACTGCTGACTGAACCTGAGCCGGAGATAGAAGTTCCACCCATTGAAAGCCCACCTTTGGAAGTGCCAAAGGTTGAGCCACTACCACGTAAGATAATTCGTGTAGAGCAGGAACTTTACTCAGAGGAAACGGCAGAGTCAATTGCCGCTAGCAGACGGGTGCGGCGACGCCCCTCGGCGGCGGAAAAACCGAAACTCCGAGTCACATCTGAGAAATTAGAAACTCCAGAGCCAAAGCCGCCGGAAATAGTCAGCATCTCTATCCCGCCTCTAAAGGTTGAACATCCAGGAGCGGCTGTCATCGCGCACATGCTGGGTGAAGATTTGCTAGACGAATCAGAGGATTTGGATGATTTAGATGATGATGATTTAGAGGATGACGACTTTGAGGAAGAAGACTTTGATGATGATGACCTGGATGAGGAAAGACCTTTAGTTACAAAACGCAGACCAGGTGAAGCATCAGTTCAAGTTTTACCTCTGTCGGTAGCCAATTTGCCGAAAACTTGCTATTTGGTAATTGACCGTTCCTCAGAATTAATTACCCGACCTCTGAAAGACTTTGGTGATTTGGGGCAAATTCCCAGCCTGGAAACTCAGCAAAGAACTCTGCCGGTGTTTGATAACCATCGTGTCGCCAAGCGTTTTTCTACAAAGCGCGATCGCGTGATTAAGGTTCCAGATAGTAAAATGCTCCATAAGGCTCGTACTCATTTGGAAGCTAAGGGCATCACACGACTGTTAATTGATGGTCAAGTCTATTCTTTGTCTACGGTTTAGGAGTTAGGAGTTAGGAGTTTCATAATTCTTAACTCTTAACTTTTAACTCCTAACTCTAAGTGTAGACAGCCCTTGCAAAACGTTCTGCCAAGTAGATAATGTCTTGTCTACGAGCAATTTGGTTCATCCATTGTTTGGGAATATTTTCTACCCCGTAGTAAATTCCCGCTAACCCACCAGTAACAGCAGCAGTAGTATCGCTATCTCCGCCTAAATTGACAGCTTTCAGTACCGCTTCAGAATAAGACGAGCTATTTAATAAACACCACAGGGATGACTCTAAGGTATCAATCACATAGCCACCAGAATTAATCTCTTCTACTGGTATCTTGGCAATCTCACCACTGAAAACTCTGCCAAAATGCGGCTTTTCTAACAAAAATTCCCGTACAGAATAAATTGTTTGAATATCTTGCAATCCTTGTAAATAAGCTGTTTGCGGGTCAGCCCCTTCTAAGAGCGCCACTGCAATACTAATATAAATGCCGCAGGCCATTTGAGAACGAAGATGAGCATGGGTAATGGAAGAAACTTGATGTACCCGTGCAATCAATTCATCCAGAGATAAACTTTTGTGACAATAAGCCATCGGCAAGATTCTCATCAAAGAACCATTGCCATTACTATTCTCACTACTACCACCTGCTTTCAGGGGTGGAGTTCCTTGTTTCCAGTTGACAATTGCTAAAAATGTGGTGTTACCGATATCAAATACTTCGCCTTGAGCAGTCCAGTAACTTTCGTGATACCAGCGCCAGAAGGAATTAGCAATCGCATCTAGTGAAAATCCCTCACAAAGACATTCTGCCAAACAAAAGGTCAACGAACTGTCATCTGACCACGTACCAGCAGGAACATCCCAAGTTCCATAACCCAGCATTGATGTGACTGGAGATTTTACTCGTTCAGCGCGGCTGGTGAACTCCACTGGCACACCCAACGCATCACCAATACATAAACCCATCAAACCAGACAACGTTTTTGCATCGGTTAGCATTGTTCAACCAGTATGAAACTTTTCTACTACTGATTTTACTTGCGAAAAGGCGCTCATCAAATACTTGGTATAATTCCTCATTCCAAACTAGCTATAGACAGCCCTTGCAAAACGCTCTGCTAAGTAAATAATGTCTTGTCTACGAGCAATTTGGTTCATCCATTGTTTGGGAATATTTTCCACGCCGTAGTAAATTCCCGCTAACCCACCAGTAACAGCAGCAGTAGTATCGCTATCTCCGCCTAAGTTAACAGCTTTCAGTACCGCTTCCGAATAAGACGAGCTATTTAACAAACACCATAGGGACGATTCCAAGGTGTCAATCACGTAGCCACCAGAATTAATCTCTTCTACTGGTACTTTGGCAATCTCACCACTGAAAATTCTGCCAAAATGCGGCTTTTCTAACAAAAATTCTCGAACAGAATAAATTGTTTGGATGTCTTGCAATCCTTGTAAATAAGCTGTTTGCGGGTCAGCCCCTTCTAAGAGCGCCACTGCAATACTAATATAAATGCCACAGGCCATTTGCGATCGCGCATGAGCATGAGTAATCGCCGAAACATCATGCACCCGCGCCAGCAATTCGCCTAAAGTTAAGCTTCTATGACAATAAGCCATCGGCAAGATTCTCATTAAAGAACCATTGCCATTACTATTTTCAACCTTACCACCCGCCTGATGGGGAACAACTCCCTGTTTCAGGCGCATAATTGCTGTGTGGGTAGTTTGACCAATATCAAAGACATCACCACGGGGAGTCCAGTAAGCCTCCTTGTACCAGCGCCAAAAGGAATTGGCTATGGCATCCAACGAATACCCCCTACAAAGGCATTCCGCCAAGCAAAAGCTTAAGGAACTATCATCTGACCAAGTTCCTGGTGGTTGATTCCATGTGCCATAACCCAACATCGTTGTCACTGGAGATTTTACTCGTTCAGCACGGCTAGTAAACTCTACTGGCACACCCAACGCATCACCGACACATAAACCCATCAAACCAGACAACGTTTTTGCAGCGGTTAGCATTATTCAATCTCCACAAAAATTGCTCAAAATTAACTTTATAGATTCCCTCTATAGCTTGTTGCAACAGATGTTACAGCCTACTTTTTCATCATCTGTGAAAATCTCGGCAAAAAATTGTTATTCGGGTATTTTATTTACCAGATACTTACTAAGTTTTAGTTCCAAATATTGTGCCAGTTTTCAAAGCGTCTATTTTGGGAACAAAGAACTCGGACTAAAAGACATTGAATGTAATTATAACAGCTAATTTATTATTTTCAGAGATAGTTAGCTTGTAAATTATAGGCATCAATAGAAACATTCATTTAACAAAGCTTAGAAAAAATTCGGAACATTCTCACACGATTTTCGACTTGGAATATACAAGTAAAAAATACAAATTTTGGACAAAAATATGAAACGCTTACTCAAGTCTTTCTTGACAATTTCTGCATTGTCTTCCTTAATAGTTACTCCTTTTGTTCTATCAGCTGGTCAAGCTTCTGCTGAAACCAAAAAGGGTACTGATGCTAGTTATGTTGGCGCTGGTGTTGCAGCTGGCGTTACTAGTGGCGGACAAGGTATCAACGACGATGCTACATTTGGCGGTAATGTCACAGGTCGCGCAAAGTTAGGAAATACGCCGTTTTCTGCACGCGGTAATGTCCTCTGGAGCGATAAGACAAGTGCTATCATCCCAGAACTTTCTGTGGATGTACCCATCGCTAATAAAACTAATGCCTATTTAACTGGTGGTTATTCTTTTGTAGAGAAAGATGGCTCACCAACTCCCATAGGTAATAGAGATTCAGTAGTGCTAGGTGCTGGCGTTGAATCGGAAGTTGCTAACAATTTCCTCGTCTACACTAATGCCAAAGTCGGACTTGGTGCTTACCAAAATAGTGATGCTTCTGCTGTTAGCATCAATGGTGGTATTGGCTATCGTTTCAAATAAAAGATTATTGAGTCCTCATTCGCTCTATACTTTACTTAAGTACTCAGGACGGGCTAAACGCCCCGCTACCGCTAACAGCACACAAAACTCATTACTCCTAAAAGCTGGTTTTGTTAAGTGTTAGATCACTGATAAAGCCGGCTTTTGCCGTGGTAAAATAAAAGTATTCCTCATTATTCCGGCCGGATTACCGGGGATCAAGTAGCCGAAGGGTGCTGATTCGGCGTCTACTAATGCTTTATTGAGAATCCTATACAAGTCTAATGGTTAAATCTGCTCCTTCCCCAATCGCTAGCCGTAAGCCTTCCAAAGTCGAAGGAATCAAGGAAAATAGTAATTTTTTGCGTGAACCTGTAGCAACTGAGATCCTGCAAGATACTACCCATTTTACTGAAAATGCGGTACAGCTTTTGAAGTATCACGGTTCTTACCAGCAGGATAACCGCGACAACCGCACCAAGGGACAGGAAAAAGATTACCAGTTTATGCTGCGGACAAAAAATCCGGGTGGTTTAGTACCGCCAGAGCTATATCTGGCTTTAGATAAAATCGCTGATGAGTATGGCAACCACACCTTACGAGCAACTACCCGTCAAGGTTTCCAACTGCACGGAATTTTAAAGAAGAATCTTAAATCAGCAATTGCCACCATTGTCAAAAACCTGGGTTCGACTTTGGGAGCTTGCGGCGACATTAACCGCAACGTGATGGCACCACCAGCCCCCTTTAAGAATCGCCCAGAGTATCAGTATGCTTGGGAGTATGCCCAGAATATTGCTGACTTGCTGACAGCGCAAACAGGCGCTTATTACGAAATTTGGTTAGATGGGGAAAAGGCAATTAGTGCTGAAGAAGCCCCAGAGGTGAAGGCAGCGCGACAACGCAATGGGAATGGCACAATTATCCATGACAACGAAGAACCGATTTATGGCACGTACTATATGCCCCGCAAGTTTAAAATTTGCGTGACTGTGCCAGGGGATAATTCGGTAGATTTGTATTCCCAAGACCTGACTTTGGTAGTAATTACCAACAAGAAGAAACAATTAGAAGGATTTAATATTTTTGCAGGTGGTGGTTTAGGCAGAACCCACGGTAAGGAAGAAACTTTCGCTAGGTTGGCAGACCCCATTGGTTATGTGGCGAAGGATGACGTTTACGACGTGGTGAAAGCGATTGTTGCTACCCAGAGAGATTATGGCGATCGCACCGATCGTCGTCATGCCAGATTAAAATATTTAATCAACGAATGGGGTGTAGAGAAATTCCGCGCCCAAGTTGAAGAATATTTCGGTAAACCAGTTGAAGCCTTCAAACCACTGCCAGAGTTTAAATATCACGACTTCCTCGGCTGGAATGAACAAGGTGATGGCAAGCTATTCTTAGGAATTTCCATTGAAAATGGTCGAGTCAAGGATGAAGGTTCGTTTCAACTGAAAACCGCCTTGCGGGAAATTGTCGAGCAGTTCAACTTACCCATCCGCCTCACATCCAACCAAAATGTGATTTTTTACGATATCGAACCAGATAGCAAGGAAGCTATTCAAGATATTCTTAGCCGTCACGGTGTCGGAGACAACCCTAGTAAAATCGAACCTTTAGTGCGGTATGCAATGGCTTGTCCGGCTTTGCCTACTTGCGGCTTGGCAATCACGGAATCAGAACGAGCAATACCAGGTATTTTGGAACGGGTTCGCGCTCTATTAGATAAAATAGGTTTACAAAAAGAACATTTTGTGGTAAGGATGACAGGATGCCCTAACGGGTGCGCTCGTCCCTATTTAGCAGAATTGGCTTTTGTCGGTAGCGCTCCCGAATCTTACCAGCTATGGTTAGGGGGTTCGCCAAATCAGACTCGACTGGCACAACCTTACACAGAAAAGCTGCACCATAATGACTTGGAAAGCTTCTTAGAGCCGATTTTTGTTTACTTTAAGAAATCTCGGAAATCGAAGGAAAAATTCGGTGATTTTTGTGATCGCGTTGGTTTTGATGCCATCCGCGAATTTGCTGCTAGCTACGAACCCCAAACAGCCAATGGTACAAGTAAATCACGCCATCGGGTGAACTTGAAAGAAGAAGTTTATAGCAAGTTGAAGGAAGTAGCAGAAAGCCAAGGTAAGCCGATGACTCAGTTGGTAACTGAAGCGTTAGAGGTTTACTTCCAGAATCTTTCGTAAGCCGAAAAATTGAAGATAATGAAATCAAAGAGAGACACAGATAAATCCATCTGTGTCTCTCTCGCGTAAATCCTAATACAGTTAGGTAACACATCCACAGGAAGACTGAACTATGGTAACAACAGCAAAATTCGCAGAAACTAGGGATGTGCTGCAAAACATCAGCTGGCAGACATTCAAAGCTATGCTGGCAGATATGGGATCTGAGCGAAATAAAAGGCTAGCTTATGACAACGGAATAGTAGAAATTATGACCCCCCTGATGCCACACGAGAACTCAAACCGTCTCATCGAAGGTTTTGTTCTTGTGTTGTGTGAAGAATTTGGTTTAGAAGTTAAAAGCGCTGGCTCTTTGACTATGACGCGGGATGATTTAGAGCAAGGAGGAGAGCCGGACAGTAGCTACTATATCCAAAATGAATTGTTAGTCCGCAACAAAGAAAATATTGACCTGAATACAGACCCACCACCAGACATAGTGCTGGAAGTGGAATATTCCAGACCCAAGATAGACAAGTTAAGCCTTTATGCTTCAATGGGAGTCCCAGAATTCTGGCGGTATAACGGAAATGTGTTGCGCGTTTACACCCTCAATAGTGGACAATACTCGCAAAGCGATCGCAGTCCAACTTTTGCACCTGTGCTGGTGACAGAGATTCCCCGATTTATTCAAGAAAGCAAGAAAGTTGGACAGATAGCAGCGACTCGTGTTTTCCGTACCTGGGTTAGAAAACAGATATCTACAGCAGGGCAGTAGTTTATTAAGAAAAATGTCCCAACTGCAAAGAATTGCGATCGCACCCTCCCAACTCCAACAAGGGCAAATTTTGCTCACCAAAGAACAGCAACATTATTTGGGGCGCGTGTTGCGCTTGCGTGAAGGCGATCGCTTTATTGCAATGGATGGTAAAGGAAAATGGTGGTTAGCGCAGCTTACAGGCGAACAAGCAGAGGTTTTAGAACCGCTTTTAGTAGAAACTGAATTACCTGTAGCAATTACCTTGATGGTGGCGTTGCCCAAAGGCAATGGATTTGATGAAGTAGTGCGGTGTTGTACAGAGTTGGGAGTAACTTGTATTGCACCAGTATTGAGCGATCGCACTTTACTTGATCCTAGTCCTCAAAAGCTCGAACGTTGGCGGCGCATTGCTGCCGAAGCTGCTGAACAATCAGAACGCTCATTCGTGCCGACAATTTTAGAGCCTGTTGCTTTTAATACGGGCTTGTCATTAGTCATTGGTCATTTGTCATTTGCAAACAGCCAGCAATATATCTGTGAAGCGCGTGGTGAGTTTCCCCATTTAAAACATTGCTTACAGCACAAAGGACAAATGACCAATGACAAAGGACAAGAAACAATTGTCATTGCGACTGGCCCAGAAGGGGGATGGACAATACAAGAAATTGAGAATGCGGAGGCAGCCGGATTTCAACCTGTTTCCCTTGGTCGCCGCATCCTAAGAGCAGTTACAGCCCCAGTAGTAGCATTATCCTTGATTTCCGCAGCTTGTGAAGTATAAATGATTTATAGCTCACGCAAAAGTAATTTTGGGTGAGACATCACTCCAGCGTGTATTTAAAGTGATGATTGAGCAAGTTGCGATCGCCTTTGAACATAAAGACTATCAAACAGCAGCTAAATTACTCAAACAGCTGCAAAAAGAATCACCCGAAAATCCTTGGGTACAATTTTATCTTGGTCGGCTGCATGAAGTATCTGGAAAGCGTCAAAATGCAGAAAAAATTTATCGGCAACTACTGCGAGATACGACAAATACCAAAATAGTGGCGCTAGCACGCCAAGGTTTGCGACGACTACAAGAAATGGAACTAGAAGAAAGACAAAGAGCCATTTCCCAAGCAAAATCTGAACCAAATAACACCGAACTTGGCGTACTAGTTTTAGAACCGCTTAGTAATGAACTGAAAACAGAAGCGTCTCGAAAATTCGCCCAGATTATGCAGCTAGACCCCTACACTGCGCGGCTATTAATGCCAAGTCGTGGCTGGAGGTTATACCGCACTGGTCAAATTGGAGAACTAAAATTTTATGGAAAACAGTTACAGCAGGCTGGCATTCCTTGCTTTTGGGCAACAATAGCTCAAATTCAGCAAATTCAAGTTTATCAAGTCAAACATTTCCAAGAATCTAGCCCACAAGCTACTATTGTTTGCCGTAATGACACAAATCAACTCGGTTCTCTCACCTTTGACTGGTCAGAAGTCACAGCCAGAGTAGTAGGACTATTACCTATTTTTGAACAAGTTGTAGATGTCGATCCCTACCATAAACTCGAATGGAAAACTCAAACACAAGATTATGCTCAGTTTTGTGATTTACACATACCTGGTAGACGTTGCATTCTCCGATTTTATGATAACGGCTATGAATTCCAGCAAGGTTTAGAAATCATTCCCCAAGCTAGCCAAAATACAATTAGAATTAATTGGAATAATTTATCTAGTTGGATTAACCAGCAACTACCTCAAGTCAAAATATGGTCAGATTTCACATCTTTTGCGGATACAACATTAGATCAAACAGAAATGCTGAGTCATATCAAGTCTCACATTAATCTATTTCGTCGGGAGCAGAGTAATTGGGATTCCGCTTTTCATTTATATAGTGGACTGGTGTTTGTTAAATAATTTGTAGATAAATAGAAATGACGCGCTTTATACATGATACTCGATTTTGCTTGCCAAATCGAATTTAATCGGAGTAACGGCAAAAAGCAACGGCGTAGGATACGTTAGATTTTAGGCTAAGACACTGCTCTTTTTATTAAAGAATTCAGTGATGAACTCATAACACCTTTCATTTTGGCTATTGCCATTAGCAATTCTAAATTATCCTGACTCCATTTTTTCATATTCGGGGAAAGATTGGAATTAGATTCTATTAAAAATTCCCGTGTTTTTATATCTTCAGGATATTTTGGTTCCAACAAAATAATTAAATCAGAAGACTGAATACTTTTATTATCTTCATCATAAATAAGTTCTAGTTTAAAGTTATAAATATATGATATACGTATCAAATATGATGCCTGTTCATTACTAGAAATTTGTTGCTCGTTTTTGGGCAAAAATAAAGTAAACGTAAATCTATCTACATCATTACAACTCACGCACTGGGAAATTTTAAAATTTTCAGTATGAACAATTTCGGGTTGTATATTTAAATAATTTTCTGTAACAAAATTCAATGGTAAAGTGACATTAAAATTTATATCTGATGGTAAAGAAATTTGGTAGTCACAGCTAGATGGAACAGTTCTACTCCGCTGCATTTCCATAGCTGGCGCTGGCGCATAAGCTAGCTGCTCATTTATTTCAAGTCTAGGTAAAACCCAACTTTTCAGCACCCAGGCATTATGAAATAGAAACTTAGCATTTTTCAAGAAAGCAACCTGATTGCCAATATTACGGACTTTCAAATCAATTACACAAGAATTAACAGAGCCTTCAAGGGAAATATCAACAATTTTGATTAACGAATCATTGTTTGGCAAAGAACGATGAGAAGAACTAGTTTTATAGTTAGCTTTTGCTAGCCAGTCAGTAACTTCTCTCCAGTCTTTTAAGCTGTTAGAAGGTCGCTTAGTTAGTACTTCGATGTAGCGATACAATCCTCTAGATAAATCAACTCTTAAACCCCTAACTTCCCGATTGATTGCAGTAGCTATTTCACTAGGACTATAACCACAAAGCAATCCCTTCAGACAAGTTATTTCCAATGGTGTCAGTTGTTTGGGTTTACCAGAAATTTGCTGTTTGGCAGAGGTGATATCTTGGCACAAACTTGCTAAATCCCAGTCATTTTCAGCTTGCATAAAGGGTTGGGGAATTGGTGTCATTGTTGGATGTATCAGCTTTTAACCCATATCCTAACAAAACTCCTAAGAGTGGTTAGGTTACATTACTTGTTGCTTTGGTTATTCTGGGGTTACGTTCCACACAAAGAAAGCTATCAAACCGATGAGTACAGTAAGTGCTAAAAACCAACAGCTAGGCGGTTTATACGTCCAATCCCCTGAAGGACAACAGCTAGTTTTTCCCCTAAAACACACAGAAGCTATAGCAAAAATTGCAGGTAACTTGTCACGAGTTGAGGTCATCCAAAGCTTTGAAAATCCCTTTACGCAGCCTTTAGAAGCAGTGTATGTCTTTCCATTACCCGATGAGGCAGCGGTGGATGACATGGAAATCAAAATAGGCGATCGCACCATCAAAGGTAATATTAAAAAACGTGAAGAAGCTGTAGCCATCTACGAAAAGGCAAAAAAAGAAGGACGCACCGCCGGACTCCTAAAACAGGAACGAGATAACATCTTTACCCAATCTCTCGCTAATATCAAACCTGGCGAACAAATTGATGTCACAATTCGTTACACCGAAAGTTTAAAATTTGAGTCGGGAAATTACGAATTTGTTTTCCCGATGGTAGTGGGGCCAAGATATATTCCGGGAACGTCGATAGATGGTAGCGGTGACACAGATCAAGTTCCTGATGCTTCGCGCATTACACCGCCTGTAGTCTCTGAAGGAACGCGTAGGCGTAGCCCGTCGCAGACATCGCGTCACAATATTAATGTCACAGTCGAAATTGATGCGGGTTTACCAATTTCTGAAGTGCGTTCTCCTTCTCATCAATTAAAAATTGAACACTCAGGTCAAATTGTGCGAATTCAATTAGCCGGAGAAGATACAATTCCCAACAAAGATTTAATTCTCCGCTATCAAGTTTCTAGTAATGAAACTCAATCCACAGTATTAACCCAAGCCGACGATCGCGGCGGACATTTTGCAATATATTTGATTCCAGCTTTGGAATATTCCACGGATGAGATTGTCGCCAAAGATGTCGTATTTTTGGTGGATACTTCCGGTTCTCAATCTGGCGATCCGTTGCAAAAGTGTCAAGAATTGATGCGGCGATTTATCAATGGGTTAAATCCCAACGATACTTTTACAATTATCGATTTTTCCGATAGAGTCAGACAGTTATCGCCAAAACCTCTGCCGAATACAGCAGAAAATCGTGCTAAGGCGATCGCTTATATTAACAATTTACAAGCTGATAGCAGCACAGAAATGCTCAGTGGCATTCGTACAGCGATAAATTTCCCCACGCCAGTCGGAAGATTACGCAGTGTTGTACTCTTAACCGATGGCTACATCGGTAACGAAAATGAGATTTTGGCAGAGGTACAACAGCACCTACAACCAGGAAATCGCCTTTATAGTTTCGGTGTTGGTAGTTCAGTCAACCGTTTTTTACTAAATCGCATCGCCGAAATTGGCCGGGGAATATCTACAATTATTCGTCATGATGAACCCACAGAAGAAGTTGCCGAAAAGTTTTACAGGCAAATCAACAATCCTGTACTTACGAATATTCAAATCTCTTGGCGAGGTGACACAGAATCGCCTGTGATTTACCCAAAGGTAGCGCCTGATTTATTCAGCGAACAACCATTAGTTTTATTTGGTCGCAAACAGGATGGAGTCAGAGGTAATCTGCAAATCTCCGGCATTGCTGCGGGTGGTAAGCACTACGAAAAAACATTTCACCTCATATTTGAGGAAACAGGAAATCTTGCTGTGGCGCAGTTGTGGGGACGCGCTTGTATCAAAGATTTGATGAATCAAATGGTAAGTTTTGAAACTAAAGCTGGCGTAGAAGCAGTTACAGAAACAGCCTTAACTTATCAATTACTTTCTCAATACACCGCTTTTGTGGCTGTCAGCGATGACGTGCGGGTTGAACCAAGAAGCGAATATTTGTCTATGCAAGTGCCAGTGGAAATGCCTGAAGCCGTTAGTTATCAAGGAGTGTTTGGTAATGCTCCGGCTGGTGGTTTTGCGCCTCAAATGAAATTGTCAGCACCAGCCTCAGCAGAAGCTCCAGATTTTCTCCGGCAAAAGCGATCGCCACCATCTCCAGTAGCCAAAGAAGCCGAAATATCTTTGAGCTTTGATTTAGAAGAGATAGAACAAGATGAAATCTTAGACCCAGCCATCAACCATCAGTTAGAAGTAATCAGCGCAACTGGCTTGGATGACACAGAAATTGCTGACTTAACCCAATATCTTCAACAACTAAACTTTCCTTCCGGCTTCAGTGGTGAAATCGTCTTTGAGTTTACCCTCAAGAAAGGTCGGGTAGAACGGGTAATGTTAGACGAGGAAGCCTCTACCCTAAAAGATCCAGTTGTAGTGGAGAAAATTAAGCGATCGCTCCTACTTTGGAGAGTTTCTCCATCTACAACTGGCAAAATTATCTTAACCTTAAATCTTCACATTTAATTGTTAGAGACGCGTTAGTATTGCGATACAAAATGCAATTTAGCGTCTCTACAAATTAATTAATTCTTAGGGGTTTTAATCTGACGTGCCAGTTCTAGATAAGCACTCATATTCGCCCCTGGACGACGACGACCATTAGAGCTAGTAGCCGAAGGAGCAAGATATTTTGGTGCAAAAGTGGTTTCAGTTGGCTGCTCTTTGAGTACTTTGGCTGCTGCGGCTTTTGCATTTTTGCCCGGTTCAACTCTAAGACCCTCAGCAGTCTGGACTAGCTGAACATCGGCTGGTTTGGGATTTTTAGCTGATTTTTCCTGAGCCTTAGTCTTAGCCGCAGCAGTTTTTGTTCCGTTCAATGAATCTGGCTTAGATGGAGTTGGTGCTTCTGATGTAATTGTCTCTGCTACTTTCTTTGCATTCGATGCAACTGTCGATGTAACTGTCTCTGCTACTTTCTTTGCGTTCGATGCTACCTCTTTAGCAGCATCTTTGGCTTCATCCAATTCTAAGAAATAGCCGTTGCTTTTTTTCTTCCCTGGTAGCAATCCGGTAATGAAACCCAAAATACCGCCGAGAAAACCCTGAATACCCGAAATTAACTTTTTGATAAAATCCATTACAATTACTCCTGCCTTTTACCTTTTATATTGCGAACTCTACCGTAATTGTTAAAAATTACGACAAAATATTACATTTTCTACTTTGCGTCACCTCGTTCTGGTGACAACCTTTATAGGCTTGTGCATAATTAACATTGTAGTAAAATCACAGGGCAAATGTTCTATTGCAAGCATTTGCAACCTACATATACTAAGAACTAATTATTAAATTTTACTGTAACTAAGAGCAAGATTCTGAAAGCAAGCTTTACAAGAATTAACATTTCTTTGTTTGGTAAATACCCAATTGAAGTTAAACAAGCAGTTTACTCTCAACCAGTGGGTAGAGTGTCATAGCCAAATAGCAAATAGCAAGATTAATTCGTTAAATTTTATACAAGCTATTTTTGAAAGCATTTCAGTTTTGTTTGCAACAACATCTTTAATAAAGAAAGAATCCGAAAAGCAATAGCTTCAGTTAGTAGAGCAGTGTGTACCTAAAAAGTGAAATACACCCCTTAATTCAGCCAGATTTTGTAAATGAATATTGAAAATCAACAACGCAATCCCGTTTTATTAATACACGGCATTGACGATACAGAGGCAGTTTTTCATAAAATGAGGGCATACCTCATACAACGGGGTTGGTCTGTATATAGCCTGAATCTGGTTCCTAATAATGGTGATTTGGGTCTTGATGAATTAGCAAAGCAAGTAGCCGATTATGTTACAGCTACCTTTGCACCAGAACAACGCCTAGATTTAGTAGGCTTCAGCATGGGAGGAATTGTTAGCCGTTACTATGTCCAGCGACTAGAAGGACTTAACCGCGTGCAGAGATTTCTTACCATCTCTTCACCCCATCATGGAACTGTGGTTGCTTATGGTTCCTGGCGTCCTGGTTGCATACAAATGCGCCCCAACAGCATTTTTCTCAAGGATTTAAATTCTGATGCTGTAATGTTGGGGCAGATAGATTTTACGTCTATCTGGACACCTTATGATTTAATGATTGTCCCAGCAAATAGTTCACAAATGCCAGTAGGACGGGAAGTAACAGTACCAGTTGCTCTACACCCTTGGATGCTAACAGATTCCAGAAGTTTAGCGGTAGTCACAACAGCTTTAGCAGAGCCTATCAAGCAACCCTTCCTAAATAAAAAATCCAGTCAGTAGGCAAGATACTTGTTGCACTTGCATCTCTTTAATTTTTAATTTTTAATTCTTAATTTTTAATTCTTAAGCCCTATCCCCAATTTGCGTATATTCGTAACTTCCAAAAATTGCGTCTGGGTGACTATAGTACTTAAACTCCATGAGGTTATAAAAAGGATCTTCTAAAAAGAAAGTCCGATGCTCAAGAGGGGAACCAACAAAGCGATTTTTGGTTTCTTCGCGAAAAAGTAGCTGTTGTTGTTGTGCCCTTTTTAGTAAGTCTTGCCAGTCACGTTCTTGGGTAAAAATTAGCCCAAAGTGTCTGGGATAGATAGTGGATTGCGGTAGCAAGGGTTCTTTGGTTATGTGAGCCACTAATTGATGTCCGTAGAGATTGAGAATTAGAGCATGGCGGTTTTCACGGCCGGGAATGCAACCCAGGCCATTTACGTAATATGCTTTTGTTTGGGCAATATCAGTCACAGGGAAAGCGAGATGGAATAAAGTTTGACTCATAACTTGTGTGGAAAAAACTAGTGGTTGATGCTATCTACAAATTTATGCTGTTAAGTCTTAATTGTGGTCAATTTAAAAATCAGCTTTCCGGGCAATGCCTACACTACTCAGTTAATAATACAAACATATTACTTTAGCTGGAGAGGTTTCAGAAATTAAGCACTAAGTATCATAAATTCGCTATTCTGTTGATATTCAGAAAAATTACTCATAATTAATTGCTGATGTCACCCTTAATTAATTCTGTAAATCCCTGGTTGGTAGCAGTAGTATTAAACACAGTCTTATTGGGTTTAGCTTGGATTTCTCCGAAAAAACTACTTACCCCTGCTGGATTATTTCATGCTTGGTTCCTGGCTATCTTAATTTGGGTAACTCTAGGCTGGCAAGGATATGCAGTAGTAATGTTCTATTTTCTGGTTGGTTCTGGCGTTACCCGCATCGGTATGGCGCAGAAGGAAGCAGAAGGAATTGCCGAAAAACGTTCTGGGGCAAGAGGCCCAGAAAATGTTTGGGGTTCGGCTTTGACTGGGGCGCTGTGTGCTTTGGG
The DNA here is from genome assembly GCF_036916655.1 of Nostoc sp. Classification (GTDB taxonomy): domain Bacteria; phylum Cyanobacteriota; class Cyanobacteriia; order Cyanobacteriales; family Nostocaceae; genus Nostoc. The sequence goes on from NZ_JBALFY010000066.1 coordinate 24,914, forward strand.
AGTAGGGCTAATAAATTCGGGATTCTTTGTAGCTAGTCCCCAATCCCTAGTACCCAATCCTCAATCCCTATTATTGTTAGCCTATGTAGCAAGTTTCAGTACCAAGCTGGCTGATACTACTGCTAGTGAAGTTGGTAAAGCTTATGGTAAAAGTACCTTTCTCATTACCACACTCCAACCAGTGCCACGGGGTACAGAAGGAGCGATAAGCTTGGAAGGAACTTTAGCTGGGATTGTAGCTTCGGTTGCGATCGCATTTATTGGTTGGGGAGTTGGTTTAATTGATCTATTAGGAGTAGCTTGGTGTGTGCTAGCAGCATTTATTGCCACCAACTTAGAAAGTGTAATTGGTGCAACACTGCAATCTAAATATACCTGGCTGACCAATGAAGTAGTAAATATTTTTAATACATTAATCGGTGCGATCGCCTCTGTGCTACTTACCTTGACATGGATAAGTTTCATTAGGTAAATCAGTGAAAATAACTAGGTGGGGCATTGGGCATTGAAAAGATTCAGAGGGGCAGGGTGCTTCTCTCGCTGAGAGGAAAATTCTTCTCCCTACTCCCTGCTCCCTGCTCCCTTACTTCTTCCCCAATCCCCAGTCCCCAGTTCAATCCTGTTTTGTCCCCACCAGACTGTAAAAGAGATCAAGAGAAATTATATTATTCACTAGTTATATAATTTTTTGACCATTTAGATGTAATTAGTTCATGGAATCTTTATCATATTTATCCATCAACAACCAGATGATTTCTATATGATTTAAATTAAAAGTCCTATAAGTGTTTAACCATTTTCACATAATTAGTTCATGGAATCTTCATCATTTTTGACAATTAATGACCAAATAATTTCTATTGAGGAAGCAGTAAAATACCTGCAAGCCTCTGGAAAGTTGGGACAGTTCATTGGGGATATTCTCCGCCAGTACGTAATTGAGGAAGAAATCAGAACACGAAACGATATTGAAATTGGCACAGCAATAACCGAACAGTCAATTATTGACTTTCGGCTGAAAAACCAACTGACTGATCCCGAAAGTTTTCAAGAATGGTTAAAGATCAACAATACAGATTACGCTACATTTCACACATCGGTGACTTTTGGTTACAAGTTAGAAAAGCTAAAAGCTGTAGTAACCCAAACAAAAATCCAAGAATATTTCATTGAACGCAAAATTTTTTTGGATCGGGTAGTACTTTCTCGGATTGTTGTCAATAATCGAGAATTGGCAGACGAACTCCATACCCAAATTGAAGAAGGAGGTAGTTTTGAGCAACTAGCCAAAGAGTATTCACTTTCAGATGACCGAATTGTAAACGGCATGATGGGAATCGTCAGCCGAGGCAGTATGCCGGATATATTACGCGCAGCTATTGATGTCGCTAGTCCAGGACAATTGGTAGGCCCAATAGAAATCGTTGGCAAAGACTCTCCCCAAGGAGAAGGACCTTTTGGTTTGTTTCGAGTAGAACAATTTCTGCCAGCGTCTTTAGAAGATACTCAACTACAGCAAGTACTACAAAATGAGTTATTTGAAAAATGGCTAGCAGAGAAAATTCAAAAACTGACAGTCAAGTTACAAGTGAGTTAAAAATTCTGGATAATGAATCTTTACGATTAAAAGTTCTAGCTTCTTTGCCTTGGAGTCAGCCACCGCTATGCTGGCTGACTCCCGAACAAAAATCCCAATTAGAAAATGAATCTCAAACCCGCCAGTATCGTCTTGGGGAAAAAATCTGGTCAAATGATATCGGTGGTTATCAATTCTTAATTGTGGCTGGAAAAGTCCGCTTGCGAGAAGAGGGCATTGGCAAACCAATAGCTGCCCTAGATGCAGGGGATTGGTTTGGCGACTTACAAAAGCTGTCTGCGGATTTTAAAGCTGTAGCTGCTAGTAAAGAAGTGATAGTAATTTGTTGGGATACTGCACTTTGGACAGAATTTTCTCACCCACAAATTCAAGAGTTTTGGCAAGCATTACCATTACAGACAGAAGGAGAAAGGGAGACATTTTCCTTCTCTTCCACCCCTTCAGTAATATCATCAATATCGGATGGAACTTCCAGCCCCCACAGCCTCCAACCTCAAAAAGGACTCCCAGCAGCTAATCAGATCGTTGCAAATTATCCCTTTGTTGCTAGTTGGAATACTGCTGCGGCCTGTTTAACAATGGTGGCGCAACAGTTAGAAAATTCTGTGCAACTGGAATGGGTGCAACGCCAACTCAGAGGACAACGCCCAAAACAGGTTGTGGAAGCAGCAGAAAAATTAGGGTTAGTATTGCGGCGATTACAAGTGAGTTGGGTTGAGTTGCGACAGTTGTCATTTCCAGCTTTACTGCTGTGGAATTCTGATTCACCCCAGAGTCCATCCTGGGTGGTGGCTTATGGGGTTAAGGGCGATCGCTTAATTATCGCTAATCCTCTCAATCCCGAAAGAACTTGTGAAAGCTTGCCACAGTCGATAGTTGAAGCCTCTTGGGATGGACAATTATGGCAAGTAGAACTTGTATCTCGGCAAGAAAAATTTAACCTTAATTGGTTCACCCCAGCAGTTTGGAAGTATAAGGGCTTACTCGTAGAAGTATTGTTGGCATCTTTTACCTTGCAGCTTTTGGGGTTAACAACACCCCTAATTACGCAAGTCGTCATTGATAAAGTGATGGTGCAGGGGAGTTTGCCGACTCTTGATGTCATGGCGATCGCACTTTTATGCGTAGCCGTATTTGAGTCCATATTGGGTATTCTGCGCCTATTCATCTTTACCCATACAGCTCGGCGGCTGGATTTGAGTTTATCAGCACAGCTATTTCGCCATCTGATGCGTCTGCCATTAGCTTATTTTGAGTCGCGGCGCGTCGGAGACACAGTAGCACGAGTCCAGGAACTCGAACAAATTCGTCAGTTTCTCACAGGTACAGCATTAACAGTAATTCTAGATAGCATCTTTACTGTGGTGTATCTGGTATTGATGTTTTACTATAACGTCCCACTTACCTTTGTTGCCTTAGCAGTACTGCCGCTATTTGCTACATTAACTATCGTTTCAACCCCCATTCTGCGTAACTGGCTCAACGAAACTTTTAACCGGAGTGCCGATAGTCAATCCTTTCTAGTAGAGACAATCACTGGAATTCACTCTGTTAAAGCCCATGCAGCCGAACCAGTAGCGCGCGATCGCTGGGAAGGCTTATTTGCTCGCTTCATTCGCACAGGTTTTAAAGCCTCCACTACCTCCAATATCAGCAGCAACATTGGTGATTTTCTCACTAATTTGTCCACCATGCTGATTCTCTGGTTTGGCGCTAAGTTAGTCATCGAACAAAAGCTCACAATTGGACAGCTAGTTGCCTTTCAAATGCTGTCTGGGAGAGTCACAGGCCCACTTTTGCGTTTAGTACAATTGTGGCAAAACCTCCAACAAGTACTACTTTCTGTAGATCGCATTGGTGATATTCTCAACGTCTCCCCAGAAGCAGAACTGGGAACTGGTCTAGTTTTACCACCTCTGAAAGGACAAATCACCTTCGAGCAAGTATTTTTCCGCTACCGGCCAAACTTTGAAGCCATTCTGCGGGGAATATCCTTCAATGCCGAACCAGGGCAATTTGTCGGCATTGTCGGACGTAGCGGTTCTGGTAAAAGTACCTTGTCTAAACTTTTGCAACGCCTCTATCAAATTGAATCAGGACGTATCCTCATTGACGGTTTTGATATAAAAAGTGCCGACTTAGCCTCACTGCGGCAACAAGTTAGTGTCGTTCTTCAAGAAGACTTTTTATTCAACGGTTCCATTTTGGAAAATATCACTCTCGGTAGTCCCGACATTACCGCAGAGCAAGTAGTAGAGGCGGCAAGACTAGCAGTAGCACACGACTTCATCAGTCAATTACCCTACGGTTACGAAACCAATGTTGGTGAACGCGGTACTGCTTTATCTGGTGGACAGAGACAACGTATTGCCCTAGCAAGACTATTTCTTTCTCAAGCGCCGATTTTAGTTTTGGATGAAGCTACCAGCGCTTTGGATAGTGAAACTGAACAACAAGTATTGCAAAACCTGCAAAAAATTTCCGCTAATCGTACCGTGTTCCTGATTGCTCACCGCTTTGCCCCCCTCAAACGTGCTGATTTGATTTTGGTATTAGAGCAAGGTGTGATTGCTGAACGTGGTACTCACTCACAGTTGTTGCAACAAAAGGGTTTGTATTGGTCATTATATCAACGTCAGCAAGCAAACATTTAATAGATTTTAGTTTAATGTCTACTTGATATCTAAAGAATGGCTGAATAATAGACCAAACGGTAGGGGCACAGCATTGCTCATTGGTGTCAAATTAAGCTGGAAATAGCTTATCTGTTGGCTTCCATGCCCGCCCGAAAATTTATTTTCGGGCTAATAGCTTAAGTCTCTTGAAGTAGACTGAAGATTTTTGGCGATATTTAGTCATCAACAGATGACTTTAGCTATGAGACGGGAATTTCAATTTCCGGCGGACAAGCGATTTCGCGTTAATTTGACACCAATGAGCATTGCTGTGCCCTTACGAGAGATGTGGTTCAAATACATAAAAACTGCTGTAATTTGGTTACAAACTCGCCCATTGTTCCATTAATTTAACGTGAGTTTCCAAGGAAGGCGCACGTTAACTACTAAGTAAATAACCAATCATTTTCATATTGTGATATAATTTCCAATCTTGGGAGTAGATATGTGTTAATACTAGCTTTTCTGCGCTAGGATGAAAATGGATGTTTTGTGTAGGCTGGCAATAGAACTGCTTACATGGTACATCGCCCTTGTCGCACAACCTTTACGGAGACTAGAACCAGGAACAAATCAGCATGGTCAATCAGAATTTAACCGCTACAGAAATTGGATTCACTCACGAAGATTTCGCTGCTCTACTTGACAAATACGATTATCATTTTAGCCCTGGCGATGTTGTCCCAGGAACAGTTTTCAGTATAGAGCCGCGCGGCGCTCTGATTGACATTGGTGCTAAAACCGCAGCATATATACCTATACAAGAAATGTCTATTAACCGGGTAGATAGCCCGGAAGAAGTATTACAGTCAAACGAAACGCGGGAATTTTTCATCCTTACCGATGAAAACGAAGATGGACAATTAACCCTTTCCATTCGCCGTATTGAGTATATGCGGGCTTGGGAGCGCGTGCGACAGTTGCAAGCAGAAGATGCTACTGTACGTTCTGGCGTATTTGCAACCAATCGCGGCGGAGCATTGGTACGGATTGAGGGATTACGTGGCTTTATCCCAGGTTCCCACATTAGTACCCGCAAACCTAAAGAAGAATTGGTCGGCGAGGATCTGCCGTTGAAATTCCTAGAGGTGGATGAAGAACGTAATCGCCTCGTTCTATCTCACCGTCGGGCGTTGGTTGAGCGTAAGATGAACCGCCTAGAAGTCGGCGAAGTAGTAATTGGTACTGTTCGTGGTATTAAGCCATACGGTGCTTTCATCGACATTGGCGGCGTCAGTGGTCTACTACATATTTCTGAGATTTCTCACGAACATATTGATACACCTCATAGCGTGTTCAATGTCAATGATGAAGTGAAAGTTATGATCATTGACTTGGATGCAGAAAGAGGTCGGATTTCCCTATCTACCAAGCAACTAGAACCCGAACCCGGCGACATGATTAAGAACCGGGATTTGGTCTATGATAAAGCAGAAGAAATGGCTGCTAAGTATCGCGAACAGCTATTAGCCAAGCAGCAAGGTGCTACTGCTGCACCTGCCGCACCTGCGGAAACTGTAGCAGACGAAGAGATTCCACCAGCAGCAGAACTTGAAGAAGAGATTCCACCAGCAGCAGAACTTGAAGAAGAAAATTCAGTAGTTGCGGAAATTGAAAAGGAAATTCCAGCAGCGACGGAAACTGAAGAAGAAATTCCAGCAGCTATTGAAGAATAATAGATTTTTTATAGTTTTACTTATTTTTAAGTAAGAGTATCAAATCATTTTATAAAGAGGGTTTTCCCCTCTTTTTTTATGTGGAGAATCGGTAAAAATAAAGAATTGGCAGTAGTTAGAAGTTAAATATTATGGCAACCATTAAATGTAGAAATATCACTTTTGATAATATCCAGGCAATTTTGTTTGATAAAAACGGTACTCTAGAAGATTCAGAAACGTATTTGCGATCGCTAGCACAAAAAGCAGCAAGGTTAATAGATGCTCAAATCCCTGGAACTGGGGAACCCCTGTTAATGGCATTTGGCATCAATGGCAATCTTCTAGATCCCGCAGGTTTAGTATCAGTAGCAAGCCGTCGTGAAACAGAAGTTGCGGCTGCGGCATATATTGCCGAAACTGGCAGAGGATGGTTTGAGTGCTTAAAAATAGCCCGTCAAGCTTTGGATGAAGCGGAAAAATACATTGGACAAACTCCTTCACCACTGTTTGTAGGTAGCTTAGACTTGTTGAAATATCTACAAGAAGGGGGTTTGAAACTTGGCATCCTCTCAGCTGCGACAACTGAAGAAGTACGTAATTTTGTAGCCAATCACCAGTTAAGCGATTATATCCAGTTAGAAATGGGCGTAGATGAAGGGCCGAGTAAACCAGATCCGGTGCTATTTTTGCAAGCTTGTCAAGCCTTGGGAGTCGAACCAGGCGCTACATTGATGGTGGGTGATTCAGTTGGTGATATGCAAATGGCGCGTAATGCTAAAGCCGCAGGTTGTATTGGTATCACTTGGGTAGGTAAGTCAGATAATGTCCGAGGTGCAGATGTAGTGATTAATCAACTTGATGAAATCCAGATTTTAGAAGATTAATTTAACGTGAGTTACATAAGAAGTAATAGCTTCTTGTTTGTTGGCATCATAAATCAGGATTTTATGGTTGATCTCTGGAAAAAATCACCAGCTTTTTAGTTAATTTGGATGATTCAAATTTAGCTGTAAGTTCCGGCTCTTTCAGTTGTTATCGCCATAGGTTCTGACTCAATATCATCTATTTTATTAAATTCTCCAGCCCGCCAGCTATCTGTTATATCCTTGATAAAACTGGCAATGGGGATCGCAACTAACAAGCCTAAAACTCCTCCCAACTTTGCTCCTAGTAATAAAGAAATTACCACCCATACAGGATTTAAACCGGTCAAATTGCTGAGAATTCGAGGTGCAATAATATTAGAGTTAACTTGGTCGATCGCAACAGCGACACCTAAGACTTCCACCCCTAACCAAAAGTTTTGCAGCGCTACTAACAAACTTACTATGGTAATACCAACTCCCGTACCAAAGGGGAAGAGTGAAAATAAGCCAATACCGATGCCAAAAAGTAGAGCCAAGGGGACTTGCAGCGCTAAAAACGCCAGCGTAATTGTCACCCCTAACACAGCTCCCAATGTTGCTTGACCGATGAAGTAATTGTGGAAATCTTCTCGCAGTACTTCCCGCACTTTGAACCCAATGTTAGGGGGAAACCACTGAAAAATTCCGTCCCAAAGACGTTCCCCGTTCAATATTAGGTAGATAGTCAGCACTACTGCCAACAGTACATTGAGGACAATACCGATGGTATCGACGGCAAAACCAAGAATTCTACCAGTGAAGGACTGAAGCTGGTTAGATAATCGTTCTAGAACTTGGGTAAATAGACCACTTAAATTAATCGGAAGTTGCTGTTGACTTAAGGCCCAATCCTGAAAAGCTTGTAGCTGCTGAGTACCAGAATCAATCCAACTGGGTAAAATATTAGCCAGTTCAACGAGCTGTTGAATAATCAGGGGAACCAAGGTGATGCCTAAAGCTACTAAAATCACCAGAGTCAAAAGCAAAACTCCCCCGATCGCTAAGTTGGGTTTTACCCCTTGTTCCTGAAGAAACTGGATTGGATAATTCAAGACAAAAGCCAGTAGGATGGCGGCGGCAATAATGCTAACTAAGGGTTGAAAATATTGTATAACCTGGATCAATAGCCAGCCGTTGAGAATGGCAATAGGAAATGCCAATCCGATAGTTAACCATCGCGGCAGTTTGTTTGCTGATTGCATTAGTGATGACCCGATAAGAGTTCTAAGTTTATTGTGGCAGTTTGGGGAGTGGGGAGCAGGGAGCAAGGGAGAAGAATTTTCCCCTCCACTCCCCGCACCTCTGCATCTTTTCAATGCCCCATGCCCAATACCCAAATTATGTTGGATTTTTCTCAATAAAATCCAACATAATTTTCTGATGCATTGCCCCTAAAGGTCGGATTTCGCCAGCATTTTGTGAATAACAGTTACCTTGACGGATATCTTCTGGGGTAAACAACGCCATATCCCAACCCTCGTTAAGAACCAGTTGATTTAATTCCACCAAGAGTGGAGCATGAAAGACATGACGGACAACTCTTTCGTTGGGATAACAGCCAAATTCAACAAAGGGTGGTAAATCATAGCCGATTTCTTCTAATATTTCTCGTTTTACTGCTACATCCGGTGTTTCACCAGGTTCGATGTGTCCGCCAAACAGTGCCCAGTAACCAGGGTAGAGAATACCAGGGATATTGTCACGTAGCTGCATGAGAAACTTGTTTTTTTGATAGAGAATTGCGATCGCTACGTGTACCTGTTGATTGTTCATATATTTATTTTTAATTGTTGATTATTCTTCTTCTAAGTAAACTTCCCCCAATTCTTTGCCAGCTAAAGGAATACTTCGGTAGCGAACTTTACCCTTAATTACCACTTGTGAACCCTCACCCAGATTCTTTTGATTGGTGACAACCCAAATTTTGCCGGTTGAGTCATTAATTTCATAAGCCCACTGTTTGATCAGAGGAGCTTGCTTTTCCACTTGACCTTGGATGTAAACTATAGCCTGATTGTCTTGTTTTGGTTTAATTTCTCCAATTGGAGTGACATTTGTCCCAAATTTTAAGCCAGTCTTACTTAAGCTAGGTGATGTCAAGTTACCACAACTACAAAGTCCCGCTACGAGGAAACAAGTCAATCCTAAGCGGTAAGGAAAAATACTGTGCCCGCACAAGAACGAAAGGGGAAAATTTCTCGTTTTTTGCATGAAAGCCACCGATTTATTTATTTTGGGCATTGTGAAGAAGCAGAGGGGCAGGTGGAAGGGAGCAGAGGCAATATAATTTTCTTATTCTCGCCCTTGCCCCCTGCTCCCTGCTCCCCTGCCTCTTCACCCCACTCCCTAATTCTTTATTCTTCAGATGATGCCGTTAATCTGAGAAAATAAACATTATGAATTTACTGTGAGAGAAACGCTACGACATCAAACAGCAACACAATAATAGTCGAAAGTCAAGATGCAATAATCAATATTTTTACTTTGGACTTTGGACAACAAGCGAATATAGCTGGGAATTTTTATGGAAACAAAAACTGCCAAACTCCTTGATGGTAAAACTTTAGCTGCCAAAATTCAGCAAGAACTTTCTGTCGCCATTACAGAATTACAACCAAAAATTGGACGACCTCCTGGTTTAGCAGTGTTGATGGTTGGTGACAACCCAGCGTCAGCCGCTTATGTACGTAATAAAGAAAAAGCCTGCGCTAAAGTTGGGATCGCTTCTTTTGGTAAGCATTTTCCTGCCCAAACTACCCTGGGAGAGTTAGAAGAGGTTATTGCTGCACTCAACCACGACGAACGGGTGGATGGCATTCTTGTACAGTTGCCCTTACCTAACCACTTGGATGCTGTGACTCTGCTGCATCAAATTGATCCCGATAAAGATGCTGATGGACTGCACCCAGTTAACTTGGGGCGACTAGTACGGGGAGAAACGGGTTTACGTAGCTGTACTCCGGCTGGTGTAATGCGGCTTTTAGAGGCTTATGAGATTCCTTTGCAGGGAAAACAGGCAGTAGTGGTGGGACGCAGTATTTTGGTGGGTAAACCGATGGCGCTGATGCTATTAGAAGCTGATGCCACAGTTACGATCGCTCACTCGCGATCGCACGATCTCAAAACCATCACCCAAAATGCTGATATTCTAATTGCAGCAGTAGGTCGTCCTGGACTAATCTCTGCTGACATGGTGAAACCGGGCGCAGTTGTGGTAGATGTGGGGATGAATCGCGTCACCGATGCTAATGGCAAAAGTCGCCTCATTGGCGATGTTGATTTTGAATCAACCGCTGATGTAGCAGGATTTATCACTCCTGTTCCTGGCGGTGTTGGCCCGATGACTGTTGCCATATTGTTGGAAAATACATTTGCTAGCTATGTCAGAACGGCAAAAGAAAAAAGAGAGTGATCAGTTAAAAGTTAAAAATTAAAAGTTAAGAGTTATTAACTCCTAACTCCTAACTCTTCATTTTTTTCAGCCCCACAGCACCTTAAAATTGTGACGTATAAGACAAAAATCCCAAAATGTCAGGAATTAAAGCATGGTAGCAACTGATAACGTTCAAAAAACACCACCAGAGGAAACCGCATTTAACTTAGCAGCCTATCTCAAAGAGCGGCAAAAGCTTTGTGATAATGCTTTGGATCGGTCTATCCCAGTCATTTATCCAGAAAAGATTTATGAGGCGATGCGCTACTCGTTATTAGCTGGAGGTAAGCGTGTACGTCCCATTCTTTGCCTTGCTACTTGTGAAATGATGGGTGGAACCATCGAGATGGCTATGCCGACGGCCTGTGCTGTGGAGATGATCCATACAATGTCGTTGATTCATGACGACCTCCCAGCGATGGATAATGACGATTACCGTCGTGGGAAGCTGACGAATCATAAAGTCTATGGCGAAGATGTCGCGATTTTGGCTGGGGATGGCTTGTTGGCTCTCGCTTTTGAATTTGTTGCCCTTCAAACCCCCCAAAGTGTTCCCAGAGAGCTAGTCTTACAAGTAGTTGTCCGTCTTGGTCGGGCGCTGGGGGCCGCTGGTTTGGTCGGCGGTCAAGTTGTCGATTTAGAGTCGGAAGGGAAATCTGATATTTCTCTAGAAACACTAAATTTTATTCATAAACACAAAACAGCCGCCCTTTTAGAAGCTTCTGTAGTTTGTGGTGGGATCATAACTGAGGCATCACCCGAAGATGTGCAACGACTGACCCGTTATGCTCAAAATATTGGGCTAGCATTCCAAATCATCGATGATATTCTGGATATCACTTCTACCCAAGAGCAATTAGGTAAAACAGCTGGTAAAGACCAAAAAGCTAAGAAAGTGACCTATCCCAGCCTTTGGGGACTTGAGGAATCGCGCTTAAAAGCCCAAGAGCTAGTTAAAGCAGCTTGTGTAGAATTGGAACCGTTTGGAGACAGAGCCAAACCACTCCAAGCGATCGCTCATTTTATTACCAGCCGTAATAACTAGTAACGTTTTGGGGAATTCGTAATTCCTATACCACAAGCGTTTCATTGATTGAAAATGGGTGGTTTATTGACGCTATGCTGTACGACACCGCCCAACGGAATTCAAAATTTACTCATTCAAAATTCAAAAAGCTGATCCATTAAGCTTTGAGGTGATTTTGAAGAGTTGGTCTGTTTCCACCGCGATCTACTACTAGGTTAATTTGGGATTTTGGGTTGAATCTAAATGTTTCCTCAACCAACAACTGCTGCTAATATTTACTAACCTAACCAAAATACCATGCAGGACATAGGCAACATTTTAGACAACCGCGTGCTGCTGGTTGCTCTGGTAGCTTGTTTAATTGCTCAAGCATTAAAGCTCGTAATCGAAATCATCAAAAATCGCAAACTGAATATACGTGTTTTGGTAACAACCGGAGGTATGCCTAGTGCCCATTCGGCTCTAGTTACGGCTCTAGCTGCTGGTGTCGGGCAAACACTGGGTTGGGCATCTCCTGACTTTGCCGTTGCGATGATTTTTGCCATTATTGTCATGTATGATGCAGCCGGAGTTCGCCAAGCGGCTGGCAAACAAGCTCGTATTCTCAATCAAATGATTGATGAATTATTTCATGAAAAACCAGACTTTAGCCAAGACCGTCTCAAAGAATTACTCGGACATACACCAGTTCAGGTAATCGCTGGAGCAGCTTTGGGTATAACCATATATTGGTTAGCGAGGTCTGCTTATTAGTCAATAGTCTACAGTTTATTAGCCAATGACTAATGACTAATGACTAATGACTAATGACTACAATCGCACAGTTGAGCGCAGCAGAATCACCTTACGACTATCTACAATGCTGGCAACAAAACCGCCATTGTTAAGCTTCTGCAATGTGTTGTAAGCTTCACTTTGGTTAGTAGTGTAAACTGCCAACAAGTAAGGGCGTTGTCCATAAGAAACAAAGCCGACGTTACCTCCAACTGCTTGCTGCACACTATTTACGAGTTCTGGGCGGTTGTAATAATCTACCAACACTGCATAACCCTCTCCTAAAGCTTGAGGATTATAGCTAACTGTCTGCTGAGGTGGCTGTGGCTGTCGCTGTGCCTGTGGTTGTACGGCTTGCACATCTGCTGTTGTTGGTCGAGTGGTAATTATGGCAGACAAGCCAACAATATTACTGACATATCTTGCCCAACGATTAGCATCATCGATTTTGTTAAAGCCACCTACTCGCGTCACAGTTTCGTTGAGATATTTGCAGGTGATAGTTTTAAGTTCAGGTGGTAAGGCACTACGTAACTGCTTTTGATTATTCGCTGTAGGACTGACTACTAATAAAAGATACTCGCCTGGATTTGGTGGTTGACAAAGGGGAATGGTTTGTTGGGCAAAGACAGAACTCGTGCCACCAATCAACCCTGCAATTGCTAATCCTAAAACACTTGGTAAAGTCTGAAATCTATGCACAAAAGTTAGATTATGTAAATCAAGGTATCTTAGAAGATTTTATAAGAAAAAAGATCAAAACTTAGTTAGTTCAGTATAGGTATAAAAAGAGTATCAAAAAAAATATATTTTGTTACTCAAAAATAAAATTAGGGAATGAGGAGTGGGGACAAGGGGACAAGTCTCTCCCTTATCTCCCCCCTCTTCCTTGCCTACCTTGTCTCTTCTCTATGCCCCATGCCCAATCACTAAGATACGGTAGCCAACGATGCCAAAGCATCTGGTATTGCCTCAGAAGGAGCCTGGAATTCTCCAGTGATGACGTACTCTAAACGCAGTTTTAACCAAGTAATAAATTGGGGATTAGTAGAAATAATCGCCACTGCTGGTTGAGGACACTTCGCCTTTAGCTCTTTAAATTGTGGTGCTTCCAAGAAAGCTGGTTGCTCAACTAACCAAAAATCTATTTGTTTTTCTTGTTCGTGGTAGTTACGGGTGCGCTCTTTGAGAACTTCCTGTATCGGTTCTTCTTGGAGAAGAAAACGTTGACTAGCCAAAACGTAATAATATGTTTGCATTTTCATCCTTTGTAGTTACTATGTGAATAAATTAAGGGTACAGAGTACTGCACTCTGCACCCTTAAAAACTAACTTTTTTGGGATTTCTTGAACCAAGAACTAAACGGACAGGCACTTTTCTGGTTTTCAGCATTTGTCTGTTTGCCACCAGATGTTAGCTTTTCCAAGAACAGACTATTGTCAAAGTAGTGTTCTAAGGAAATAACCTTCAAGTCATCGGTAACTTTTGCAATAGTCATGCCGATAATTTCTACTGTCTCTCCAGTCGGTGCATAGTCTTTGTATTCTCCTTTAAAATGTCCCCAATGCCGCCATTTGAATGTTACATTCGGTGGCCCTGAGTAAACTTCCATTACTTCCCAAGGAAATCCTTGGGGAAATGTTGTGTGGAAGAGTTTTGCGGATGATTCAAAGCTTTCTTCTGAAGCCTTGTAATGCTCTGAATCAGCCATAAATAGATTGTAAGTACCTTGGGCTGATAAATCTGCTGCGGTATATTCTACTCCGCCATTGGTACTCACGCGAAACTTGTCATTCACAATAGATAACCACTGCTGTGGGTTAGATTTGAAGGATACCTCCATCTCTAAGGTTCGCACTAAGTTTTGCACGATCGCTTCTAGTGTACCTTCAAGGTGATTGTAGATACTTTCTTTCGCGAGATTCTCTTTTGAACGGGAGTAATCAGGCGGTGTCTGATAGCGCCACTCGACATCAGTGCTTTCTGCTATCACCTGATCTCGATCCTGTACCCAAAGCGGCAGGTTGTTAGATTGTGTTGCGCTCATAGAAGTTTTTGCTGAAGATTTGATGCCAATTTCTAGATTTCGCAGTGACAACCCTCTTTTTAAAGCAGGGGACAGGGAGCAGGGGACAGGGAGCAGGGGAGCAGGGGAGCAGGGGAGCTAGGGAGCAGGGGAGCAGGGGAGCTAGGGAGCAGGGGAGAAGTTGCAGTAAGTTTACCGTCTGCCCCTCTGCCCCTCTGCCCCTCTGCTCTTGTGCCCTATGCCCCATTCCCCCTTATAGCTTCTTTCATCTCGCGGACTGCCCTTTCTATACCTACTAATGCTGCCCGACTGATGATGGTATGACCAATATTCAGTTCTTCCATGCCTGGAAGCGCAGCCACGGGATAGACGTTCCAATAGGTGAGTCCGTGTCCAGCGTTGACTCGCAATCCAGCTTGAATCGCTTGTTCACAACCTTTAGCTAATACGGCTAATTCTCGGTGGCGATTTGTTTCATCTTTAGCCTCAGCGTATTGTCCGGTGTGCAATTCAATAAACTGCGCCTGTACCTTGACAGATGCTTCGATTTGTGATGGCTCGGCATCGATAAATAAACTAACTGGAATATTAGCGCTTTGCAATTTATCGACGATTTCACCTATTCTAGCAATTTTCCCGATGATATCTAATCCGCCTTCTGTTGTGACTTCTTCGCGTTTTTCGGGGACTAAAGTCACGTAATCTGGTTTGATATCGAGAGCGATCGCAAGCATTTCTTCTGTAGCGGCCATTTCTAAATTCAGATGCGATCGCACTGTTTGCCGCAATATCCGCACATCCCGATCTTGGATATGCCGCCGATCTTCGCGCAGATGTACTGTAATCCCATCTGCACCGCCTAGTTCTGCCAGCACCGCCGCTGCTACGGGATCTGGTTCTACCGTCCGCCGTGCTTGCCGGATGGTGGCAATGTGGTCAATGTTAACGCCAAGTGTAGGCACCCCAAGTTTCTCCCGAATCCACAGTCCTCAGAACTTGATTTTACCGGAAATAGTGGGAGTTTTGCTTGAGAAGCTACAGATGATATATCACGCAGGCTAAATGCAACGCCTAAAAGAAAACTGAGTTAGAAAAAGCTGGTTTTTGGGCAGACTACTTTAAATAAATAGCTGATTTCACAAGAGTTGATCGAGTTATGAATAAAGCAGTTGAGCCGATGGACAAGCTTTTGAACTATCGAATTAGTGAGCAACTTTATGCAGGCTCTAGAACCTTGGTTTACCGTGGAATTCGAGAGGCCGATCAACTTCCGGTTGTGATCAAACTATTTCAGCAAGAATATCCCACCTTCAACGAACTGCTGTTATTCCGTAATCAGTACACGATCGCTAAAAATATTGATCTACCTGGTATTGTTCGTCCCTACAGTCTGGAACCTTACCGCAACAGCTATGCTTTGGTGATGGAGGATTTTGGCGGCATTTCCCTCAGAGATTGGATGAACAGGGAAATGGGAGACAACCAATATACTTTGACAGAGTTCTTGGATGTTGCGATCGCTCTGAGCAATATTCTTGATGGACTCTATCATCATCGGATTATCCACAAAGACATTAAGCCTGCCAACATCCTCATTAACCCAGAAACCAAGCAAGTCAAGTTAATTGACTTTAGCATTGCTTCTCTTTTACCCAGAGAAACTCAGGAAATTTACAGTCCTAATGTCTTAGAAGGTACTCTCGCTTACCTTTCCCCGGAACAAACCGGGCGGATGAATCGCGGAATTGATTATCGCAGTGATTACTACTCCCTTGGTATTACCTTCTTTGAACTGCTGGCTGGACACCTACCCTTTCAGTCTCACGATCCGATGGAGTTGGTTCACTGTCATATCGCCAAGCAACCGGATCAATTAGGAGGCAGGGGGCAGGGGGCAGAGGGCGGGAGGGAAGAGGAAATTCCGCAGGTTCTTTGTGACATTGTGATGAAATTGATGGCGAAAAATGCTGAAGACCGCTATCAGAGTGCATTAGGGCTAAAGTATGATTTAGAAAAATGTTTGGAGCAACTGAAGAACACGGGTAGAATTGAGAGTTTCCCGATTGCCCAAAGAGATATTTGCGATCGCTTCATCATCCCAGAAAAACTCTACGGTCGCCAAGCTGAAGTTCAAAGTTTATTAGATGCTTTCGAGAGAGTCAGTCAGGGAAGCAGTGAAATTATTCTGATAGCAGGCTTTTCTGGGATTGGTAAAACTGCTGTAGTTAACGAAGTCCACAAGCCAATTGTCAGGCAACGGGGTTATTTCATTAAAGGTAAATTTGACCAATTCCAGCGCAACATTCCCTTCTCTGCTTTTGTACAAGCCTTCCGAGACTTAATTGGGCAACTGCTGAGTGAAACTGACGCTCAATTCGAGCAATGGAAATCTAAAATTCTCTCTGCTTTGGGTGAGAACGGACAAGTGATGATTGAGGTGATTCCAGAACTAGAAAGTATGATTGGGAAACAGCCTCCTGCACCGGAACTTTCTGGGAGTGCGGCACAAAATCGCTTCAATTTGCTGTTCTTGAAATTCACTCAAGTTTTCACGGCATCAGAGCATCCATTGGTAATTTTTATTGATGACTTGCAATGGGTAGATGCTGCTTCTTTAAAGTTAATGCACTTGTTAATGAGCGAAGTTGACATCGGCTATCTACTCTTAATTGGTGCTTATCGAGATAACGAAGTCAACCCAGTACATCCGCTAATGCTGACTTTAGAAGAGATTCAGAAGTTAGATGCTACAGTCAATACGATTACTTTAGCTCCCCTTGAGCAGATTTCTATCAATCATTTGGTTGCAGATACATTGAGTTGCTCCCTAGCATTAGCTGCACCGTTAACAGAGTTAGTGTTGAGCAAAACCAAAGGCAATCCTTTTTTCAGCACCCAGTTTCTCAAAGCGCTACATCAAGATCAACTAATTACATTTAACCCCCCTCAGTCCCCCCTTGCTAAGGGGGGAAGTAAAGGGGGGTGGGAATGTGATATTGCTCAGGTGCGATCGCTCGCTTTGACCGATGATGTAGTAGAGTTTATGGCAATTCAACTTCAGAAGTTATCAACCGAAACTCAAGAAGTTTTGAAATTAGCAGCTTGTGTAGGAAACAAATTTGATTTAGCGGCATTAGCGATCGTCTATGAAAAATCCCAGCTAGAAACAGCCGCAGACTTTTGGAAGGCTGTGCAAGATGGGTTGATTATTCCTACCAATGAAGTTTACAAGTTTTATCAAGATAGTTCCGAATTCAGGATTCGGAATTCAGAATTTCAGCAACATAGTTTTGCTGATTCCTGCTCTTACAAATTTCTCCACGATCGGGTTCAGCAAGCTGCCTATTCTTTAATTCCTGAATCACAAAGAAAAGCAACTCATCTAAAAATTGGGCAATTACTCTTAAGCAGTACACCAACTGAAGACCTTGAAGCCAATATTTTTGATATTGTTAATCAGTTAAATGAGGGAATTGATATAATTGATGAACAATCCCAGAAATATGAACTTGCTCAACTGAATCTAATTGCTGGAAAAAAAGCCAAAGCTTCTACTGCTTATCGAGCAGCCGTGAAATATTTTACATTAGGCAGAGAATTGCTAATAGAGGACAGTTGGCTAACTAATTATCAACTAACGTTTGAATTATATCGAGAATCGGCGGAATGTGAATATCTAACTGGCAACTTTAACCAAGCTGAGACATTATTCAACCTGGCTTTAAATCATAGCCAAGATAAGTTTGAAAAAGCAGATATTTATGGAATTCAGATGTACCTGAAAATGACTCAGGGCGAAAATATCGAAGCTGGCTTTAAAGCTGGGTTGAAAGGTTTGAGCATCATGGGGATGCCTTTGCCTGTTACTTTTGAAGAACAGCAAGCTGCCATCGAAACTGAACTTCAAGAATTAAAGACTAAACTTCAAACAGTTCAGATAGGAGATTTATTCGATTTGCCTGAGATGACAGATCCAGAAAAGAAGGTCTGCATGGGACTTTTAGCTGATGTTTGGGCAGCCGCTTATATGGGAGGAGATCAACATCTCAGTTGCTTGGCTCCTTTATTAATGATCGGTTTATCGTTGAAATATGGGAATGCAGAAAGCTCTGGTTTTGCTTATTGTCTGTATGGAATGAATTTGGCAAATCAAGGAAACTATCAAACTGCTTATGAGTTCGGTACATTAGCACTAAAACTCGATCGTCACTTCAATAGTACCCAATTTATTTTTAAGACGAATAATATCTTTGCACATACGATTAATCCTTATAATCAGCACTTAAAAACAAATTTGCCACTTTCTCAGCAATCATTCCAAGTATGTCAAGAAACTGGAAATTTGGTGTTTGGTGTCTGGGCAGTTTCGTTTCTGATTTGGGCAATGTTAATTAAGGGCGATCGCCTCTCAGATGTCTACGCCGAGACTGAAAAATATCTGAGCTATGTGCAGCAGGTAAATGATACAAATATGCTGTATGCTTTTACTTTACAACGGCAGTTTCTACTAAACTTGCAAGATATATCTCAAAGTACCGATTTATTAGATGATTACAATAGTGATGATACTCCCTACATAGAAGTTTGGAGACAGAAGAATAACTTTGAGCATGGAATTAATTGGTACTGCTTTCTCAAAATTCAATTGTCGTACCTTTATGGTCGTTATGAAGATGCTGTGAAAGCGGCAGAAGAAGCTGATAAAACTCTTGCAGTCAACTCTGGCTTTTTTCCAATTATTCAGTATCATTTCTATTATCCCCTCAGCTTGTTAGCTCTCTATCCTAATGCAACATTAGAGAAGAAAAAACAGTATTGGGATATTATTCGAGAGCATCAACAAACCCAGAAAAACTGGGCGAATAATTGCCCAAAAAACTTTCTACATCGATATCTATTATTATCTGCCGAAATAGCGAGAATTTCTGGCAAGTATATGGATGCAATTGAATCATACGATCGCGCCATTGCCAAAGCCAAAGAAAACGAATACCTCAACGAAGAAGCTCTCGCCAATGAACTCGCAGCCAAGTTTTATTTAGAATGGGGTAAAGAACGCATTGCCCAAGAATATTTGATTAATGCTTACTATTGTTACACTCGCTGGGGCGCTAAAACTAAAGTTGATGAACTAGAACAGCGTTATCCACAATTGCTGGCTCCTATCTTACAACAGACGCGTTCCCGAAGCGACTCTGAAAGATTATCGCTATTCACGCCCAATGAGACGATCGCAAATGTTAACAGCATTGCTACCTTACACCCAAGTATTAATAAATCAGTAACTTCTAGCAGTAGTGCATCAATAATGCTAGATTTGGCAGCAGTTCTCAAAGCTTCTCAGACTCTTTCTAGTGAAATTGAACTAGATAAATTACTTACGAAGCTGTTGCAAGTGGTGATTGAAAATGCAGGTGCAGATAAGTGTGCGTTACTACTTCTTAAAGAAGATAGATTGCTAATTGAGGCCACTGCCAAAATTGGGGAACTATCAACCGTTCTACAGTCCATTTTTGTAGAAGATAGCGCAGACGTTCCCCATAGCCTAATTTACACCGTCAAACGCAGCCTACAACCTACCGTCATCATCAATGCAACAGTGCATCCGGTGCTAATAGCTGACCCCTACATCATTCGTCAGCAACCCAAAAGCTTGCTGTGTACGCCGATTTTGCATCAAGGCAAACTGTTGGGAATTTTATATTTAGAAAATAATCTTACTACAGGGGCATTTACAAGCGATCGCGTTGAAATTCTCAATCTGTTATGTACTCAAGCTGCAATCTCCCTAGAAAATGCCCGACTTTATCAGCAAGCACAAGATACCCTCGAAAATCTTGGGCAGACTGAAGAATGCTTGCGGTTAATTATCGACAATATCCCTCAGTATGTTTTCTGGAAAGACCGCAATAGTGTTTATTTAGGATGTAACCAGAAATTTGCTGAAATTTCGGGTGTAGGAGTGCCAGAAAATGTTATTGGTAAAACAGACTACGACCTTCCCTGGATTCGGGGAAAATCAGATTATTATGTAGAGCGCGATCGCCGCATTTTGGAATCTGGACAAGCTGAACTAAACATTATTGAAACCATCCAAAAAGTCGACGAAAAACAAACATGGTCGAATACAAATAAAATTCCCTTACGAGATCGAGAAGGAAATATTTTTGGCATCCTTGGCACGTCTGAAGACATCACCGAACGTCATGAAGCACAACAATTGCTGCAAGAGCAAAAGCAACAATTAGAACAAGCTTTGCAAGAACTCCAAACAATGCAATTGCAATTGGTACAAGGTGAAAAAATGTCTGCCCTTGGTAATTTGGTAGCAGGTGTTGCCCATGAAATCAATAATCCTGTGGGCTTCATTGCTGGCAACTTAGAACCAGCTAAAGATTATGTTAGAGATTTATTTGGACTAATTAACCTTTATCAAGAGAAATTTCCTAATCCTGGTTCAGATATTCAAGATGAAATTGATGCCATCGATTTGAATTATTTACGCGAAGATTTACCTAAATTGCTAGATTCGATGAAATTGGGTGTTAGCCGTATCCGCAGTATTAGTACCAGTTTGCGAACCTTCTCCCGCGCCGATAAGGATTATAAAGTTCCCTTTGATATTCACGAAGGTATTGACAGCACTATTCTGATTCTCAGACACCGTTTAAAATCTAACGAAAACCGTCCGGCAATTGAGGTAGTTAGGAATTACGGCAAACTCCCCCTCGTAAAATGCTTTGCTGGACAACTTAATCAGGTATTTATGAACTTGTTAGCAAATGCCATTGATGCACTTGAACAATACAATTCAGAGCATAGTTTGGAAGCGATTCTCGCTAACCCCAATTGCATCACCATTGAAACTCGTTTAGCAGACTCAGGTCAGCACATTTTGATTAAGATTGCTGATAATGGGGTAGGAATGTCACCACAAGTTAAACAAAAAGTATTTGACCATCTATTCACTACCAAACCTGTAGGAAAAGGCACTGGGTTAGGATTAGCGATCGCTCGTCAAATTGTGGTGGAAGGACATGGCGGTTCACTCTCCTGCACTTCCGAACTTGGAAAGGGCACAGAGTTTGTTATTCAAATCTCTACTCAACAACAGTAATGAGTAATGAGTAATGAGTAATGAGTAATGAGTGATGAGTAATGAGTTTTGTTAGCGGTAGCGGGGCGTTGAGCCAGTGCTAAGTAATTTTTGGTTTAATCAGCACTATTGATTTTTGCCTTTTGAATTTTAACTTGGAATCAAGCAATAATGATACTTAAAATGCGGAAAGTATGGTTGGAAATCATGCCACGACGGTATGATAAAACTGATAAAGATTACTACTCATTGAAATACCATTCGCGAAGCATAATATTGTTATCAATTGTGGTGATTCTGTCCATTAGTATTAGCGCCACCGCAATCACTAGTTACAAGATTGTTAAGGGATTATTGCTTGATAGTCTGAAAGAGCAAGTACTGTTAAAAACACAGCAAGGTCAAAATGATATTGATAATTGGTTAGCTATTCGGAAGACAGAAATTAAAACTTTGGCAAATTCTCCAGTGGTGCGATCGCTAGATTGGTCTGTGATGGAACCTTACTTGCAATCTGAGGTGAAGCGGCTGCAAACGTTTTTGCTCATGGCTTTGATAGCACGGGATGGTGCATTAATTAATACTCAAGGGGGTCGTCCCAATGTTAAAGATCGAGAATTTTTTCAGCGGAGTATGGCGGGTGAAACGGTAGCCGCCGATCCAATTATTGGCCGCACAAGCAATCGGTTACAGGTTCAGATTAGTTCGCCAATTTTTGCCAAAACAGGTACAAAGCCAGCAGGTGTGTTGTTGGGAGGGATTGAAATTAATCGGGTAGTTGAGGTAATCAGCAATTTACATCAAGGTAAAGGTAGCTATGCCTTTGCACTGAATTCTCAAGGAGTTCCTATTGCCCATCCCAATATAGAACTAATCGGCACACCCGAAAAAGCCGCCCAAAGTTTTCTCAATTCACCCAATCCCAAGTTAGTTGAAATTACTCAACAAATGGTGGCTAAACGTACAAACATTAAATTAACTCAATTGGATGGTAAATGGAGCTATGTTGCTTACACACCCCTCAGAGAGGCAAATTGGTCAGTAGCGTTGATTGTGCCACAAGAAAATATTGAATCGCCATTGCAGGCGTTGAACCTGTTAGCTACGGTTTTGGGAGGATTGCTGGTGGTGGGGTTGATCGGTGCATGGCGACAGGTGCAACTATATGAACAGATTCGCGATCGCGCTTTGATTTCTAGCCAGCAGGCGCAGCAACTCAGCAAAACCTTGAAAGAATTACAAAATACCCAATCTCAACTCATCCAAACCGAAAAAATGTCTAGTCTAGGACAATTGGTTGCTGGGGTGGCACACGAAATTAATAATCCTGCTAATTTTATTCATGCCAACCTCAACCATGCCAATGAATACAGCCAAGGCATCCTCGATTTACTAAAGCTTTATGAACAAACCTACCCAAATCCTACACCGGAAATTCGCGATCGCTCCCAAGACCTTGATATTGAGTTTCTGGCAGAAGATTTACCCAAGCTAATGGCATCAATGCAAGTGGGAACTAAGCGGATTCGTGAAATTGTGCTGTCACTGCGTAATTTCTCGCGCCTTGATGAAGCAGATATGAAATTTGTAGATATTCATCAAGGATTAGATAACACTCTGATGATTCTGAATCGTCGTCTCACAGCCACACCCAATCTACCAGAAATTCAGATCGTGAAGAAATACGGTGATTTACCCCTAGTAGAATGTTACGCAGGCAGCCTGAATCAGGTGTTTATGAATGTTCTGGTAAATGCAATCGATGCCTTGGAAGAAGCTAGCCAAAAACGGAGTATTGAAGAACTTAAAACCAACCCTAATCAAATTAAGATCCAAACCCAAATTGACAAATCAAGTAATTACGCGATGGTTCAAATTTCCGATAATGGTATTGGGATGTGCGAGAATGTGAAGCATCGGGTATTTGACCACATGTTTACTACAAAACCAGTAGGCAAAGGAATCGGATTAGGAATGGCGATCGCCTATCAAATTGTTGTAGACAAACATGCAGGAACTATTGAAGTTGACTCTACCCCCGGATATGGTACAGAGTTTACCATCCGTATTCCTTTAACAAGGAAAAATTAATGATAAAAATATTTTTCCAACTATTGATTTTTGCTAATTACTAAACTCATATTCAGAGGCGATATACTTTAAGAAAGTTGATTTGGAAATTCCATCTCATACATATAATCATTGCTACATCAACTCTCTGAGGTGATATGCTTTTAAAAC
Organism: Nostoc sp.; assembly: GCF_036916655.1. Lineage (GTDB taxonomy): Bacteria > Cyanobacteriota > Cyanobacteriia > Cyanobacteriales > Nostocaceae > Nostoc. The sequence continues at coordinate 48,347 of NZ_JBALFY010000066.1, forward strand.
TGCAACAAATTATTGTAAAACCTGGTCAACAAATGTTGCTCCAAGATATTAGTTGGCAGCAGTTAGAAAATATTTTAACAGAAATGGGAGAAAGGCGGGCCGCACGTATTTCTTATAGTCATGGCTGGTTAGAAATTATGCTTCCCCTACCAGAACACGAAAAAGATAAAGAATATATTGGTGAGTTAGTAAGAGTTTTATTAGACAAACTCCAAATTGATTTTGAGCCTTTTGGTTCCACAACACTAAAAAATGAGAGAATGGGGCAAGCAGTAGAACCAGATACCAGTTTTTATATTCAAAATCAAGCTGCAATCATTGGGAAAAATCGCATTGATTTAAATATAGATCCACCACCAGACTTAGCAATCGAAATTGATATTACTTCTCGCACTAGATTTGATAATTATGAAATTTTAGGAGTTCCTGAACTTTGGCGACATACACAACAAGGTTTAGAAATTTTATTATTACAAGAGGGAAAATATATTAAATCTCAATCTAGTCCTAATTTTCCTAATATTCCAATTGTTGAATTAGTCAATGAGTATGTTCAGCAGTGTTTAACAATTGGTAGAAGTCAAGCTATGCGTAATTTTCGAGATTGGGTCAAGAATAATTTATAAGAAGAATTCAGAACTCAGAATTCAGGAGTCAGAATGGGCTAAACCTTAGCTATCCGCTAACAGTATGAATTCTGTACGACTGGGTAATGAATATTGGTCTAAAATCGTACAACTCTTAGAGACGCTACCGCGTAGCAAGATCCCCGTAGGGGTACGTCCCGCTACGCGCTTTCGCCCCTTGTGGGCGAAACTAGGATTGAATTTTAAACAACAAGTTAAAACTGTATCCCTTCATGGCTAGAGTATTCTGAATTCTGACTCCTGAATTCTTCTCCATCTGTGCGCCTTAATTCAGGAAGCTCTCAGCAGATTATGATAGAAATCTAAGGCTTTCTGAGAAAGGCGATCGCTCATGACTACTGAGACAAATCCAGCAGCCATTGTGGACTGGGAACCCCCCATGCCACCTACAGATTTAATTTTTGATGATGGTGAACCCTTGGAATCAAATCGCCACCGCATTGCTATGAATGTGTTGATTCGGTCATTGCAACAAGCTTGGGCTGACCGCAATGATTTCTTCACTGGGGGCAATATGTTTATTTACTACAGCAGTACCCAAGTTCGTAACCGTGATTTCCGAGGCCCAGATTTCTTTGCAGTGCTAAACGTTGACGGCAATAACTCAAGACAAGGCTGGGTAGTCTGGGAAGAAAATGGTCGTTATCCTGATGTCATCGTAGAATTAATGTCACCATCTACGGCAGCAATAGACAAGGGTATTAAGAAAAATCTTTACGAGCAAACTTTCCGTACCTCAGATTATTTTGTTTACGATCCCTTTGATCCTAATTCTTTGCAAGGGTGGCATTTAGATGATAACCAGCAGTATCAGCCTTTGACCCCAAACGATCGCGGATGGCTATGGTCTAAGCGTTTAGGTTTATGGTTGGGGACAATTGAGGGAACAATAGATAGAGAAACGGCAATATGGTTGCGGTTTTACGATGTGGCTGGCAATTTGGTTTTGTTACCAGAAGAAGCTGCAATTGCACAAGCAAAAGCCGCAGCTATACAGACAGAAGCCGCAGTTGCACAGGCGGCTCGTTTAGCGGCTAGATTAAGAGAACTAGGGGAAAATCCAGATATCTTATGAAGAGTGCTGAGTGACGAGTGCTGAGTGCTGAGTTGAAAGACCGCCCACAAGGGGCAGGGCAAAAACCCAAGTGCGAAAGTACTGGGTACTCCTCTTCTTACTCAGCACGGGCTAAATGCCCCGCTACCGCTAACAGCACTGAGTATAGTAAAGACGGCGATTCATTGCGTCTCTTGTCTTAACCGAACAGTATTGCCCTAACTGGTCTCCTGAATTTGCAAACGAATAGTGTGTTCAGTCGCACCACTAAGTTGCAATTCCATGATTTCACCACCCAGAGGTTCTAAGCAAGTGAGGAGCGATCGCAAGTTGGGTGTACTTGCGCCAGTATCTACATATAATCGATCTGCTAAATTACCGATGCGTTTCCAAGTCATGTACAATTTTGCGATCGTTTGTTCAATTTGTGATGCTTGATTGACCAAATCAGCAGCAATGCTCAAACAGCCGACTCTTTGCGCTTCTTCTAAGGCTGTTTCAATATCAACATCTTCCTTCGTCAGCGCTTGAACTTGAGCCGCCCCTTTGAGATATTTCGCCAAGTTACGCGCTTCGGTAGTTACCTGTTTCAAGGTATCTACATCGGGATTGGCAGCTATTTCCTTTTGAATAAACTTTTGATGCGATTCTGGCAGTTTTTCCATTTCCTTCACCAGAGGGGCAATGTAGCGCGGGGGAAGGGTGTTATCTGCGGCTTTTTCTTTAACTGCTTCTGGTAATAAATCTGAGGACATGGCTGTCCATTCATCGCTGAGTTGACGGACTTCGCGCCTAGTGATGCGATCGCCTTTTTGGGCGGCTTCACTCACCATCTGTTGCACTTCTGGGGATGCTTTAGAGGTTTCAACAAATGCCCGTTTGCTGAAATTGTTCACAGAACCGGGGTCAAGTTTACCGTCTTCAATCAGAGTATCGGCACTATTCGCCAATTGAATCCAAGCATAAGCTTGACTTTTGCTGATTTCCCGCTCTTTTAGCCATCGCAGAAAGCCAGTACCGCGTCCGTCACCACCCACTTTTTCTCTGTCGCGGATCGCCCGTAAAATTCTTCCCCGCCAGATTTCAGTTTGCAAATCAAAGCGATCGCATACCTGCCAAGCTATTTCTAGCTGCTGTTGAAAATCTGACTCTAGAATCTGTTCATCTTCTGGATCGGGCAGTTCAAAGCTGATATCGGCTGGCTGTAGTAGGGCAGCAGCAAGGTCATTAATGGAGTCGGTGTCTTGCACGATTGATGACTAACTAGTGGATGCGATCGGCTTATTATGCCACAATCTGTGGACTCATACTTAAGGGGGAGTACGGTATTTTGAGTTACAACAAATATAGTAAGAAGGGGTAAACCACCTTTGTAAAGTCTTTAATTGATCAGAGACAATAAAACAGGAGTCAGAATTCAGAATTCAGAATTCAGAATTCTCTATCCATAAAGGGATAGAGTTTTAAGGCGAGAATATTTTAATTTTTTTCGCCCAGCAGGGGCGAAAGCGCGTAGCGGGACGTACTCCTACGGGGATCTTGCTACACGCGGTAGCGTCTCTAAGAGTTGTACGGTTTTAACCAATATTCATTACCCACTCCTACAAAATTCATACTGAATTCTGACTCCTGAGTTCTGAATTCTTCTTATAAAAATAAAACGATGAACCAGGTAGATTACCTCCGCATTAGCTTAATCGATCGCTGCAATTTTCGTTGTCAGTACTGTATGCCAGAGGGAGTAGAACTGGACTATATTCTTAAGCAACAGTTATTGAGTGATGAAGAACTACTCACCTTAATTCAAGAAGTATTTATTCCAGTCGGCTTTAATCGGTTTCGTTTGACTGGGGGTGAACCCTTATTGCGTCCGCGTGTGGTGGATTTAGTCGGTGCGATCGCAACTCTCCCCCAAACTCAAGATATCTCAATGACTACCAACGGTTTTTTGCTGGCTCCGATGGCACAAAACCTCTACAATGCTGGCTTGCGACGAATTAATATTAGTCTGGACTCTCTTGATCCCGACATTTTTGATCAAATTATTGGTAATCAGGGGCGTTCTCGTTGGCGACAAGTTTGGCAGGGAATTCAGGCTGCCCATCAAGTCGGATTCGACCCCCTGAAGCTAAATGTAGTGGTGATTCCTGGTGTTAATGACCACGAAGTTCTGGATTTAGCCGCCCTGACAATTGATAAACAGTGGCACGTTCGATTTATTGAGTTTATGCCTATTGGTAATGTGCATTTATTTGGCGATCGCGGTTGGGTATCTTCAGCCGATTTACGAGAACGCATTCGCGATCGCTGGGGCTTGACAGAATCTCAAGTTCGTGGCGCTGGCCCTGCTGATGTCTTTCAAATTCCTGGTGCGAAGGGGACACTAGGATTTATTAGTCAGATGTCGGAATGTTTTTGCGATCGTTGTAACCGGATGCGCCTGAGTGCCGATGGCTGGCTGCGTCCCTGTTTATTAAATGAAACTGGTCAAATAGATTTAAAAACTGCCCTACGTTCTGGTGTCAGCACCGCTCAATTACAAGAACAGGTCAGACATTTACTCGGAATCAAGTCAGAAATTAACTTTAAAGGGCGTGATTCTGGCGTTACAGGTACATATACTCGCACCATGTCGCAAATTGGTGGTTAGTCATTGGTCATTTGTCCTTTGCAAATAACTAGGGACAAATGACTAAAGACAAATGACTATTACGCTTGTCGTGAGTAGTATTCCACCACAAGTAGTTCATTAACTTGTAATGCCACCCATTCGCGCTCAATAACGCTGTTGACTTTACCAACCAACTTATTTTTGTCAAACTCCAAATGACTGGGGAGGTTTGCCAAACCGGGATATTGCAAGTTAGCTTCCACCAACTTCCTAGATTGTGCCCGATCCCTAACTGCAATTACTTCACCAGGACGGCATTGGTAGCTGGCAATATTCACCACACGACCGTTAACAGTTACGTGACCATGATTTACCAATTGACGAGCTGCGGGGATAGTCGGGGCTATACCCAAGCGGAAAACGGTATTATCCAAGCGCATTTCTAGCAATTGCAGTAGCACTTGTCCGGTAGAACCAGTAACCCGTCTGGCTTTCCGTACATAGCGGAGCAATTGCTTTTCAGTCAAACCGTAGTTGAAGCGGAGCTTTTGCTTTTCTTCTAAACGGATGGCATACTCAGAGCGCTTTTTGCGGTTCTGACCATGTTGACCAGGTGGGTAAGCGCGTCTGGCGCTTTTACGAGTTAATCCTGGTAAGTCGCCCAAGCGACGGACAATTCTGAGGCGTGGCCCTCTATATCGGGACATGAGTTTCCTTAATCTAATCCTGTTTAAACTTTACTCAGACATTCCATTTTGACATTCCACCGATTAAAAATCAGGGGATTCTTGGTTTTTTGAGACTGCTTGCCTTGGTATGACGTATCCTACCAATGTAGAGGCATCTTTTTTGCGCCAGTTGTTTAAGTCGGTAAAGCCGACGTACTAGCATCCAAGCTTGAATTCCGACGTGCCCCGCCGTACTCCTGCCAATAAGTTTTTTGTGTTTATTTAGTTTCGTAGGCTACTCAATCATCAGATTGGTTTACGCAGTATTCTTACTCTGAAATACTTTTTACGTTGCCTACTTATCTTTCAAACAGTTATATTAACACAATTTTCGACATAATTAATTATGTCTATACTTTACTACCGCCGAAATTCTTAGATTACAGAGGATTTTTAAGAGATTTGAGTTAGCATAACTTTGGGTGTTTGGAGAATTGGCAATGTCAATGAGCAAAAAAGTGGTTAATAAAGCTAAGAACAAACAAAGCAATTCCACCTCTAGGATTTTAATAGTACCAGTTTTGGCTGTAGCTGGATGGTTGACAACAATCTTGCCTAATGTGGCTGTTGCTGCCTCTTACACTAATGATTATAGTGTCTGTGCCGCTGGACTTTTGAGTGTGGGTGTCACGGGAGAAGCGGCATCCCCAGCTTGTGCAAAGGCACTGCGTCCCAGGGATTTGGCTGCTTGCGTGGTTAAAATTGAGAAACAGACCCAAATTGCCGCGACAGATGCGCTTTCTTCTTGTGGAAAGGCCCGCCGTCCTGAGGAGTTAGCTACTTGTGTAGTCGGTGTTAGCTCAATTACTAAAGAAGCAGTTAATCCAGAAGCTTTAAATTACTGTGGTCGTAGTTTGTTACCTGTGCGTTTTGGTCAGTGTGTGGTTGGGTTGCGTAGTAAAATCGACCTTCCCCCGACCCAGGTGTTAGATACTTGTATCGATGCTAGTGACAGCGTTCTTGGCGCTTCATCTTCATCTATACCTGCGACTCTAAGTCCTGCGGGGTCAAGTCCGAGTATCGAGACTACGCCATTTCCAACGCAACCAGTTGTGCCAACACAACCGGTTATACCATCACAACCGATTGTACCAACGCAGCCGCGCACTAATTAAATTACAGTCTTTTGTAATTGATTGAGGCGATACTAAACAAGGGGCTTAAGCCCCTTGTTAAAGACAGACAAACTTCCGCTACATTGCACTAGTCTTCTCTTTCGCCAAAAACTGTTTGTAAAATGACTGCAATCCCGCCATCTTGGTGATATTTATCTGCCCAGGCACGGATAACTTCATCTAATTCTTCCATAGCCTGCTCCATTTTTTCTGGGAGGATATCAAGTTCTTCCAGTAAGCGCATGGCGTTTCGTTGCCGTTCTGCCCAATTTTTCATCATACGAAAATACCGAGCGGTATCTTCTACCAGGATGTTAGTGCGTTCTTGATCGTCTGCTGGGGTGTAAGAAAGACGGGTAAGTGCGTAGAAGGGCATTCCCCAAGGAGAATCAATGCGTGTTACTGTTCCTGAGTAAAGCAGACGGCGCTTGATATGCTCACCCAAAGCTTCACTTAAAGGCATTTGGTGTTCGAGTGGTAAGTCTTCTTGCGATCGCTTGTGCAAAAACTCGATCAGATCCAGAAACTCAAAGGAGCTAACTAACTGAGCATCAGGTAGATTACTTGGTAGTTTCTGCTCTATCTGTCTTTTTTCTTCGCTTGTCAGACTGCTACCAGGAACGCGCGATCGCCCCGGTTGCCAAGGATATTTTTCTAGCCAGACGTAAGGTAATTGAATCAGATAGCGGGGTTCATCAGAACCCAGCATTTTTAACAGCTTGCCTTCTGTTAATGCCTGTCTGACTTCTTCTACAATAATTTTTACTCGTTTCGGCTCTAAGTGATGCAGATGCCCTGTCATTCGCAGGTTTTGTCCCTGCTCTAGATAGGTCATGTAAATTGCACACTTTGCTGCTGTTGCGGCTGCGTCTAAGAATGCCCCATGCCTGTGCCCACTCGTCCGCATGGCACTAAAAGCCAGATAAAGCATGATCTGATCCATCGCACTGGGGCCAAGACGTTTGATCAGATCTATGTCGTTACTCATATTACAGACAATTGAATAGCACGTTTACAAATTTTTAATCGAGTGAAAATAAGTAGTATACACCTGGCTGAAGGCTGTCTTTACTTCAGATTATATTAGTATGCGATAACGATGATATCGGTGGTAGCACAAACTACAATTTTCGCATATTTTCTGGTAGAAAAGCAGATTCGGTAGTTGTGACTATAACTGTCTCTGCATCTAACCGGAAAATTACAGATACCACCAAATCAAGCTTAACGGCGGTTTATCTCCCAAAAGTCAACTATGTTGCAATTAATCTACAAAGCTTTTCAGTTTTCTGGATTTTTTTCGTCTTTTAAGAGTAACAATCTCAAACAGCTTACACCTAATTATGGCACTATGCCGACTCGGAGTAAAAACTAGTTTGTGCAGTTTATCTGGGATATCTGTTACTAGTAAAAGATGGATTTTTCAGCTTTGGCGAATTATTTGTAGTACATAGGTTACTAGAAATAATTGGGAGTGGTCTAAAAATAAATCGCTTACCAGGTGTAGCCATATTTAGAGGTTGAGCTACATAGCTCTTTGTGAACTATCATACCGTTCACAACCTCCAGTGATGTCTCGGCATTATCATCTGTTGGTTTGAAGGAAAATAATAGACATCAAGTAGAGCAAATAATTCCAATTTCAAAATACCTGTTGTTTTTCAAATATTGTTCCTCATCATATCACTATTTTTTGCTTTCGGAATAAAATCGTGTGTTCGGGATTGCATAAAGGACACTATTTAAATACTTTCTATTCTGACTAAATCAAGGTTTGATGATATTTTCATTCTTCCTCCTAAATTTAAGTCCTATCTATCTTTTTCTACGAATAATATGACACAAAAAGCTGCGATTAATTTCGACTGAATCGCGTAGCCACAGGGTTTTGTTGCTCGTGCTAGGAACCGAAAGATTAGTTACTAGTCATACATATAATAAAACATCTTGGATTCCATAAGATGATTATTTAGAAACTTTTTCTCAATGAATTTATATTTTTTTCATGAAAGAATTTTAAATTTTCATGATTTAACTAATTCATTGTCTACTTCTAAGTGTGTTTTTACCTCGCTATTTTATATATTTGAGAGACTTTAATTACGTAGATGTTTGTTGCTAGAAAAGCAGGATAAGCTTTTTATTGGGTATTTGGGCAATCGCAGACCGCATTAACTAGTAAAGAACGACAGAAATAAAGATACCATTTCACCAAACACAAGAGCAGAGAAATGAGAAACTTTTAATTTCGCATTACTCACAGGGGTTTTAGTAGTATAGAAATATCGTTTATTTCAATGGCATCTCCAGGTTTAAAAAACAGTTCATTTTAAACATTTCTGCTACTTCTGGATCTACTAGTTCCAAAATGCGATCAATGGTGTTGACTCCTTGCAAATCTCCTTCTGAGCAAGTACTCGTACTCAATAGCTGGAGTCAGTACTACTCATACTGCTTACATATACGTGTTTTCCCTACCTGTATCAGGCTAAATTCCTAAAAATTTATTACAAGTCAAGTTATTCTGATTACTGCTCATTTATCTATGGGACTTACGCAAACAATAGCCGAAAAGATTGCTTTTAGAGTAGAGACAATATCCTGTAGGAAGCTACTTTGCGTCTACAGGAATTGTCCCTACAAATGTAACTTCATGTAATACAATTCTACTTTCAGGTTAATATCAATAGGCAAAAGGGAGCAGAGGGGAAAGAATTAGAGAGCAATTATTTGGATCGCGAATTTCGTGAAATGTTAGTCCTAATCTATTTAACGTGAGTTCGACGAACCTCTCCCTGCCTTGAACTAAAGTTCAAGTCTGTCCCTCTCCGAGTCGGAGAGGGACGGTTTTGCGTAGTAAAACCAGGGAGAGGTTTTTTGATTAAGAGAACTCCAAGAAATAAATTATCCAAATATTGTGGAGTGGATCTTGTTCACCTTATGGACTGGGCGGGCAAGATGCCCACCCCACAAGAGTTACAGCAGTTTTTGATCAAACCCGCTACAAAAATAAATCATAAAACAAAGCCCAGTATTGCTTTTATTTGTGGCACGTTTGATTCCAATTTGCTGTAATTGGATATTTTGATTTGTCAGTCCCTAAGTTTATATCTGCACCTATACAAGTACAACAGTCAGAATAATCATTGGTGAAAACTTAAATCCCCGACTTCTCCGACAAGTCGGGGATATTTGATTTATAAAAGTTACAAGTGGGTGCATTAGCTTCAAAACCGATCCTGAGTGAATGGGAGGTGAAGTAGCTCCCATCACACTTAAGCTGATTAAACTCGCCATTTAATTCGTGGGATTAGAGGGTTTAACCTGATTTCGCATTGTTTCAAAGCTGAAAGCAGCTGCGCCAAAGGTTACAAATAACACTCCCAGAATTTGCACAATATCCAAATTTTCTTGAATGATTAACCCAGCTAAAATCACGGTTAAAACTGGGATGCTACCACCGATGAGCGCCGATCGCGAGGCTCCTAGTTTACCAATACCAATATTGTTGAGCAAATAGCCGGCAAGAGTTAGCACACCCAAAATAAACGCGCTTAAAACTAGTTCCAGCATTTTAGAGGGGTCAACTACTACCAAATTCCAATTGCTTGGCAAGGGTAGCATCAAGCAGATAAAGCTCAATAACAACATGGTAGTGAAGTTAATTAAAGTAAAAGTCACGGGATGGAGTTTGCTGGCACAGACTCGCGTCAAAATTATGTAGGCAGCAAAAGCCACACCCGAAATAATGGCGGTACTGCTTCCCATTGAACTATTACCGATACCGATGCTGGGAGAACCCGCTAAAACCAACAATTCGCCGCAGCAAATTGCCGCGATCGCCGCGATGCGGAATAGAGTGGGGCGATCGCGAAACAGAAACCACGACAATAGACCGCTAACCATCGGATAGATAAAGAACAGGGCGATCGCCATTCCGGTGGGTACTTGAGCGATCGCAATGTAGATTAGCACCTGAGACAAAAACAAAAAGCATCCACTCACAATGGACAATATCAAAATCTGCTTGGTAGCTGCATTAGCAGGCGTGGAATTTCCTCGGACTGAAGCGGCCAAGTTTTCCAAGTCTTGCCACAATCTTGGGTGCAATATCGGAGACAAAAGTACCATCAGTGGTACAACTACCATAAATCGGAGCGTCAAAATTAACAGAGTATTGCCCAAAGTCGGCGGTAGCAACTGTTCTACCTCTAATACCCCAAAAATCTGGGAACCTTCGTGGAAAATTACCTTGATGGCTACGTTGTAAAGCGACGATATCACTACCGATGAGACAATTAAGAAGAAACCGATTTGCAGTGTCGATAAGCCAGAGGAATTAAGCGATCGCGATTGTGGGGGTTTTTCTTCTGGCGGTGGTTCTAGCGCAGTCGTTGATGAGGATTTAGCTTTGCTCTGCGATTCGTTTTTGCGAAGGACAGAAATTGGTTCAGTAATATTTAGCTTTTGCGAAGGCCGAATTATTCTCGGCTGTAGCACAGATGGCAGCGGGGGCACTGGTAGCGTTTCGTCTTCTGGCGATTCCTGATTGAGGACAGAAATTGGTTCGGTAGCATTGTCTTGTGGTGGTGGAACTACAGCAGCAGTAGATTCTGATGTCGTTTCCCTTTCTGACAAATCCTTACTAGGTACAGAAATTGGATTTGCAACTTTTTCTGTAATAGATAGTGGCTCTGTTGTTGTTTCCCTTTCTGACAAATCCTTACTAGGTACAGAAATTGGATTTGCAACTTTTTCTGTAATAGACAGCGGCTCTGATGTCGTTTCCCTTGGTGAAAATTGATTGGGGATCGGGGAAATTGGCTCAAGGGAATTTCTTACTACTTGCTCAAACTCTGGCAGTGATGTTTCAACAGAACTGTTTTTTTCTGGCTCCGTAAACTGCAAAACAGTAGGTATACCTCCTGTTGCTGGTTTACGTGAAGTTTCTTCTATAGTTTTTTCTAGTTCTCCATGCAGGCGATTAACAAATTCCGTTAAAATCGTTTCTCCTTGCTGCTGCTGGCTATACATCCGTGACAACTGCTGGGAAAGATTACTTTGATAGTTCTTCAATTCCTGTTGTAGCGAATTAAAGGTAACAGTAACGGTGTCATCCAAACTGTCAAACATGTGTTCGACTTTTGCATTGATTTCACCTACTACATTGTTGCTCACTTCAGCAGACTTCAGCGCAGCTTGTTCGTAAGATTTGCCCTCTATGTTTTGGCTAGCTAAAGTTGTCAGAGAGGATTGCAGTTGTGAAGATATATGCTTTGCCAGAACTTCTGCCAGTTGCCGAATTAATACTTGCTGCTCAGTGATTTGGCGCACTTGTTGTAAATGCTCTTTTTCCTCTACTAAGCTTTGAATTTCATCAGATAACCGATTTTTTTCTGACTGAAGCCGCTTTACGTCTTCCTGCAAGCCTCTGAGGACATTCTGTTGAAGATTTTCTAAGTCTTCAACTACAGCCCAAAGCGCATTTTCTGCTGCTCTGGATAGCTCACCTCTGATTCTTGGGTTTTCTGGTTGCTTCTCGAATCGCCCCATTAGCTTCTAACCTCTAACACCTTGACGATAAAGCTGCTTTCGGTACACTTTATTGGCGGTCATCCTAATTTCCTGTATTTTGTCAGATAAATTAAAAATTTTAACAGCACTTCCGCATTTCAACGCAATTCTGTCATACTAGACACAAGTTAGCAAAGCATCAAGTTTGCTTCACAGCTTACTACAGCGTGTTCTCTTCGCCATTAACAAGTATTTAACCATTCGATTTGGGATTGATCGCTACGGCTGGGAGTCGCTTGAACAGAGACTTTGTTTGTTTTTGCTCAGTTTTATTGTCATCAATTATTTACCAGTGAGATTTTTACTTTTAAAGAAATCTCACTCCAAATAAATATTTATTATTTTGCTGCCAATAATACTCGTCAAGATTTCCAAATGCCTGTGCGTAGGCGCAAAATTGTCTGACTTGCGAAACTAGCTGTAAATTTGTCTGGAATGTAACTTGTGTGACAGTTTATATCTCTAAATGGAGATTAAAGTATCTTTCTGTGGAAATTCAAAGTTACGCTATCCCCTGCACAACATTCTAATGAATGAGCAGCAATTCTGCAAAAACAGGTTTTTTGGCGTTTTTGCAGTCTAGGTTTTGCTTTGAGTAAATTTCAGTAAAGGAAAAAGTTAGAAAAATATTAATAATTCTTAGAAAAATAAAATTCGGGCAATGCTAAAGATGGCAGCGCTAAGGGCAGCACTTACGGGGATTGTAATTAGCCAAGCGGCGGCAATACCTTTTAGAGTTTGAAACTTAATCGAGTTGAGATTTTGCACTAATCCAATACCAACGACACCACCGACGAGAGCGTGGGAGGTGGAGACTGGTAAACCTAGCCGAGAAGCAATGAGGATGGTAATAGCAGTTGCCAGTTCGGCACAAAATCCACTACTGGGTTGCAAGGCAATAATGTTTTCACCAATGGTAGCAATGACTTTTTTTCCCCAGACAGCTAAACCACCAACAATACCAGCACCACCAAGAATTAAAATCCAAAGGGGGATAGTTATACCATCGGTAGGTACGCTACCAGTGCGATTGATGTAAACGATCGCAGCTAAAGGAGCGATAGCATTTCCCACATCATTAGAACCATGAGCAAAAGCGACAAAGCAAGCACTTAGTAATTGGAATCGGGCGAATATGCCCTCAACGGGATTTTGGATTTTAGATTTTGGATTTTGGATTGATGGTAATTCCTGAGTCGGGGGTAAAAATTTTTCTTCCAATCCGCTTCCCCCCGTCTCCCCTAACTGTCGCCAACTAATGATTGTGAGTCCTACTACTGCTACTGCACCGGTTAATAGGGGGATGTCATGAGAAGGGATTGTAAAACCAACTTGCTCAATTACAAAATTGGTTAGCGGTTCAGTTAGCGATGGTAATACAATCACACCGAATACACCTAGCAGCAGAGTACTCAGCCAGGGAATCCATTCTTGTAACTGGACTACTTGATTGGGTTGATCCAAAATCCAGTGCTTGGTTTGACTGTAAAATAAAGCAGCGATCGCACCGCTAATTAATGGCGTTAAAACCCAGCCAATGCTAATTAAGCCAATTGATGCCCAATCAATTGCATTTACTCCCAAAGCTACCCAACTAAATCCGGCGATCGCACCAACAACCGCATGAGAAGAGGATACAGGTAAACCGCGTGATGTGGCAATTTGCAACCACACACCACAGGATATTAGTACCGTTACCATTCCAACAACGAATATTTGGGGTGTAGCTGCGAATAAGGCGGGATTAGCAATTTTCGTTGCTAGAGTTTCCGTTACCTCATGTCCAAACAACACAGCACCCGTAAACTCTAATATACCAGCAATTATTAGTGCCTGTTTGAGGGTGACAGCCTTGGAACCTACAGAGGTTCCCATCGCGTTAGCGACATCGTTTGCTCCGAGATTCCAAGCAACGTAGAAAGCTAGTAGAGCGACGAAAAGTAGGGTAATAAGCATTTTGGGGAGATGAGGGAGATAAGACAATACGGTTCGGATAAGGTTTTTTTTGACAAGCTCTAGATTGTAGAGACGGCGATTTATCGCGTCTCTTGGCTTAACCGAACCGTATCGGGAGATGAGAAATTTCCTTTTACGGGTAAATTAAGATTTTATAAGTATCCGGTGTAGGTGTGATCGCTTGCTCCACCGCTGCTGATAAATCTTTTAATGGATAGCGATCGCTAATCAACGCTTTCACATCAATTCGCTGATTAAACACAATATCGGCTGATAGATTCTGAAGCCGATAAGAGGAACTGTAACTACCGATCAAGTCAATTTCCCGACGATAGAGGACATTCGGATTAATGGGAATTTCCACCTCATCAGGGAATTCTGCAAAAAACAAGATTTTACCGCCTTTGCGGGTATTATCAAGTGCTTGGAAGAAAGCTTTATCACTAGGAACAGCCAGCAAAGTAACATCAACACCCATTCCACCAGTTAGCGCATGGATTTTTGCTGTTAAATCGGGATCGCGCGCATCAAAAGCCGCTTCTGCACCGACACTCAAGGCTTTATCAATTCTAGAGGGTAGTAAATCAGTAGCGATCGCTTTTGCTCCGAAATACTTCACCAACATGATAAACATTAACCCAATTGGCCCAGCACCAGTAACTAACACAGTTTGTCCTGGAGCAATTTGAGCTTTTCTCACCGCCTTCAAACAGCAGTTAGTTGGTTCTACAAAACTCGCTTCTTCAAAACTGATGTTATCCGGGATGGGAATCAACCCACCATTTTCCACAATATGTCCAGGAACCTTGACATAATCAGCAAAACCGCCGCCACTGGCGTTAAAGCCTGCGGTTGTGGAGATGTTTTTGTAAACATCACACATTGAGAAATTATCATTTAGGCAGTAGGCGCAACGCATACAGGGGATGTGGTGCATCACCGCTACCCGTTGTCCAACTTGCCAACCTTTGACATTATTGCCTAATGCTGCGATCGTGCCGGCAGTTTCATGCCCAAAAATGCGCGGCGGTTCATACAGCGGATAACGAATTTTTTTAATATCTGACTGACACAACCCCACAACCCGCACCTGTACCAGCACCTCATCTGGTTCCACAGTTGGAACTGGGATATCTTCGTAAGAAAGTTGATTAACGCCTCTAAATACCTGTGCTTTCACGTTGGTTTTTCCCCGCTCAACGATACTAGATGTAACATTAGTGGTCAACGTTAAGCTATAGGGCTTACGCAAAATATCCCTCAAGCTCTGATTTCTCCGTGTCCTCCATGCCTCTGTGGTAGCCTGCGGCAAGCCAAAGCATCTACGTTATTCCATTAGCTCTTACGTAGTCACCTTGCTTTCCCATTCGCAAAGCGCATCTCTACAGAACGCTCCAAGTTCAAAATTCAATTCTTAGTTTTATGCTTGGATGCAAGTACCTGAACCGATTTCCCATCTTGGAGAGCATCCGTAGGATTAGTAATTAACCTCACATTAGGGCTTAAACCAGAAACAACTTCAACTTCAGTACCATAATCTCGTCCAAGCTCTACTTTTTGGTACTTAACTTTCTTTTCCTTCGTCACAGTGGCTACTTGTATACCATCTGCATTAATCACTAAGGTATTAGCTGGTACTAATAAAGGTGGGTTGGCACGTTCAGCCTTAAAAGTCACTTCAGCATACATCCCAGGACGCAACACATTGTCTGAATTCTGTACTTCAATTTCAGTTAAAAGAGTATTAGAAGTAGCATCTAAGACATCAGCAGTCCGAATAACTTTACCAGCAAAAGATTTTTTCGGTAGCTCACGAACACGAACAAGCGCAGTTTGTCCAGGGTGAATTGATTGCACAAAAGCCTGGGGAACATTAATTTGGATGCGTAAATTATTCGTCTGAGCAATTTTAAATAACCAAGAATTTCCACTGTTACTATTGCTACCCGCAGAAATTAAAGCTCCCGTATCTATATTGCGAGCAGTAATTACACCTGCAAAAGGAGCAACAATTTGTTTGAATGTTTGTAAAGAAGTTATCCGTTGTAAATCTGATTTACTAACACTCTTGCTTGCGATAAACGCATTAATGTTAGCTTTTTGGGAATTAATAGCTGCAAGAGCAGTATTTACACTTTCTTGATCTGAATTGACGCGCGCGATTAAAGTATCTACATTAGCTTGACTGGCATTAAAAGCAGTTTTACGTTCATCAGCAGCTTGTGTCGTCACGGCTCCCTGCTTTTGAAGTAATTCCCAACGTTGCCAAGTTTGACGTGCTAGTTCTAGATTAGTACGTGCTTCGGCTAATTCTGCTTGTCTAGCTTTTAAGTTAGCTTTTGTTTGAGAAAGATTACTTTGTTTTTGTGCTAAATCTGCCTGAACCTGAGCCAGATTTGCCTCAGATTTTGCCAATTCTGCACGAGCTTGCTGTATATCTTGGTCAGTTTCCGGGGCATCAATTATAGCGAGTAGCTGTCCCTTATTTACACGTTCGCCAATATCTACAAATTTCTTTTGTAAATAGCCACTGGTACGAGCATAAATTGTGGTTTCTTGGCTGGCTTGAATACTACTAGGTAGAACTAATTCGGTGAAATTAGCAGCAACTTTTGGTTTAACTACATTGACTGAAGAGACTTTTTTTGTTGTAGATTTAGCGAAAGCATTTAATTCTGATTGCTTTTGTAAACGAGGTATAATACCAAGTGCTAAAAGTCCAGTAACAACTAAAGTAGTCGTAGCAATAATGGTGATAGAAGCGAAACGACTTTTTTTTGTCGTTGCTGCGATTGATGTAAGATCAGAATTATCAACTTGGGTGTTTTCTTGAGTATCCATACTACAAAATTTCTATTTGATTTGTTGATTTATGAAAATCTAAGTTTCTTTCAGATCCCCGACTTCTCTAAGAAGTCGGGGATCTAATTATTCACTAATAATTTACCGATTAGCTACAGTTAATTTGATAGTAGAGGATAGTTCTTCCTCCAACTCTAAATTTTGGGGTTGTTTTCGGCGCAAAATACTATAAATTACAGGTACAAAAATTAAAGTTGCCACTGTTGCTGCTAATAATCCACCAATTACAGCACGTCCTAAAGGAGCATTTTGTTCACCACCTTCTCCTAAACCAAGAGACATTGGTAACATCCCCATAATCATGGCCGCAGCAGTCATTAATACTGGACGCAAACGGGTATAACCAGCAGATAAAGCAGCAGAAACAGCTTTTTCTCCTATTAGGCGTTGCTCATTAGCAAAGGTGACAAGCAAAATACTATTAGCAGTAGCAACCCCAATACTCATAATTGCACCCATCAAAGAAGGTACGCTAAAAGTCGTGTTAGTCACAAATAGTATCCAGACAATTCCTGCTAAAGCATTTGGTAGTGCCATCATAATAATGAATGGATCAATCCAAGATTGAAAATTGACTACTATTAAGCAATAAACTAATCCAATAGCAAATATTAATCCTACTTCTAATCCTAGAAAAGATGAATTCATCGTTTCTACTTGACCTTTCACTATAATTGAGGTTCCACGCGGTAACTTCTGCTGAAATTGTCCAACTATTTTATAAATATCGCTGGCTACACCACCTAAATCACGACCTTGAACATTGGCGTAAATGTTAAATACAGGCTGTACGTTGTAATGATTAACAACAGCAGGAGCTTTGCCACGTTTAGCAATAGCAATATTGCTTAAAAGTTGTGACGAGCTAGAACCGTTAGCAATAGGAGTATTCTGAATTTTTTCTAGTGAGTTAAGTTTGTATTGGGGAACTTGTACTGCTATTGGATAACTGACTCCTTTGATAGGATCGAGCCAAAAATTGGGTGATGTTTGACCACTAGAACTTAATGATGTGAGTAGGTTATTGGCCACATCTCGTTGAGTTAAACCGTTACGTTGTGCTTGAGAACGATCTACATTAATACGTAGGTCTGGGGCATCAACAACTTGATGTAAATGAACATCAACTGCTCCCGGAATTTGAGATATTTGAGTTTTGATTTTTTGGGCAATTTTGTAGTTATCTCGACGATTTTTAGCTGGGCCTATGACCTGAATATCAATAGGGGCTGGTAAACCGAAATTGAGAATTTGAGTTACTATATCCGCAGGTTGGAAAAAGAAGGTTAATTCAGGAAATTGGGCGGTTAATGTTTGGCGTAGTTGTCTAACATATTGCCAAGTAGAATGATGTTTACCTTCTTTAAGACCGACAAGAATTTCTCCATCACCAGCGCCGATGGTTGCTGTGTCACTAAAAGCCAGGTTGACTCCACCTACAGGTAAACCAATATTGTCAAGAATAATTTCTAATTCTTGCTCAGGAATAACCCGACGAATCTCATTTTCAACTTGACTAAAAATCTGTTCTGTCTTTTCAAGTCGTGTTCCCGCGGGAGCGCGGACGTGCAGCCGAAACTGACCTGCATCTACTTGAGGGAAAAAGTCTTGACCAACAAAAGGTAGTAAAACTAAGGCGCTTACCCAAAAAGCACCAAACATCGCAAAAACTACACCCCGATGATTTAGAGCTTTGGCTAAAGTATTTCGATAGGTTTGGCGAAATTTCTCAAATTGGCGGTTAAACTGCTCATGAATCCGCCAGAAAATATCTTTTTTAGAAACCGGTTCAGACACATGACCATTACCGTTATTACCTAAATTTTCATGTTCAGTATAAAGATGTAGTTCCTTTCCAAGCAGAAACTTTGCCAACATTGGTACTACTGTCCGCGACAGTAGATAGGAGGCAAGCATCGCAAAAACAACCGCCATCCCCAAAGGCATAAATAGCGATTGAGCTACTCCTGTTAAAAAGACGATTGGGATAAAAACAATACAGATTGCCAAGGTTGAAACGAAAGCCGGAACAGCTATTTGTTGTGCGCCATCTAAAATAGCTTGTTGCAGAGGTTTTCCTTGTCCCAAGTTACGATGAATATTTTCAATTTCTACTGTGGCATCATCAACTAAAATTCCAACTGCTAGAGATAGACCTCCCAAGGTCATAATATTCAGAGTTTGTCCGATCAATCGCAGAACAATAATAGAACAAAGAATTGATAAAGGAATGGAAATTGCCACAATTAAAGTGCTGCGCCAACTACCTAAGAATAGTAAAATCATGGCGGCAGTTAAACAAGCTGCAATCAATCCTTCGGTCAATACTCCGTGGATGGAAGCTTTAACAAATATAGATTGGTCAAATAAGATTTCTAAATCTAATTCTTTGGGTAATGTGGCTTGAATTTTTGGTAGTCTTTCTTTGACTCTAGCAACAACATCTAAAGTTGAAGCACTACCACTTTTGAGAATAGTTAATAAACTAGACCGTCGTCCATCTCGACGAACAATATTATTCTGCACTGCAAAGCCATCATGGACTTGGGCAACATCACGTATATAAATTACAGTGCTATTAATCTGTTTAATGGGTAAATTGTTTAACGCATCTAAGACTTGGGGACTACTATTGAGTCGAACACTGTACTCGCGATCGCCTAATTTGGCATTTCCCCCAGGTAAAATCAGATTTTGGGCGGTGATTGCGGTTGTGACATCTGTAGCTGAAAGACCTTTGGCAAATAGAGCCTGCGGGTCAATATCTACCATGATTTGCCGAGGTTTACCTCCATAAGGCAACGGTACAGATGCACCTTGAACAGTCGCTAGCTGAGTCCGCAGAAAATTATTACCGTTATCGTAAAGTTCTTGCTCTGATAGTGATGTGCTGCTAACACTTAGCTGAAGAATTGGCACATTAGAGGCATTGTAGCGAACAATTAAAGGAGGTGTAATTCCTGGAGGTAAACCTCGAAGAATTGTTTGGGTATTAGAGGTAAGTTGAGCTACTGCTGCTTCAATTTTTGCTCCTGGTTGGAAAAAAACTTTAATGACGCTAACACCATTGAGTGATTGCGATTCGATGTGTTCAATATCATTAACAGTGGTTGTAAAAGAGCGTTCGCTCGCTGTAACGATCCGCTGTTCCATTTCTTCTGGTGAGACACCACTATAAGACCAAATTACACTGACAACGGGAATATTAATTTCTGGAAAAATGTCCGTTGCCATGCGCGTAATAGTAACTACTCCTAAAACAAAAATAAGTATGGAAGTAATTACAAATGTATAGGGGCGACGAAGAGCAAGTTTAACAATCCACATTGTTTTTTAGTCTAAATTATTCTTTCTTCTTCAGTTTGTTAGTGTGATTTACATTCAAGTAAATTATTTAGATTTTAGTTATTCATTGCCAAATGAATACCTGCTGAATGCCTTCATTTGCAATCAGCTAGATTTAAAAGCATTAAGCCTCAATTATCCCGGTAACTCGATAGATTTACAGTATTTTATGTAAAATTATCTTTGCATACAGATGTGTAAAATGCAAGACCCTTGTACCTCAACAAGGCAAATGTGTAATATTTCATACGTAATTGCGGTAGTACATTTTCAGAGTTTGTAGTCAGCACTTTAGTGCTTAGAAAAGTCTTCTTAAACTTGACAAAAGCTGATTTCTAGAGGTGAATTATAAACTCAGCTGATAAAAGTAGAGCCAAGGATCAACCGAAATCAGCTAGATAGCTAACCCTGGTAGAGGATTTGGTCATGGTTCATCAGACATATACAGCTGATGTCTTAATTGTTGGTGGAGGAACTGGAGGGACTGCGGCTGCTATCCAAGCGGCGCGACGGGGAGCCAAAACCATTTTGGTGAGCGAATTTCCTTGGTTAGGGGGAATGCTTACTTCGGCTGGTGTATCTGCACCCGATGGCAATGAATTAGAAGCCTTTCAAACGGGGTTATGGGGTGCGTTTTTGCAAGAATTGCGACAACGACAGTCGGGAGGATTAGATAACAGCTGGGTAAGCTTTTTTAGTTACGATCCCCGAATTGGGGCAGAGATTTTTGCCGATTGGGTGCAGGAATTGCCCAATTTGCACTGGATTTCGGGACAAGTACCTTTAGAAGTCTTCCGACAAGGTGATTCGATTACTGGTGTGCGCTTTGCTGATTTTGCTGTCACAGCCAAGGTTATTCTCGATGGCACAGAATTAGGAGATTTATTGGCTTTAGCTGAAATACCTTACCGCTGGGGTTGGGAATTGCAATCGGAGTGGGGAGAACCCAGCGCCCCAGTGACTTTTAACTCTTTAACCCAAAGATATCCTGTGCAAGTGCCCACTTATGTAGTCATTATGCAGGACTTTGGTGAAGCCGTTGCCCCAGAGATTCCGATCGCACCTAACTATAATCCATCCCAGTTTACAGGTGCTTGGGATAGCTATGGAGCAGAGACATTTTTAAATTATGGACGTTTGCCTGGTGGCCTATTTATGATGAATTGGCCAATCTGTGGCAATGACTACGGCGAAGGGGTAGGGAGGTTGATAGAGTCAGATGTATCCAGAGGTGAATTCATCCAAGAATCTCGCTGGCACAGCCAAAATTTTGCTCATTTTATCCAAAAACAGCTTGGTCGTCGCTATGGTTTAGCAGAAAAAGTATTTACTCACACTCCTACAGCTTTTGCACTGCATCCTTATTATCGGGAAAGCCGCCGCTTAGTGGGGCTAAGTACTGTCCGCGAACAGGATATTTTGCCGATCGCAAAAGGTAGAGTTGCATCTATATTTAATGATGCGATCGCCCTTGGCGTTTGCGAAGCAATCGCAGTTGGTAACTACGCCAATGACCATCATTATCCTGGTGTTCAATTCCCACTGCAACCTAAATCGATCCGCTGGGGAGGACGTTGGACTGGAACTCCTTTTACAATTCCCTACAGTTGTTTAATTCCAGCTACAACCGATGGTTTCTTGGTCTGTGAGAAGAATATTTCTGTCTCCCACATTGCCAATGGCGCTACCAGATTACAACCTGTGGTTATGGGAATTGGCCAAGCAGCAGGGATGGCGGCGGCGATATGTGTTGAATTAAACTGCCAGCCGAGGGATTTACCTATTAGAAAGCTGCAAACGGCTTTATTAGAAGATAATCGCTCAAAAGCGCTAATTATTCCTTTGTTTAATCTTCCCCCCAATCATTCGGATTGGCGGCACTGGCAACTGTATTACTTAGATAACCCACAAGCCTATCCAGTTAGTGGCGATTGCCCTGACTCTGCTTTTGACAAAGCATTAATTCAGGAAAGTAACTGTTTCACAGGCATTTTTTACCGCTTGTCACAGCAGGAATACAGATTCACTGTCACAGCACCAGCCACATATCAAGGGCAAAGCTGGCAGCTTGTGACTTTGCGATCGCACATTGACGAGCAATTACGCGCTTATCCCGACGAACAATTAGTTACATTGTGGGGTCGTTACAATCCCTCTGGTAATTGGTTATTAGTCGAACATTTAAACGAAGGGTAAGAGGAGTTTATTTTCAGTAAAACAGAATACTTTTTGATGAATTGTCCGGATATTAATCAAAAAGCTAAGTATCAGTGAAGTGGAGAGTTCCAAAATAGACATTTGCTATGCGTGCTGCCATTTCACTTTTAATATCGAGTCTGGTGTTCGGCCCCTTAGCTTTTAACCGCCAAGCAATGGTCAATCACTTATCAACAGGGCTGTCTTCCACGCCTGCTTCGGAACACTGGCTGCTAGCATCTGAACAAAGTACAGATGATGTGCCACGGCATCGCGGTAGTGGGCGTAGGGAAGTGACACAAAAACTCAGAAATATCTATGCTGTGGTTTGACTAATGTAGGTAATGCCTCTTTTCCCAAAGGAACAGAATTACCAGAAAACAGGACGTTATGCTAACATCTTTCACACAGCTTTTCTGGCAAAAATATATACAGTTGACACACAGAAATCTTCAGCGATCGCTTAGTATTTCAACTGCAAGCTTTATATATATAGTTGGCATCAATCCTGCCGATCAAAACGCAAATCAAATTCAGTGCCTTGATCAACAGCATTACCAACTCCTCAAAAGCTACACAACTGTTGCTCATATTTCTGGGAAGCTTTGCGTCTTAATCCTCAACGGTAGATATAGATGCTACTAGGCTATCAGTTAATCTAAAGCACATCCAATTCAGGCATTTTGCTTGTTGAGGAAACAGTCTTAAGGCAACTTCACTTTATTCCCCAATAGATTTTCTTCTCATACATTGAGTAGCTGGTTATCTACGTCAGGAAATAATTGATCTTCGCTTTGGCGTTTGTTTGGCGTCCTTTGCCGAAGCATAAAATCTTTTTCGTTGCATCTGAGCTAATCTAGAGCATAGATTCGCACAAGTAGTATAGGTTTATTGCCCTTGACAGCGAATCTTACTATTTTTGACCGTACTCTTGCACCTGGTTCCATCTTCTCGCAGATGGCTGCCGACGAAATAAATATTAAGAAGGATCGTGCTAGATCGTCTTACTTCTTTTAAGTCTACACCCAAGGGCAGATGCAAAATTTTGCATCTGCCCTTTTTAGGTAAAGTTTATTTAAAGAAAAAGGAGTGGGGACTGGGGACTGGGAGTAGAAGAGAGAATTATTGAACAAGTTTTTTTCTAATGCCCAATGCCCAATTACCCAATACCCTTTTACACTGTTGTTTTCTTACGGTTATTTTCTCTTCCCTGGATGCCGTTGAGGAACATTGGCACAAACTTCTCGATAAACGTCTGTGGATCTCGCTGCCAAGCCTTTTGTGCAGCCTGAATCCTAGTAAATTGTAATTCAGGTGCTAGCAAAGTCAGGGGTAAGCGTTCCATCAGGTATTGGGGACGTTGCCAAAGGGGCATGGTATTTGCCACTTCCACCAAGTTGACAACTCGCCGTAGTTCTGCACCCAAGGTGATATCCATTCCCGATTCAAACGCCGCTTGTTCAATTGCGGTATATTTTCGCTTGGCTTGTTCTACCTTTTGCTGATGTTCTGGACTCTTACGCGCAAGTTCTCCTAACCAACGATTACCCCACTGGACGTGTCCCACTTCCTCTGGGAGAATTTTTTCAATGGTTTCCCGGATTTTGATGTTTTCTGCGGTTTGCGCTCCTTGCTTGAGTGCATAAATGTGAGCAGAAAAATACTCACAGCCCCGTTTTTCGGTGACATTAATTGCGGCAAGGGAAGAAATCACAAAATCATCAAGGTTTTCGACTGGATTTTGTTGTTCGCTATCGAGTAAGCGTTCAAATTCATTGATATATGAGGAACCGGGCGGCTTACTAATGTCTGCTCCCAATTCCACCAACAAATCAGTTAGCCACATGGCATGACGAGCTTCATCTGAGATGTGATGAGACAAATCCCGGACTAGTTCTCGCGGCTGTCCATTTAGTTGTTCAATTAGCTCTGTGAGGTCTTTGCAACTGCGTTGTTCGCTGTAACGGTAGCGGTTGAGGGTAATTAGATGGATTTCGCGATCGCATACCACCCGTTTTAATACATCTCTAGCACTCAAAACATTCTGAAATTTATGTGGATAAGCAACTGTCATAGATTCTGTAAAATTTTGTAAATCTTTGTAAATCTTTATTTGATGGTAACTTAGTTTTTGCAACTGCTGTTTTTGTGCCGCTTCACGAAAAAAAAAGAGCAAAAGCAAATATGAATTTTTGTAAAAAGTAGCTTATGTTACAGAATTTTTGTTATATTAGTCTTGTGAGAAAACAAAAATTATATATTCACCAAATAGAGAGGGCTATGGTTATGTCTATCGCAGATAAATCTCGTGCATTAATGGCGCGTGAGCATCAACAAGTCAAGAATCGCCAACAATCAATATTGATGCGGGCTGCTCAAGAACTTGGTCTTCCTGAAGAAGTATCCCACAACTGGAACCCAATTCAAGGGAAGGTAGATGCTAACGCTCGGATGATTTATGGGCCTAGTCATGCCTCCATGAGCTAAGTTTTAAGGTTGATTTTTTGAGTGAATGTCTCAACTGACAACTCTGGAAAAAAAAAGCCACCCTCTACATCTAGGGTGGCAAAACTTATCAACTTAGTGAGATACGGTACTTAATTAAGCATCGTAGTAGAGGTAAAACTCGTAGGGATGAGGACGTAGCTGCAACTGCTTGACTTCGTTGCCCAGCTTGTAATCAATCCAATTTCCGATAAAGTCTTCTGTGAAGACACCTGATTCTGTCAAGAAGGCGTGATCTTTTTCCAGTGCTTGCAACGCCAATTCTAAGGAACCTGGTGTTGAAGGAACCTTCGCTAGTTCTTCTGGAGAGAGTTCATAGATGTTCTTATCTAAGGGTTCACCAGGATGGATTTTGTTCTTGATGCCATCAATACCAGCAGAAAGCATTGCAGCAAATGCCAAGTAGGGGTTAGAAGTAGCATCTGGACAACGGAATTCTAAGCGCTTGGCTTTGGGGTTAGTACCAGATAGAGGAATACGGATAGAAGCAGAACGGTTTCCTTGGGAGTAAGCCAAGTTAACGGGTGCTTCATAACCAGGCACTAGGCGCTTGTATGAGTTGGTACTGGGGTTGGTAATGGCCAATAAGGCTGGTGCGTGTTTGAGCAGACCGCCAATGTAATACAGTGCTGTTTCACTCAAACCAGCATACTTATCACCTGCAAACAGAGGTTGACCATCTTTCCAGATAGACTGGTGACAGTGCATTCCCGAACCGTTATCGCCAAAAATTGGTTTTGGCATGAAGGTGACAGTTTTGCCGTGTTTCTTGGCAACGTTCTTGATGACGTATTTGTAAATCATCAACCAGTCAGCCGCTTCGATCAACTTGCCAAACTTGAAACCCAATTCGCACTGACCACCAGTCGCAACTTCGTGGTGATGCTTTTCAATGGGCACACCTAATTCTGCCATCGTCAACAGCATCTCTGTACGGATATCTTGGAAAGAATCCGTCGGTGCTACTGGGAAGTAACCTTCTTTGAAGCGTGGTTTGTAACCTAAGTTGGGTTTGTCAGATGTACCCGCTTTACCAGAATTCCAAGCACCTTCTTCGGAGTCTAAGAAGTAGTAGCCTTCGTTAGCGGTTTGGGCAAACCTAGCACTGTCAAAGATAAAGAACTCAGCTTCAGGGCCAAAGAAGACTGTATCACCAATACCAGTGGAAATCAGGTAATCTACTGCTTTTTGAGCAATAACGCGTGGGCAACGGTTGTACCATTCGCCTGTACGGGGTTCCTTAATACTACAAATTATACTTAGTGTTGGTACTTCCATGAATGGGTCGATCCAAGCAGTGTTGGGGTCGAGTACCATCGTCATGTCCGATTCGTTGATCGCTTTCCAACCCCGGATACTAGAACCGTCAAAAGGTACGCCATCAGTGAATGCAGTCTCATCAATTTGGTTTTGGTACAGCGTGAGATGCTGCCAAGTCCCCACTGTATCGATGAATTTGAGATCAATCAGCTGAATTTTTTCATCTTGAATTCTCTTCAAGAGTTCTTGCGGTGTTGTCATTGTTACTCCTTCTCTACCAATTTCCTAAAGTAATACCAGAATCTTCCAAAGCATCCTAACCCTGCTGATCTCAATCCAGCCGTGACACACCTGAAATATCTTAAATACTAGACATTAGTGGATTTTGTAGTCTGTGCTACAGATATCTGGATTACAGGTTATATTAACCTTTCCGCGATCATCTGTACAAAACGGGAAAGTTCATCACATCAGGGGTCAACTTTGGCATAAAATCCTTAGATAGCGGATAAATTGTTTTTGTGCCAAATCTATTTTAAATAGCACAAAAGTTTACTGGTGCATAAGTGCAGCCAAATAAATATCAAACCATAAATAGCAAGGATTGGGAGAAGAAGGAATGCGCGATGCGGTAACAAGTTTAATTAAGAATTATGACTTAGCTGGTCGGTATTTTGACCGGAATGCGATCGATAGCTTGAAGTCTTACTTTGACAGTGGTACTGCAAGAGTACAAGCGGCAGCAGCAATCAATTCTAATGCTGCTGCACTTGTTAAGCAAGCTGGTTTGAAGTTATATGAAGAACTGCCAGAATTGATTCGTCCTGGTGGAAATTCTTATACGACTCGTCGTTATGCGGCTTGTCTGCGGGATTTAGACTACTACTTGCGCTACGCTACCTATGCGTTGGTTGCTGGGAACACAAATGTATTGGATGAACGAGTGCTACAAGGGCTGCGGGAAACTTACAATTCTCTAGGAGTACCTATTGGGCCAACAGTTCGCGGTATCCAAATTCTCAAGGATCTGATTAAGGAACAAGTAGCAGCAGCCGGTGTGCTGAATACTGCTTTTGTAGATGAACCATTCGATCACATTACACGCGAGTTGAGCGAGACAGATATTTAGATTTTAGGTGGGCAAGGTGTCTGCCTCACAAGAATTATAAATGGCGATCGCACTTTCGTCTGTGTTGGGAAAGAGCGATCGCTTTTTTATTAACCCTATCAGGCGTTGAAAAGAGAGTATAAGGCGCTTGTCACTACATTGCAACATCGCGCTTGACGAGCAACTAGAAAGGATTATCAGATGAATAAACTAGCTCAGGATCGTAAAATTAATTCGCGAAGATATTGTCTTGGGTTTCCATCTCGTTGAACTACGGCAATACACTGATTTTGCTGTATCTTAATTCTCTTGATGTCGTGCATTCCCAAAGAATGAAAGAGGCAAATCGTTTTAACCACTGATGATCTGCACTCTTTGATGCTCAAAAGCTTTTGCCGTAGTGTTGTTATTTAATAGAAATCGTGAAATTGTATAAATGATTATTCGGCCCAGAACCGCCTACGATATAATAATCACCTGTCTTAGGAAGACGCAGGCGAAAACTCTTACTTTCACCGTCAGCACCAGCGAAAACTGGACTCAAAGGTTTACCATTAACACCATAGAGAGTAACACTGGCACGAGCGCCTAAACTATTAACTTTTAAAGTCAATGTTTGTCCAGCTTTAGCTCTTAATATATAGATGTTATTTTCGGCATTTTCAATTGTGGTACTACTTTTTCCTCTAGCAAAAGCTACACGGCTTGTAGTCAGAGAATTCAAATGATGTTTGACATTTGCAAACTGTGCCATTGAGGGAGCTGGTAAAACATAAGCTCCGGCGGTAAAAAGTAGGGTTGATAAACTAGCGATTAAGAGATGTTTCATAATAAAGTTGAAGTTTTTAGTATATGTAATAACTACTCATCTCAGAGGTTTGTTTACGGAAAATTTGAGTGATTTTCTCTGACTCGTGAGTGTCTATACAATTTTGTAGATCGAAACTTCAAACTATTCAACTGTAATTATGCTTAAATGTCCAAAATGAAAATCTCGCCTTATTAAGAGAAGGCCGTTAGCTGTTACATCTAATTAAACAACAATCTGAAAATCGCACGACTCGCTCTTAAGAAGTTTCTATTCGCAATTCAATTGGGGAAATTCAACGAGAAAATCAGCGGCATAAAGCTGAGGATTATTATCTGACGCCAGAAGAATTGTTAGAAACCTTAGCAGAAGCCTATTTAAATGCCATTGATGAGGCTTCTTTAGAAGTAGAAGAAGGTCGTTATGAAGCCCAAGAATTGAAAAAAGTTGTTAACCGCGAAGAAATTATCAATCGTACTTTGGCTTTAATCTTACCAGGAGAATCTAATTAATTGGCTAAACAGCGACTCGACACACTATTAGTAGAGTTAAATTTATGTGCTTCTCGCGCCTTAGCACAAAGACTAATTCAGGCGGGGGAAGTTACTGTTAATCAGCAGCTAGTTGATAAACCTGGCACTGAAGTTGATATTACAGCTCAAATAAATATTAAAGAGCGATCGCCTTTTGTTTCTAGAGGCGGTGAAAAACTCTCCAAAGCTTTGTCAGTATTTGCCATTCCCGTAGTCGAGCGCATTTGTTTAGATGGTGGAATTTCTACTGGTGGTTTTACTGATTGTCTTTTGCAAGCTGGAGCAACAAAAGTTTACGGCATTGATGTCGGTTACGGACAAGTTGACTGGCGATTGCGAAATGATTCGCGCGTGATTTTGCGGGAACGTACCAATTTACGGCAACTACGACCAGATGAATTATATAGCGAGGATGACCCGATTCCTGATTTGGCAGTAGTTGATGTATCGTTTATTTCTTTAACTAAAATTTTACCTGCTTTGTGGCAACTAACTCAAGCTAACCGAGAGGCTGTGTTGTTAGTCAAGCCACAGTTTGAAGTTGGCAGATCCCGTGTGGGTAAAAAAGGTGTTGTGCGCGATCCAAACGACCAAGCTGATGCCATTTTCCAGGTATTGCAAACAGCCTACGAATTAGGATGGAAATACAAAGGCTTAACTTGGTCGCCGATCACTGGCCCTGCTGGGAATATTGAATATCTTTTGTGGTTGGGAATGGAAAGTGAAACACCACCTCTTGATTTAGAGGCAATTAAGCAAATAACGCAATCAGCAACAGCTGATTTACGGAAGAGTTAAAGAAGAATTCAGAATGCAGAATGCAGAATTCAGAATTCAGAATCGATTAGTGGAGGACTTAAACCCACTCATCTCCACTCGGACTCCAATTCATACTGAATTCTGACTCCTGAATTCTTATTAAACGTCGTAGATTAGACATTCTACGGAAGCTGGATGGCGATCGCAGTAATTTTCCAAAGAAGTTTTCTTTAATTTTGCTTGCTGTTGATCGGATTTTTCAGCTTGTAATTCTTCTACAATGTCCCAAGCTACGGCACAACCAGCAGAATCACTGCCATCTAGTTCACAAGTTGTCCGCGCTTCAGCAATAGCTCCAATAATAGCTTCTTCAAGATTTGCTGCCCCAGCAGTTTCAAATGAGTTTAGGGTTGTTGTCATGATACTTTTACCTTTAATTTACAGAGATAGATATTAACTGTGAGCTTTCAATGACCCCATGAAGCTCACATTTCCAGTTTAGATAGGCTTCCCATAAGAGGTAGTGGTAAACACCGTCATCTTTTTAGCTAATTTAAGTGGGAATTACCCTCTGATCATTTTTGATTCAAAAAGCTAAGGGAATTCCACTAGGTGGAGTCACTGCTAGTGATGGTCATGTTCTCAGTCTTGCATCCCAAATTAGGAATGTCAGTCAATTGTCAGAGGAGCTTGATAGAAGTTGATAAACACTTATAAACGGTAACAATAGGGAAACAATTCTTATTTATTCTCAATATTTTATGCCTAACTCTTGTCGCAGACGATACAGAATTGTATTTTGGTCAACTTGAGAGAGAATTTCTTGAATGACACTGCTAGCGCCCAACTGTCCCCAAGTGCAGCCTTTTTCGAGATAGACTTGGGCGGCTTTGCCAACAGAGTATGCGCCATAACCAGCGATACCAGCTTGAGCGATCGCACTGCCAGCAAAAGCAGTAATATTGCTGGGATTGTCACCACTGGTGATAGCAGCCGTACTTTTACCTAAACCCAAAAGCAAACTACTACCTAATTCTCCCAGTAGTAAACCACCAGAACTAAATAAAATCGTTTTTAAAATTTTCCCAGCTTCATAGCTAGTCATTGGTAAACCATACAATCTAGCTAGGGCGCGAATTAAAGCCAAATCGGCAACAGTTCCGCCCAGAATATCTAAGAAAGCGATGGGATTGAGCATTACTGCCAAAGCTTTGTATTTGGTAAATTGCCAGATGATATCTTCGGCTTCTTTTTCGCGTAAATCGATAGTTTTTTGAGCGATCGCGGCTTCTGCATCTCGTGCTTGGATCAGTGCATTTAATGCCAGAAGCGATCGCCCTTCCCGATTCAAAATATTCAGAATTGTCTCTTTGAGTTCGTCTACTTGTGGTGGTGGTGTCTCCCACTCATAACTTACACGCCCATCAGGCCATTCAACCCGGACTTCCATTGCTGCTGGTTCCGCCGCCACCATCACAATTTCATCAGGTAATAGGGGTTTTGCTTCAGGATGTCCAGCACCCAGTTGTTGTAGATTTTGGTAAATTGCTCCTTGGTCGGTATCTGGGTATAAATCTATTTTGTTAAACACTAAAATCAAGGGTTTTTGCGATCGCCGCAATTCCAGCAATGCTTGATACTCAGTGCGCGTGATATCACCAGACACGACAAACAAAATCAAATCCGCCTGATGTACTACTTCTCGTGCCATATTCGCCCGTGACTCACCCTCAATTTCGTCTAATCCGGGGGTATCAATTAACTCTACTAGTACCTTGCCACCAGGCTGCCAACGCACGGAACGGGGCCATTGAGTGACACCATTCAGGGGCCCAGTTTGCAAAATCTTGTCACCCAACAAGGCATTTAAAACTGCTGACTTTCCCCGACTCACCAAACCAAAGACAGCAATTCTAATCACGTTAGAATCTAGCTTGTTGAGTGTGGCGTTCAAAGCTTCTAATTCCGGTTTCACCAACCCTAGCAATTCTGGATTAGATGATAACTGTCCTGACTTACGAAGATATCCATACCAAGAAAGCGCTTGTCTGAGACTGGCGCGGGCACGATTCAAATGAGTTTCTTGCAGATTACGATAAACCGACATAATACCAGCACTTTCAGCTTTGACCGAAAACGAAAAGGATACAAGCCCCTAAATTTATTTATGGGGTTCATTAATTTTTAATTTTTAATTTTTAATTGGGAGCGATCGCCCTTGGCGTCTCGTAGAGAAGCGACGTGACTTTCTCAACCCCGTTACCAGAATTGAGAAAGTGAACATACCTCTATCTTATATCTCTAAAGTTCTAAGGGACTAGGTGCATTAGTGGTTTAGTTCTGTGCGCGTGAACATAAAATAGTAGTGTCCATTGAAAAATGGATATTGGTGTACTAGTTTGCAAGACCGCGTATCACCACCAATTATCCATTAAACACTTGTACACTAATGTTTCGGCTATTATTTATATTTCTCAACAATGCCTAATCCCAAAGGTAATCCAGAAAGCCTAGAACCAATTAAATCTCATAGAGAAGAACCATTAACGACTACTATCAGCTTTCGCGCTACTGAAAAGATGAAGGAAGAAGTGAAAGCTAAAGACGACCCGCCAGAATTTTGTAGAGAGGCTATTCAAGAGAAGCTAGATAGAGAGAAGTAGCCTATTTTGTCAGAAGAGTTTGCAGACTAGAACAGGGGACTGTGTTTATCATCCCAACATTTGCGATCGCTCCAATTTCTGCCAGTATGTTCACATTCAGATGCATCATCTATCCAAGGAATCGATGTAGAGTGGTAGGAGTTTCCAGTGACAGCGAATAAGCTAGCAGTGAATAAGGGCAATAATAAGGATAAAGTTATCAGTGTGCAAATCGGTAGAATTATTAAATATCCAGTGAGCAAGATAACGTTACTATTAGTCCAAAAAACTGCACCTATCTTCTTATTTTTTGGACAAGTTTTTAAGCTAGTTCTTGAATTCGAGAAAAGCATAATGCAACCCTATTAATACCAGTTTATATAAAAATCTCATTTGATTCGTAAAAGCCAAACAGACTGAGAGCTAACCGGATCGGGTTTTGGATCTGAGTATATTCAGCAGAAAAATAGGATTTTTATACAAGTATGGATTTTTACATAAGAATATTATTGAAGCTGTATACTCTCATGTCAAATGTGCAAGTGGCGAATTCTTATAACCTTTAAGATTTGGACGCTAAAAAATATTTTTCATGAAAATATGTTGAAGTTGTGGCGATCGTTCTTGCGTAAATCCTAGTAAATTTAACTCACATCCTTCTTGGAACTATCCAGCAAAAATACTGATATAACGCTGAATTATTCTGTAACTAATAACAAAAGTTGGTGTAAGGCTGGCAGAATAGAAGTAGCGTTAATTCTTTTTTATGCCTAAAGATGATAAATCTGAAGTTTTACAAAGGGGCGCATCTACAATTATCGGTTATGAAGATTTTTTAACTGAACTAAAAACACGGATTCTAGCGCTCAATTACGTGCCGCAGTTGCAGTCAATAAAGAATTAGTATTACTCTACTGGAAAATTGGGCGAGATATTCTGAATCGCCAACAGCAGCAGGGTTGGGGCGCAAAAGTTATTAATAGTCTGGCGGCTGACTTGCAGAAAGCTTTTCCAGAGATGAAAGGCTTTTCGCTTCGGAACCTCAAGTATATGCGGGCATTTGCCGAAGCTTATCCAGATGAGCAATTAGTGCAAGAGGTGCTTGCACTAATTCCGTGGGGTCATAATGTTCGGATTTTGGATACTGTTAAAGACCAAACAGAACGCTTGTGGTATGTACAACAAATACAACTAAAGATTCTGATTTAATTTAGAGTGTATTTCAATGCAGAGGAAAATATCTTAAATCTGCTGTCAGCGCGAGACGCAAAGAAGCAGAGAATATTTGATAACTTCTCTGTATCCCTGCGTCTTCCATAAACAACTATTACCAAATTCGATTTCCATTTTCATCAAGTCGTGCCTGCCGAATTACGTCAGAGATTTCTTCAGCATCTTTAATGTGATGGAGTGCCTTCTTTTCGCCATTGGGTTCATCCACAACAAAGTAAGTCGGGACTGTGATTTTGTCACCTGTAATGTCTGGAACATCATCGACAGCTTTCTGTTTAGCCTTCTCTTCAATTGATTGAGGCTGATCAGAAATTCTATCTCCTGGATTCGCGGTTAAGTTTCTTTCGTTCACATCTGGCTTTTCACGAGAATCCCGATCTTCGCTTACTGGTTGATTAATTTGGTTTTCTTGATTTTTATCACTCATGGCACTTTCAGCTATTAAAATATGTTGATTGACTAACAACAGCTTAAAAAATCAAAGGCATAAATAATTCTTTCTCTGGAGAGAGTTTGAGAATATATTTTGTGAGGAGCATATCTTAAGTTAGACTCTAGCTCTCAGATTTATAAACAACCTCTTACTTCAGAAATAAATAAAAATTAAAGTTGCCGGAACAACTCTAAAAAAAGCAAAACACAAATGTACATTAATCCTGGTGCGATCGCGCCGTAGTATAGTTGTAGACCTTTGCTGGTAAATCTAATTATGAGAAACAATTCTTCTACTAATGGCAAAATTCCAACGAGAATAAAAACGCGCCGGGATTTCTTAACCTACATGCTAGGTACTACAGCTGCATCAGTAGCAATGGGATATCTGTTTCCCAAAATCAGCCAAAGTCGTGAGCTAGACCTAGAAACCCTTTGCTCACTTTATCCCAAGAATTCGCGCTGTCAAAATTATCTTCCCGGATCGGTGGCATTGGCTCAAGACGGCAAAAAAATTGACGCTAATACACTATTAGCAACTGCAAAGCCAGGAATTCCGATTCTCGTAAAAGGCTTGCCAGATAGCAGCGTGGATTATCTGATTATCCAAGATGGGCCAAAGATTGCTGAGTACGCTATCAATCCAATCTGTACCCATTTAGGATGTACAGTCTCATGGGATCTTGAGAAGAATCACTTTATTTGTCCTTGTCATGGATCTCAATACGATTCTCAGGGGCGAGTTGTTCATGGCCCAGCTAAACGCTCTCTACCACTAATCACTGTAGTAGTCAAGCAAAATCAAATTCGTTTAGTCGATCGCAAACCTGCTGTAGATCCTCGTTAACCTAGCCAATATCAAATTAGATTGGATAATGCCACCATACTTTTTAAGCAAGTCATAAATCATAAAAGACTAACAAAAATTACTGCATGATTTTAATTTGTCGGGTAAGCTGACAACAGCAGTTTTAACCCTCAAAACAATGACCGCAAGTAGTCCCACGATTTTAGCCCTGGACTTTGATGGAGTGATTTGCGACGGACTAATTGAATATTTTGAGGTAGCATGGCGTACCTATTCTGAAATTTGGTCGTCTGCTAACGATGCACCACCAGATGATTTAGCCTTGAGATTCTATCGTTTACGCCCTGTAATTGAAACTGGTTGGGAAATGCCTGTTTTAATCAAAGCCTTGATAGATGGAATTCCTGATGAAAATATTTTTCATCAATGGACAAGCATCGCCCCACAACTTTTATTAGATGACAAGCTACAGGCAAGAGAAATTGCTGCGAAACTAGATCGACAGCGAGATGAATGGATTACCACTGATTTAGGTGGTTGGCTGAGTCTGCATAAATTTTATCCAGGTGTAGTAGAAAAAATAAAGTTAACTCTTGACAGTGGAGTTAAGCTTTACATTGTGACAACTAAAGAAGGGCGTTTTGTGCAGCAGTTGTTGCAACAAGAGGGGGTAAATTTACCACCGGAAGCAATTTTTGGCAAAGAAGTCAAGCGTCCTAAATATGAGATTTTACGAGAATTAATCCAGTCAGCAAGTGACAAGCTACTTAGTCTCTGGTTTGTAGAAGATAGACTCAAGGCATTACAGTTAGTCCAACAGCAAGCAGACCTTGAGGATGTGAAACTTTTCCTTGCAGACTGGGGCTATAATACCCAAACAGAACGGGAATTTGCCCAAAATGATCCGCGAATTCAGTTGTTATCACTTTCTCAGTTTGCTAAGGATTTCTCAGCTTGGCTTTAATCTATTAAACATCTGGTGAAAAAAATGTGGAGACGTAGCACTGCTACGTCTCTACAAGGATTATGGACAACGCATATTTAATTTTCCCAGATGTCTATTAAATCAAACTATGTGTTTTTTAATGTAAATATTTTAAAAATGATTAAAAATCAGGCGCTTTCCTCCTGGGATTTAGGTGAAATAATAACTCATAACTATTCACTCCTCACTTAGCACTTAACTTTTATGCTTGACCTAACAAAACTAGCGCGACAAATGCAGGGTTTAAGTCAGCATCTTACTTTAGAAGCTGCTGCCAGTCGTCAGCGTTTAGAACTGGCACAACAACATTTAAAAAATGCTTACGAGTCTCAACAAGATTTAATCGAGCGCCAGGAAAAATGGCGCGCTCGCATTCTCTTTGCTAATGCTACCCCAATCGAGCCGCTAGAAACCTGCATCGATATTCCAGTTCCCCCAAAAATTCATACTGTCATTGCTACCGATGGTTCTCAAATTGCCCCCAACCATCACGAAATTGCTTACTGTTATCTCCTAAATATCGGCAGAGTTGTCTTGCACTACGGACAAAATCGCCATCCGCTACTCGATAGTTTGCCAGAGGTATTTTACCGTCCAGAAGATTTATATATGTCTCGGCAATGGGGAATTAGAACTGAGGAATGGATGAGTTTTCGCCGCACAGCTTCCGAAGCAACGGTGTTGGCAGAACTGGCGTGTGATGCAGCACAAAAGGAAACGCCAGCGCTAGCAATGGTAGATGGTTCGCTAATTTACTGGTTTTTAGAACAGTTGCCGATGGATGCACGCGATCGCATTTTACCCCCCATTCTCGAAGCTTGGCAGCAAATGCGTGATGCTCAGATTCCGTTGATGGGCTATCTTAGCGCCTCTCGTAGCATCGAAACAATGAACTTTTTACGCTTGTTGGCTTGTCCCCATCCAGCGCCAGACTGTAGAACTCATTGCCCAAATCAGCTAGAAAAAGTACCTTGTAAAATTTTTGA
This sequence comes from Nostoc sp., assembly GCF_036916655.1. Lineage (GTDB taxonomy): Bacteria > Cyanobacteriota > Cyanobacteriia > Cyanobacteriales > Nostocaceae > Nostoc. The sequence goes on from NZ_JBALFY010000066.1 coordinate 84,494, forward strand.
ACAGTTGCGAGATACTTCTGTTTGGGCAACCCGACTCAAGCCAGGACAACGCAGTACCTTGTGGCGCAGTAATTCGCCCATTCTCGAACTTTACGGCGATCAAACAATTTACTTTTGCTACGTCCACGTTGGCACCGAAATCGCCCGTATCGAAGTCCCGGCGTGGGTGGCAGAGAATGCAACCATGTTAGATCAAGCACTGGGACTGATGTTAGCACAAGTGCAGAAAGGATACGGCTACCCTGTAGCGATCGCTGAAGCCCATAACCAAGCAGTTGTAAAAGGTGGCGATCGGGCGCGTTTCTTTGCCCTTCTCGAACAACAAATGATTAAAGCTGGTTTAAAAAATGTGGGAACTTCCTACAAAGAAGCTAGAAAGCGCGGGAGTATTGCTTAAAATAATTCGTAATTCGTAATTCATAATTGAATTCTTAACTACGAATTACGCCTTATGCTCCTAATACCTTAGCTACTTAAGGACAATGAAAGATAAAAAATTACGTCACACTTCTTATCTTAAACCTAAACTCTAAATGTTTCTTCTACAGCTTTTTAGGGAAACCTTTATTTAGTAGAGAACTAAGTTAACAGCTAGCTTACTCAGTAAAAACTAGTAGGTACTTATTGGCTTTACTATCAAGTTAATTACGTTTTTATTCGTAAGTAATATTAACGATAAACGTATTAACTTTTTTCCAAAAAGATTCATACCAAAAAAGCTGATGGAACTAGTTAAAACTGAGTACAAACAATCTGAAGAAAAATACTCTCGATTTTTCTCACTTTCTATAGATTTATTGTGTATTGCTGATTTTAATGGTTATTCTAAGTATTTAAATCCAGTATGGGCAAAAACACTGGGTTGGTCAATTCAGGAACTTATTGCTAAACCATTTATAGAATTTATTCACCCAGAAGACCAGGAATTAACTATTGCAGTAGCCCAAAAAATTACACAAACTGTAGATGCAGTTAGCTTTGAAAACCGCTATCTTTGTCGGGATGGCTCTTATAAATGGTTGTCATGGAATGCAACTAGTTTCATTGAAGAAAAGTTGATTTATGCAGTAGCTCGTGACATCACTGTTAATAAACAGAATGAGATAGCGCTACAAAAATCTATCCAAGAATTAGAAGCTTTTAGATTTGCCTTAAATGCCCATTCACTAGTAGCTATTACTGATAGAAGTGGGAAAATAACCTATGTCAATGACCTATTTTGTCAAGTTTCTAAATATTCTTCAGAAGAACTTTTAGGTCAAGACCATCGGATTATCAATTCTGGACACCACACAAAGGAATTTTTTGCAAATTTATGGAAAACTATTGCTAAAGGGAAAATCTGGACAGGAGAAATTCAAAATAAAGCTAAGGATGGAACTTTTTATTGGGTTGATACTTTGATCGCCCCAATGTTGGGAGAAAATGGAAATCCCTATCAATATGTATCAATTCGCACGGATATTACACAGCGTAAGCTTTCAGAGTTAGCTTTATTGGAGCGATCGCGCTTGTCAGTTTTGAGTGCAGAAGTCAGTTTAGCCTTATCTCAGAGTGGCACACTTCCAGAAATTCTGCAAAACTGTACAAATACGATTTCCCAATACCTTGATATCGGCTTTGTCTGTATCTGGACTTTTGAAAGACAGACAAACCAGCTACAATTACAAGCTGGCGTTCATTGCACAGATATGACTTGCAGTACTTTGAGCGATACCCAAGATTTCCCAGAACATATCGCTTTAGTCAATAATATTATTGGCTTAATGATTCAAAATCATCAAGCTATTTTTAACCAAGAACTATCAATTAATAATTCAGAAAAACTTGTAAATTCTACATTTTCAATTTCTCGATTTTCTGCTTATCCTCTGATAGTAGAGCAGCAAATAATCGGTATAATCGCTCTATTCAGCAAGCAATTATTTACCGAACCAACTCATAACCTATTAAATTGGATTGCTAATAATATTGCTGTAGCTATTGACCGAATCTGGGCGCGAGAAGAACTCCTCAGCCGTCGGGAAGCTTTATTACTGCGTCTAGCTAGTCAAATCCGCAGTTCTCTTGACCTAGATATGATCTTAGAAACTGCTGTTAATGAAATTCGCAGCTTATTACAAATTGACCGTTGCTACTTTCTTTCTTATTTAGCACACTCATCCCAGCCAAGTCTGGCTATTACCTATGAAGCGCGAAACCCTAACTTAGCAAGTATGTTAGGTCACATTCCGCTACAAAAAAGTAATTATTTAACAAATATACTTCTTTCTCAAGAGGTAATTTGTATCGACAATATTAATAGTAAATTAAATCTCGATTATGATATGCACGAACTTTTAACTGAGTTTGGGATTACATCTCAAATCCTGATACCAGTTAAGAGTAATTCTGGTGAAATTGGGGCAATTGTGTGCAGTCATTGTAGTGGCGATCGCATTTGGAATAACAGTGAAGTTAGCCTACTACAAGCTGTTTGCGATCAACTAGCGATCGCCATCGATCATGCACAACTTTATACCCAAAGTCGCGCTGCTACTTTAGTCGCTCAAACTCAAGCTGAAAAACTCACCGAAACCTTACATAAATTGCAGGAAACTCAATCTCAACTGATCCAGAATGAAAAAATGTCTAGCTTAGGACAATTAGTCGCTGGAGTTGCCCATGAAATCAACAATCCAGTTAATTTTATTCATGGTAATTTAACCTATGCTAACGAATACTTTCAAGAGATGTTAACACTCTTACATCTTTATCAGCAATACTACCCCCACCCAGAAATAGAAATTGAATATTTCACTGAAAAAATTGATTTAGAATTCATTACTAGTGACCTTTATAAACTCCTATCCTCCATGAATATGGGTACTAATCGTATCCGTGAAATTGTTTTGGGATTGCGAAATTTTTCTCGCCATGATGAAGCCGACAAAAAACAAGTTGATATTCATGAAGGAATTGAAAATACATTATTAGTTTTGCATCACCGCTGGAAAGATAATGGAATTGGGTTAGATATATCTATAGTTAAAGAATATGCTAAGTTGCCCTTAGTTGATTGCTATCCTGGGCAACTTAATCAAGTATTTATGAATATTTTAACTAATGCAATTGATGCTTTAGAAGAGTCAATGGTCAACATCAGAAACAATCATAAGGCGCAAATTACAATTTGTACTGAAATTTTAGACAGCAAATTTGTTGTCATTAGAATTGCCGACAACGGATTAGGAATGCCAGAAGACGTTAGAAAGCGGTTATTCGATCCATTTTTTACCACAAAACCTGTAGGTAAAGGAACAGGTTTAGGATTATCAATTAGCTACCAAATTATAGTAGAAAAACATAGGGGAATTTTGAATTGTCTATCAGAACCAGGAAAAGGTACAGAATTCTGGATTCAAATTCCAATTTAAAAATACTCTATATTTAAATAAGCTGGACATGGCTTATTTACGGTCTATGATCTATCTTGAGGTGGTAGAAAAGAGTAAAATATGAAATTATTGAACTCAATGATATTGTCTTATTTAAGAGTCAAGGGCAATCCTAGTAATATTATAATTGGTAAGAAATTGAATACTGGAAAATCTTAAATTATCATTTGCGATCGCTCCAGAGATTAATTAAAAAATAGCTCGTTTTCATAAGTAGGAGTTATTTGCATATTAGTATTAATTAAATGTAGGTAGTTGTCAATAAACATTAATTTTTATTGTAATAGATTCTTCATTTTAGCCAATTTGATCCAGTTAGGATATTAAGCTATCAGTAAATCATAAAGCTCTTGATATGCGATATTTTCTGTATCTTCTAAGCTGAAAATATCTGAATTATCAAGATAGCGATCGCTCATTTCGTTAAATTTTTCTAAAAAGGTAAAATCACTTGCTTTTGCTTTCGCTAGCCAATCTAAAATACCTTTACCTTTAGTATTCTTTCGTGACTTACCAATTGCCATAAATTCTTTTGAAGATTTTCCCAACCCTCCTTAAAAAGGTTTGCTTATAGTGTTTAAGCAAACTTGGTATAACTCAAATGTATTAGGTTAAGGGCTACTGGCAACAATTTTGGGTTTCCGAGACGCGATAAATCGCCGTCTCTACAAGTGTTTTGGTATATTGTAATATAACCATCTTTTACCCACTTAAAAAAAGGCGCGGGAATCTTAAGCGAACTGTATTGGAACTTATTCTCTCCACAGTGTCACTTGCTGTTTAAGTTCGCTCATATCCAAATAATCGTTAGCAAAAGCTTTCCATAAAAGTGGATGAGGAATAAAACCATCATATTTTTGAAGTTCTGGCGCTTCTGAGGTACTGACTAAATCTTCTGAAGTAATTCTTTGTTCACACAAGGAAGCAATTTCACGATAAAGATATTTAAATTTATCCTTGCCTAATTTAAGTGTCAAATAATAGGGATTTACTCCGCCTATACTTGTAATTTCCAATGATTCCCGACAATATGAATTAAGTAATCTTTCTAAGGTGCGATAAGCAATCGTACCCATCCAAGGAAAAATACAGCATTTACCTTTTTCTAGTTGCAAAATATTGTGCTTATCTAATCCAACCTGCTGCACCAATTGGCGAACTTGATGTAAACGTTGTAAAGCATTTCTTTGCAAATATCCATACTCAACATTCTCAAATAAAACTTGCTGCATTCGCTGTAAAACTTTGGTATGAATAGTACCACCACCACCACGCCAATAAATACTAGCTTTACCCTCAGCTTGTTTAACAAAAATAGCCTTCTTCTTAAAGTCAACTTCTACGACTTCCCAAGTTCTACCAGCTAAAGCAAATTGATTGCCAACAGGAAGCGGCGTGACTATACTACCGATTTCTGTTACACCTTGCTTGACAATATATTCTTGTTGTTCAGCAAAGACAGCATAAAACTGAAATTTTCTTACTACCTTTTCTCCTGCCAAACCCAGGATTAATTTACCTTGTTCAGTATGCTGAATATGACCAATATCAATTAAATAGCGTAGTAATATTTGTAAATCTTCTTTGGAAATTGCAGCAAAGGGCGGCAGACTCAAAATTTGTTTAGCTATGGCATTAACTGAAATTTCACTTGCTGCTGTTAAAATACTCATTGTTTGATGATAAAGTAGACTCAAAGGATATTTTATTGGTCTAATTGGTTCAATCCATTGTTCTTCTAAATAAAGTTGAATTATTGCAATACATTGCAAAAGTTGCCAGGGGATTTGTTCTGGTAGAGAAGCTTCTGGTAATGGCGTATCTTCAGCGCAGACAAAGCGCATATCAGCAGCTTCACCTCTTCTCCCACTGCGTCCCAAGCGTTGTAAAAAGCTAGCTACAGATAAGGGTGATTCTAACTGAATCACTCGCTCTAAATGACCGATATCTATACCTAATTCTAGAGTCAGAGTGGCGGCAGTAACAGCGGGATTGTTAGGTTCACGCATGGCATTCTCAGCAGCTTGCCGCAAACTAGCAGAGATACTCCCGTGATGCACATGATATATATCTGGTAGTCCTTGTTTTGTAGCAATTTTTCGCAAAGATGCAATTACAGATTCGGTACGTGTGCGATTATTAGCAAATATTAGACATTTGCGAGACTTGCTGAGGTTGAAAATATATTGTTCATCAGCTGTTACCTCTGATTCATCTACTTCATCTCTAGTATAAAAATGTTCTACAGCTAGTTTTATTTGCCGTTTTATACCATCAAATTTTGGTGTAATCACTGGCTTATCTGTTCCCGAACGCAACCAATTTTCAGCTATTGAGTAATCTCCAAGAGTTGCCGACAAACCAATACGACGCGGTTGTGTTTGTGTCAACTTTGCTAAACGTTGTAATTGGCAAATGATTTGACAACCCCGTTCTGAACCCATAAAGGCATGAATTTCATCAATGATGACAAACCTTAAATCACCAAATAAGCGAAGTAGATCGTTATTTTTATTAATTAACAAACTTTCTAGAGATTCTGGGGTAATTTGGAGAATGCCTTGAGGATTCTTCAAAAGTTTGTTTTTTCTAGTTTGTGAAACATCGCCGTGCCAGTGCCAAACTGGAATATCTGCTTCTTTGAGTAAGTCGTTGAGACGCTCAAATTGATCGTTAATTAAAGCTTTGATTGGACTAATATATAATACGCCAATTGTGGCAGAAGGGTTGGTATGTAATAGAGTCAAAACTGGTAGAAAAGCTGCTTCTGTTTTACCAGCAGCAGTTGCAGCAGTAACTAGTAAGTGAGCATCAGTGTCAAATATAACTTGACAAGCGGCAATTTGAACTGGACGTAATTCAGTCCACTGGTGATGATAAATATATTCTTGGATGAAGGGTGCAAGTCGGCTAAAGGCATCACTCATATTTTTGATGGATAAAGCGTTAATAACAGATAATTAAAGATCGCTAGTATGACAGATGATAAATCAAACAATATCCTGATTTAATGAGAAGACATCTCCAGAAATTAAATATGCGTTACCCATAACCCTTGTAGAGATGTAGCACTGCTACGTCAAAACAATTCTTTTTCGGAGATGTCTAGAGTATTTTCAGTTTTTACTCCTATTGACTCAAGGCAGATTAACATCTGTCAGTCAAACTGAAGTAATAAGGGCAAGTATATAATGAGGCAAAAAACATGAAGCAATATAAGGAAATATTACGAGTCATCCTTGCTATATCCATTATTGTGATTGGAGTGACACACTTTCTGATTCCAGAACCTTATGTCAAAATTATGCCACCACAACTTCCTTACCCTTTAGGATTAGTTTATCTCAGTGGCTTTTATGAAATTTTGGGTGGTATTGGGTTATTAGTTCCGCCTGTAAGTCAAGCTGCTGCTTGGGGACTTATTGCTCTTTTTATTGCGGTTTTCCCTGCCAATATCAATATGGCGGTTAATCACATTCAGCTAGAACATATACCAAATTCACCTTGGGTACACGTAGTTAGACTTCCCTTTCAAGCTGTTTTAATTGCTTGGGCTTGGTGGTATACGAAATCTTCGGTTGGGCAAAAACAAGCTTCTATCATTCCTAAATCACTGATTCCTAAGGAACTAGAATCAAAGTAAGGAATAAGAATTAAATAATATACATGATTTACCTCACCCTCAATCCCTTTTCTTTACAAGGAGAGGGAAGCTAGAGACAGGATGAAGTTTTGCATCTTATTTAATCTACGTTCCTAAGTGCGTTTTTATATCTGAAAATCATGCGCGTTACAACTTTGTTTGGAATAACACTCTCGTTAGCAATAGGCATTGGAGAAGTTACACTTCCGGTGGCTGAAGCTGTGCAGCTTAGAGATGGTCTAGTCTATTTTGTCCAACCACCGAAACTTGTTAACGCGACAACTACTTACAAAGAGGTGAATGTTTGGGGCGCAACTTACTATTTCACTATCGATGTGCCTGAGAATGCCGGAGAATCCCTACAGAAGGTAACGATCGCACAAAAAGAAGGATCGGAAAACATCCGCTACAATCTTGATGATACCCGCGCATTTGTCGGCACACGCGATCGCAAAGAAACGCAACTGAAACTAGGTCCAGTCACAAACGACCGCGATACACGCACGGTTTCTGTAAGCTTTGACCCACCTGTAACTCCAGGACAGACAATTACCATCGCCCTCCGCCCTTTAAGTAATCCGAGCTTTTCTGGTGTCTATTTATTGGGTGTTACAGCATTCCCTGTGGGTGAAAAATCTCACGGTCAATTTCTTGGCTTTGGACGGTTTCAGTTTTACAGCAATGGTAGAGGCTGGTGGTTCCGATAGAGGGAATGGGAAATAGAGAATATTTTATAAAAGTTGTGTTATAAAAACGGGCAAGAGTCTTAAACAATACGAAAGGGCTTAATGTCAAGCTTTTTCGTTAAATACTTGTGAGGATTCAGGGAAGATTAGCTGTATTTTTCCTGAGTCGTTGACGTATACTCTGATTTTTCGGTAAATGCGTAATTCTTACAGTAATGGAATCAAATGTTACTGTAAGCAATCAATACTTTAGCGTTTAATCATCAGTAATCTTTAAAAACCCCGAAAAAAATATGTTAAGTATTCCTATTAACCTAAATTTACCTCGTATACCCCATTTAATAACTGCTTTACCTGGGCCTCGCGCTCAAGCTATTGTACGACGCGATCGCGCTGTAACTTCTCCTTCTTATACCCGCGATTACCCGTTAGTTGTATCTCGCGGTCAGGGCTGTATGGTAGAAGATGTGGATGGCAATGTATTTCTGGATATGACCGCAGGTATTGCCGTTACCGCCACCGGACACGCTCACCCGGAAGTTGTCAAAGCAATTCAAGAACAATCGGCGCGGCTGTTGCACATGTCAGGGACAGATTTTTATTATGAGCCGATGGTGGAACTAGCGGAACAATTAGCTATGCGCGCCCCTTTTCCCCAGCCACAGAGTAATGCTGTGTTTCCCGCAAAGATATTTTTTAGCAATTCTGGGGCAGAATCCAACGAAGGAGCAATTAAACTAGCTCGATATTACACCAAGCGATCGCTAATTGTGGCATTTTTAGGCGCATTTCACGGACGCACTTATGGGGCAATGTCTCTCACTGGTTCCAAAGCAGTGCAACGAGCTAACTTTGGGCCTTTAGTTCCTGGGGTAACTCATATTCCCTACGGCACTCACGCTAGCTTAGATTATCTGGAACAACATCTATTTACAACTATTTTACCACCGCAAGAAGTAGCAGCGATTGTTGTCGAACCGATTCAAGGAGAAGGTGGATATATCGTCCCCGAAGATGGTTTTTTAAAACGGATTCGGGAGATATGCGATCGCCACGGTATTCTGATGGTAGTGGATGAAGTACAAGCGGGGATGGGGCGGACTGGTCGCTTATTTGCGATCGAGCATTGGGGCGTGATGCCTGATATCATTACCACAGCTAAAGGTATCGCCAGTGGTATGCCCTTGGGAGCGATACTTACCAGACCAGAGTTAATGACTTGGCCTCCTGGTTCTCACGCTACTACATTTGGTGGTAATCCTGTTGCTTGTGCTGCTGGTATTGCCACACTGCGATTGCTGGAAAGTGGTTTGATGACCAACGCTACCCAGATGGGCGAATTATTACAAGCTAGTCTTACCAAGTTGCATCAAAGATTTCCGAGAGTATCGCCGCCACGAGGTAAGGGTTTGATGGTAGCGGTGGATTTATTGGATGAAGTGGGTAATCTCGATCATAAATTACGCGATCGCATTATCCAAGAAGCTTTTTTACGCGGTTTATTATTGCTAGGTTGCGGTAAAGCCGCAATTCGTTTCTGTCCCCCTCTAGTTATTGACAGCGACCAAATTCAGATAGCCCTTGAGATTATCAGCGATATCTTAAGTTTTTAGGGGATGAGGGAGACGAGGGAAATAACCAATGACAAATGACAAATGACAAATAAAATAGCCCTGAATTTATGGAAATTACTTTGGCAAGAATATAGCGCCAGGGTAAATCATGCCCGTACCTACCAACAAATGATTACTGCTGCGGGTGGGACTGTCGCCAACGACCACATTGCCTTTCGGTCTTTGCGTTTATTAGTAGATACTCCACAGGGTGAAGTTAACTTGGGAATTGACTACCTTGGACAACTTGCAGAAGCTTTAGGTTACGTGGCGGCTGGAGAGTATACTTTTGCTCAAACTCTTTTGTACGCCCGTCATTATCGTCATCCACAGCAAGAGGAATTTAACTTACCCAAGCTGTTTATCAGCGAGTTGATTGTCGATGAATTGCCTGCTAATATTGCCCAACTCATCTCTAAAACAGTATCTTCAATCCCAAAGGAACTGACCTCACCCCTGATTATTCTACAAAAAGACAGGAATATTGAAACCATCGCCAAAGAACTCCAGCAAGTTTTTACCCGCCCTTGGCAACTTCCCCAGCGTTCTATTGTCGAAGAGGTGAATCAGGTTACTCAATATGGCGCTTGGGTGTTGCTGCACGGATATGCTGTCAACCATTTCACAGGCTACGTCAATGGTCAGAATACTCCAGAATATCCAGACATTGATACTACCGCCAGTGCTTTGGCTAACCTGGGTGTACCAATGAAAGCAGAGATAGAGGGAAATATTACTTGTGGTTTGCGGCAAACTGCAACTCAAGCAGTCACAGAAATGGTGACGGTACTAGATGATAACAGTGGTGCAGAAATTCAGATTCCTTGGACTTACGCGTATTATGAAATTGCCCAGCGCTATCTAGTAGAAGTGGAATCTGGAAAGCAAGTACTTTTCGATGCTTTTTTAGGAAGTAATGCCCAGCAATTGTTTGAAATGACTCGTCTAAGTAGGTCGGCGTAAATAATTATCGTTGGGGTAAGGCAGGGGGAAAGAGAGTTTGAGCCTTGTTTACTTTCCTTTACACAGTTTGGTTTTATTGTGCGGACTTACTTAGGGACTTCCAAATAAAAAAATATTCAATTAACTCTTGTGGGGTGGGCGTCTCGCCCGCCCAGTCCGTATGGCGGGCGAGACGCCCACCCCACAATATTGGATAATTTATTTCTTAGAGTTCCCTTAAGTAGGTAATTTTCGGTCAAAAATCTTAACCGAACCGTATTGAATCGGATTCTTATATCGGCATTACGAATTAAGCGCAGCACCACTAGCCTTAAACTTGGGATAAGCAATGCGTTTGTGATGAAATTGCTGCCAAACTTCCACAAATATTTCAGCAATTTGTGACATTTCTTCCCGTGTTAGTCCCGAATCTACGAGTTGATTGTCTTGCCATTTGGCACGCAGGATGTTATTTAACATTGTTAAAGCTTGTTCAGTGGAGACATCTTTAAGCGATGGCTTCTTTTCTGGAGATTTAGCCGATACTTGCAGCGATCGCAGCGCGGCTTCACAAGAATCTGCTAACATAACAATTCCTGTTTCCCGTGATTGCGGAATCGGCCCATCATAGCGGAAATCTGCGTCGTCTACTATTAAACTCGGATCTTCCTGAGCCATTTGCTGGGCTTGGTGATGAAAATAGGCAATCAGTATCGTTCCCTGATGCTCTGGAATAAAAGCTTGAATCGCTGTCGGTAAAAGGTGTTTACGCGCCATCACCAAGCCTTCAGTTACGTGTTTTTTAATAATTTCTGCACTCTTCCAAGGGTCTTTAATCTCAGTATCATGTTTATTCGGCCCCCCCATTTGATTTTCAATAAAGCCAAGGGGGTCGTGCATTTTTCCAATATCATGATATAGTGTCCCAGCCCTAACTAGTTCAACATTGCATCCTAGTTCTTTGGCAGCAGCTTCGGCAAGGGTAGCCACAAGCAGGGTATGTTGAAAAGTTCCCGGAGTTTCAGTAGCAAGTCGTTTTAATAAAGGGCGGTTAGGGTTCGCTAACTCTGCTAGACGGATTGGCGTAACTAAATCAAAAACTTTTTCTAGATAAGGACTCAAGCCCAAGGCGACAATACTCCAGCCTAAGCCGGATAAAGCAAACAATCCGGCTTCTTGGAGGACGATATACCAGGTTGAACCAAATGCTTGACCAATTAAGATTTTAACAACCAGATAAATACCGCCTTGAGTTAAAGCGATCGCCACACCTAATAAAGCTAATTCTTCACGCGATCGCAATCGTTGGGCGATATAACTACCTAATAATCCTCCCCCAAAACCAGCTAAAAGGGCAGCCTTGCTCATCTCCAAGCTAATACCTAAGATTGGCAACAACAGTCCGACAACTGTCAGCGCCAAAGTAGAGCCGTAGAAGCTTCCCAACAACAAACCAAGGGCACTCCAAGTAGTGTAAGGCAATCCGATGGCGATCGCTCCTGGTACACTCAGAGTTAGCAGTAACACTAACAAGCGATCACGTTGTCGCAATTCGTAATCGATATGCCGTTCTACCCAGACAAAAATGCTAATGGCGATCGCAATCACGCTTCCTAATTTCAGCAATTCCTGCCATTTTATCTCCCGACGAATCAGGTGATAATGCTCCAGCACCTCAAAGTCCCATGCAGTAATCTGCGCTCCTTTTTTGACAATCACCTCACCAGAGCGTACCTTCTCCATCACAGGGGGCACACCAGCAGCAGCCTTTTGAGCGTTTTCTCTTGTTTGTTCTTCATCATTTTGCAGATTCGGCTTGAGTACAGCTAACAACACGTTCTTTGCCAAAGTTTCAGCGTTTTCTGGTACAAAGGTCTGCAATTGTAAACTCACCGCATCTTGTAAGATATTTTTTGGCAGTCCTTGTGGGATGCCTTGGGCAAGAATCCGCTCTGTAATTTGATGAATTCCCGTTTGGGTTTTTTCCCACTCCACATCTAACAAATCTAAAAGCAGGGATTCTTCGTATACTGCTTCTGGGTTAACAGTCTCTAACTGTAAAAGTTTAGCAGTGGCTTGGGTGTATCTTTGGCGTGCTTGGGAAATTAGGGCAATCAGTAAAGATAAGTTTTTCTCAGAAGTTGTGAGGCGGTAAGATTCTAGTTCTGCTACAGCTTGAGTAAAGTCAGTATTTTGAGAAAAATCAGATGGCTCTGTCTTTTTTTGACTCTGTGAATCAGATTTGGGTGTTGTGCGCGCCCGGCGTTCTTGATTGGATGAAGCGGTAGTTTGTCCTTTTGGTTTCTTCTGCTGATTTTTAGTATTTTCGACAGTCAATAGCAGTGCTTGCCATTCCGATTCAGAACAAGAGCGGAGATAACGCTGGGTAGAAATGGATAAAACGACAGAATCAAAAAAAGGAAAAGCTCCAGCAACGGCGCGAATTTCGTTGCCATCATCTAGGAGTTGTTGCAAATTTTTATTGATTTCTTCATTCATTCGCGCATCAAGCATCAACACCTGTAAGGAGCTTTTACTAACAGCTTTGCGCTTGGCTTCTGTTTTTTTCTGATTTTCGATACTAGCTGTGTAAGGGGCCGTAATTGTCTGGGGCGCGGAATTTCCAACTTGGAGTTGCGTCTGATTGTATAATTTATTTCCAATAACGCCTGTTAGAGATACGATCGCGATCGCTAAAATTACCGAGTAACGCTGTTGATATGCCCAATCTAAACCGACTGCATAAATACTGCTCTGAGTTTTGACCGATTTTGCCTTTGGTTTTAGCGCTCGTTCTTGTTTCCGACGCTCGCTTTTATCATTGGTTTTTGATAAAAACAGGAATATATTCTTGAGCATAGTCCTGAGAAGTTCCCTTCTATGGGTTTTACCTTTGGGACTTCTCATTAACTTTCCCTTACGGCGTAGTGTTGTATACTGTCGCCGCCAGTGAGTCAATTGCTGGTTCAAGAACTGCAAAAATTGCTGCATTTTCATTATCTCTGCCTGCAATTGCCGACTTTGATGGCTCAAAAAAAGACAATCATCAGGAAAGTTTACTCTGTGGCTACTGCAACTACGGTGGTGGGGCTTTTTTACTGCGGATTTGCCACAATAGCTAGCTACAGAATCAGTCCGAGGTTTGCTGAAAAATTCTAGTATATGAGACTAATACACTGTGGCATCAGTTTGCTTACTTGTAAGAAGGGATTTAACCCCTTATCTGATTAATTGAGATTATCGCAGCCGAATAACGCGAGGAGCTGCGTAAACACAAAGCAGAGCCACCTCACATCCCTCCTCTGGATTTAAGGTAAGATCATACACTCCCGACCACATCGCCACAAAGGCATCAGTCAATTCTAACATTTGGGAAAAACTAGTTAATCCCCATACTGGAGAATTACTCTGCAAGAGTAAAACTTGCCAATTTACAGGAATTCCACCGATACCGTTATATGCGCCTGATAAAGCACCAGTAATTGCACCTGTAGCTTTTGAGCTTAGAGGCGTAGTGTCTTGCACTTGAGAATTATCATTATAAGTTGCCTGCAAAACTGCAAGGCGAAAGTCTTCCAAGGTACTCAAAAAGCAGTAAAATGCCATTGCAATAGTGTTACTGAGTTTTTCTTCCTTGGCAAACTCAGCTTGCACCCTTGACAATCCAACCCCTTGTTCTAATAAATTCTGGACTCTTAATAATTTTTTTGGTATTGATGTCGGTGTTTCTCCGATAAAAGCAATTGTTTGTGGAATCAGGGTTAGGGGGTCGAGTTTTTCGGTTAGGGCAAGAGCGATCGCATAAGCAACTGCGAGTGTTCCATCTCTTACTACTGGGTCATCTTCCCAGATATTTAGCACACGTAGCAAGTTTTGCCTAAGCTTAATTGGATTTTCGTGAAAAAAGAGTGCTACTGGTAGTGTGGCAATAATTATTTTTACCGATATATCATCAGTTGCAGCTAAATCAACCGATTCTTCTTGCTGACGCCTTATCCAATCATCTAAATCTAATCTACCTAATGCAATCAAACTCTGAGTACCCAAAACCGCCATTTTGCCCAAATCTAGGCAACTATGAAATTCGATTCCACCACAAGTTAAACTTTCCCCTAGAAACGCTCCGAGTAAAGTACCTTTAAACCGACTAATAGGAGAATAACGCATACGATTTTGGATTTTAGATTTTAGAACTTCATCTAAAGTCTAAAATCTATAACTGATTCACCTTTCATCCTTTCTGTAAATGATTGACTAATGCTTGTAAGCCCAACAAGTAACTTTGAACGCCAAAACCACTTATTTGTCCGATCGCAACTGGGGCGATGTACGAATGATGGCGAAAATCTTCCCGGCGGTAAATGTTACTCAGATGCACTTCTACTGTGGGTAAGTTAACAGCAGCGATCGCATCTCGCAAGGCGACACTTGTGTGAGTATATGCGCCTGCATTAATCAGGATTCCCTGATATTCTCCTAATGCGCCATGAATAGTATCTACTAAAGTCCCTTCATGATTTGACTGCACAGAAAAAACTTTCGCCTGTAACTTGAATGCTTCTTCTTCTAACAGGCGGTTAATTTCAGCTAGCGTCAAAGAACCATAAATTCCTGGTTCTCGTTGTCCTAGCAAATTTAAGTTTGGCCCATGCAGTACTAGAATGCTTAAGGGTTGCGTCGAGTTCAGCACTTTCGGGTTAGTAGCGACGCCGTGAGCGATCGTTCACAGGAATCGGAATCAGTTCCGGTTCCGGTTCCGCCTCTGGCCCTAACAGGCTCTCAATTAGCCTGCGAGCTAATTCCTTAAGCTTTTCCAGCACCTTTTCTATATAGTCCATGAACAGACCGCTCCTGAGATACTACCTCAATTTTTGATTAACAGGTACGCAGAAAATAGCATATTTTCGCACCTCTGGCTTCCAATCGGGCTGATACACAATCCCGCATTTGGGACATAAGCCACTTCTAAAATTTGGCGTTGTGTTATTCCCTTACCTTTTAGATTATCACACTTGCAACCTATCGAACTGTATCCTATCAAGGATGGATATCAAGGGTCAAGAGTTCAGGATCGGACTTGAGACTCTTGACTACGAATTTTAGATTTTAGATTAAAAGAATTTTGGGGTTTATGCCCGCCCCTTGCAGGCGAAATAAATCTAAAATCTAAAAGACGCTCCTACTGCGATCGTCAATCTAAAATCCCAAATTAGCTGACTTACAACTAGCCTTCGGTGGTCTTTTTCTTCGCCGCCGTCGTTGATGACTTAGCAGTTGACTTAGTAGTTGACTTAGATTTGGAATTCGTTGATTTACTCGTTTTGCGAGTCGATTTCCCAGTCGATGCCTTAGCTGCCAGCAAATTCAACGCCGCCGTCAAAGTTATATCTTCTACCGTTTGACCTTCTGGGATACTTACATTAGTTTTGCCATGCTTGATGTAAGGGCCATAGGGGCCATCATAGATATTGATTGTTTCCCCGTCCTCTGGATGCGTACCCAATTCGCGTAAGGCTGCCTTGGACTTGCTGTTGGTGGAACTGCGTCCCTTTTTGGGTTCGGATAACAATTCCAATGCACGTTCTAGGCTAATTGCCAATACATTATCAGCAGCTTTTAGGGAGCGATAGTCTTTCCCTTCTTTACCTTGGTCATGAACCACATAAGGGCCAAAGCGTCCCAAACTTGCTTGGATTTTGCCACCAGTTACAGGATGAACTCCCAATGTTCGGGGTAGTGCCAACAGACCAACAGCCATTTCCAGGGTAACGGTTTCTGGGGTGACACCTTTAAGTAAGGAGGCTTGTTTCGGTTTGGGGTTTTCGTCGGTTTTATCACCTAATTGGACGTAGGGCCCGTAAGCACCAATTTTCACATAAATCGGTTCGCCAGTTTCGGGATGCCGACCTACCTGGTCAGGGCCAGTGATTTTTTGCCGCAGCAGTACTTCTACCTGTTTGGGGTCGAGGTCAGCTGGTGTCAAGTCTTTGGGAATTGAGGCGGTGATCACCCCCTCACCGTTTACGACTTCGATGTAGGGGCCATATTTTCCAATGCGGACTTTGGCATCTAGATTCTCTAGTTCTACAGTCCTAGCTTTGGTGGCATCAATTTGACTTTCCCTTTCTCTAACTAGGGTTTCCAGCCCTTTCTCTCCTAGATAGAATTGCTGCAAGTAGGGCAGCCATTTCGCTTCACCTGTGGCAATGTCATCAAGGGTTTGCTCCATCTTCGAGGTAAAACTAGGATCAACGATGTCTGGAAAATGTTTTTCCAGCAAGTCGGTGACGGCGAAAGCGGTGAAGGTGGGAATGAGGGCGTTAGTCACCAAATGGGCATAACCCTTATCGATGATGGTGCCAATGATGCTGGCGTAAGTACTGGGACGACCGATACCTTCGCTTTCTAATGTTTTCACCAAAGAAGCTTCGGTGTATCTAGCTGGCGGTTGAGTTTCGTGTCCAACGGCTTCTAGCTCTGTACAATTCGGATGATCCCCCACTTTCAGATTCGGCAAAATTACTTCCTGGTCTTCCAGTGCTGCTTCTGGGTCGTCTGAACCTTCGACGTAGGCGCGTAAGTATCCTGGAAATTCAATCCGTTTGCCAGAAGAACGGAATCCAGCATCCTCAACTTGCAATTGCACGGTAATTTGAGTTTGGCGAGAATCAGCCATTTGACAGGCAACAGTCCGCTTCCAAATCAAATCGTAAATAGCAAGTTCTCGACCACCCAAAGCAGTTTCTTGGGGGGTGCGAAAGGTACTACCGGCTGGACGAATTGCTTCGTGTGCCTCTTGTGCGCCTTTGGATTTGGTGGTGTATTGCCGGGGTTGGGAACTAAGGTATTGTTGACCGTAGAGCTTTTCTACGCTACTCCGAGCAGCTGCGATCGCTTGATCTGACAAATGCACCGAATCTGTCCGCATATAGGTAATATACCCTTGCTCGTACAAATTCTGGGCAACTCGCATCGTGTCACGGGCTGAGAGGCGCAGTTTCCGGTTAGATTCTTGTTGCAACGTCGAAGTTGTGAACGGTGGCGACGGTTTGCGCGTCACTGGGCGTTCTTCGATGTCGTTAACATTCCAGGTTTTCCCAGTTAGACGTTCCTTGAGGGCTACCGCTTGTTCTTCGTTGAGCAACAAGACATTGCGACCTGCGGTAATTTCTCCAGTCGTTGCGTCAAAATCGCTACCATTAGCGATTTTGGTTCCTGCCAGTGTTACCAACTGGGCAGCAAAGGGGGTTTTTTCCTTTGATAAACTGGCTTTCAAATCCCAGTATGTACCCTCATGGAAAGCGCGGCGTTGGCGTTCCCTAGTGACTAAAAGTCTTACAGCTACAGATTGCACTCGCCCAGCAGATAATCCCCAGGCGATTTTTTTCCATAACAAGGGAGACAGAGTATAGCCGACAAGTCGATCTAAAATCCGCCGGGTTTCTTGGGCGCGAACCAACTGCTCATCAATATTGCGGCAGTTTTTCAGAGCTTTTTTGATCGCCTCTTGGGTAATTTCGTGAAACACCATCCGCTTCGTGGGAACCTTCGGCTTCAGCAGTTGGTATAAATGCCAACTAATGCTTTCACCTTCCCGGTCTTCGTCCGTTGCCAGAATCAGTTCATCTACGTCCTTGAGGGCATCTTTTAGCTGGGTAACAATTTTCTTTTTGTCTTTCGGGACAACATATACCGGTTCAAAGTCGGCGTCCACATTTACCCCTAGCTGCGCCCATGATTCCCCCTTGACGGCAGCGGGAATTTCACTAGCCGATTGGGGTAGGTCACGCACATGACCCATAGACGCCTCCACCCGATAGCCTGCTGGCAGGTAGTTGCGAATGGTACGAGCTTTGGTTGGAGATTCGACGATGACGAGAGTTGACATGGAAATTTCAATAACAAAGAAGAGCTACTAAGCCAAACAGTCAAATTGAGGTAACTTTTGCAAATTGTCAAGATAAATGGTCACGCTTAGGGCGGTGATTTAATCCTCACATAAACTGCCTGCTTGGGAGAAAATTCGCTGAACTTAGTGCCCAGTCTATCCCAGAGGATAAATGAGGGTACGCTGGGTCTGAATTTCCAGCTATTTTAATCTTTAACTTATCTAACGCATAATTGGCGACTACAGTTTTCAAATTTGGGGATTGGGGACTGGGGACTGGGGACAAGGAGATAAACAAAACTCCTAACTCTTGTACAGACAAAGATTTTTCGCGTCTCTACTCTTAACTCCTAACTCAGCACTACTAACGCCCAATTCCCATTTAATAGAGCTTGTGCCAAAATTAAATCAAACTTGAGAGCAAAAGCGAAGTGGGATTTGTACCCATGTCAGGAAAGCAGAACTATGCAACCAATTCGTCAGGGTGATGTTATCTTACTACCTGTGCAGCAGGTTGAAGGACAAAAAATACCTCATTTAACTTTGGCAGAAGGCGAAGTTACAGGTCATAAGCATCGGATTACTGAAGGCGAGGCGGAATTATTGGAAAAAGATAGCACACTTTACTTACGTGTTTTTTCAGATTCGGCATTGCTAGCTCATGAGGAGCATAAAGCTATTTCTATTCCCCAAGGTGACTGGATAGTGAAAATTCAGCGAGAATACGAGCCTGAAGGTTGGCGTTATGTCGCTGATTGAAAAGTTAACGCCTGAGCAAGAGGCTTTAATTCCAGTTTATCGAGAGAAGTGGAGAGCGATCGCGCTTTCAACTGAAAGAATTGATAAAGGAAAAGCGGCTGAAGCTGTGAGGGTTGCTTATGCAGCAATTAGCAAGAAAGAGCCTGAGATTATTTTTTGTGATAGTTCTTATGCTGGCTTACAAATTTTGATTCAGAAACAATTGGAATTAGATATAAACAAAGATTTACTTAACTCTATTTTCCCACGTTTGACCAATAAAAATAACGAAGTTTTATATCAACTCAACACGGAACTCCTAAACAAGTTGCCTATCTTACGAGTAAATTTTATTACGCAAGATTATGTATCAATAGACGAATTAAAAATTAAAACTCAATTCAAAAAAAATCTTCATAGCCCTTGGTTAAAATCACAATGGTTAGCCAGTAGTTGTTGTTGGATAGATTTTTATGTGTCGGTCTTAAATTGTTCTTACAATCAAATCAGTTGGCAAGTTTTGCAGTCTTTAGCGAAGTATTGTGGCTGGATTTTATTTTATGAAAATATTTGTCTTATATGCGATCGCCCCCTTCACCTGCGCTTCGACAACCAAAACCGCCTCCATGCTGAAGGTGAACCCGCCATTGAATTTACCGATGGATATAGCCTCTACTCCTATCACGGCGTAACCTTGCCTGAAAAGTACGGTAAAATCCACCCTCAGCAATGGCAAGCTACTTGGCTTTTAACAGAAGAAAATGCCGAACTACGGCGAGTACTAATTCAGGGTATCGGTTACGCTAGAATCTGCCAAGAACTACAAGCTATTGAATTAGACAAATGGCAAGAATATACACTATTAGGAATTGATAACAATGTGGATATCGAGCCGATTTATTTATTAAAAATGGCTTGTCCTAGTACAGGCTTTATTCACGCCTTGCGAGTTCCGCCGAATATGAACTCAGCGCGTGAGGCAATTCGCTGGGTAAATTGGGGCGTAGATCCAGAAGAATTTGGTGTGCAAACATAATTGCTTAAGATACTTTCCCCATTTAGAAATTGTTCAACGATCGCTACCCAATTTCTTGATAAAATCTCCATGTTCAGCAGATTGCAAACCTGCTTGCAAAACCTTCAAAACACTTTGCATATTACCTGCTAATAACTCCGTCGCCGCTAACCACAACCCTGGAAATACCCGACTTTGCAAAACGCCTTCATTATCAGGTACTAATTCCAAATATTCACCCTGTTCCAGAGAAAACCAAGTCAATTTTTGGTCTAAAACTTGCCAAACAATATATTCTTTGACGAGGAATTGTCAAAGGCTGGGAGGGTGTTTTCACCATAATTGTTGTACTGAAAATGAGCTTGTGTACATCCTAGCGCTGCGAACCGCTATAAATATTCTAGCTAGTACTTGTAAATAGCCAGATTGAAATAGTTTGCAATAATAGCCAAGCATTTAAACTACCAATCACAATCGCTACTAACCACGATAAAATTTTCAGCCACCAAGGATTGACAAATTCACCCATTAAGTGACGATTACTTGTAAACATCACCAAAGGCACTACCGCAAACGATAGCTGTAAACTTAAGATCACTTGACTGAAAATCAGTAAGCCACCTGTACTTTTTTCTCCCAAAAGAATAATTGAAATTAATGCTGGGATAATGGCAATTAATCTAGTTAATAATCTACGTAGCCAAGGTTTTAGACGCAGATTTAAAAATCCTTCCATGACGATTTGCCCTGCTAAGGTGGCAGTCAGGGTTGAACTTTGTCCAGAAGCAAGTAATGCCAAACCAAAAATTGCGCTGGCGGCATTTACACCCAGTAAGGGAGAGAGCAATTTATAAGCATCTTGAATTTCTGCAACATCCTGATAACCAGAAAAATGAAAAGTTGCCGCAGCAATAATCAAAATTGCTGAGTTGATAAATAAGGCGAAACATAAAGCAACTGTAGAATCGATTGTACCAAACTTAATCGCTTCCCATTTCTTTTCGGATGTTGATTCCCAATCTCGCGTCTGCACGATTGATGAGTGCAGATACAAGTTGTGTGGCATCACTGTTGCCCCCAAAATGCCAATAGCAATGTAGAGCATTTCTGGATTTTGTACAATTTCTATTTTGGGAACAAATCCTAATAAAACTCCGCCCAAATCAGGACGCGAAAAAATGATTTCTGCTGTGAAACAAACGCCTACAGTTGCTACGAACAAGATTACCAAAGCTTCTGTATAGCGAAAGCCTTTGTTTTGTAGCAGTAATAATACAATTACATCTAGTGCTGTGATACACACACCCCAACCCAAGGGAATGCCAAAAAGCAGTTGCAGCGCGATCGCACTTCCCAAAACTTCCGCTAAGTCACAGGCTGCGATCGCTATTTCACAAAGTACCCATAACCCGAAATTAACACGGGGGCTGAAATTATCTCGACAAGCCTGCGCTAAATCTCGCCCCGTTGCTACTCCCAACCGCACACACAGAGATTGCATTAAAATCGCCATCAAGTTGGAAAGCATAATCACCGTTAGCAACGTATAACCAAATTTAGCCCCGCCTGCTAAGTCAGTTGCCCAGTTACCAGGGTCCATATACCCTACAGATACCAAATATCCTGGCCCTCCATAAGCCAACATCTTGCGCCAGAAGCTTTTGGTGTTAGGAATTTTAATGCTGCGATGAACTTCAGGTAGGCTGGGCTTCCTGGCTGGTTTTTCTGGCAAGGGCATTTGTTTACGCTCTCAAATTTTCATAATTGTCTCATAATTATAGGAAACACTGACAAGAATAACTACCGCCGCCAGACTATAAATTTTAATATCCACTAAATCTTAGTAGAAAGATTTAACAATCAACCTAAATATTGTATTGATATAGATTCTCGTTCTTAAATTATCAACTTGTAAAAACTTCTTTTTTTAATTACATTTGAATAAAGGCTAATATATCCAATAAGTTGCTAGCCTCCATAGAAAAAATGAAGCAGAAAGTACATTCAGAATCTTCAGATTGTTGCAGTTGTGAACATGACCATCACGAGAATCATAACCATGTTCATAATCACAATCATGATGAGAATCATAACCATGACCACAATCACAACCACGGTGGAGAATTCAATCTGAAAAATGAGGTATTGCCTTTAGTTGTGATTTTAAGTTTATATGGGACTGGTATAATTTTTGAAACTCAATTACACAATACGTTTTATTCAATAGGTGAATATCTGCTTTTTATCCCTGCCTATTTATTAAGTGGATGGAGTGTGTTAAAAACTGCTGGGCGTAATATCCTCAGAGGCAGAGTATTTGATGAAACCTTTTTGATGACAGTAGCAACATTAGGTGCGATCGCAATTCATAAATTACCCGAAGCTGTCGGAGTAATGTTATTTTATAAAATTGGAGAATTATTCCAAGATATTGCCGTCAGTCGTTCCCGTAATTCGATCAAATCATTATTGGAAGTCCGCCCAGATTATGCCAACATCCAAATAGGGGGAGAACTCAAAAAAGTATCGCCAGAAACAGTAAAGATTGGAGATATCATCGTTGTTAAACCTGGAGAAAAGATTCCCTTAGATGGCGAAATTATCGATGGTAATTCGCAAGTTGATACATCCGCATTAACTGGAGAATCTGTACCGCGAACGGTTAGTTTAGGTGAAACAGTTTTGGCTGGGACGATCAATAAAATAGGTGTTCTCAGTATTAAAGTCACAAAACTCTTTGATGAATCTTCCATTGCCAAGATTTTAGACTTGGTGCAAAATGCCAAAAGTAAAAAAGCAGAAACAGAAAAGTTTATTACTAAATTTGCTAGATACTATACACCAATAGTAGTTTTTACATCTCTAGCAGTTGCAATATTACCTCCTTTATTTATTCCGGGTGCAATTTCTTCCGAATGGGTTTATCGTGCCCTAATTTTACTAGTCATTTCCTGTCCGTGTGGACTCGTTATCAGTATTCCATTAGGTTACTTTGGAGGTGTGGGAGGTGCGGCTAGACGTGGTATTTTGGTTAAAGGTTCTACTTTTTTAGATACTTTAAATGCAGTCAATACAGTTGTTTTTGATAAAACTGGAACGTTAACTAAAGGGGTATTCAAAGTAGCCAAAATAGTACCATTAAATGGCTGGAATGAACAAGAATTACTGCAATTAGCTGCCAAAGTAGAATCGCACTCAAATCATCCCATCGCTCAATCTATCCGCAAAGCCTATGGTGAAAAAATTGATGAATTTGAGGTGAGAGATTATGAAGAGATTGCAGGTTATGGAATTAGAGCCAAGGTTGAAAATAGGGTAGTGATTGCGGGAAGCGATCGCCTACTCCACAGAGAGAAGATTGTTCACGATAATTGCCAGTTAGAGGGAACAGTGATCCATCTAGCAGTGGATGATATTTACGCTGGATATATTGTCATTGCTGATGAACTCAAAGAAGATGCAAGACTTGCTATTCAAGCACTCAAGCGAATGGGTGTAGAGAGAACAGTAATGTTGACAGGAGATAATGAAGCGATCGCTTCTCGGATTGCTGAACAGCTTGGAATAGATACATATCAAGCAGAGTTATTACCAGAAGAAAAAGTTAATGCCATTGAGAAATTACTCAGCACCGCTGGCAAGCATGGTAAAGTTGCCTTTGTTGGCGATGGTATTAATGATGCACCAGTTATTGCTAGAGCAGATGTTGGTATGGCAATGGGTGGGTTAGGCTCAGATGCCGCGATCGAAACTGCTGATATTGTAATCATGACAGATGCACCGTTAAAAGTGGCAGAAGCAATCCAAATCGCCAGAAAAACAAGGCAAATTGTTTGGCAAAATATTGGCTTTGCTTTAGCAATTAAAGCTGTATTTATTGGATTGGGTATTTTTGGTATAGCGACAATGTGGGAAGCTGTCTTTGCTGATGTCGGAGTAGCAATGCTTGCGATTTTAAACGCAACTAGAGCGATGAAATAAAGTTATTGGGAAATCGGGAATCTTTAATTGGTAATTTGTAGTAATTAAATTATGAGTACTTCTCACTCATATTCTACTAACCAAAATAGAACCCATGAATTCATCAATTAAAGGTATTGCTACAGCTACTTTAGCTTTATTGCTAAACTATTCAGCAAACCCAGCCTTTGCACTACCCCAGAAAATCAATCATCCAGTTACTGTTGGTAAATCGCAACCATTAACAGACACCTTGATTGTTCCTGGGGAAAGAGTGGGGCCGATAACACGCAAAACCACCAAGCGAGATTTAGTCAAGCTTTTTGGGGCATCCCACCTCGTTGATAAAACTATCTCTGGTGCTGAAGGAATAGGTAGTTTTGCAGCTACTCAGGTAAATCTAAATCAGGGGCGATCGCTCTTGGTAGTTTGGAGTGATAATACTCGTACCAAACCTCTTGATGTGCGTAACCTGGGTTCAGCTTGGAAAACCCGCGAAGGTATTGGAGTCGGAACACCGTTAAGTGAGTTACGCAAGAAATTAGGTAACTTTAAACTCTATGGATTGGAGTGGGATTACGGCGGTACTATCTTGCTGGATAGTAGCAAATTATCCCGCTATCAAGGCAAACTCATTTTACGAGTAGATGCTGCTCCCAATGCTTCTGAAAAGTTCCCCAATGACTACCAAGCTGTATTAGGGGATGGTACTTTTTCCTCCAGCAATCCCCACTGGAAACCTTTGGGAATTAGGCTTGCAGAAATTATCGTTGTATTGAATTCAAGTGAGTAAGTAGGTGGGCGCGGAAAAACCAAAATATGTAACAATAAGTAAATACGGAGAAAATATTAAAGCAGGTATAAAATATGGGAGCACCTCTAAGAGTATTTCTGACCCGTGAAGAAGATCGAACCTTATTTGAGTTGAGGGCAGCAACAACGGTGTCGCAGAAAGTACTGATATCGAGCCTTAGTAGTCAGATTAAATTCTCATGGATGGTATATCGAAAAAATAGCAGCCCATTTTAATTGGACAGACCAAACAGTAAGGGAAACGCTTCATAAGTGGGAAAAAAAAGGTTTAGGAGGACTATGGGATGCTCCGGGTAGAGTCGGAATAACAAAGTGGAAAGAAGAGGATATTGTTTATTTAGAAGAATGCCTTAAAGCCGAGCCACGCACATATACAGCACTTACAGCAGCTATGAGGTACATTCTCAAATCTAAAAGCTTTGATAGGAGAGGACGAGGAGAAAAACTGTATTGCATAATAGCCGGAAGCGCTGTAATAGTCGGCAATTAGCAAAAAAGCTGGAGAACGAAAGAAATATTAAGTTGAGTCCCGACAGAATTAGAAGGGTACTCAAAAAAAGGGGATTAACTGGAAAAGAGCCAGAATTAGTCATAGAAAAAAGCAAGATCCTGTAATACGAAAGCTCAAACAGGCAGACCTTGAAAAGAAACGAGCTAGCTGCTGCTGCTGGCGAGATAGACCTGAAATATTTAGATGAATCAGGCTTTTGTATGTGGTGTACGCCCGGTTATACATATTACCCAGTAGGAGAACAAAAGCGCTTAGAACAAAGTAAACGACGTGGCAGAAGATTGAGTATTCTTGGCTTGTTTCAACCATTAGTAAGTTTTATTTATGGCTTAGTTATTGGCAGCATAAAGAGTGAATCTTATATCAAGATGATGGAAAATGAGGCTATCCAGGCAGAACAAGAAATCAAGGCTACTGGACGTATAAGAGTCATAGTTCAAGATAATGGTTCCATACATAAATCTCTTGATGCACAAGAATATTGGACTCAGTGGGAACACATGGGGTTATATATTTTCTTTCTACCTGCATATTGTTCCGAGATGAATAGAATTGAGCTAGAGTGGCAACAACTCAAAAAACATGAAATTTCTGGGCAGATGTTTGATGATGAATTAGACCTAGCTTATGCAGTTATTAATGGGATAGAAGCTAGAGGAGAACTAAATAATTACGGTACAGAACGCTTCAAATTCAACAATCATCTTTCTTCTTAACATTGCTTTACATATATTTGTTTTTCCACGCCCACCTACTTAATTAAAAAATTAATATTGTCTTGCTCTTGCTGGTTGCTCATTGGTTTTCATAAAAATTACCTTGTAACCAATATCCTAAATCTGTGTAAATAATGGCATTTTTACAGTGCGATCGCAACAAAAACTAGACGCACTTCAGGCAGAATTTGACATCCGCAGCGAGAAGTTTAAGCAGATGAAGAAAGCTGTAGCTATTGAGGCTGGTACGGCAGTTAAGTTTCAATTAGAACAGCAACTTCTTGATGAAGAGGCAAAACTGGCATCTCTTAACGATGAACTGGAAAAACTTGAGTCTGCATTACAATCATGAGACTTATGTAAATATACAGTTATTTGGCGCATATAAATTAAGATTTAACCACCCAGAAAACAAGGAAAATAGAGATATTCAGTCAATTGGTGTTGGTTTATACTATTTCAAGTTTTTGTAGTCGTTATACTCATAACTTAGGTTCTACCTGGGAATTAGGAAGTGGCTTTGCCACTTCTTTTTATTTATTTGGCAGCACAGTAAAAAATTAATTAAAAGTCAAAAGTAACTTTATTGAGCCTTTAAACTTTATTGTTATATCATTTTACAAAATACCTGCTAAACATACATTAGTAAGGGCATACATCTGTACACCCCTACAAACGATTCATTGTTGCAAAGATTGTTGACAATGGTATGAAAGCGTGTATGTTTAATTTGGTCAATTAAACATGATGTTAATCATTACTCATTGTATCTTGCCATCTCTCACGCTTGGGCTTGCTTTCAATATTGTGCGATCGCGCTTCTTTCCAAGTCCCCCACATTAGGGATTGCTGTTTTTCAACATGGTTAATAAACTGCATAATTGAGTGATCTGCTTTGATGGGAGTTTTCAAATCAAACTGAATTGTTTGGAGAATTTTAATGTCACCCATGAGAAAGTACTTGGCTACAATCTTAGTCAGCCATAGCACAACTCGATTGTATAACAAACCAAAAATTCCTTTACGTTTTTTAGTCATCAGCAGAACTTGACCTTCAGTTTTTCCCCCTTGATGGAGGCGAACTGCAACCATCATGTGGACATGGAAGAAATCTGGGCCAAGTGTCACAATACCAATGCTACCGTACCAATAGCAAATACTGTAAGTTATGACATTTTTGTAGAAAAGACGGATGAGCTTAATGAAAAAGGAATTGTCTTTGATGGGTGTAGTATTACTGAAGATAATAGCATTTTCGTTAAGTTCCTGTCTTTCAAAAATAATTTCTACTGGCAGTTTGTGAACTGTATTGAGGTGTTGAGCATCAATGGCATTAATCATCACCACGTTGGGATGACAGTTCATCACAAAGTGAGAATGGATGGCGACATCACACTCTTTTTGTTCCAACTCTGGAACAAAAGGTAAGGGTTGTTGTGGTATTTCTCCAGTCCAAACCCAAATCATCCCGTACTTCTCAGCAGTAGGCCAAGTTTGTAATTGTAGAGAAGGTGGTGTATCTAAACATGGGATATTAATACACATCCCCTCAGCATCAAACTTCCAGTGGTGGAAAAAACAGCGTAGTGCATTACCTTCAACTTTACCCTCAGCAAGGTGAGCGCCCATGTGTGGACAATAGGCATCAAAGGTAACTAATCTATTGTCTTTACCCCGATAAATTACTAATTCTCTACCCAAAATCGTGACAGGTTTTACTTCACCCACCCGCAGATTTTGAGAGGGTATTACCCAATACCATCCCTCAATAAAACGCTCTGGATTATTGAAAATTTTAGGTTTACGGATTGAGCTAGAAGTCTGCGAGTTGAGATTCATTTTTATGGTTTCACTTCAAGTGAAGCAGTTGATCTAGAAGTAACATAGGAACTCTAAAAAAACAGTTACTTTCAGTACCATGAGCAACAGCTACCCAATAAATGAATAAAATTTATCAGGTAAAATCTTGAAAAAATATGATTAGAAATGTCAAAATTATGCCATTTTAATATCAGCTAAATTCCAAAAATACATTTAGACTAGATATTTGAACATTTAAAACTTAGTAAAATTTCTAATTAGATAAAAAGTTGCAATACTGATGATAATATTTTGCTTAACTCTCAAACAACTTAACGTTTATAAAAATATGTAATAATAATTACAAGAGTTGGGAAAATCTACCATGTTAACTCAAGATAAAAAACTGCTTTTAATTGGTCAGGTAACAGATTTAACTGAAATACCTATCAGGACAATTCGTTATTACGAGAGTTTAGGCTTAATCAATTCGTTAAGACGAATTAACATTTTACTATAATTAAATATCTATAGTTGTTTCTCTGTAAATAGATGAATAATTTTAAGCAATATAATTAGCCTGACTCAATAGACTAGTAAGTGTTGCAGTTATAGCAATCGTAGACATCACTATCGTGAATATCTTGATAATTATTTGGTTGCTCAGAATAGGTTTAAATACATATCTAATGCAGATGCACAAACCAAAGCAAGATACGTTTTTTATTATAATTATTTAAGCTTTTGGCTAGCAAATCAATCTATATTAACTAATCTAATCTTTTCCCAACAAAAACCATAAACCTATACCGATTTTATTTTCTAAGAATTACCATTGAGACAAACACTTGAAAATCGGTATGTGTCATAATGGCAACTCAAAAAGAATTTAACAGCTTTGATGATATGCTGTCCGCTTCTGATGTACCTGTATTAGTAGATTTTTACGCTGAATGGTGTGGCCCCTGTCAGATGATGACGCCAATTTTAGAGCAAGTCAATAATCAACTTAAGGATCGCTTGCGGATTGTCAAAATCGACACAGAAAAATACACGGAATTGGCGACTCAGTATAAAATTGAATCTCTCCCAACCTTAGTATTATTTAAGCAGGGTAAGCCTGTGGATCGGATAGAGGGAGTGAGGCAAGCAGCGCAGTTGGTGCAATATCTACAAACAAAGATTTAAGCTAACACTTAAAATTTTGATTTTGGTTCTTAGAGGCGCGAAATATCGCGCCTCTTTCAGTAAATAGCAATTGTGCGCCTCTGTGAATCAAATCACTGATAAAATCTTAAGTAAATATTAAGCATATTTACTTATACGTCTAGAGAAAGTAGTTTAGAAATTAGGATAGCTATATTGTATAGATATAACAAAATATCTTGACAAGTAAAGCAATATATGAATAACAAGCAACAAAGACCAGACAAAGCCTATATTTGGGTGAATATTGATTTTGATAAGGTTAAACATAGAATAGATGCGGTGACTTGCCAGATTGAGCGGGTTATACAAAAGCACCAACTTTCCAATAAAACTGGTAAATCAGGCAAAAGAAATAATTAGTTTATCGTAAATTAAAGGGTTTAAGAACCTGCAATCTACATGTAGCACCCATTTCAGTCGGGGTTTAAATCCCCGTTAGCGCTAGCGTTAGCGACGGAGGAGCGTCAGTTGCCACAACGAGGGGAACCCGCGCAAGGCACTTCTCTACGAGATGCTACGCGAACGTCTGAAATGTCTTTAATCCCACCAATAGGAAACAACCACTGCATCACGATCCTGGCGAACATCTTCACCCAATAGCGCTCCTTCCAATCTAGTTCTCAGTCGGCGCTTCAGGCGCAAACCATAATCTTCATTCGTGCCATCAGTTACTTCTACTGAATCAGCTCGCCATTTTTTGCCTAAGTCTAAAAGCTGTGAGACTTTTGTATCTTGGTTCTCTGTCAGGATGTATAGTGTATCCGCAGGATAAGGAATGAAATGGATAATGCTGGTTTCAGGCATGGGACGATAGTTTGCCATTGCAAGTAGGGTATCGACCATACCACCAAAGCTTAAACCGTTTTCATCTGGTGCAAAGATTGGTTTTGTGAACAGAAAGCTGGCCCATAAATTTCTGTGGTTGGAAAGGTCAGTAATTACCTCTTCGCCATCAAACTCATTGAACCGACGCTGCCAAACCAAGGCAGCGAAGAGTTCTTGGGGAGAATAGGATTCCGCAATCAATTGGATTTTGCCTAAATCAAGCATCATGTTGACGGTAAGTAATATTTTTAACAAAACATTTGTAACTACCCTTGCAGTTTATTTACCCAGTGCCTGCTATTCTTATAGTTACTTCGGTCTGTCATAGCAGATAGATTATCCTCGATAATGTTTTATTTGTGAGCGCCCATATACCATCGTGGTAATGTGGGTGCTTTTACTTTATCGCTGATGGCAAAAATCCGGTTTAATTTTGAGGCGATATTTGGTGTTTGCTAGACTAAGCTGAGAGTGAAGCTTTAACTTGACCAAAACGGCGATCGCGATTTTGGTAGCTCAACAAAGCTTGATGAAATGCTTCTCTATTAAAATCTGGCCAAAGAATATCGGTGAAATACATCTCTGTATACGCCATTTGCCATAAAAGAAAATTGCTCAATCGCATTTCACCACTAGTACGAATCAGTAAATCGGGTTCTGGAGTATCTGCCGTGTAGAGGTGTTGTTCTACAAGACTTTCATTCACTTCTTGAGCGCTGAGTTCGCCTTGTTCCACCAGTTGAGCTAGTTGACGGCAAACTCTGGTAATTTCGTTGCGGCTACCGTAATTGACTGCAACAGTAAAGTGGATTGCTTGATTGTTCAACGTCTCTGCCATTGAACACTCCATTTCTGTCTGTAGAGACTTAGGTAAAGCCGATAAATCTCCAATAAACGAGATTCGCACACCTTCTCGATGCATCTGAGCCAACTCGCGATGTAGTAATCGCTCAAACAAATGCATCAGAAAATCCACTTCTTCAACGGGACGCTGCCAATTTTCTGTTGAGAACGCATAGGCTGTCAACGCTTTAACTCCCCAATCCTTGCAGCAACGCAATAGTTCTTTGAGCGTACTTGCTCCTTGGCGATGTCCAGCAATGCGCGGTAATCCTCGACTGGTTGCCCATCGTCCGTTACCATCCATGATGACGGCGATATGTTGGGGGATTTTTTGGGGGTTTAAATCGCTGGGTAATTTTGATTTGTCACTTGTCATTTGTCATTTGTCCTTTGTTTTGACTAATTAGTTTCAAATAAATTTTGTAAGTACTCTGGTGTGAGGGTGTTGTTCCAACTCCACAGGCAATGCATTGTATAAGTGAAGGTGAAGAGGAGAGTTGCTTTGTTGGTTAATGACCAAGAATTCCAGTTGAGAGTAGCCATCATGCGGCGGAGGGTACGAATCAGGTTGTTACGCTGATAGTTTTGCGATCGCGTTTTGATTAGCGTGCGTCCAATTCGCATCAACCCAGTATCAGGAAAAGTCCAAACTCCAAACCCCCAGAATTTGGTTGTATGATTGATTTCATCCTGTGCTAGTTCCTCTAGAACATCCTGGAGTGCGCCAGTGGTGTGAGCCATGAGCCAAATATAAAGACAGGTTGCACCGTATTCTGTGGCAATGCGGTGTAAGCCGTGGCGATATAAGTCTTCCTTGGCGTCATCTGTGGGGAGATAGCTTCTAACAGTCCGAAGTTTTGGAGTAATTTTCTCGCCTGTTAATTGGGTATAGATTTTGATTAATGCTGGTGTGTGCTGACGTTCTTCCTTTTCCCACAAACCAAGTTCCAGTAATTCGCCATCTTCACCGACAGTTCCACCAACAAACCGAGCCATTTGAGGATGCAATTTTTCCAAATACTGGCGACTGGTTTGGGTATAGCCGCGAATGGGAGCTTCTGTGTCCATCGCACCTATCAATATAGACAAAAATACCTCTGCGTCTAAGCCAATAATTTGATTGCGGTTAATCGTCTGCCATTCAATGGGTTTCCAGGGACGCGGTTGGGGATTGGTAAACTGTATCGGTAAATCTTGTAGACGGTCATGTAGTTTTTCGACTGCAATATATCTGTCTATAAGTGAGCGAATGCGGCGCTGTGTTTGCAAGTAATGAGGACTGGGAAAGCTTTGGTCTGCTAAGTCTGCTGTGATTGGGTTGAGGATGTTAAGCATATTTTTATACTTAAATTTGTATCTCTATGCCCAATAGCCTAAGCGATCGCACTTTGTTTTGTCAGTCGGCTGAAGTCGGCAGTTTTATGTGATGGAGTTGCAAAAGTCGGAGGAAAAGTTGGATGAAATTGTCACATTTTAATTCAGCAATTATTTATCTATTAGTGACAGAGTAATTAGAATTAAGGAAAAATGCTATGAAATTATATTTTAAGCATGAGGCTGAATCTGACTTAGGAATGGGGATTGCTTATATAGAATTTGATGGCGATTGGGCCTCCAGGCAAGTTGAGATTTATGGGGATAAATGGTTTTTATCTAACACAGTTTATCATCCAGAAACTAGAGGAATGGCCTTGTGCGACCAACCACTATCAGAAACTTGTTTAGGAACAGAACATGAAATATCAGAAAGTGAGTTTGAGCTTGTTTGGAGTGAAGCTCTTAAAAAGAGTATGTTAAATAACTAAAAATTGTTGTCAAAATAGCAATACTCTTAAAGCACTAAATCAGTTTTACTCTAAGTAATACAATCGCCCCTCAATCTTCTGGCAATTTCCCAAATTGCTGACGATAACGCTCAAGTTGTTTTTGCGCTAACTCTAACTGTTCTTCTGGTGTTTGATAGCGCTTTCCTTGTTGGTTATATCAATACAAAACCTGACGCTGGATATTACCAGATACGTATTGCGATCGCCCAATTCCTAAACCAATTTCTGGCATCCAAAAGGGTTCACCAATTTGCAGTTGATAGCTACCATCTACTAAGCGATAAACTTCAAAAGGTTGGTGGCGAAGCTCCGAAGGAGCCGCTTCGCTAACGCGTTGCCAATACTCTGGATTATAAATAATGTAGTACAGTACTCCTAACTTGGCATAGGTGTCTAATTTTTTATCGTATTCTCCACCCGGAGTTAAGGAAACAATTTCTAAAGCCAGGATAGGCACTATGTTGTTTTCTTCCCAAACAACATAGCTTTTACGAGATTTACCTTCCTTGCGGCGTTCTACACCTAAGCTCAAAAATCCGTCTGGTACAATCGGCACAAGTGGACTAACCCCTGTGGTATGGTAAACGCCCATATCCACGCTGAAAAACCAGTCATTACGGTTTGCCCAAATATATTGCAGCAAGAAGAGAAGCAAGTTGGGAATAAAGTTTTGGTCTTCGTTATCCACAGGAGTATCGTCTGAACAAGGAAGTTCAGCACTACTAGGCAATTGACCGGAGTCTGATTTCACCATAAGTAATGATGGTGGTAGCGTGACCTAATGACCTTTATTTTATTAGATGAGAAAGCTTTATTCAGAAAAGTCGGGAAAAAAGTCGGATTTACAGAATCTTATCCGAAAACTTCAGCAATATAACTGTAGAGTAATTTATAGTTGTCCCTAAAATCTGAACTACCCTCGTCGTTACACAATGGACGCTGAAGCAGCAGTAGCATGGTTAGACGCCATAATTCCCCCGCAGACTGGGGAACGGTTGAGCGATTTGCAAAAAGTGATTCTTGTGCAAGTTTGGTTGGGTAGAAAATACTTGGATATCGCTCATTCTTATGGTTGTACGGAAGGACACGCCAAGGATGCTGGTTCTCAGTTATGGAAGTTGCTTTCTAAAGTATTGCGAGAAAAGATCACCAAAAGTAATTGTCGCGCTACTTTGGAACGGGTTTTGAGAAAAACTAGTGCGATATCCAGTCTGATTGATTACTCGCGATCGCCCCAACCCACCCCAAAATTAGAGGATACCAATTTTATTGGACGAACAGAAGCGATCGCTCACCTGAATACTTTGGTAAATCAAGGCTCGAAAGTGATTGTTATCCAAGGTGAGGGAGGTTTAGGCAAAACCACTCTAGCGCAGCAATATCTGCAAACTCAAGGGTTTGATTTGGTTTTGGAATTGTTGATGGCGAAGGAAACGCAAAATATCACCCCCGCCGAACGAGTAGTAGAGGAATGGCTAAAACAAGATTTCGATCAAGAAACTGGGGTAGAATTTGGCGTAACTTTGGGACGACTCAAGCGCCAACTCCACAATCGGCGAATTGGGATATTAATTGACAATCTCGAACCTGCATTAGATCAACAAGGTGGGTTGATTGCTTCTCACCGCAACTATGTAGAACTATTAAGGGTTTTGGCTGATGCTAGGGTGCAATCTGTTACCTTGATTACTAGTCGCGATCGCCTTTGTGAACCTGGGCTAAATGTGAATCACTATCGGCTTCCTGGTTTGGATGAAAGCGCATGGCAACAGTTTTTTACCAACCGTGGGTTAGTCATCGACTTGCCAACTTTGCAAATCATGCATCGCACTTATGGCGGTAATGCAAAAGCGATGGGAATTCTCTGCGGTTCGATTCAAGAGGATTTTGGGGGTGATATGGTTCTTTATTGGCAAGAAAATCATGCCGATCCTTTAGCAGCAACGGATTTAAAAAATTTAGCCGTTAGTCAAATCAATCGTTTACAAGCCCTCGATCCCCAAGGATATCGCTTGCTTTGCCGTTTGGGATGTTATCGTTACCAAGATATACCTACTATCTTATCACAAGGGTTGTTTTGCTTACTTTGGGATGTCCCACCCGATCAACATCGCCAAATCATCGCCTCGTTGAGAAATCGGTCTTTGGTGGAGTGTGATAAGGGTGAATATTGGTTGCATCCGGTGATTCGTGCAGAGGCGATCGCACGTTTACGCCCCAGTGATGAATGGGAAATTGCCAACCACAAAGCCGCAGATTTTTGGACAGCTAGTGTTAAACAAATTGAAACTTTTAAAGATGCTTTGCAAGCTTTAGAAGCATATTATCACTACATAGAAATTCAAGAATTTGAGTTAGCGGGTAAGGTCATTCTCAAAAGCAGAAATAATCAATGGCAGCAGTTTTTACCTCTTGGTAGTACGTTGTATCGGATGGGTTTAATTCAACCCATACTTGCGGCAATTGATCGAGTTGTTCACAATCTGGAAAATGACCAAAATCTCAGCGAACTTTACAATATATTGGGCGATTTATATTGGATAACAGGTAAAATTAGCCAAGCGATCGCCTGTCAAGAAAAGACTATTACTCTAGCAAACCAAACACTCAAATCACTTGTACCCCAGCCAGAAAATAAACATACAGTTTACTATTTGAGGATGCTAAAAGTAGATTCTTTATTAAGTATTGGTCTTTACAAAATAGATTTGTGGGAACTAGAGGCAGCCGCAAAGTTATTTCAGCAAGTAATTTATCTGGCTCAAAATACCGAGCATCATCGCTGGGCAGAGAAAGCCTCAGTCTGTTTAGCTTTGGTGTATTCTTATTTAGGTTTGCGTGATGCTTCTTATACATTAGCAAATGTAGCTTATCAAAATATTACGAACGAAAAATTGGTAGAACAAACTGGGAGATTTGTCTATTTCATGCAGATTTTAGGTCAAACCTACGTTAATTTAGGCGAATTTTCCCAGGCAAATCAGATATTCCAGCAAGCTTTGACTTTTGCTGAAGAAAGTCACTATATGCAGGTAAAAGCAAAAACTCTCAATGGTTTAGCAGAAATCCATCGACAACAAACAGATTTTGCATTAGCTCTTACTAATCATACAGAAGCAATCGAACTTTTGGATAAAATAGGTGCAAAGTGCGATCTAGCTGAAGCTTATTTTCAATTGGGTTTAACTAATCAAAAAATGGCAAAGCCCGATGAAAATCAAATGAATTTCAATCGGGCGATTCAGCTATTTACTGAAATTAAAGCACCGAAACAAGTTGAAAAAGTTTCCAATCTGTGTTAATCAAATTTGTGTCACTTGATTAAGACATAAAAAGATAATCCCCATAAATAAATTGAGGAGCAACTCTTGGAGACGCACTCGCATTCAAACCATTTTTCTTTTTCTTTCTTTTGCCTTTTAACTTTTTACTTTTGCCTTGTTCGGTGAGTTAGTGCAACACCAATTTATTCATGGCGAGTATAGGAATCCTCAAATTTAGTTTTGAGTCTCTGAGCCATAACTGCCAAAATAATTAATGTTATGGAAGTAGATACTGCGGCTATTTTTATTTCAGAAGTATCTGTAAGTATTGCGATAGCAGCAAAAGCGATCGCAACTCCTATACAGCTTTGTTGTAATCGTTTGGTTAAGCGATAAGCTTGGTTACAAGAATTACAAATCAGTGTGTGTTGTGAGAATCTGTCTAAGGTTTTTAAATGTTTATTATCCTCGCTATTATCAATATTTTTGGCAGTGGAATAACCTTGATAAAAAGGCAAAGATGAGCCGTATTTATCTAACCACCTGCGATATGCAACGACTAATGTATCTGATGTTTTGAGCGGTAAATACAATTCTTTTAATTTTTTTCCTAACCGCTCAATTTGTCTCTTTTGTTCAACAACTATTTGCAAATCACCTTCCAAGACTTTGTTACGGGTGATTATATGATCTAGCCAAGGAGGCATCAACTTCGTTTTCAAATCAAAAAAGTTACTATAGTTTCTGACGAGAATCCGACATCTATTTCTACCGAGGGGAATTGAATACAAAGCTGTTCCCAAAAATCTGTCTTCCTGTTCACTCCCAAGTCTGTAAAGAACTAAGTTTGGAGCAACAAAATCTAATAATTGCCAGGGCTGATTGGGGTTTTTTGTCTTTCGATATCTTCCACTAATTCCTTGATGGGAACTCTCAAGGACTTCTATTTCTAGTGGTTGGGCTTCAGTGCGATCGCCAAATATACCCTCATGACTGATAGGAATATGCGCGGGGTCAATAACGTTTTCAATAAAATAGCTTTGATCGTAAGGCAAGTCTCGCATGTAATCTAAGTTAAAACATTCTGGTTTATCCCAATCTGGTACAGTTGGTATTAACTCATCAACAGCCGCTTCAGCTTCACCAGCCCAAATCCAAATAATTCCTTGACGTTCTATAACTTTAAAGGATGATACGCAAGCATTAACAGGAATTTTTGCTTCTTTTGATAACTGGGGAATATGCAAACATTTACCATCTTGGCCAAATTGCCAACCATGATACAAGCACTCTATTCTACCATCAATAATTTGTCCATCAGACAGTCTAGCTGCACGGTGGGCACAACGATCTGTTAAACAAATTATCTGTCCATCTGTGTTTTTAAATAAAACAAAAGGCTCCTCATATAATGAAAATCTATAAGGGCGATCTATAGGAAAATCTTGGAGAAAACATACAGGATACCAACATTTTTTCCAATCAAATTCTGACTGAGATTCAGGAGTCTCGAAAGTAGAATTTTGGGGTGTCGTCTCTATTTTTTTGGTTTCTAATATCATACTTTTCTCCAGAGTTATATCAGTCTAGGTAATTATTTACTCACCCATTGCTCCCACTGTTGAGCAGCTTTATCGCGTTCTGCCTGTGATCCTACAGGATCATAACTTCCCAAACTCTGCCACAACTTATTCCAGTCATGCCCTTGGGGTAACTTACTCACCACAGCTTTAACAATCAAAAAAGCCCGTTCACGAGTCAAATCATTGGGTGCTTGCAGCAAAGGAACAACCAAAGGCAAAACTTCTTTTCCCCCTCGCATTAAAGGATACATCGAAGCTGTGTAGGGATTGTGTAGTATATCAGGGTAATCATCAAGGGTAGCAACCAAAGCAGCCAATGCACGTTTATCCCCTAATGTATATAGGGCAGTGGCAGCACGGGCGCGTACTTCTGGATTAGTGTCATGGGTAGCTTTGAACAAAGCATCGGCACTGGCGGGGTCGGCAATTTCGCTCAATCCCTCGGCGGCAAGCCGACGGGTACGGGGATTAGAATTAGTCAAGGCTTCCAACAAAATGGGGGTAGCTTGTTTGCCTAAACGGATCAATTCACCTAAAGCTAAAGCGCTAGTGTCTTGATCTGCTGAATAGAGCCGTGCTTTAATCTGCTCTACATGTGTTGCAGTCGCGTCTTGATTATTCATATACAAATTTCCTCCAACAACCAGTATCAAAACTGTCATGAATATTCCTGCCGTTCTCCAGATCACGGTGTTGCTCCTCCTCCACCGGCTGGTGCTGCTGCTGGCACATGCTGAAAGCTCAAAACAACCCGGCGATTGCCCCGACGATTTGCTTCTTTATCTTGGTTAGTAGTGGCATCTGGGGTGAAGTCTTCGGTTGATCCAGAGCCGATAGTTACAGCACTAATTTGAGTTTCAGCTACACCCTTAGCACGTAGGGCTGCTCCGACTGCCTGCGCTCTGCGTAAAGATAAATCTAGGTTGTGTTGAGAAGCACCGCCGCGTCTGTCAGCGAAACCTTCGGGAGTAACTTTTACGTCAGGGAAGCGCCGCAGGTAATCCAAGAATGTATCGATTTTGCCTGTTTCGCTGGAACTGAGTTGGTCGCTATCGAAATCAAAGTAGAAAATAACTGGTTCATGTACGTAAAAATCTCGATGCTTCTCCAGAGCCGCATCGAAAGTGGCGGATTGCCCATCCTGCGCTGATCCCTGATCGTTCTCAACTTTACCAGCCCGAATCTGGAAGCCCCAATGAAGCGCGCCGTAAGTTGTCATGGTGTCTTCTCCCCTAGCCACCGTCTGAAAGTCGAAGTTGAACTCACCAGCCCCTCCGGGAGCGTCGGTTAACTCTGCGGCTTTGATGTCAGTGGGGTCATCTGAGCGTTTGTAACCGATAGTGGCTCCGCTTGCGCCACTGGAAGAAGGCCGCGAAAGTCCAGGGGTTGCCGGATTGGGTTGGGCTGGATCGTTACCAAAGGGATACTGAGCAGGTAAAGCACTTCCGGCTGGGGCATTGGTTCCTGTACCACCGTGGGCTGGTGCATCATTGTGCAGTACATCAGTGAAATATCCGCCCTCAACTCCTGTGGTGGCATCAGCAGTGGTGCGTAGGCTAGCACCACGAGCCGCAGGTAAAGACTGAGGTTCGACGTTTGTGCCTGTAGCATTTGTCAAACGCACAATTTGAATCAGTCCAATCTGGTTAGAGTAAGGAGCAGTGGTTTTGGGTTTGAAGCGAATAGTAATCGGTAGACTCGCCCCGTTTGGTGTGGCATTGACTTCAAAAGTACCGTGAGTCAGGTCGTATGTGGGGTTAATTGCCCGTTGAATTAATTTTCTCTGGGCTGCACCTGTCTGCTGTACTACATGAGTCAGTTCATGGGCGGTTAATGCATCATTACCTGGTGACTTACCTGCACCAAAGAAAATGTCTTGCTGGTGCGTAAACGCCTGGGCATTCAAATCCCGATTCATCTGTACCGATTCATTGCCTGTATGTACGCGCACTTGACTAAAATCAGCACCAAAGCGGGGTTCCATATAGGAGCGTACCGTATCTGGTAACGGGCTGCCTCCACTTTCACTGCTGTTTAGTCGAGCCTCAAAATTATCCTCAGTCTGGAAGCTGTCATTGGTAGCGAGTTGTAGCGATCGCTTTGTTTGCAATTCCTCTTCCTCTTCTGGCATTGCTTCCCGTTGCACCAAGGGAGTTATAGCCGCTGCTAGAGGTTTAGTTTGTACCTCCTCTTGAGTCTGTGTATTTTGTAGACCTATGGGTTCAGGTTGAGCCATTCGCATGATCTGATCGGCAACTTTATCAGCTTCCTGCTCATAATAATCATCTGGCGCACCAACTGTAAGTTTTGCCTGGGGACGATGCAAGGATATACGACTAATGTCGTGATTAAGGGGCTGTTGTTTGATGGCTTGTGGTTCTAATTGCTCATCAATAAGCTGCGCCTCTTGAAGGTCAATTGATGTCTCAGTTACTCTTTGGATTGAATCACTATTTGTTTGTAAACCAAAACCACGTGTTGGAGAAGCTAGTGTAGGAATAGTTGAGGAGGCAAGGGCAGGATTGGTAAAAGTTGATGTGGCTGATTTCTGATGCCCAAGCGTGCGTAGAACTCCAGTGGCTTGTCGTCCGACATCGCTCATCTCACCTTTCCTCCATCAATATTCATTCTTAGTAACAGACATTATAGAATTTGTTTAACTGCGATCGCTATCGACCTAAGTGGAAATTATTACTTCTGGGCACTATCAGCAGTAGTAATACCAGCCGCCATTGCTTGTTTCTCGATAATGGGTCGCCACCACCCATCTCCATCTAAAGCGCAGACATATTTATCAACCTGGCTCGTAACTCCCTCCGTACCAACAGGCTCGGCTGAGGGAAGATTCGCTTTATTCTGTGCCCAGGCAGCCTTCATGGCAACACCAATTGCTCTCACCGCTTCTACAGCTAGCGAGGCAGAAGCATCAAAAAGCGGGTGGTCGGGTGCATCTTTAGCAAGCTCTGAGTGAGTCGGGCCAGTCAACCCTTTGGCTTTTGCCTCCTTTGCAGACTCCGCTATTTTCTTCTCGGCAGATGCATCTAATAGTTTTTGTCCTAATTTACTCTGCGCCATAGCAACAACTGCGGTTAGACCCACTGCAATTTCTGGGAAGAGTACAAGTAAGGTGGCTACAGTCCCGGTCGTAATTACGACTATACCGCCTTTAATCGTAAAGCCAGCTGCCTTAATAATGGCTTCGGCATCCTGTTCGCCCATTTCTTCACCCGCAGCCTCGCCTGTTCTCGCACCAGATACACCACCGGATACTCCGCCAACTACACCACCAACTTGTTCGCCAATTTCTTCTCCCACAACCTCGCCAAGGCTACCAAAAAGCCCACCAATTCTGCGACCTGCTGCCTTGCCTGTTCTTGCACCGCTAGCAGTACCCTTAACCGCTCCTTCTACACCACCTACCACTGCACCAATCCCACCTTCGACAGTACGGAGAATCGGCTTGATTCCCATCTTCTCGCCTAGCTTGTTGGCCAGAACATCGGCTGTAATTCCTGCCTTCATCATCAAGCCTTTCACCAGGGCTACAGTCAAAGCCCCACTCTCTAATTCGGTTTTGAGTAATTCAATTTTGCTGACCATATTATTAGCACCTGGGGCATAAGTGCCGCTGACAATTTGGGGTAGTCCTTTTTTGTCTAATCCACCTACCGTTGCTGTACCTGTACCTAAGGTTGTTTCGGACATCTTAGCCATCAGGGGTTTATATTTAGCTGGGTTTTCCTTTGCCAGTACCCAGATGGCTGCCTCAGTAAAGTTGGTATGGGAAAAATAATCTTCTACAGCGTGTAAAGCGCTGCTCATCTCTTCCCGCCCTTCTGGAGTGTCACCTTTTTTGATTGCTTCTACCAACTTTCTCTTAGCCATAAACTTGCCGCGCTCGATATAAGCTGGCAGATGATTCTTGGCAGCAGCGGCTTTGATGTCGGCATAGGCTGCATCGGCGGCTTCTTGGTCTTTCTTTTGGGAGTCGGACAACTGCTTTTTATTTTCATTACGAGCATCAACATCCTTTGTGCTGGTTGCTGAAGTCGGGTCTTCGACGGTATTACCTCCGTCGGGATTATCCATGTGTTCTGAAGGAACATAAGTCCCCAATTTACTCTGGTCGATTGGCTTACCAAATTCACCCATTCCCAGGAGTTCGACCAGGGGAAACATATCTGGGCCGAGTTGTGATAAATCGCGCATCCAGTTCCCCAAATAAGCGTCTGCGGCTTCCTCGGCGGTGAAACCAGCTAATATCAAGCCTTTTTTCTCAATTGAGGCATGTCCTGATTCACCAGCCTGATAACGCTGAATGACCTTGCGGTTTGCTAGAGCATCTCCCATTTGGTGTAGCAAAGGAGTCAATGCATCTTTTGCAGGTTCGTACTTGTCTAGTTGTGCTTGTGGACGACGCAAGGATATACGGCTAATGTCGTGACTAAGGGGCTTTTCCTTGAGCGCTTCTGGTTCCGATAGTTGCTCATCAGCAGACTGAGCCTCTTGAAGGTCTGACGTTAGCTTAGTTGCTATTTGGGACTGGGTAGTATTGACTTCTGAACCAAAGCCGCGGATTTGGTTCGCTAGTGTGGTAATACCTGGGGAGGCAAGCGATGGATTCGTAAAAGTTGATGCGGCTGATTTGTTGCGTCCAATTCGCTGGCTCATCTCACCTTCACCTCAGGCAGATTCTTGAGGCTAATTATACAGTTTGTTGAGTGGCGATCGCTATCTACTTAAGTGTAAATTATCTTGCTCATGCCTATTACTCATGACTCAGCACTGAGTCTGGTAAATGAGCAGCACTCTGAATGTTTTCTAATATTAAATCAGGGCTATTACGTTTAATCAAGCCAGTTAGGACTTTACCAGGGC
Source organism: Nostoc sp. (assembly GCF_036916655.1). Classification (GTDB taxonomy): domain Bacteria; phylum Cyanobacteriota; class Cyanobacteriia; order Cyanobacteriales; family Nostocaceae; genus Nostoc. Next base: position 126,683 of record NZ_JBALFY010000066.1, read on the forward strand.
CAATTTCTACCACTCGCTGGATGCCGTTAGCTGGGAGTTGTAGAGAAATTTCTCGCCATCTTACAGAACCAGTCATTTGTTGGTTAAGGCGTTCCTTTAAAATCTGGGCATCAATAGACGGAATTGGTTCTACATTAGACAACACTGGCACAATCGCTGGCTGAAATTCCACAGATTCTAGAATATCTTGGAATTCTGCGGCTGCTGGTGCGATTAAATGTGAATGAAATGCTCCAGAAACTTTTAGCGGAATCGCACGCTTTGCTTTAACTTGAGTCATCACTGCTTGTACAGCCTCAGTCGTACCTGAAATTACTACCTGACCTAAACTATTATCATTTGCCAGCACTACATCAGGTGTTTGGGAAATTACTTTTTCTAACTGTTCGGGGTCAAAGTTGATCAAAGCTGCCATCATCCCACCAGAGGCGCTATCCATGAGTTCTGCACGACGCTTTACTAGATATAAACCAGCCGACCACTCAAAGACACCCGCAATATAAAGGGCAGTATACTCTCCCAAACTATGGCCAGCAACTAAATCTGGCTGGTGTCCTTGTTCGCGGAGAAGATCGGCAAGAATGCTTTCTACCACATAAAGAATTGGTTGGGTGTATAGTGTCTGTGATAACTTTTCTTCTTGGTTTTGACAGATTTCAATTACAGACCAGCCCAAAATCTCTTCGGCTTGGGCAAATTTTTCTTTAGCGGCAGTTATATCTAATAAGTCCATTCCCATTCCCAGGGTTTGAGAACCTTGTCCGGGAAACACCCATGCAGTTTTAGTCATTGGTCATTAGTCATTAGTCATTGGTCATTGGAGACTGGGGACTGGGGACTGAGGACTGGGGCAGAGCTTCCCAATACCCAATACCCAGTCCCCAATCCCTATCTTCCCCATTGAAAAATTGCTGCACCCCAGGTAAGACCAGCGCCAAAGCCGGATGCAGCAATGATGTCATTGGGTTTAATTTTACCTTGCCGTACCGCTTCATCTAAAGCTAAGGGGATGGAAGCAGCTGAGGTGTTGCCGTAGTGGGCGAGATTACTGATAACCTTATGTTCGGGGACATTCAGGCGTTGGGCAACGGCATCGATAATCCGCTGATTGGCTTGATGCAACAGCAGCCAATCTATTTGATCGACGCTAATGTTAGCTTGAAATAAGGCTTTATCTATGATTTCTGGCACTTTTTGGACAGCAAAGCGGTAAACTTCTTTGCCGTTCATCGTAATCGGTTGGTAAGTGCCTTTGGTGATATTTACATTAGGGAGGAGTTCTTGGGAAGCGCCTGTGTATGCAAGGTTGAGGTGATGGTTTTGAGTGCCATCACTTTTAAGTGCAAATCCTAATAAGCGATCGCTTTTGGCAGCCTGTAATACTACTGCCCCTGCACCATCTCCAAACAATACACAAGTACGCCGATCTTGCCAATCTACCCAGCGAGAGAGGATATCTGCCCCAATCAAAAGTACATTTTTGTACGTACCAGTTCTAATGTATTGGGCTGCTGTCACCAGACCAAATACAAAGCCGGAGCAGGCAGCTGTTAAGTCAAAGGCTACTGCGTTGGTGGCTCCTAATAGAGCCTGGACTTGACAAGCACTACCAAACAAATCATCCGGGGTGGAAGTCGCCAGCAGAATCAGGTCTAGGTCTTCTGGTTTGATTCCCGCAGATGCGATCGCCTGACTACTGGCCGCAGTGGCGAGTACACTCAAAGACTCAGATGGCAATGCTAATCGCCGTTGACGAATTCCCGTTCTTGTGGTAATCCACTCGTCTGATGTTTCAACTACTTCACTCAATGTCTGGTTGTGTAAGGAAGTTGCTGGTACTGCCGAGCCGCTTCCGCTAATTGCTACGCCTAAGTTTTGCACTCCTAATCCCCCAAGCTATCAGCCTTTTTGTCTTTTGTCCTTTGTCCTTTGTCAGTTGTCCTTTGTCAGTTGTCCTTTGTCCTTTACAAATGACCAATGACCAATGACTAATGACTAATGACCAATGACTAACCGCTCTCGCGCTCTAGGATATATTGTGACTGAATTCGTTGTATCACCTGGTTATCAACAGCTTCTTTAGCCATACGAATTGCATTAAAAATTGAAGGAGCTTGTGAGCTACCGTGACCGATAAAACAGACTCCTGCCACGCCTAACAGCAATGCACCACCATGTTCTGCATGATCCATTCGCTGCTTAATCCGCTTCAAGTTTGGTTTTAAGAGTGCTGAACCGATTTGACCGTGCAATCCTTGGGGTAATTCTTCCCGCAGAATTTGCAGAATCACTTCTCCGACGGCTTCGGCAAATTTTAATAATACATTGCCGACAAAACCATCGCAGACAATCACATCAAAGCGGCCGGAAAGCACATCACGCCCTTCGGCATTGCCAATAAAATTAATTTGAGAATTTTCGCGTAGCAGTTGGTGGGCGCGGACGGCTGCATCATTGCCTTTAGAGTCTTCTTCACCGATATTTAGCAAACCCACCTTCGGTTCAGTTGTACCCAAGACATACTGACTGTAAGCCGATCCCATAACACCAAACTGCTCTAAAAACTTGGGACGGCAATCTACATTTGCGCCGACATCAAGTACTAACACTGGCTTACCAGCAATAATTGTGGGAAAAACAGTCCCTATGGCTGGGCGATCAATTCCCGGCAATCGTCCTAAGCGGAGCAAAGCTGATGCCATCGCTGCCCCAGAGTGACCCGCAGAAAATACGGCATCTGCCTTTTGCTGCTTAACTAAATCCATCGCCACATTGATCGAAGCCTTGCGTTTGCGTCTAACTGCATTTAAAGGCTCCTCATCCATAGCGATCGCTTCCTCAGCAGTCACGATCTCCACCTGCCCTAAACTTGTTTTTGATGGCAAGGCAGCTTCTATTTGTTGGGGATCACCAACCAATAATATATCTACACCCAATTCTTCCCTTGCTCGCAATGCGCCAGCAACAATTTCACCGGGTGCGTGATCCCCTCCCATTGCGTCAATTGCGATCCGTATGCGAGTCGATCCCATTGCTCACAGCTTCTAGAAACCTTACAAATTTTACCAGATGGCTTTGCCGAAAAAGCTTAACTTTCTGACCGCCAAATTACTTCTGTTACGATTGCAACAATTTTTGCTGGCAAGCTCAAGATAGCACGAATTGTTTGGTATTGGGCATTGGGCATGGGGCATGGGGCAATTCAATTTTGGATTTTGAATTTTAGATTTTGGATTAAATTTCAATCTAAAATCCAAAATCTAAAATCTAAAATTCTTACTCCCCACTTCCCAGAACCCAATCAACTAGCGTCCGAACGCCGTAGCCAGTCGCCCCTGCGCCGTTGTAGCCATTTTCTTTATCTGTCCACACTGGCCCAGCAATATCTATGTGCGCCCAAGGAGTTTCTTTCACGAATTGTTTGAGGAAAAGGGCAGCGGTAATTGCACCACCTGGACGTGGGCCGGTATTTTTCATGTCCGCTATACCAGACTTTAACCCTTCAAAATATTTTTCTTCCATTGGCATTCGCCAAATCTTTTCCCCTGAAGTTTCCGCAGCTTTTTCGATTTGGGAAGCTACACCTTCATCGGGAGTGTACAAACCAGCAATATCCTCACCCAAGGCAATGACGTTGGCACCAGTCAGGGTGGCTAAATCAACGATCGCATCTAATCCCAATTTGTCGGCATACACCAAGGCATCTGCTAAGGTCAAACGTCCTTCAGCGTCGGTGTTGTTCACTTCGATTGTTTTGCCGTTTGATGCTGTAAGAACGTCTCCAGGGTGCATAGCGTGACCGCTAATCATGTTTTCGGTGGCTGCCGAGATAAAGTGAACTTCTGAGTCTGGCTTAATTTGAGCAATTGCTTTTGCTGCACCCAAAGTTGCAGCTGCACCGCCCATGTCAATTTTCATGGTTTCGATGCCGCTACCAGCACCTTTAATGTTGAGTCCACCGGAATCGAAGGTTAAACCTTTACCAATAATTGCTAATTTCTTTTTAGGTGTACCTTCTGGCTTGTAAGTTAGGTGAATGAATTTCGGTGGCAAATCGGAAGCTTGGGCGACTCCTAAAAAAGCACCCATACCCAACTTTTCGCAGTCTTCCCGTTCTAAAATTTGCAGTTGCAAACCGTACTCTTTTGCGATCGCTTGAGCAGTTTCCGCTAAAGTAATTGGTGTGACTGCGTTGGCTGGCGCTGCTACTAACTGCCGTGCCAAATTTACCCCAGAAACGATTTGATTAGCGCGGGTAATCGCGGCTTCTTGTCCACCAAAACCTAGTAAATCTATGCTTTCTATTTGTGAACCTTTATCTTCTGGTTCTGATTTAAAGCGAGTATCTTGGTAAAGTGCCAATTCTACACCTTCGGCGATCGCTTGGGCACTGGCTGCTGGATCGTTGTTCCATAATGGAAAACTAAATCCTAGAATTTTGCTTTTTTGTTTTTTCCCTACCCTGGCGACAGCCGCCGCAGCGCGGCGCAAAGTATCTAGTTTGAGCCCATCTGTTTTACCCAAACCGACCAAAATCAATTTCCGCACTGGGCTACCAGCATTTACACGGGTGAAAATAGTACTGTTGGCTTTACCTTTAAATTCTTCTTCAGCAATTAGTTCTTTTAAAACCCCAGCAAACTTTTGATCTAAAGTAGCCAGTTCTCCGGTTAACTCTACTGCATCTTCAAATAATCCAATTGCCAAACTATCGCCTGCCCACTCCAGCAAAGGCTTGTCACTAGGTTGAATTGTCATTTTGGGATTTTGTGTAAATATTCCTTCCTGTACCAGTATTGCTCAAAATTCTGGTTTCATGGGGAGGGATTGGGGACTGGGGAGCAGGGAGAAGAATTTTCCCCTCCGCTCCCCGCACCCTGCCCCTCTGCCTTTTTTCAATGCCCTATGCCCTATGCCCCAATTTTATTTGTGTCAATGTCAAATTTGCTGGCGATCGCTTCGATTATTTTTTGCTCAATTGGTGTAATCTGATTGTCAAGTTGGGCAATTTTGTAACACTGAGCCAATAAGGGTATAGCAAAATCACGATTCAGTTGATTGAGCAATATATCTAAAGGCTGAGGTGATTTGATATTTTGGGCAATGGCATCCAACGAGGTAGGAGTTAGGTTTAAAGCTTTTAATTCTGGTAAAATTTCTTTCCAAGTCTTTTCTGGATGACTAGCAAGGATCATGTGAACTAAGATTTGATCCATGATGGCTTGTTGAGCGATCGCACTTTCTAGATACTTTTCACTCTCGGCTTTTAATGTTGCCAATGTCTGAGGCGATGCCAGAGATATTGATTCATCCAGCTTGGTTTCGTAAAATCGACAAGCAGCATAACCCAATGAATAGATCATCGTTGCATTTGAACTAGCTCCAATTACCGCACCCGCTAAGGGTACATTTCGCAGCAACCCTAAACCCGCAGCTTTCAACAAACGTCCTCCACCCAAAGCCAACCCAAAAATTGCCAAAATCTCACCTTTACGGGCAGGATCTTTTAAATCTAGCCCGTAGACAGATGCAATTTGATAAAGCATTTCTGACTGCAATTTTGTTGTAGCTGTTAAATCAATTGCCAATAATGCCACTGCTATTCCTGGCAAAAAACTAGTAGCTAGTCCAACTGTGGCTGCTTTTGTTGCTTTTTCCACCATGATTCGGTGAGCAAGCTGGCTGGGTGATTCATTTGGATACTGTTTCTTGAGCTTGTTTACCGCCGCTTCTGCTTGTTCTAAATTAACAAGGTTAGTATCGTTAATGAGCCAATTGAGATTTAATACTCCAGATAGTTTTCTAATCAGCCAATTTTCGCTGAGGCGATTCACAACCTGACCACTGGTTTGAGTTGTTTGCTCAATAAACTTATGTGTTTCTTTTGCCGTTGCTTCTCCCACTCCTACTGCTGTCTCTAAAACTGCTTGGCCAGTCTCAGCAACAGTTTTAATCAAATACTCTAATCCAGACGATTCATTTTCTATCGATGATTGAGTCTGGATTCCTACTTCTGATGTTTCTCTGGGTAGATTAACTGATTTATTCACTTTTATTTCTTGGGGTTTGTCTGCCATCTCTTGACACCATCTTGTAAAGCCTCTATCTTTCTTTTAGCGAAATTTGAGTGGCCTGACATCTCCCAAGAAGTACATAATCATTCTAGCTATTCCCCATTTACCAACTTTATTTTTTCAACTAACTATAATTTGGGGAAAATTACAAGACCTTGAAAGGGCTGGTTCTATTTAAATTAAAAATAAAAAAAGGCTTGGGTCACGTCGCTTCGCTCCGAATTCAAAATCAATGATCCCCATAAATAAAAAATTTAGGGGTTTGTATCATGAGTTGTTTTCAGTCATAATAATTGATTAATATGAGTTTGCTTTGACTTTAAAAATGCTGCACTTTCTTTATTTTTTAACTCTATTTGTATCAGCTTTAGTTTCTAAAAATTCGTTATTATTAAGAATTTCGTAGAGATTAGTATCTTTTTCTAGCAAGCAAGCGTGTCCACAATTGGGCAATATTACAACCTTGTTATTTGGTAAGATATTTGCTATCCGCTTCACTTCAGTTACGGAAGGTAAAAGGCGATCGCTACCACCAGCAATTAACAAAACTGGTTGAGTCAAATTACCTAACTGTTCCTCATCAATCTGAAACTCTCGTAGCAAAGACAACCGCCAAAGAACCGTTTCAGCTGGGACAGAACGCATAGTTTTTAGTAAATCGTGGCGATCGCTGCGAGAAATGCGTGACAAAGATGCTAAAAATGGTAATAATCCCAGTGCGCCAACATCATACAATCCTAATGGCACTAAGTAAGTTAGTTGGGATGCCCAACTTAACCAAGGGCGGAGATGAAAGGATGAAGCTGGGTTAATTAAAATGATTCGCTTAAATAAATGAGGTGCTTGGATTGCTACTTTCATTGCCAAGCAACCACCAAAAGACTCACCACACAGATAAACTGGCCTCTGAGAGCTTTTTTCTAATTCGGTGTCGATCAAGTCCAATACACTCTTCGTTAGCATATCCCAAGTGTTAAGGTCTTTCCGGGGAAGCGCCAAAGAGCGCACATCAAAGCCAGCTTCTAATCCAGCAGTCTGCGATCGCAATAGTTGACCTGTTCCATCCATTCCTGGTAAATATACCAACAACGGATACTCTGGCTGTACTCGTTCAGGAGTCAGAAAACAAGGCTTTAGCTCAACTTCAGAAATAGTCATTGGTCATTAGTCATTAGTCATTGGTCAATGGTATAAAACTTTTGGACTGTTGATTGTTGCTTTTGAGGGAAGTTCGGTGTTTTTGACCAAAAGCAAATAATCCGTTGAGAATAAGAGACTAAAAGTCATGGGCACAATCCAAAATCGAATGGCTCTAATAGCAACCTTGACGCAGTAAATTGCTAATTTCACTATGACAGTGTTCTGTCAGTTCAGCCACAACAGTTCTAGCTTGTTTGCCATGATATTTTTGATGATATTGGGGCGTAATCCAATAAGGACGACCGATTAACACCGCAACCCGGCGATAAATTACCAAAGGATGCCAACCACCTTGGTTAAATAAGGGTTCTGAAGGGTCAAATACACTCAAAAGCTTTAAGGGGAAGCCGGAAGTGTTGACTTCTTCTAAAGAGGCGATCGCGATCGGTAAAATAGCTAAATCCTGTACATCAGCTCGTAATGCCAAATGAGCAAATCCCCGTTGAAACTCACCCAGATGATTTGGTTGAGTAAATTTCACCATTGGTTCTGTCCCTTCTGGAAACACTCCTACCATCTGCTTGGACTGCAATAGCACCTGCGACTGCGAAAAAAAACTTTGCTGGCGGTTTTGAGTGTCCTCCAAGGGAAAACACCCCAATTGATCGGTGACAATCTCCCGCATGATTGGCACTTGTCCCATATAGTGATGGCAAGCAAAGCGAATCGGACTCGATAACGCAGCCATTAAAATCGGTGCATCCATAAAGCTGCGATGATTGCTGACTACCAACACCCTAGCATCCTGGGGAATGCGATCCTCATAATAGCGAAACATTTGCGTTGAAAGTGCCGCCACCAAAGCGCGAGAAATCTCTAGGGGGCTATTTCGATTCATACCTAATCAATATATTTTCCGGTAAATATGGCGATTTATCTTAATTTAATTTTTACATTTCTTTACTATTGCCATGACCGTCTTAAGATAGAAATATCTCATCGACAAAAGCAATGAGATTTTCTGCGTTCTCAATTTTGTATTCTCGATCACAAGAATATCTAATAAAAACTATTTATAAAAATTATGATTAGTTAATTTCCATTTTTTAGGTAAAAATGAATTTAATTGATGTCTATTACAAAACAATTCTTGACCTGATAAATTTGCTAGTATAAACATGTTATTGGAAAAAACAGGAATAATATCGTATAATTGCGTGGTTTTGCCACCAAAAGCTAAAATGTAAAACGTTTTAATAAGTTAATTTTTATTTTGTATGAATCTAGTGAATAAAACAAACACATTTGCGCTCACCACACCTCTATATTATGTAAATGATGTACCCCATATAGGTAGTGCTTACACGACGATCGCAGCCGATGTCGTGGCGAGATTTCAGAGACTACTGGGAAATCAGGTATTACTAATTACAGGTACAGATGAGCATGGGCAAAAAATTCAGCGATCGGCAGAAAGTTTAGGCAAAGCACCACAAGAATTTTGCGATGAAATTGTCCCTAGCTTCGTGAGTTTATGGCAGTTACTAGACATTCAATACGATCGCTTTAGTCGGACTACTGCCCCTCGTCATGAAGTGATCGTCAAAGAATTCTTTGAGCGAGTCTGGGAATCTGGTGATATTTACCAGGGACAACAACAAGGCTGGTACTGCGTATCCTGCGAAGAATTCAAAGAAGAACGGGATCTACTTGAAGGACACCGTTGCCCAATTCATACTAACAAAGAAGTGGAGTGGCGAGACGAACAAAATTATTTTTTCCGCTTATCCAAATATCAAAATAAGCTCACAGAATTTTATCAATCTAAACCGGATTTTATTCAACCAGAAAGTCGGCGTAACGAAGTCCTCAGCTTTGTAAATCAAGGGCTACAAGACTTTTCAATTTCGCGGGTAAATCTAGATTGGGGTTTTCCCGTACCAGTTGATCCCAAGCACACCCTTTATGTCTGGTTTGACGCGCTGCTAGGTTATGTCACAGCATTACTAGAACCAGACGCAGAACCGACTTTAGAAAATGCTTTAAAAACATGGTGGCCGATTAATTTGCACCTAATTGGTAAAGATATTCTCCGCTTTCATGCAGTTTACTGGCCAGCAATGCTATTGTCGGCTGGCTTACCCTTACCAGGGCGAGTATTTGGGCATGGCTTTTTGACCAAAGACGGGCAGAAAATGGGCAAAAGTCTGGGTAACACCCTCGATCCTGTGGCGTTAGTTAAACGCTATGGTAGTGATGCCGTTCGTTATTACTTCCTTAAGGAAATCGAATTTGGCAAGGATGGAGATTTTAATGAAGTTAGGTTCATTAATGTTCTGAATGCAGATTTGGCAAATGATTTAGGTAATTTGCTCAATCGCACCTTGAGCATGGTGAAGAAATACTGTGCTGAGAATAATGTCCCATCAATTGGCAATGAAGCGATTCCTGACGAAAATCCTTTGAAAGCAATTGGTTTACGTCTGGGCGAACAGGTGAAACAAGCATACCAAGAGCTAGCTTTTAGCCAAGCCTGTGAGGCTATCCTTTCCCTGGCACAAGCCAGTAATAAGTTTATTGATGAACAAGCTCCTTGGTCATTATATAAACAGGGACAGCAGGAATCGGTGGAAAAGGTTCTCTACGCAGTTTTAGAATCAGTTAGACTAGCAGCTTATCTGCTATCCCCAATTATTCCTAACATCAGTAGCGATATTTATCTGCAACTGGGCTTTGGAATAAATTTTAACGATCAAAAACAAAGTTCAGTTACCGCTCCTTTTGCCATTCATGCGACATGGGGAATACTATCTAGTAAACAACCTTTGGGTACATTCCAACCGGTTTTTCAGCGAATAGAAACCCCGAAAAACGATTAGTCCTTATCAAACTCTGATTTTGTTCAATTTCTTATTTTCTCACAAAATTTATCGTGGCTGAATTTAAATCAGCTGCGGAACATTATCATAAGCCGCTGTGACTAGCATCTAAAAGTTGGTAATTTGTATCAAAAATAACAGGGATAAAAATTGAGGTATCACAACGATGTTGAATAATTTGGAAAACGATTCAATCTTTACGCCAGAACAGGTTTTGGAGAATCGAGGTAGGGTCGCCATATTTATTGATGGCTCAAATTTATTTTACGCTGCACTGCAACTAGGGATTGAAATCGACTACACCAAGCTATTATTTCGATTAACCGGAGGTTCTAGACTACTGCGTTCTTTTTTCTACACAGGCGTAGATAGGACAAACGAGAAGCAACAGGGGTTTCTGCTGTGGATGCGTCGCAATGGCTATCGAGTCATTGCCAAAGATTTAGTCCAGCTACCAGATGGCTCTAAAAAAGCTAACCTGGATGTAGAAATAGCGGTAGACATGATGGCGCTAGTAGATTCTTATGATACCGCAGTTTTAGTTAGCGGTGATGGGGATTTAGCTTATGCAGTCAATTCAGTCAGCTATCGTGGCGTGCGGGTAGAAGTAGTCAGCTTGCGTTCCATGACCAGCGACAGCTTAATTAATGTTAGCGATCGCTACATTGATTTAGAAGCCATCAAAGAGGATATTCAAAAAACCCCTCGCCAAAGCTATCCATACCGTCCCTTATCTGGGATCGGTTTTTTGGAAGACACTAGAACTAGTGATGGACATTTAGAAATCCAAGAATAATGGCCTATAAGTTTCATAAAAGGGGGAGAAAGGAAAAGAGAAAAAATCAAAATTTCTCCTCCGCTCCCTCCTTTCTTATTTTACCTTTGACTTTTTTCTTGGTATTTGGTTTAGTTGCTTGTGGGGGCAAATCTCCCCCAGCTTCTCAACAAAATACTGAGGCTTCATCTAATTCAGATAGCAATTTAACTTTCTTTGGTGTCACCCTAGAACAAGCAGATGAAGTCGGACGGCCGATTTGGAAAGTCAGGGCTACACGGGCAAAATATACCAAAGAAAAAGAAATTGGTCAGGCCGAAAGTCCTTATGGTGAACTATACCAAGATGGCAAAGTAGTTTACAAAATCAAGGCAGATGTAGCAGATATTGCACAAGATGGGAAGCAATTGTTTCTTAAGGGTAAGATATTTGCCACAGATCCTAATAATGGGATTGTGTTGCAAGGCAATGAATTAGAATGGCGACCTCAAGAAGATTTGTTAATTGTCCGCAACCAGATTAATGGTACTCATAAACAACTACAAGCAGTAGCACAGGAAGCGCGAGTTAAAACCCGCGAACAGCGCATGGAATTTTCTGGAGGGGTAATAGCCAATTCCACCGATCCCCAGATGCAGGTTAGAACCGAACATTTAATTTGGAATATTAAAGAAGAAAAACTGATTGGCGATCGCCCCATTCAAATTGACCGCTACAAAGATAATAAAATTAGCGATCGCGGCAAGGGAAATTCTGCTGAAGTCAACTTAAAAACCAAAATTGCCACTGTCAAACAAAATGCTCAACTAGATTTACTAGACCCACCACTGCAAATAGCTAGTAACTCTATGATCTGGAACATGAACACAGAAACCGTCACCACAAACTCACCCACGCGAATGTTCCAGCGTGCCGAAAATGTCACAGTGACAGCTAATCAAGGTGAAATGAAAATACCGCAAAAAACCGTTTATTTAACAGGAAATGTCAACGCCGTTGGTCAACGTCGCCAGTCTTTGAAATCCAATACATTAACTTGGTATTTAGACAATAAGTTAGTTGAAGCTCAAGGAAATGTAACTTATCGACAGGTTGATCCACCGTTAAATTTTGCTGGTGAAACAGCCGTTGGTAATCTGCAAACAGAAAATATTGTTGTCAAAGGCGGCAGTTCTGGCGGTAGGGTAGTCACGGAGATTATTCCCCAAGAAAGAGCTAATCGTCGGTAGTCAAGTTAGGGAAGTCCAAGAAATAAGCTATCCAATATTGTGGAGTTGGTCTCTTGCCATTGGTGTCAACTTAACATGAAAGCAAGTCTATAACTAGCTTTTAGATTACTTCGTTCCCAGTCGGAGACTGGGAATGCCTATCTTTGAGGCTCCGCCTCTCTTTACTGGCGGCAGAGCCACTTTTGAGTTGCATTTCCAGCCAGAGGCTGGAAACGAGGTTTTAAAGGAGTTTCAGCTTAAGTTGACACGGCATTCCCGGCTTATAGACTAGGCTCTCATGTCGCACACCCCACAAGAGCTAACATTTCTGAGCTATAGCAACGGACAAGGAGATTAGGACATTAACTGATGATAAAACCTGACTTTCAACCCAGTCCCCAGTCCACTGCTATATATGAACGATTCTTTGAGAGGATGAACAAAATTCCAACTCTCCCTCATACTCCCCACTTATAAATTTTGGTCGAGTACTAGGCTAGGATCTTATTACTACAAGTCCTTTGATAAACCATGAATGGATCAAACCGATTAAGTAAGGAATCCTTGCCAATATCCCAGCAAGTAGAACATTCTTACCATCACGATACAGCCGACGAGCATACAGATCATACTCATAGAACTGGAGAATTGGCTCATCCTCACATCCATAGCGAAGAGTCTTTACGGCGGATTGTCAATCGATTATCGCGTATAGAAGGACATGTTCGTGGTATTAAGGCAATGGTGCAGCAAAATACCCCTTGCCCTGATGTTCTACTGCAAATTGCCGCAGTCCGCGGCGCACTAGATCGGGTAGCGCGAATTGTTTTGGATGAACATTTAACTGAGTGTATTGCTAGAGCCGCACAAGAGGGCAATATTGACGTTGAAATTAAACAGTTAAAAGCTGCTTTAGATCGGTTTTTACCTTAAAAATTAGAAAAATAATGACATACAGTAGTGATCGTCACTAAATAGACTATGATTCTAAAAAAATATCATTTTCATTATTCTTTAATTGGCAAATTCTACAAACCACTAATTCTTTTTCTGCACGGGTTCATGGGTAACATAGATGAATTTGATGAACCCATAAAATTACTATCTGACGATTTTGATTATTTAACAATTGACCTCCCAGGACACGGTAAAACTCAAGTTTTGGGTGAGGAAGATTACTATACAATGGCAAACACTGCTCATGCTTTAATTAACTTATTAGATGAGTTAAAAATTGCCAAATGCTTTTTAGTTGGTTATTCAATGGGTGGAAGATTGGCTTTATACCTTGCCTTACATTTTCCCGAACGTTTTTATAAAGTTGTCTTAGAGTCAGCTTCCCCAGGTTTACCAACAGAAGCGGAACGATTAGAACGCATTAAGCTTGATCAGCAAATAGCGAAAAAATTAACAATAAGCCTTGAAAAAAGCGATCTTGCAGCTTTTCTATCAAATTGGTACAATCAGCCGATTTTTGGTTATATAAAAAATCATCCAGAATACGATCGCATGGTAGAAAGTCGGTTGCAGAATAATCCACAGGAATTAGATAAATCATTGCGTTTTATGGGTACTGGATGTCAGCCTTCTTTATGGGAAAGGCTACAATTCAATACAATTCCCATGCTTTTACTAGTGGGTGAATACGATCAAAAATTTGTATCTATTAATAGAGAAATGACTAAAATATGTGAATTTGCTCAGATAAAAGTAATTAGTAGTGCTGGACATAATATCCACTTTGAAAATACCTTGGCATTTGTGGAAAATATCAAAAATTTTCTGTCCCCAGCAAGTTAAAAATTAGAATAACTTCATTGCTTCTTTACTCAGGGCGAACGCATCTAAATATTAAAGATTGATGAGTCAGATGGAATTCCTCAACGCTCCATCACACAAGACTTTCAGAAAATTAGGTAAGGTATTAGAACTGTCTGGATGTCTTGTAACCATTGATGCAATTGGTTGTCAAAAAGAGATTGTGAGGTTAATCACACAGCAGAATGCAGATTATGTGATTACCTTAAAAAAGAACCAAGGTAATCTTTATAATGAAGTTGAAAAACTTTTCCAGTCAGGGATAGGCACAGGATTTCAGGAGATTCAACATAGTACCTATAAAACAGAAGAAGTAGGGCACGGTCGTCATGAGATTCGCCATTATCTAATGTTATCTGGTATTCAATCGCGGCTTGACCCAGATTCGATCTGGTCAAAATTAAATAGTGTTGGTATGGTAGAGTCCGTCCGTTCATTGGATGGTAAAACAACAGTTGAAACTTGTCGATTTACCACAACCAATATGCCCAGTAAATAAAGTGCAAGTGGGTTCATTAGGCTTAAAAAAAGTAATTTTCTGCTTCAGCTTGCCAAGAATATCACCACCTCGTACCGAGGAAAAATTTATATAATACTTGCCATCAGAGCTATTGTTGACAAACAGAGTTCTGCTGGGATCGCTAGCCTGATAAAATTCCCGTAAATCTATGGACATAACCTGGTACTGCAATTATCTGGTATTGTCTTAACATATCCTTGTACAAAAGGATAAAGTTACTTACATCATTGCATCTCATTATTTCGGGGAATTCTTGCTGTTACTGCCTCAAAAGCGATCATAATGACATCGCAAACTCTCTGCGTACCTCTGCGTTTAAAAATATTTAAGTTATCTGCAAAAACCGAGACTCTTTTTTGATACTATTTAAGGCCAGACTCTTTAAATACTGATTGACGTATGAGCAAAGGTACCCTGTTTGATAAAGTTTGGGACTTACACACCGTTGGTACACTTCCCTCAGGGCTGACGCAACTATTTATCGGGCTTCATCTAGTTCATGAAGTCACTAGTCCCCAGGCCTTTGCTATGTTACGCGAGAAGGGTCTAAAAGTACTGTTTCCAGAACGAACTGTGGCCACGGTCGATCATATTGTTCCCACAGATAATCAAGCGCGTCCCTTTGCCGATAGCTTGGCAGAAGAAATGATTCAAGCACTTGAACAAAATTGTCAAGAAAATAACATAACTTTTTACAATATTGGTTCTGGCAGTCAGGGTATAGTTCACGTCATCGCCCCAGAACTGGGAATTACCCAGCCGGGAATGACGATCGCTTGTGGAGATAGTCACACATCAAGTCATGGGGCATTTGGTGCGATCGCATTTGGTATCGGTACTAGCCAAGTCCGCGATGTTCTCACTTCCCAAACCCTTGCCCTCTCAAAATTGAAAGTCCGCAAAATTGAAGTTAACGGCACTCTCAACCCTGGAGTTTACGCCAAAGATGTCATCCTGCATATCATCCGCACCCTTGGCGTAAAAGGTGGTGTGGGTTATGGTTACGAATTTGCAGGGACGACATTTGAGCAAATGAATATGGAAGAGAGGATGACTGTCTGCAATATGGCAATCGAAGGCGGCGCTAGATGCGGCTATGTCAATCCCGATCGAGTCACCTACGATTACCTCAAAGGTAGAGATTTTGCACCCAAAGGTGCAGATTGGGATCAAGCAGTAATTTGGTGGGAATCCATCAAGAGCGATGCTGATGCCCAGTACGATGATGTCGTAGTATTTGATGCGGCGGAAATTCCTCCTACCGTCACTTGGGGGATTACTCCCGGTCAAGGTATCGGTGTCAATCAGTCAGTACCTCAGCCAGAAGAACTGCTAGAAGAAGACCGATTTATTGCCGAAGAAGCTTACCGCTACATGGATTTATATCCTGGTCAACCGATCAAGGGCACTAAAATAGATGTCTGCTTTATTGGTAGTTGCACCAACGGCAGAATTAGTGATTTACGAGAAGCGGCAAAAATCGCTAAAGGTCGCCACGTTGCAGAAGGAATCAAAGCCTTCGTTGTCCCTGGTTCTGAAAGGGTGAAGGAAGAAGCGGAAGCTGAAGGACTGGATAAAATCTTTCAGGAAGCCGGATTTGAATGGCGGGAACCGGGATGTTCTATGTGTCTGGCCATGAACCCCGATAAGTTAGAAGGAAGACAGATCAGTGCCTCCTCATCTAATCGCAACTTTAAAGGAAGACAGGGTTCCTCTTCCGGTCGGACATTGTTAATGAGTCCGGCGATGGTCGCCACTGCTGCCATTAAAGGCGAAATTTCTGATGTGCGTGAGTTGCTGTAATTTTTTGTCATTTGTCATTTGTAGAAATTAACAGGCTGTCATTGAAATGATAGGTAAATAAAGTTTATGGTGAGTGAAGTTAAAACAGTTTCAGGGCGCGGTATACCGTTAGTGGGCAATGATATAGATACCGATCGCATCATTCCCGCACGATATTTGAAAGCCGTTACCTTTGATGGCTTAGGCGAAGGCGCGTTTATTGATGACCGGAAAGCACTTAAAGGTGAACACGTCTTTGACCAACCCCAATACCAAGGGGCGAATATTTTAATAGTCAATAGAAATTTTGGCTGTGGTTCATCACGGGAACACGCACCCCAAGCGATCGCCAAATGGGGAATCCAAGCTTTAATCGGTGAAAGCTTCGCCGAAATCTTTTTTGGTAACTGTGTGGCAATGGGCATACCTTGTGTGACAGCCGATGCTGTTACAGTTAAACAACTGCAAGAGTTAGTCGCTGCCAATCCCCAAGCCACCGTTACTGTAAATTTGGAAACATTGCAAGTGCAAATTGATGATTACACCGCCCCAGTTGCGATCGGTGAAGGGACAAGAAGCACATTTATTTCTGGAACTTGGGATGCTTGCGGTCAGTTGGTGGCTAACGCTGACCAAGTTCGGGCAACAGCGGCAAAATTACCTTATGTGGGTTGGGGCAATTTAGCCGCAAGTTAGCGACGTTTAGAAAATTCGTTTGTGTAGCTGCGATTTCTAATCGCCTGGTATATTTGTTTTCGTTGAGATACTTCTTTTTAGGGACTTCCAAATCAAAAAATACCCATTAACTCTTGTGGGGTGGGCGTCTCGCCCGCCATACAGACTGGGCGGGCAAGATGCCCACCCCACAATATTGGATAAGAGAAGCTTAACTGAACTGTATTATTTTAAAAGCCACTTTTAGGAGTTTCTATAGCATTAGGACTCTCTGTAGTAGTGGGTTTTTTAGTATCGGGAACTTTCTGTTCGGTACTCTTCTGATTACCTTGATGTTCTAGCGTAGTTAGTGCCTGTTTTGCCAGATTTGCGGCTGCTTGTTTAAATAATGGTTCTATTTTATTTCGCCAATATTGAGTATTCGGCAGCTTTTCAGGATGGTTTCTATAATCTAAAACTTTATCCCATTTACCATCATCTATTGCTTTATTAATCTCATTAGACAAAGCCTCAGCCTTCGCCCAATCTTGCTGCCACTGGGCAATCATTTTGCCCGTCTCTTGGATACCAGAAGCAGCATTTGCCGGAATTGTCCTCAAAAGTGCGATCGCTCCTGTTATATCCCCTGAATCATACTTCTGTCTTGCTTGTTCTATAATACTGGCACTGTTATCACTAGGCTGCGATCGTTCTGATTTCCCAGCATCGTCAGCTGACCCCTTTGACTTTTCTGGTAATGGAGTTGCGACATCCCTCGATTTTGATTTTGTCTTGGTAGTCGGTCGAGTCGCAATCGAGCTACTATCATCTACAATCTTTGTTGCAATGCCTTTTTCACGCAGGCAAGAACTCCATTCTTGATTATTGGTTATCTGATCCGAGTCAACCCAAGCCAAACGACCAGATTTAAGTTTAATTTCTACCCAACCTGCTTTTGTCCGCTTGCCAGTTACCTGGAAATTGGTGTTATCAGTAACAGTTTGCAAAACATTATTAGAATTTATCGAACTAGGTTTAGAACGGATATTAGAATTTCCTACGACAATAGCCAAGCATTTGTCTGTTAAGGCAGTATTATTACCTGTAATATTTAAAGCGAAATTTTTCACATTTGGATATACATTGGCTACCAAAGCAGCCGCACCACCCGCCAATAATATGCCAATTAATATCGGCCATGGGTCGGATTTATGAGAATCTTGACGCCCAGGTTTCGCGGGGACAGGATTGGCTGGTGCAACTGCTACAGTTTGTAGCCGAGATACTTGAGGTTGGGATTTGGCTACTTGGTAGTTGGAATTATTGCCGACTTCTTGAGAGGTGGAAAGTGCTGGTACAGGATTAATCGTCTCTTTACAGGCTTGCAATGCCTCCGTGGCGCTTTGGTAGCGGTCTTTGAAGTGATAACGTACCATCTTAGACAACACTGCCGCCAGTCGATGGTTCACGGTTGCTGAATGACGCCAGATGATTTCGCCCGTTTCTGGGTCTTCTTGCAATTCTGTTGGCTGTAATCCTGTTAATGCTTGAATAGCAATCACACCAAGGGAATAGATATCGCTGTTGGGACGGGGTTTACCTTGCCCTTGTTCTGTGGGCATATAGCCAGGAGTGCCAATAACCACTGTCGCCGAGGCTTGTCCGCCTACTGCTACCATCTGTGTACGCAGTTGCTTCACTGCCCCAAAGTCTACTAAAACTAACTTATTATCGGAAGCGCGACGAATGATATTATCCGGCTTGATATCGCGGTGAATCACGCCTTGGCGATGGACAAATTCGAGAATTTCTAAAACTTCCTGTAACAGTTGAATTACCTGGCTTTCATTCCAGCGCTTACCAGGTATAAGTTCCTCAGCTAGGGTATGTCCTTCAATATATTCTTGTACTAGATAGAATTCTTGATTGTCGTCAAAATACGCTAGTAGCCTGGGTATTTGGTCATGATTGCCCAGTCTTTCCAAGGTTTCGGCTTCACTGTTAAATAGGCGTTTCGCAGTATCAAAAACTCTGGGGTCAGTTCCGGGTTTAAGGTGCTTAACAACGCAGATGGGATTGCCAGGCCGTCTAGTATCTTCAGCAATATAGGTTTGACCAAATCCTCCCATCGCGAGGACTCGAATTACTTGGTAACGATGATCTAGTAGCTTGCCTATCATATTCCCTCCCCAGAGTTCTTACCTAATTTTCCAGCTAGTAATAAATATCTCCAAATTTTCTTCAATGAAATCCGCTATCTTGAGAAAAGATTTAGATTAAAAACGCAGCTTTTTAATAAACACAGACTGTTTATTTTTCTTTATAGTGCCCCTGTTTACTACCAATGCCACCTAAAATAACAAACTCAGTTGCATGGCAACAGGCTGAAATCCTCATGCAGCCTGCTTTCATTCGGGTTATCGACAATCTCCGCAAGCTGCTTGATGAATCTTCCTGGACGGGAACTTACCATGATGTCCTGATTTGGCCGCCTAGCACCACTGATGAAATCAAAGCATTGGTGACTGAACTGTTGCAAGCAATGGAAACTGCAACGCCCCAAGAAGCAGATGAAATCAGAGAGACTCTGGCTCGTCTGCCGATGCCCCATCCAGGATATCATCTACGTTTAGAGCGTCAACAGCAGCAAGCAAGTATCGATTTGTGGGAACTGTGTTATCAAGTGTGCTTTCTGAAATACAGCCCAGTTGAGGAATCTGCTGATGTTGATACTAGTTTAATTGATGAATTCGGTGAAGTGGATTGGCTGCGTTTGGATGCGAAGGCAAAGGAGTTAGTTGAACAGGCGTTTGCTAAATTACCAGAGAGTTGAACAAGAGGCAAGGGGGCAGGGAGCGGGGAGCAGGGGAGATAGAATAGAAAAGGGATTCGACCTCAACTGTTGCATTAGCTTCCCGCAGGGTACGAGAACCACTTAACAAAAGTGGGGAACGTAAAAATATGTTCAGCTCCGCTCCACCGCAGGAGTCAGGGGTCATTTTCCTCCGCTCCCTTCCCCCTGCCTATTCGTTGAAGCCTGTATGGTAATTCTGCACCCACTTTCAGATTTTATCGACTGCGATGCCATCAGCGACTCATCTTGTAGCTATTGGTACGAAGGGCGCTGTTTGGAAAGTGGCGATCGCCTAAAATTACCCCGCACCTCAATGTCTGAAGTGATCGCTCACGGACTAATGCAAGAGTTAGCTAATAATGACTGTTATTCTCGTGAAGGCAAGATGTATGGCATCCTATTGGTTGAACTGCCTAATGGCGAACAATGGGTACTAAAAGCCTTCTCCGGTCTTTTAAATGGTTGTAGTATTGTTGAAGGCTGGGTACCACCAATTCCAGGTAGAGACGAAGTTGCTTTCGAGGAAGCCCGTACTTTGACGCAGTTAGACGCGATTAAGCAGGAACTTCTGACCTTGAAGCAACTGACCGAACGCCAGCAGTATGAAACTCTATCGAATAAGTTTGAGCAGCAGTTGCAAGCAATGAGCGATCGCCATTGCTATTGCAAACATCAACGACAGGAAAAACGTCAGCAAATCTGCAAGACACTCAGCCCAGAAGCACTCACTATTGCTCTTGAACAACTCGACGAAGAGAGTCGTCAGCAGGGAATTGAGCGACGACAACTTAAACGCCAGCAAAATACCCGATTACAACCTCTGCAACAGTTAATTGCAGCGTCAGATGCGCGAATTAGTGAACTGAAACAAGAGCGGAAAGCACTATCCCGTCAATTACAAGCTCAAATGCAGGCTAGCTATAGCTTGACCAATTTTTCCGGGCGCTCGCAATCATTGCAAGAATTGATGCCAGGAGGTTCGCCCACTGGTACAGGAGACTGTTGTGCCCCAAAGCTACTTCATTATGCAGCAACACATAATCTCAAACCGTTGGCAATGGCAGAATTCTGGTGGGGTATGTCTTCAGCAAATCAGGACAAAATTCAGGGAGAATTTTATGGAGCGTGTATAGAACGATGTCAGCCATTGATGGGGTTTTTGCTCTCAGGGTTAAGACCTAACCCCCCAACTCCCTTGCCTCCCAGGGAAAGGGGAGAGGTCACTTTACCGATTATTTATGAAGACGAATGGCTGATTGCGGTAAATAAACCTGCTGGATTACTTTCGGTACCTGGCCGTTATCGCGATCGCCAAGATAGTGTATTGAGTCGCTTCGCTCATCTGTTACCGGATGGTATATCACTTGCATCTGTGCATCGCCTAGATCAAGAAACTTCCGGGATTTTGTTGTTAGCGCGCGATCGCCAAACCCATCGGCAACTTAGTCAGCAGTTTCAGCAACGGCAGGTTCACAAGGTTTATGAAGCCATACTTTCCGGTGTTATAACAATTGAGCAAGGTGTAATTGACTTGCCATTATGGGGAGATCCTGAAAATCGCCCTTATCAAAAAGTTGATTGGCGACACGGCAAACCCAGCTTGACATACTTTCAGGTAATGGCGAGAGAACAAGATTACACCCGCGTAGAATTTACGCCGCTAACCGGACGCACCCATCAATTGAGGGTTCATGCGGCTGATGTGCGAGGACTGGGGATAACTATTTTAGGCGATCGCCTTTATGGATGCTGTGCAGTTACCAGCCGCTTACATCTGCACGCCAGAGAACTTCGCTTCAAGCATCCGCAATTAGAAAAAACCCTACATTTACAAGTAATTACGCCCTTTTGATGCCTTCTCTAATTTCCCCTTGAAGACTACAACGGGGAATAGGGTTTAAAATCTCTTGATATATGACCTCACTTATCTGAAATCTGCTGTAAATTCCAATAACCCCCCAAATAGCTAAAGCTACGCTTTGCCTCTCCTCACAGCTAGCCTATTGCTTTTTAACTTTGTATGTGATAATTTCTGCTTGTAGTTAATTCAACGGTTATCCGACCGACTTGCCGTATTTACGGGAACTAGTATCACAGTTAAGAGATTTCCCAAT
Organism: Nostoc sp.; assembly: GCF_036916655.1. GTDB lineage: Bacteria > Cyanobacteriota > Cyanobacteriia > Cyanobacteriales > Nostocaceae > Nostoc. The sequence goes on from NZ_JBALFY010000066.1 coordinate 148,501, forward strand.
CAAAATATCCAACTATAAATGATTGTGAGATACCCACAAAATTTGGATAGTTTGTTACTTGGAAATCCCTAAATGAGCAGTAACTATGAGAGTGCTGGAGTTGATATCTAGACTCTCATTCTTAGCTTTTTTTAATAAAAGGAGTAATCAAAAAATTGTTGAATCAATTCAAAAAGTTCTTATTTTTATTGCCACAACGCTCAACCAAGTCCTTGAGTGCCTTATTGATTGCTAGTTCCTGGCTAGGTTTGGGTATTTCTAGCTGCGCTCCAAGTAACTCTGCAAATACTAATACCACTGCCCAAAATGTCAGTAACCAGACTCAAGAGAAAACTAGTTTGATTCGTCTGGGATATCAAAAGGGAGGTGCAGTACCAATTGCACGTCAACGAGGAGAGTTAGAAAAGAAGCTTGCAGCTCAGAATATCAAAGTTGAATGGGCTGGCCCCTTTGACCGATGTGCTACCTTACTCCAAGCAATTAGCGCGAATCAAGCCGATATTGGTGGGTGCGGAGACATTCCAGGTTTATCAGCTATTGCTGCTGGTCAGGAGCTTTGTATTGGGGCTGTCCAGCGTCCCAGACCAGAATCATTGGGCAGTGCGATCGTTGTCCGGGGCGATTCTTCTATCCGTAAACCTGCTGACCTCGTGGGTAAAAAAGTTGCAGTCAATCAGGCTGGCGCAGGTGAGTATTTGTTATTAAAAGTATTGGAAAAAGAGAAAATTTCTAAAGATAAAGTTCAGCGTGTATTTTTAGCGCCAACTGATGCTGCACCCGCCCTCTATCAAGGAACCGTCGACGCTTGGGCAGTTTGGGAACCTTATGTTTCAGTCGCCGAATTAGAGCATGGTGCTAGGAGAATCACTACAACCCATCCAGCTCCTACCTACAGTGTAATGCTTGTGCGTAATGAGGCGGCCGCTAAATCTCCAGAAGCCGTGAAAGCTGCTTTTGGCGGTTTAACCGAGGAATACGATTGGTTGAATGCAAATACGGCAAAATCAGCCGAATATCTAGTCAAAGATATCAAAATCTCTCCAGCCGTAGCCAAGCGAGTAACTGAGAATCAAGGGCCGCAGCTACTTGCTACACCAAATGCTGATGATGTTGCCAAAATTCAGAAGACTGCTGACTGGATGCTAGAGCAAAAGATTTTACCCAAAAAAGTAGATGTTGCTGCGACTATTTGTCCCACGGCTAAGTAGGAGTAGGGGGAGATGAGGGAGGTGGGGAAATAACCAATGCCCAATACCCTATTCCCAATGCCCAAATAAGATTTGTAATTTTCGAGGTGATGCACTATGCCAATTGAATTTATTGGGATGATTGGGACGCGACAAATATCTGAGTTGGATGGGCCGACAGTTTCAATCACAGGTGGTTCTATAGATGCTGCTTATGTCCGCAAGTTTGCTCAGGCACATGAGGAGGGTGGTTTTGATCGGGTATTGGTTGGTTATGGCTCAACTGGCCCCGATGGTTTAACTGTGGCTTCCTTCGCGGCGGCAGCAACAGAACGGTTGAAGTTTTTAATCGCCCACCGTCCTGGTTTTGTGGCTCCGACACTCTTCGCGCGGAAGACGGCAACTTTGGATCATTTTACTAATGGTCGCATTGCTGTACACATTATTACAGGTGGCAGCGATGCCGAACAGCAACGCGATGGCGATTGGCTTGACCACGATACACGCTATCGCCGTACAGATGAGTACCTCGATATTGTGCGGCGGGTGTGGACAAGTAATACTCCCTTCGATTATGAGGGCGAATTCTATCGTGTAAAAGATGCTTACTCAGATGTGAAGCCTTTACAACAACCCCACATACCCTTGTATTTTGGTGGCGCTTCTGGTGCAGCAATACCTGTGGGTGCAAAGCATAGTGATGTCTACGCCATGTGGGGAGAACCCATTGCGGCAGTTAAGGAACGGATACGCGAAGTAAAAGCTGTAACACCACCAGGGCGATCGCCACGCTTCAGTGTCTCACTACGACCGATTCTGGGTGATACTGAAAAGAAAGCTTGGGAAAAAGCACACTCGATTTTATCGCGGGTTAAGGAAATTCGGGCTGCAAAAACAGAAAATCAACTGCCGATAACTCCCTACTTTAATTCAGCACGTCCGCAAGCAGTGGGTTCTAATCGGTTATTACAGTTTGCCCAAGAAAGCGAAATTTTCGACAAACGCTTGTGGACGCCCATTGCCGCCGCCACTGGTGCTTATGGTAATACTACTGCCCTCGTTGGTACACCAGAACAAGTAGCAGAATCCTTGGTGGATTACTATGACGCTGGGGTAACTACTCTATTGATTCGGGGATTCGAGCCCTTAGAGGATGCGATTGCCTATGGTCGTGATGTGATTCCCCTAGTCCGCGCCGAAGTGCAACGGCGGGAGCGACAAGCCGCTGTTGTCTCTTAGTGCCGCGTTGCGTAAAATCGGAGTGTTTTTCAACGCAGAGGTATGCAGAGTGTCTTGAAGTAATAATTTAACTACACCACCTTCTACTTACTGTTTTACCCGAAAACTGCTGTAAATAATTTGATTATTTCAAAATTATATGACCAAAGTATTCATTCTCGATGCCAACCAAGAACCGTTATATCCAGTACGTATCAGCCATGCTAGGCTGCTATTGTCACAAGGTAAAGCTACGGTATTTCAGCGCTATCCTTTTACGATTATTCTGAAAGAGTCCCTTTCTCATCTAAAATTTGAGCAACTTGGCTTTAAGATTCACCCTGGTGTTAAAACTACTAGTACTATTGTCAATAAAGATCACAAAATTGGTATTAATGCTAGTCGCCTCCCAAACAGAGGAATATAAATGACGAACGACACGATTTTGGAACCATTACCGGAAGACCAATGGTTTATTGAGAGTCAGGAATTACGATCCTTTGTTGCAACGGTGCGGGAAATTAGCGCCAGTACTGTTGACGATCGCACACAAACTCTCGCTAGACTAGAACCCTATTTTCAAGAACTCCTTGCCCAACAGGGATGGCTAGCGGAAAAGTTTGCCCAAGTCAATCCTGAAAGCCGGATGGGTGGCGGTATTGGTCAGTGGCTACTTTATCGCGCCAAAGACCGTTCATTGTCAGTATTCAGTTTGGTGATTCCCCCAGGTTCCACAACTCCCGTCCACGACCATTTAGCTTGGGGATTGATTGGTTTATATCAAGGCAATCAAGAAGAAACAGTCTATCGCCGTGTAGATAGCGGTGATGCTGAAGGACACGCACAATTACAAGTAACTGAAGTGCGATCGCTTCAACCAGGAGATATCTACCGCCTGTTACCGCCAGATGGTGATATCCACGCCGTCAAAACCACATCCGAGAGCGCATCTGTATCTATTCATATTCTAGGTAATGATACTGGTTGCATATTGCGTCACCAATTCATCCCAGAATCTCACAGCGTCAAATCCTTTCGCTCTGGATATTCCAACGCTCCCTGTAAAGAGGAAGAGGAAAAAGAACATGCCCAAGTACGATAGACCACAACCCCCAGTATTTGATCGAGTTGAAGACGAACGCCTGTACCGTAAGCAACGCCTAGCCGCTGCCTTTCGCCTGTTTGGTAAGTTTGGATTCAGCGAGGGAATCGCTGGGCATATTACAGCTCGCGATCCAGAGTTTACAGACCATTTCTGGGTCAACCCATTAGGGACATATTTCGGTCATATCCGAGTTTCTGACCTGATCTTAGTTAATAGAGAAGGTGAGGTGGTTAAAGGTGATGCTCAGGTAAATCAAGCTGCTTTCGCCATCCATTCTCAGATTCATGAAGCTCGACCTGATGTCGTCGCGGCGGCTCATGCTCATTCCCTTTATGGAAAAGCCTGGTCTAGTTTGGGGCGTCTCCTTGACCCCTTGACTCAAGATTCTTGTGCATTTTACGAAGACCACGCCCTGTTTGACGATTTTACAGGTGTTGTTTTAGAAACTTCTGAAGGTCTGCGATTGGCGCAAGCTTTGGAATCAAAAAAAGCTATTATCTTACGTAACCACAGCATTTTAACTGTGGGACATACAGTAGATGAAGCTGCCTTCTGGTACATTAGTTTAGAGCGATCGTGCCAAGCCCAACTGCTAGCAGAAGCAGCAGGTAGACCAACTACTATCAAACACGAAACAGCCCGTTTAACTCAAACTCAAGTAGGGTCACATACAAGTGGGTGGTTCGGCTTTCAGCCCCTTTACGATAGGATTGTGCGTGAAGAACCCGATTTGTTGAATTAGCACTATACTTTTTGCCACTAAGATATTCAAAATTTTCCGCGCGGTGTCTCGTAGAGAAGAGAGCTACATTAGGGGATTTAAACCCGACTATAGCTTGCTTAAGAGCAGGGTAGCTGTAATTGTATTAGAGTAGCTCAGACTTTGCTCAGTTCAGTTACTTAGGGACTTCCAAATAAAAAAATATTCAATTAACTCTTGTGGGGTGGGCGTCTCGCCCGCTATATAAACTGGGCGGGCGAGACGCCCACTCCACAATATTGGATAATTTATTTCTTGGAGTTCCCTTATTGTCAGCTTACCCTGAATATCTGAATATATTTATATACTCCAGTAAACCTATAAGTTTATAGTATTAATATCGCTCAGAGAAATCATTTTGATGATTAACCAAATCTTTCGCCGCTTAATTAGCAAGTGGATATCGTTGATAAAAATCAGGAATATCCCCTTTAACAATCAACATAAATTATTCTTTTCTTCTCCTTTGCCAATAGTGGGGGCTTTTATTACAGGTCTTGGTCTGAGCTTGCTATTTGCTGCTTGTTCCTCAACACCTACTGTTAATGCTCCTAATCCCAGTGCCACATCTGTTAGCAATTCTGCTTCCAATGCCAAAGTAGTCAGATTTGGCTATCAAAAATCAACGATTTTGTTGAGAACTAAGGGTGTTTTAGAAAAGCGTTTAGCACCTGAAGGTATCACTGTCCAGTGGACTGAATTTCAGGCGGGGCCACAACTATTAGAAGCGATGAATGTCGGTAGCATTGACATTGGCCCAGTAGGAGAATCACCGCCAATATTTGCCCAAGCTGCGGGAGCATCACTAACTTATGTTGTTGGTACTGCTGCTAGTCCGGCTGGTTCCGCAATTCTTGTTCCTCAAAATTCAAAAATTCAAAAAGTTACTGAGCTAAAAGGTAAAAAAGTTGCTTTTCAAAAAGGATCTAGTGCCCACTTATTGTTAGTCCAAGCTTTAGAAAAAGCTGGATTGAAATATACAGACATTGAACCTAAATATTTGGCTCCAGCAGATGCCCGCGCGGCATTTGTCAAGGGTAGTGTGGATGCCTGGGTAATTTGGGACCCCTTCTATGCAGCGGCTCAAGAGGCAACTAAAGCCAGAGTCCTAATTGATGGCACGGGAATTAATAAACAGGGAGGATATTATTTAATGACCCGCAAGTTTGTTACAGAAAACCCCCAAACTGTCAAGGCAATACTGGAGGAAATTCAAAATCTAGAAGAATGGTCTAAAACCCATCGAGAAGAAGTAGCAAAAACTCTTGCACCTGTGTTAGGAATTGATATAGAAACGATGAGGAAGGCAACTAACAGACGAACTTTTGGGCTTGTACCAGTTGACGACAATTTGATAAATCTCCAACAAGGTGTTGCAGATACATATTACAAATTGAAGTTAATTCCCAAAGAGGTAAATGTGAAAGATGCAGTGTTGACAAAAGAAGAATACGCTGCTTTTTCACCAAAAACTTAAACTAGTACAATGAATCGGTTGTAAGGGCATACAACTCTATGCCCTTACAGATGAAATTGCTATTAGTCAAACCAGGGAACTCCAAGAAATAAATTATCCAAATATTGTAGGGTGGGCAACATGAGCGCCCAGTCTATAGGGCAGGCAAAATGCCCACCCCACAAGAGTTAATTGCATATTTTTTTATTTTGGAAGTCCCCAACTGACAACTTTTGAAATGTAAATCTTGGAATTAATTATGACTAGTGCTACAGAACTACTACGATCGCGCTACGGTGAAACTCCCTTCAATTCGGAAATTGAATGGAATGATTCTCTAACATCACTACTATCACACCGTTCCATCCGGTCTTATGTATCCGATCCTCTACCACCAGGAACTCTAGAGTTGCTAATTGCAGCCGCCCAATCTGCATCTACTTCTTCTAATTTGCAAACCTGGAGTGTAGTTGCAATCGAAGACCAAGAACGCAAAGAAGAATTATCTAAACTAGCGTCAAACCAAGCACACATTAAGCAAGTGCCTTTATTCTTGGTTTGGTTAGCAGACTTGGCACGTCTAAGTTACGTTGCTGACAGCCGTGGACTATCTCATGATGCTTTAGAATATTTGGAAACCTTTTTGACAGCTACAATCGATGCCGCATTGGCAGCGCAAAATGCAACTGTAGCAGCTGAGTCCCTTGGTTTGGGAACAGTGTATATCGGCGCACTACGGAACCATCCTCAAGAAGTAGCAGCACTACTGAATTTACCGCCTTCTGTGTTCCCTGTATTTGGGTTGTGTGTGGGTTATCCAAATCCTGAAGTGCCAGCAGCGATTAAACCACGCTTACCCCAGACAGCTGTGCTGCACCGTGAAACCTATAAATTAGCAGAACAAGAAGAAGCGATCGCTCACTACAATGACATCATCAAAGACTTTTACACTGAACAAAAGATGAATATTGCTGGTGATTGGTCAGAACACTCAGCCCAACGGATTGCAACTGTGGAGGCTTTGAGAGGACGCGATCGCTTGCGTGAAATTCTCAATAACCTCGGCTTCAAATTGCTGTAAGGATAATAGTCATAGTGCGGTTGTCTCTCTGATGAGGGGCGATCGCACTTCTATTTTCTCACAAAGTTAAATTTTCAAACTGCAAGCATTAGCGGTGATGAAATTCGATCTCTTTCTCTAGAATCTTGATGTCATATTTACCAAAAAAATCGTGGCCCAGTAAGCCGATGCTTGCTTTTGGTGCGATCGCTACCTGAAGATTATTGCCTGTAACTCCACCGACTGCAATGGATTTTACCTTACCAGTTGGGAATTCTACCTCACTACCATCAGCAATTTGGGCTTGCATTGTACCCGTAGCCTGAAGTTCAAGTGTATTCGCCATATTTAGAGTGATAATCGTTCCGCTAGCACCTGTATCTACAATCATTTCAAAGGTTTTTTTGTCATTGAAAGTGACATCAATCACAGGAGTTCCACCAAAACGGCGTTTGATGGGAACTCGAAAAACTTCTTTGTCTGGAGGTGCAGCTATATTAGCATTGCCACAAAGCCTTCCTAACCCAACAGTTTTACCGGAGGAAGTTACCATGTAACATGCTCCAGGATCGTCTGCTCTTACTTGATGAGAGAATGCTAAAAATATCAGCGTCGGCATTATTGTGATTGCAGCTAGGTTAACGGTCGTAATCCAACGCTTCCAAGCATTCTTCATATTATATTGCTCTCCAATGTTCCTGATATTTGTTGATAATTAAATTATTCATAGCTACTGCAAAATTTGTGTCAAAGTCTCAGATTTCTAATCCAAAAACACCATATTTATATATAGCAATTATCGTTTATATGCAATATGCTATGACCTCTATTCTCAAAGGAGATATATATACAATATTACTCCCTTTACCTTATAAAGAAAGGGTTAGGTACATATTAGATTCAACGCAAAAGCGCTATAGTTATTTTTTACTTATGTGCCTTTATAAAATAAAATTGCATTTTACTCAATACATCTTAACTAGGATTACTGATTGATAAATTAAAGATTGGGTAAAGACATGATAATAACACTGAGAGCAGATTAAGTGACATACTAATTACAGTAGTTTTCATATATTTGAACTACATCTGTCGCCAGGACACATCATTGCTGTGCCCCTATCGCGTAGTCTATTTACCTGAAAATAGCTGTAAGATAAATTTGTTAGCTTATTCAAGTTTTTCTGCCGCATTTACAGCAATTGCGATCGCATTTTTCACAGCAATGTCTCTTTGTTCTAGAATGATATTTTCACTAACAGTACGCCCAGCTACTACACCGCAAATAGCTGCTGCTGCAAAATTATACACTCCTGCCATTTTGAATAGTGTGCCGCATTCCATCTCGTAATTCAAGATATTCAAGCGTCGATATTCTTCTGTAATGCCATGCAGCGATCGCATTAAATATGGATTTGCTGAGTCGGTGCGTTCTTGTCCTTCATAAAAAGTATCAACTGATGCCGTAATTCCGATGTAATGTTCAACCTCTAATTCTCGTGCGGCTTTAACTAAAGCAACTGTCAGAAAAGGATCGGCTGCGGCTGGATACTCCACAGGTGCAATGTCATTAGCTGCACCTTGGCGACACAATGCTGCACTGCTAATGACAACACTACCGACTGGTATATAAGGTTGAATGGAACCACAAGTTCCAATACGAATAATTTGCTGGATTCCTACTTGTACCAACTCATTAACCACAATACTTAATGAAGGCGCACCCATACCACTTGTAGCTGATAAGATACGGCGACCATTCGGTAAGTATCCCACATAGCTATTGAGTCCGCGATTTTCTGACAACGCGCGTATATCTTGTAAATAAGTTTGGGCAATTAGACGCGATCGCTCTGGATCGCCAGATAATAGAGCAATGCTGGGAGGTGGTGAACCCAAATCATCTTGCCCAAAGCCAATGTGATAAAAGCGTTTATTTGCCATTCAATTTTAGACGATAGCTAAAACCTCTACTTTTACGTTATTTCAAAGGTTTGTGGTTTACTGAAAGGGGCTACTGGCAACAATTTTGGGTTTGGGAGACGCGATAAATCGCCGTCTCTACAAGTGTTCTGGGCTGATCTGAACTATATTGAGTTATCACCAAATTATAAATGCGATCGCACCCACATACCATTACCCATTAAGTTTTTCAGACTTCACTACTACCCATTGCGTCACAGGCGCCATTGCCCGCCAGCCCAGAAATTTACCAATGGGTTCTGCCCGTTGAATGGCAATACGAGTTAAATCACCACCGACTCGTTCATGCCATTGAAATAAAGTTTGCTCACCCTCTACCGTCACCACATTTGCCACCAAACGCCCACCCGACGGCAATGCTTGCCAGCAAACATCAAAAAGTCCCGTTGCTGTCACCCCACCACCAATAAAAATAGCATCTGGTGTTGGCAAGTCTTTCAGGACATGGGGCGCTTTCCCTTCAATGATTTGCAGATTTGGAGTACCGAGAGTGCTGGCATTATCGGCAATGTAAAGTAGTCTAGATGAGTTTTGTTCGATCGCGATCGCCCGACATCGCGCATTACTCCGCATCCATTCAATAGAAATTGAGCCGCAACCTGCGCCCACATCCCACAATAACGCTCCCGGTGTGGGTGCTAAAGCTGCAAGGGTAATTGCCCTAACTTCACGTTTAGTCAACTGTCCATCGTGGTGATAGGCGTTATCTGGTAATCCTGGTAATCTTGGTAAAGAAATAACCCCAGCATCAGCAATACAATCAACTGCGATCGCATTCAAAGCTGCTACTTCAGTTTCACCCCAAGATGCAGCCGTACCTTCTACAATTCTTTCATGAGCGCCGCCCATACGCTCCAATACGGTAATTTTGCTGCCACCATAGCCGCGATTTGTCAAAATTTGGGCAACAATGGCGGGTGTGTCTTTACCTTCACTCAAAATCAACAGCCGCGCTTTTGGGTAAATGTAAGACTGAAGTAAGGAGGATGGACGACCATTTAAACTTAAGGTTTCCACCTCAGTTAAAGACCATCCAACTCTGGCACAGGCGAGACTGAAGGCTGAAGGTGCGGGGATAATCGTCATTTCAGAGACGGGAATTCGCCGCATCAAGGTGACACCAATGCCGTAACACATCGGATCGCCGCTTGCGAGTACGCAGATTGACTGACCCCGACGCTGGATGATTTCGTCAATTGAAGTGCTAATGGGAGATGTCCAGACTAGTTTCTCGCGTTGGTCATCTTTAGGGAGCATTGCTAAATGGCGATCGCCTCCCACAATTACTTTAGCTTGAGTGATTAGAGAAAGAGCGATCGCACTTAACCCTTGTAACCCATCTTCCCCAATGCCGACGATAGAAAGCCATTTCTCTGTCATATTAATAAGAAGAATTCAGAACTCAGAAGTCAGAATTCAGTATGAGCGGGTAGGGAATATTGGTTAAAAGCCAATACTGGTAAAGTATTCTGAATTCTGAATTCTGAATTCTGACTACTGATTTTTTATAATCAAAGGCTCAAGTTCCCGATTATGCCATTGCCGCTGATACCATTCAGCAATCAAAGGACGGATAATAAACTTAGGCTGTCCATCGCCTTTAACGTCAATGCGTAAACCTGAATAAGGTCGTCGCTTCTGAGAACCTTGACCGCTGCGACCAATGAAGAGATGCGATCGCGCCACTAATCTATTTTCTTCCATCAAATCTGCTCCCTCAATTCGCTGGCGGCGCAAACTAAAGCCACTACCGCCACAAACAACCCAATGGATATGAGAATCAGCGTGTCCTGTATCCATTGTCTCAAGGTGTTCCAAGCAGTGTGCGTGACCATTTAATACCAAATCTACCAAGGGACGCCCCTGAGTTAAGGAACCAATTTCTTTTGCTACCGCATCCAGCACACCACGTAAGCGATCGCGAACCATCAGAGTTTGGGCTTGTTGCCACTTTGTCGCCTCAGTTACATAAGGCGGATGATGGAAATAAATCACTCTTCCCCGAACTTCACTATTATTCCAAGATGCAATTAATCTTTGTTTGAGCCAGTCTAATTGTTCGATATCAGTTAGCGTTGTTTTATTAGTAGCTAGTTGTTTATCGATATCAACAATCAGTTCTTCAATTTGTGACATCTTGGCGTGGAAGTCGTCTAATTGGTCGGCTTCGCTGGGATTTTCGGGACGAAGTTTTGATGAATTTTCAATGATTTCCAACTTTTCTTGCTCGAAATCTTCACGGCGTTTTTCTAAGAGTTTGCGATTGGCCTCACCTTCTTTGGTTTTAGGTAGCGGTGGTGGATCGTTAAATGTATTAGAATCCAAGGCAAAAAAATCAATCCCGCTATAGCGAAAAGTGTAGTAGCGATTGGGAAGACGGGTAAACTGCCCAGGTTGATATAAAAGACAACGACCTGTATCTGTCTTGGCTGTGTAGTATTCATCTAAGTGGCTGGCTAACTCTCCCGGAAGCTTAAACGCCTTCAGATAGTCCAGAAATGCTCGTGCGTAAGCGTCACCGGTTCCTGAGCCATGCAGTCCCACATCTAAGTCTAAGCGCGATCGCAACAGGTGACGAATGGGTAATGTTGTTAAGGATGCCAAGCTTAATAGAATCGGCAAGTTATAGTAATCGTGATTTCCTAGTACAGGTAAAACGGGCAGCTTAAAAATCATCTGATCGTAAGCAATCTGTTTGGAATGCTCTGTACCTACGAGAAACTCTCGGTAAGGCTGGATGAAGTTCTGTTGATAGTATTCACTCGATCCCACTAAATAGATCACATCCCCGGTATGCAGCATAAAACGGGATTCATTGTGATGAGGCAGCATGAGTTCAGCCACCTGTCGCTGGGGATTGTGTCCCCGGTGCTTGCCAGAACCACTATCACCTACAACTAAAAATGAAAACTCAGAATTATTGTCTGTTTGACCATCCTCCAACACCAGCCGAGTTTGGTCGATGTTCCGTTCCACAATTAATGGATCTTCCCACCGTACCCGCTGATTCATTTTACGAATTTTGTTAGCGATCGCTGGATCGGATACAAGTTTCAATGCAATCTACTCCTGAATTTTTTACATAGAGATGAGGGAACTGGGGAGAGGCAAGGGGGCAGGGGAGCAGGGGGGCAGGGGAGCAGAGGAGAAGTTGCAGTAGGTCTTTCCCCTCCGCCCCTCTGCCCCTCTGCCCCTCCGCCCCTCCGCCCCTCCGCCCCTCTGCCTCTTTTCAATTCCCTCATTCTTCTGCTGTGTCTTTCATCTCAATAGTCAGATTAGGGAGTCCTTCTAGTTTTTCTGTAGGTTCCACTTCTTCTACTAATGGCACAAAAATTCGTAAGCCTGCTGGTACACACTTAATTTCTACTGGTGTTGTGCCTACTATTTCACCATCTAGAACAACCTTTTGTGGTGGTTCAGTCGTAATTTTAAATTGTTTGGCTCGCAGGAAACCAATATCATTCCGTTCTGTGGCGTTACCTGTAGAAGCCGTTTGAAATAGATGAAGTGTCGCTGCGATCGCTCCTGCTTTGTTGGCTGGAGCTACAATCGTTAAATCTAATAATCCATCATCATAAATCAGACCTGCTGGCCCTTGAGCCAAGACTGAAGTCGCAGGCGCGGCATTTGCGACTGTTACTGCACAGGCACTAGTTTTAACGATCTTGTCTTCAGTTTCAATTTCGACATCAAAGTTACGTAAGTTTTTCAATTGCTGGATGCCTGCCAAGATATAGGCCATCATCCCAAAGCGATTCTTGGCATCGCGGTCTGCCAATTCTACAGTTTCAGCCTCAAAGCCAATACCTGCTAAGAGTACCATTGGCCGATCGTTACAATAGGCTACGTCTACATGGCGGGTTCCTCCCGCCAAAATTGTCTCACACGCACCTGCGATCGTGTCAGGGATTCCTAAAGCTGTGGCAAAAGCGTTTGCTGTGCCGCGAGAAATTATCCCAAATGGAATATCAGTACCCACTACAGCCGCCGCCGCCGCTGAGAGAGTACCATCTCCCCCCGAAGCAATGATTGCATCTACCCCTCGCTCTACCGCTTGATATGCCAGTTGGTCAGCGTCGATTTCTTCAGTTGTGAGATAAATATCTAGGTCAATATCTGGCTCTAATATTGCGCGGATTTCTGCCAGTTCTATATCTGGGTCGCCCTGACCCGCAACAGGATTGAAGATGAGACAGGCGGAACGATTCATAAGGTATTACTAACTAAGCTTGGATCATTAATGAAGATACCAAATTATTCTTAGCATTCCTGTAAATTTTCGGCTTCCCTTTTGAGGCGGAGTTTTCTGGATATATTGGCTTTCAAGGCGATGTGCGATCGCATCATGCACCAAGAAAAATGAGAATCTTTGCAACCAAATTAGGTTCAATTTAATTAACAAACTTTAACATATATTAGTTTAACTACTCGATATTGTAAAATAAGCAGTGAATTTTGTCGATTAACAAATTCAATTAAAATTTGTCCATTTTTAGTAGCGAAGACCAAAACAATTGGACACGATCAGCATTTTCATTGCCCTAAATTAATATTACGGATGGGTCTAATTGACAAACCACTCATTTTGGTATTATTGCTTTTTCTTCTTCGGTATCACTCTTGCCCGATACTTTTTGATTGCTGGCGGAGCATACTTGCTCTTTTATTTAGTTCTAGGAAAGTCACTTGCCAGCAGGAGTTTGCATTTGAAGCCGTTGAGGAGTTGTTCTATTAAAAAAGATATCGAATTATCAATACTCTCCGCAGTAGTTTTTGCTATTTGTGGAGCGTTTATGATCTCAGAGTATAGTTTGGGAGCAACGCTGTTATACAGTGATTTATACAAGTACGGATTGTGGTATTTAGTAGTTAGCTTGATTGCAGTACTCATTCTTCAGGATACTTACTTTTATTTCATCCATCGGGTATTTCACCAGCCTCTAATTTTCAAATGGATGCATTATGGACACCACCGTTCGGGAGAACCAACACCTTGGAGTTCTTCTGCATTCGACTTCCCAGAAGCAATTGTGCAAGGACTTTTCTTTGTAGGTGTAAGTTTCATAGTTCCACTGCATTTTATCACCTTAGTTGCTGCACTGATAGCTATGACAGGATGGGCAGTATTTACCCATCTTGGATTTGAGGTATTTCCCGCTTCATCTAAGAGTTACTGGATTGGAAAATGGCTAATTGGTTCTAGGCATCATTCAATACATCATCGTAAATATAGAGTGCATTACGGTTTGTATTTTACCTTCTGGGACAAACTACTAGGTACTGAAGATCCTAATTATGAAAATGAAACCCACACAATGGACTTTTAATTTCTTAATAAATCGAAGTTTTGAGACGCGATAAATCGCCGTCTCTACAAGTGTTTTTGGCTGATCTGATTTGTAGCTGCAACTTTTAATCGCTATTCATCTTGATTTTTAGTTTTTTGATGAGTCAACCGAATCCCTACAAAAATATCGTAAATAAACTCTAAAAAGTCTTTTTTTTGTAGTAAACCTGAAGTTTGATAACAGCCTTTTTCATCTAACAGGGGTTTCATCAAATAGTATGTAGACTGATATTTGTACCAGGGAATACAAGTCCATAAATGATGGATCAAATGATAGTTTTGTCCTAAAATCAAGATATTAAGAATTGGGCTAGGGTAGACGCGGGCATTTTTCCAGCGATCGCGTTCAACAAAAGGACGATGGGGCAAATAATCAAAAAATAAACCTAGTATTAATCCCACTATCCCAGAAGGTACAACCCAAAAATTGAGAACGTACATTAAAAAATGATATTGAACTGAGATATAAACAATTGCAACAACAATTAAGCGGCTAATAAACCATTCCCATAGCTCATATTTGCGCCACAGTCGCCGTTGAAAGAAAAACACCTCATGGGACAAAAATCGAAATGCAATTAGCCATAGTGGGCCGCCTGTAGAAACAAAATGATCTGGGTCATCTTTGGGATGATTGACATGAGCGTGATGCTGTAAATGCACTCGCGTAAACACGGGGAAAACAAACCCAAGCATCAGGGCGCTACCATGCCCTAGAATGGCATTAATTACTCGATTGCGGTGAGCAGATTGGTGACAAGCATCATGAATTACTGTCCCAGAACAATGCAAGGCAATCGTATTAAAACTAAAGCACAACCAGTCTGGCCATTGCCAAAGCCAGTAACCACAATTAGATAACACCAACACTGTCACAGATGCCAAAAACAGTAGTAGGGTCGGATTAAAATCACCAGGAGGCGCTAACAATTCCTTTGGTGGAGCTTTCAGCAGCTTATGCGCTTCTGAAGTTACCGTTCTGATTTCTGTATCTACTACGTCTTTAAAAATGACTTCCGAGTTATTGCCATTTAGCTTTTTATAGTCATCAACGGCTGGGTCGATGATGATTAGGCTTTTGTCCGGGATGTCAAAAAAATTAGGATCTAAAGAGGTCATAATTTTCCTGGTCGTGATTCGTTGATAAAATGGGCTTTAAATCCCAAATTCAGCCAGCACAGAATATATTTCTTGCCCCGATTAGAGAGATAAAAAGATTGAAAATTTAGCCAATACACTTCTATATCTAGATTAGATATGGCTTGTAGGAAATAGCAGATAGAGAAAATTTGAAATTCCTTTTTACTTACTTGTGATGCTAGTAACAACGGTATACATATTTTGCTTTGAACTCGACATTTTTCGATTTGCCAAAGCAATGCTTTTCCGATGTGCTGAAATTATGCTGTATTATTGCTTTTGTGAAAAACAATTTTCAACAATATAAAGAATACAGTTATTTGAATAATAAATGCAAGAGTTTTGTCCTAATCTGAGGTATATGAAAGTATTTTAAATATAGATATCATACTTCTAACAAAATGTATATTTTATTTGCTTAAAGAAACATTTCTTTCTTTTTTTTTAGAAAATTATAAGTATATATACTAGCGATCGCTTTCCCCGCCTTGAGATTCCCTAAAACTCCACAGGCTTTATACTCCTAGGGATCTTTTTGCCTCTAGCTACGACTTCTAGTCATTCGAGATGGATATTTGCAAAATTTGGATGCTCCCAAATTAAGATTCTTGACTTATTACCTAATTCATGTAATTTGCTGGGATAAAGTCAAGGTGAAGACTTACGCGGTATACAAATAAAACAGGAGTCAGAATTCAGAATTCAGAATTCTGAAAACTCTATCCCTTTATGGGTAGAGTATTCAGGCAAGAATATTTTAATTTTTTTCGCCCACCTCTTACGTGGTTTTGACCAATATTCATTACCTACTCATACAGAATTCATACTGAATTCTGACTCCTGAGTTCTGAATTCTTCTTATAAACATTTAAGTACAAAAGAACCTATGCGTCATTTCTCCCTCTTGCTAGTAAATATACTAGCTTTTAGTAGCTTACATACTCCTAGTGTTACAACAGCAAGCACAACATCGAATTTACCAAAAATGCAGTTAGCTCAAAAGCTAAACTGCAATAATGCTCAAACTCAAGCAGTAATTAATGAATGCGCGAAGTTATCTTATCAGAATGCAGATAAAAAATTGAATCAAGTTTATCAACAATTGGTATCTACATTAGAAAGGTCTAGAAAACAAAAATTGATTGCTGCACAGCAAGCATGGATTAAGTTTCGAGATAACAATTGTGAGTTTGAGACAAGTAAATATGAGGGCGGAAGTATTTCCCCCACAATTTATTTTAGTTGTCTAGAAAATATCACAAAACAGCGTACCCAACAATTACGAGAATATCTCAAACCCGACGCTTAAGCGTGAAGTAAGGATGCATAGCTATGCATCACTAGGGACTGACACAATAAAAAAATATTCAATTCAATATTGTGTCGTCCACGCCACAATATTGAATTCCTATATAACTGCTTTGCGTTACGGGCATGACTATAATTGGTCGAGTTGCTTGAGACGGTAGCCTATACCGTGAACTGTTTCAATAAAATCTTCAAAAGCTCCGGCTGCTTTGAGTTTTTGACGTAGGCTTCTCAGATGAACTTTCACAGCATGTTCTTCTGGAGGAGAATCTAATGACCAAATATGTTCAATAATCACGCTGCGACTGAGGACACGACGACCATTTCGCAGTAATAACTCTAAAATTCCGTACTCTTTTGGGGTTAAATGTAGCATATTTTTTCCGTAGCTCACTTCATAAGTGCTGGGGTTGAGGTGCAAATTGCCCCATTCCAAAATCGGCGGCGATGAAGCATTACCTCGACGAAGCAAGGCGCGAATTCGGGCAAATAGTTCTTGTAAATCCACTGGTTTAACGACATAATCATCGGCTCCGGCATCAAGTCCGGTGATTTTATCGCTAACGGTATCACGAGCAGTGAGCATAAGAACAGGCATACTATAGCTGTGCGATCGCAACCGATGACATAAACTAATTCCATCGAGTTCTGGCAACATCACATCCAGCAGCAGCAAATCATAATCCAGCATTTTGGCTTGATTCCATCCTGCCTCACCATCTGTCACCACATCAACTGTATAACGCTGATCTGTCAAGGCTTCTGCTAAAGTTTCGGCAAGGCGTAAATCATCTTCAACTAAAAGAATTCGCATAATTTTTTAAAGATACTTGGTTATATTTCAAACAATCGGCAAATTATCATTGAGAAAATATTGCAAAAAGTAACAATTTATCGATTTGGTTGCTTCTTTCCGATTTCTTTACTATTTCCTGAGTAATTTCCTTACTTTTGAGATGTAATTTTATATTTTATATGGGTTTCTAATAACCTCCTTAAGATGTTTCAAAAAATAGACTTTGAACTAAGTTCACCTTTAGGTATCAGCCTATTTTAAGAGACTCACTCAAATTTTGTAAAAGGCAGAATCAACAATTAAGCGTTTTTCTGTTAACCTGGAACGCCTCTCTATTAGATAAAAATTTATTTATCCAAGAAGTTCATTGATTGAAGAATCTATATCAACGTTGTATTTATATCAAGTTACTTGAAGCAAAATAATGTTGCCGCCACAAGCGCATAAGAAGCTCCAATGTTGGATAAGAAGCCGCCATTTAATCTGTTCGGGCCATTTTTTTATATTTGAAACTATAGACTATTCTTGTGTTGAGAGATTTAACGAGTGTATAGCCGCTCTAGGAGGTACATTAATTTCTGTTGAGCCGATTGATAAAATTTGGATGGGTGAACATCGGCAGGTTTTTCTTTATCGTGTTAAAGCCAGTTTATTTACGCCTTGTCATCAGTTAAGGCAATACTGGTTTAAATATGGCAGTTTTTACACTAGATTTGATAAAAATTGTTAATTGTTTTTGATGTTTAGCGACTTCTATGCTTTTGGAAAGATGGAGTCAACTAACAATTATACTGTTAAGTACTACGGTCAAAGTTGGGATTGAAGAAAACTATAGCCGTGATCGAAACGTGGGATCATTCTGCAATTAAATCGATTTAGTTCATCAACAATATCAGGACTATCAAAGTCTTTTGAGTTTCGGTTGAGAAAACATGCTAGCTGTGGTTGATACTCACGCAAATGGTTGATCACCGATGCATAGACAAAAGCATCTTGTGGTCTCAAGTCATAAGTAGCTTCGCAGGATGCTGCCTCAATTAAGATATCGGCAGTGAGTGCAATAACTTCTGCGATGTTAAAAAGTCGCTCTCGATAATTAACAAAACGTTGCCGTTCCTCTTCATTGCTCTGCACCATTAAGCTAGCAATATCTTGGATACTTTTGATACGATTTATATAAGATACTGTACGTGAAAGCTGCCGCAACTCAGCATCAAGCAATTGCTGTAAATCCCGACGACTCTTTGCCTGACGACTTAATTTCTCATGAGGTTCAGCAAGACTATAAGCTGGAATAATAAGTTTTGCCTGTCCTATTTCACAAGATTGCAAAATCTGCTCACAGCTTACGCATTGTTCTTGTTCAAAGACTAGTTCTAAGACGAAGTTAGTTTCAACGTAAATATTCACGCAACCGCCTTATGATAAAACTTGCCTCCAGCTAAGGCAGCGTATAATCCTGAATCAATTAACCATTGCTGAGATTCATTAATATCTTCGGGGGATTTTTCAGAATGAATAATTTCTCCAAGCCAGGATGCAACAATTAACTCAAGGCTTTGTCCACTGATTTGATCAGCCTTAACTTCAGCTTGTTCAAAGTAACGATGAAGAATAGGTTGTGCATCAATGATATAAGTTGGCTCACTCTGATCCAGTCGGACATCAGCATCAGTCCATAAATAAAATCGATCGGGAAACACCATTAAAAAATAAGGAGCCTTTGAAAAAGTTCCATGTGCAAGCATATTGCGTCGAAGTCTCGCTGCCCATTCTGGGGAGGCATTGAGTTTACTTTTAACCTCGACAACAAGAGTCAATTGACCATTGCGATTGTCAACTGACAAATCCCAACCAGAATCAGAGTTAGGAGTCATGGATAAAACTCACTTAAGGAGAATAACTACTCAATATTGTGACGCAGAATGTCATTTTTATTTATCTTGCAATGTCATAATTTACCTTGTTAGGCTGTAGCCCACAAACCTAACTCAAACAATAGCACCAGTTGCATAATCCTTTTAGAAAAAATTTTAAGAGTCAGGAGTGACAAACAATCAACTTTCCAGACTCTATTTCTCTAATCTCTCCTCTCTATGCTCATGCCAGATTTTAGTATTATCAATTTCAACCCTATCGGTATTGGCTTTAGCATTATTACCTTAGGAGTAATTTACTATTTTCTCAATCTAGAAGTAACTAGACGACAACGGGTAGAAGCGATCCTGCGACAACAAACTGAGCGGGAGCGACTAGTAAGCCAGATTGCTCATCATATCCGTAAATCTTTGGAGTTAGAGGAGGTTCTGACTACCACCGTTGCAGAAGTACGTGAGTTTCTCCAAGCGGATAGGGTGTTAATTTATCGCCTCTGGGAAAATGGTACGGGTAGCGCCATTACTGAAACAGTTCTACCTCAATACACAAAAATTTTGGGAGAAACCTTTCCACCCGAAGTGTTTCCTAAGGAGTATCATCAAGCGTATTCATTGGGAAAAACCCGCGCGATCGCAAATGTCGATCAAGCTGATGTCGAACCATGTCTAGCAGAGTTTGTAAAACAGTTTGGTGTCAAAGCTAAGTTGGTAGTGCCAATTTTACAAGAGAATCGGCAAGGAGATAAACAACAAGATAGCAAAACACGAGCTTCTACGCCTTATCTTTGGGGTTTATTGATTGCTCATCAGTGCGATCGCACCCGTGTATGGGAATCTTGGGAAATTGAGTTAATGAAGCAACTTGCTACCCAAGTTGCGATCGCTATTCAACAATCGGAACTTTACAAACAACTACAAACACTCAACGCCGAACTAGAACACCGCGTTCAGCTGCGGACTCAAGAGTTAGCTACAGCTAATGTCTCTCTCCGAGCCGAAATTGCTGAACGTCAACGCACCCAAGCCGCGCTGCAAGCTTTGATTACTGCCTCTCCTCGCGCCATCTTCACACTTGATTTAACCGGTAACGTCAAAATCTGGAATCCTGCTGCTGAAAAGATGTTTGGTTGGACAGAGGCAGAGGTAATCGATCATCCTAACCCCATTTTTTTAGATGACCAATTAGAGGAATACAACACTCTTCAAGAAAGTATATTACAAGGAACAACTTATACCAGAGTGGAATTGCATCTTTCTAAAAAAGATGGCACTGCGATCGATATAGTTTTTTCCGCCGCTCCATTGCATGATAGTGACGATAGTATCAACGGTATGGTAGCGGTGATTGCTGATATTACACACCAAAAGAAGCAAGAAGAACAGGTGCGGCTATTGCAATCTGTAGTTGTAAATACTAACGATGGTGTAGTTATTACTGAAGCGCAACCAATTGGCAAACCTGGGCCGCATATTATTTATGTTAATGAAGCGTTCACTAGAATCACAGGTTACAGCCCAGAAGAAGTTTTAGGTAAAACGCCGCGTATTCTTCAAGGAGCAAAAACAAGTCGGGTTGAACTGGATAAAGTCTGGAATGCTCTATCTCATTGGGAATCAGTCACAGTTCAGGTAATTAACTACCGTAAAGATGGCTCGGAATTTTGGAATGAATTCAGCATCGTTCCCGTAGCCGATCAAACTGGCAATTATACCCACTGGATAGCAGTACAACGTGACATTACCGGACGCAAAAGGCTAGATGAAATTCGGATGGCACTAGAGCGAGAGAGGGAACTTAGCGTCCTGAAAACACGCTTTTTCTCAATGGCATCTCATGAGTTTCGTACTCCTCTAAGTACTGCCTTAGCAGCAGCCCAATTGCTAGAGAATTGTCAAGATGAATGGGATAACTCTTCTAAGCGACTGAGGAACTTGCAGAGAATTCAACTTTCCGTCAAAAATATGGTTCAGATGTTAGACGATATTTTGACTATCAATCGAGCCGAAACCGGAAAATTAGAATTTAATCCCAAACTTATAAATTTAGAAGAATTCTGCGCTTATTTTGTCGAAGAAATGCGCCTTAGTACAGATGAGAGGCACACATTGAGTTTTGCTTGCCAAGGAAAAGCTGTTAATGCTTGGGTGGATGAAAGGTTATTGCGTTCCATTCTGTCTAATTTGCTGCTGAATGCGATTAAATATTCTCCTGAAGGAGGTAATGTTAATCTGAGGCTGAAGTTTAAATCAGATACGGTGATTCTCCAAGTTCAAGATCAAGGTATTGGGATTCCCCTAGCAGATCAAAACCACCTGTTTCAGCCGTTTCATCGTGGCAAAAATGTCAGAAGCATTCCCGGTACAGGATTAGGCTTGGTAGTAGTGAAAAAGTGTGTAGACTTACACCAAGGTCATATTAACATCACCACAAAAGTAGGAATTGGTACGACTTGTGCGGTAACACTGCCATTAGAAGGTGAGTCTTAAGTAAAGTCTTGGGTAAAAGCATAGCGTTTTTAATGCAAAGAGACGCATTGGCATTGTCACCCGATGCATTGCCATTGTGACTCGCATTGCAAGATTTTGCCAAATTTAATTTGCTTGTTTGAAATTACTCAAACCAGCTTTTAGTAAAGAATTGTAATCCAAAATCGCAAATCCAAAACCCAAAACTTGTATGAGTCCCTGACTACGGTAGTCTAGATGAGAGTGAATTTATCGC
This sequence comes from Nostoc sp., assembly GCF_036916655.1. Classification (GTDB taxonomy): domain Bacteria; phylum Cyanobacteriota; class Cyanobacteriia; order Cyanobacteriales; family Nostocaceae; genus Nostoc. The sequence continues at coordinate 170,460 of NZ_JBALFY010000066.1, forward strand.
CTCGTTTGATATATTGTTTTATGACCTCAGTTGTTTCTAGTCCCCCACGCACTATTCGGATTGGTTCACGCAAAAGCCAACTTGCTCTGGTTCAGACCTACTGGGTACAAGAGCAACTCCAGAAAAGCTATCCTGATATCACTTTTGAAGTCCACACCATGTCTACCCAAGGCGATAAAATCTTGGATGTAGCATTAGCTAAGATTGGCGATAAAGGACTTTTTACTAAAGAACTTGAAGTTGGAATGCTCAATCAGGAGATTGACTTTGCAGTTCATTCCCTCAAGGATTTGCCGACTAATTTACCAGAAGGGTTGACACTGGCAGCAATTACTGAACGGGAAAATCCCGCAGATGCATTAGTAGTGCATGAAAAGCACAAAGATAAACAAATCGATACATTGCCAGAAGGTGCGGTAATTGGTACATCTTCTCTACGGCGGTTAGCACAGTTACGCCATCATTTCCCGCACTTTACATTTAAGGATGTCCGGGGAAATTTAATTACACGGTTGGCAAAACTGGATGCAGGCGAATACGATGCGCTGATTTTGGCAGCAGCAGGGTTAGAAAGATTGGGAATGAGCGATGGCTGCGCCGGGTTGCACCTACGCGTACATCAAATCCTTCCCAAAGAAATCTCTCTCCACGCCGTTGGACAAGGTGCTTTAGGGATAGAGTGCCGTGCTGATGATAGTGAATTGCTATCTCTACTCAAAGCGATCGAACATCCCCAAACACGCGATCGCTGTCTCGCCGAACGCTCTTTTCTACGCTCTTTAGAGGGCGGTTGTCAAGTACCTATCGGTGTAAATACAGAAATATCTGGTGAGAATCTGACCTTAACAGGAATAGTCGCCAGCATAGACGGTCAAAAGTTCGTCAAAGATACCGTCACTGGTCAAGCTAACAATGCTGAAGCACTAGGTATAGAACTAGCAGAACAGTTGCGGCAACAGGGAGCGCAAGAAATTTTATCAGAAATTTTTGCGGTGATTCAGCGCGGTTCCTAAGCAATTGGGGAAGCCGATGTGATTAGATAAGAATTGATCGCCGTTGCACTAAAGGTGTGCAGATGCGACAAATCTCTTTGGTCAAAATTGATCATAGAGTTAATTTGACAATATAGACTCAGGGAAGCAAAAATTACCATGCGGATTCTATTTGTTGCAGCAGAGGCAGCACCCATTGCCAAAGTAGGAGGAATGGGTGATGTTGTCGGGGCATTACCCAAATTTCTGAGAGAAATGGGGCACGATGTACGGATATTCTTGCCTTACTATGGCTTTCTGCCAGACAAAATGGAAATTCCCAACGAACCCATCTGGCGGGGATCTGCCATGTTCCAGGAATTTGCTGTTTATGAAAGCATTCTGCCTGGTACTGATGTTCCCTTGTACTTATTTGGACATCCTGCCTTCCTACCGCGCCATATTTATTCTGGAGATGGTGAAGACTGGCGGTTCACCTTGTTTGCCAACGGTGCAGCCGAGTTTGCCTGGAATTACTGGAAACCAGAAATTATCCATTGTCATGATTGGCATACGGGTATGATTCCTGTGTGGATGCACCAAGATCCTGATATCACCACAGTTTTTACCATTCATAATTTGGCTTATCAAGGGCCGTGGCGTTGGTATTTAGAGAAAATTACTTGGTGTCCCTGGTATATGCAAGGACACAACACAATGGCGGCGGCGGTGCAATTTGCCAATAAGGTAAATACAGTTTCGCCCACTTATGCCGAGCAAATTAAGACACCTACTTACGGTGAAACATTAGAAGGTTTGCTGTCCTTTATTAGCGGAAAACTATCTGGGATTATCAACGGTATTGATACCGAAGTTTATAATCCAGAAAATGACAAATACATTGTCCAAACCTTTACTGCTGATACTTTAGATAAACGCAAAGCCAACAAAATTGCTCTGCAACAAGAACTAGGATTAGAAGTCAACTCCAAAGCCTTTTTAATTGGGATCGTTACCCGATTAGTGGAACAAAAAGGTATTGATTTGATATTGCAAATCCTCGATCGCTTCTTATCTTACACAGATGCCCAATTTGTGCTGTTGGGGACAGGCGATCGCTACTATGAAACCCAGATGTGGCAATTAGCATCCCGTTTTCCCGGACGTATGGCAACTTACTTACTGTATAACGATGCCCTGTCCCGCCGGATCTACGCTGGTACTGATGCCTTCTTAATGCCCAGTCGTTTTGAACCATGCGGTATTAGCCAAATGATGGCTTTGCGCTACGGTTCCGTACCCATTGTCCGCCGCACAGGTGGATTAGTTGACACCGTAACCCATCACGACCCGGAAAATGCCGCAGGTACGGGTTATTGCTTCGATCGCTATGAACCGCTAGACCTTTTCACCTCAATGATTCGGGCTTGGGAAGGCTTCCGTTTTAAACCGCAATGGGGAGAACTACAAAAACGCGGCATGAGTCAAGATTTTAGTTGGTATCAATCTGCCAAGCAGTATGTGAAATTGTATCGGTCAATTTACGGTTTGCCAGAAGAAGAGGAGACTCCAGAACCAGAGTTAGTGTTAAACGAGACAGTCACTAGCACCACTAGCAAATAAAAGGGCGGTTAGAAACCGCGTCTACACGAGGCTTTACCCACCTCCGTGGGTTTCAAGCCCTCAATCTTTCCTTAGTCCGCGGAGGCGGCCTACCCTGCGGGAACGCCAAAGGCGAATGTTTGTGTAGCCGCGACTTCCAGTCGCCAGGGCTATTAATTACTTGTCGCTTTCGCCCTAATTAACCAATCACGATCGCGATCGCAAATTTCTCGACCAGATGAGTCTCCCAAACTGTCTAACGCCAATAAACAAGCGTATTTCAAATCCCAAATCGGCGTATTCAGGCAAATTTTCAGTTCAGGAATTGCTCGTGAATCACCCAATTCAGCAAGAGCGATCGCACTTGCAGCACGAGATTTCTGAAACTGGGGTTCGCGGTTGTGCAGGTTTTCCACCAACAAATCGTAAGCAGGAGCATATTTTAGCCAGCCGAAAAGTTTCATGACATGATAATGAGCGCCATAGTCGTTATATGCCTTGTCCCCATAAGTTGCTAGAAGTGCTGCTGGTGCTTCTTGTGGGTAGACATCCAATAAGGTTTTTGTCGCTAAATAACACCGTCCAAAATCGGTTTCATAGAGTTCATTAATCACAAAATCCAGGACAGGGGTAGCATCATACTCATGTACTAAATCAAGATCGTTGGGATGATCGTAGAGTACTTGTTCTAAGTAAGGTTGAATTTCTGTAAAGGTAATTTCACCACTAGGAACGCCTGCATCCAATAGCATCCGCAAACCTCGCAAGCGGAACACCAGAGATACAGGACAACGGGCGATTTCTGGGATGGCTTTGTAATAGCGGGAATCAATCAAGTCTTGAATACAGCCGCGCCGCGCATTGACGCTGGAACTTTGCAGCAGCGCCATCACCTCAGTAATTTGAGAATAATCACCCGTGAACCGACAAACAGTAGCGATCGCTGCACTACGGGTAGGTTCATCCTCCACTTGGGTAAATTTCCGTACACGTTCTAGGGAAGGCTGATAATCAGCGTTCGCTAAAGTGTGAATAATTACTCGATAGATTTGACCTGGTTTATCGAGTAGTTGCGCCATCTCTTCGAGAATTCCTGGATCTTTCGTGCCGATTTCTCCGATCGCCCACACGGTATTCTCAACAGTATAAATATCATCATCTTTAAGGCACTGGCGAATTACAGGTAAAGCTGATTCCGCCTGCAATCGCCCCAAACTTTCCACAGCTTTGCGTCGGACAATGCGGTGGTCTAACTCATCCTGGTTACTAGTTTCAATCGCCCGTACCAAAGCTGCGATCGATTGCTCAGTGGGGAAGTTAATTAGATGGGAAACAGCAATATACTTATCAGAAGCGTCTTCGAGTTGTTCTAATGGTGTATCAATAATTGCGATCGCTTCTTCTTCTGTTAGCCCAAACATTTTAAAAAAACGTTTATCCATTGATCTATAAATTGCTCTTGGATAATTTTAGAGATCACTTTTACCATCCTACTAGAGACTGGGTACTGGGGATTGGGATTTATTTGGGAATTGATTGAAGCATCAAAAGTGTCTACATAGCTATTTGAGGATGATAGGAAAAAATATGAGTGATTATTTAGATGACTATGAATTTAATAACCTCGATTTTTATAGAAAAAATCATGGTTTACAGCTTTATTACAACTGGTCTGGGGAAATTTGGTGGCAAGAAACACCAGAAAAATCAAAAGAAAAATTGTTCTCTATTATTGGGATGAATGCTACCAAAGTATTTCTCAAACCCGATCCTGAGTACGGCGAAGTCGGATATCGCATCAATAGAGAGTTGGGTTTATTTTGTGACCCAGATACCCAAGAGATTTTGCACTTTTGGGAGTCACCAACAGCGAGTCAACCAGTACCAGTAGTACACATTGCTAACCGCATTGTCCAAGGCTCAGTTAAACCAAAGAAATTTGTCATACCTAAAGGCAGCGGATATATTACCTCCGTCATGGAAATTCCGTTAGAATACCCGCATCCTTTAGCAGGAGATAGCAAATATTCAGACTATTGTCCTGGAGAAAAGTTTAAGGGAGTTGAGTACTTTATCTCAAATACTTGCCGACCTGATGCAACTGAAGTCCCACCTGCTAAATGGGCGAGAGACTGTCCTTGGTTGCCCTGGATGAAGTTAGGATATGCTCATCCAGCGAAATTAAGATTTGAAACCACAATATTTAGAGTAGATTCTTTTGAGCAGCTTCATCCTAGTTTGGTCAAGCTGGTGAGGGAAAAAGTACCAATTTATGAATTCACGCCAACGGAAAGTGATGAGCCGAATGTGACAAGCATTCAATACTTTAAGAAAAACTTTGAATCCTACTTGCGCGGAGATATTTTTCCACTTGAGGAAACCTCTTAAAATAATTCGTAATTCGTAATGACGCTCGCGGACTCGCTACCGCTACGCTAACGTAATTCGTAATTGAATTCTTAGTGCGAATTACGAATTAGTTAAGCAGTTGGTAACTATTCCTCTGGCCATTTACGTGAAATGGCAAAGCATTCGTCAAACTTAGACGATAGCTTGCGAGGTTCTGGAAACTCTATCCCATTAGCCCACGCCTCAATCTTTACCAGGAAGGTACTCAAGTCCTGTTGTACTCTGCTCAGTTCTGTCTCAAAGGTGGATTGCTCAAAATCAATGTGAAATCCACTGGCTGCTGAATCCATTCCTCCATCTGACCATATACGAACAAAACCATCCACCATTTCAAACCAGGGGCTTGGATCGTGGCCAAGCCAAGGCGATCGCCCTGTAGTCAAAAAATTCAACCACTCCCGCCACTCTTCTAGAGCAGAACAGCAACCAGGGTAGATCAATTCATTAGCAGTAGACTTGACTTGAAGGCCTCCTGGCAAAATCAGTGTCTCAGACTCAATAGCTCGATATAGAACATCATTGGCATTGTCACCATTTTCTAAATCGTTGTATTGTACCAATTGGGCAAATATTAAACCGACCTCCAAATCTGTCATCTCATCGTATAACTGAATGTGCGAGAACGGTTTATAGTCCGCAACAGACCACGGCCATAATGGCTCACCCTCATACCACGGAGTTTCTACCACAGCTTGAATACAAGGATTGCTACTCATCACATCGACTTATCCTGTTGCACAATGCTAGTGCGATATCTATGATGTCCTACGCTTACGGGAACTCCCAGAAATAAATTATCCAATATTGTGAGGTGGGCGTCTCGCCCGCCTTATGAACTGGGCGGGCAAGATGCCCACCCCACAAGAGTTAACTGGATATTTTTTTATTTGGAAGTTCTTACGCACTGGCTTTTAGACAATTTTTGAAGATTCCTGTCAAAAAGCTTTACCAGTGGTTACGCGATCTGAGAAGATCAGAATATATACATTATCAGCTATTGATTAGTTACTTTTTACCAATTGTTCAATTTTATGTAACAGCTAAAAGTAACCAAGTACAAACATTCTTTGTAACACTGACTACACATCATTTATATAAACACACATTTAGGAAACAAAAGTTATGGATGAAACCTCAGAATTGACAACAACCAATAACGTCACCGCCCAAGATGTAGCAGAAGTAATTGCAGAACTTGAGCAATATCGGGAACGTCTAGTTCAAGAAACTACGGAAACAGCAAAACGGGCTAAGTTAATGAAAGTAAGTGTCATGGCAAAACTGGAGCCTGAACTTGCCAAGATTGATTCTGCCCTCCAGGAACTCCGCGATCAACAGGCTGCCCTGAATGTTAGCAACTAGTCATTCATCTTGATAATTCAACCAGAAGTTATATGCTCAACTCCGAAACTCAATCCGGGGTAGATTCGTTAAATCTGTCCCATGTAGAAACTGATGCTTTATTTGCAGTCGTGAGTGAGCAATTAAGCTTAAACACCTTCAACTCGGATGACCAAGAGCTACTAAAGCGAATGGTTGAGAGTATGGGAGACTCACGGGGTATGGTTAGGTTGAGTTTTGCAGAGGCTTTGGGTAAAATCGGTAAACCAGCGACCCCCTTATTAATGGAAGCTGTGGCAAGTCATCCAAACCCAGTTGTGCGGAGAGCCAGCGCCAAAACCCTGACACTGATTGCTGACCCGATCGCAGTTCCCACTCTGGTCAACGCCTTGTTAAATGATGAAGATACCGTGGTCAAAACCTCGGCGGTGGGAGGGCTGGCCAAAATAGGTGAGGCAGCAGTGCCAGCATTACTGAAAATCTTAGCGTCAACTGAGTATCCAGAAAGTGCTAAAGGACACGCGGTATGGGCGTTGGGGTTTATTGGGGCAGACGCCAAAGAGTATTTATATCAAGAGATTAATTCAGACTCAGATGAAGTTCGAGCGGCGGTGGTGGGTGCGATCGCTAAAATTGCTCAAGAAAGTAACGAAGAAGGAGCATTTAATATTTTAGTTAATGCCCTCACCGATGCATCTGAAATTGTGCGGTGTGAAGCAGCAGCAGCTTTGGGTAGTCTCACCTATCAACCAGCAATTCCTCACCTGGTTGAGTTACTACATCATACCGATTGGGAAACTCGAAAAGCCGCAGCTTTAGCATTGATGAAGATTGGCGATCGCACTTCCTTAGAACCCCTGCAAGCCGCATTAACCAACGAAGGGGAGGCAGCAGTTCAAGCAGTTATCAAGCTAGCGATTTCTCAAATTGAGAGACAATTAGAGGAGGATGCTTGGGAATAGAGCAATGGACATTTACAACTTGATATCTTCCTCTCATTTTGAGAGTGCCGAAGTTGCTCCTAAGGTGATTGAGACGGAAGAGGAGTACGATCGCGTTCTAGCTGTGGCAGGGCGCCTAACGTTTTGCAAGAACCGAACTCCAGAAGAACAAGCTTTGCATAAGCTGATAGTTACGCTGATTGAAGCGTATGAGGCACAGAACTATCCAATGGATGAATCTGCACCGTATGAAATTCTCCAACATATTATGGAAGTCAGTGATACCCGTCAAGCCGATTTGGTGGGTATCATTGGGTCGAGCGGTGTGGTGTCCGAGGTTGTGAACGGCAAGCGGTCGATTAGTAAGGCACAAGCTAAAGCACTTGGAGATTACTTTAAGGTGACACCCAGTTTGTTCATCTAATGTATTCGTTCTATTAGGATTGATAAAAGTAGTTGTATTGAAGAGCGATCGCTACCCTCTTTTATACTTAATCACCTGATTTAATCGAGGTAAAGCACTCACTGCTGACTCTTTAACATACGAATCAACAGATTCATCATTTGTCAATGCCGTCAGTACTTCCACTCCTCGGATATCACCCATTGAACCTAGTGCATTGACGATCGCTACAGCCACCGCCACATTATCTATTGTTTTCAGAGCCTCAGTCAAAATCTCAAAGGCAGGAGAACCAATTTCACCCAGCGCCATCACTGATGCAATATAAACAACGGGATTTTGGTCATTGAGCGCTGTTTTCAATCCCTGTAAGCCCTCAGCCGGAAAAGGAACATCGGGATGGTTAGCAGCAATCTGTGCCAGAGCCTTAGCACAGCTACCCCGAATGGTCGCATTAGCGCTATTTATTAATGACTCTACCAGTAGCGGTACAGCGTCCGTACCAATAGCGCCCAGTGCCTTTACCGCCGCTCGACGGTAAGTGACATCTTCCTCATCTAAAATACCCATCAGCCGAGGAATGGTATTTTCATCACGAACATCAGCCAGTTCCCACATAGCTCGTTCCCGCAGATTGGGGTTGGGGTGTTTCAACTGTTCAAATAAAGAATCTATTGTCATAAAATCAAATTTTCCTGTCTAAATACCCCAAGTTCAATAATTACAGCAGTTTTCATGTATTTGAACCACATCTGTCGTTAGGGCACAGCAATACTCATTCATTGGTGTCAATTTAAGCTGGAAATAGCTTAACTGTTGGCTTCCATGCCTGCCCGGAAATAAATAAATGAGTAATGAGTAATGAGTAATGAGTAATGAGTAATGAGTAATAAGTGATACCCATTACTCATTACTTGTTACTTCAAAAATAAATTTCTTTGGCTTTTAGCTTAAGTCTACTGAAGTAGGCTGGAGATTTTTGGCGATATTTAGTCATCTTCAGATGACTTTAGCTATGAGACGGGAATTTCAATTTCCGGCGGACAAGCGGTTTCGCGTTAAGTTGACACCAATTGATTATTGCTGTGCCCCTACCGCGTAGTCTATGCACCAATACAGTTCAGAATGAGCAACAAAACACTTGTCTTGACGGCGATTTATCGCGTCTCGAAAACCCAAGCGTATTGGTCTACATACCTGAAAATTGCTGTAAATTACAAATTACATTAGCGAGTACTCGTTCGCCCGTAGGCATTACGAATTACGAATTACTAACAACTGAGGGACTCTTGGTCAGTCACTCAACCAGATACAGGCAAAGCAACAAACTGAGAGTCCCTGAGTTTTAGAGTATAACGATCGCTCGTCTAGTCAACCCTTGTTACTATGACAGGGAGTTGATTACATAGTCGAGGAGAGCGCGGAACTCACCCAAAGCTTGAGGAGACAAGTCACGAGGAGAGCAAGCGCGATCGCGGGTGTAAGTCAACGCGGTTACATAAGGAGCGGTTGGCAGACCCAAAGAGCGATAAACTTCACGAGCGCCTGCAATACCCCACTCATCCAGAGGACCAGTACCGCCCACAACTAAGCTGTAGTTGATCAAGCGTAGGTAGTGCTTGATGTCGCGGAGGCACTTATCTTTCTTAACTTGAGTGTCGCCGGCTTCACCTTCTTGGCTGAGGTAAGGATATTTCTTAAAGGCAGCATCATAAGCTTCCTTTGCTACGTTATCGATACCAGAAGCCAACTTTTCAGCAGCTTCTAGACGAGCGCTAGCACGTTGAATGCTACCTTGAACTGATTCTAAATCGGAGGTAGTTGGGAAACGACCTGCTGCATCAGCAGCTCCAATAACTGTAGTGATAACTGATTTCATTGCTTTTTTTACTCCAGATTAGATTTGATCGAGTTGTAATTTCAGTTGGCTTGACTAATAGGCTTTAGCCGTTAGCGATTAGCAATTAGCTCAAAGCAGAAATAACGCGATCGAAGTAGCTAGCAGCTTCAGCAGCTAGAGCAGAGCAGTCGCCTTGAGGAGTATCCAGTTTGCGGAACTTCTTACCAGCGTTAGCTTCAGTGTTGGTGTTGGTGATGTGAGCGACGCTGATCGCCTTCAGAATTTGAACAGCACGTATAGAAGAAGAGGCAGGTACGCCCAAAGCTGTGTAGGTTTCTTTCAAACCGTTCAAAGCGCGATCGTCTAATACAGAAGAATCACCAGCTAATAGTGCATAAGTTACGTAGCGCAGAATGATTTCAGCATCACGTAAACAAGCAGCAGTCCGACGAGTGGGGTACAAGTTACCACCAGCTTGAAGCAAGCCAGTGTTTTCACAAGCAATCCCAGCGATCGCATCAGAAACCGCACAGCTAGCATTGCTGGCGATCGCATTTACAGCATCAAGGCGCTTGTTGCCTTCAGCAATGAAAGACTTTAGGGCTGCTAAGTCAGCACCACCGATAGGAGCAGTTTTGGCATCAGCCGTAATTACAGCTCTGGAAAAAGCATCAAGAACCATGAGTTCTCCTTAATATTCACAAATGGCGGATATTATTTTTGGCTTGTTCTCGATCAGGTTAACTGTGAGTAGCCAAACAAAAACATAGGGGATCAACAGTACCCTAGTCTTTACTATGAGAGACAAAGTAATAATCTGTAATATTTCATTTTGGCAAAAAATTAAGACTTACGCATTTCAATGGAACTCTGCCACTGCGTAAGTCTTAAAAGAAAAAATCTTATTTTTTACTCGATCAAGCTTGTTTTAGGAGATGTTTGACCAAATTATCTTTCACCATCATCTGCCGTAAAACTTCTAGCAAAAAATCCTGAGCTTCTTCTTGACTCAAACTTTTTACCTGGTCTTTCAAATTTTGTAAGCGAAACTGTTGCTCTAAAGTTAGTTCGATTGGGAAGTCCATCATTCACTCCTCGGATTGACTGGATCGAAGGGTATTTTTTATTACCGCTAGTTTGAAGGCGTAAGCTGTCGTAGAAATTGCTTTCTAATATTCTAACACCGAGATATTAAAACGTCTACATTGTCAAGCTATAACAAATGGTGCTTATAAAAATTTACAATTATCTAACAATACCTCTGCCTCTCCCTTAATAGGGAATTTATTGAAGCTGACCCGCTAATGGCTGTAATGTTTAGAATGTTTAGATACCAACTACTCTAAAAAGAAAAAACAAGGTAAACATCGTCCGCAGGAGTAATAAGTAGGAGTCAGAAGATTGATAGACGCAATGGAATTTTTTCAGCTAAGTGCTGGTAAGTGGCGATCGCAACGTGCAACTCATCATCTAGCGTTCAAGCGCTCAGAGATAGGAGAATCGGATATACAGGTAGAAACTCTCGATGCCGACCATCCCGAAATCATAGAATTATGCCAGTATCATGAAATTGACCCTAGCCTTTCAATAGGTGGTTCGCGCGTGCGTTGGCTAGGGACAATGGCTTGGGATCGAGAGGGTGAGGAAAATCATCAAGGGAAAACCATATTTGCGATCGTGCCTGATGGTGATAACCCCAGGCAAGGAAAATTACTCCGCGAAAGAGGTTACGCCGAAATCGTGCCTGTAGTCGGTCTTTTTCACATGGATGATGAAGATGGACTGGTGTTGACAACCGAATACGAAACAATGAGTTCCATTGAGCGATTCTGGTTTGCCAGCCCAAATATGCGAATGCGAACCAGTACAGTCAAACGGTTTGGCGGCTTTAGCACAGCATCGTTTTGTAGTGAAACCCGCATTGATGCTGCTGTTGATGTTTCCAGCACAGAACAGGTAGCATCCAAACAAGGGCAGGATGTTCTAGAAAAAAGACAGTTTTATTCAGTGTTGGGGTGGTGAATTATCTCAACCAGAGTGATGCTTTTACTCGTGGGCAAGATTATCTGCATCTAGTACAGAGACTTGCTCTAGAGCCAGGTATGGTGGATGTGTTTGATAACTTGCGTGATCGCATCCCCATTTGCACTTGGATCGGCGAGAATATTAATACCGTAAACGCTCAGATCAACGCCTATCTGGAGTTTTGTCATGAGTGCTTTCATCCCCAAGAGCGTCGCCACATCCAAATTTTTGCAGTACCCATAGCTCAATCCTTCGGCATAGATGGGCTATGCAACATTCTCACAAACCCAATCACTATTTTGGTAGATGTCGGTCGAGTTGCGCCTAAAGACTGGTTTGGTGTAGTCGTCCATGAATACGCCCATGCCCATCTAGGAGACTTTGGTCACAATGAGCAGTTTGCTAGCATCCTATCCCATTTATGTTTAGGACTGGGATTGGAACCACCCTACTGGGAGGCAGGAATGGAAGCAACTTTGCGTAGCTGGCCTTACTGTAAATCAACCATAGATCCCCTGGAATTTTGGATAGGTCGCTGAGGGGGTAGGAGGCAGGGGGCAGGGAGCCGGGAGCAGGGAGCAGAGGGCAGGGGGCAGTAAGTAGAAACTCTTTATGTCTAATTTTGAGTTTTGCATTTTGTACCTTATCTATTTGAAAACTGCCGTATTATTCCTACCCAATTCCCCATTCCCCATTCCCTATTAATTTCTTTTGCTAAATGTTAAAAATTATTGCTCTAGTTCAAAAAGGTGAAACTGAATCTCCTAATCTAAAATATGTGAAATAAGTTTGTTTAGTGATTCACGTAGTTATTTAAGCTGGAAACCCCACTCCCTTTATTGATTAGCTACGGTTGAATTTAGCAGACTAATCATTATTTCATCCGAATCCTGAAAATCACTCTTAGTTAAGTTTCGTGAAATTTTATCAGAATTCTGAGGTTCTGATCCAACTACTCCTTTAATATGTGATTAAAAGTTGTTAACTTTAATTAAGAACATGGAGGCTTTAGAGTGCCAATTCCTCTGTTAGAATACGAACCTTCAAGTCAAAACCAGCGTGTAGCTGCTTATGAAGTGCCGGGTGATGAACAGCCCAGGATTTTTACTACAGACAATATTTTGTCTCCATCAGATTTAGGCGATCTGATTGAAGCTGCATATCGTCAAATTTTCTTTCATGCCTTTGCTGCCGATCGCGAAACATATTTAGAGTCTCAGCTCCGTAATGGACAAATTACAGTGCGGGACTTTATTCGTGGGTTGTTGCTTTCTAATACCTTTAAGAGAAGCTTCTACGACCTCAACAATAATTATCGCTTTGTTGAGCAAGTAATCCAGCGGGTTCTAGGACGCGACCCATATAACGAGCGAGAAAAAATCGCTTGGTCAATTGTAGTTGCGACCAAGGGTATTGTCGGCTTGGTTGATGAAGTACTCAACACTGAAGAGTATCTGAGCAATTTTGGATACTCCACAGTGCCTTATCAGCGCCGTCGGATACTGCCATCTCAATCTGCGGGTGAGTTGCCATTCAACATCAAATCTCCGCGATATGAAGATTACCACCGTACCAAACTGGGTTTCCCCCAAATTATTTGGCAGGTAGAAGTACGCAGATTCCTTCCACAAGAGCAAAAGCCCAAGGCTGGCGATCCCGCTTTGTTCTTAGCTTTGGCACAAAGTATCAATGCAACGGGCAATGCTCCTCAACGGATCTCGTCATTCAACATTGATATCGAAAAGTCTGTACCTTATCGGCAAATCGCAGGAATTAAATAACAATTTTTGGTCGGTGGCTGGCTAGTACATCCACTTGATTGATTATTTTATAGCGTGCATAAGTCTTGGGTTATGTAGGAGTTTCATTTAGATATAACTAGTGAAACAGACTCTATCCCATGTCTGATGCACGCTAATTGTTAATGGGTATGGGGCATCGAAGATAGTTTTTTATTAATACCTACCTAATATCTGTGAAATGGCGTTATTTTCTGGCGTGGATGGGCTTAAAGTGTAGTTCGTCTTTTTAGCATCTCCAAAAGTTTTGTAAAGTGGGCGGGAGGAGTAGCTGTCACTTCAATCAATTCCCCAGATAGGGGATGCTGCAATTTGAGTCGCCAAGCGTGGAGTGCTTGACCGGGCAAATTTACCCCTACTGAATGACCAGAACTATAAACTTGGTCGCCGACAATTGGATGTCCCATTTTGCCACTGTGGACGCGAATTTGATGGGTGCGTCCAGTTTCTAATTGAAAGTGAATTAAGGTGAAGTTACCAAGGCGTTCTAGTACTTGCCAATGAGTGACGGCGACTCGACCGCCTTGTTCAACGGGTATAATCGCCATTTTTTTGCGGTCTTGGGGATGGCGACCAATGGGTAAATCTATAGTGCCACTTTCAGTTTTTGGCGCACCGTAAACTACGCCCAAGTATTCTCGTCGTGCAGTTTTAGCTTTGAGTTGCGCTTGTAAATGACGATGGGCAATATCTGTTTTAGCGATCGCGATCGCTCCCGTTGTATCCTTATCCAATCGATGGACGATTCCCGGACGTTGGATTCCGCCAATTCCTGGTAAATTGGGACAGTGTGCCAATAAAGCATTTACTAAAGTGCCATCTGGATGACCGGGTGCAGGATGGACAACTAAACCTGCGGGTTTGTTGAGAATAAGTAACTGGTCGTCTTCGTAGAGGATATCTAAGGGGATATCTTCTGCAAGCAATTCTAGGGGTTGGACTTCTGGTATTTCCAGAGTGATGCGATCGCCTAACTTGACATTGATCTTCTTAGATGTGCAAACTCGATCGTTAAGTTGGACGTTACCCTGTTCAATTAACTGTTGGATGCGGGAACGAGATAAATCTGGTAATTCTTGCGAAAGGAAGCGGTCGAGGCGATCGCCTTTGGTGTTGACGCAGTGTATCGTATTACTGGAGGGAAGTAGGCTAGGTGCTGCATCCTCCATAACAGAAGACAAGCGATCGCTATTTTCTTGGATTTGTAAATTAAATTCGGTCACAATTGCTCTAGATTAATTCCCCTTCTTTAAGTAAAGCGCGGAAATGCTTTAAAAGAGCAGTTATAAACTACGTTTAAACAAGCAAAACCCTTATTTTACCTTACGGACGAAAGTTTGTGTAACCGCGAATTCTATGAGACTGTTGGTCAATTCACAGTGGGTTTGACCCCTCCCCTTAAAATATTGGTTTGGCGTTGTATTCCCGCCCTGAAATAAATTTCGGGCTAATAGTTCAAGTCCGTTGAAACGGACTGAAATCTGAGTAATGAGGAATGATGGGTTAGACTCCCTATTAATTCGCCAACAGAGTCATAAAATTCGCCTTAACTATACGTGGTGAGTTCGACGAATCATATAGTGTCCATCTAATTAGCCGTAAAAAAGACCTCTAAGAAGGTTTTACTATGCAAAACCGTCCCTCTCCGACTCGGAGAGGGACAGACTTGAACTAGTGCGATTCGTTGTTTAGTGAATCACGGCAATCACGAAGCCACTTTCCACGCCAGGAGTTATGGGTTTAGAACTGGGCGCTCCGCCCATGATGCACAAAAGCACATCTTTAATAACCTCTGCTCAGG
>NZ_JBALFY010000067.1:0-22174 GCF_036916655.1 Nostoc sp.
AATTCTAGTCAATTTTCTCAATCATTAGTTCGGATGTACTAAATAGATTCGTTTCTTTGGGGTGTGACAGTTCTGGGTGCGGAATGTGGGTTATAGATTTTCGATAATTTATCAAACAGTAAGCGAGTGAAAGGGCTTCAGAATGCCTCTAATAGGGAGTTTAAAGGTATTTGTTACTGCTCAACTTTGCTGTTATATCGCTAATATTTTTGGGAAAACTAGTCTTAATTAGTAGATTATTATATCCCTAGATTTTTATGACAATTCCTCTATTTTGTGGAAATGCTGGGCGTAGTTTGGTTATCCGTTCGCAGAGCGTCCCGCAGGGAAGGGGTGTCGATCAAATTAATCACCCAGTTCCCTTGATTAGCAAAAATTTGCAACCTGCTCTTGACGAGGTGTTTCATGCCCGCAGTTAGCCTCAGAAAGATTCTTAACAAAAAAGAGTTGCCATCTCTCCTGCATAACTTGGTCTACCAGTTCAACATCGCCATTGATATTGAATTGGTAGACGGCACGAAACTAATTAGCATTGGGGAGCAAACTGCCGAAAACCGATATCCAATCGAGGTGTCAGGAGAAATTATCGGTTGGGTTGTTGGGGGAGAACAGGCAACTCTACTTGCGACTTTGCTCTCGTTTTTAGCAAAGCAGGAAGCTGAGAAGAAAGTACTTGCTAAAGAATTGCTGGAGCGATACCAAGAGATTGATTTATTTGACGATATCTCCACTCAACTTACAACAAGTTTAGATACACGACAGATTGGCCAACTCGTGCTTCAGGAATTGAGTCAATTGATTGAATCATCTGCGGGGATGATTCTGCTACTGAGTCCAGATGCAACTGCCTTTGAAATCATTGCCGAATTTGGAATGTTTTTTGACCACAGTCAGCCGGAACCGGGAAAGGGAATTATTGGCAATGTTGTGCAATCTAATCGGGCAGAACTGGTCAATGATGTGCAAGCCGATCCGCGATTAGATGGGCAAAAAAACGTTAGTGCCATGATTTGTGTCCCATTGCGAGCCAAAGGGCGGGTACTGGGAGCGATCGCCATTGGCACGCAAAAAACCGACTCCTACAGGGCAGAACACCTGAAACTGGTGAGTATCTTTGCCTCTCAAACAGCGATCGCCATTGATAAAGCTGTGCTTTACGAGCAAAGCACTCAAGCAGCCGTCCAGGCAAAAGCCCAAACACAGAAACTTCAGCAAGCTCTTCATGAGTTGCAATTGGCTCAAACTCAGTTAATCCAAAGTGAAAAAATGTCCAGTTTAGGACAACTTATTGCTGGAGTTGCCCACGAAATCAACAACCCTGTTAACTTTATTTACGGCAATTTAAAGTATGTTGCCGAATATGCTCAAGACTTGTTACACCTGTTGGCAAAGTATCAGAAATTCCTACCTGTTGCTCCTCCAGAACTGGAATCAGAGTTAGACAATATAGACCTGGAATTTATCATGCAGGATCTCCCCAAACTCCTAGATTCAATGAAACTAGGCACAAGTCGCATCGTCGAAATTGTCCAATCCCTGAAAAACTTCTCCCGCCATGACGAAGCCGAAATGAAAGCCGTCAACATCCACGATGGCATCGACGGGACACTAATGATTCTCCATCATCGCCTAAAAGCAGATGTTCGTCGTCCGGCAATTGAAATTATTAAAGACTATGCAAAACTTCCCCTGATTGAATGCTATCCCGGACAGTTGAATCAGGTGTTTATGAACATCTTGGCAAATGCCATTGATGCTTTAGAAGAAAGTATGGAGAATGGGGGAGTCAGGAGTAGTCCCTATTACCCCTTATCCCCAGAGGGGGTCCCACCTTCCCCAATCCCCAATCCCCAAATCACTATTCGTACCAAAGCCTTAGACAAAGACTGGGTTGTAATTCGCATTGTCGATAACGGCCCAGGCATGAAAGAGGAAGTAATTCGCCGCATTTACGATCCCTTTTTCACCACCAAAGATATTGGTAAGGGAACCGGGTTAGGTATGGCAATCAGCTATCAAATTGTTGTAGACAGACATGGGGGAATACTCAAGTGTCGTTCTAAACCGGGTGAAGGGACAGAATTTTGGATTCAGATTCCAATAAATTGTCTGTTGTCAGACGCTACTGAAGAACAGAATAGTATCTCTGTCTCGCCAACTCCCACAACGGAATTATCCCCCACTGCTGATACTGACGGCTTCATTCCATCAACAACTCCAATGCTGAAACCGACAGATTTGCTGATCCGCCACACTCAACTGATCCAGCGACTTTCACAGCACAGTCCAGATGTGGAAGGTACATCATCCGATGAAATGTACCAAATGTTCCAACGCCACCCAATTTCGTTAAAGCTTTACGCCACTTTGTTGTCTTGGTTCTGTTGTTCTAACCCTACCCAAATACGTCACTAAAGAAACCTTAACTATGTTTAAGCAATTTGATGAATATAACAGTCAGCTATTTGAACAATGTCCTATTGGGCTAGTACTATGCCGAACAGATGGAACGCTAATTAACATTAATTCTGCCTATGCTGCCATTTTAGGGCGGACTGTTCCAGAAACTCTGAATCTGTGCGACGATCGCCAGATTAACCCTGAAAGCTATACCGTCGCTGATCGACCTGGCGTAGAGAACCTAGAAAAAACTGGTCGCTACGGCCCTTATGAAAAGGAGTTAATCCACAAAGACGGGCATTTGGTTCCGGTGAGAATCTCTGGACTGACGATTGAGAAAAATGGAGAGCAACTAATTTGGTGTAGCGTGGAGGACATCAGCGACCTTCGACACGCCCAGCAAGAACGCCAACATACTGAACAAATTCTGAAACAGAGTGAAGCCCGATACCGCTCTCTGGTGACAGCCACCGCCCAAATTGTTTGGGTAAGCACACCAGAAGGAATTTGTTTTGAACTGGCAAGCTGGATAGCTTATACAGGTCAAAGTCTAGCTGAAGCGGAAAATGGCGGCTGGATTGATGCCGTTCATCCTGACGATCGCGCTTACACCGAAAAAGTCTGGAATGCTGCGGTGGCAAACCAGAGGATGTATCAAGTTGAATACCGAATTCGTGGCAAGGATGGCAACTATCGCTACTTTTGGGTCTGGGGTGCGCCCGTTCTCGAAGAAGATGGCAGCGTCCAGGAGTGGATTGGCACCTGCACTGATATTCACGATCGCAAACTAGCAGAAGCCGAAAAGCAGTATCTCGAACAACGATATCGCTCTTTAGTAACTGCCACTTCCCAAATGGTCTGGACGGCATCGCCGTCAGGAATGGTGAACGCTGAAATAGTCGGTTGGGAGGCATATACAGGTCAGAGTGCAGCCGAAATGATGGGCTGGGGCTGGTTGGATGTCACACATCCTGATGACCGTCCCCGCAGTGCCGAAGTTTGGAGTACTGCTGTAGCGAACCGGAGTCTTTATCAAATTGAATACCGGATTCGTGCCAAAGACGGTACTTATCGCTACTTTTTTGGTAATGGAGTTCCGGTTTTAGAAGCAGACGGCAGTATTCGAGAATGGATTGGCACTTGCACCGATATTCACGATCGCAAGCTAGCAGAAAAAACTCTGCAACGGAGCGAAGAGCGGTTTCGCTCTCTGGTGACTGCCACCTCACAAATTGTCTGGGTGGCTACCCCTGAAGGACTGGCGGTGAGCCGTGAAATGCCTACTTGGTTAGCATACACAGGTCAAAGTGCAGATGAAGTCGAAGGTTGGGGCTGGCTCGATCCGATTCACCCCGATGACCGCACTCACACAGCCCAAGCCTGGAGTAATGCTGTAGCGAATCAGAATCTCTTTCAAACCGAATATCGGTTTCGTGCCAAAAATGGCAGCTACCGCCACTTTGCTGTCTGTGGTGCCCCCATCATGCAAGCAGACGGTAGCATCCGCGAGTGGATTGGCACCTGCACCGATATTCACGATCGCAAGCTAGCAGAAGCGGAAAATCAACGGTTGATGAATATGTTAAATCATTCCAGTGATGCCGTGATTGTGCGCGACTTCGCCGACAAAATCACTCACTGGAGTCAAGGGGCAGAACGGCTCTACGGCTGGAACTACGAAGAAGTGAAAAACCAAGCCGTCACTCACAACCTACTACACACAGTCTTTCCAAAACCGCTAGAGGAAATCCAGATAGAGTGTTTACAGCAGGGCACTTGGGAAGGGGAATTGCAACACCTCACCCGCGATGGCAGATATATTATTGTCCAGAGCCGCTGGACAATGCAAGTGGATGCATCCGGTCAACCCTGTGCCACGCTGGAAATTAACACCGATATTACTGCTCGTAAACAAGCAGAAGTTGCTCTACGGCAACTGAATCAAGAACTAGAAACCAGAGTTGTAGAGCGGACAGCTGCCCTGCAAAATACCTTAGCAGAAACACAGGGATTAAATGCCATTCTAGATAACTTAGCGGATGGTTTGTTAGTGGCAGACATCGCAGGACAAATTACTCACTTCAATCCTGCCTTTTTAGCCATGTATGAATTGACAGCTAGTGACCTCAACTGTCACTACCGAGAACTGCCGGTATCTGGTTTAGCAGAACTAGTTGCACAAACTCAGTCTCATCCCAAAGAGGTGTTTTCTGCCGAAGTCGAACTGACCAAGGAACGCATTGGTCAAGCAGTGGCGACTGCCATTTTCAAAAAGACGACAGAACGAGAACCCGCTACCTGCTTCGGGTCGGCGCTACTGATTCGGGATGTGACAGCAGAAAAGGAGATTGACAAGATGAAGACTGATTTCATCTCCACGGTTTCCCACGAACTGCGAACGCCACTGACTTCCGTTCTGGGTTTTGCGTCAATCATTAAAGAAAAGCTAGAAACCGATGTGTTCCCAATACTTCCGACTGAAGACCGCAAGCTTCAGAAAACCATCAAGCGGGTGGGTGATAATCTCAATATTATTGTGTCGGAAGCAGAACGGCTTACGTCTTTAATTAATGATGTTCTGGACATCGCCAAGATGGAAGCAGGTAAGGTGGAATGGCAAATGCAGCCCATTGATCCCAGCGAATTACTCGAGTGGGCAACCAATTCTACAGCGTCGTTATTTCAAACCAATGGCTTGCAGTTGGTGTGCGAGATTGAACCTGGACTGCCTCAGATATTAGGCGATCGCAACCGTCTACTGCAAGTTTTAATCAACCTAATTTCCAACGCCGTCAAGTTTACCGAATCTGGTTGTGTCACCTGCCGCGTCAAACAAGGAAACGACGGTGTTTGTATCAGCGTCATCGACACAGGCATTGGTATTGCACCTGAAGACCAGCCGAAAGTGTTCGAGAAATTCCGCCAAGTTGGCGATACCCTTACTGATAAACCCAAAGGCACTGGTTTAGGACTACCCATCTGTAAACAAATCGTCGATCATCACGGCGGTAAAATTTGGGTTGAGAGTCAATCAGGTAACGGCAGCGTATTCTCGTTCATTATTCCCACCTACTCCAGCGATCAAAAAACCACTACTAATCTGAATCTGGATACGCTAGTCAAACAACTCAAAGAACACGTCATCACCACAAAAACTGTGCTGAACGAAAACCGTAAAACCATTTTAGTTGTGGATGACGACGCTAACATTCGGGAACTGCTTCGTCAACAACTAGAAAACGAAGGCTACAACGTCCGGGAAGGAAAGGACGGCGTGGATGCAATTCATCAAATCAAAACAGCCCGTCCCGATCTGATTCTCTTGGACGTAATGATGCCCCAAATCAACGGCTTTGATGTGGCAGCCGTTCTCAAAAATGATCCCCAGACCGCAGACATTCCAATCATTATTCTGTCAATTATTGAAAACAAAGAACGGGGCTATCACATTGGCATCGATCGCTATCTTACCAAACCCATTGACACAGCGAAACTCCTCAACGAAATTGGCTCATTGCTTTACCAAGGTACTTCTAGTAAAAAGGTATTAGTTGTAGATAAAAATGCATCAGCCTTAAAAATCCTATCAGATGTATTACAAGCTCAGGGATACAGCGTAATTGAAGCCTCCAATCCGCAAGAATGCATCAATAAAGCCTTATCAGCCAAACCTGACATGATCATCATCGATTCTATCTTTTCTCAAGAAGCCGATTTGGTGAAAACTCTACGGTTTGAGAAGGATTTGGAAAATGTATTTTTTATTATGCTGTCTGAACAGTAATCGCTGGGACTGGGGACTGGGGACTGGAAAAATTTAGTGGAACCTTACTATATAATCTAATCCTTAATTCCTAATCCCCAGTCTCCAATACAACTCTTGGAGAAGCTGCGCCAACGGCTTTTCTACGAGACACTACGCGAAAGCTCAGTACAAGTCCCCAATCCCTAATCTCCAGTCCCCAATCCTTATGACCCAGAAAATTCTAATTGTTGACGATGAACCCAATATCTTGATTTTGATGGAACAAGCCCTAGAAGCATTAGAAGACGAGGGAGTTGAACTTCTCACTGCTAGAAATGGAGAAGAAGCACTCGAAACTATTAAAGCTGAAAAACCAAATCTAGTTTTTCTTGATGTGATGATGCCTAAAATGAATGGGCTACAAGTCTGTCATATTGTTAAACACGACCTGCAAATGACTGATGTCTACATTGTGATATTGACAGCTAAAGGACAGGAATTTGATAAACAAAAAGGAATTGAAGTTGGTGCAGACTTATATCTAACTAAACCATTTCGACCCAAAGAAGTACTTGAAAAATCAATGCAGGTATTGGGTTTTTGAAAGAAGTGCTGAGAGACCATTTATAAAGTAAAAAGAAAATTACTGTAGTGGTATGGCAAGCAAAAAAATCGAGCATTAGTCGTAGGTTGAGTGGAGCGGAGCGGAGCGTAATCCAACATATATCAGGATGTTGGGTTACGCAAAGCCTCCACCCAACCTACAATTTTTTTGCAACATTTAAGGCTTGCCGCGCCACTACTTAAAATTTACTTTATAAATCAGTCTGAGTGCTTTTCACCTGCGATCGAGCTTAACTTACTGGGAGCCTTTGAATTCCTAACAAATCTATGATTTTTTGGTCAACTCTCATAGTAGCGAATAAAGATTAAGTATCATGTTTTGTATTGTTAGTCAATGCTTGATATCTCAGTTAAAAGAATGACTCTACCATCAGGATCAGTAACACTAGCACGCCGTTCACTATTTTTAACTTTTGACGATATCTTAGATTTTATTCCCAACTTTTCTAAATTGCATAATGTCTTTTCAAGAGATGTAACATTAAATCCAAACATCAATTCTGCACCGATTTTTTGTTTATTTTCTGGATTTACTAAAGTTGCTTAGTATGGATATATCTCAAGCACAATATTTCCCAAATTACAAGCATGATGAGCTAAGTGAGATGACCCATGTTGTTCTTCTATAAATTTCATACCAAGAGCAGAATAGAATGATAATGTACTCTCAACATTCATGGTACGAATAACAATGAATGAGAGAGATATTGTGTTTATATATTTCCTTTCATCCATGTGTATTTTTATTTTAATCCACAAATAATTGATGTTTACCTACATATCATACAATACGCTTGGGTTAAGGGCTAATGGCAACAATTTAGGGTTTTCGAGACGCGATAAATCGCCGTCTCTACAAATGTTTTGTTGCTCATTCTGAACCGTATTGACATATCATAAACCTGAACGAACTACTTTTTCACGCATAGTAATGCACTACAAGCTTGGAATGGTGCGTTACACTATCGCTAACACACCCTACTGGTATGACAAGCCTTAAATGTTGCCATAGATTTTAGAGTTTATTTAGTGCTAAAGCGCAACTATGAATATTTTCTATTACACCATTTTAATCTTGCCAGTCTCTATTACTTTTTAAGTGGGGCGAATAATCTCATACAAATCCTGGGTGCGGGTGTACCAGTTACCCGACAGACGACCGATCGCGTGCAATTTTGCCACATCGATTGTATTTTGCGGTGTCAGTAAATCATCCCGAATATGCCACAGCACCGCCTCAGCAATAATTAATCCCGATTGGCTACCTTCATTCCCTACATAAACTACTTGCTTCAGCACACACTCAATATTAATGGGTGATTCCGCAACTCGTGGCGGACGCACCAGTTTTGAGGGAGCAGGAGTTAGTCCCGCTACTTGAAATTCGTCTACATCTGGGGGAAAGTCGCCAGATGTAGCATTCATTTGCTCTCCCAATTCTTCAACAACTATGTTGACTACCAGTTCACCCGACTGCTCTACATTCAATAAAGTATCTTTTTTAACACCGCGCCGCAGTCCAGTGGAAATGGCTAGAGTCGGAGGGTTAGCTGTCACACCCATAAAAAAACTGAAAGGCGCGACATTAGGCGTACCATCGCTAGCGATCGTTGACACCCAAGCGATCGGTCGAGGAACCACTGAACCAACAAGTAATTGATAGGTATTTTGTGGGTCGTTCTGAGAGGGATCGATAATCATTGAGATTTTCCTCGCTAAAAATTACAGTTTTTCAAAACTCGATCTTGCCGAAGAGAAGCTTTCCGCCTTAATTACGCGCAATTTTCATTGGCGCATCTTGCTTTTTCTCGCTATCTGTGAGATGTTCGTACTCAGTCACAGACTACGGTTAGTCTATCAAATTACTGTAGTTTCAAGAGGTTAATTAATCCCAAAGCTCACCTATTGAGTCTCATTTATATCTTAGAGCTACCAGCACAAGGGTGAAGCCAGTTATGTCAGAAAAACGTTGGAAAAAAGACAGGAGCTTTCAAGATGAGACAAATACATCTAGCAGGTTTCTTACTTGCTTCACAAGTTGTTCACTCTCATGCCGTTTGGCGTCACCCCAGAACTGAGTTAGGCTTTCTCGAACCTGAATATTATCAGAATATTGCCCGTGTTCTGGAACGTGGCAAATTTGATTTAGTGTTTTTTGCTGACTCTTTAACGATGCCCGATACATACGGTGGTAGTTTTGTCGAGAGTCTGAAATATGGCGCTCAAGGGGCACTCAGGCTAGATCCACTAGTGCTTGCAACTGCGATGGCAGTTGTTACCAAGCATATTGGTATTGGTATTACACGTTCTACTACTTACTATCAACCCTACGATCTGGCGCGGGGATTTGCCACCCTTGACCACATTAGCCGGGGGCGGGCTGCTTGGAATGTGGTGACATCCAGTAGGGCTAGCGAAGCAGGGAATTTTGGCTTCGATGAGCATCTAGAACACGCTCTCCGCTACGATCGCGCCGATGAATTTCTCGAAGTTGCCTCCAAACTTTGGGGTAGCTGGGAAGAAGGGGCACTAGTTTTAGATAAAGAAAACGGCATCTTTGCTGACCCCTCAAAAGTGAATTATGTCCATCATGTGGGGAAATGGTTAAAGTCACGGGGGCCGTTGACAGTGCCTCGCTCTCCCCAAGGTCGTCCGGTGATTATTCAAGCTGGTGCTTCTAATAAAGGTAGAGAGTTTGCTGCCAAATGGGCGGAATTGATTTTTGAAATTAGTCCCAATCCCACACTCATGAAATCTTACTACCAAGATATTAAAACCCGTATGGCTAAATATGGGCGTAATCCAGATACTTGTAAAATTCTACCTGCGGTGATGCCTTTTGTTGGCGAGACAGAAACTATTGCTAAAGAAAAGCAAGTTTTTCACAACGAATTAGTACATCCGATGGCTGGTTTATTAACTATGTCAAATCATTTAAATGTTGATTTATCGCAATATTCTTTAGATGAATCTGTAGAAAAAGTTGAAGCTCAAGATTATCAAAAACTGTTATCTGTGCTTCAAAGACTGAGTTTAGATAAAACTATAACTCTGAAAGAGTTGGGCAAAATTTATGGCAGAAGTCTAGCTGTACCGCAACTGGTTGGGACTCCCATTCAAATTGCTGACAAACTAGAAGCCCTATTTCGTGAAGAGGCTGGGGATGGTTTTGTGATTTCACCTGCTTATCTTCCCGGTTCTTTTGATGAGTTTGTCGATTTAGTGATACCAGAATTACAAAAACGGGGATTATTCCGCAAAGAATATACGGGCAAGACTTTAAAGGATTCTTTAGGACTCAATTAAATAATTCGTAATTCGTAATTCGTAATTCGTAATTCGTAATTCGTAATTGGGATTTAGACTCCGATAACTAGTTAATAGTTGGATCGGAATTTGTAACTAACTTGTTTATTTTACTAGGAGGTAATTATGACAGAACCACGTTATGGGATTTGGGCACCTGTTGGAGGTAATTTTGGCCCTCTTAACACACCGGAAGAACCTGTGGATGCGAGTTATGAGCGCACGCGATCGCTTATTTTAGAAGCAGAGCGTTTGGGATACGCCAGCACTTTGGTAGCACAGCACATCGCCAACCCCCGCAGTCTGGAACTGGAGCAGCTAGAAACCTGGACGGCATCTGCGGCCTTGGCTGAAGCTACAGAACGAATTGAGATCATCGCTGCTATTAAGCCTCTGCTGTTCCATCCGGCAGTTTTGGCGAAAATGGCGCTGGGCATTGATGCCATTAGTAATGGACGTTTTGCCATAAATTTAATCAGTGCTTGGTTCCGCCCAGAGATGGAACGGACTAATATTCCCTTCCCGCCCCACGATGAGCGTTACCGCTATTCGGGTGAGTGGTTGCGGGTTGTTAAGTCCCTCTGGAGTGGCGAGAGGGTTAACTTCCAAGGTCAATACTTCAAAATAGAGGATTTGAGTTTCCGACCGACTCCCATTGCCCAACCGCACCCTCCTATCTACCTTGGCGGAGCATCCGATCCGGCGCAAATACTAGTTGCAGAACAGGGAGATATCTACTTCATCAACGGTCAACCCATTGAGGATGTCCGCAAGGTAATTAAACAAGTTTTAAGTAGACCGAGAACCCTACCCAAACCAGTGTGCTTTGGTCTATCAGCCTTTGTAATTGCTCGTTCCACCGATGCCGAAGCCCAAGCAGAACTTGAGCGACTTATGGCACTCCAGAGGCAAGAAGAACACTTGAAATTAAGTGTTGCTAAAGGAGTTGATCCAGAAGCCGTGATGTTTCAACTCTTCGCTAAAAATCCTGCTGTTGGCGGCAATGGTGGCACAGCAGCCGGTCTAGTTGGTAGTTACGACACAGTAGCTACACGAGTTGCAGATTTTGTTGATGCCGGAATCGAGACTTTCATGCTGCAATTCAATCCCTTTGCCTCGGAAATGACGCGCTTTGCCCAAGAAATTATGCCGCGAGTCCGCTCTTTACAACTTGTGGCTTAAACCGAAGAAGAATTCAGGAGTCAGGAGCCAGAATTCAGAATAATTCTGATAGCGCAGCGGTAGCGAGTCTACGAGCGTCACGAAAAAGTGGATGAATCGTGGTTTAAAGCCCCCGATTTTAAGACGCTCACGGACTCGCTTTCCGCGTCGCTATCGTGGAGATAAAGAAAAATTTTCCTTGCTTGAAACCCCTGACTTCAGGTATGGGGTATTCTGACTTCTGTTAGCGATAGCGGGGCGTTTAACCCATTCTGACTTCTGACTCCTTCTCATAGCTCCTTTCAAGTTAGGAGACGCGATTTATCGTCGTCTCTACAGGAAATTTATCCATAAATTATTTATTGACAGACTAAGCTGTTGCGCCTGCAAATTGCATCACAAGTATGATTAGGCAAAACCTGTAAATCCTCTCTCTTGCATCCTGCTCCCCTGCCGCCTCAATGTGCAAACTATAATCACAACAGCTTACTACTCCCCATTACCCACTCCTGCTTGTTCAATCAAAAGGTAATTCTGGGAAACCTTAATTAGTGAGAGCGAGAGGCTTTTGCCAGAAGGAACTAGAATTAGGAAACACCTAGCTGGGTTCTTCTGACTTTTGAAATTAGGAGTGCATGTGTGCCAAAATCCCCTAAATATTTGCTGATTGGATCGACCGAGACTTACAGCGGTAAATCTGCAACTGTTCTGGGTTTGTCTCATCAGCTACAGCAAAAAGGTCTGGATATTACCTACGGTAAACCGCTTGGTACGTGTTTTAATTCGTCTAGTGGAACCGTAATTGAAGAAGATGTCCAGTTCATCGCTCTTAGCCTCAATTTGCCGGAAAACCGCGTTGCACCTACAATGCTGGCTTTGGATGAACCAAATGTGCAAAAGCGCTTGCGAGGGGAAGACAAAACCGATTATCAGCAGTCCTTAATACAGCAATATTTACATAAATCTCAAGGAGATTTGGTATTACTGGAAGGGCCTGGTGATTTATCCGAAGGCAATTTGTTTGACTTGTCTTTGCTGCAAATGGCTGAAGTATTGGATGCTGCTGTGCTGCTAGTAAGCCGCTATAAATCGTTGCTTTCGGTTGAGTCCCTATTGGCTGCAAAACAGCGTGTAGGCGATCGCTTGATTGGAGTTGTGATCAATGATATCCCTGTCGCCCAACTAGAAGCGGTTGACACTATCTTGCGCCCATTTTTGGAACAGCAGGGGATTCCGGTGCTAGCAACGCTGCCAAACAGCGATTTGCTCCGCAGTGTGAGTGTTGGCGAACTAGTCAAGCAGTTAAAGGCTGATGTTCTCTGTCGTAACGATCGCATGGATTTATTGGTAGAAAGTCTGGCAATTGGAGCGATGAATGTCAATTCAGCTGTGAAATATTTCCGCAAACGCCGGAATATGGCAGTGGTGACAGGAGGCGATCGCGTGGAAATTCAGCAAGCAGCTTTGGAAACTTCTACCCAATGTTTAATTCTCACAGGGCAACTACCCCCGCCGCCGTTCATTCTCAGTCGCGCTGAAGAACTAGAAATACCCATTTTGTCTGTTGACTTAGATACCCTAACTACTGTAGGAATTGTTGACCGCACTTTTGGTCAAGTCCGTGTCCACGAGCCGATTAAGGTTCAGTATATTCGTCAGTTGATGTCCGAGCATTTTGACATTGACCGCTTGTTATCCAAACTAGGTTTAACTCCCGCAGCGGCATTGTCTTAGATTCATGAGTGTATTCAAGGAGGCAGGATAGCGCAGCGGTAGCGAGTCCACGAGCATCGGCAGGAGACAGAAGGAGTAAATCATCCGGGATCGAATCCCGGATGATTTGAAGCTACTGAAGTAAAAATTCAGTGTGGTCTTATTAATGATGGCTATAGAAGTCACTGGAACTAGGAGAAAATGGATTTAACGGCAATTGATCCCCTGAAACTACCCTCGCTTCCATTGGAGAAAAAGCTGATCTCCCTGACTGTCCAGCCATCTATTTTGCGATTTCTGGTTCTGGGGAAATTCTCTACATAGAACTTAGAACAGCATTACTTTCAGAATCCGCAAAAACTGCCAGAATCAGGCAAATTTCAGTATTTAACTCTCCTAAATGGCATTAATTATGAAACACATTGGCTAGCCTGGTGTTGCCAAGTAATGGAGTTATTGAACCAAAGAATCGAAAAATAGTCGCAATGTCTAACTTAAGTTTTCCTCGTATCTACACGCTGTTTGGTAAAATATCTGGGTCGTTTAGTCTGATTATCTTTATCTTTGAGCCAATCAACAGACCTTATTAACCTCGATACATTAGCCCAAGAATTGGCAACAATCCAGCAAACAGGTTCTAAAAGAATTGCTTTGCTAGGTTCTCGTCACGTTCCGATAACGCATCAGAATCTTATTGAAATGATGACTTATGCCCTAGTTTTATCGGGTAATCGAATCATTACTTCTGGTGCTACAGGGACAAATTCCGCGGCCATCAAGGGAGCAACCCGGGCTGATGCAAATTTGTTGACGGTGATTCTACCCCAAAGCCTGGAACGCCAGCCTTTGGAATCGCGCCAGCAACTAGAACAGGTAATGCATCTAGTCGAAAATCCCAGTAATGATACTCTGTCCCTTGCTGAAGCTAGTTATTTGTGCAACAAGGAGATTGTCTCCCGTTGCCAGCAACTAATCTGCTTTGCGTTTCACGACAGTCGCACCCTGTTACAAACTTGTCAGGATGCAGAAGAACAAAGAAAAGTGGTGACGCTTTTCTACTTTGATTAGTCATTTGTCATTTGTCTTTTGTCATTTGTATTTGACTCATGACTAATGACTGATGACTGATGACTAATAACCAATGACTAATAAGTAATGATAATTTTTTTGTACTCGATCGCTGCTGCTGCCGTTCTCATTTATGTGCCATTTTTGCCAGTAGCTTATGCCCGTGTGCGTATTGGGCCTGAAATGCTTTCTACTCCTCGCGCCCTAATTGATAAATTGCCACCTTATGCCCAAAGGGCTACTTGGGCACATCAGAACACCTTTGAAGCCTTTATGATATTTGCCGCAGCTGCATTGATGGCTTATGTAACTGGTGTAAATTCTTTTACAGCCCAAGTAGCTGCGATCGCTTTTGTGGCAGCGCGTTTGCTATACTCGATTTTTTATATTTTGAATATACCCCTTTTGCGATCGCTCATGTTTGTCATTGGCATCTCTAGCTCTGCCATTCTCTTTTTCTTGAGCATCATCCAAGCTACTAGTTAATTGGGGTATGGGGAGTAGAGACTGGGGAAGAGTTTTCTCAATACTCAATACCCAATCCAAAATAGTTCGACTGAGCGAAGTCGAAGTCCAAAATCTAAAATCTAAAATGTTTTATGGCTTCTACTTTTTCCTTTGACATTGTGAGCGACTTTGACCGACAAGAGTTAGTTAACGCTGTCGATCAAGTTATACGAGACATCAAAGGTCGTTACGACCTCAAAGACACTGAAACTACTGTCGAGTTAGTCGAAGAAAGCATTAACGTTAGTACTGACAGCGAGTTTACCTTAGATTCTGTACACACCATTCTGCGAGAAAAAGCCGCCAAGCGTAACCTATCCCAGAAAATCTTTGATTTTGGCAAGGTTGAATCAGCCAGTGGTAATCGCGTGCGTCAAGAAATCAAACTCAAAAAAGGCATCAGTCAGGAAATCGCCAAACAAATTTCCAAATTGATTCGGGATGAATTCAAAAAGGTACAAGCTTCAATCCAAGGTGATGCTGTGCGGGTTTCTGCCAAATCTAAAGATGACTTGCAAGTTGTCATGCAGCGACTAAAACAAGAAGACTACCCAGTTGCCTTACAATTTACAAATTATCGTTAAAAGATTTCGTAATTCGTAGTTAAAAATTCAATTACGAATTACGAATTACGAATTATTTTAAGCTCGTCCGCCAATACTTCTTTGAAATGCCGGACGCTCAGATAACTGCTTGATATAGTTCAACACGGCTGGATAGGGGCTGAGGTCTAGCTTCAGTATCGTAGGAATATAATTCAGAATAGACCCCACTGCTACATCAACAACAGTGAACTCATCACCAAGTAAAAAAGGTTGATTACTGAAAATTTCATTTAATGGAGTTAACAAGCGGGGCATTTCGCGCTCCCGAGTTGCTTCTACAAAAATCCCTGGAGCAAGGGTAGCATTGGCAAACAACACCCATTGGGAAAATACAGCGCGTTTCTCTAGTGAAAGTGGAGTTTTACTGTACTTATCGGTAAGATACAGCAAAATTGCCCCAGATTCCCAAAGCTGAAAATCCCCATCAACAATAGCTGGGACTTTAGCAAATGGGTTAATTGCCAAATATTCAGGCTTGAGATGTTCACCCGCCTGCATATCAAGCTTGATGAATTCGTAGGGAATTCCTAATTCTTCTAAATACCAGTGAACAATTGACGCTCGACTCCGAACGCCGCCGTAAAGTTTTACCATAATTACTTAAAGAACTTTGTGAGTGTGAGAATGCTGTTTAACGTTGTCTTCTTTGGTGACAACTCTAGCAGCGTTTAATACCCGCTTGCGCTCAATGGAATACTTAAATTCAGTGTAGTTTGTACCTAAGGGAATTAAAGATTTTGCAGATTCACGACGCTTGTAGGTACGAGCTGCTGCAAATGCCCGTGGCACAAATTCTTCTCCAAACTGAGCCGACTCTGGAAAACCATCTGGCAGCAGTTGTGAATCGCCATCCAGCACAGATCCCAAAGTTGTGGCATGAGCCAGCTTATAGGAGGTAGGAATGCCCTTTAACAGCGCTTCTAAAGCCGCAGAAGGTATTGGTTCTATAACTTCGATTTGATAAACTTCTCCATCTTCTTTGACGAAGCAGGTTGCCAAACCGATGACAATATAATCATCGGTTGCTAAATCAGGGGCATTGGGATAAGAAGTTGCGGTTGTCATCGGGAAATTTCTCAAAAAAATTGAATATGGGGAATGGGGATTAGGGATTGGGGATTGGGCATGGAGAGAGGGGGTAGTGAATTCTTTCCAGTCCCCAGTCACCTCTTTAACGAACAGCTTGTTGGCATTCTACCAATTTGTCGCCCTCACTACTTGACTAGGGAACTCCAAGAAATAAATTATCCAATATTGTGGGGTGGGCAGCATGAGCGCCCAGTCCTTAATATGGCGGGCGAGACGCCCACCCCACAAGAGTTAATTAAATATTTTTTTATTTGGAAGTCTCCTAGTCTTTGAGATTCACGTCTGCTATTTCTGGAATTCACCTTCGGGATCGAGTATCCATAATTAGGTTTGAGGAGCAATTGTTTATTTAGGGCGTAGATTTCTACTGGTGTGGGTTGTTAAGTTCAGTCTTGAGATGGCTTTCAAGTAACCATAAATACCTAAGAATAGACACAGTGGTAAAACCACTAGCAAATAAGAAACTAGACTTTTATTTCAAAAAGTAGGGCTTTAATGTAGGTAAAGATGAATATTCACTCATTTTTAGCTGACGATAACCAGCAAAGTAAGCAATACAAGTATGTTTTAGATACTACAAACAAACTTCAAGACCGGGGGACGAGCGATCGCACCGAATCGATTTTTGGAGATAGCGATTTACGCTCTTGTGCTTTGAGATTAGCTCAACAAGGAGATTATACCGAAGCGATCGCACTTTTAACCCAACTAATCTGCCGCCACCCACGCAATGCCGTTGATTACAACAATCGGGGGCTGATTTATTTTCAAAGTGGCGAAAGACAAAAAGCGCTTTACGACTATAACACCGCCCTTAAACTCGATCCCTATTTGGCTAGTGCTTATAATAACCGAGCCAATTACTATGCGACTTGTGGAGAATTAGCAACAGCACTTGCCGACTACGATCAAGCGATTAATTTGAATCCGCACCATGTCCGAGCGCGGATTAACCGAGGCATTACCTGGCGTGATTTGGGGCAATACGAGGAGGCAGTTGAGGATTTTGATGTAGCACTGCTTTTCGGTCAACTAGAAAGTCATATCTGGGCTGAACGCGGCAAGACTTACCATCTTTGGGGCGACTGGAATTGTGCGATCGCAGATTATCGTCGCGCCCTCACTCAACTGCCCTCTCTCGATAACAGTAATGATATTACTGGTTATCGCTTGCGTTTACAACTCGAAAATCGGCTCAACGAGTTACTATCTGAATCAGCGTCCTAATTGGTAGATTAATCCTTCTGGGGGATTTAAAATTCAAAATAATTGATTACATTTTGAATTAGAGTTTAGTGACGCTGTATCGCTAATGACTAATAGATGATAACTACATAGCTATTCAAAAATTAGCTATTAACCATTATTTATTAGCAATAATATAAATTAACACCCGGTTTATACATAGCTAGAATCACAAGAAACCTAAATAATTCTAAATTAGCTATTTGTCTTAGGGTAATGACTTTGTTTGTTCATCTTCTCGGCGATCCTGATTCATCAACACCACCTGACGCTGGCTGGGATCAAATCGGTATCCCTGTTGTTGTCTAATACTTTTGGCTTGCTGGGGATCGAAGTTACGGCTAAATTCCGCCTGCAAACCATTGACATGCCCTTCCATCTGCTTAACTTCAGTACTGATTTCTCGCAACTTTTCTTGCTGTAACCAATGATAAGGCAAAAGTTGTGCTAACGCAGATGCGGCAACGGCTGTAATGACGAAATTAACTGCTATTTTGGCTGTGCTTTCCAGTCCCATCACCTGGTAAGAACGTTGACGAAGATGCCGCTTTGGTCGAGGAATGGCCCGGCGTTTTTGTATCGGTTGTGACGGTGGTCTGGACGGTTGAATTGCGTTCATGATGCTAAAAGATAACCTCGCTTAGTGAAGGGAAGCACTATCAAGAGTGCTGAGTTATGAGTGCTGTTAGCGGTAGCGGGGGGTTAGCCCGTGCTGAGTGTGAAATGTAATTCGGAACTCAGTAATTGCTACTTAGAACTGAATTAGAACTTAGCATTAAATCAGTTCAGAGTCGCTAGTGCCTCGGCTTAAAGTGGGAAGATTCAAAAGTACTACTTCTTACTCATTACTTCTTCCTGTCCACTCAGCACTCAGAGATCAGCACTCCTGAATGCTTGATTTAGCTGTCATATTACTTCATTTTTTTGAAATAGCTACAAGTGTTGCACTAGTTAAAAAATAACCTGGCTTACGTAAGTGCAAGGTTTCTAGCTACTTGTGGTTTTATGCCACAAGTAGCTAGAAATTGCACCCCGTACTGCCAGGATTATTAGCTTTTTAACTGTGTCACATCGGAGCGTTATTTGTAAAGTTCAGTGGCTAATCGCCAAGCTAGAACTCCTGGAATCAGCGCCACAACTAGAGCGATGTAGACTTGAGTATCTGAGAGAGAAGACACCTGAGCGATGTACAGAGTATCTAAGATAGGCATGGCTGAAAACCTCCTAACCTGAATAGATTTTGAACAGTTCGTTTACTACTTTTCCTTGTTTTGCCAAGATTGTGGAATATCTTGTTACAAGATGCAACAAAAGCAGTTATTAGTCAGTAGTCCTTATTTATTTTCCATTAAAAAAATTATATAAAAATATGAATTTATATTTGGGTGTCGACTTCGGCACATCTGGCGCGCGCGGCGTGGTGATTGACGAGGAAGCTTCTTATATTCAGGCACAGGTGCGATATCCTTTCCAGGACTCACCAGCCGCCGTTACGCCAAAAATTTGGCAAGAGGCTTTATTTGTGCTGGTGGAACAAATACCTAAGCAATTGCGGCAAGAAATTAAAGCGATCGCAATCAATGGTACTTCTTCCACTGTCTTGCTAGTCGATGCTGTTGGCAATCCTGTAGATGCACCACTTTTGTACAACGATACGCGGGGATCATTGGTGCTAGAGCATTTGAGGAGTATCGCACCCCCCAATCATACCGTTTTGAGTGCCACCTCCAGCCTAGCCAAACTTTTATGGATGAGACAATTACCCTCTTTTAGTGAAGCTAAATATTTCCTGCATCAAGCAGATTGGCTGGCGTTTCTGCTGCATGGACAGTTGGGTATTAGCGATTACCATAATGCTTTAAAGCTGGGTTATGACGTAGAAGAGTTGAAATACCCAGAATGGCTAGAAAATTTGCAAATACCGATTCAGCTACCCAAAGTTTTACCTCCTGGTACTCCGATTACCGAATTACGCCCTGAAATTGCGGATAAGTTCGGTTTCCGCCGTGATTGTTTTGTGTGTGCTGGTACAACTGATAGTATTGCCGCTTTTCTCGCCAGTGGCGCAAAATTACCTGGTGAAGCCGTGACTTCCCTTGGTTCAACGTTGGTACTAAAGTTATTAAGTCGTACCCGTGTAGAAGATGCCAGATATGGGATTTACAGCCATCGGTTGGGTGATTTGTGGCTGACTGGTGGTGCTTCTAATACTGGGGGTGCAGTACTAAAGCAATTTTTCACAAACGCTGAGTTAGAAAGCCTTAGCCGGGAGATTGATGCATCAATTGCCAGCGAGTTAGATTATTATCCACTTTTGAAGGTAGGCGATCGCTTTCCGATTAACGATCCCAATCTACCCCCACGCTTGGAACCACGCCCAGATAATCCAGTGGAATTTCTGCATGGGTTGTTAGAAAGCATTGCGCGCATAGAAGCGCGAGGGTATGAATTGTTACAACAAATGGGAGCAGACAAATTGAGCCGTGTTTATACTGCTGGCGGTGGTGCGGCTAATGATACTTGGACTGCGATTAGAGCGCGTAATTTGCAGGTTCCTGTATTAGCGTCAGTTTATACAGAAGCAGCTTACGGGACAGCGCTGTTAGCGATGGGAGAGAGAAAAAGGAGTTAATCAACAGTGCATCTTTTGGTAGATATCTTCTAAATCAGTATCTATCCCAGTGACAATCCATATATCTCGGACGATACTTGGATGATTAGATACCGGACTATAGATTCCAGGTTCATCATCTGGGCAGCTATTCGGGGATGGGTGCTTCGCAGCAAGCGAATGTCATCCATCCCCTTTACTAATTATTGGTATGATTTATAACTAGCCTACACTAATAAGTAATGGGTGGATTAAGCCAAACATGACAAACTTTCACTGCTGATATTAAGCGATCGCAATCATGGCAGAAAAACGCTAAATTATGGGTTGAAAGTAACCGGATGCTACGGCGCTACAGTGTAGAAGCTAATGACAGCAAGCGTAACACGGAGACAAAAAAGTGCAAATCACTAAGCGCAATGTTGAATTAAGAGTAGATGGCAGCTTAATGCGTGTTTATGTTGCGGCTCCCAAAGCAGCAGGAAAATACCCTGGTATTGTTTTCTACAGTGATATTTATCAATTAGGCGATCCAATGATTCGTCTAGCTAACTACTTGGCAGGATACGGCTATGTAGTAGCAGCCCCAGAAATTTTTCATCGAATTGAGCCAGTTGGTTCAGTAATTGAGCCAGACGATTTGGGACGGATGCGCGGTAATGACGATGCGCGTCGAACCTCCGTAGCTGATTATGATGCCGATTGCCTTGCTGTGATTGAATTTCTTAAAGGAGAGAGTGCGGTTTCTCCAAATCAAATAGGCACTCTCGGCTTTTGTATTGGTGGACATTTAGCTTTCCGCGCCGCATTTCAAAGCGAAATTCGGGCTGCCGTTTGCTGTTACCCTACTGGTATTCCCAGTGGTAAACTTGGTAAAGAGGTAGCCGATACAATCCAGAGGGTAAGTGAAATCAAAGGTGAGATGCTAATGGTGTTCGGTACTCTTGATCCTCATATACCAGATAGCGATCGCCAAATCATAATAAAAGCAATTGAGAATGCTAACATATCTCACCAAGTTTTCTTGTATGAAGCAGAACATACATTCATGCGCGACGACGGTTATCGTTATGATTCTAGTGCTACCACCGCAGCTTGGTCTGAAATAGTAACTTTTTTGGGGCGCATATTTGCAGACTGAAAACTTATATTATTGCTTTCTTCGCATCAATTTTGAGTTGTCTGTAACGCTAACAAACCAGCACCATAAGCAGGCTCATACCTCGGAAAAATCACATTTACATTAGGATACTTTTTAATAAGAGATGCAGAAAATCTCTCATGGATCTTGCATCTACCACGCCAGACACTTCCTGTTGTGACGACTTCTAAAGCTGAGTCGGCAGTAAAAATTGCATGAATTACTGTAGATGTAGCTTTGACTAACTCTTTTACAGCATCATCAATTATGATATTCGCTACTATATCACCTGACGCTGCTGCAAAATCTACAACTGGTGCTAAAGCAGCTATCTGTTTAACTTCCCATCCTCGCCGATATATTACTTCTATTAAATCTTCTATACTTTCCAAATCAAGATGCTGTTTGAAATCCTCTATCAAACTCGTTGAAATCTCTCGTCCATCATAAGATTTTAATCCTGCATTCATGCCTGCGATCGCAATTTTATAGGCACTACCTTCATCTCCTAGAATATACCCCCAGCCGCCGACTCGCTTAGTATCTCCCTGGTGATTTCGTCCAAAAACTATCGAACCAGTACCGGCTGCAACTACAATTCCTACAGGCTGACCAATTCCACCAACTAAAGCAATTAAAGCATCGTTACAAATTACAATATTTGCTGGCTGTAATGCCCAGTTAATGGGTAGAGATTTGTTATTCTGCAACTCTTGTACTAAACGTTTTACTACTTTTATATCTGCTGCACGACCTACACCAGCTAAACCCAGACATATCGCATCAATATTCACGCTATTTGTAATTATTGCTGCTTCAACCGCATTATAAATTGCTGATTGAATAGATTGTAAAGTTGCTTCGATACCAAAAGTGTTGAATGTTAAGAAAAATCCGATAAAAACAGCCCAAAATATGTTAAATTTTGGGCGGAAGATTAAAGTATATCTATTTGATAG
>NZ_JBALFY010000068.1:0-381120 GCF_036916655.1 Nostoc sp.
GTCGCTTTTGTTCGCTTCGCTTCAGGCACTTATTCAATATAGCGAACCCAATTCATTGTGTCAACTACTTTTTCCAAAATACTTTGGAACTGTTTTCATGTCTCCTGAAACTAGCTACAGTGTTGGGTTGTAGGCAACAATGGTTTATGCACTGTGTTTAGTAGGGAAGGGGGAAGCGTGAATTTTCAGTCAGTAATAGGTTTATTGCATCAGTTTTGGGGCGATCGCGGTTGTCTTATTGCCCAGCCCTACGATATTGAGAAGGGGGCTGGTACTAAGAATCCTCAGACTTTTTTAAGGGCATTGGGACCGGAACCCTGGGCTGTGGCCTATGTTGAACCGTGTCGTCGCCCAACGGATGGGCGCTACGGCGAAAACCCCAACCGCTTCCAACACTATTATCAGTACCAAGTTTTGATTAAGCCGTCACCAGATAATATCCAGGAGATTTATCTTGATTCGTTAAGAGCTTTAGGTATTCGTCCTGAAGACCACGATATTCGGTTTGTAGAGGATAACTGGGAAGATGCAACGGTGGGAGCTTGGGGAACTGGATGGGAGGTATGGTTGGATGGGATGGAAGTTACTCAATTTACTTACTTCCAACAGTGTGGAGGAATTGATTGCCGTCCGGTGTCGATTGAGATTACTTATGGGTTAGAGCGGCTGACAATGTATCTCCAGCAGGTAGAAGCATTTACAAAGATCCAGTGGACAGACAATATTACTTATGGAGATGTTTTCCTGCAAAGTGAGATTGAGCAGTGTACATACAACTTTGAAGCTTCAAATCCTGAGTTGCTATTGACACTATTTAACTTATATGAACAGGAAGCTACCCAATTGACGGAGCGAGGATTGGTCTTGCCTAGCTTAGATTATGTAATGAAGTGTTCGCACACGTTTAATCTGCT
Organism: Nostoc sp.; assembly: GCF_036916655.1. Classification (GTDB taxonomy): domain Bacteria; phylum Cyanobacteriota; class Cyanobacteriia; order Cyanobacteriales; family Nostocaceae; genus Nostoc. The sequence goes on from NZ_JBALFY010000068.1 coordinate 915, forward strand.
GGATGCTAGAGGTGTGATTTCGGTGACGGAAAGAACTCGTTATATTGCCAGGATTCGGCATTTGGCTAGGAAGGTGGCTCATTTATATGTTGAGCAAAGGGAGAAATTGGGTTTTCCGTTGCTTGGAGTCATGCCTGGGCGATTAGAAGTCGCGGCTATACAGACAAAACCTGCGGAGGCAGGTTAAACCCCTGATTTTTGCATTCTTTAAGCTAAGTATATCTTTATGATGTGGCTGTTGCTAAAGGTCAGAAATCCCGTTAAATCTTGAGTCTAGAATATTAAAGCTACTAAGATAAGGCCCGCCTGTGCGGGCTTTGTTTGTATAAACTTGATGGACTATACTTCACCACATTGCTACCCTATCTATATTTAAGTCAGCTGCAAATTACGGTTGCCAGGTGCTTTTACAAAAATCTTATGATTCAAACCAGTGGTGTAATTATTTGTCTTGGCTATATTTTTGGGTTGCTATTTACAGCAGTTCCTTGGGGTGGTGTGTGGATTTTGGTTGTGGGGATAGTGGGAGCAATTATTTTTAGGAGACGCTCAACGTTACGGCAATTTGCTCAGAAACCAGAAAATGCTGGAAGCAAAAATAAGACAGTGCCTAACACTTGGCAAACTACTCCCCATGCTCGAATATGGCTAGCTGCTGGCTTGGTGGGATTATTGGCAACTCTATATTTTCAATGGCGAGTACCGCAACCGGGTGCAAAAGATATTAGTCAATTCGTGCCACCTGGAAATAGCAGTAATCAAGAACAACTTGTGATTGTACGCGGCGAAGTGGCCAGTAATCCCCGCTTAACTCGCAGTCAGCGAGGACAATTTTGGTTAGAAGCGACTCAGTTAGATGAGGTCAAAAATGAAAAAGGTTCAGTGGGTGTTCCACAAGGTGTGTCAGGCAAATTGTATGTGACAGTACCTATACTTCAAGCTACTGGATTATACCCTAGTCAACAAATTGCTGTGACTGGGATTTTGTACAAACCAAAAGCGGCTTCCAACCCTGGTGGTTTTGATTTTCAGAAGTTTCTCAAGCAAGAAGGAACGTTTGCTGGTTTGATTGGGCGACAAATAAATGTTTTGGATCAGGAACGAAAATGGGGATGGTGGCAAATTCGGGAGCGAATTGTGCGATCGCAAGTTCGTTGGTTGGGTGTCCCAGAAGGGCCTCTTGTCAGTGCAATGGTTTTAGGTAGCAAGGCTGTTGATTTACCCTACGATATCCGCGACTTGTTTGTGCAAGCTGGATTAGCTCATGCTTTGGCAGCTTCTGGGTTCCAAACTTCCTTGATTTTGAGTGTGATCTTACAGTTAACCCGGCGGACAAAAAAAGGAACGCAATTTACCCTTGGTTTTTTGGCTTTAATCATTTTTCTGAGTTTAACAGGTTTTCAACCTGCGGTTCTCAGAGCCGTAATTATGGGTTTTGCGGCACTAGTTGGTTTGCTATTAAAAAGGAAGGTAAAACAGTTTGGATCGTTACTATTAGCAGCAACTCTGCTATTAGTATTTAATCCTCTATGGATTTGGGATTTAGGTTTTCAATTAAGTTTTTTAGCAACACTGGGATTAGTTGTTACAGTAACCCCACTTGTTAACCGCCTAGCATGGCTACCACCTGCGATCGCTTCTTTAATTGCCGTTCCCCTAGCTGCCACTATTTGGACTTTACCTGTACAACTTTTTGTCTTTGGAGTTGTACCATCTTATAGTTTGTTCCTGAACGTGGTTAGTACTCCATTAATTTCGGTCATTAGCATAGGTGGAATTATCAGTGCGTTAGTAGGTTTAGTTTGGACTGAAGCCGGAAGCTTCCTGGCTGGTGTGTTACATTACCCTACTGATTGGCTAATTAAACTAGTGGAATTTTTTAGTAAGTTGCCAGGAAATTCTGTTGCTGTGGGTAGTATATCTAGTTGGCAGCTTTTGGCAATTTATTTATTGATTATATTAGTTTGGCTAGTACCTTGGTGGCAGCGGCGGTGGTGGTTTGCTAATGTGATTGCGATTGGTTTAGTATTCATACCCCTTTGGCATTCTAGAAATACATTGTTTAGGATAACAGTATTAGAATCTGGTACGGAACCAATTGTAGTTATTCAAGATAGAGGTAGTGTAACTGTAATTAATAGTGGCGATGAAGGTACAGGACGCTTCACAATTTTACCGTTTTTACAACAACAGGGTGTAAATCAAATCAATTGGGCGATCGCAACTGATTTCCAAGGTAATGAAAGTAATGCCTGGTTTGAATTAATGCAACGTTTACCAATCAATAATTTTTATGAATATTCACCCAAAACAGATGATTCTATTACAACTCAGGCAATTCAACAGGAACTACAAAAACATCAAGGAATTTATCAATCTTTAGCAGTTGGTCAATCTGTGAAAGCTGGTTCGACAGTAGCACAATTAATCAACGCTCAATTACCTATCTTACAATTGCAAATTTTAGATCAGAGTTGGTTATTAGTAGGTAACGTTAAATCTAAAGAGGTACAACAACTAGTTAAAAATGGAAGTTTACCTCACCCGCAAGTGCTTTGGTGTGCGCCTGAGTCATTGAAAGATTTAGTTATTGCTCTGCAACCACAGGTAGCGATCGCTTCTTCTGCTAACTTTGATCCAAAAACTTTATCTGAACTGAATCAAAGCCAAACCAAACTTTTTTTTACAGGAAGAGATGGGGCTATTCAATGGACGCCTAATGGTCAGTTTGAGGCATTTATTGAAGCAACAGAAAACAAGTCTTCTCTGTTATGAAAAAATCAAAAATGAATCCTCAATCAACTCTCAGGGGCGGTAACGCTGTACGCCAGCACAACTTTGTTGTACGTCCACCGCAGGCATCGCATAAATTGAGGGGTTACAAGCACATATCATTTGATAACCCGCAATTTAGGTTACTACTGTTCCAACAATTTTATTCGCTGCCACCAAAGATTCAGGGGATAATAAACCACCGGTGCCCATAAACTACTCAGAATGGCAGAAGCAAGAGCGACACGCTGGTAATATGTCCAAATATCTGTCACATTACGCTCATTACCAAGCAAAGTTAATTGCAACCCAAAGATAGTTTCTGCCAAAACTGCCATCACAAAAACAATTACAGCAATCGAAATAAAATCTTCTTCGATAAAACGCTGTTTTTGGAGTAGACCAGTTAAAACTCCCACTATACCTAAACTAAGGGCATGAGTAGGGTTAGGTGATGTCATTGAATCTTGAAGCAACCCTAGAACTATGCCTGCCAATGCTCCAGCAAACACTGTGCGCTTCACACTCCAAGCTACTACCCAAATTAACAGCCAGTTAGGGCCAATTCCCAATAATTCCATACCTGGGAACCGAGTTGGCAATAATAGTAAACATAGCAGTACAGATCCAACCGTCACTATCCAACCCAACAACTGGCGTACACCGGGGTGCCAACGAGCAAGCGGCTGGATTCGGAATTTCGATTTTCGCTCTGACGATTTTGGCTTTTTCTGCCTGCTACCACCAAATGCAGGAATCTTCATTTTTCTATGGATTTTTAAGGAAGAATTTACTTAGACTTTTGCGGCGCTTGATTTGCCGATTCTTGGTTTTCTGGCTTAGGATAAACAGCTACCCAATCAAGAGAACGGATTGGCGGAAAAAGCTCAATTTTCGCCACTGATGCCGGAAGTTTCTTTAAATCCAGCGACTTGATTCGTCCTACCGCCAAACCAGAGGGAAATTTCTGACTATAGGTAGACGTGGAAACTAAATCTCCTACCTTGACATTTGGAACTTTTTCATAAAACTCCAGCACTGCTTCGGCAGAAGAATCTCCTCGTAAAACGCCTTTAGCTGCCGTGCGGCTAACTGACACACCCACTTGACTCTTGAGGTCACTGATTAATAACACGCGGCTAGTATTGGGAGTTACACTCTCTACCAAACCCACTAATCCGCCTTCTGCTTTGACTATGAAGCCTTCCTGAATCCCTACATTCGCACCGCGATTCAGGGTAACTTGTTGCCACCACTGGTCAGCACTACGTCCTACCACCCGTGCTGGAATTGGCCGTGATGCCAGTGGCTCTTTTTCCACATAGCCTAATAAATCTTGTAGCTTTGTCTTTTGACTTTCCAAATCTACTATACGGGTTTGCAATTCTAGTATCCGGGCATCTCTGAGACGTTCTTCTGGAGTTGGCCCTGACTGCAACATTTCTAACGGCCGGGTAATTGCCTGGTATGTCTCAAGCACCAACTCACCTTGAGTCTGTCGCAATATCCAAGCACTACCAAGTACTAGAGCTAATAAGCCGATTTGTAACCCTTTACGATCCCACCAACGCCGTATTGTCACCATATATACCTTTGTATACTTATACAAATTAAGTTCTACTTGGATTCTATTTATATAGAACCCAAATAGAACTCAAATAGAACTCAAGTCTGATATTTTTTTTGCTACATATTGCGAGAGCTTTCGGTAACAACTCGTTCCAACTGTTTAAAGTTTTCTAACACACGACCTGTTCCCAGCACAACACAGCTCAAAGGATCGGCAGCAATGTGGGTAATAATCCCTGTTTCATGGCTAATTAGGGTATCTATGCCTTTGAGCAAAGCACCGCCGCCAGCTAACATAATACCTCTGTCAATAATATCTGCTGCCAATTCTGGAGGTGTGCGTTCCAGTGTCCGCTTCACAGCTTCTATAATTACTGATAGCGGTTCCAACATGCTTTCACGGATTTCTGGGGCTTTGATTGTTACAGTACGCGGTAGACCAGAAAGTAGGTGTAAACCTCGGACTTCCATCATCGCGTCATTATCATCGTTAGTAGGATAGGCAGAACCAAGCCGAATCTTGATTTCCTCGGCAGTACGTTCACCAATGACTAAGTTATGAACTTTCTTAATATACTGAATGATTGAATCAGTCAGTTCATCTCCAGCAATGCGAACTGATTCGCTGATGACTGTACCTTGAAGACTCAGCACCGCAACTTCTGTTGTACCACCGCCAATATCGATGATCATGTTGCCTGTGGGTTCGGCAACAGGTAATCCTGCACCAATGGCCGCAGCTACAGGTTCATCGATTAAATACACTTTTCTGGCTCCGGCTTGGTGAGCTGCATCCATCACAGCTCGCCTTTCTACTCCTGTGACGCCACTGGGAATACCAATGACAATCCGGGGTAAAATTAAGGATCTACCTTCATTTACACGCTGAATAAAGCTTTTCAACATTAGCTCGGCGATATCGAAGTCAGCGATTACACCATCCCGCAAGGGACGGAGGGCAATCACATTTCCAGGTGTGCGGCCGAGCATTTTTTTGGCTTCTTCTCCGACTGCTAGTGCTACCTTTTCGTTTACGTCGATAGCAACTACAGAAGGTTCTTGTAGTACAATACCTTTACCAGATACATAAACTAGAGTGTTTGCGGTACCGAGGTCGATACCCATATCCCATGATGTGCGAAAGTTCCTAAAAATACCCACGCGTCTGTAAGCCCCCTATGTGCGATACTTTTTGACTACAACGGTTAAGAGTTAATTGTGCCGGATTCGATAAAGTTCGTATCCTGAGTTAAGTCAACTAGACTATATTTTTATATGATTCCCAGGAATATTTACTATGTCTCAAACACCGTATTTTTTGATATTCTCTGGTTAGATTAGTATATCCGTATAGTTTTATGTGTTTCTCCAAATAGTGTGTATAAATTTTCAAGTCAATTATATTGTTAACTGTTTAACACATTATTTTCAAGTCTTTCACAATTCGCTATGATGAAAGTCGAAATTGTTAAGTACGTTTGTACTGAAAGGGAAGGCACATGAGTATTAATATTGTCACTCTTGTTGGTCGTGTAGGTGGCGACCCTGATATAAAATTTTTGGACTCTGGGAAAGTTGTATGTAAATTAACACTGGCTGTTAAACGGATATCCCGTAACAGCGACCAACCGGACTGGTTCTCTTTGGAACTATGGGGAAAAACGGCAGAGTTTGCAAAAAATTATGTGGGTAAAGGTAAGCAAATTGCCGTTAAAGGTTCCTTAAAGTTTGACACATGGAGCGATCGCCAAACAGGAGCAAACCGTTCTACACCAGTTATCCTAGTAGACCAACTGGAATTATTAGGCTCTAAGCGAGATGGGGAAGGCGGTACAGGAGATATGTCTCCAGAACATTTTTAATTGGGCATTGGGCATTGATTATTAGTCCTTTGTAAAGGCAAAGGACTAATGACCAATGACTAATAACTAATTTGCAGCGTCACCGATGCTTCTACTTGTTGTTCACCACCAATTACAGGGGTGGAAGCATCAGCTGACTTGGCAGCCTCAGCACGTAAAAACATGGGTGGTGGTGGCGCAGTGGCATTATTAACTTGAATGCTGACGATTTCTTTGGATTTAAAACCCAAGGCACTAAAAACGGCATCAGCTTGCTGCCGAGCGTCTTGAGTAGCTTCTTTTAATGCTTGCTTTTGAGCAGTTGCGATCGCTTCATCATTCGCAACAAAACTAATACCGTTAATTTGTGTTGCACCTGCTTTCACTGCATCATCCAATAATGTCCCAGCTTGTTCGGTAGGAATTCTAAAACTCACGGTGTTATTGGCAGCATAGCCTGTAATCTGCTGCACATTATTGGTATAGCTGTAAACTGGGTTGAGCCGGATACCAGTAGTTTGTAATTTTTCAACATTTTTGCTCTTTAAGAACGCAACTACAGCAGATGACCTTCGGGCAGCTTCTTGCTGTACTTCCTGGGCTGTTTTTCCCTGAATCTCTACTCCTAAACTGACTTGTGCCAGAGTTGTCGGAATTGTTTCTACTCCGCGACCACTGACACTAAGGGTTCGCCACAATTTATCTTTTTCTTGTGCGAATGCAGGTAGTACAAAAGTTGCACATACTAGCATTGCTAAAGGCAGTATTTTCCACAGGTTTCCAGATGGAAACCGAGAACCGGGTAAAGCGGCTCTAGTCATAATATTTGCACTCCTCAAAGTATCCACAGATGTTTTGAATAAATGTATGTAGCAATCTTCGGGTGGTTGTTGAGAGCCAACAGCCACCACAAGTTTTTCACAACTCAAGTGCGATCGCTAGATACGATTTGTATGTTCTTACTTTGACACTGCGATCGTCAAAAGCTGAAACGGTTACATTTTTTGAAACTAAAAAAATTACACTAGTGCAACACAGCGTAAATCAACTACTTATTCCAAATCAATGAAACGTTTACGTTGTATACCTTTTTTAATTTTTAATTTTGAATTCAGATTGCGTCTTTATAGGATGTTTTTCAGAAACGCGTCAGAATCAAAGAGAAGGATTTTCACAGAACCCATGCATTTGTTAGATCCAATTAGCTTCTCTTTTCCTCTGCTGGCCAGCGCAACACAAGCCGCAGACAGTTCAATGGTAGTCGAAGCAGTGCTACTAAGCTTAGTAGTCATTTATCTTGCCAGCAAAGTTGGTGGAGAGTTATCAAACCAAGTGGGTTTGCCGCCTGTCTTAGGTGAACTCGTTGGCGGTGTGGTAGTTGGCATCTCTGTTTTCCACCTTTTGGTGTTTCCAGAAGGCGGCACAGACAGTTCTAATTCTTTGATCTTGTCCTTTCTTCAAACCACTGCTGGTTTAACACCTGAAGCCACTCCAGCGGTTTTTGCAGCCCAGTCTGAGGTCGTTTCCGTTTTAGCAGAATTGGGCGTAATCATTCTGCTCTTTGAAATCGGGTTGGAGTCGAATTTAAAAGATTTGATGGCAGTCGGTATTCAAGCCACCGTGGTAGCGATAGTTGGGGTAGTAGTACCCTTTGCTGCTGGGACTGTGGGACTGATGACTTTGTTTGGTATTAGCGCTGTCCCGGCAATTTTTGCAGGAGCGGCTTTGACTGCCACTAGTATTGGTATTACTTCCAAAGTGCTTTCAGAATTGGGGCGACTGAATTCTAAAGAAGGGCAGATTATTTTGGGTGCTGCCGTAATTGACGACGTACTGGGAATCATCGTTTTAGCGGTAGTTGCCAGCCTAGCTAAAGATGGTGTGGTGGATGTCAGCAAAGTAATTTATTTGATTATCAGCGCCACTGGTTTTATTTTGGGAGCAATCCTACTAGGCAATGTTTTCAATAAATCCTTTGTAGCGATCGCCGATCAACTTAAAACTCGTGGTGGACTTGTAATACCAGCATTGATTTTCGCCTTTGCTATGGCATACCTGGCCGCCGTTATCCACTTAGAAGCAATTCTGGGAGCTTTTGCAGCTGGTTTAGTCCTAGAAGAGACAGATAAGCGGAAAGAATTGCAAACACAAGTCTCTCCCATTGCCGATATATTAGTGCCAATTTTCTTTGTGACTGTTGGCGCAAAAACCGATTTGGGAGTTTTAAATCCAGCAATTCCCGATAATCGCGAAGGTCTAATTATGGCAACTTTCCTGATTACAGTAGCCATTATCGGTAAAGTGATCACAGGTTTAAGCGTGTTTGGTCAACCAGGAATCAACCGTTTAGCGATCGGTGTGGGGATGATTCCTAGAGGCGAGGTTGGGTTAGTGTTTGCTGGTGTCGGCGCTGCCAGTGGCGCTCTCTCGAAACCATTAGGGGCAGCAATTATCATGATGGTTATCTTGACAACCTTTTTAGCTCCTCCCTTGTTACGATTTGTATTTCCAGATCCAAAAACCGTGGAGGCAGGCTCAGAGCAACTAATTTTAGACAGTTCCTCTGGGACTTCGTTGATAATTGAACCACTTCAACCAAGGGTGTCAGCATCAACAAATGATAGTGGCAATTTGGAAGTAACCCCAGATTCTAGCGATCGTTAATTATTGTGCATTGGGAATTGAAAAGAGGCAGAGGGGCGGAGGGGAAAACTTTTCTCCCTTGCCCCCTGCTCCCTGCCTCCCTACTCCCCCATTGTGTAATGGAAACTTCTCTTCTCAAATCTCCGTCGCGTGTGATTGTAGAATAATTGTTTGTTTCTAATTTCTACCAGCATTCAAAATGTTAGTTATTTCTAGTTTCCCTCGGCTTGTAAGCCTTTATCTGAATATTTTCCAGATAATTGGGGAGTAACACCCATAAATTTTGCTAGATCATCTGACAGTAATGGGAATTATTTACTCAGTGCATCGATGGCAACAAAAAACAAACATTTATCATTGAACAGCTATCAATTATCAGTTTTCTAGCTTGGTTAGGAGTCAGTACCCCACCTCTACAGGTGGAAGGTTTCGTATCGGGATTTATACCTAAAATTAAACCTGATAACTGATTTAAGTGTGTATTAGAACAGTTTTTAGGTATTTAGATCGCCACTGAGACGGGGAATGGGTAGTAGGCAGTGGTGTAGTTAAATTACTTGAAAAATTCTGTAATACCAACTTAAAAATCAAAAAAGGCATCAGAGGTCAAGTTTAGGTGGTGACGGTGTGATGATTTACCAATAAGTTGAGATATTGATGACTCGCATGAACGTGAATTAGGAGAAATGACTGTGAAATTACACTGGTTACTACCCAGCACTATTGGAACTATCTTCATGCTATCGTCGCCAGTAATGGCCGCGAGACTTGAATCTTGGCGCTTTGATGCTAATCAAAACAGGCTAGAAATTAATACTGTCGGAATAGTTCAACCCAAGGCACAGCTAGTTTTCAACCCGACTCGGCTGGTAATTGATTTGCCAGGAACTACATTTGGGCGTCCGCAGCTAACCCAACAGGTGGGCGGTGGAATTCGCTCGATCCGTGTTGGGCAATTTGATATAGATACAACACGCATAGTTGTCGAACTGACTCCTGGTTACACCTTAGATCCTAAACGAGTACAATTTGTTGGTACAACTGGCGATCGCTGGACGGTGCAATTACCTAGACCAGAAATTGAGAGAGTCGCATCCTCTCCCAGAAGTGCTTACAGTGTAGTTACCCCAGATTCAGAACCTCAACCTAGTATTTCAAGGGTTGCTACTACGCGAGGGGCCACTCAAGTTGAGCATTTACAAGTAACAGGTGATGGGTTGTTCATTCGTACCAGTGGTGGTAATCCTCCAATTCAGGTAATTCGCAGCCGCGATCGCGCTACCATTTTTGTGGATATCTCTAGCGCATCTTTATCACCACATCTGGCGCAACAGAATAATATACCAGTTAACAAACATGGTATTAGCCGCGCCGAATTCACCTCACTGCAAACCCAACCTCCCGGTGTCCGCCTGACTTTACGGGTAGATAAAAATAGCCCAGATTGGCGAGCAACTAATAGTAACGGCGGTGGTTTGGTAGTTTTGCCTAATCGCGTTGTCACATTGCCTGGAAGTAATAATTCCGACAATCAATCAGAAGCGGTTTCCTTTCCTAATAGATCGTCTGCAAATAACTCGCCAGCAACAATTGAGTCTGTGCAACTGGCTGATAATGGTACACAACTACTAATTAGAGGCAACCAACCTTTATCCGCAACCGGAATCTGGGATAGATCCTCTGGTCTGTTCCGTGTTACGATTAGCAGCGCCAAGTTAGCTCCCAGAGTCACAGGCCCTACTTTTGCTACCAATAGCCCCATTATTCGGGTACGTCTGCAACCCCAAGCACCCAACACTGTTGTTCTTTTAGTTCAACCAGCAGCCGGAGTCCAACTTGGGCAACCCAGGCAAATCGACGACCAGCTTTTGGTACCAATACAAGGTTCTCGGCGAGTGGTTGCCCTCCCTGGAAGACCACCTTTTGCTTTACCTGGGCTACCGCCGCCAAACCGTGGCCCATTCCCAGATCCAAATAACCCCAATCCCCAGCGCCTAACACAACCACAGCGCAGAGTTACCAATGGGCGAGTAGTAGTTATTATTGACCCAGGACATGGCGGTAAGGATTCTGGAGCGCTTGGCATTGGGGGGGCACGTGAAAAGGATGTGATCTTGCCTATTGGTAAAAGACTTGCTGAGATTTTGCAGCAAAATGGCATACAAGTAATTATGACGAGGGATTCTGACTATTTTGTTACCCTTCCAGGACGGGTGCAATTAGCAGAACGAGCGAATGCTGATGTGTTTGTTAGCATACATGCCAATTCAGCCGGTGCGAGTCGTCCCGATGTTAATGGGTTGGAAGTATATTATTACGACAGCGGACTGGATCTAGCTCGCGTTGTCCGTAGTAGTATTCTGCAAAGTATTGGTACTCTCAAAGACAGGGGAGTACGACGAGCCAGATTTTATGTCCTCAGAAAAAGTTCTATGCCCTCCATTCTTGTGGAAACGGGTTACATGACTGGTCGAGAGGATATGGCTAGACTGAGAACTTCAGCTTACCAAAATCAAATGGCAGAAGCGATCGCTCGTGGTGTTCTTCAGTATCTAAAGAGAAGATAAGTAATTTAGTCTAAATTTCTAAATTATTGAGTAAGTACATCTCATCTTTACCATTTTTATCCAATTTAGTAGTAAAACAATTTAAGTATTCTTGCGGCGGGATAGGAGTAGCTTCTTTGTTATTGTCATCTGATGCAATGCATGTCAGTCAACAAATTTTGGATTTTAGATTTTGGATTTGTATCATCTAGAACAGGTGTTAGTGTAGCAAAACGCTAGTACAGCACGGCGCAAATAAACATACCATTTCAAATGGCGCAAGAGCTTGGAATACAATTCTTTTGACTTTTGACTTTTGACTTTTGACTTCCGCCTTGCGGTACTAGTCTGGCAAGAAACTAAAATCGGGAATCTAAAATCTAAAATTGGCAGTCAAATATATATAGGCTAATGGCATGGCAAAACCAGAGGAGCGTGCTATATTTTACGCCATTAGCTGTGTCTTAATAACAGCGCAAAACTCAAGTGGCGCGGTGACGGTGTGAGGATTTGCCAATATGTTGAGATGTTGACGGCTCCCATAAATGTGAATCAGGAGAAAAGACTGTGAAATTACGCTGGTTACTATCCAGTACTATTGGAACCATCTTCATGCTATCGTCGCCGGCAATGGCCGCGAAACTAGAATCTTGGCGTTTTGATGCCAATCAAAACAGGCTAGAAATTAATACTTTCGGAAATGTTCAACCCCAAGCACAATTAATTTTTAACCCCACTCGTTTGGTAATTGATTTGCCAGGAACCACATTTGGGCGTCCGCAGTTAACCCAACAGGTGGGCGGTGCAATTCGTTCGATCCGTGTTGGGCAGTTTGATGAACAAACAACGCGCATAGTCGTGGAATTGACTCCTGGTTATACTTTAGACCCCAAAGGAGTGCAATTTGTCGCCAGAACTGGTGAACGCTGGACAGTGCAATTACCTACGCCAGAAGCCGAAAATTTACCCCCAAGAAACACTGAGGGGCAGCAAGAACAAGCTATAGCCACAGCAACTTCACCCAGAACATCTACACCAGCATTCCCCCAAAGGGATATTTACAACGTTGTGAGAACTGACTCTGTTAATCCACCTCACAACAGACCCCTTCTTGCCAGAGTTACTCAAATTGAGAAATTACAAGTCACAGGCGATGGTTTTTTCATTGCTACAAGTGGGGGCAATCCTCGAATTCAGGTAAATCGTAGCAACGATCAAAAAGCAATCAACATCGACATTGCTGGCGCAACTTTATCACCAAATTTAGAGCAGCGGGATTTGTCTATTAATCGCTACGGTGTCAGCCGTATCCAGTTCACCCAGTTGCAAACCAGTCCATCTATTGTTCGTCTGACTTTACAGGTAGATGAAAATAGTCCAAATTGGCGAGCAACTACTAGCAGCGTTGGTGGTTTTGTGGTTCTACCTAGTCGTGGCGTTGCCCAGTTGCCTGGAAGTAACAATCAACGTCCTTCTAGTAACAACTCCACTGCTATCATTCAGTCTGTACAACTGGCTAATAATGGTACACAACTGCTGATTAGAGCCGATCAAGCTTTATCTGCTACAGGAGGCTGGGATAGATCGTCTGGTCTGTACCGTATCACCATCAACAATGCTAAGTTAGCTCCCAAAGTCACAGGCCCTACTTTTAATCCTAATAGCCCTATCCTGCGGGTACGCCTGCAACCACAAGAATCCAATACTGTCAATGTCTTGGTTCAACCAGCAGCCGGAGTAAAAATTGGGGAACTCAACCAGGTTGGTGACGAGCTTTTAGCTTTAGAATTACGACGCTCTGGTAGCAGCAGTATCACACCGTCCATTAGTTTACCTCCCCTACCATCCCTAGACCAAGGTCAATTACCAAACCCCACAGATAATCCTCGTCCCATCTCCCAGTCACGGCCACACCCCTCCGTTCCTAGAGGGAAATTGGTAGTAGTTATTGACCCAGGGCATGGTGGAAAAGACTCAGGTGCCCCTGGTTTGGGTGGACTTTTAGAAAAGAATGTAATTCTGCCTATTGGTAAAAGGGTAGGAGCAATTTTAGAGCAAAATGGTGTACAAGCGGTGCTAACGCGGGATGCTGATTTTTTCGTAGAACTTCAGGGACGGGTAGACATTACTAAGCGAGCCAATGCGACTTTGTTTGTCAGCATTCACGCTAATTCCGTTGATAATCGCCCTGATGTCAATGGGTTAGAAGTATATTATTACGATAGTGGTTATGATCTGGCTGAAGTCGTTCGTAAAACCATCCTCCAGGATATCGGTACTATCAAAGACCGGGGAACCCGCAAAGCTAGATTCTACGTCCTCAGAAAAAACTCCGTGCCTGCTATTCTCGTGGAAACAGGCTATATGACTGGTTATGAGGATAATCCCAGATTGGGAACACCAGAGTATCAAAATCGGATGGCAGAAGCGATCGCTCAAGGCATCCTCAAATACTTACACCAGAGGTAATATACTACAAATTACTAATTAAAGAGGTGGTATTTAAACTTCTTTGACGTACAGAATTTAGTAGTCAATTTGGAGATTGTCTGCTAAATTCTGTATTTTAAATCCCAAAACCTAAATTAATATCTGCCTGTGTATTCATCTTCCATTTTTGAAGGAAATCTTGACGATTTTTCTGCTCAAGAACCCCAACGTGCCCCAATTGGCATCTTTGACAGTGGTGTTGGTGGGCTGACAGTATTACGACAACTCTATCGACAACTCCCCAATGAATCAATTATCTATTTTGGGGATACAGCTAGACTTCCTTACGGAATTCGTTCACAAGCAGAAATTTTACGATTTACGCGTGAAATTATTACCTGGCTACAACAGCAGCAGGTAAAAATGGTAATTATGGCTTGCAACACCAGTTCCGCCCTCGCACTAGAAACCGTGCGCCAAGAATTCAGCATACCCATATTGGGAGTGATTCTACCAGGTGCAAAAGCTGCGGTGCAGCAAGGAAAGCGGATTGGTGTAATTGCCACTCCCGCTACAGCCAAGAGTAATGCTTATAAGCACGCTATACTCGAAATTGCTCCTGATGTCCAAGTCTGGCAAGTTGGGTGTCCAGAGTTTGTACCACTGATTGAGCAAAACCGCATTCACGACCCATATACGGCTGAAGTAGCACGAGCTTACCTAGAGCCTTTATTAGAGCAGAAAATTGATACCTTAGTTCACGGCTGTACCCATTATCCCCACCTTACTCCGGTACTGCGATCGCTCCTCCCCTCGCAAGTCCAATTAATTGATCCAGCTGTTCATGTTGTAGCAGCTTGCGCCCAAGAGCTAGACTTGTTAGGTTTAAGAAATACTCATCTACCATTACCAACTCGCTTCGCCGTTAGCGGTTGTCCGCAACAGTTTTCTCAGTCAGGAGTCCAGTGGCTAGGCTATACCCCAATGGTTGAAGAGGTTTCCTTCACTGATATCGCTATTTCCCAACTCCAATAAAACTAATTAGTCCTTAGTCCTTAGTCGTTTATCGAAACAAAGGACTAAGGACAAATGACTAATGACTATTAACTGATATCTCCTGCTTGTGTTTTCCTTTGGCAGATGAAGGAAAACTTGTCGGAACAGTCTTTGTACCCGTTCGCTTCGCCAGTGCTAATAACAGGTAGACTGTGAACAAATATCCAGACGCTAAAATAAAAATCATCATAGGCATACTTCCGTAAATCATTGTTCTACTAGCACCCTTCTAAACGAATATAAAATTCCATAAAATTAGTAGAACCTCAACCAAGCAAGTGCATTCTTGATGGCTGTAGTTTCCTATGGTAAAATTACCTATAGAGATCAAATCCTCTACGGACAAAGAATTTATGATCTAATGCGACTTCTTGCAGACCATAGATCCCACAGCAGTTAGCTTGCCATTTAGCAATCTAAAACTACGATTCTCAGCGGTCTACTCGATCTGCTTTATTTTTGCTCAAACTGCTGTGAAAAGAGCAATGCTTGCGCTCAACGTGCGCTGAAGACGTGTAGCGGCTTCCCATAGGGATATCACATAGCTCCAAACCAGGAGTTTTGCGTATCGTAGGAAAAATTAAAGAATTTATTCCTTTAATCTCACCGACGAATATTTATTTTAGACTCACAACACTAAGTCAGTAAAATCAACTACTAGCTGACTTACTTTTGCAGTGCGAATATCTTACAAAATTTAAAATTCCTATATTTTAGCGTAACACAAAGACCCTGAATTTTGAGCCTATTCGGCTGCTAAATTTCAAATTTTTTGAAGAGCTACACCATCAATCTGGAGAAATTTAGCCTGAACCATTAGCGACAAATTTAAGTCATTCTCATTTTGTCAATAAGTAATATTACTTAAAATATGCTTTTAACTATGGCGGGAAAAGTGAGATGAGAAATTACTTAACACAATTTAATCTCATATTTATCCCCGTTTACTGAGAATTCATGTTTTAAGTTAGTTTCAAGCCTGAGTTCCCATAAATCAAGCATAATTACTTATTGACAAACAAGTTAGTAACCTTAATTATCACCCATAGACTCATAAAAAGGGGATTACCTCATGAAAACTTTGCGCCGGCACAGGGTTATCTTAAAATGAGTATAGGATATGTAAACTTTCGTAACCTAAGTCAGAGTCCGCCCATCCATGACCCCAGCCACCTCCCTGTTTACCCCTGTGGAAGCAGACCTGCGACTACTAGCAGATAACCTAAAGCAGCTAGTTGGAAATCGCCACCCCATTCTGTTTGCAGCAGCCGAACATTTATTCGGTGCTGGGGGAAAGCGTATCAGACCAGCAATTGTCCTGCTAATATCGCGGGCAACAATGTTAGAACAAGACATTACACCCCGTCATCGTCGCCTTGCTGAGATTACAGAAATGATTCACACAGCAAGCTTGGTACATGATGATGTCGTAGATGAATCAGACGTGCGGCGAGGCGTTCCTACCGTTCATAGTTTGTTCGGGAACCGCATTGCCATCTTAGCAGGAGATTTTCTCTTTGCCCAATCGTCCTGGTATTTAGCAAACTTGGACAATTTGGAGGTGGTGAAATTACTCTCAGAAGTCATTATGGATCTGGCTACTGGGGAGATTCAGCAGGGACTAAATCGTTTTGATGCTGGTATCTCTATTGAAACTTACATTGAGAAGAGTTATTACAAAACAGCTTCGTTAATCGCCAACAGTTCTAAAGCTGCTGGGTTACTCAGTGAAGTCTCACGAGAAACTGTTGAGCATCTGTATAGCTATGGTCGTCATTTTGGTATAGCATTTCAAATTGTTGATGACATTCTAGATTTCACTAGTACAACAGATACCTTGGGTAAACCAGTGGGGTCGGATCTCAAAAGTGGTAATCTGACCGCACCCGTTTTATTTGCTTTAGCCCAAAAACCATCTTTGGAAGTGCTGATTGAGCGAGAGTTTGCTCAAGAAGGAGATTTAGAGCAAGCACTAGAATTGATTCAAGATAGTGAAGGTATACAGCAGGCGCGAGAGTTAGCTGCTCACCATGCTAAGTTGGCAATTGAACATCTTGCAGTTCTCCCACCCTCAGAATCTCACCAGGCATTGATTAACATAGCTGAGTACACACTGAGTCGCCTCTATTAAATTAGTTCTCAGTTCTCAGGTAGAAAGTATGGATTTAGGTTAAGACTTACGCAAAATATCTCTCAACCTCTGATTTCTCCGTGTCTCTGCGGTAGCCTGCGGCAAGCCCTCCGGGTGACGCTCCTAACGTCGCTAACGCTGTGCTAACAGCAGTCGAGGGAAACCCCCCAGACGCTCCTAACGTCGCTAACGCCAAGGGCGAAGACTGCGCTGCTTCACCGCTTTGCGTCTACGTTATTCTGTAACTCGTGTGTAATTCCTATAGGTTTTTGGTGTGTTATGGCTTTCGTAACACATCAAAAACCTAAAATGTTGTGCTTCAATCACGCTTTAACACACTAAAGCAGTTTGATATTTAATTCAGCCCACCTATTTACCAGGTAGAAAGTAGAGTTTTTTATTTGGAAGTTCTTAAGTGTAAAACTCTGGTTCACTGCGAAATTAAAACTGAAAAATGTTCACTGATAACTGTTTTTTAACAAATTTTAGGTTTCACCGAAATTTGAACCAGTCGCATGGTCTAAGGGAAAGAAAAAATTTCTTTTTTCACTGATTTAGAAAACTTTTTTTAAAAAATTTGAGATTTAAAATTTTGGATGTGGGGTTGTATCTAAAAAACTCCACATCCAAATTTTTTCTATGCAATATCAGGGGGTATCTGTTTTGGCGATCGCAGTTGTCGTAAGTGTTGCTGCATGAGTTTTTCTAGTTCAGTTCGCTGAACTTCAACGGTATGAGTGGTCTTACCCGGCGTCTCCAAAAAAACGATACTATCTACGGGTTCTAATGCCACCATTTGGAACAAAATATGGGTGACAGGAGTAATTTTAGCTAGCATTTGAGGGTCAAGCCCAGCAGGGGAAATTAGAGAGACATCCTGTATGGTAGGGAAAGCGTAAAGAACGCGCTTTTCCAATCCTGGATTAGCACGATTGCTCAACGTAGTTACAACCCAGCTTGACTCCGAATTTTGGAGAACATAATACTGGGAGTAGCGTAATTTTTGAGCGATCGCTCTAAGGGCAGGAGCAATTGCTGCAACAAGATGTGGTGTCACACCATCGTCGGGTGCATTGTCAATCAGCAATTGAATTTGTGCTTCTAAATCCATAATGACTTGTATACGGCTCCTGGGTAACGGCAATAACATCTATCAAGTGCGAACAATCCCATCAGAATTGGGAATAATAAAATCAGCCACATCCTCAATAGTAGGATTGGTCTGCGTTTAGCTTATACGTAAAACCAAAAAAGCCAATACCCACAGTCGTACAGGTTGTATTTAAATACTTAAGGTCTTTTGAAAACCGAGACTATGAATTCAGCCGCAACCGTAACTATTCCATCTGCAACTATTCTGGGAGAAAATTCTACAGGCGTGGAGGCGATCTTTCAACTCCTGTCCAAGGAGTTTCAGCAGTCAACCAAAGCTTCAGAACAAAATTGCCACGACGTAGCAAGACGTATCACCACCGAAGTCTACCGGATTTGTCATGAAAGCAAACGTATCCAAGCTTCTGGAACTGTAGAAAGCTCGGCACTGACTCTGGCTCGGCATCGGCTGCAACAGTGTCTCAGGTACTATCAGTTGGGTTCAAATCGGGGCAGGGTCGAATTACACAGTACTCTGAGTGCAATTGTTTATCGATATATTAATCCTCCTCAGAGGCAATTGAGCTATCAAGGGCGGCTGACGATCATTGAAGATTTCCTCCAGAGTTTTTATCTGGAAGCGTTGAACGCTTTCCGGCGGGAAAATCAACTTGGTGCCACTTATCGCCCGCAAACGCTCTTGGAATTGTCCGAGTATATGGCATTTACCGAGCGCTACGGCAAGCGACGCATTCCCTTACCAGGTCGTCAGCAGCAGCTAATTATTTTGCGGGCACAAACTTTTTCTCAACAGCAGCCCCCAGAAACCAGCGTAGATATAGAACAAGCCTCAGAGGGTAGCAATAATGAAGGTGATGGTTCTTGGGAAGAGCCAGCAGTTCATCAATTGCGCTCCACAATGGCAACGCAAGCCGAACCCGAACCTGAAGAAGACACCTTGCGCTCGGTTGTGGTTACGGAATTAATGAATTATCTCGAACAACGACAACAATCCGACTGCGCTGATTACTTTTCTCTCCGCCTCCAGGATTTATCAGCACAGGAAATTGAGTCAGTTTTAGGTTTAACCCCTCGTCAGAGAGATTATTTGCAACAGCGCTTTAAGTATCATTTGATTCGGTTTGCCCTGTTGCACCGTTGGGAATTAGTTCACGAATGGCTGGAAGCTTCTCTGCATACAAATTTGGGCTTAACTCCCCAGCAATGGCAAGTCTACACAGCACAGCTGGACAATAAGCAACGGTCTTTATTAGAGTTGAAGCAACAAGGACAAGCTGATGAAAAAATAGCAAAAACTTTAGGGCTGTCAATGGCACAACTGCAAAAAAGATGGTTTAAGCTGCTTGAGCAAGCTTGGGAAATTCGTAACTCATTAGTTTCCGGATCAGGTGCATCTACTCATGAATAGTGACTCAGAATCTTTACAACACCGGTGTCTCGATTGGTTATTGACAGATGATGTCAAAAATCATGAGCGATCGGTAGAATGTGAGGAAAATGACGGGGTAAAAAACCTCCTTAATGAAGCCACTGCTTCAAAAAGCAGTGAGCCAAAATTGGGAGGAACGCCCCAGACCTTTCAATTGGGAGAAATTCCTACTGTGCAAGATCGTTTTCAAGCTGTCCTTAAGCGTCGGTTACAAATCCAAGCCCAAGACCACCCACCGTTGTTTCCCTGGGAAACACAATTAATCGACTATCCTGATTTTGTTGATGAGCCGTCAATGACACTCGTTCCTAGCTGGGGATGGATGGTACAACAGTCTAAGTTGACCTTACCAACTCGCTTACCGGAAAGAGTTTTCCAGCAATTGCTAGAACAGTGTCAGGCTTTGGTGACATCTTCTGTGCCGTTGGGGGCAAAATTAGTTCAAGTGGTGGAGAACTTTTTTCCCAATGAGTCTCAAGCATTAAATGACATCGCTGGATTGGTGCTAAGAAGCACCTATCGATCTGTAAGTACTCTGGAGACAATGCCCGCTATTCAGAGCGATTATTCAGATTTACAACCGCGTCAACAAATGGCTTTGTCATTGCTAGCAGCTAAACAACTGCTGGAAAATCTGACTCTACCACTTTCAGCAACCAGTCCAGTGGTAGAAAGACAATGGCTAACCAGTGTTGGTGCTTTGAATATCAGAGTAGAGTACCAGTCTCTAGGTAAACTTACGAAGTTACTTGTGCAAGCTGAGTTACCTGTTAAAGGAACTTTAACGCTGCGGGGAAGTGGCACCTTAGCAATGACAACATCTTCGACTTCGGGATACTTAAATGTAGAGTTAGGTTGCGAACAACTTAACCCAATTTATACTCTGGAAGTTGAGTTTCCAGAAATAGATGAACAGTCTTTGTTGTTTGTGATTAATCCCACGATTTAGTTTAAATTTCCACCGCTAGCACACTACGTCAATCAACGCCGATATATATTAAGAGGATTTTCCTGGTTTTGAAGCTCATCCTATTTTTCAACAAACGGTCATTAGGGTGTCTACGAGAAGCAGTTATTACAAAGACACAGGGACACGGGGATAGGGGGACATGGAAATATTGAGAAAGTATTTGATTATTTCTCAATTCACCGCGTCACCCATTTCTCGTTTCTCTCCATCTCTACCCCCTATCGATCATTTTTTTAACCGTGCCAATTTTAGATTTTAGATTTTAGATTTAAAATCCTTGAGGCAAATCGGGGTCAATCCAAAGGATGCTCGCGGACTCGCTCTAAGCGTTCGCGTAGCGTGTCGCAGACAAGCCATGCCGTTGGCGCAGCCTCTTGTAGAGAAGGCTTTACGCTCTGCTATCGGTAATCCAAAATCCAAAGTTTTTTGACACAGTAGTAGGGTAGGCAATTATGTCCCCCGCATTGTGTTTTTTGCATCTACATCATTGCTTCTACTAGACTCAAATGTTTAACTTATCCAGGATGAATCGGTTTTGGCGTATCCCTGTAGGTAATTTCTGGCGGCAAAATCCGCAGGGTTCGCCTTTGATAGAAGTGGAAGATTCTATTTCTTTGCGGGTGCTGGTGCTAGCGTTGGTTATTTTGGGAATTGTGGCGACGGATATCGCCGCTGAAACTTCATTCAGTTTTTGGGCATTACCCCTGAGTATAGTGGGTGCGATTTGGAGTTACTATCGTCGCCGCGATCGCAATGTTGCAGTTCAATTCGGCATCGCCATTGGGATGTTAGTAGCATTGGGTGCTTTCTTTGGGCAATTAGTGGGAGAGTTGAATGATACGCGGTTGGGTTTGGCAGAGTTATTAATTCAACTTCAGGTGTTGCATAGCTTTGATACACCGCGCCGTAAAAATTTGGGCTATTCGATTGTTATCGGACTGATTTTATTAGGTGTGGCAGGAACCCTAAGTCAGACTTTAGCATTTGCACCTGTGCTGCTGTTATTTTTAGCGATCGCTTTACCAACTTTAGTATTAGATTACCGCTCACGTTTGGGTTTGCAGCCATTAAAAAATGAAAAATTAAATCAGAAGAATTCCGCAACTATTAATTTTAAATTTTTAATTCTGAATTTTTTGCTAATTGTCGGTCTGGGACTGGCAATTTTTGCTGTTTTACCTAGATTTCCCGGCTATCAATTACGGAATTTTCCTGTAAGTTCTGGTATTCAAGTCAAAGGTAATTTCACAGGACGTAGTATCATTAACCCCGGTTATGTCCGCCAAGGCAAAGGTGAAAATCAAGGCAGTGGTAGCGGTGGTACGGGACAAAATCAAACTGGTGAACCAGGTAAAGTAGATAATAACTTTTATTACGGTTTTAATAGCCAAATTAATCAAAACCTGCGGGGCGAAATGAAACCCAAGGTTGTAATGCGGGTGCGATCGCAAGCTGAGGGTTTTTGGCGAGTATTAGGATTTGACCGCTATACAGGTAAGGGATGGGTAGTTTCCCGTAATGAAGATGTTATGACTGTTAGGCGATCGCCTTGGTCTTACCAAATTTTTATTCCTCCATCCATACTCACTGCTAAAACCCAAGAGGTAGTACAAACTTATACAGTGGTGTCGGATTTGCCTAACCTAATTCCAGCGATGGCTAATCCCAAGGAAGTTTATTTTCCAGCACCAGTGATCGCTATTGATAAAGAAGACGGATTGCGATCGCCTGTAGAATTATCAGAAGGATTCACCTACACAGTAGTTTCAGAAGTACCATACCGCGATCGCACTTTATTAGGTGAAGCTTCTACTAAATATCCGCAACATATTAAAAAACATTATCTGCAAATTCCTCCTGAAATTGCCGAAAAAGTCCGGCAACGTACCGAAGAAATCCTCGCTAACTACAATAAAGAAGGAGTCACAAAGTCTACGAAAAGACTCGATTCACCTTATGAAAAGGCTCTTTACTTAGCTCAGTATTTAAAGCAACGCTACTCTGTTCCCCAAAATCCCTTAGAACTGCCTTATTTGAGTGAAAAAGAAGACTTGGTAGAAACTTTTTTGTTTAAGCAAAAGGGGGGCTATCCAGACCACTTTTCAACAGTTCTGACGGTGATGTTGCGTTCCATTGGCATCCCAGCGCGGTTTGTAGCAGGGTTTAGCGCAGGAGAATTTAATCCATTTACAGGGCTGTATGTTGTCCGTAATACTGATGCTTATGCGATGACGGAAGTGTATTTTCCGAAATATGGTTGGTTTGCCTTTGATCCTATTCCCAATCATCCTCTAATTCCCCCATCTATTGAAGACACTCAGACCTTTAGTGTCTTGCGTCAGTTATGGAACTGGGTTGCTGGCTGGTTGCCTTCTCCGGTGACAGGTTTGTTGAATAATGTATTTGGGACAATATTGAGTTGGGTAATTAGAGCGATCGCTTGGTTTATCGCTTTATTCTCTCAAGGTTGGTTTGGTGTATTGACTGGCTTAATCTTGGCAACTACAGCAGCTTTCTTTGCTTGGCTGGGTTGGGGACAGTGGCGAGAGTGGCACAACCGTCGATGGTTAAAGAAATTGCCAGCAATGGAAAGCCTTTATCAACAAATGCTGCAATGGACAACCCAAAAAGGTTTAGGTAAACATCCAGCACAAACACCTTTAGAGTACGCCAGAGGATCATACCAGCATCATGCCCCAGCAACCGCTGAGGTCATAGATGAGATTAGCCAAGCCTATGTTAGTTGGCGCTATGGTGGTCATACTCCTAACTTGCAGCGATTGCGAGAGAGATGGCAAGGTATTAAAAAGACTGCTAAGACTGCTAAGGACTTGTAAAATATTTCTTTCTCTATCTGCTTCCTCTGCGTTTGGAGTGGTTAATAAGTAATTTCTTGAACCGCAGAGGCACAGAGAACACAGAGATAAGAGAATTAATTTTTGAGAGGTTAATCCTTATGACCTCACTTAGAGGTACAAAATTGTTCGCAGCCCCTCGTTTATTTCTTCTTGTAGATGCTCTGGTAGTGAGCCAACGCGCTCTACTAAAAACCTTTTGTCAACAGTAAAAATTTGGGACACATTAGCTACAGAATCTCTGGGTAAACCTGTAGCTTCACGCGGTAATAAAACATTGCCTGGTGCTTCTGCTAGCTGAGTGTTAGAGGTAATAATAACGACGATTACGGTGCTGATACGACTTTGAGTAAAAATATCATCTTGAACAATCACAATAGGGCGACGATACCCTGATTCTGAACCGAGTGGTTCCGGCAAATTTGCCCACCAAATTTCTCCGCGATACACTACCAATCCTCACGGGACAAGGACATGAATTGTAGCTTTGCTAATACTGGATCTAGTTCAGAGGACTCTTCAGAATAAACTATATTCAGTTGGTTCAACATCTGATTGCGGTTGTGTTTCCGCAAATATGCTTTCAAAGCTTTTGTGTAAAGTTCACTACGAGATACGCCTAACTCTCTAGCGAGCGCTTCTGCCTCTTCAAAAATTGAATCTGGAAGCGAAATTGCAGTTTTCATTCCTACCTTTGTTGTGATTACTATCTTTGGTTATACCCTGGTTATACCATAATCGCAAAAACTGTGACCGATTACAAACTAAACCGTAGTTTGGCTTAATGGGTAGAAAAATTGCCAAGATTGAACTCAACCTCGCATCTGCATCAAATTGCCTGAGGAGTAGCGACGCAAACCATTGTAAAACACACCTGTACCAACCAACAGCACGGTAGTTGATCCAGCTACAGCTAGGCAAGTATGAATTAAAGATAGCGATCGCAATGCCTCAATTGGCAAATAAGTCACAAACCCAGCCGGAATCAACGTGTACAGCAGTAGCTTCACCGTTCCCTCAAACAAAGTCGCTGGATAGGTACTGAAGGTAAGCATGGCATTTCGCCACTGTTGTGTCAGTCCTTCGGAATTGCCCAGGTAAAAGCTGAGGCTACCTGTCAAAATATTAAAGCCGACAAACAACGTTGCCACTGAAACTGTCAACCCAGTAAACAACGCCAAATGCACTGCATCAGGCTTGACAAAAAACAAATAAACCCCATACCCAAACAGCATATCTCCCCAAGATGTAGCATTCATCCGTCCTAGCAGTAGGTGCGGTAAAAGGGCGCGAGGGTACAACATCCACACATCTAACTGTCCTTGGACAATTAAACTTGTCAGTTGCATAGCGTTACCGCAGATAGTATTAGCCAGACCAAATCCTGTTGCGGCGATCGCCCAGAGAGTAACTACATCCTGCACCATCCAGCCGCGTAGCACTGGAAAACGTGTGAAAAATAGCCCCCAAAATGTCACCCACACGAGGTTATTCAGTATCATTGCTACCACTTGCGTCAGGAATGCGCCGCGATATTCTAAGTGAGCGTTTAGATTGAGGCGAATATAAGCGCCAGCTAATTGTAGGTAGGAAAGTAAACGCCAAAACATATCAACCTCCATGTGCGTGGATGCGTTTAACTGCTGTGCGGTACACCAAGGCTACCAAGAGAGCCAGCACACCGATAGCAACTGCCTGACGCACTAACAATTGACTGGCAAAAGCTAGGTTGGGATGCACAAATAAACGCGCTGGTCCATACAAAATACTGGCAAAGGGTAGAGCTTGTAGTACTGGCTGCCAGGTTTCTGGTAGTAGTTCCAAGGGAATCAGCATCCCACCCAAAATCATCGTCAATCGAGAGTAAATGAGCATTAGCCCGGTGGTATTTTCCAGCCAGAAAGCTCCTAAACCCACTAAGAAGGTTGCCAAAAAATCTAGGACAAATGCCAGTGGTAGCGCCACTACAAATAATAAAATTCCTCCTAAACTTAGAGGAATTGTACCGACAAACAGTAGTGCAACTAAAGATGCGATCGCGACATTCAACCCAAAGCGCACTGTCCGCTCTCCCAAAGTAGTCCACAGACGGTACAAAGGGTAAGATAAAGGGCGTATTAGTTGCACTGCCAGCGCCCCCGTCCGTATATCCTCGTCTACCTCTAAAGCAACCTGGGGGCTGGAGAGGACAATAGATTCAGTGATACCTAAGTACCAAAGCATCTGAGCCAGTGTTAAACCTCCCAACTCTTCAGCATCCGTCTCGGCATAGGTGACACGCCACAGCTGTAAAAAGATGTAGAGAATGACAAACAAAAAAATTCCTCTGGAAGCAACTTCTCCCAAATAAGCCAGGTTGGAGCGAGCTGCCGTCCAGCCAATCCAGGTATATTTGTTCACTGAATTATGAGGCTGCCTGAGCATAAATGTGTGCAATTACCTCTTCTAGCGGTGGGTCTTCAATCGCAATATCAGCCACCGAACCCGCCTGGAGAATTTGAGTCATCACGGTTTCAATTGGTGTAATGCTGGTATTAACCTCCAGCTTGAGTCCATATTCGCCTGCTTTGAGTTGTGTCACTCCTGGGAGGCTGATTTGGGCGGGAGAGGTATGGAATTTGACGCTGATAATCTTTGAGCCAAGGTATTGGCGGCGCATTGCCGAAACTTTGTCATCAAGTACTACACGCCCATGATTAATTACTACGACTCGCTGCGCTACTTGTTCAATGTCGCCTGCATCGTGGCTGGTGAGAAACACCGTTACCCCCTCATCGCGGTTCCACTCCCGGATGAGATCGCGTAATTCCTGACGAGCAATGACATCCAGTCCAATTGTGGGTTCGTCGAGGAATAGTACTTTCGGTGCATGGAGTAAGCTCGCTGCTACTTCTGCTCGCATCCGCTGACCTAAAGACAATTTACGTACTGGGGTATTCCAAAACGGGTTGAGGTCAAAACGCTCAACTAGTTGGTCACGACGTTTAATGTATTCTTGCCGATTAAGATTATAGATTCGCGCCAGTAACTCCAAGGTATCGCGGGGGGGTAGATGATACCATAGCTGCGATCGCTGTCCAAACACCACCCCAATCTGATACGCTAGTTCACGCCGATTTCGCCAAGGGTTTAATCCCAATAACCTGGCTGTGCCAGATGTCGGCTGTAGTATGCCTGTCAGCATCTTGATTGTAGTGGACTTCCCCGCGCCATTGGGGCCAATGAAGGCGATCGCTTGACCATCTGGAACGGTCAAACTAATGCCATCTACGGCGACAATCTCTTTATGAGTGCGGTTGCGTCCCCAACCCCGACTCAGAGTAAACGTCTTGGATAAATTTTCCAGTTCTACGGCTGTCATCACCGATGAACCTCTTCAGTTAATTTGATGCTACAAGTGTAATACAAAACTGACAGCATAATAAAATTTACATTTTAAATAAATTGCTCATATCACTACTGCACCCTATCAGTATTGTCAAAGCACTGCACCGTTCCTCGCCAATCGTCAATCTCCATTACCGTTTCTGTAAATTTTCCGGCTGTGTAGTCTGCAATCACACGACGCCAGAATTTTTGAGCAACTACATTTGTGGTTATCTGATGGATTTCCCATTTCCCGCGAAATCGATCAAAGGTTTGAAAGGCGACATTTTTACCAATTCCTTGTTGTCTGTACTTTCGTAGGATAAAGAACTCTGCGATTGAATACTGACTACCCTGAATGTAAGTGTACTGATTCACCAAAACGAATCCGGCAAGCTTTCCCCCAACCCGCACAATGAAAGGGTAGCGATCGCGAAGCGTGTGCGAAGCACTCTCGCTCTCAACCCAGTAGTAATCTAGGTATGGATAGCCAAAGTAACCATGCTCATTAAGATCCTTGTTTTCAAACTCTGAAAAGTCATATTGGTAAAGCTCCATCATCTGCTGGATGAGTGGTTTTTCGTCTATTGAAGCTGATAAAACTTCCACATACATGATTAATGGAGCTAAAACACTATTCCTTTGACGACTTCAAGGCATGACTAAATAGTTTGAGCAAGTTCACCACATTAACTGTTATTTTTAATTTCGTCTAACTTGGCACGCACTGCCTGAATATCCTGCCACATCAACCATTTCGGCGCACCTCTTTCTTTAGAAGGATTACGCAACAAGTAAGAAGGATGAAAAATTGGCATACATAAACGCCCTTCCCATTCCAGCCATTGTCCGCGAATTTTTGTAATCCCCCGCTTATCACCAGTGATTCCTTTAACAGCAGTTGCACCTGTTAACAAGATTATTTTGGGGTCAACTAAGCGAATTTGTTCTAGTAGGTAGGGTAGACAAGCCGCCACTTCTACAGGAGTGGGAACTCTATTATCTGGTGGGCGACATTTATTTATATTGGCAATGTATACATCATCCTCAGTAGTCAGATTCACAGAGGCGAGAATTTTTTCTAACAACTGCCCCGATCTGCCTACAAATGGTAAGCCGGTTTCATCTTCATTTTGACCTGGCGCTTCCCCGATAACCATAATTGGGGCTTTGAGATTGCCACGTCCGACAACAGTATGAATTCGAGTGTCTCCTAATGGACAGCGGTGACAGCGATCGCAATGCTGTGTCAACTCTGTGATGCTGGCATAAGTTCCGGGAGTGATGGGAATTTTCGCGTCTGTCGGAATCAGTTCTCGTTGGTTAAAGGAGGTTGAGTCGTCAAAAAGGCTGAGTTGGGTTTCGCTGCTCATGAAAATCAGGATTTTGGCATCAGCGCCAGTTGTTATGTTTGAGTTAAATACCGTTTTGGCTGGAAAGTTATCAAAATAAATAGATTTTTGCTGAATACTTAGTTATTTTTATAAATCTTATTGTATCAGTTAATTTCAGACAAAATTCAGTCATGATAAAAGCAGTCCCGTCCTAAGATGCTGGGGGAAACTATGTCACATACCCCACTTTTCGCCGATCGCACCCATGCGGGTGAGTTATTGGCGCAAGTGATTCATGATGTTTTGACTCAGCAAACTATTGATTCTGGGGTAAAGCCCGTACCAATTGTTTATGCTTTGCCAAGAGGGGGTATACCAGTAGCAGCACCAATAGCACATCTTTTGGATTGTCCATTGACGATTGTTGTGGCGAAAAAGATTAGCCATCCAGAAAATCCAGAGTTAGCAATTGGTGCAGTGACTACTTCGGGAAATGTTCTTTGGGCCGATCAAAAGCTACTTCGCCTTAAACATGATGGGCGATGGCGGGAAGCAGCTTTAAATAAAGCGATAAACCAAGCTAAGTTTCTTGAGGCTCAATTAATTTCTGCTTGTCCGCAGTTCAATGCACGGGATGCCACGTTGATCTTAGTTGATGATGGCATTGCTACAGGTATGACAATCGCGGTAGCGGCAATTGCCTTGAAAGCGCTTTCTCCAGCAGCAGTTTGGCTGTGTACTCCAGTAGCGCCACAAAAACTGCTACCCTGGTTAGAACAGTGGGGCGATCGCATAATCATCTTGGAAACACCGGAACCCTTTTGGAGTGTGAGTAATTTTTACGCCCAATTTCCCCAAGTCGATACATTAGAAGTTCTCGCATATCTCCAGCAACAAAAAACAATGGGAGAGAATTGATCGTTTTGTGGCTCTTTCTAAATCCCCATTAAAAATTATGTTAGCGAAGCGGTAGCGAGTCTTCTCCCTTGGCGCTAGCCTCTCCCTTTGGAGAAGGGGAGACGCTAAGAGCGATAGCGAGTCTGCGAGCGTCACGAGCGTCATTACAAATTATTTGAAGATGTTCCTTGCTGATATTGCATAGCTTTAGCATAATCACCCAAGGCATAGCAGGCAACTTTTAGACTGGCAAGGGCTTGTTCTTCACTGCGGCGATCTTTGATATTTCTAGCTAACAGCAAACGTTCTTCATAATATGTAATTGCTTTGTTATAGTCACCCAAAGCTTCACAAGCAACTCCTAAACTACTTAAAGATTGTTCTTCGCTACGTTTATCTTGAATTTCTTTGGCTAATTGCAACCGATCTTCATAATATTTAATGGCTTTGAGATAATCACCTAAAGCATAACAAGCATTACCTAGATTTTTTAGCACCTGAGAAGCACTGCGAACATTTTTTAAAGAGCGTGATAGTACTACACACTGTTCATAATAGGCGATCGCTTTTGGGTAATTGTTCAAAGCATACCAAGCATTACCCAAATTTTTGAGTACCTGTTCCTCACCCCAGTTATCTTTGAGTTCCCGCACAATCTTTAGACTTTGCTGCTGATACTCAATGGCCTGTGTAAAATTACCTAAAGCTTTATAAACCAATCCCAAATTATTCAGTGCTGCCACTTGACTGCGTTTATCTTGCAGTTGTTGGGTTATTTTCAAGCACTTTTCTAGAAACTCAATTGCCTTTTGATGATCGTTCAGGTGACGGTAGGCATTACCTAAATGGGAAAGTGCTTGCATTTGCAATGTTAAATCTGAGGTGTTATTAAGCAAAGACAAACACTGTTGGGAATAGGAAATAGTACCTTTGTAGTCCCCAGCACTGTAAGTTACCAATCCTAAAAAAGAAAGTGCCTGAGCCTGTTTTTGCAAATCCCCAGATGCCTGAAACAGTGCCAAGGATTGTTGTAAAAACTTCATCGCCGTTATTAATTCACCAGCTTGCTGCTGTTGAATTCCTTGCCGTAATAGCTTGGAACCTTCTGATGAATGGTCGTCACTTTCCTGTGGAGGTAGTATTTCTGCTTGTGAACCAGAGTCAAATTCATGGGTAATTGTATTACGCTTCACTGGTTTTAGGTATGTTATGGGTAGTTGCGGGGGAACTATAGCAATCCGATTTGATTCAGAGAACTCACTTGCGTGGTAAGCGTTCGCAAAGCGTCTCCCAGAGAAGTGCAGCGCAAGCGCGATAGGAAGGGAACAGGAAATAAGGGAATAGATAAGCTAAAAAACATCTAATTTGCATAATCGAATGAAACATAACTCTTGTGGGGTGGGCAACATGAGCGCCCAACTTATGCAATTTAAATATGGAACAGCTTATGTACTGGTTTTTTCAAACATCAATACAAGTCCTAATATATTTTTCGATCTGCATTCCTTCGTCTTGAGGCAAGTCTGGTGCTAAATCTAGTGTTCCCAAAACCAGGATACATCTTTCATTACGATGGTTTACTACACTGGGACAAGCATTCATCGCAAGAATATTATTTAAAAGTTCTATTATCAATATCTGCACTGTATGTATGGTGCAGGATCTCTCGCACCTCCATTAAAATTTTTCCTAGCATATTTTTCCCGCTACCATCGGCTCCACAACCCCAGTAAAAATCAATGGGGGAGTTCTCAACAATTTCTGCATTGCCTGTCGAAAGTAAAATATTTCTGATATCTGTGTGAGTTTGAAATTTACACAGTACAGCTTGCTGCATAATGTCATCTTTAACATTTTCCCAATCTTGACGTAGGGGACGGGTTCTCTCACGCCCCATTTTTGCTGCGTCTTTGGGTGTTTTAACTAGACGGATCTTTTCTACATGAGGTGTACCCACAAACTTTTGCGCTTGAAAGTAGTGTTCGCTAGTTGACCAATACAATCCATCTAATTCAAAGCCGTGGGGGGAAAAATTGGAGAAACAGCCATATTCTTCACGAGTACTATAAAAGTAGATTGTCACGTCGCTTCGCTCCGAATTAAAAATTAAAAATTAAAAATTAAAAATTAATGATTCCCATAAATAAATTTAGTTGCTCTGTATCCTTTACATTTTCAGTCAATTGAATAGCCTCATCTAGTCTTGTAAGGACTGTTTTTACTTGTGGTTGCAGAGTCAGAACTAAATATTTCAATAATTTAGAAGTACGCCAAAGTATTTCCGAGGGAGGCGGTACTAGTGACAAAAGTCATCCATTCAGGTGAAGACACATAGAAAAAGCAATGCCTAGTATGAAGGAAGATTAAGCAACGATGAAGCTAATTGTGTGTTTAGTTGTCAATTGACTCATAAAAATTTAATCCCAAAGCTTTAACATCTCCGTATTCTAAACTTACCATCGAGCCAAAGGCTACTCCTATACAAGAATATTTACAGGTTTTGATAATATGGCTACTCACATAGAAATTCCAGTTATTGGCAAAGTTAAGTATCCATTACGCTGGCTGATTGGGCTGATAGCGGGGGGAGTGTTGGTTGTGGGTACAGTAACAACTTACACCTTGATAAATCAAGGGGCAAACAAAGAAGATATTGCTGAACTAACTGTTCCAGTTACAGCACAAAACGTAACATTACGGATAACAGCTAGTGGTAAAGTTGTGCCAGTTAAAAGCGTAAATATTAGCCCAAAGAATCCAGGAGTGCTATCGCAATTATATGTAGAACAAGGCGATCGCATTCAACAAGGGCAAATTCTCGCCCGCATGGATAGTGCAAGTATTGAAGCCCAAAGAAGTCAATATCGTGCCAATTTAGCCCAAAGTCAAGCACAACTAGCCGAAGCCCTTGCTGGTAGTCGTCCTCAAGAAATCGCTCAGGCAAAGGCGCGGTTAGCACAATCTCAAGCCCAGTTAGCCGCAGCTAAGGCTGGTAATCGTCCCCAAGAGATTGCTCAATCTCAATCGCAAGTGGATGCGGCTCAAGCAAAGGTGAATTACACCAATGAACAGGTAAAGCGTTATCAATATCTATATCAAGAGGGAGCAGAGAAAAAACAATTACTCGATCAAGCCATCAGTGACGACAAAAGTGCTAGAGCCAATTTAGAAGAAGCTAAAAAACGATTGTCGTTAGTCCAAAGTGGCACTCGGACTGAGGAAGTTGACCAACGCCAAGCCGCTGTTAACGAAGCACGAGCCGCATTAGTTCTGTTGCAAGATGGCACTCGTTCTGAAGAAATTGACCAGCGTCAAGCCGCCGTTGCATCTGCTGAGGCTCAATTGAAGGGTGTACAAGTGCAGTTGGAAGATACTATTATTCGCGCCCCTCTTTCGGGAATTGTTACCCAAAAGTATGCAGAACCAGGGGCGTTTGTCACACCCACAACTTCTGCTTCTACTAGTGCATCGGCAACTTCTAGTTCAATTGTTGCCGTAGCCAGAGGTTTAGAAATATTAGCTCAAGTTCCCGAAGCCGATATTGGCAGAATTAAATCGGGACAGCAGGTGGAAATTGTCGCTGATGCTTATCCCGACAAAGTTTTTAAAGGTCATGTGCGCCTGATTGCTCCCGAAGCAGTAGTGGAACAAGGTGTAACATCCTTCCAGGTGCGGATTGCTCTCGATACTGGCATAGATAAACTACGTTCTGGCTTAAATGTGGATCTGACTTTTTTAGGCGATCGCGTTAATAATGCTTTGGTATTACCAACGGTGTCAATCGTCACCGAAAAGGGTAAAACGGGTGTACTCATCCCAGATGCCAAGAATAAACCCCAGTTCCGCGAAATTACAGTCGGGGCACAAATCCAAGACCAAACTCAGATTTTAGGCGGAGTTCAAGAAGGCGATCACATATTTGTCAACCCACCCAAAGACTACAAAATCGAAAAGGCCAAAGAGAAACAAAATAAATAAACCTAAATTGAATAGGTAATATTGTTTGAAATTTCACAGAAGAGCCTTTTAATACAAACTTTTAATCCAAAATCCAAAATTGGCATGAATCTCCTCGAAAGCATGAATATGGCGGGAAAAACCCTGCTGTCAAATAAACTCCGTAGCGCCCTCACTATGCTGGGTATAGTTATTGGTAACGCCTCAGTGATTGCCATGATTGGTATTGGCGAAGGTGGGCAAAAATTCGTTAATAAACAACTGGAGTCACTAGGGCCAAATGTGCTATTTGTACTGCCAGGTAATCAAGAAACTCAGCGAATCTCCTTTGAAGTACCAAAAACTCTGGTGTTGCAAGATGCGGAAGCGATCGCTTCTCAAGTACCAACAGTAGTAGGAGTTGCGCCAGAGTTAAACAGAAGACAGGTGGTTACATACCGCAACAGAAACACTGATGTCAATATCATTGGTACAACTCCCAGCTTTCTATCTGTGCGCGATTTTGAAACTGATAAAGGCAGATTTTTCTCTGAGGTAGACATCAAGCGAAGCAACCAAGTGGTAGTACTTGGTGCAGACTTGGCAGAAAAACTATTTGGTAATAGTAACGCCATCGGTCAGCAATTGCGAGTTGGAAATACCAGCTTTCAAGTGATTGGGACTTTAATAGCCAAAGGTTCCAGCGTGGGAGCAGATTATGATAATGCTGCCTTAATTCCAATCACGACATCAGCAAACCGACTTGTGGGCAAGAATTCTCCCTATGGTATCGCCTTAGATTATCTCGTTGCTGCCGCTCGTGATTCAGATAGCGTGGATGCAGCAGAGTTTCAAATTACTAATTTGCTGCGTCTACGGCACAAAATTAATGGTGAAGATGACTTTACTCTGCGTTCTCAAAAGGATGCCTTGCAAACTGTCGGTCAAATTACAGGTGCATTGACAATCATGCTAGCAGCGATCGCAGGTATATCGTTGTTTGTCGGCGGCATTGGGATTATGAATATTATGCTTGTCTCCGTCACCGAACGCACCCAAGAAATTGGATTGCGAAAAGCGATTGGGGCAACAGAGCAAGATATTTTGCTACAGTTCATCATTGAGGCAGTGATAGTTTCCGCAGCCGGCGGTTTAGTTGGGACTGCGGTTGGTGTTAGTGGCATCCTCTTAGTGAGTGCTTTAACTCCTTTAGAAGCGAGTCTTTCTCCTGTAGCGATTACTATGGCAGTTGGTGTCTCTGGGGCTATTGGTTTATTCTTTGGCGTTGTTCCTGCACGTCGCGCTGCTAAACTAGACCCCATTGTGGCCTTAAGAAGTGCTTAATGATGGGGATGGCGAAACTAAATCTTCCTGATTAGTCCTAAGTGAGGTGTTGGAGCGATCGCTGTGGTAGATTTTTAACAGTGTTGTCAGCTCGCCTCATCTCCTCAATATCTATCCACACTATGAATATCGATCGATTGCAGGAACTTAAGCAAAAACTGACGAATGAAGCAGACTTGTCTGATATCTGGTTATTTTATATGGATCATTTTGCGGATCACTCAGAATTTACTGAACTGGGTGAGCCTGCCTATAATGAATACCTAGATAATGTCATCCACAAAACTTGTGAGCAAATGTTTGACAGGACAATAAAGATTACTGACTTTTTATTGATCTACATTGCACAGTATCGTTTATTTCATGGGCCTTTCCAAATTGAAGGACGTATTGGCGGTGTGATTTATTTCGAGGATATAAAAGTTGGGTTACTTGCAGTGTCGGTGGATTATCCTACTACCGATGCGGTTAAGTATTCACGTTTTTCTGAGATTATTTCACTGTCGGCATCTAACCACAGCGATCGCAATTGAGAGAAGCACAACTTATACGTGTTTTCAAAAAGTGCGATCGCTGTAGGTTAACTATCCGATCAAATAATTACGAATTACGTAGCTTTCTTCTCGCCTTCTCTACGAGACGCTACGCGAATGGCGAGTATTACAAATTATTTAATCTTCCTGATTGGGTTGAGCTAAAGAGATATTTCCTAAGTAATTTACTAGATCGCTTTGACTGGAGAAATCTAACAGTGCCTCCGCTAAGTCTTCTAATTGAGCGATGGAGAATGTGCTAATCTGCTGTTCTATCTCCGGCTCAATTGCACTAAACCGACGTGTCAAAAGACGCAAAATCAGTTGTAATGCCTCCTGTTTCTTTCCTCGTTCTTCTCCCTGTTGGAATCCCTTTTGTAGAATGTCTTGATAAATCACAGATTCTTGCATAATTTCCTCTCTGAAAAGCTGTGTAATCAAACTTTTGTCAAACCGCAAACCAGCCAAAACCTGTACACAAGCTGATATATTTTGTCGCTCGTCTGTTTCTTCAATCATATCGACATTAGCAGCGACTTGAGTTAACAACTCTGCGGGTGAGTTGGTTCTGGCTAATGTCGCTAATGGTAAAAGTGCAGGGTTAGCTAGCAGTGGTGTGGGATCTTCTTCCCATAAGCGAATCACTCGATACTCGTGTCTAGTTTTCTTGTCTACATACTGAGTATTAAAAACAATTTCTGAGGAGGTGGGTTGTAAGAAAATCAATACCTGCTCAATATCACACCAGTATTCTCGCTTTAATCTAGTGTAGTAATCCAGCATCCGAAAATCAAGCGGGGTTTTGAATTTGGGTGTAGTCTGAAACTCTAAATGTAAGATTTGGTTGGCGATTTGCAAGAATATCACCGAATCAGCGCGAATGGGTTCGAGGTTGAGTTCGGTTTTGAGTACTTGGATATCTGAGGTGTCAGATGCAAGTAACCATCTGGCAAAGTCACCAGGGTATTTTTCGGCAAGGTATTTGCAGGTATTATCGTAACTCAAGGGCGTATATTTGATATGTTGTGGTCTAATTGCATATTTGGGTATGCGATAATGATGAAAAACCCCATTCCCCTATGGGTGGAGTTTTTCGCAGCTTTCTATGAAACTAAAATCTGACGGCTTAAAATACTCATTGCTTCGCCAGGGTTAGCAGTTGGTAGTAGTTGACTCAAGTCTCCAACACTTGCATAACCAATATACCTGCAAATAGTGAATTGTACTGGTGACGGCTTTCGGAGAAGCAATCATTAACAATTCAAAATTCAAAATATATTCATTTTAAACAAGCTCAAAAAAGTTATTTCAGTCTGGACTAAGGAACGAATCGAGCATTTCAAGCATCAAGCATGATTATTCCTTGCTTCGTAGATACTGTAAGAAGCGATCGCCCCAAATTATGCACGGCGTTTAGAGTAGCTATGGCGAGTTAGAGATATCAGAAGGTAAAGGTGCGACCATCAACTCCAGCCAGAAAAAGGCAGTCCGCCGATCCCTCTAAAATATCTATCGCTATTGCCATGATTGAAATTCATCAATGGCGCTACGAATTAGGGATGTTATTTGAGCGCGACGGGTTTCAAAGTTGGCGGCGATGTAAATTAGCAAGATGCCAACTAGTAAGCCAATAACCCATTTTAAAAATGAGTACTGCAAGCTAAAAATTACCGATTGATTGATTGTAGTAATTAAAAAAGTGGCTGTACCAATGTAGAGAAAAGCCCGTACTCGCAAAGCTAATCCAGCAAAAATCGCGATGAGACTGAAAATTCCAGGTATCCAGGCTGTATCTTGATTAAATAAAATTGCCCACCCACAAATTAAACCACTCCCTAGCACTCTCAGAAGATGACGAGATTTTTTGTACTCTGGTAGCTTCAGCTGGGTATCTACTTGAGCAATATAAAGCAGTGAGAATCCAATTGGTGTGACATACCACAAAGCATCATTTAGATGTAAGGAATTAAACCAACGGTAAAGCGCCCAATCAATCAACGCCGCACTAACATAAGTAAAACGGATGTTTTCACCCACCTTTGCGAGGAAGATGTAGAATCCGGCTGCGAGTACTAAGGTAACTGGGTAAGTTTGTAGTCTGGTTTCCCATAAAATTATTAGCGGTATGATGTAAGCGGCTTGTTGCCAAGGTCTTTTAGACCAACCCCACCTTTCCCAAGGAAGGATGTACAGAAAGTAAGCTACCACACAAGCGATCACACCATTCCACGGAACCAATGGCCCAGCCCAAAATTTTCCGACTGCTGTCTCGCGCCAATAAACCCTCATGCCGGCTACCTCTAATAAGCCAAGGTAAACCCACATCTCGGCGATTGTGATTCCTCTGAAGACGCTGGGTGAAGTGCGCGAATTTCGTCCCTGAAAGATGGCATAACGAATCAAAAATACTCCTGTTGCCAATCCCACTAAACGGTTAACTGCAATGGGAAGAGGAATAGCAGCCATTAATAAACAGCTACTCCAAGCCCAATGAATATGGGCAATTCCTTCCAGTTCTTGAGGAGTTAGGCGTAAGTAGCTGATTAGCCAAGGTGACAGAATGCGGTAAGCATACATGATACTTGCACCAAGGGTAGACATGGCAATCAATCCATCGCCTAATGCTCCTCCTGATGCTTGTGACATTTGATAGAACAAAAGTTCATAAGCAGAAATGGATACACCAATAATTCCTAAGTACAACAAGGGTTTGAAGTTCTCGCGCCGTCGCCCCACGCCAATAATAATTAAAGCTACACCCAAGGAACACAACCCTGTCCACTCGGTAAAGGTATCCAAACGCAGCAATACACTGAATGCACCGTAGATTAATGGCAAAATGTGAAGGCTGCTAGGAAGCTTTTCTAGTTGATGTCTTCGTCGCCACCACTCGCCGACAAGTTGAGCAATTAAACCCAAAGCAATATTGGCGATCGCTATTTTAACAATTGAGCGTTCCCCTAACCCTAGCACCTGGGCAATCAACAATTCTAAACACCAACCAATACCATAAAATGCCCAATTTGTCGGTTCTCGCCAACTGCGATAAACAATGGCTGCCAAGGTGATTGCAGTGGCAATTAAGAACAAAAATCCCGAAGTGGTAAAACCTCTATAAATCATTACTGAGTGCAGCGTCAAACCCAACAATTCAAAACTGCACAAGGCGATCGCCCACCGATCGCTAGCGGCTGCATAGATAGCTGCTAATTCGTTACCGCGTCGGCTTAAAACAGTTAGTGCTAACCATAAACTTAAGGTTGTGATCGCTCCTGCAACAAACCAACCTCCTAAGGCTAGGCGAGGCAAACCAGGCACACCTGTCCACAGCAACGCCCCAATGAAACTTAAAACAAATCCTTCTGTAATTAACGCAGATGCTTGGTTTCGCAAATAGCGAGTATTGGCAAACATCAACCCAGCACCTACAGCCAAACCGATTAATCTGATTCCTGGTAGCTGTAACGTCAATAGCTGGGCAACTACCACAGTTAAGACACTCAAGTAACGGCTAGTAATGCGACGCTCGATAATTGTGGCATTGGCAACACCCGTGAGAGCTAAAGGTGTAACTAACCATAAGACTCCCCAATTGCCTTGACTATCAACTATGCCATACCAAGATGATTCTGCATTCATCCACAAGATTAAAAAACTAGTTGCGGCTAGTGCTAAACCGATGTCCCATGCACTACGCCGCCATAGTCCATTGCTGAGGCTAAATCCCCATTCTGCAACCATCAGAGCCAATAAAATACTTGCCCAGGCTTGTGGACTCAGGTTTGGTAACAGCCAATTAATGCTAGAGCAAAATGCCAGCACCCCCATGATGTGAGTTAGGTATATCAAGGGAAGGGATGAAGGGGAACGGCGTTGAGTGACGAATGCCAGAGTGGTGGTAGAGAATAGCAGATTTAGCGATCGCAATGTCGGATTTATCAGAGCGATCGTTGTTAAAAAAGCTCCTAATAAGAGGGTGAGTAGTTCGCCAAATTTAGCTAATTCTCGCTTTTGACTGCGATGCAAGCTATCTGTGAGCGCCACCATCAAAATTACGTAGGGAAATAAAGCTATACCCAATAAAGCCCAAGGTTCATTTTGAGAATTGGTGAGTTGGGTACTAGTTGCGATCGCTAATTTCTGTAAGTTATCAGGTACTAACCGCCAACCTAGCCAAATCGCCTCTAAGCCAATGACGAAAACCGCTGCCAAGTCTACCTTGAGACTGTACTGCCGCAAGCGATTTCCCACAAACCATAAACCCAAACCACTGACAGCGATCGCTTGCCAAGGATAATTTACTACCGATACCAGCCAACCCAAAAAAATTAAAATACCACCGAGTTTTTCCCAGAGTAAGAAGGATGAGGAGGATATTAATGTTACCTCCCCTGCCTCCCCTGCTCCCCCTGCCTCCCCTGCTCCTCTGCTCCCCTGCTCCTCTGCCCTTTGCACCAACCAAGTCACCAACCAGCCGCAAATACCAATCGCTAACCCCAACTGCGTGATATCTACTTTGGCAACAAAAATTGCTCGCACTAACAGGACTATTAAAGCATAAATAATTACAGCAGCAGTTAAATTAATACTTAGCCTACGGCGATTGCCTCGATCTTCCTCACTGACAGTATGAGGCTGTTGGTAAAGATTGTGATAGATAGTAATAATAGTTGTGCCGATCATTGCCACATAAACAGCAATTAAGGGAAATCCTCTTAATTGCCAACCCCAATGCAGATAACTCAGCCCCAGAATATTCGCTAGAGGTAATTTGCCAGGATGTAAATGAGCAAAAATAGTCCGATTTTTGGAGAGTAAAACAGTTATAGCAGTGAGGGTAGGACAGGCGATCGCAACTACAATCCAATCAACAGGATTCCGCCACAATTGAAAGCTATCAATTGCCCAAAAATTCACTGGCACTAACAAAAGAGTGACAATCAGCAATGTCTGAGCCGTCAATCTGAGGTTATTTTGCCTAGTCGCCCAAAAGCTTAACCCCCAAAAACTTAAAGTATAAGCAAATAAAACCCCATACTGTCCAGAAGCAGGAAACCTCTCCCACTGACTAGCAGCCAGTACCCCAGAGGATACCACTACCAGAAAAACGCCTAGAAAAAGCAGCCAACGTACACTCAGTTCAGCCCCTAAGGACTGCAACATTGTGCTGATAAAATTGGGTTTAGGTGGTGTTTGTTGCGATTGTCTAGGGCTACTAGATTGTAAAACTGCTGTAGACAACTGCTGTACGGGGTCATAAGTTGCAAATACTACCTTTGTTTTTGCTTCCGCTTGGGGTTTTAACACCACCACACACACCAGAAACTCTTGGCATAGCTGCTTAACTTGGGTATCGGATATTAAACCTAAGCGCAGCCATATATCTAATCCTTCTAATAAATGAGGATGGAAAGATGGCAGTCTGACTTCAATTATCAGCGGACGCTCAAGGGGCGATGACATAAGCGGCGGGAGTACAAGTATATACTTAGATTATTTGTTTAATTAAAGTATATTTTGGCTCTGATTGTGCCACTTATTAGGCTAATTGATATTAATTTTTAACCTACGAGAGATATTCAAATGTTAACTATCTGCTTTTAGGTTCCACATTCTAGTCTGGTAAACGCTAGATGAACCCTTATCTTTGGTTTAATTAGGCTTTGTTATTTTCCAGAGAAAATTGTCTACCTGCTGTAACTTTGAGTTATAAATTTTTTCAATTCCAGCTTTTAAGAAGTCAGATGGCTCGAACAAGAACACAAATATGTCAGTAAAGCCCTCAGTAATTTCTGGTAACTGATTTTCTTTGACAATTTGAAATTG
The DNA here is from genome assembly GCF_036916655.1 of Nostoc sp. Taxonomy (GTDB): domain Bacteria; phylum Cyanobacteriota; class Cyanobacteriia; order Cyanobacteriales; family Nostocaceae; genus Nostoc. The sequence goes on from NZ_JBALFY010000068.1 coordinate 41,506, forward strand.
CACTTTTGAATCAACTAAGTGACCAAGTATTTGTATTGGTGGAAGTATATTTTTCTCATCACTAATTATCAGGGGTTTATTACCTTGACTAATAATATTAGCAATTTTAGGAAATTCTTGGTATTTTTCAGGGAATTGGTTCCACCAAATCTGGGCTTGAGAGTGGTATATACAAGAGACAACTCCGCCCGTAATTACCATGAACGCTACAAGTGACCAAAGCTGTTTTTTCCAAACTTTAGGAGAAATAGACGTGATTTTAGTGGTAAGTAGGTAAGCAACAGCCAACTCTATACCTAAAACAGAGGGAAGTGTATATCGACTAGTAGCGTATCGCTTTTGAAAGATGAAATCCGTTATTAGTAGGGGAAGCACTACAGACCCAATCAAGGTTAAGACAAATAACCAAACTTCTTTAGATGTTCTTCGACAGAGAACATAAATTGAGTAGCTGATTAGAGCAAAAATAATTAAAATGAAAGGAATCAAGACAATCTGAAGTTTTCCTAGATCGATAGGGCTAATACCGAAATCAAGAAACGTCCGACTAAAGATGCCAGCCCACCTTTCAATTGACCCAAGTAATGTTTGTTTTGCATTTGTCCAAGCTACTGCTGCTGGCTGAGGATTGGTATAAATAATCCAAATCCAAGGTACAAAAGTTATAAAACCTGTCAGCGATGATATCAGATAATAAATTGACGTTTTACTCAATCGGAAACGTTCAATTGTAAGTACATAAATTCCCTGGGCAAAAGCAACCAAAGTAAAAAACACATGAGAATAAAACCCTAGTACCAATGTTGCTGTATAAATGCACCAACTAACCTTTGTTTTCAGGCGTATAGCTCGCAACAGTGCTACGCTCGATATTAAGATGGCTACTATCCATAAACTGTATGCTCGCGCTTCTTGTGCATACACCACATGAATAGGTGAAACCGCTACCAACGCAATGGCTACCCACCCTACTAGTGAAGACTTAAATAATTCTCTACATAGCCAATAAATACAAGGAAAGGTGAGCAGACTCAGGAATGCCGAAAAACTTCTCGTCACTGCTACAGAATTGCCAAAGCACTCTACCCAAAATCGGGCCAGCAAGATGTATAATGGCAAAATCTGCGAGTCTTCTAAAACAACCCCTTTAAGTGTATCAATTGCGTTTTTTTCAGGATTGGGGTACTGGTATTTATGCAAATCTTCTATGCTTAACAAGTTACCATTGTCTAACTTCTCCTTCATTTCTGACTGCATATAGCCAGATATGCGTAAAGATGAAAAAACTTCATCACCCCAATAAAGTTTTTTGTCAAGATTAGTGAAGCGAAAAAATACGCCTGTTACTAATAGAATAATGATTAAAAAACGTAACCCAGATTTAGAAATGACCCAGCTATGTGACAATTGCTTTTTCATGTAGTTTTTAATATCCTCAAAGCCTTAATAAACGGTGGCAAAATTTTATTATTGTTTATCGCCAGAGAAATAAAAATCTCCTATTTTTATAGAATGAGTTTCAAGGACTTTGCAGCTTTTGACAACAAAATACCATAATAAATATAATTGTTTACCTGTCATCGTATAGTATAAATTAATCAAGACATGAAATACTTGTGTTGAAAATAAAAATATTTCATAAAGTTTATATAAAAATACTATCAACCTGCCTGCGAGTAGCAAGCAACACAAAGATGCTATAGGAGTCAAATTTGATTCCTGAACTTACTTGCGTAGGATAGGGAACTCTTAACTCTTAACTGCGAAGAGGGAACAGGACACAAGCGAATATATATGAGGTGTACTGAGTTTTTTCAAAAATAAACCACCTATTCCAAATCAATGAAACGTTTAGCCTGTATTAATTTTTAATTCTGCCTTACGGTAATAAGTGCCCAAATATAGCGATGTCCAGCTTTGTACTACTAGTGCGGTAAGTCTGAATTAGTGCTTGTGAGTCTATTTAAACTTGCCTTTACCCGAATACAATCAAGTATTGTTCTAGCAGGCTAAAATATGCTAGTTATATACTACGGTAAATTGATAGATTTGCCGTATGACAGTATTTTGAACTGCGATCGCTTCCTTTGGTATGTAGCCATTTGAATACAAGCAACGTACCACAGTAAACCGACGAGTGCGAACACCGTCCATATCGATCAAACTCTGGAGAATTGACATGAGCAACAAACACATTGAAGTCAAACAAGTAGCAGGTTTCATCGGTGCTGAAATTAGCGGCGTAGATTTGTCGCGCCCTTTGCACGATGATGCAGTCAAAGAAATTCGTCAAGCACTGTTGAAGTGGAAAGTCGTATTCTTTCGCGGTCAAAACATCGATCATGCTGCACAGATTGCATTTACGGCTCGTTTCGGCGAAGTAACTTACGCACATCCCCATGAAGATGAGCCGATTGAAGGCTTTTCAGAAATTTTACCCATTGACCGCAGTCGTTACGAGCGGCGGAATGGTCTACGCCGTTCCAGCTACGAAAGCCGTTGGCACACCGATGTGACAGCAGTTGTCAACCCACCTGCTGCATCGATTTTGCGTGCGGTGAACGTACCCAACTTCGGTGGTGATACACAGTGGACAAATTTAGTTGCAGCCTACGAGGGTCTGTCAGCACCCCTACGGGCGCTTGCAGACACATTGAAAGCCGAACATCGCTTCAATGCACGTTTGAATTTGCCCAGCAACAGCAAGATTGCCCAGCGCATTGCAGCCAATCCGTTGGTTTCAATCCATCCAGTAGTTCGGGTTCATCCTGAGACTGGTGAGCGCGCATTGTATGTTAACCCTGGCTTCACCTCGCACATTCTTGACGTATCACGACAAGAGAGTGACCTGCTGCTTGAGTTGTTCTTTAACCAGATCACCAAGCCTGCCTACACTACCCGCTTCCGTTGGAACAACGGAGACATTGCCTTCTGGGATAACCGCGCCACCTCGCATTTGGCCCCTCAAGATTTGGATCACGTGGAAGTTGAGCGTGTACTTTATCGCACTACCATCACAGGTGACGTTCCAGTTGGGCCCGATGGTTTCCGATCGCAAGTGGTTGAAGGTGAGGCCTTCAGTAGCGAATTACCAACCATCTTGAAGAAGAAAGCCGACAATTTGGAAGCAGTACCAGCGCTTTCATAACCTACAGAGTGGTAATTTATCCCACGGCTATGATTGTTTATCTGGCGATATGCCCCTGCGATCGCTCGTTTTCATAAAAAGCCGTGGGATTTTGAGTGATTATTAGGACTAGTCTATAAATTCTTCTTTAAGTGTCGCGGAAAAGGCAACGTCTACAACGAACACTTATCAGTGGCAGTGATTTGGTTTATGTGATTATCCTCGCTTGAATGAGCAAGCTGCTGTGGCTAACAGCTTGGGCAGTTTTGCATCAGTGCTTAAATGGGGTGATTGGGGTTATTTCTTTGGGGGGCGATCGCATCTTCCTGATGTGGAGTCCCGTCTGGTACCCAGTCGTAGGGAATCGGCTGCGCCCTGTAGACCCAATTGGTTGAAACTTCTCGGTCAAAACCAATGTTCTGGCGACCATTGTAGGGATTGATGTACTCCCATACAATTTCACCGGATGGAGTCACCTGAAAAAAACGTCCGTTCATACCCTCGTCAATTAGCGTATTCCCATTGGGGAGCCGTCGAGCGCTGGAGATGAACGAGCTGTAGAAACCCCAGGGAGGTTGGCCTGAATCGATGCCGCTGTACTGCCAGACGATGGTTTTCTGTTGAGGGTCAATCTCCAGAATTCGCGAACCCACTTGCAAACTCAGTGGATTGGGCGGAAACCCCGAAGGCCCCTCATTGTCAAAAACCAGAAGATTTCCAGCACCAGGCAAGCCCTGGGAAATAATGTGGGCATCGTGCTGTCCACTGGTTTGATCCACAGGTCGGGGGATAGCAAGGCTGAGTCTGGTCACAGCAGAAGCACTCGCAACAGACTTCTTTGCCTTGTCAGCGCCACTCCAGTAATCCGGGCCGAGTCGCCAGACAATTTTGCCCGTTTGTTTATCGATGATGGCAATAAAGCTGGCTTCGCGGGAGTCAATCACAATGTTATCTGGGGCAAAACGCTGATCTCCAGCGTCAAACCATCGATTCGGCCCGATCGCCTGCATATCGTTGATAGTCAAAAATCCAAATCCACGATCGCCTTCTTGATATAACTGACGCAGCAGATTCCGCCCTTGGTCAGTAATGCCAAATTCATCAAGATGATCTCCAACCGTCCAGTTCCATGCCACCTGTCCATCATGAGAGACTTCGACAATTTGTTGATCGGCAATGGGTCGATTGCTGACCCCTGCAACAATGTGGTCAACCGTAGTAACCAGGAGCGTATTGCCGTTGGGCAGACGATTGATGTCATGATTTTGACGCACGTTTTTACCGAGAGCTTGATTCCCGTAGCGCCAGACCACTGCGCCTTTCCAATCGAGTTCACCCACCTCCTGATTGGCAAAGATGTTGCCGAACGGGGAGGAAGCGTTTTTGAGTTGAACCAGGATATGCCCTTTTACACCGCCGTTCTGGGTCGGGTCGATCATTTCCGCTGGGAAACCGAACTTGTTCCAGTGGTGAACTTCGTTCCCGTTCATATCTATCAGATGAGTGTTCCCGTCGGGAGCGCTGAACAATACGTAGCTGCTGTAGGCTTGCTTAGGGTCGTAGAGAGTTGTTCCAGTAGGAAAAACGCTTGGGAGTGCGATCGCCCAGCCTGATACCATGTTGACTAGGACAATCCCCAGCAACAACAGCACAGACAGCCGCAAGATGAAGCCTGATTTGTCTGGCATAGACCTTTTGTAATATTTTCTGCCTTGCGTTGTAGGAAGAAGTATGACCAACTTTTGCTAATATTTTATACTGTATCTCTATCAAATTACAGTAGTTTATCATATTACCGTCTCAGCAAAATCAATAAGCTATTACGCAGTTTGTAGGACTTGCTGCAATTGTGCGACGAGATTCATACTTGTTAGTTATCCATTTTTCTCCACCCTCTACAAATCATTATTATTTTTCTCTCGTTGTCTGAAATCACCCTGCGCGTCGGGAAGGGGGTTAGGTCAATCGTTGGCTTTTCCATATAACGTGAAAACTCAGGCTGACAGTTAAGGCTGCGGAATGTGGGCTATAACAATCCTAAATAATTCTTAAGAGACAAGATCCCCGACTTCTCAAAAAAGTCGGGGATCTGTAACTTTCAATTCTCACAAATCAAAAAAGAATGTTTTCTTCTTAGACAACAGAAAGAAATAACAAAAGCCTCCTGGAGAGTTTCATTTTTCTCCGAAGACAGTAAAACTTTTTCATGCAACAAGAAAAATTCACTCATCATATTGTAAATTTTTGTAAAATTGATGTCTTCAAGACTAGAAACCTGATATCTAGATAGCTAAACTAACAAACAGTGCATCTGTACTGTTAATTATTAAAAGTAGATGTGGCGCTATAGCGTGAATGATCCCAGTACAACTTATCCTCAAAAACTTCCTCAGTTACCGTGATGCAACTTTAGATTTTGGTGGTTTGCATACGGCTTGTATTTGTGGTTCCAATGGTGCGGGTAAATCTTCTCTTTTAGAAGCAATCACTTGGGCAATTTGGGGTGAAAGCCGCGCCACTGCTGAAGATGATGTCATTTATTCTGGTGCGAAAGAAGTTCGGGTTGATTTTACTTTCCAAAGTAACCAGCAAAAATATCGGGTGATTCGCACCCGAATTCGGGGAGGTACTAGTGTCCTTGAATTTCAAATAGAAATACCATCTGGGTTTCGCTCACTCACTGGCAAAGGGGTAAGAGCAACCCAAGATTTGATTTTAGAACACATCAAGCTCGATTACGATACATTTATTAATTCTGCCTACTTACGTCAAGGTCGTGCAGATGAATTCATGCTCAAGCGTCCCACAGAACGCAAAGAAATTTTAGCGGAGTTGTTGAAACTCAATCAGTATGATGATTTAGAAGAACGGGCTAAAGAATCTTCTCGCCAATTTAAAGCAAGGGCAGTAGAGTTAGAGCGTTCTTTGGAGTCGATCAAAATTCAGCTGCAACAACGCGAAATCACCCAAGCGCAAAGAGTGGAGTTAGAAGCCGAACTCAACCAACTGCAACAGGTACAAGCTTTTGATAATATTCAGTTGCAGAGTTTGCAAGTTGTCCAGCACCAGCGCCAAAATTGGGAACAACAACTCAATTTTGTAAAGCAACAATACCAAAATCTTACCCAAGATTGCGATCGCCTCCAACAAGAACAATCTGCTATTGGCTCTCAGCTATCAGATTTAGAAAAAATATTACACCAAGAAGCTGAGATTAAAGCTGGATACGCCCAATATCAAAGTTTACAATCTCAAGAAGAAGCCTTTGCTGTCAAATTTGAAGAACACACCCGCGCTGGGCAAACTCGCCAACAAAAGCAACAACAGCTTACCAAACAAATTCACGAAATCGAACGGCAACTACAACAAGCCCAAGCGCAGCTGGAAGCTTTGCAGCAACAAGAGCGAGACATTCAACAAACTCTCACCAAATCGGGTGAAGTAGAAGCCGCTTTGTCACAACTAACCGCAGCCCGTCACCATGTTGCTCGTCTAGATCAACTGCAAATGCAAGTGACTCCCTTGTTGCAACAACGAGCAACTTTACAAAGCCAACTTGATCGTACTCATGCTGGTTTAGTAGCGCGGCTCGAACAACTCCAAAGTACTGAGAATCAATTGCAACGCCAGCACGGCCGCCAACCGCAACTACAACAAGCGGTGATGGATGTGGCAATTCAGATTGAAGAATTGGAGAAAAAGCGGGTTTATCTGCAACGAGTCCAAGAAAAAGGGCAAGAAAGGCGGCACTTTATCGAACGTCTGCAAGCTCATCAACGGGATTATGAAAAACTGCTGGGAGAATTAGAGCAGAAATTGCAAATGCTCCAAAATCCTGAAGCACTTTGTCCATTATGTGAGCGTCCACTGGACGAACATCACTGGAGTCGGGTGGTGGAAAAAACCCAAAGTGAGTTAGAGGATACTCAAGGGCAGTTTTGGGTAGTGCGAGAACAAATGGCTGTGTCTGACCGAGAAATTCAGGTACTTAGGCAAGAATATCGCGATATATCCCAACAATTGGCGGGCTACGACGGTTTACGCGAACACCGGGGACAGTTGGCAGCCCAGTTAGAAGCGACAACTGATGTGCAACAACAGTTACAACAAATTGCTGCGGAAAAACAGCATTTAGAGCGATCGCTCCAAGCTGGTGATTACGCTCCCGATAAACAAGCCGAACTCCGGCAGCTAGAACAATATCTGCAACAAGCTAATTATAATGAACAAGACCACGCCCTGGCGCGGAGCGAAGTTGAGCGGTGGCGATGGGCAGAAATTAAACAAGGGCAAATTAAAGATGCAACTAAGCGACAAGCGCAACTATTAGCCCGAAAACCAGAATTACAAGCGAGTATTGCTCAATTACAAACCAGAATCCAGCAAGATCAGATTGATTCTGAATGTGCTAAACAAATCGCCGCTCTTGAGCGTCACATTGCCGAAATTGGCTACAGTTCCGAGCAGCACAACAGTTTGCGTATAGCTGCAAAGAAAGCTCAATCTTGGCATTTGCGGTATCAACAACTGCTATCAGCCCAGCAGCAATATCCGCAACTCCAGACGAGATTGCAAGAGTTAGGGGAATCCAAAAGCGCCAGATTAACCGAGCGGCAAAAACTCGGCGGACAAATTGAAAGCCTTATTCAGCAACTACAAGCAACAGCTAACCCATCTGCCCAAATTCAAGCTTTAGAGCAGCAGTTAGCAATCCGCAGACGGCAACTCGATGAGCAAATTACAAAGTTAGGGCGTTTAGAACAGCTGGCGCATCAACTAGAAACGCTGCAAATCCAATATGATCAACAGCAGCAGCAATTACAATCCTGCAAGCAGGAATATCGTGTTTATCAGGAATTAGCGCAAGCATTTGGTAAAAATGGTATCCAAGCACTGATGATTGAGAATGTATTACCGCAGCTCGAAGCTGAGACAAATCAACTACTTTCGCGGTTGAGTGGGAATCAGTTTCATGTACAATTTATTACTCAAAAAGCTGGGCGCAGTGCTAAATCAACCAAGAAAAATGCCAAGCTGATAGACACCTTAGATATTTTAATCGCTGATTCTAGAGGAACACGAGCTTATGAAACTTACTCTGGTGGGGAAGCCTTTAGAATTAACTTTGCCATCCGTTTAGCTTTGGCAAAATTATTAGCGCAACGGGCGGGGGCGGCGTTGCAATTGCTGATTGTAGATGAGGGTTTTGGTACACAAGATGCTGAAGGATGCGATCGCTTGATTGCCGCGATTAATGCGATCGCCTCCGATTTTGCCTGCATTCTCACTGTTACCCACATGCCCCACCTCAAAGAAGCCTTCCAAGCCAGGATTGAAGTCAATAAAACTCAAGAAGGTTCGCAGTTGAGTTTGTCAATTTAAGAATTCAGGAGTCAGGAGTCAGAATTCAGAATGGAATTCTATACAATTGTTATTCTTGGGCGTCAGCGCTCAGTGGAACCCCGACAAACGGTGAAACACTCGCGCGTGATTGAAAATTTAGTGATACGTAATTTTTAGATAGTAAGGTCTGAATAACCAGACTCTTGATTCTGAATTCTGAATTCTGAATTCTATATTCTTCTTCAATTGAATTTTACCCGTGCATCAATACCTAATGAGCGGAGCTTTTTCGTTAGCGTTTCTGCTTGGGTGCGATCGCTAAATGCTCCAGCATTCACATAATCCCCTAGACTAGATTGCTCTGCTATAGCATTGGGTATATATTGCTGCACTTTACTCAGAGTATCATTATTGGAAATTGGAATTATGACTCTGTAAGGATTATTAGCAACTAACGTGTTGCCATTGGTAACAGGCACTACATATTCATTAGTAGGAGGTAATGCATAGCGATTATTTTCAGTATAATTACCTGCATTTGAGTTATTCAACCCCAACGCTTCCCAAGTTTCCCAATCTACATTTCCAGTCGAATTAATTCGAGAAGATTGCTGGAATGCAATCACAGATTGTCTGGTGTAATCGTTGAAAATTCCATCAGGGTTAGTGTTAGAGAAACCCAATTGCCCTAAACGCTCTTGAACTAATCTGACATTCTCACCGCGATCGCCTAAAGTTAGATAATCTCTGCCCGATTGTTGAGTACCACCTGTAGAGGCTCTACGTACTGAGTCTAATACTTGGGCATTGGCGATGCCATCAACAGGTAGACGGTTATTTCGTTGGAATGCAATTACAGCTTCTCTAGTCATTGGGCCAACATTCCCAGTGGCATTAGCATTTAAATAACCTAGCTGCCGCAAACGCACTTGGAGTTCTCTCACTTGTTGAGTAGAGAGACTCGTTCTAGCTGGAGTTGGAGAGGAACCAGCTAATGCGTTCCAAGTTTGTCGATTGACAATGCCGCTAGCAGGTATGCGATAGTTCCGCTGGAATGCAATTACAGCATCTTTAGTAATTCGTCCAAAATTCCCGGTGGGATTAGCATTAAAGTAGCCTAACTGTCGTAGACGTTGTTGCAATCTTGTTACTGCTGCACCAGTTTTGCCTTGAGAGAGAGTAGGATATTGACCAACTGGCGATGCCTGGATTGGGCTGCGCCTAAGCAATGTGCGATTAGAAGTTATACTCTGACATGCTCGTTGCAAAGCTCGTTGAGTACTAATACCTACAACTCCATCAGCAGGTATTCTATTGGCTTGCTGGAATTTGATCACAGCGTTTTGAGTCAAGCTAGCAAACTTGCCACTCACTGGGCCGTTAAAGTAGCCTAATTGTTTTAAACACCTCTGGCTGCTGCTAACTTCAGGCCCATTACTTCCTATTTTCTGAAGTGCTAAAGCTTGCCCAGCAATACTCAGGAGCCCCGTAATCAGTGCCACAGATAAAAAACGTATCGCCGCACTGCTAGATAAATTTTTCCAATTCAAAAATTTGAAATTAGCTACGGTAGGAACAACCCTGACGCTTTCAGATGCCTCATATTCCAAGGCGATCTCAGTTAAATAGCTATCTAACCCTGTTTTCACTTGCTTTTTTCAAGTCATGGCTAAATAATATTATACCACCTTCTCTGTATTATGCTTGTTTTTAGTATGATTCTTTACGATGAAATCCCCAGGTTAATTATGATACACAAACTGCTGTAAAGTGAATAATAACCAATGTAAAGCAAGGCTGGTTTTCTATTTACCTGACAAAATTTTTACTATACCCATTTGGGCTTTGAGCATGACCAACGCAGATAAATAGTGGATCTAGTCTTCCATTGAATTGGGGATGATATTCAACCTAATGCTTAAATTACTCCTTTTGATACCTTGATAAATACTTCCTCTTTTCTGGGGAAACAATCAAAATTAGAGCTAGATAAAGGTATTGAGTAGACATTTGTGATTTTTTAGACTATTGTCCATCAACTTTTCCATCAATTTTTTCAGTATTACCTGCTTTTACCCAACCTTCTTGTTCGCTACCTTCCAAACGGATCTTTTGCCAAGATTTGTCGTCGCTTTCTTCCAAAATAATAATTTTTTGATTAAAAGCAACCCCACCAATCTTTTCAGCTTCTTGATTTGGTTGCGATCGCAAACTCAAACCTTCAGCCCAACTCACACGCCCTCGATAAGCTCCTGCTGGCAATGGTTTTGGCGATGGCGTAGCCTTTGGTGATTCTGTAGGAGTAGGGGTTGGACTTGGAGACGATTGAGCCTGATTCCCAGGTGTTAGGGTGGGTTTACCTCCTCTAGGCTCAGTTGCTTTTGGAGCTTGAGCTTTCACCGAGGGACTATCGTTAGAAAAAACGGGTTTGGCAGGGGGTACACCAGTGCGATTCATGAAGTAGAGTGCAACTGCAACGCCGCTACCGACTAACACAGCGATCGCTAAGAAAAACCCCAATATAAACTTTGTGAAGCCAGACAACATAATTAAAACCTAATTATCAAGAGTTAAGGGTGAAGGAGAGCAATTTATCTGCGTATTTTCCTCCCATTGAGAGGAATGGCGTTAAACTAGGCTCTCAAGGGTTACAGCAAGTAACCCAGCCGATAAGAATCAATAGTCCATAATAATTCATCATTAACTATTGGCTATGGGCTTTTGACTAACTCATTATTGTAGCTATGGCTGAATAGACATCGACCGAATGTAAAAGGGTCTGGGGACTGGGGATTGGGGATTAGGGATTAAGTGCCAAACCCTTAAAACTATGGTGAGGGCTTTTACGCACTACCATAATTTTAAAAAACTTTTTCCCAGTACCCAGTACCCAATACCCAGTACCGAACTTTCTTCTATCACGTAGTCCGGCGGAGGCGTTCGCTTAAAGGACTGTGTTTCGATGCTAAACGCGCTCTCCCAGAAGCCGCCCATTCTTGGAGTTGCTGAATTTGCTCTACAGCAGTTCGCGCCAAGGGTATGATCTGACTTGCTGCTTCTAAAATATCGTCGTTAGCAAAGTCGCGGTTTTGGCTGAATCCAATATGCATCGCTTCAATTAAAGTTTGCTCAATCTCTGCCCCAGAAAAATCAGGCGTCTCATAAGCTAGCCTGTCGATGTCATAACTTTTCAAGTTATGGGGGCGCAGTCGGGATAAATGAACATCATAAATTGCTTTTCTCTCTTCTTGAGTGGGCAAACCCACAAAGAAAATTTCATCAAATCGCCCCTTACGGAGCATTTCTGGCGGTAAGGCTTGGATGTCATTGGCGGTGGCGACGACAAACACGGGTGAGCTTTTTTCGGCTAGCCAGGTAATAAAAGTACCAAACACACGGCTGGCTGTTCCGGCATCCCCTTTGCTACCAAGTCCGGCAAAGGCTTTATCTATTTCATCAATCCACAAAATACAGGGGGCAAGGGCTTCAGCGACTTGGATCATTTGGCGAGTCCGAGATTCTGATTCACCCACCAAACCACCAAATAATCTGCCCACATCCAGACGTAGTAAGGGTAAATGCCAGTGATGAGCGATCGCTTTTGCTGTTAACGATTTACCAGTTCCCTGAATACCCACCAACATTAAACCACGGGGGTGCGGTAATCCGTACTGTCGCGCCTTATCTGTAAATGAGCCTCCCCGACGAATCAGCCAGTCTTTCAAGTTATCCAGTCCGCCAATATCAGAAATTTGCTCAGTGACGGGGTAGAAGTCCAGGATTTGGGTTTGGCGGATAGTTTGGCGCTTTTCTTCCAAAACCAGATCCACGTCTTCTGGTTGCAATTCACCGTGGGTTGCGATCGCTTTTGCCAAAACCCGGCGAATTCGTTCCATCGAAAGCCCTTGACAAGAGTGTACTAAGTCATCTAAAACTTTGCCAGAAAGGGAGTTACTAGTACTTTGCAGCAAGCGTTCTACCTCAGTTTTAATTTCTGGGGCGGCGGGTAAGGGAAACTCGACGACTGTCAGCACTTCCGTTAAGTCGTCAGGAATGGCGATGCGTGGCGAAAGTAGGACAATATTTTTTGGTTGCGACTTGAGGAGTCGGGACAGATTGCGGAGTTTGCGAGCGATCGCTACATCATCTAAAAAGCGATGATAATCTCGGAGAATTAAGACCGCAGGTGCGGAAGCTGGTAATTTTTCGATGAATTCTAAAGCTTGCAACGGGTTACGCCGCCCAAACCCAACATCATTGGGGTTTCCCTGATAGCCATCGACAAAATCCCAGGTATACACTGGGCGATTACCCTGGTTGGTTGCTTCTTCCCGAATTGCTGCTTCTACCCGCTCCTCCTCGTATGTGGGAATATAAATTAAGGGGTAACGGGCGCGTAGCAGCAGTTTAAACTCTTCACGGAAGTTCATATTTGGCTGTGGTTATTGGTTATTCTCTCATTGTTCAGGTTTGTATCACCTCTAACAACTAAAAACTAATAACACCAGGGAATCTTCAGTTAGCCCAAATCTTACTTAGTGCCCTTGCCCACCCAGAACTAAAGTTCAGGACTAATAGCCCAAGTCCACTAAAGTAGACTGCTTAAGGTTTCTAGTCCACTTTAGTGGACTTTAGCTATGAGTCAGAGATTTTAATCTCTGGCGGACGTGGCCGATAAGCGATAATTCCAGGCTGCTATCCCCAAGTTTACAGAGGTTGTCGGTGCGATCACTAAAGTATGTAAGATATTCCTTAAAAGTAAGTGATCGCTGGTTTTGGGTTCAGCAAATTTTTTGAGTCTAGAGTGGGCAAATTGGTTGGGCTACGTTCAGTAAACCTCTTACGCCAGCCCACCCATGTATAAAATCTCGGATTTCATTTACACGCGATGTAGGATCTGCCTTACCATCCTTTATATTTAGGATGTAACCAAGTTGGTCGAAGTATGGAATCAGGTTGAGATAATCTTCGCTTTTGGCATCATCACGAAAGCCTGGATTTAGCCAATGAATAAATAAATGATATTCTCGCTCTGCGAAGTAGTTAATTGTTTGTGTAACATCGCTTATGTACTGCATCGAACAAAGAACAATACGTGGATTTTCGGTGTTGATAATCTTGCCGACATAGGTTTCCCGCTCTTCAGGCGACCCACTAACAAGGAAGACATTGACCCACTCTGTATCAGACAACAGCAATTTACGTTGGTGTGTGCCGGTCTTAACAATCCTTCCAAACAGTGTGTTCCAAGTCTTGCTCTTACCAGCATTTGTATGACCCAAAACTCCAATCAATAAGCGCTCAGTCATATTTAGATACCAACTATTGCTCTCACTCAACCTAACCTCTGCCTAAAAATGCCGTCCTCAGTAAATTATCGGAAATCAAAAATCGCAGTTTGTACCCTAAGAAAAACTTTGCTTACAACAGAACTCAGTCAGATACTTTGAACAATCTAAAAACTATTTAATTATTATTGGCTCGTACTATTGAGAAACAAGATCCCCGACTTCTTAAAGAAGTCGGGGATCTGCGGGTTGCAATTCTCACAAATCAAATAGGATTGCTATATAACTATTTAATAAAATATAAAACAATAAGCCTGTGTAGACAGGCTTAGTTAGTGTAAGCGCAGACTTCAGTCTGAGAAATTACCAAATTACTACCCTGGAAGTTGCTTTTTCAAAGCTTCCAGAGAAGCCCAACGGTTATCAACTGGAGTTTCAGGACTATCAGAACTATCAACAGTACTACTTACAGGAATACCTGGACAATTGCGATCGCACAGTTGCCGTTGTGGTACTGCCAAGCACATCTGCTCATACAGCCATTCGTTGGGATAAAAATAACCATCAGGCGGTAAGCTTTCCAGCAACTCTTCCATAACTACTTCCCTTTCTAAGGGCAAGTCATTTGCCTGATTTGCAGTTTCATCTAACCAAATAATTTCTTTGGTATCAAGCCCTAAACGTCGATTGTATTGCTGCAAACAGCGGTTGCAGGTACAAGTAATAATTGTTTCTGCCTGACTAGACACTTGCAAGTAATTACCATGATGCTGCACGCGCACGTGACCGCGAACTGGCGTCAAGGTTTCCAGACCAGGCAGAAATTCATTAACCTGAACTTCCTCTGTCCGCTCCGGGGCTTGAGTTAGCTGCGGAATATAAATTGCGTCCATAGGATTCGTGAGATATCCTCACTAAAATTTATCTTCATTATCAGCAATTATACTGACAATACATCTTTATTTTCTCTCTTAAGAACAAGAGAAATTTTGAAATTACATAGTTATGAGTTTTCAATTAACTCCTAACTCTGACAATTTTAGATTTTGGGTCGCACCTTTGGTGCGCTTACAGCGCAAATTGGATTTTGGATTGAATAAAAAATCTAAAATCTAAAATCCAAAATTGAACGACTCTTAACCCTCAACTCCTTCCAAGGAAGCTGGACGGACAACCAGATGACGATGCGGTTCTTTACCGCGACTGAAGGTTTCTAAATCTCCAAATTCCTTCAAGAAGGTATGGACTTGGCGGCGTTCAGCAGAACTAAGAGATTTGATTTCCACTTCTCTACCAGAAAAGCGCACTTCATCGGCTGCTGCTTCTGCTAATGCGCGAATTTCGGCTTCTCTTTTGACGCGGTAGCCATTCAACTCAATGGTGTAAGAGGCTTGTTCCTCTGGGGGTTGACTGAGGTTTAGAACCGAATTTGCTAGATACTGAATCGCATCTAGCACAGAACCATCAGCACCAATTAATACCTGGATTTGTTCTGAGGTTAAATTAGTTTGGTCAATTGTCAACCAGTAGTTATCTGGTTCCGGGGAATCGCCCTCTTGAGATTGGGCAGTTTCTAAATGACCCTGAATCTCAGATGGTATTCCAGTGAGTTCTAGCAGTGTTTTTAACCACTGCTGACCTCGCTGCATCGGAATGTTGCTCATGATCCCCCTGTAGCCTTTTTCTTGGCACTTTTTGGTTCAAATGGGAGTGCCTTTTGTTCTGTAACTGCGGCTTCTTTTTCCTGGGTTTCCACGATTTTTTGCAGTTCTTCTGGTAGAGGCTCGCGGGAGAGAAGATAAGTTTGGGCGGTTTGGAATATATTACCAATCACCATATACATCAGCACTCCAGCTGGTAGAGGGAAGAATAAAAACATCCCAGAAAAGATGACGGGAGTGATTTTGTTAACTGTATCCTGCTGCGGATTACCACCACTGGAATTTTGCCCAGAAAGCATTTGGCTAACATAAAGGCTGATTCCAAAAAAGACGATCATAGCGACGATATCCCAATGGATTGTGCCATCTGGATCTTGTGCGCCAACCCTGCCTAAAGCATCAATGAATAAAAAGCCTTTTTCTGCTGCTAATCCCGGAATTGTTCCTTGAATACTAACTTCTCCCGGTTGTAAAGCTTCTACATTGCCCTGGGCATCAATTTTTATCTTATCTTCACCTTTGGTAATTTTCCAATCAGGAATCAGCTTATTTTCTGGGTGTTCTGCTAAAAGTACCTGAAATGGTTTGCCTTCAGTAGTCTGATACTGTATCTTGGTTTGTTCTCCCACCGCTAGTTTGGTACCGCTGGGAATGATGGCAGCTACTTTAACGTGTTCCCCATCGGCAACGTAAATATTTTGAGGAGCAGTAGCAAAGGCTTGCGGTTGAATTTGTTCGATTTGTTCTGCGGGAAGGATTTGCAGGTTAACGCTGTAGCTTGCACTTGCAAAAGGTGAACCCCGCAAAGTCGCAAACAGCGCTAATAAGACCGGCATTTGCACTAGCAATGGAAAACAGCCTGCCAAGGGGTTGCCAAATTCTTTTTGAACATTGACCATTTCCTCCTGCTGCTTTTGCGGTTCATCCTTATAGCGCTCTTTGATTTCTGCCATCCGCTTCTGCATCAGAGGTTGTACAATTCGCATTTTCCGCATATTGCGAATTGAGCCAGCACTCAGGGGATAGAGCGCGAAGCGGACTATCAAGGTCAAAGCAACGATCGCTAATCCGTAGCTAGGCACTATACCATAGAAGAAATCTATGATTGGCAGCATCACGTTGTTCGAGAGAAAGCCGATACCAAAATCCATTATTCTGAATTAAACCTGAGGTACTGTAAACTGAATCTAATTTATCTAAATACATGATTTGTCGGCGACTATCTTTCGCTACGGATAGCCGCACATTATGGGGACTGGGGATTGGGGACTGGCCATTGAGAAGAGGCAGAGGGGCGGGGTGCGGGGTGCGGAGGGAAAAACTCTTCTCCCTTGCTCCCTTGCTTCTTCCCTAATCCATCACTTGTTGGCAGCGGCGACATATTCGGGATTTTTGGCGGCAATTCTTTCGTTGATGTAGTCATAGACTTCGCGAAAGTTGGGAACTGCACGTAATTCGAGACGACTGCCATTTTTTAGGGTGATGGCCATATCTCCCCAAAAGCCAAGTCCACGGGGGACTTTGACGATTTTGACAATTTCTGAATAAATTACGTCAGTGCGATCGCGCCCTTGCCAACCTCCGATCACCGTAATTCGGCGATCGGTAATGCGAAAACGCAGCCACAATGCCCTGACAATTGCCCCAACTGTTAATGGTATGCCAACAACAGTTAGCCCAATCAACAGATTGATAATTAAATCCCCAACGTGGGGCCCACCTTCATAATAAACATCTTCACGAATTCCCATCGAACACCTCAGCTTGTGCCAACAACTGCTCTAATTCTTGCAGAAATTGTGGGCTTACGCACTTAGATTCTGCTGCCGTGGGTTTGACAATGACCACTAGCCGCCATCCTGGTGATAATTTTGGTAATAAATTGTGTAAGACAGCAGTAATTTGCCGCTTGATTCGATTGCGAACTACTGCCCTTTTGCTGACTTTTGTGCTTATGGAAATTCCAATCTGCGTGCTGGCAAGATGTGCTGAGTCAGTTGCTTGTGTAGTCTGAGTGGCAGTTTCCAAAAAAGGTTTTGTTAAATATAACGGCTTTAAGGCTCTCAATGTTAAGTAAGAGCCATGACGCCGAATTCCCTCCCGGAAAACTGCCTGGAAATCCTTTCGGGATTTTAGCCGATTTGCTTTGGGCAAAGCCACAGATGTTCTTTTAGCTTGATATTGCCTAAACGCTCAGGCGGTGACGCCCTTTTTTTCTTCTAGCGCTAATCACGTTTCTCCCATCTGGTGTCCGCATCCTAGCCCGAAAACCAGAAGTTCTTTTTCTCTTACGGCTAGTACCGCCCAGTGTTCTTTTCATACTCTTCTCCTCTTAGGTGATTTTTATAAAAACTCACAATCTCTAATTGTATCACTTTCTTAGGGAATTGTGAATTGAGAAGAGACAAGGTAGACAAGCAAGAGGGGGTAGATAAAGGAAAGACTTGTTTAATAATTCCCCTTGTCCCTTTGTCCTTTCATCTCCCCCACTCAGTACTCAGCAGTTAACACTCTTGAAGGGTATTGGCCATTAGGGACTGGGCAATAATAATATATAGTTTTTCTTCCCCTGCCTCCCCTGCCTCCCCTGCTCCCTGCTCCCTTGCCTCTTCCCTCCTCCTAACTGATGCTCAAAATCCATGTTCCCAAATAACGCAGCAGTGGCACATCGCCAGGGGAGAGGACTTGACAGTTAAAATAGTAAACTCCACCGAAGGGTGGGTTTTGTACGTTAGATAAGACTACCTCAACCTTACTACCTGCTGGCACCGGCTCTTCGGGAAAAATATTAATCAGCTTACCTTCTTTGTCCCACTTCACTTCCGAAAGCTTAACGGCTTTGTCTTTGACTCGGACTTCAATGTTTTTCGGGTCAAAAATTCCTTTGTAATAATCGGGGTAGGTAATCGCAAATTGACCAACTGCCAATTTCATTTTTTGGGCTGGAATCCTCAATATGTATCGATCCCAACCATTAGCTTGTCCACCAAAATCTAACCGAAAAGGCAGCTGATTCTCGCCTTTGATGCCGCTAAACAGCGTTAATCCAGGTAAACTTTGTGCCCAAGTCAGGGCTGGTAATCCAGTAACCAAAAAGCTAGTCACGGCTAAAGCAGAAAGTAAACGTCGCATAATCGGGCTTCCTCTTACCAAAAGATAAATCTGTTATCTAAAATAACTGTGTGTTAGTATTCTTTACTAAACTTTACTACTGACTTCCTGACAATGGACGTTTAATTGTAATACAAAGTGCCATTTCCCCCAAAGTTTGATTGCTAGTAAAATTACTTAGTATTAAATTCAATATAGGATATTAAATTTACTTCATTTTCTTGTAAAGTCTTGATTTGATTAGTTTATTTGCTCTAAATTTGAACTAGATAAAAACACAGTTGGGATTAGATTGTATTTCTAAATATGTATAAGTGTATCTAAATTTGATAATTTTGTTATAAAAATTGAGCCGCACCATCAGCGATCGCGAGTTAAGTTGAGATAAATTGATTAAAATGAGTTGGAATCAAAGTCCTAATCATTAAAATTTAATTTGGAAATTATCAAGCTTTCAAAATTCGGTCAATATTACTCTATAAGAAAGGAATACCAAAATTTCTCAATCCCGAAAACAAGCTGAAGATAAAGATGCAAAATTTGGGAATCAATTTAGGATGTGCAATACGTAACCCTGTTTGCAACTATCTGAAAATATGACATCTGCAAGCGGCAAAGTCAGGCTTTGCCTAAAGAGCTAAGAGTGGGAGAGGAAAGATTCAAGGTTCAATCTACAAGTAAAATTCATGGCTAATATTGCTGCCTAAGTACTATGAGCGTGAGACACCCATCGTCTGGACAATCGCTTACTTGGCAGGGATTAAGCATTTATCTTCAGGAGATTTCATGAGAATAGCAGTTGCTAAAGAAATTGAAGTTTGTGAACGTCGTGTGGCATTAATTCCTGACACCGTTGCCCGATTGGTAAAACAAGGTTTGGAAGTGTGGGTAGAAGCAGGCGCAGGAGAGCGATCTTTTTTCAGCGATCCTGACTATGAAGCAGCAGGAGCTACAATAATCAGCGATACTGCCAAATTATGGGGTGAAGCAGATATCTTACTGAAAGTCAGTCCACCGCAAGAACGAGAAGATGGACGCTCAGAAATTGACTTGTTAAAGGAAGGGGCTGTTTTAGCTAGTTTCCTCAATCCTTTGGGAAATCCCGTTGTAGCGCAGCAACTAGCAAATCGGAAAGTCACAGCCTTGAGTATGGAGATGATTCCCCGTACTACCAGGGCGCAAAGTATGGATGCTTTGTCCTCGCAAGCTTCATTAGCAGGTTACAAAGCAGTATTAATTGCCGCAGCTGCATTACCGAAATACTTCCCGATGTTAACCACAGCCGCAGGTACGATCGCACCAGCGAAAGTATTTATTATGGGCGCTGGTGTCGCCGGATTGCAAGCGATCGCTACCGCTAGACGTTTGGGAGCAGTAGTAGAAGCCTTTGATATCCGTCCCGCCGTTAAAGAAGAAGTGCAAAGCTTAGGGGCAAAATTTGTTGAAGTCAAATTAGACGAAGAAACCGTCGCTGCTGGCGGTTACGCCAAGGAAATTTCCGAAGCTAGCAAACAACGTACCCAAGAAGTTGTCGCCGAACACGTCAAAAATTCTGATGTTGTAATTACCACCGCCCAAGTACCTGGAAGACAAGCACCACGGCTAGTTACAGAAGAAATGGTGGCACAAATGAAACCAGGTTCAGTAATTGTGGATTTGGCTGCTGACCAGGGTGGTAACTGCGCCTGCACCGAACCCGGCAAAGATATTGTCTGGAACGGTGTAACAATTATCGGCCCGATCAATCTCCCATCATCGATGCCAATTCATGCCAGCCAATTGTATGCCAAGAACGTAACATCGTTGATTCAACTGCTAATTAAAGACAAAGCTTTACAGGTAGACTTTAGCGACGACATCGTTGATGCAGCTTGCGTTACCCACGCTGGTGAAATTCGCAATCAACGAGTGCGGGATGCGCTACAAGCTTTGAATACTCAACAACCAGCAGTTAATTAGGGAATGGGAAGTAAGAATTTTAGATTTTAGATTTTAAATTGAAATTTAATCCAAAATCTAAAATCCAAAATCCAAAATTGAATCGCCCTATTCCCATTTATACAAGGAGTTTTGATTTCATGACAGAGGCATTACTTGCTGCTTTGTTTGTATTTGTTTTGGCATCTTTTATTGGCTTTGAAGTCATCAACAAAATCCCGCCGACTCTACACACGCCCTTAATGTCAGGCTCGAACGCGATTTCTGGCATTTCGGTACTGGGAGCAATAGTTGCTGCTGGTGCTAGAGAAACGAATGTTTCGGTAATTCTCGGTTTGATTGCTGTGGTATTAGCAACAGTCAACGTTGTGGGTGGTTTTTTAGTGACAGACAGAATGTTGCAAATGTTCAAGAAGAAGGAGATTAAGGCGTGAGCGACTTTTTACCAACTGGCATTCAGCTGACGTACTTAGTCGCTGCATCGTTATTTATTCTGGGCTTGAAAAAGCTGGGATCGCCTGCTACAGCGAGAAACGGTAATCTCGTAGCGGCTGTGGGGATGCTACTAGCGATCGTGGCAACAATGCTCGATCAACATGTGTTGAACTACGAGATGATATTGTTGGGCTTGGCGATTGGATCGGGAATTGGTGCGATCGTTGCTTACAAAGTCCAAATGACCGAAATGCCCCAAATGGTGGGTTTACTCAACGGTTTGGGTGGTGCGGCTTCGGCATTAGTAGCCGTTGCCGAATTTTGGCGATTATTAGATAGTTCTCAAGCAATACCGCTAGATGTCAACATTTCCATGCTATTGGACGTGTTAATCGGTGGTGTTACCTTCACCGGTAGTTTTTTAGCCTTTGCCAAATTGCAAGGTTTAATTAGCGGTTCCCCGATTACATTTCCATTCCAGCAACCATTTAACCTTTTGCTTCTGGGTGCTTATATAGTAGGTAGTGCCTACTTAATCATCACACCAGATAGCTTACCCATATTCTTGGGAGTGGTTGGCGTTTCATTGGTGTTAGGTGTGATGTTCGTCATCCCCATTGGTGGCGGCGATATGCCAGTAGTAATCTCGCTGTTGAACTCGTTGTCAGGTGTGGCGGCGGCGGCGGCTGGGTTCGTGGTGATGAACAATATGTTAATCATTGCTGGGGCTTTGGTGGGAGCATCTGGCTTAATCCTCACCGAGATTATGTGTAAGGCGATGAACCGCTCCTTATTTAGTGTGCTGTTCAGCGCTTTTGGTACTGGTTCTAGTTCTGGTGGTGCTGCTGCTAGTGGTGGTGCGATCGATCAAAGCGTCCGCAGCATCGATCCTGAAGAAGGCGCGATGATGTTGGGTTATGCCCGTTCTGTGGTAATTGTGCCTGGTTATGGTATGGCAGTTGCCCAAGCGCAACATAGCGTCCGGGAATTGTCAGATCAGTTAGAAAAAATGGGCGTTGATGTCAAGTATGCCATTCACCCTGTTGCTGGTAGAATGCCGGGACACATGAATGTGTTACTTGCAGAGGCAAATGTGCCTTATACACAGTTGTACGACATGGATGATATTAATCCCCAGTTCGATCAAGCGGATGTGGCTTTAGTAATTGGGGCAAATGATGTGGTAAATCCGGCGGCGCGTAGTGATACAAATAGCCCGATTTATGGTATGCCGATTTTGGAAGTTGATCGGGCGAAGCAGACGATTGTGATTAAGCGCGGGATGAGTACGGGTTTTGCCGGTGTAGATAATGAGTTGTTCTACAAGGATAAAACTACGATGCTTTTTGGTGGCGCTAAGGATATGGTGTCGAAGTTGGTTTCTGAAGTGAAGCAACTTTAAGAGAAACGAACCGCAAAGGGCGCAAAGGGCGCGGAGTAAAGAAAGAATTTAGAGAGTTGGCTTGCCTTGGGGGTGTGATTCTTCTGAGGCAAGTTTTTTTGTTGGGGAATTACCTCATGCAAAGGCGCAAAGAATAGAAAGTTTATTTATTAAAGAATAGAAAGTTTATTTATTATAGACTTGATAATTTAGGAAAATTTTCAGTTTGGTTATTTTACTTGACATTCCATGTATACTCAATTACTTTTGACTAACAAATTTTAATTTTCCAAGTAAAATAACAGAGTTATGTTAAGTCAAGATTTTTTTAATGATGAGTTTCTAGAAGAAAGAGTTGATACATTTTATGGATATGGTAATTATAAAGGAAATTATTGGTTTATTGGTATGGAAGAAAGAGGAGAAGATTTTCAAGATATTGAAAAAAGAATAAATATATGGTCAAACAGGGGCAGATGTGAAATAGATGATGTTGCAGAATATCATGAAGCTATCGGATATGGGGCGAGTTTTCAACCAGGTGCAAAAGCAAAATTAGATGTACCGGTATGGAGGTCAATAATTCGCATTGTACTAAGTGCCAAAGGAACAGAGAATATTCATATAAAAGATGTTCGTGAATATCAAACAAACGAGCTAGGTAGAAAAGATAAAGAGACTTGTTTATTAGAATTATTTACTTTACCGTCACTATCTCGTAAGTATTGGATATATAATGAATATTCTCAACTTCCTTTTTTATCTACTAGAAAAACTTATGAAGACTATTGTGTTGAGACTCGAATTAATCATATCAGACAGAGAATACAAGAACATCAACCTAAAGCAGTTGTTTTCTACGGTAGAGCATTTGAATATTTTTGGAGAAAAATAACGGAGAATATAACAAACATTGAATTTACAAAACCTTCAGAATCTTCTTTAGAAGATTTCTTTATTAGTAGAAATAATCAAACTGTATTTGTGATGGCTAAATTTCCTAGAGCTTTACCAAATGAATACTTCCATAACATTGGTAGAGCGATCGCTGCTAAAATAGCGGAAAAATAATTATTTGCTTAGTTTGTGGTTCGTTTAAAAAAAGCGATTGCCTGTAAAAGCTCCACAGTGCGATCGCTCTCTTCTGTTTTTCCTCTGCGCGAGATAAAAAAGCGATCACCAAATATCCACCATGCGATTCCTCCCTTCTTACTCTTCTTTCTCTGCGCCTCTGCGGTTCGTTAAAAAGAGCGATCGCCTGCAAAATCTTCAGCGTGCGATCGCTCTCTCTTTCCTCTGTGTTCTCTGCGCCTCTGTGGTTCGTTAAAAAGAGCGATCGCTTGCAAAATCTCCAGCGTGCGATCCCCCATCAAAACATGATATAAATTTTACATGATAGACCACGATCGCCTATTCAAAGAACTGTTAACAACCTTCTTCTGGGAGTTCATCGAGTTATTTTTTCCAGAGATAACAGCTTATCTGGAACGGGATACGATCTCTTTCATTGACAAAGAGGTATTTACAGATGTTACTGCTGGAGAAAAATATGAAACTGACTTACTAGTAAAAGCAAGATTTAGAGGTCAAGAATCGTTTTTCCTAGTACATCTAGAACATCAAGCTTATTATCAAGAAGCTTTTGATTTGCGGATGTATTGCTACTTCGCTAGATTGTATGAAAAATACGCCTTGCCAGTGTATCCTATCGCTTTGTTTTCTTACGATAGCCCGAAGAAAGCTGAAACAAATTTTCATCAAGTAGCATTTCCCAATAAAGTTGTTTTGCAGTTCAACTATGATGTAATCCAGTTAAATCGCCTGAATTGGCGAGAATATCTGCAACAGCAAAATCCCGTAGCTAGTGCGCTCATGGCTAAAATGAACATAGCGCCAAAAGATCGTCCCAGAGTAAAATCTGAGTGTCTGCGCCTGTTAGCTACCTTGCACCTAGATCCAGCGCGAATACAATTGATTTCCGGGTTTATTGATACTTATCTGCGACTAAATGCCCAAGAAGAAGAAATTTTCCAGACTGAAATTGCTCAATTTGAACCAACTCAACAGGAGGTAGTTATGCAAATCGTCACCAGTTGGATGGAGTCAGGTATACAACAAGGAGAATTGAAAATAATCCAGCGTCTATTAACAAAGCGAATTGGTGTAATTACTGCTGAATTACAAGAGCAACTACGTGGGTTATCCTTAACTCAGTTAGAGGATTTAGCGGAAGCCTTACTAGATTTTTCCACTGAAGCTGATTTAGTGGCTTGGTTTCAACAGCAATAAGATATGTATTCCACATGAGCGATCGCTCTCTTCTTCCTCTGTGTTCTCTGCGCCTAATCAGGTTGGTTAAAAAGAGCGATCGCTAAGGTGTTGGGTGAGAAATATTTAAGACAACAGCTAATGCTTGAGAGACAAGTTGCATTTCTGAGTCAGAGCCTCTCGTAGAGAATTCATCGCCATTCAGCCACCATTATGCGATCGCTTTGCAAGTCCCTACACTTAGTATATATTCTCGCTTTGTTCTAAGTACTCTCTTCTGTCTACTATCCGGGGCGATCGCACTATGTCAATATGATTGTAATATTCTCAATAAGTCCAATAATAATCTCATTAATCCTTGCTTACCGACAAAGCATTTTAGGGTTGGTGTAGCCTGCTGTAGGCATCACTTTGAGGCTTGAAAAGTAAATAAAACTGGAAATACTGATTTTTTGTTGCTTCTTAGGGTTGGTTGCGATCGAGAGTAATTTAGATGTGTTTACCCTGTACATCTGGTCTATTTGCCATGAAATTTAATGAAGATGTGGTGACAATTCCCAGTGTACAACTTTGATAACTGTCCACAATACTGTTGCACGTCTCAAGCTCATGGTAATATTATTTTACTGTCAGGGAGATATTATTTTATACATCAAATTGCAACCATGCTGAAACAGCTAGTTAAGTGTGCTGCCTCCAACGAACAAAAAATTATTCGACCTATCCAGGAAATCAACGAAAGCGCCAATCTGCAAGGCATGGAGCTTTTGAAAGTTTGCTTATACAAGATACTAAAGAGCTAAACAAAGCCTTTTTAGGAATCATATCAGCCAGCTAAAAAGGCATAAGAGCCTTTTAGAATGGCAAAAAATTCGACAAAAGTAAATAGAAAAATTTTGACACAATGTCAACTGTTTTTTGTATATCTAAAAATATCAAAAAGCCCGATTTATGTTGTCAACAATACATGAGTATTGTGTGTTTTATTTAGATATTGATTATTTTTGTATTTAGTTACCTATATATAAAAGTTCTATTTGATTGGTGAAAACTTAAGCTACCTCTACCAAATGAGGCAAATACTTAAATTCAACAAATGATTTAGGACTGCTAGATCAATCTTGATTTAGTAAAAAATCGATTATTAACAAAGTAACTAAGAGTAACAGGAAAAACATGAATATCATTGTTAGTTTGTTTGGAGCGATCGCTCTCCAAGTATCTTTTTTGGCTGCCATGTCTAGCATGGCAATGGCTGATGACAGACCTCTACGCGTCCGTCTCCGGGAGAATCATGCTGTTTCTCAACCGAAAGCAACACAGAGGATTTGCTCTTTAGATCCCATTGAGGACTTATTGCCTCCACCACAAACTAAGACAAGTAACTCTTTACTTTCTTACCTTGCTGAACAGGGTTTTACACAGAATAAAGAGGGTTCTTGGGTCTGCTATGCGAACGATCCTAAAAAAGAAGGGCGTTACTTTACTCTATTTAAGGTTAAACAAGTTGATAACAGGCTTATAGCAAGCTCTTTTTTAGATGAGGGGAGTCTGATTCAAGGGCAGGAAAATCGTAGTTTGGACTTCTTTATGATGCTGATTGAGCATCATACGAATACTACTCAAGAGAACCGTCAAGGTATTCGTAGATATTTAGAAACCTTCGTTTCCTTAGTAAAGCAAGGGAAGATCAAACCCACACGTCGAGGATTTCTTTTTGACCAACCAAATCGAGCATTGGTCTTGTATCACACACTCTCATCAGGAAATCTCAAAGGTACAGGAATCACGATCAACATTTATTTACCTAAGAGTTGAATTGGGGAATGGGGATTGGGGACTGGGAACTAGGGGAGATAGAACTTGAAGTATTCACATCAAAGACTCATTGATTTCCCAATTCCCAATTAAATCGTTGTCGTTTAGTGGAGGTGCATCTTGCCTAAATCAATTGTTCAAAGAATTGCGATGTCGAAAGCGAGTCGGTTTGCAGCGATCGCATTTTCATCTGTTGCAGTAGTACTCACTACATGTCAATCAGCTTTTGCACAGTTAAATGTTGGCCGCTATGGTATCCAACAAGGACTGGAGTCTGAGTATCTCCAGTACCAACTCAATAACCAGAATTTGAATCAGATGCGAGTCATTCCTGCATGTGATGTGGGATTTGGTCTTACCTGCAATAAAACAGGATCGGTAATCCAACAATTAGTGGAGTTAAATAACGGAACTAGTTATCAAAACCTCCTGATGCGAGCAGCTGGTGGTGAGAAAAACTTTCAGAATTTCGCTAGCTTTTACGGCAATAATCCTAATCTCTCTGCGGTGCCTTACGCCTCATTTTGGAGAAACGCATCTCCCGCAATCATGGATGGATCTCAATACCTTCTTGGACAACCTTTTGGTCGCAATCCAGTAGAAGGACTCGGACTTGTAACTAAGCAGTTCTACTGGGCACCGTACTCAGGGGTAGATAACTCGGTCAGCCTCCGTAGTGGGTTACTAGACCTAAAATTGTCATACGGACGACTGCTGTTTGAAGAGGCCTCGAAAATTCCCAACATTAATGAGCAGATTCAATCTCTAGGTCTATCGCCAGAGATGACAAATTTTTATTTAAATAAAATCTCTACAGGCTTGGATGCATTGAGTTCTGGAGATCAGAACCAACTCCAACAGAAGATTTTTGAAGTACTATCATTTCCATACTCCGAAGATGGTGGGGAACTCGGACGCCCCAATAACGGGATTCCACAAGAATTTAATCAGCTCTTAGGAGAAGATATCGCCGGAGATACTTTACTAAGTGACAATCCAGCACCCTTGGATGGAGAAACAATTGCTTTCGATGCTTTCCCTGGTTCTGAGGGAGATGTTTTGACACTCGACAATTCTGATTCATTTCCACTTGGGCCAATAATCGGAGTTGCAGGTCTTGGTTTAATTCTGCTTCTACTACTGAGTGGTGATAGTTCTTCAGCTAAATCATCAGTTTCTTTAGGAAATACACCTTCTCCAGTAAGTACACCTTCTCCAACAAATACACCTTTGTCTCTCACCAATAAAGGTGAATGCGATCTAACTCCTAGTGGTAATAGTTCCAATCACACACAGATCATGGAGATTCCGTGTAATGTTACTCCTAAACCCCCTACGGAAGTGAGAAAGGTAGTGGAGCCATCAATGATGAAAGCGCTTATATTACTAATTGTTCTATTATGTATAGTGCGTTATAAACAGCACTCTTTAAAAAGTCGTAATTCGTAATTATGTTATGGGGATTTAGAACCTATGTGACACTGCCTTCAGTGGCTTAACCCTATGTACACACAAGTCAGATCCAGTTTTACCCACGCTTGGATAGCCAGAAAGCCCTCATGTAGAGACGCGAGGAATCGCGTCTAAAAAACGTGCTATTTCATTTTTACTTTTTTTAACTGCTAGACGCTCTATCACTTGCTCAAACAGCTTGATAAACAAATGTGCTGGTAAGCTTTCTGGGCGTTGAGATAGGGCTTGCTGACTCACACAAATTAGCCTCTACCCACAACAATCCTTCTACCTCCAAGCAACGCAGTACATCTGTTAAATAATTTATTTGTCAATACACCAAACTCAGTACTATTGCTGCCATCACTGCTAATGAGATGAATTATTTTATTGTGAAACTCTCGCACAAGCACCTTCTTGACCAGAAGGATCGGGGAAAATTGCTAAAGTATGATATTCAGGACTATCTGTTTTATATATCACTTTAAAAGTATATAACTTGTTTTTACCTTGGGCTTCGGTAATAACTGTTAAAAGTGTATTGTTAGTGTTAGGAAGTCCAGGAATATCCAGTTTTTGAATTCGTCTGAGTTGGATTACATTCGCGGCTGAGTTTTTACAATCTCCTGAACTAGTATTAGGTTTTAGACCAAACTGCATACATACCGGGCCATCAAAATCCATCGTTACCTGTGATGGATCGTTTAACCAAACTTTTTTAATTACTTCTCCAGCCGGAATAAAGCTTAAGTTTGTGCCTTGCCCATACCAAACGTTGATTGTCGGTATTAATCCTCCTAAACCTTGCGCTTGGCAAGAAAATATAGAACGCAAAACGGCATTATTAGCTAAAGCACGACCTACCAATAAGAACATAGCAACCGAGAAAATTAAGGAAGCTATAGGTAGGAAATAATAATAGGTATTTCCTGGTAATTTAGTATTCTTTTTCATGGTTGCAAATATCTAAGATTGGTAGAAATACTACCTCTTAAAACTGGGTTACTTGATTAACGTATACTTCAACATTTGTGCCTGCTGGCAAAAACCAAATGTTAGTTTGCTGTGACATTTGAGCGATCGCCTGCTGATTACGTTGAGCAATTTGGGGTACTACAGAGTTCAAACCACCTTCTACAACCCCGGCTGCAAGGTTGCGTCTGTTCTTAGTGACAGTAGTAATTTGGCTGGAGCTACTGGTGGAGCCGTCGGCGTTGGTAACTGTTGAAATAAGTGGTTGGAGTTCAGTATCGGGGCGATTTATTAACTCTGCCGCTTTCCCAACGCCTCCCAAAACAAATAGTCCCAGATCCATTGATGCGATAGACGAGCTTTGACTAGGAAATTTATTGGCTACTAAAGGTTTACCTTGGGTAGCACGAAGAATAATTGCATTGTTGGGTAAGCTTCGTTCTAGAGGATTGCCATTATTTTGCGAAATAACTTTAACTATGTTCATCTGCAAAAGACCTTGTTCGGAGAGGGAACTAATTTCAGCTAGGAATTCGGTGTTTGCAGGTAGAGCCGAAGAACCATCGGTAGATTTGAGCGGTTCTTGCAATCGAATCACAAATACGTTTTTTCCTTCGCCTGTTTCACCACCACCTGACTTATTAGAAGTTTCCCCAAATATCGCTGTTGCCAACACCGCTTTGGCACTAGTCCCGACTGCTACAGATTTCTGTCCCTGGGGTTGAGCTTGACTAACCATAGGAGCTTGAGGTTCTGGGGTTTGCTCAGGACTGGGGTTTGGTGTCTGTGGCTGCCTATTATTCTGTGGCTGGGCATTATTTACAGGTTCCAAAGTAGCTATATTACTAGTAGGTTGATTGCTAGCATTTACTTGACCATAGCTACCTAATTTTGCTAACCTTGCCCACTCTTCAAATGGGCTTGGTGGAGATGGTGGAGTTATATTAACTACGGGTTGAGTGTTTGGCCTAACAACTGGTAGTTGGGCTGATGTGAAAGGTTGAGAAGGAGTTACACGAACGATACGCTCAGTTACCGTCGGAGGTACGTAAGCTGTTGGTGGGGGTGTTGGGATCACTTTCTGTCTAACTGACGGTTGTTGTAAGGTTACTGTCGGCGTTGATTTGACAATTCTTAGCTGTTGTTGGGCAGCTTTCACCATCTGTGCTTGTTCAGTCAGGGCTAATTTTGTTTTGAGAGTGTCTACTTCAGCTTCTAGCTGTTGAGATTTAGATTCAGTAATGGGTTGCTCTTGTACTGGTGCTGAAACAAGATTTTTAGGCTTTTGACTGCTGGTACTCATCAATTTGGACAAAAACAGACCACCCAACAAAACGATCGCTAAGGTAGCAGCGCCTACCAAGCCTAATTTTGCAAAAGGATTCGATGAGAGTGGTTGCTTAGTCTGAACTTCTTGTGGTTGAGAAACCGACTCTGGCAGCGTTGCCGAGTCTTCTGAACCTTGGGTAGCGGTAGAAGATTCTTCTTCAAAGCCGACTAACCTTGACATCCGTGATTCCCAATCTAAAGATTCTACTTCTGGTTGGCGATCGTCAGTGCTGAGAGTAAATCCATTTTGGGGAGGGGTTTCCGCAGGAATTGAGTATCGAGTCATAGTAGAGCTTAGTTGGGATTTCCAGAACAATTTTTATCTTGGATTTCACAGACATTATAAATTTCTAATCTGGCTTCACCAAGGCGGTAAGCTGCAAAGTGCAATGGTAGTGGTGCATTTGGTAGTGAAGTTGCTGGTTCATCTATGGCTCTAACTAAAATTTGTTTATTAAAGGAAACTGATTTTCCCAACTTATCATAACTGCTAAAAATTAATTGATTGGCAAACATCTCTACTTTCCATTTTCCATTACCTACTGCTGTAGGTTGAGAAATTTTTTGGATGACTAATACATTCTCCGCGCCTCTATTAACATTTTCAAATTGGCTATCTGGATTTAAATTAGTAATTTCTGACTTAAATTTTTGTTTAAAATTATCAGCTACCAGTTGAGAGCTAATTTCCCAGACTTGTGTTGGTGGTTGTTGCTGTGACCAGGTGAGCATTAAGCTCATAGTTTCACCTACAAACCGCCGAATAGCCTCCGGCTGACGCTCTAAATTTGGTTGGGGATCTACGGTTATGGTGCGACCATCAACAAGCTGCACCAAACTTTGAGGTGTAAGTTGCCGTCCTAACTGTTGTAACATAGACCCATGAAATATTAGTAACAGCAAAGTGAATAGATGTAAACCAAGGGTTCCTACTGCCAACAGTGGCAAGGGGCTATTTTTCTTATTTTCTGGTTTGAGTAATTGCATTAATAATTGATTATATAAATTGAACTATCAGCCTGCGAATTAGAAATCTATCATCTTATAAAACTATCAGATGTTTGTCCACTGCTGCATTGATTGGATTTATCTCCGTTCAGGTTGTTGTAGCTATCTAGCAAACATAAGTTACGAACTTCATAAATTTCTAGTCTATCTGCGCGGACACTATAAATTGCTTTTTGTAAGTCGGTGCTAGTGTCAGTTTGGGGATTAGCGAAATAATCTGTCGCGCGTACAAGGAAATCTTTATTAAAAGGAGTTATAAGTTTTGCACCACCAAGTCGGTTTTTTTGAATTAAGTCGGCTACCATCCCCACTCGCCACTTACCTGGTGCAATTTCTTTTGGCGGATAAACTCGCTTAATAACTAATTGTGATGTCATCCCTTGGCTGGGATTTTCGGAGAAGACTTCTGGCGGTGTCATTTCTGCAACTGTGCTTAAAAAACCTTTGCGAAAGTCTTCTGAAAAGGCGAAACTAGCTACCCAACTGCTAGTACTAATTTTTTGGCTACCACCTTGAGGTGTGTTAATAAGTATTCCTAAATCTGATTTGGGGTTTGCGACTTCTTCAATAGTTTGTGGTGGTAAGGTTCCAGACCAGCTGAACATTGAGATCATCGTTTTGCTGACAAATCGACGAATAGCTTCAGGTTCTCTTGCTAAATCATCAATATTAGTTACTGGTTTACCGTCGATTAATTGCACAAAGTTAGGAGGTTTTCTTAGACTAAGTTGGCGAATATTTAGCCCTTGTAATAAGAATAAAAATAAAACTAATATATGTAAACTAAAGGTAGCGATCGCAAAAATTGTTAAAGTATTACCCGTTGTTTGTCTTTTCTCTAGTAAACGCACCATCTACTCACCTCCTTCTACAAAAAACTTCAGCTTCTTACATATAGTCAGCATTCACAGCACTTGCCAAAATTTAATTCATTTTTAATTTTTAATTTTTTATATCCTCTCTTTTACTAAAGAAGCCGTATTGCTGATAGCGCTAAAGACTGCAAAACCGCCAGCAGCAGCCACAAGTAAAGATAAAATCGGTGCTAAAATTCCCAGAAAAATTATGAACCACATTAAATCTGGATCAACATTAGCATTTTGACCAGGGCCATTGACAATAACTGCGGCAGTTAGCACAGCAATAATATTGAACGAAATCTTGGCAATTCCAATAGATAGAAATCCAGTCAGCCATGCAAAAATTGGTTTTCCAGCAACAGGCAGCAAAGAACCACCTACAGCTATTGGCCCTAAAGCAGCTATTAGCAACATACTAGCTTCTATCAAATTCTGAAAGGCATATTGTAAGGAAACTAAAAAGTTTTTGATACTCGTTTGGACTGTCGAACCTAATAAAGAATTAAAAGAGGTTTCTGATACAAGACCAGTGCCATAGCGAATATTATCTACCTTATTTTGTAGTCTAATTATCCAGCTTTTATTACCATAAGTATTTCGATATTTCTGCCAGAGAACGTTGATTTTTTCGGCAGCTTTGACAAAGCATTGACTTTGTTGTTCGCCAGTCAGCGATTGACAAGGACGTAGTAAGGAACCAGCTACTTCTTCAGCAACACTCATATTCAGTGCTTGTTGGTATATTTTATCTGCGTCTGCTGATACCACCACTTGCTGATTCACAGTGTTTAAAAAATTCCGCACTCCCAGCGTCAGATTAGCAAGTATACTTCCATTGCCGGAATTACTTAAGAGAACTACCACAA
The DNA here is from genome assembly GCF_036916655.1 of Nostoc sp. Lineage (GTDB taxonomy): Bacteria > Cyanobacteriota > Cyanobacteriia > Cyanobacteriales > Nostocaceae > Nostoc. Next base: position 74,363 of record NZ_JBALFY010000068.1, read on the forward strand.
TAAAAGGCCAAATCAAAGCTGATATGGGACGTGTATATTCGTAGGATATTAAGTCTTTGAGGAATTGTATCATAAAAAATAACAGGGTTCCTACTGCGAAGAAAATACCCAGATTTGTCAGCGCTCCATACAAGTTATTACTGGTGTTATTTTGTAATAAATCCAGCCATTGTTTATCCCAACCTTCGGCAATACTTTGGGAAGTTGCAGTCCCATTATCGATAATTTGATCAATGCCTGTTTGGGCAAAAATTAGTTGAATAGCAAGTTGCATTTTGAATTTATGGGCTGTTTTCTTAGATTTTGTAGGGTGGGTTAAGTTACTAACGCACCCTACTAAACTGTTTTTTAGATTTTCCTAATTTCAAGGATTTTAAAAAATCTATTAAAATCCTATTTATTAACTTTTCTGCCAAACAAATCTAGTTGAGAAGTTGCTCGTAAAAGTCGCGCTGCTTCTGTAGATGTTTCTACTCTGCGAGCGCGATTTGCTTCTTCAGCCTGTTGAGAAATGTTTGCTAAATTTAAGTTGGAATATTGCAAATACTGATTCGTTTGTAATGTCTGAGCAAATGTTTCAGCTACAATTTTTACTTGTTCTTCTTGGATTTGACTAGTTTGCGATTGAATAGAACCTAACAAGGTTCCTAATGCTGGAATCCCCGTAGCTGCACCAACATTAGCAAAATTATTGTTACCGATTATCTGGTTAATTTTACTAGTCAATGTTGCAATACTTTTTAGACTTTGCTCAGTATTTTCTAACTTCGCTTTTGCCCGAATTTGTCCATTTTGACCGAGAACACCTACCGCTACTCCACGGGTAATTACACGGTTTAGTTCATTACTAACTAAATTTCCCCGCACTGCGGAATTATTCTCAAAGCGACTTGAACGAGAGTCAGAATTAGAAGAGTAGAGAATCAAATCATCACGAACCTTTTGTCCCGCCGCGACAGGATTAGGTATATTCAAATCTCCCTTAGAATTACTCAGAGCATTTTGACTTTGTACTTCTACAGGTTTTAAATTGTCGCTCAGATTATATTGAAGATAGTTTTGTAAATCTGTGGAATATGATTGAAAATCAGTCCAAACTTGACCTAATGCACCCGTCTGGATTTGTGCCATTGCTGGTAGTATTGCTAGGGATAACAAGGTAAAAGTAAAAATGGTAGTTTTTTGCATACATCTGTGCCTGAAAAAGGTAGACGACATTGTTAAGTGCTTACAGAATCCGATTAACTACTACGCAGAGTCGCCACTAACTGACGTGCAAACGCCGAAATTGCTTCATATTTATCGCTGTGAAGTTGCATCATTTGGCTACGTGCAGTTTGTTCATAAGGGTTATTAGCAACTGCTGCTAATTGTTCGTAACCTGGATAGTAACGGCAGAATGTATAACTACCGTTATCATCTAATAGCCATTGACTATAAACGCCTTCTTTGCGGGGAAAAAAGCTTTCTGATGCATTACGAGAAATAACTTGGCGGGGATATTTCAAGATGTCTGCAAAACTATCTACTGCAACCGGCTGAATGCGTCCAATTAATCTTGTTGTCAGGTTTTGCAATATTTTTGATGCAGCTTTAGATTTGGCGATCGTATCAGGATCTTGTCCTGATAGGATGACTCTAATACCGGCTTTAGCGCCATTGGCACAAATTCTGCCAACTAAGTCAGAAATTTGCTCGAATTCAAAGAGAATTGGTGCTTCGTCGATAAAGAATATGGAAGCTGGACTACTTAATGCACGTCGTAGTGCGGCTGAATAGGCACTTAAGGATAGTACGGCTGCATCTTCACTATCTGATAAGTTTCTGAGCGCAAAAACTAAAAGTTGTGCATCGGTAGGAAAGCTAGATGGTGCAGAAATGGCTTGTCCGACGCGGCTAGAAAGCCAAAACCGTAAGCGCAACTGAATTTGACTGAGAGCGTCTTCTACTCTGCCAGTTAAAGAACTTAGCTGCAAGTGTTCGGGTGAGCAAAAGAAGAGAAAATCTTTTAAAGTGGGGGTTTTCTGCCAAGCAAGAGTACCAAATCCAGCCGCCATCGCCTGCCGATATCGCTCTTGGATGCCTTCATCTCTAAAGAAGGCTTCTAAAGCGAGGTTGAGTAGCGATCGCACGGTTTGCGATAAAATTTGACTTTCAGTGGACGATCCTAAAACCATTGTCATTAACGCTGATTCGAGGAAGGCGGTATAATCGTTGAAGCGATCGCGCTGTTGTTCTGCTTCTAGCGATCGTAAATCTGGCTGTTCAAATAAGTTATTCGATTGCTTCGAGATATCAAAATAGGCCCCATTTCCCTCCATAAACTCTGTGTAGTCAGTGAAAGTAGATGTCCCATCAGGTTTCGGGAAATCTAGCGCTACAACCGGAATCCCATGTGCCAAAGCTTGAGTTAAAATCCCTGACACCAATACCGATTTACCGGCACGAGTTGTCGCAAACAAAGCTAAATTTTTGTGTTGATTAAATAAATCTAAATGTATGGGTGTTCCACCTTCTTCTGCAATCAACTCAAAACCTTGTCTGTCACCTTTTTTAGTTAAAACCAAAGGCATTAATCCGGGAACTTCACTGGTTAAATATAGCTGGCGACGGTTGAAGGGTGTTGCTAACAAACCTTCCCAAACTATTGGTAGAGTTTGCAGCCAAATTTTCCAAGCATACTCAGTTTCTCTAATTACCTTGGCTGGACGTTGAAAACAGTTTTCAATATATCTTGTCGCCTCATCTAATTTTTCGACAGTTGGACGATGTACTAAAATGGCGATACTCGTATAAATCGGGACTGCACCTTCAAATAATTGTTCTTGCGCGGCTACCGATTTCTTCAACTTTAATTGAGCATTGACATCAATAGTTTTACTTTTTTCTTGAGCTAGAATTGTTGTCATGTTTGACTGCTTTAGCACTCGTTGCAGAGTCGTTTTTACCAATGCTGGATTTGCAGCAGTCAACTCACAAAATATTTCTGTATCTACTACTGTTTCTCTAGCTAACAGTTCCCATAAATAGCGCAGTTGGGCAGATTTATTGGGCCAACCACCGGGTTTTTCGAGAAATGACAGTGCGCCAATATAACGATTGTTAACATTAACCCAGCGGCGATCGGCACAAGGTACACTAGATTCCATCAGCAAAGTTGTGCCGTGGATATTGTCTAAAAGTAGTTTAGTACTCGCTAAATCAGAATTAACTTGCTCATGTAGTCCCTGTTCATCTAAAGTCATTAACTGGGGAATATCTATTGGCTGCGTATCATTAAACCTTTTCCAGATGTCTCCCCAGAGTTCATCAGCAGTCAAAGGCTTGACATCCAATCCCATCTTGTTAGATAAAATTTGTTCCCAGCGAAGAAAACCCTGGTTGTAAGCATTGGTGATTAGGGTTTCAATGCGTTGATTTTCTACTTCTGAGAGATCCCCTTTGAATTTCAACCACCACGATTCAGCTTTGACTAAAAGCTTTTCGATCCAATCATCTGCATGTTGTGAGTTAGATTCAATGGTGTAAGTAACATAAATCCGTAAAAATTTGGGTTTACGAATCCCAGAGATAGTCAATTCTTTAACTCTGGCTCTCTCCGCCATCAATAAATATTTGATGTCTCGTGATGGCGAATTTCTAATTAATGTTGCTAATTCTTTTTGCCGCTCTTTATCTGAACTAAAAGAACCCAAGTGCAGCGTCATCCGCTCACCGCTAGGAATGTCTTTTAATCCAGCTTCAATGTTATTAAAAAGTGTATCAATTTGTTCTGGTCTTAAGGTAGTATGGATTCCCTTACAATCAAAACCAAAAACAAAGCAAAACCGATCTTTTTGAGTGCCTTTTGTCAAAAGGTAAGCACCAATATCACGTCCATTAATTGCGACACGCAGCATTGTCGCCAAGTGCAAAGCATCTTCAAATGGTGTTAATCTACTTTCATTTCCGGCGACGCTGACGCTTTGTTTTCCGATTTTTTGCTTCATGGTTAACTTCCAATAAGCTTTGATAACGAGCAAAGCCTCTTGTCCAAGCGGGAACGCCGATAAATTTACTTAAAAAACTCCAACTCCTACCACCAGTTAAAATCCACCAGGTTCCGATTCCCCAACCAGCAATTAGCACTGTCCACAACCATTTTTGAAACTCTTCTTGGAAAAGACCCCCAAAAATTCCATTGATCATAAAATAGGAGGCTAGGGCAATGACTGTCCAAGGAAGAATTTGATCGGCAGGAATTGGCCCTAATGAAGGTTGACTTCCCAGAACTTGATTGACTGGACGAAATTCTTGTTCCCGCTCTTGAGACATTTGAAATATCTGAATTATTTACTGCTATCGCCAATTACAAAGCGTGTGAGTACATCAGCAATGGTAACAGCAACAACCACTAATAGGGGAGTTCTGGCGATGCTTTGCCAATCTTCATCTTTACGCACTGCATTGATCACACCAACTAGGGAGATTGCAATATAAAGTAAGTAAATTGCCCGCAACACATTAAATATCAAACTAACTGCTGTGTCGCTACCACCAGCATTGGTTGCTGAACCATCTTGTAAGGTTTTTTTGAAAAACTTTTCAGCTTCCCCAAAAAACTGTGCTTGTGCGGGGGCTGCAAAACAGTCTAACCAATATAAACTCAGAACGATCGCTGCTGCTAAAATTTGTAATAATATTAGCGATCGCCTTGGTAAATTCACTTGCTGCCCAATTTGCTGGGTAATAACTGCAATTAAACTACCAACCAGTAAGCAAAAGAGCAGAATAGGACTTTTTAGGCTGATAACGCTAACGAATACAGCACAAGCAATCAAAAACGGTACAGATTCAACCAGAACAGTCAGACAGGATTTAAATGCCAGTCTTAACTTGTGAGATTCTTTCGCCGCACTACCAGTTAAAGCTTTGAAAAAGTTTCTCTCGTGAGAACTTTGTCTAAACATTTGCTATTTTTCCTATAGTGTACTATAATTGCTCTTTTTTCAAAATTTACAGCTACTACAATTTAACATGCTTTAACATGATTGTTAATCAAATTACGAACTTGTAGTAAAGTTCTATATTCTACATCAGTATTATGAAGTTAAGTTAACATAATATTAAGATTTATCTAAAACTAAATATTTCTGATTTGAAAAGCTAGTACCGCAACGTGGAAGTCAAAAGTCAGAATGAATACAGCGTAAGAATTTCGTGATTTGGAATGAGTGGTTTATTTACACCGTAGTGTACTAGGTTGCAAACCTCAAGCTTGACCTCCTAAAATCCTGCTCGACTTTGAGAATCTTCTCATCTAACTTCAAAGCCTTGGCTTTCCTTACCTCATACCAATTTAATGTAAGCCATTGCGTTCGCGAACAACGTGTCGTAGATAAGCAATCGCAAAAACTCACGGGATTATGTGATTACTCCTCTACGAGACGCACTCGCGTTCGCTCTGTTATCACTGCGCTCGTAATGACAATTTAAGGGGTCTATAACGCCTGAAACCCTTTCAGATAGTACTTGTGTGTACACCGTAGCCGAATCGGAGAGAGGAATGGAAGAGAGATAAAACTGTATTGCCTCCATTCGAGAACCGCTATAAATAATAAAGTAAAATTAGACAAAATATTTTATTCTTTTTGATATCTGTCGTGAAAAACACAAAAATACTGGGAAATCAACAATTTCGGCAGAAATAACTATTAAATATGGATGCCTAGTGAATCTATATACTGTGCTTTGTGTCAAGTAAACTGATATTATTAGTCAATTATATTAAATGCTGATTAAAACCTCTAAAAAAATCTTAAGAAGCAAAACTAGATATATGCAAAAGCTTGAGATTTTACTCTGACGAGAGTAATATTAGCATCCTAATACCACTTTTAAAATACTTCTAAATTCCATAAATATATTTATTTTTTAATCATTTCATAATGTAATCATGATTTGAGCTTTACCTTCAGACTATAGTGTTGATTTCGTTGGCATAATTTAACAGCTATTAGCTATAGCAGTCTTACAAAGATTCGTGAAATATTGACTTTCTTTACTTCGCAACTAGCGGTAGTTGGTGGCAGGTTGCTGCATATCTACATTGAAAGAAAGTAATTTTCATAATTCAGATGATTATGTTTTCGGGTGTATAAGCAATAGCTTAGTTCCCTCTACATATTGAAGGCTTTGCCTCTAATTTGCTCTACATTCTTCAGACTTTGGTGCAAATTTTCGATTTATTAATAGCCTTTTTAAGGCACAAGTTTATTGTGCTTATAAAAGGTTGTTTTCATCGTCAGTTTGACACTTGATTTGGCTTGAATGGGGTGTTGAATCAGAAATTAATTTCAAGGAGCTTGACATGACTTTTTATTGCAATCGCCAATTAAATAAATTGGCAAGTTCAATTACTGTACTAGCCCTAGCAACTGGTTTAGTAGTAGGCCAATCTGCTGCTCAGAAATCTCTAGCTCAGACCTCCACCACTCCTCCTCCAGCAGGAGTAACATCTGTGAATGGTGCAGGTGCAAGCTCTATAACTACCTTGCTTATAGGTACAGGAACTTCCTATCCTCTTGCGCCGAAAGACTCATGGTTTAACGCTTACGGTGTTGGAAATCCTCCATCCCTCAATAACAATGTACCTCCAGCCCTAACCGGATTTCCAAACGGAAGCTATGGTCCACTCACTACATTATCCACATTCAGATATGCTTCCATTGGTAGTGGTGCAGGGCTAACAGCTTTTTTCAATCAAACCGTGCCACCAGTACCACCTAATGCTGCAACTATCTTAGCCCCAATCTCTTTTGCTGCTACTGACGACCCTGTATTAGGAACAGAAAGAGTTGTTGGCAGTCCCAACGATGTTCCCACCCCCGCAGGTACACCTCAAAACCCTGTTCCATACATTCAAGTGCCTGTGATTAGCGTCGGAATTGCCTTAGCTTATAACCCCGTTGGTCTAACTGTACCAGCAGGTGGAATTAAGCTTTCACGAGCTACTTACCTGGGTATTCTTAACGGCACCATCACAAATTGGAATGCTCCCCAAATTAAAGCAGATAACGGTGGCGTAGCAATTTCAGCAAATAAGCCCATTGTTGTAGTGCGTCGTAGTGACGATAGTGGTACCACTTTTGCTTTAAGCGCTCATCTCAAAGCAGCGTTTGGTGCTACATGGAACAGAGGAGTTGGCAAAAAAAGTATTGCTCAACCTGCTGGTGGTATACCCAATCCACTACCAGCCGATACAGTTGTTTGGCCAGCCAATTTCCAATTCGCTTCAGGAGGTGGAGGTGTAGCCACTAAAATCAAAACTACTGATGGTGCAATTGGTTATGTGGATAGTGCAACACGGTTAGCGAATAGTCTGCAAGCTGCTGTCTTAAAGAACAAGGCAGGTACTTACAATGCCATCTCACCAACTACAATTTCAAATGCTTTTGTTGGTGCGACTGACCAAGATACAAATGCTCGGCGGATTAAACTCGTTGTCACCGATCCAGCAGCGGCAAATGCTTATCCGATTGTTACGGCAACTTACCTACTATTTTATGACAAATACGCAAACGTTAACGTAGCCAATCAGATTAAAGGATTCATCAACTGGGCTTTAGGAGTACCACCGGTTCCAGCGCCAGGAACAGATGTGACAATCGACCCGAATGCTATAGCTATAGCTCGTGGATATGCTCCTCTTCCTGCTGGCATTAAAAATCTGTCTCGAGGTCTTGTTAATACTTACGTGAATAATGTTTTTAATGCCGCTCCATAATTGCGTTTTTGGTCTGACAGCAGTTTTCTGTATTTGAACCACATCTGTCGTCAGGGCACAGTATGGCTTTGCCCCTACGGCGTGGTCTAGTTACCTGAAAATAGCTGTAATTAAATATCTTGGCAAGGATATGAGATGATGCCCCAGAATTATATTTACAATTCTGGGGTTTTATTTCAGGGATGATTGCGATCGCAATCAATATTGAACCTATTCTCAGCAAAAATTCAAATCATAGTAAATATACTTGTTTTATAAAAGAATTTAGTACAATTTACAATTATTAATTACTGAATATCTATCGGTCAGAATAGTTAAAAAGTTCAACCGTTAACTATGTTACGATTAAATATGTTGAGAAATATTTTCGGTCATGTAACTGATTATTATAGACACTTCTCCGAATCTAAATCTCTACACTCTTTGATTCTGAAGGTGTTTGCTGTCAATTGATGTTGCTAATCTATTCGATGAAAATGAGGTTGAAGATGACGCATTTTAGTTAGCCGAACTATATTGCAATACCACCTGTGACACTGAAATCTCTAACTATCAAAAAAATGTGCTAAGAAGAACGGACAAGTCTAGTGTGTAACAAAACAAGACAAAATACGGATATTACTTGAGCTTATGTTAACGGATATAATTACCCGTCCTGAGTCCCTGACAGAAGATTGCTTTTTTACTTACGCCCTTGGGACTGATTTGCATGATACAAATTTGACAGCCAAATATTTACGCCGAATTAGAAAAGAAGATAAACCATATATCGACATAGCAGTTTCTCCTAGACCTGGCTACCGGTTTGAGGTTTGCCTTATTCCTGTTGAAGGGTTCGCTCAAGAAACAATTTTGACAAAAGACGGGTTTGCCAAAGCATTAGCGATTATTTGTGCAGTCTCTAACAAAGCTAGAAAGCGATTCCCTTCAGGAAATGGACAAGAGATAGTCCGATGTCAATTTAGTAACTTAGCTGATGCGGTAGCCGTAGCAAACAGATTGTCTGCATTACCCTCTGATATGTATGAGACTATCGCCAAGCTACCAAATGCTTTGTGAAATCGTGTTTGTGTAAAGGTGACTGGGGACTGGGTATTGGGGATTAGGGACTCTTTATGGAAGCATCTCAGTTTTGTAAAAACACGTTTGCCCTAGCGAATAGAATTCGCAGCTACACAGACAAAACCCACGGAGGTGGGTTTCAAATCCTTTGAGTCCGCGTAGGCGGACTTGGTTTGTGTAGCCGCGATTTCTAATCGCCTGGTATATTTGCAAAGGTGAGATGCTCCCCTCTTTATTGGGTATGAAATTAAAAAATTATGGTGTAGGCTTGTACCCACTACCAAATTTTAAACAACTTTTTCCCAATACCCAGGGAAAGAAGTGCCGCGACCTGTTGAATGTACAATTTCGATGTATTTGTACGGTAATCTATAATTCAAAGTGAGTTTTTTTTATGCCTACTAGTCCTTTGCGTGAAGAGCCTCGTAACCAACGAGCGCCAGTAATTCGTACAAGTAATGAATTTATTCTTTTGGAATGGCTGAAGTCAACTGGTCGTCTAATTGAGCGCGAACATCAAGAATCTGAGTATCTAACTGAAGTAGAAGAAATTTCCGAAATGATAGACCTTGATGATATCCCCTACGATCATGATGATGATGATGGTGATATGGATTTAGAAGCGTAATTCATAATTCGTAATTTCTATACTGCAAGTATTTCATTGATTCGGAATGGGTGCTTTATTTACGCCGAAAGACTAAAATTCCCGACTTTTTTGAGAAGTCGGGAATTTTAGTAATCTATTATATCATGTTCTGTAAATCACTTACGATATGTCATTGCGAATGCAACGAAGTGGAATGAAGCAATCGCAAAGGTTTAAGATTGCTGCGCTCCGCTCTCTACGAGACGCTACGCGAACGAAATGACATAAGCATTAAGTCGAACATGATATTACACATTTAACTTGCATCATTAGGGCGGGCAAGATGCCTACCCCACAAGAGTTATATAAATTTTAGATATGTGGACTAGGTGTGGTTTAGCTTATTAAAATGCGAGTGTGTTTAATTCTTGGACTTGAGTAATAGATAAAATAATTGTCCATTGCTGACTGTCAAACCAGCGCGATCGCCTGCTATTTTCCCAGTACCTAAAAAATAATCTACTCTACCTGCACCTTTAATTGCGCCTCCGGTATCTTGGTCAAGAACATAGCGGCTAATTATCCGCTCCTGCATTTTTCCGGTAGGATTAACGAAGGCAATGGAAGCACGAATCAACGCTAAAGCACCGGGAGGCATGAGAGATTTATCTGTAGCAATAGAACGCTCTGCTGTTAGTGGTACGTTGATCGAACCTTGGGCTGGTTCACCGTGATTTTCTTGAAAAAAAACAAAGCTGCGATCGCGCGGTATATAAATATTTAATTCTTGGGAATGCTTTTGAAAATAGTCGAGAATAATTGGCAGAGTTATACCTTCTAGTGGTAATTTGCCATCATTGACTAATTCTCGCCCAATACTTTTGTAGCTATAAGCGGTGTTACCCGCATAACCGATTGTTGTTTGAGTACCATCGGGAAGCTGAAGTCTCGCCGAACCTTCAATTTGAGCTAGATATGGTTCGAGGCGATCGCGAAACCAAAATAACTCTAACCCTCGCAACTTACCTTTTGCACTTTGTAAACCATCCGATCCTTCCAATTCCTCGCGTGTCGGATGAGGTTTGGGCCAGGAGTTGAAATCAGGAGGTAAGCGATAAACAGGATAACGATATTCTGTTGTAGGGACGCGACTGGCTGCGTAAAGTGGCTCATAATAGGCAGTAAATAAAACGGAACCTTTGTTATCTTTACCAACCGACTGGTAAAGAACAAATTCCCGTTCAATGGCTTGATGTAATTCTGTGGCAGAATTAGTTGTTAATAAGAGTTCGCGGAATCTTTGCAAACTTTTCAAGACGCGATCGCGCGTAATCCCAGCCACCGGATAGTTTTGATAAGCAGCCGTAGCATTAGCTGTTTCTAGGTATTGGAGACTACGAGCGATCGCACTTATCAGTGCTTTTTTATCTGGTGTTTTGCCGTAAATTACTTCATCGAAACAAGAAACATCATCTTGACAACAAGTAATTGGTAGTCTCTGGATTAATCGTGCTTTTTGCTTTTGCAAAAATGCATCTTGATTTTCAGCAGTCAAAGAAACTGGTATATCCCACTTTTTCACCTGACATTCTGGCGAAATAAGTTCTCGATGCGTCAAAGATTGCATCCGCACCAGCAAAATCGACAAAAACACAGGTAAGCTGATAGCGATAATTTTGTTAAATTTTCCTAACCAAGCAAGTGTTTTTTTCATCAAAATTTCTAATATTATCTCACCTCGCTCAAAATCAAAAATCAAAAATAACTTAATTGTTTCACAACGCCAAAATTTTTCCCAGTCCCTAGTGCCCAATGCCCTATTCATTCATATTCCGATAAGTCGCAACCGCAGAAGGCGAGATGCGATTCAAATATCGGAATATCCAATATTTGAAAATGGTATCTAAAATCACTGGGAAGGTGGCAATAAATAAGAAAATAAAATCTCTATTTGCTGGTAATCCCCAATGGCGCGATACACCTTCTAGCAGTACTTCCCAACCATGAGGAGAGTGGAATCCTACAAAGATATCAGTAAACAAAATAATGATAAATGCTTTAGCACTATCACTAAGTCCATAGACAATATTATCAAAGAAATCTTTGAGTACAGCAATAGAAGACTTGCTGACTAGCAAAAGCCAGATAAAAGCAACCACCGAGAACATATCTGCAAAAACATTTTTGATCGCACCAGAGCTTTCATGACGAAATTCTTCAGCAACCTCTATCGCCTTATTTTTCATTTCAGTCTCCAGTTGCTCAGGTAACAGTGGAGGAGCTTTGATAATGAGATTTTCAAACTTGAGCTTTTCTTCAAATCTTTGTAATTCTACAAGGGCTTCCTCTTCCATTTCAGAATTGAGGAATATCTGCATTTCTTCGGAGCTTCTAAACCGCTCAATAATTGGGCCAACTACAAAAGATTTTGCCATTTGATGCGTCAAAAGTGGTACGATAATTAATAGTAAAATAAACCTGATAGATATTATTGTTCTTTTTTGAGTCTGACGGAAACTCTGAATTACCTCTTGTTCAGAATTAGGATCTAATTCAACTTGTAGACGACTGATAGTACTTAAAATAGAACGGGGTAAAACGCCTATGGTATCGGTTTTGCGCTTGATTTTTGCTTTGTTATCTGAGTCTTGAGTTTGTATTTTGGGTGGTAATGTTGGAGTATTGACAAGCAGCGATTTCTCGTCAGATATCACAGAGCTAGCTGATATATTTTGAGGTCTAACTACTAAAGCGTTGGAGATTGTTGGTTCAGAATCTATTTTGTATTTAGATATAACTTGATCGATAAAGTTTAGCTTTTCCAAAACTAAAGAAAGACTTAGATACTCTATACCTGCTTTTTCAGCAGCTTTTTGATTCTCTTCATTTAGAAACCAACGGCTTGCTTTAAACTCCGTCAGGCGCATTCTGGCAATTTTTAATAGCTTGTTAAGGTCTGACTCAAAATAATCCATGACGCTATTACTGTACATGGCTGAGTCAGTGTCTATTTTATTACCATTGAAATGCTTATTTTCTATTTCCTGAATCTTTAGTGCTGCATCGTAAGCCTCATATAAGGAACGTTCAGGAGTCTGTAAGTACCGCCGATAAGCAGCAAGTAAGAAAGAATAGATTTTTTGACTAAAAACAGAGTTTTTCATTGCAGACAATCATCCAGCATTATTTGGTTGATTATTAACCTTAAGTTAACGCACGAGGTATACTAGCAAATCTACAAGGAGAAAGTTTGTGGTTTCTCATTCGGTTTGGATTGTTGGCACTAGCCGCAGTGGTAAGACGGCTCGCTTGGTAGAGCAATTTTGTAATTGGGTAAAATCGAAAAACCAGTATACTGAATCATTTTATACTAAAAAAACCAGAGGTAAAAAAGGTGCTTATGTACCCGAATTTTTATATCTTAAACAAACAGAGCCAGGAGTTTTAGTATTAGCTGCCAATGATGATAATCGTCGAGAATTAGGAGATATAATTGTTACCTCAACCTTGGGTAAATATCCGGTTCGTGCCAAGACACCACTAGGTTTTTTTCAGGATGAAGTTATTTTATTTTGGCCGTTGCTGATTAACTCGTTGAACCTGAAAGCACAGTTTCCGGTAAGATTGCGACCAGAAACGGAACAAGAATTAGCCACCAAGCTCTGGCGTCCCCAATTAGACGAAGAAATTTTACGTATTGCGGGAGTGAATGAATCTCGTTTGGTGCGTCGCATCTTGGACTTATTACAATTAGCAGCTTACAGTGGTATACCTTGCGAAGATATTGCCCAGATTTTAGCCAAGGGTCTAGGGGAGAATACCACAACTTTAGAGCCGGAATTTTTAGCATCTTTGCTGCTGGATTGGCGTAATTGGTGTTTAGAGAGGGGGTTACTAACTTATGGGATTATTACCGAACTTTATAGTCAGCACTTGTTAAGCGATCGCAATTACCAGCAGCACCTAACTAAACGCTATCAGGCAGTACTAGCAGATGATGTCGATGACTATCCTAGCGTAGCGCGTCTTTTGTTTGAATTGCTATTAGATCGAGGTGCAGTTGGCGCGTTTAGCTACAATCCTGACGGTGCAGTGCGATTGGGATTGGGAGCAGATCCCAACTATCTAGAAGGGTTAGCAGAGCGTTGTCGGGTAGAAATCTTGAACGGGCCGCCTCCAGAGTCTCTGAGCGAGCAACTGACTAAACAAATGGTGGAATTAGTCACAGAACCGATGGTAATGTTGAGTTTACCAAAAACAGTGTATTCAATTCAAACCACCTCCCGCGCCCAATTATTGCGGCAAACAGCAGAGGAAATTGCTAATGCCATCCAATCGCAGCAAGTGCAACCGGAAGAAGTGGCGATTATTGCACCAGGTTTAGATGCGATCGCTCGTTATACTCTAGTAGAAATCCTGATCAAGCAAAATATCCCAGTACAATCGCTGAATGACCAACGTCCCCTAATTAGTTCGCCGATCATTCGCGCTTTACTCACCATGCTGGCACTAGTTTATCCCGGCTTGGGACGACTTGTAGATCGAGATGCTGTGGCAGAAATGCTGGTTGTATTGAGCAGGAAGCAACAACTACCAGAAAACTCCTCACTCCTAACTCCTAACTCCTCACTCAGCACTCGCATTGATCCGGTACGTGCTGGTTTGATTGCAGATTACTGCTTTGTACCCCATCCCGATCGCCCCAACTTGCTACCAGTATCAACGTTTGAGCGCTGGGATCGAATCGGTTATGCAGCGACTACAGCTTATAATGAGATATTAGAGTGGTTAGAACAGCAGCGATCGCAACAAGAACTGCGGTTAATTCCTAGTCCTATTTCCCTTTTAGATAGAGCAATTCAGCGCTTTTTGTGGAATGGTAGTAATCTTCCCTACGAACAACTAGCAGCACTGCGGGAATTATTAGAAACCGCCCAACACTACTGGGAAATTGACACCAGATTACGACAAATTGCCCCAGTTGAGACAACGCCTCACGCAACTATTATTGAATTCATTCAACTACTGCGACGTGGGACGATTACCGCCAACCCTTACCCTGTGCGTCCCATTGGTGGAGCGAGAAAGGCTGTCACCTTAGCAACTATATTTCAATATCGATCTAGTAGGCGATCGCACCAATGGCATTTTTGGCTGGATGCTGGTTCACCTCTATGGGCGAAAGGTGGTGCGGCGACTTTATTCGGTGCGCCGTTTTTCCTGCGAGATAGATTAGGCGAACCTTGGACAGCAGAAGATGAAAAATTGGCAGAAGAACAACGACTGCAAAGGATTTTGACAGATTTACTCTCTCGTGTATCCGAGAGAGTTTATTTGTGTCACAGCGATTTAGCCGTGAATGGACAAGAGCAATTAGGGCCGCTTTTACCCTTAGTGAATGCCTGTGTGACAGTTATTTCTGAATCTACAGAGAACCTCAGATCCCCGACTTCTTAAAGAAGTCGGGGATCTAGTTATTCACGAATGATTGAGTCGGGCTATAGCCTTCGGATTGTTATACTGTCTGATTGGCGGATATTTATAAATCAATACACTTTCAGTTATCGCCAAAAGCCTTAAAATTCAGGTTGCTAAATCGTTACTATCGTCAAAATAGCCTGTATTAATACTTCTAGCTCAATTGGTTTAGAAATATGATGTTGAAATCCGGCGGCTAGTGCTTGTTGTCGATCGATTTCTCCCGCATAGGCAGTCAGGGCGATCGCAGGAATTTCTCCGCCTTGTTCGGGTGACTGGTTTCTAATTTGACGAATTAGGGTGTAGCCATCCATATCGGGCATACCAATATCACTAATTAACAAATCAAATTTTGCTCGTCCCAAATTATTCAGAGCCTCATGTGCTGAGTCTGCTTCAGTTACTTGTGCGCCGTACTGTTGTAGCACGAAGGCAATGAACTCCCGCGAATCTGTGTCGTCGTCTACAAGCAGCGTTTGCAATCCATTGAGATTTAAATCTGAGCGATCGCGATCGGCTGTATTAACTTGATTCAATGTTGAAGTAGCGATCGGTGGAAGTTTAACTTTAAATACTGCTCCTTGCCCTTCTCCAGGACTGTCTGCTTGAACAGTTCCGCCGTGCAATTCAACCAAATGACGCACGATCGCTAACCCTAACCCCAACCCGCCAAATTTTCGCGTCGTTGTCCCATCAGCTTGGCGGAAGTAGTCAAAGACGTAGGGCAGAAACTCATCAGAGATGCCCCTACCAGTATCGCTGACAGTGATTTGAGTGTATGCAGCATGAGTATCTGCTTCATCCTCGATTGTTTCTAACCGCACCTCTACTCGACCACCGGGTGAGGTAAATTTAATCGCGTTAGAAAGTAGATTCCAAACAACTTGTTGCAAACGACCAGAATCACCCAACACTTGTCCAACGTTCGGTTCAAATATTGTTTGAATCTGAATAGATTTAGCTTCAGCAGCTAGCCGCACGGTTTCAAGGGCAGCTTTGATAGTAAAATTTAGACCGACTGGAACTGTATTTAAAGCCAACTTCCCTTGGAGAATACGCGACACATCGAGCAAATCTTCGATTAGTTGGGCTTGCAGTTTCGCGTTGCGCTCAATCGTTTCCAGGGCGTACTGAGTTTTGGCTGCATCCTGGTGACTTTTTTGCAGAATTCTTGCCCAACCCAGAATCGGATTTAGGGGCGATCGCAATTCATGAGACAGCACTGCCAAAAACTCATCTTTGATGCGGTTGGCTTGCTGCGCTTGTTCAGTCTGTTGCTGCAAAGAAATCATCAGTTGATTGAGGCGATCGTTTTGCTCTTGCAGCAAGGCTTCCGATCGTTTACGTTCGGTAATATCGGAGAGGATGAAAACCGCACCTGTGAGAGTCCCATCCCCATCAATTACTGGGTCGATGGTTTTGGCAAACCAGCGTTCTTGGGACTTAAATTCGAGAATTTGCCGTTGGTGAGTTTCTTTCGCACGGCGAAAACAAGCGCCATCGCCGATTCCCAATTTTGCGCCCATCAACTCGTGGTGAGCATAACCTAAGATTTCGTCGGAGGGCTTGCAAAAAAGCTGCATCATCGCTCGATTACAGCGCATAATTCTACCTTCTCGGTCTACCAGAGAAACGCTGTCGTTCATCGAGTCAAAGGTGGTTTGCCACTCTCGCGCTGAGGACAAAGCAGCTTCCTCCGCCCGACGAATTCGCAGCAGCGATCGCACGGTGGCAAGCAGTTCAATTGGTTCAACGGGTTGCACCAAATAAGCATCAGCACCACTGTCTAAGCCTTCTGCCTTATCTTGGCTTCGGACAAAACTTGCAGAAAGTTGTAGCACTGGGATAAAAGTCGTTTCCGGGTTTGCCTTAATTTGGCGACAGACTTCAAAGCCGCTGATATCTGGTAATTGGACATCTAAAATTACTAAGTCAGGCTGAAATTTAGCAACGGCTTCTAAACCTGTCGTTCCAGTTGCCGCTTCCACGACACTAAAGCCTGCATTTTGCAAAATCCGGTTAACAACGTAGCGATTGGCTTCGTTATCGTCAACATGCAGGATTGTAACCCGTGGCTCAGACATGACTTTTCCCTTAAACCTCTAGAACCAGTCCGGCTTTGACAAGCGCATCTTGAAGTTGAACAATCGCTGTAGTTTGAGAGCCTGCTTCTTTGGAAACAATGGCTATGCTTTGCGCCGCTAATCGACTTTGCGCTTCTGCATCCAGTTGGGCAGATGAGTGAATAATCACAGGAATCGACTGAGTGACGGAATTGTTCTTCAGCTGCTTGAGTACGTCAAATCCGCCGATCTCTGGCATCTCCAAGTCCAGCACGATCGCGTTTGGCTGCTCCCGTTGTGCCAAATTTAATCCTTCTTGTCCGTTCGCGGCTTCTAAAATACTCAATGGTGTATTTATTAACAACTGTTTCACAAGATACCGATAGGCGGGGTCATCGTCAATTAACAAGATTTTTTGAGGCTTGTTCTCAGTAATTAGCCTATTAAGTTTGTTCAACAGCGGCAATCTGTCTACCGGCTTAATTAGAAAACCGTCTGCTCCTAATGCCAGAGCTTGCTTCTCGTTATCAACGATGGTAATAACGAGTATAGGGATAGTGCGGGTTGTTTCATCCCCTTTAATTTCTCGCAAGAACGTCCAGCCGTTTTGCCCCTCCAGGAGAATATCTAGCATAATCGCCGCCGGTCGAAGTTTTTGTAAGGCCAGCCTTGCCTGAGCTAAGGTGCGGGTAGCAATCACTTGATAGATTGATTCTTGAAGGTGCTTTTCGTAAATAAATAGGGTTTCTGGATGATCTTCAACCACCAGAATGGGCAGGCGAGTTGGCTCAACTGATACGATTGGTTGCAGTATAGTGGGAAATTCGCTGGCATTTGGGTAGACGATGGGAATCAAGGCTGTAAAGGTAGAGCCTTCACCCAGCTGACTTTTCACCGAAATGCTGCCGCCGAGTAGCTCCGCTAGCTTGCGCGATAAGGGCAATCCTAACCCGGTTCCCTTCACCTGCTTTTGCAGAGGGGAGTCAATTTGCATAAAATCCTCAAAAATCCGCTCGCGATCGCCGGGAGCAATGCCGATGCCCGTATCAGATACAGAGAAGGTGATGGTATGACCCGTTTGCACAGCGCTGACGCGCACCTCTCCCTGCTCGGTAAATTTGAGGGCATTCGAGACAAAGTTTCTCAGAATTTGAGCAATTTTGCCCTCATCGCTATAGAGCGGTGGAATGCCTTCAGCTTCCTCGACAATCAGCGTCACAGAAGAGCCTTGAACCAATAATGGGCGTAGCATTCCCCGCAGCGTGGCAAACAAGTCACTAACTTCAAAGGAACTGGGACGCACTTCAATTTTTCCAGCTTCCACCTTTGCCAAATCCAGCAAGTCGTTAACCAATTCTGATAATCCACTCGCCGCCTTTTGGATGAATGTTACCTGCTTTTCTTGCTCAATGGTCAAATCGCCATCCATCCGGGCTATCAGCATCCGAGAGAGGGATAAAATCGAGTTGAGCGGTGTGCGAAACTCGTGGCTCATGTTCGAGAGAAAGCGGGTTTTTAGCTCGTTTACCTGTTGCAGAGAGCTGGCTTTCTCATCCAGTTCTGCATAGAGGGCAACCACACCGCGATTGGTATCTTCCAATTCCTGATTGAGTTGGTTCAGTTCTTCCTCGCGCTTCCGTAGCTCTGCCATAGCCCGGAGTAATTCCTGGTTTTGCTGCTGAATTTCTTGATAGGGATTTTCAGGCGATCGCCCAATTACAATTTCTCGAATCTGCTGCAATTGCGAATCGGTGAAATTAGGTGTGCGCTTCGACAACCTTTTGCCGATTGTTACCGTTGTTCCTTGCTCCGGCAGCGATTCAATCTCAAAGAAATCCATCAATCTCCGAGTACCCACGATGCCTAACCCCGCTCCCGTATCAGAGGTGTAGCGTCCTGCCAAAACATCCTCTAAATCAGGAATGCCCCCACCCCGATCTTGAATCCGAATCAAAAACGCTTGCGGCTCTCCCGCCACAGAAAATTCAACCGTTCCGCCTTGGGCATATTGAAAGGCGTTACGGGCAATTTCGGAAACTGCCGTTGCCAATCGCGCCCGATCTTGAGCATCAAAGCCCAACTGCTCGGCGATCTCACGAGTTCGTTGCCGAGCTTGCACAACATCCTGTTCGTACTGAATGGCGATCGTAAAAACAATTGTCAAGTCGCTTTGCTCCATGAGTAATGAGTGATGAGTAATGAGTAATGAGTAATGAGTAATGAGTAATGAGTGATGAGTAATGAGTAATGAGTAATGAGTGATGAGTGATGAGTGATGAGTAATGAGTAATGAGTAAATACCCATTACTTATAAAGGAAATTTTCAGGGGTTAAAAATTCATGCACAATCTTTGGCTTGAGTAAAATTTGCAGTGGAAAAAGTTATTTTTCGCGTTTTGTGAGTAATGAGTAAATACCCATTACTTGTAAAGTAAAATTTTATTGTCACATTCTTTTTTTTTACTCGTGATTAATTATAACGCAAATATCAGTATTCAAGAAAGAACAGAAAATTTTGCCAGCCATAAGAGTTGTTAAAGCTTATTCTGAGCTAAATAAAAGACCTTTTGACGACGCTGGTAAAATCTTGTCTAAACAATTTTTAAGAAGCGGGACATCAATAAGGTGCAAACTGTTCAGAAGCTAAATATGCACAATCAAATAAAGACTTTATCAATAAGTATTCTATAGCATTCAAGGAAGCCAATGAAACCATTTATTGGATAAAAATAATGATAAAGTCAGAGTTGGTGTCAAAATCAAAATTTCAAAATCTGATAGAAGAGAATGAAAGAATTATTAAGATATTAACAACTTCAATCAACAAATTGAAAGAAAAATAAAAAATAATCCACTCATCACTCATCACTCATCACTCATCACTCATTACTCATTACTCATTACTCATTACTCATTACTCATTACTCATTACTCATTACTCATTACTCATTACTCATTTGCCTCAACTCCCCATTCCTTTCGCAACTAACACCGTCACATCATCCCGCTCTCGGTTAAAGTCTCGGTATAGCACACCTGCAATCAGGCTGGAATGTTTTTGCATCAAGCCGGGATAGCGATCGATCTGCCATTTAGCGCTTAATCCGTCAGAATGCATAATTAAAATTCCGTTGGCATACCAGGGATAGCTAAACTCTTGAATTTTGCGGATTTCATGTCCGACCGTGCCATTGTGAGATAGCAGATGGCGATGCTCAGTAAAGGAGAAAATGCTGGCAGCGATATTGCCAATTCCAGCAAAGCGGATAGACTGTTGTTCAAAGTCGATTTCGGCAATGGCGAGTGCTGCGCCTCGCGTACTTCGCAAGGCGGCGTGGGCAGCTTCGACGATCGCACCCGGAGAACGATGATGATGTTCTTGAAACATTTTCACAGCTGCTTCTGATGCTGACGCAGCCGCAGGCCCATGCCCTAAACCATCAGCTACTAACAACAAGCTACGGCAACTATCGACTTCCGATGCCCAGGTATCCCCTGAAACCTCTTCTCCTCTTACGGGCAAACAGATCGCTCCAATTTCTAAAATCTTCTCAGGTTTATGGGGTGCTGAGTCTAGCCAGATATGGGCGAGGAGCGCTGTACCTTGGTTGGGAACGGAGTAAATTTCCAATAAACCAGAAAGGCGAAGAATTGCACCCATACCATTACCCAAGGTTCCGGCTGTGGAAAAGCCATCTTGCAAACACTCATCCACATCAACCATTCCCCGTCCTTTATCTAGCGATAAGATTTCAATGCCAATTCTAGAATCTTGCTGGAGCGATCGCATTATCACAACTCCGCCGTGAGCGTGCAGCAGCAAATTATTTGCAATTTCTGTCACCACAATCCCAACTTTGCCCCGTTCTGTTTCCTGAAAACCGAGCCTAGTTGCTAAAGCCATCGCCGCCCGTCTAGCTTCCCCAGTTTGGCTAGATTCAGTAATTGTAACAGCGACGGATTCTTTCATTTTATTTCCATCGTACAATTATTATCCGTGTTCCTTCTCCCACCACAGACTGAATCTCAAACTCGCTGGCAAGTCGTTTGGCACCACCTAGCCCCATACCTAAGCCGTTGCCCGTGGTGAACCCATCCTTTAGCGCCAGTTCGATATCGGGAATACCCGGCCCCCGATCTTCAAAGGTCAGCCGGAGTCCTCGTCGTCGCCCTTCCTGAAGGGTTTCTAGCTTAACTGTGCCGCCCCCCCCGTAGTCTAGGGTATTGCGGGCTAACTCGCTGGCGGCGGTCACAATTTTAGTTTGGTCTACTAAGCCCAAGCCAATTTCCACGGCCAGATGGCGCACAGACTGCCGAACTAAAACTACATCTGTAGAAGATTGAATATCGATGGTTTCAGTCTTCTGCATCGTCATCTGCACGCCATTTAGTGGCAGTAATTTGATTTGTGGTTTCATTGAATGACGATCGCAACAATGCCATACCCTTTTCGACGTTTAGGGCAGTGCGAATCCCTGTCAGCGACATCCCCAATTCCACTAGGGTGATTGCTACGGCAGGCTGCATTCCAACAACAACCGTCTCAGCATCTAGCACCCGTGACATTCTGGCAATGTTGCCTAAAATCCTCCCAATGAATGAATCAACAATCTCTAATCCTGAAATATCAATCAGGACACCGTGAGCATGAGTTTGAGTGATGCGGTTGGTTAGGTCTTCTTGTAGCGTCATGGCGAGGCGATCGTGCATATCTACCTGGATCGTCACAAGTAGAAAATTGCCCATTTTAAGTATAGGAATGCTTTCCATTGCTTTCTGCCAGCTATTTGGATTGAGAGCGGTTAATGGTTGTTCCCAACCGTTTTAG
Source organism: Nostoc sp. (assembly GCF_036916655.1). Lineage (GTDB taxonomy): Bacteria > Cyanobacteriota > Cyanobacteriia > Cyanobacteriales > Nostocaceae > Nostoc. Next base: position 96,148 of record NZ_JBALFY010000068.1, read on the forward strand.
CGCCATCAGAAAGGCATCGGCTAAAGTTGCTTTCGTGACTACATTTGTCAAATCAATGCCGAGATAAACGATTGTTTGGGCAATTTGAGGACGAATGCCACTGATCATACAATCAGCTCCCATAAGACGGGCGGCGGTAACGGTCTTGAGCAGATGTTGAGCAGTCAGGGTATCGACAGTGGGAACCCCAGTAATGTCAATAATGGCAACTTCTGAACCAGTTTCGACAATCTTCTGCAATAACGACTCCATCATCATTTGAGTCCGGGTACTATCCAGAGTACCGATTATCGGCAATGCCAAAATTCCCTCCCAGAGTTTAACCACTGGGGTAGACAGCTCCATCAACTCTTCCTGCTGCCGCAAAATTACCTCTTCTCGCGCCTTTTGATACACTTCAATTGTCAGCAATCCTAGCTGATCCAGTAAGTTTGTGGCTAACCACATATTTTCACCCAACTCAATCGGGTCTTGCAATTGCTGACGCATTCGGTTGAAGAGGGGTTGCTTGAACGAAAAGACGAATGTAGCCGTTTCTGAGGGTGTGAAGCCATTTTGCGATCGCGATCGAGAAATGCTGTTGAGCATCTCCCGCATTTCCTGCCACTCCCCTGCCTGGATATTGGTATTGCCCCGCCCAACGGCAATCCGAAACAAACTAAGGAATTCCCGGCACTCCTCCTTTAGCTGTGCTTCTTTAATCAAGCCTCTCCGAGTATTTACAGTGGCTAGTTCTTGAGTCCACTCCGACAGCAAGTCTGCCTCGAAGGTTTCTAATATCTCTGATATCTTACTTTCGCTCATCGTTTCTGTAAGGGCAACCGCTTTCATTAGTTCAAAATCAGTGTATGCTGATTCAGCCCAAGCTGAAAACGACGATTACAAAAAGTCTAAAAGCTTGCTAGATATCAAGTGCGATAAATCCAATGGGTGTGGGAGGTGTGGGAAGAAGTCTTACCCCCCACTCCGCATACTCCGCACACTCCCCCATTGGTGTCAACTTAACGTAAAACCGCTTGTCCGCCGGGAATTGAAATTCCCGTCTCATAGCTAAAGTCATCTGAAGATGACTAAATATTGCCAAAAATCTCCAATCTACTTCAGTAGATTTAAGCTATTAGCCCGAAAATTTATTTCCGGGCGGGCATGGAAGGCAACAGATAAGCTATTTCCAGCTTAAGTTGACACCTTGCACACTCCCCACACTTCTCTTCCATGCGTGAGAAATCCGGGCTGGGTTGGGCTACGCCTACCCTAAGATTGATTGAGGAGCGGCAAAAAAGTTACAAAAAATGCGTCCGTATAAAAAATGAATTCTGACTCCTGAATTCTGACTCCTGAATTTTGTCTCCTGAATTCTGACTCCTGCTGCATTTAATGCAAATTTCGGGACTGTGGTTGAATGGTAAGCGGAGAACGAGAAGGTACTTTATCACGCCTTAAGAGTAAAGGAAGACTGAGAAACCCCAAAGTAATTACTACTCCGCTCATTATCCAAACCATTAACCTATTTGGTCTATAGTTCCCTGCTTCAATTTGCCAGAAAACTCGGTTGTATCGCCATGCAGCTAAGGCAATAGTCGAAATTCCAAAAATTACCAAAGCAACACCCAAGTTTTCCGAGTTAGATAATGGACTTACCGGAGGTTCTTGTTGGGTAATAGCAAGATTCAATTGGCGCAGAAATATACCAAATCGCGCGATCGCAAAACCAAAGCTAATCAATGCAATTGAAGTGCGTAGCCAAGCCAGAAATGTTCGTTCGTTCGCTTGATGCTCCCTTTGACGGTCAATTTTCGGTATTTTATCCATGAGTAGCTTTTAACACCAAGTTGCTCTTTAAAGTATTCGTAATATTGATGAAGTTTCGTAAAAGTCTAATCTAAAAGTGTCCTTATATTTTGGGAAAACTCATTCTATCTATATATATAAAAATCTTTACTATGCTTGACGACAACGATTTTGCATTAGCCTTGGCTATTGACACTTCGGTTGTAGTGCTTGAGGAGCTATCTTTACATCCTCAGCCGGAAGTTCGTGAGGCTGTGGCTAGAAATTCGAATACGCCCACGGAAGTGTTGCTGAAATTAGGTAAGGAGTTTCCAGACGCAATTACGGCGAACCCGATTTTCAATCTTTTGCTGCTGGAAAATCCTGAGAGCCATTTCGTTAGACTCTCTTTAGCGCGAAGCACAACAACTAGTGAAAGTGCGATCGCTCAGTTATCTAAAATCGAGGATGAGGAAATTCTTTGTGCTGTGGCTAGAAATCCAAAAACACCTCTTCACATCCTGGAACAACTTGTAGAAAGCCCGCCTCGTTTCTGCGATGACGAAAATGCTGATGAATCTGATTTCGATCGCCTCTTTACCGCGATCATTCAAAATCCGAATACTTCTGAATCGTTATTGCTTCAACTAGCCGAGCGTGGAAGCAGCTATGTGAAAATGGCGATCACTAACAACCCAAAAGCACCGTTATCCCTGCTCAATACGTTTGCAGATTGGAGAAATTTTTCGATGCATAAAGCAATTGCTCGAAATCCTGAAGCACCAAGCGCAATATTGGAAAAACTAGCGGGAGAAAATGAGAAAGAAATTCGCGATCTGGTCAAAAACCATCCAAATGTTTCGGAAACTGCGATCGCCATCATCAATTTTATCGAGGGAAAACCTGGAACATCCATCGACTTGCTAGAGCGGTTAGCCAGCGATCGACGAGCCTCTGTCCGGCTATTGGTTGCCGCCCATCCCTCAACCCCTGCAAAGGTTTTAGAAAAACTCGCGCAGGATACAGATGAAGATGTACCCTTCAAAGCCGTAAACCATCCCAATGCAACCTCTACCGTTCTAGAGTTTTTTGCAGAGTTCTTGGTTAAGCAACATCAGCGAGTCTCGCGATCCAATCAAGCCATGTATGAAAGAAGTGCAGTTCAATTGGTGAGACGTTCTGACATCACTCCAAAAGTGTTAGAAAATCTGTTGCAGATGAATAAGTATGATGTAGTAAGCGCGATCGCATCGTCTTTGAAAACACCAGCCACTATGCTGCTTGCACTTACCGACTATCAAGAGCGATTTAGCTCAGACATTCATTTTCTCATAAATCTCGCTAAAAACCCCAATACACCCTCAGATGCGCTGGAGAAGCTTTATCTAAAAATCAACCAAACACAGCATCCGAATACAATTGATGGTCTACATGATATTGCTTCTCATCCCAATACCCCTGTCCATTTGCTAGAACAATTCGCAGTTCATTCTTACTACAATCTCCGTGTAACTGTTGCCAAAAATGTCAACACACCGATTTCAATTTTGGAGCGGTTAAGCAATGATTCTAACTCTAGGGTTAGTAGTATTGCAAAACAGGCGCTCAAGGAAAGAGCTTGATTTCAGAACTATTTCTGTAAAGGTTAACACACCCTATTGAGGACTCAGAGAAAATCCCAAGCGATGCCAGAATCTTTACAATAGTAAGTAAGGTAAAGATATATATTCAGAGTCAAAATCAATGGCACTATTCGGATTTGGCAAAAAGTCAGCTATGCCCACACCTGACGAAGCTTTGTCAGGAAGGGCACAATCTATGTCAGTACCCGCCGCTCATTATGTCAACAAGAATCCCTTAAAACCTCCTTTTCCCGATGGATTAGAAAAGGTAATCTTTGGACTGGGCTGTTTTTGGGGTGCAGAACGCAAATTCTGGCAACTGAAAGGAGTTTACACCACCGCAGTCGGTTACGCTGCTGGATTAACACCCAACCCCACTTATGAAGAGGTATGTAGTGGGCGAACCGGTCACAATGAAGTAGTGTTGGTTGTGTTCGATCCCAAAGTGATTAGTTACGCTGAACTGCTCAAAGTCTTTTGGGAAAGCCACAATCCCACCCAAGGAATGCGCCAAGGTAATGATACTGGCACTCAATACCGTTCGGGAATTTATGTATATTCCGAAAATCAAAAGCAGCTAGCAGAAGCATCGCGGGAAGCTTATCAGCAAGCCCTCAACAGCGCAGGTTATGGCAAGATTACTACAGAAATATTGGATGCGCCGGAATTCTACTACGCTGAAGCTTACCATCAGCAATACTTAGCTAAAAATCCCAATGGGTATTGTGGTTTGGGTGGGACAAACGTATCTTGTCCCGTGGGTGTAGTTGAATCGCAAGTTAGTAGTTAGAAATGGAGTTGGTGAGGTAGTCAACTTAACGTGAGTTCGACGAACCTCTCCCTGCCTTGAACTAAAGTTCAAGTCTGTCCCTCTCCGACTCGGAGAGGGATATGTTTTGTCTAAGTAAGTCGGTGCTAATATTTCAAACTATGTTAAGAAATTTAAATGTAGGGTGTGTTGTCGCCAAGCGCAACGCACCGTCAACAATTCAAGGTGCGTTAGCCTACGGCATAACACACCCTACGGTTAATTTATATTTCTTCATATACATTGAATTTTTCTCACTGACTTACTTAGTTAAGAATATTTGTAGGTTGGGTTGAGGCTTTGCGTAACCCAACATTCTGATATATTGTTGGGTTGCGCTCCGCTCCACCCAACCTACGTCTACGTTTAATGCACTATTTTAAGCTTGACACGCCACTACAAAATTGTTGAGAGATTGCTTTTCTAAGTCACTCAACTCAGCTAAATCATGCCGCCATTCTGAAAAAAAATGCTCATCATCTGCAAGTTGTAGGCCAAATTCATCAATAAGTTGGGCTAGGGTGATATCTTTTCCTTGAAGAAGTTGAACCATTTGTTAAACCCTTATACTTATCTGCCTAAAAAATCTTCGCTTGATATTTACCCAAAAGACTGCCTTAAAATACAGATTTCAGCAAAGCGATCGCGCCGACCCACAGCATAATACTAATAGGCGCTCCAATTAGAATCCCAGCGATCGCCCAGCCTCTTTGATGGGCTTTGAATTGCTCAATACTGCGCCACCGTCTACTTTTCCAAGCCCATTCATTGCCTTTTGCCCCAAGTGCGATCGCCATTAAACACCCAACTTGAGGTATAAAACAGAATAGGCCATACCACACTTGATTTGGCCACATCCACAACCAAGGCATCAGAAACGCGCCCCAATTCCAACCGAGAATTTCCTCTGGGACTGTTTCATTCTGATTATTTATCCCGCATCCAGAATTGTTGATTATTTCTTTTAGCGGCAAAAGCTGATTCTTGTTTGCAGATTTGATAGCCAGCCCAGATTTAAGAGCATTTATCGCTTGGTTAGCACTAGTAAATCTTTGTTCGGGAGCCGGTTCTATTAACTTTTGTAGCCAACTAACAAAACTGGGACTGAGATTAACTCGGTCTGTAAATTGCAGTCGCAAATCCTGCTGTGGTAAATCAGAGGGGGAAGTTCCAGTGAGCAAATGAATCAAAGTTGCTCCCAGTGCATAGAGGTCTGAAGCTGGAACCGCGCGACCACCAAATTGTTCCATTGGGGCATAACCATAAGTACCCACAACGGTAAAAGTAACGCCTTCTCTTGCCGCTTTATCCTGAACTGCGCCAAAATCAACTAAATAAATCCGATTATCTTCGCCCCAGATTAAATTACTCGGTTTAATATCTCTATGCAGTACTCCTGGATTCAATTCATGTAGATAGGTGAGAATATTTAAAACCTCAACAGCAATTTTTCTCGCTCGCTTTTCACTAAACCTTTTGCCAACTGCAAGTTTTTCCTTAAGCGACTCACCAGGAATATATTCTTGGATTAAGGCAAACCAGAGGGTGCGATCGTCGATACAAAAATAATCTATATATCGAGGGATGCGGGGATGATTTAACTGTTTAAGAATTTGTGCTTCCCTCTCAAAAAGCTTCAAGTCATCCCACTGCACAGTACCGCCAAAGGCCAAAAGTTTGACTACAACGGTCGAATTTTCGCCATTAGAGGCTTGTAAATCCAATGCTTGCCAAGTTTGGCGAATTCCATTGTTGCCGAGTTGACGCTGGATTTGATAACGATCTTGTAATATTTGTTCTGGTTGCAGCATCTTACACCTGCTGGCAATTTACGTTGATCTGATTCCCTTATATTCAAGGATAGTCATTATCTAGAAAAACTGTGGCAGCCTGGTAATTTATTGAAAGCAGTTGAAGATTCCAATTTTGAGGTTCTCTAGAAAATTACTGCGAATTATTATTCGCATGTGCTATAAATAATAGTAGAGATTAAAAGTGGCCAAAGAAGCACAAGCAAAACAGATTATCATCTATGCCAATCAAGACGGTTACGAGCCGTTTGCAGAGTGGATGCATAATTTACGCGATCAACATACTGCAACGCCTACGCCGCCTTGAACAAGGCAATTACGGCGATGTTGCGCCAAATAGGAGATGGTTTAAGCGAATTGCGAATGTTCTTTGGTTCTGGTTATCGCGTCTATTTCGGTGAAGATGCTGACAATATTGTTGTCGTACTGTGTGGAGGTGACAAAAGCACACAGAATCAGGACATAGAAGACGCAAAAACTTACTGGAAGGAGTACCTAAGCAGTGAGAAAATTTAGAACACTTGATGAATTTGAAGAAGAGTACTTCCGTAAGCACCCAGAAGAAATCGACAATTATTTGACGGAGATATTTCAGGAATATGCAGAAGACAACGATTCCGGTGCGTTGTTGGCATCCTTGCGCGTCGTTGCTCGTGTACGAGGAATTAGTGAGATAGCCGATCAAATAGGCATGACACGCCGGGGATTGCAAAAAGCCTTATCCAGCAATGGCAACCCGCGCCTTGAAAACGTCAATTCAATTATGAAAGCGCTGGGATATCGCCTGACGCCGCAAAAAATTATGCCTCCAGCCGCAGAGTAAATCACAACAGTAATTAGCAATTGTGACACTATTGGGCGAAAAATGTGGGTTACAGATAATTTTTGCGATAGTAAGCTTGATATTGGGCAGACAGCAGAGGTTCCCACCAATCACGATGATTGAGATACCATTCAACTGTTAAACGTAAACCTTCAGCAATTGTTACTGAAGGTGTCCAACCAAGCTGAGTTTTAATTTTATTTGCATTAATTGCATATCTCCTGTCATGTCCCTGTCTATCCTTAACAAAAGTAATTAAATGCTTTGCTGGGCGCACTGGTAAATCAGGTGCTAATTCATCCATCATTTGACACAAAAGTTGCACGAGGTTGATATTTTCTACCTCATTGTTGCCACCGATATTGTACATTTCTCCTGGTTTACCATTATTAATTACCACATCTAAAGCACGGCAATGATCGCCCACATAAAGCCAATCGCGGACATTTTTACCATCACCATAAACAGGTAATGGTTTCCCGATCAAAGTGTTGATACACATTAGGGGAATTAGCTTTTCAGGAAACTGATAAGGGCCGTAATTATTAGAGCAATTTGTGATAATGGTTGGCAGTTGATAAGTATGATAATAAGCACGGACTAAATGATCGCTACCCGCTTTGGAAGCTGAATAGGGACTATTGGGCGCGTAGGGTGTCGTTTCAGAAAAAGCTGCATCATCTGCGCCCAGACTACCGTAAACTTCATCAGTGGAAACGTGTAAGAAACGATAATTAGATGGCTGTGCTTTCGCCTCCCAATATTGCCGAAAAGCTTCTAGTAGGGTGAAAGTTCCCACTAGATTAGTTTGCACAAAAGCAGCTGGCCCAAGAATTGAACGATCGACATGAGATTCAGCGGCAAAATGGGCGATGGTATCAATATTTTCCGTTGCTAATAGGTTGTCTATGATGGTGCGATCGCAAATATCCCCCTGCACAAACCGAAAATTCTCTCCACCCTCAACCTGCGCCAAGTTCAGACGATTCCCCGCATAGGTAAGAGCATCCAATACCACCACGCGATCGTTAGGATAAACCTGACACCAGTGATGTACAAAATTTGCCCCAATAAACCCCGCCCCCCCAGTAACTAATAACCGCCGACTCATTCAATTTCCTCTCTTCTCTCTGTGAACTTTGCGCCTCTGCGGTTTGTTTCTATAACTTAAAATATTTCTTCCTCAGCTTCCCATATATCCTCTGAGAAAGTAATTTCGCCATCCGTATTTTCGTCAAACTCTTAATATTAGATGGCTGCTGAATTTTATGATCAAAAAACTCATTCAACTCATCCAGAATAACTTGGAAACGCTGAATAATATTTTCAGTCCGATGTTCAACCAAAAATTCTTCAGATAAGCTAACTGCTCTCGAAGACTCAATCACCTTCAGAATACGTTGAACATCATATTCTTGAGAATATGCAGCAATTTTATAGCAATTAAATCCCGGATCTAAGTAATCAGCCAATCCACCATTTACACTAGAAAATACTTGACAGCCACAGGCAAGAGCTTCCATTGGTTGTAGACCAAATCCTTCACTAACGCGCTGTTGTGCCCAGTACTCGGCAGAATCATAGAGGTAAACCTTAGCTCGGTTGAATAGTCCAGGTAAATCTTCTATGTATGAATCCACAACCAATACTTTACAACGTTTTTGCAACGCTGGAATCAATTCTTTAATTAAATACTCAGAAGACTTCCGAGCTTGAACTAAAACATCAATATCTCGTTCTAGACCTAAATTTTGAAACTCATCAGAAATTTGATTTGGCAAATAATAAATCAGAGAATTAGGTGATTTTTCTCCCCAATATCCCATTGTATAGCGGCTCACAGTCACGATTGGAATACTTGCAGGTAGTCTAAATGGATAACCTGCGCTATGTGCGTGGTAAACGACATTGTATTGCTTAAGTTTAGCCACCAGTTGAGCTATATCAAATCCCCAACTGATGACAAAAATTACATCATTTAAATTTTTCTCTTCTAACAAATCATCGAGAAAAAGCTTATCTTTTTCTCGTTGACGGTAAGTTACAACATCAGCACTACAGAAATTCTGAGCCAGATTAAGCGCTTTTAACTCAGCCCAAAGACCACCACAGGCAAACTTGCTATCTGTACCGGGGAGTAAGAAGTAAAGTTTTCTCATAATTTTTTTAGGGGGTTGGGGAGTAGGGAATAGGGAATGGGGGAAGAGAAGGGAAAAATATCTTGTTCATCCTCCTCATTTCCCTTATATCTACTCTTGCCAGCCCACTTTAACAAAATGTGCCTCACGTCCCCAAACGTCGCGTGTACGGGTAATATTTTCAATTGCTAGGTTAAAAGGAATGGCAGTTGTTAGGTAACGCTGTGCTATAGAACCTAAATCAGGTGCGAGTTCTGCGGCTGTTGTTGCTGCTAACCCCAAACCGATAAGTTGCTCGATTGGTCGAAATGGTAACAACAGATGCACACTCACAGCTAGTCCAGCTGTTAAGAGCATTGCTACTGATAAATTTGTGCCACAACGGGGATGTACAGCCAAATCCCATTCTCCGCGGGTGATGCGATGTCGAGCAAGTGTGACTGCACGCCGCAAATCACTAATATTTACCTCACCATAGAGGTAGAATCCATGTTCAGTAGACAAACCGCCTAATAGCTCATTATCTAGTTGAACATTAGTAGATTCTCCTCTAGCAGGATAGGCACTTTTTGATTCGCTAAGAACCCAAACAGTAGCGTGTTCTAGGGCATGAACCTGCCGCAGCATCAAAATTTCTTTCAACCCTGGAATAAACGATAGCTGTCTGAGTAAGTCGGCATCTTGTGTGGTTTGCGGAAAGTCTGAAGATTGGTCTTCAAGACTCGGAATTTTCTCAGATACAGGTGTCGTAAAATCAAAGTTGAAAAATTCAAAGGGAGACGAGCTACCCTGAAAAGAAGCGGAAGTATTCATTGGAACACTACTCCCAAAGCCGATGTGGCAACATAGATTTCTTTCAAATGTAACGCTTGCACCACTGAATTGTTGCTAATTTTTGTAGATGATTTTTTTAGTTAGGGGATGGGGCATTGGGCATTGTAGATGGTTCTTCCTATTCCCCATTCCCCATTCCCCATTCCTACATCTGTTCTGCTGAATTAAGAAATGCTGATCTTTATAGTTTCCGAGTCCGAGGGTCAGCTGGCTCCACTAACATAAAATCCGGCTGAGTGAAGGACTCGGAACTTTTGGTAGAGTGTTCACACTGAAAACTTAGGCGTAAAGATGGGAAAATCAGTAAAGCTCAAATTGGCTTGTAACTATACCAGACCAAAGCAATTACGTTGCTACTAGTAAATCGTTTATTCGATCTGGTTAGGCAGAGTACAGCAATTGACATCGTTCAAACAGACTTTGCCCCACTGTAAAGCCCAGCGGACAAGGGCTACTCGATTATCTGTCTCGGTCTTGGTGAGAATATTACTGATATGGTTATCAACTGTACGCTTGCTAATCTCCAGTTTTCCTGCAATCTCTTGGTTAGTTAAGCCAGCGGCTACTAAGTCGATAATTTGCAGTTCTCTGTCTGACAGACTAACGGGGGTCTCGGACTTGCCACCAGCCATGACTATTTCTATCCTCCCTTGGTATATGTACTCAATCGCTCTTTCTAATTCTAGAAGATTCTTTTCTTGGTAGGGGTTTCAAGTGTTAGCAGTAATAAGATTGTCAATATTTTCTTTGGATTTCAAGTTGGCATCCAGATAAAATACTCAGTCTCGAAAGTAATAAATATAGCTCAATTAAACGAAACTGTCGTCTAAGCACTTAGCTAAAATCAGTGAGATTAAAAGCATCTACATATTATATAGGTAGTAAAAATTGCCATTTAATTCTATTAAGGACTGGCGACAGATTAGCAAAAATTATTGTAGATTTTATACTGTCAATTCCTAATCCTAAATCGAAATCTAAAATTTAAAATGAGATGAGCAATCCCCGTGTTTTGTGCCTTGGTGAAATTTTGTTTGATTGTTTAGCCGATCAATTGGGGCTAAAGCTGGAAGAAGTCAAATCTTGGACTCCCTACCCAGGAGGGGCACCTGCTAATGTCGCCTGTGCTTTAGTCAAGTTGGGGACATCAGCAGGATTTATTGGAGCTGTTGGCGAAGATGAACCAGGGAATGCATTGGTCAAGCTATTACAAGATGTAGGTGTAGAAACGACGGGGGTACAACGCCATCCCACAGCGCCAACGCGGCAAGTTTATGTTACACGGGATCTGGCTGGCGATCGCACCTTTGCCGGATTTGGTCAGTATGATACTTCTGAATTTGCCGATACTCGCTTGCAAGCTAAACAATTGTCAAATTCGCTGTTTCAAGAGGCAGATTTTCTGGTTTTGGGTACTTTGGAATTAGCCTATCCTGAAAGTGAAGAGGCAATAAACCGCGCTTTAGAGTTAGCAGAACATTACGACTTAAAAATTGTGCTGGATGTCAACTGGCGTCCTGTATTTTGGCATGAACCAAACATTGCCCATCAAAAAATTCCAGAATTAGTTAAGCGAGTTGATTTTCTGAAACTCTCCAAAGAAGAAGCGGAATGGCTATTTGAAACCGCAGATCCCGGAGCCATTACTTATCGTCTAGCTTCCATTGAAGGGGTATTGGTGACAGATGGGGAAAACGGTTGCACTTATTGTCTGGGTGAGAACGAAGGTAAATTACCCTCGTTTTCCATTCCTGTAGTTGATACAACTGGTGCTGGAGATAGCTTTTTGGCAGGATTTATCCATCAGTTGAGTCAGAATGGCATCCACGGCTTGCGGGATGCAGAAATCGCAAAACGCATTGTCACTTATGCTAGTGCAGTTGGAGCGCTGACTACCATTAAAGCAGGTGCGATCGCTTCTCAACCTACAAATGCTGAAGTTGAAGCTTTTCTAGCCACACATCAACTTTAGAAGTTAGCACAAGCCACTGGAATATCAGCCACCAAAGGCTGATATTCTCAATAATCGGTCAATAAATAATTAATGGATAAATTCACTGTAGAGACGGCGATTTATCGCGTCTATCTAACCGTCAAAATGAATTTAACAGACTAGTACCGCAAGGCGGAATTAAAAATTAAAAATGAATACAGCGTAAGCATTTCATTGATTTGAAATGGGTGGTTTATTTACGCCGTGTTGTACTATAGCGGTTCTCGAATCGAAGCAATACACAATAGGGCACAGCAATGCTGTGCCCCTACAAATGGTCTGTATTCTATGCAATTAAGAACCGCTATAGTAGTTGGACTCTACAAAACGCATTAAAAGTCTTGAACATGAAAAAAACATTAAATCTTAATGATTTAATTATCTGTATAAACAGCAATCCTGATACATATAAGTGAATACAAAGTAAAAATTAGCTTAAGGTATTGGGAAAGCATTATGAAAAACATTACAAAATGGCTTCTGGGTTTGGCGATTGTTCCTGCAAGTTTAGTATTAGTATCTAGTCATGCTAAAGCCAGTCAGATAGCTGGTGAGTGGTTCTTTGGTCTCTGGGATTGTAATATTGACGGTAGACCAGCCCAAATGCAGTGGAAAGTAGTCGATGATCCACAAACTACTTGTAGTGGTGATGTTTGCTCTACGACTTCTGGTGTCCGTCTCGTCGGACGGTTTAGTGATAATGGTAGTGCGTGGGTTCCTCTAGGAAAACGTTTTTCCAGCACAAAAAGACAGGATTTAGGTATTCGTTATTTAGGTGCAGAACAAGATAACTGGTATCTCAAATACAACAGTCATACTAAAATCGCAGATGGTTGGACGACATGGCGGGGTAAGCGCTACCCACTGCAATGTCGTAATCGCAGATAAACTTTAATTTAACTTGACAGGCTAATACTAAAGTATGGTCTTAGGCTTGCTGCCATAGATTATCAATACTCACAAACTCATAACCTTGTTGTAGTAGTTGCGGAATGAGAATTTGAATTGTGGCAGCAACATCTTGTCCACCGCAAGCACCATCATGCAAAACAATTATTGAACCATTTTTAACCTGCTGCATAATTCGCTCGATCACAGTGCTTACACCTGGACGTACCCAGTCTTCTGGTACAACGCTCCACATCACTGGGCGGTAATTCCACTGAGAAAAAAAATTTAAAGTAGCGGGTGTAAATAAACCATTGGGAGGGCGGACATCTCGCACTTGTTCGGGTTGCAGATTGCAGGCTTTATAAATGGCAATTTGGGTTTTTTCTAAACTGTCCTTCAGGTCATTTGGGGAAAGCATGGGAAAAGAGCGATGATCGTAGCCATGCAATCCGATCCAGTGTCCGCGATCGCTAACCGCTTTTGCAATGGCTGGTGAACGGTTGACGCAAACACCCAACCAAAAAAAACTCGCTGTAATCTTGTAACGATCTAATACAGCCAAGACTTCAGGTGTGTATTGGGGATGCGGGCCATCATCGAATGTGAGTGCGATCGCTTTAGTCTGAGAATTTCCACGCCAAAGGCAGTTGGGAAAACTCGGCTGGAGAATGCGGTAGAAAATTGGGAATAGAGGCGCAAATTGCATCTTGAGTATTTCCGTAGCTTTCAAAAAATTTTATACATTTATTTCTCAAAACTGTCTAATTTGAAATCTATATCCCAATATATATCTATAACAATTGGGGACTTTTAGACTTAACTATCTTATTTTGTAACAAAATCTGTAACAGCAATGTTATTAGAGCGAACTCTCGTCTAAATTGATGAGAAATCTACGGGTAATCCCGGAATTTACAGATTAATGTTGCTCAAAGATATACGAGATTATCAAATTCTATTTCTCGGCTTGTTCCTAGTCTTGGGAATCGGTACACGAGATTGGACGCTGCGGCCAGAATTGATTGGGGTAGCGATCGCCACAAGTCTAGCAACCCAATGGATATTGTCATGGTTTGCAGGGAAAGAACAAGTAACGAATCTTCGCAGTGCTTTAATTACCTCACTGGGATTAAGTTTATTGTTGCGGGCTGATCATTGGACAACAATGGCGATCGCCGCAGCACTTGCGATCGCCAGCAAATTTATTTTCCAAGTCGGCGATAAGCATTTCTTCAATCCCGCCAATTTTGGCATCATATCTGCCTTGATTCTCACCTCCGATGCTTGGGTTTCGCCGGGACAATGGGGTGAAGAGTGGTGGTATGGACTATTATTTTTCGGCACTGGCGGCATGATATTGCAGCGCGTTGGTCGTTGGGATACCACAGCAGCTTTTTTGGGTTTTTACTCTTTGCTAGAAGCGATTCGCAACCTTTGGCTGGGTTGGACTTGGGATGTTTACTGGCATCGATTGATGAGTGGATCTTTGCTGCTGTTCGCCCTATTTATGATTACAGATCCGCGATCGATCCCCAATTCCCGAATTGGGCGTGTCGTTTGGGCAATCTGCATCGCTGGATTAACCTTTATCTTGCGAAATTATTTCTTTATTTCCACAGCAGTTTTCTGGGCGTTGTTTGCCTTTGCACCTTTGAGCATCTTGCTAGATGTTCTCTGGTTAGCCCCAAGGTTTGCTTGGCAAGAAAAAGAAACAGGTGTAGAGACGTTGCAATGCAACGTCTCTACACATTAAAAATATAGAGGTATAAAATGAAATTTTTTCGACTTTTAACACCATTATTGTTAGCAATTGTAGCTGTTTTGTGCTTTGCACCAGCAGCTTGGGCATTTTGTGGATTTTATGTAGCCAAAGCTGATACAAAACTGTATAACAAAGCTTCTCAGGTAGTGATAGCGCGAGATGGCGATCGCACTGTTCTAACAATGGCAAACGACTTTCAAGGGGAAGTCAAAGATTTTGCAATAGTAATACCAGTGCCAACGGTGCTGCAAAAAGAACAAGTTCACGTGACTGAACCCAAGATTATTGAGCGCCTAGATGCTTTTAGTGCGCCGCGATTGGTAGAATATTTTGACTCAGATCCCTGTGCCCCAACAGGTAATTACGATCGGATGGATGCAGTACCAGCACCATCTGCCGCGAGAAGCGAGGCTGGGAATGCAAGGGGCAATGCTAGTTTAGGTGTGACAGTCGAAGCACGTTTTAATGTCGGCGAATATGACATTGTGATCCTCAGTGCAAAAGAATCTGGCGGATTGGAAACTTGGCTCAAACGCAATGGCTACAAAATTCCCAGAGGTGCGAAACAGTTACTTCAGCCTTATATTCGCTCCTCAATGAAATTCTTTGTTGCCAAAGTTAACTTAGATAAATTCGAGCAATCTGGCTACCAGTTCCTCCGGCCGCTACAAATTTCTTACCAATCGCCTAAATTCATGCTGCCAATTCGTTTAGGTATGATCAATGCCACAAAAGAGCAGGATTTGATTGTCTATATTCTCTCACCCCAAGGACAGGCAGAAATCACCAACTATCGGACTGTGAAAATTCCCTCCGACGTGAATATTCCCTTGTTTGTCAAACAAGAATTTGGAGAATTCTACAAATCCATGTTTCAAACTGCCTACACCAAAGAAGATAGGAAAGTTGGTTTTTTAGAATACGCTTGGGATATGAGTAGTTGCGATCCTTGTTCTGCTGAACCCCTAACCCCAGAGGAACTCAAACAAGCAGGCGTATTTTGGCTAGATGATAATTCTGCAAGCGATATGCCAGTCAGCCCCAGCTTTCGTCGTCCCTTTCCCAGAAGTAATAATGTCTTCATTTCTCGACTGCATGTCCGCTACACTCGCGACAAATTCCCTGAAGACTTGATATTTCAACAAACTGCCAACAGAGAATCTTTCCAAGGGCGTTATGTTTTGCAACATCCGTTCCAAGGGGAACTAAAATGTCAGGCGGGTAGAGAATATAAACGGTCTTTGCCCAAGCGTTTTGAGCAAGAAGCGCAAACTTTAGCTAAACTAACCAACTGGAAAATCCAAGACATTCGTAACAAAATGAGCCTGAGTGTCGGTAATTTAAGATATTCTTGGTGGGAAAATTTATTGTCCTGGGTAGGATTGTATTAAAAGTAATGGCTACAGTATAGAGACAAGTCCTAAATAATCCTTGCTTGGTAAGATACAAGCCTTAGTAGGCAAGGATTTAGATTGAATAAAATATCAACAAATATGAATGAACCCTATACCAACATACAGTTCAGAATGAGCAACAAAATACTTGTAGAGACGGCGATTTATCGTGTCTCAAAAACCAAAAATTGTTGCCAGTAGCCCTTAACCCAAGTGTATATTCAAAGAGATAATAAAGGCTGTAAATTCTCTTAACTGTTAATAATTTGTTCCATAGCAACAAAAACATTTGGGAATGCAAGCGGTTGAATTGTTCCCCCAGCTAATGTCAGTTTTGTTGCGTATTCTTCATCTAAGATTTCTCGAAATACTATCAGATGTAACTTTTTTAGATTAACAACCCAATATTCTAAAATACCGGCTTCTGCATAGATTTTGCTTTTTGTCTCTAAATCTTTTTCTAAACTAGAGTTAGAGTACTAAATCAACCAGAAAATATTGTCTGGATATGGATGATGCTGTCGATACTCGCGTCCTAAAGGTTGAACAATGGCAATATCTGGTTCTGGTTCTGAATCGTTGGGTAGGGTAATTGGTTTAGCATGACGAATTTTAGCTCGTCCAGTCAATAACTTTGCTAGATAGTCACCAGCTTCACCACTACTATAAGCGTGAGGTTCTCCTTCTGCGAAGATTTCGACAATTTCTCCTTTGAGTAGTTCAACTTTGCGATCGCTCAAAATGCCAGCGTCAATGATGCGATGATATTCGTCAATCGTCCACTTAGCAACTATCACACTCATGACGATTGATTCCTCCCAATAATTCTTGATATTCTCCCATTTTAAATGCACTTCAAATCTGATTCCGAATCAGTCGATTGATTGAAGATAAAGACACGCCAGAAAGTATGTGATAAAACTGATACACAGGCTGAAATGAGAGCTTAGTAACTATAAAATAGTCGAGTATGCAATTATGTTAAGAGAAATTTCGTTAGCGTTAGCGCACATCGCCGTAGGCATCGCTACTTTTGTTATTCCCTTGACTAGCTACACCCATAGTCAAGTAAACGCTACCACCACTAAATATCAAATTTCTCAGAATACGAATAATCAATCAACAGGAATAACTATTGAACGTCTAGGAATAGGCGGAGTGAAACTTTCTATGTCCGAGGCACAAGTCAGAAAGATTTTAGGTAAACCTGTAAAACTAGAAAATGGCTTTATAGCTGCTATTGGTAAAGTTCGTACTCTGAAATATGCAGGCATCACAGTTGATTTAGATGAAGGTGCTAAACCAGGTAACTTTACTGTTTATCAAATCAAAGCAACTAGTTCTAAATATTCCACTATAGATGGACTAAAAGTAGGTGACAGACAATCAAAAGTAATTAGAACCTATGGAAAAACTGAAATATCCGAAGATGGTAAAGTTACTAATTTAAATTACATAGTTGAAGAACCCAGCCCTGGAGGTTTAAATTTTTCTGTTGAAAAAGGTAAAATAACAGAAATTTTCTGTTTTTATCTCATGAATTAAGCTAAAACTTTATTTCTCAATCAGCTTCAGCAATGTTGTTAATGATGGGACTATATTCCCCTTAATCAACAAGATATTGCACGTTCTTGCTCCTTGCTGTTATTTTTTCGCGTTTGCAGTTCATGTTAAGGAATAGGTTGTCTTTGGGTTAGTCTTCGTTGAAATAAGACTCCACATCCATACGATCATGCAAAATACGAATAATATCGATAGTTTTATTAGTTTCCTGATAAAAGATCAAATGTCGTCCGATGTGGTACTTGCGATATCCTAAGCGAATATCATCACAAGTTCGTCCTCTGTGTGGCTCTCGTGCCAAGAGATGAAAGCAATCGTCCAAGATAGCAAGATAACGGTTTCTCTGCTCAGTTCCCCATGTTTTTTGGGTGTAGCGACCGATTGATAGCAAGTCTTGAGTGGCTAATTCAGTAAGGCGAAATGCTGACATGCCCTATTCACGGTCAAGTTCTGCAAGCAATCCTGAGAGAGAATAGTCAGCAAATCCGCTGTTTTCCCCGTCTGTCAATGCTCGTTGCAAAGCGGCAAGTTTTATTTCTCGCTCTTCTAAAAGGCGTAGTCCCGCTCGAATCGCTTCACTGGCACTGGCAAAACGACCGCTGTCAACTTGATTGGCAATAAACGCTTCAAAATGCTCACCCAAGCTAACACTTGTATTTTTTTGCATACAATTTCCTCCTGTATAATACCAATATATAATATTTTTTGGTATTAGTGCAGATGAAAGCTAAAAACAGCTAGATTCCAGAATTACGAGCAAAATCAAAACATAGCGATTGCAAACCCAGATATTTTCCCACAAAAAAACGGTAGAGTATTTATTGCTCTACCGTTTTCTAATTTTCTATTTGAGATTTAAATCCCAAATCCTAAATCTTACTCAACACCTTGGGGTAACAATTCCCGGCGCTGTTGAGAACTAACTTGGACAATGCCATTTTCATCCACATCAACAAGGGCTGTATCGCCATCTTTGATACGACCAGACAGAATTTCTTCTGCTAGGCTATCTTCTAACAGGCGCATAATTGCCCGACGTAATGGCCTTGCGCCGTAGCTGGGACTGTAACCTTCTTGGATCAAACGATCTTTGAAGCGGTCTGTGACTTCTAAGGTGATACCCTTTTCCGTCAGACGACCAAATACTTCCTTGAGCATAATTTCGGCGATTTGGGTCACTTCCGGCTTGTTCAACTGACGGAAGACGATAATTTCATCGAGTCGGTTGAGGAACTCTGGACGGAAGTATTGCTTGAGTTCTTCGTTGACCAAAGAGCGAATCCGGTTGTAAGTTGACTCGCTGGCATCTTCAGAGAATTCAAAGCCGATACCACTACCGCCTTTTTCAATTACCTTAGAACCAATATTGGAAGTTAAAATCAGCAAGGTGTTCTTGAAGTCTACCGTGCGACCTTTGGCATCAGTTAACCGACCGTCTTCCAAAATTTGCAGCAGCATATTGAAAACATCGGGGTGGGCTTTTTCAATTTCGTCGAACAACACCACGGTGTAAGGTCGCCGCCGCACGGCTTCGGTCAACTGACCACCTTCGTTATAACCAACATACCCTGGAGGGGAACCAATCAGCTTGCTGACGGTGTGACGCTCCATGTATTCGGACATATCTAAGCGGATCATCGCTTCTTCGGAACCGAAGAAGTAAGCAGCTAAGGATTTCGCTAACTCGGTTTTACCTACACCAGTAGGCCCAGAGAAGACAAAGCTAGCTATGGGTCGGTTGGGATTTTTCAATCCGACACGAGCGCGACGGATTGCCCGTGAAACTGCTTTCACAGCTTCATCTTGACCAATTAAACGCTGATGCAAGGTGTCTTCCATGTGCAGCAGCTTTTCAGATTCAGATTCGGTGAGTTTGTTCACCGGTACTCCAGTCCAGGAAGCGACAATATGGGCAATGTCTTCTTCTGTAACTACAGGTTCTTCACCTTCTGTGCCTGTTGCATTGGTCTTGCTTTGAGCGATCGCGCGGATTTCAGCTTTGATTTCCATTTCGCGATCGCGCAGTTCTCCAGCTTTGTCGAAGTCTTGAGAGCGCACCGCGTCATCTTTTTCTTTTAATATCTGACGCAGTTCTTTGTCTAACTCTTTGGCTGCGGGTGGCAGTTGGGAGTTAATCAAGCGCACTCTAGAACCAGCTTCATCAACTAAGTCGATGGCTTTATCTGGGAGGAAGCGATCGCTAATGTAACGATCTGATAACTTCGCCGCCGCTACTAATGCTTCGTCGGAGATTTTCAGTTTATGGTGTTGCTCGTAGCGTTCGCGCAGACCATACAAAATTTCAATTGTTTCATCAACTGTCGGTTCGCCAACCATCACTGGCTGGAAACGCCGCTCTAGCGCTGCATCTCGCTCGATGTGCTTCCGGTATTCATCTAGGGTTGTAGCACCGATGCACTGCAACTCACCTCTGGCCAAAGCTGGCTTGAGGATATTCGCTGCGTCAATAGCACCTTCGGCTGCACCCGCACCAATTAAGGTGTGTACCTCATCAATCACGAGAATGACATTACCCGCCGAGCGGATTTCATCCATGATTTTTTTCAAGCGTTCTTCAAATTCACCCCGGTACTTGGTTCCTGCTACGAGCAAACCAATATCCAAAGTGACGACGCGTTTATCTTCGAGGATGTCAGGGACATCTTTAGTAGCAATGCGTGAAGCTAAACCTTCAGCGATCGCCGTTTTACCAACCCCTGGTTCCCCAATTAGCACTGGGTTATTTTTGGTTCGGCGACCCAAAATTTGAATCACCCGCTCAATTTCTTTAGCGCGTCCCACCACTGGATCGAGCTTATTATCGATTGCCATCTGGGTCAGGTTGGAGCCAAATTCATCCAGAGTTGGGGTTTTTGTGCGCCCGGATGAGCCACCTGGTGAAACTTCGGCAGTTTCTCCCAACATACGAATGACTTGGGTTCTGACCTTAGATAGATCCACACCGAGGTTTTCTAGCACCCTGGCTGCGACGCCTTCCCCTTCGCGGATTAGGCCCAACAGCAGATGCTCGGTGCCAATGTAGTTATGCCCCAGTTGGCGTGCTTCTTCCAAGGAGAGTTCTAAAACTCGCTTTGCCCGTGGCGTAAACGGAATTTCCACGGCAACAAAGCCCGATCCCCGTCCTATAATTTTTTCAACTTCGATTCGGGCATCTTTGAGATTGACGCCCATTGATTTCAGCACCTTCGCAGCCACTCCAGTGCCTTCGCCAATCAGACCCAGGAGGATCTGCTCGGTTCCGACAAAGTTGTGACCTAAACGGCGGGCCTCTTCTTGGGCCAGCATGATTACCTTAATGGCTTTTTCAGTGAAGCGCTCAAACATGGCTTTATCCCATCATCTGCGGTCGTGCCGGTATGCTGATTTTAGCACAGGCAAAGCTTTTAGATGCCTGTATAACAGATTATAGACATCCTGAAGCTATGACTTTAGTTGATGGGCTAATTATTAACTATTGACTACCTTTATCTGGCTAGTGTACTGAGGAGCTTTAGTTCACCAGCGTTTTTGGGATTTATTACAAATAGCAGGCTGCTTAGAGTAAGGGTTTATTGATTTAATCCCAAACATTTATATATAACGTATATATTTCTTAATATCAAGCAAAAACAATTTATATATTTTATTATTATAAATAATCAGGTTATTTATAATAAATTCAAATCTAATATAGCTTAGTAATGTTGCATTTTTTTGCTGAGGGCGATCGCCAGCCCCAATAATTCAAAATTAATAATGCCCGACTACTTAAAAAGCAAGTGCCAAGAGGATTTTTCGAGGCGATCGCTGACAATGGAATACCATTGGTCTAAAGTTGCTTTAAATTTGCGGTGTTGTAAATCTGGCAGCCAAAGGATTAAAGCATCTTCATCGTTATCTTGGTAGTAACGCCGCCGCCGCCCAGCTGTTTTGAAGCCAAATTTTTGATATAAAGATATTGCCGCCAAGTTGGAAGCTCGGACTTCGAGGGTAGCTCGCTCCATTTTGCGATCGCAAGCTGTCTTAATGAGTAAATATAATAAAGCCGCACCCATTCCTTGACGGTGATATTGAGGATGAACCGCCAAAATTGTAATGTGGGCTTCATCTAAAATTGACCAAAAGCAACCCATTCCTAGCAAACTTGTGCTGGAGGACGGGGAAAATAAACCGAGTAAATCGCTGTTGGGACTATCCAATTCTCGTTTGTAGCCGTCCAGAGTCCAAAGTCCACCAAAACAAGCTCGATCGAGTTCCAGAATAGCACTGAGATTTTCTAATGTCAGTAATTTAATTTCTAAGTCTAATGAGATCACATTTATTGAATAACGTTACAAAGCCTTTGTACACTGGGAATCGGGAGACAAACTCAAAGCCCGTAATTTGAACAAGGAAAATTTTTATAGTTATGGTATCGACTCACCCCACTGGGGTTCAACATTCTGGAAGTCAATATTTACCTCAAAGACACGACACTAAGGCAAATCCATCACCTAATCAAGAACTTTTACCCTTGACTGCCAGAGTCCATAATCATGACTCCCTGGAAATTGGTGGGTGTGATGTCACGACCCTAGTTGAGCAGTTTGGTTCACCTTTATATATTTTAGATGAAGAAACCCTGCGTTCGGCTTGTCAGCAATACCGAGATGCTTTCAAGCAATACTACAAGGGCGAATCTCAAGTATTGTACGCCTCAAAAGCTTGGAATTGTTTAGCAGTTTGTGCGATCGCTGCTTCTGAAGGTTTAGGAATCGATGTAGTTTCTGGAGGCGAACTTTACACCGCCTTACAAGCTGGTGTTAGTCCCGATAAAATTTATCTTCACGGAAATAATAAATCTCGTGAAGAATTAATTTTAGCGATCGCGTCTGGTGTCACCATTGTGGCGGATAACTGGTATGAATTACATACCCTTGTGGAAATAGCAGAGGAGCAGGGGAGCAGGGGAGCAGGGGAAGTAAATTCCCCCTCATCCTTCCAATCCTCTCTGCCTATTCGTGTCATGCTACGGCTAACTCCCGGTATCGAGTGTCACACCCACGAATATATTCGCACGGGACACTTAGATAGCAAATTCGGCTTTGATCCCAATGATTTAGATGAAGTTTTTACCTTTGTTAGTCAACAATCTGCCCTGAATTGCGTAGGAGTACATGCTCATATTGGTTCCCAAATTTTTGAGCGCCAACCGCATCAAGATTTAGCTGCTGTGATGGTGCAGTGGCTCCGAGATGCTGCGAAGTTTGGTTTAAATATTACAGAGTTAAATGTTGGTGGCGGTTTAGGGATTAAATATATAGAATCAGACGATCCCCCCAGTATTGAAGAGTGGGTAAAGGCAATTTGTCAAGTAATCCAAGAAGCTTGTGCAGCCGAAAATCTACCTTTGCCGAAATTACTGAGTGAACCAGGGCGATCGCTAATTGCCACAGCTTGCGTCACTGCTTATACTATTGGTTCATCCAAAGTTATCCCAGAAATTCGTACTTACGTGGCAATTGATGGAGGAATGTCTGACAATCCTCGCCCGATTACTTACCAATCAGTATATCGGGCAGTTGTTGCCAATAAAATGTCTTCTCCCCTAAGCCAAACAGTCACAATTGCTGGTAAACATTGTGAATCAGGAGATATTCTGATTAAAAATGCTCTCCTCCCAAAGACTGAACCAGGAGATATTCTCGTAGTTATGGGAACTGGTGCGTACAATTACAGTATGGCATCTAACTACAACCGCTTGCCCCGACCGGCAGCAGTCGTAGTGGCGAATGGCGAAGCAAATTTAATTTTGCAACGTGAAACTTATGAAGATTTAATTCGACAAGATCGCCTACCAGAAAGATTAAAGAAATAGTCATTAGTCCTTGGTCATTAGTCATTATTCATTGGTCATTTGCAAATGACAAAGGACAAATGACTAATGACCAACCGTAATTAGAGGCAAAAGTTTAATCCAGATGTCATGAGAGATTGGTGGAAGCAATGGCTGGCAAACCTGGGGTGGTCACAGTCCTTGCTACTTGGGACTCTGGATATTGTGTTAGTGCTGGTGCTGACGTATATGATACTAGTTATCATTAGTGAGCGCCGAACACTTTGGATGGTGCGGGGATTCATTCTTTTAATGCTAGCCTCAGCACTAAGTGGCAGACTCGGACTACCTCTGCTCAGTTTTGTACTGGAAAAGTTAGTGATTGGTTGTGCTGTAGCGATGGCAGTTGCTTTACAGTCGGAATTTCGGCGGTTTTTGGAGCAATTGGGGCGTGGCGAGTTTCGTCAGCTACTTCAACCCGACCGTCTGGCAATCCCCAAATCTGATAGTGTAATTGATGAAATTGTTGAGGCTGTTAAAGAATTGTCAAAAAACCGCATTGGAGCTTTACTAATTGTGGAAACCACAGGGCCAATTGATGAGCGAGATTTTTCTGTGCCAGGAGTAAAGCTAAATGCGGAGGTTTCTAAAGAACTGATCCAGACAATTTTTCAGCCGAAAACTTTGTTACACGATGGAGCGACATTGATTCGTGGCTCACGGATCGTGTCATCAGGTATAATTTTACCACTTTCGGGACGCACAGCCTCGCGCCAGTTGGGAACACGCCACCGGGCGGCAATGGGAATTACTGAGCGGGTCGAAAATTGCATTTGTGTCGTCGTATCTGAAGAAACTGGTTCTATTTCCTTAGCGGAAAGGGGAACCCTAAATAGACCGCTGACGATTAGGAAGCTGAAAGAGTCATTAGAGGCTCTTTTGTCCCCAAACGTCGATCGGGAAGCTGTTGCTCCTGGTCTGTTGAGTTTTCTTCGTCGGATAGGTGGGAAGACACTAGCACTGGTTTCACGTTTAATCGGATTACCATCGACCGCTTCTCGAGATAAAAAATGACAGCACAACAAACTAAACTGCAAGATTTGCCTACTGACTTAAAACGAGAACTATTGCCGCAGCACGTGGCGGTGATTATGGATGGTAATGGTCGATGGGCTAAACGTCAGGGTCTACCCCGAATTATGGGTCATAAGCGAGGAGTAGATGCTCTTAAGGATTTACTTCGCTGTTGTCAGGATTGGGGAATTCAAGCGCTGACAGCTTATGCTTTTTCAACGGAGAACTGGAAAAGACCGCAGGAAGAAGTAGATTTTTTGATGACTCTGTTTCAAAGAGTTTTGCGCCAAGAACTGCGGGAAATGGTCGAAGAGAATGTTCAAATTAAGTTTGTGGGGAATTTGCAAGACCTGCCGCGATCGCTCCAACAAGAAATATCGCGTTCTATGGAAGAAACTAAGAATAATCGCGGTATCCGGTTTTCAGTAGCAACTAATTATGGTGGACGACAAGAAATTTTACAAGCTTGTCAGGCGATCGCCAAACAAGTGCAGCAAGGTATGCTACAACCTGATGAAATTAATGAGCAGGTGTTTGAGAGCCACTTGTACACAGCCGGAGTTACTGACCCAGATTTATTAATTCGCACCAGTGGAGAAATGCGCCTCTCAAATTTCTTGCTCTGGCAAATGGCTTATGGAGAAATTTATATTACTGATGCTCTCTGGCCAGATTTTAACCGAGTAGAGTTTCACCGCGCCTTGTGTGCCTACCAGCAAAGGGAGCGGCGATTTGGGAAAGTGTAAATTTACAATAAAACCCAACCGCCAATTTCTGCTTCAGTGAGTTGGGTGGAGATGATCGCGAGGCTTGTTAATCAAAGGAGAGAATTAATATTAATAAGTCCAATCAAGAATCAGAGTCGTGAAATAGGGCTTTGATATCTCGATAGCCACTGACAATACGAAAAATCTCCACATCTTGCCCTATGGGCATATAATCTTGCCCTATGGGCATATAGAGGATGAGGTAATTGTCTATTGAGAGGCTACGGATAAGCTAATCAGCATTAAAGTTGCATAATCAGGGCGGGCAAGATGCCCACCCCACATGATATTAAGAAAATTTTAATATGCAAATTAGAAGTGTTTTAGCTTACCAGGTAAAATTTCATCACGCTGTCGTCTGAGACCAGGGAACTGAGCAATTTTGGCAAATTTCGCGTCCAGCTTACTCAGAAAAACCTCAGACTTAGCCAAGCCAGATTGTGTAGCAATGTAATCCGCTATCTGTTCAATGTCTTGAATTGCGGGTTTGGTAAGGCGAAACTGTCTGGTCATGCTTCGTCTGAAACACCGTAGCGCGATTGCACATTGGCACGAATTTGAGCCATTGCAACCGAGCCATCAACAACTTCGCCCCGCTCGGACGCTTCCCACCCAGTACGCGCTTCTTCTTGCAGGTCTTGCAGCCGTCCTTGATAGATGTCTTCTTGTTGTTCCAGAAGTTTGATGCCTGCAAGAATAACTGCGATCGCGTTCTGATACTTACCGCTAGTGATTTGGCGTTGAACTAGGGCTTCTACTTCAGGTGGCAGAACGATTTGCATGAGTTTTTGTCGGAGTAGGAGTGACTTTAATTGTAAGCGATATCTATCGACAAACTCTTCTCTACGAGAGGCTGCGCCAACGGGTTCGGGGGTGACGCTCCTAACGTCGCTAACGCAATCGACGGGAACCGCCAGACTGTGACCCCTTCACCACTACGCTTTTGGTGAGTGCTTTTTTCAGCTATACCTACTTTACAATATTGGCGATGCCTGCGGCGGTAAACTACGCACCTCAAGTCAAACGATGAGCGATCGTGTAGTGCGATCGCTTATCCCTGGCTACACATTAGAAATCAGACAGAATAGAGCTTATAGCCACAGAAGCGATCTCACTGGTTCAAGAAGCGCCATCAAGCCTTTGTTCAATTTTTTTAGTGATTGCAACGAATTCTTTCCACCAGGGTTGTTCAACTATTGGGTTATTGAGTTTTTTCGCTTCAGAGATTAGTGTACGAAAGTAACGGAGCATAAGACGCTCAAAAGCTGGAATACTTACCTGAACTTCACCAAGAGGATTGTAGACTTCTACTCCTTCCAAGGGTTTTTCACCTGGATCTAGTTCATCAGTGGGATATCGAAAGCCAGTTCCGTCAACTCCAACACCTTCTTGATCCCCCACACCAGAGGCAATATACAATAGATCGCTCCAACCAAAGAAGTTAAGTGAGCTTGTTAAAATCAGTAACTCTTTTGGTTCTGTAATTTGAACCATTAGTTTCAATAAATTTTCATCTTGAGATAGTTCAATAACAATACTATCTACTAATTTATCCTTTATAAGATTACTCATAAGTCTTAAAAGTTGGGAAAGAAGGTGTCTACTTGATTTGGGCGGTAGAATCCACGAATTTTTATATTTTTCCCGGTTCCTTCAAAGGCTCCTCCAGATGCGGGAAAAGCTTTTCTCTTAATTGAATCATCAGCAGCTTCATTTCCAATTTCTTTCCATTTGTCTGGATTCGCAGCAAGATCCTGAATAACTGTTTTAAGTTTTGCTTTTCCAGTAGAAAGTGTTGGCGGCTGTTTAATTTTGCCTGCGGCATCTTTTTGATAAAGCTTGTACTCATAACGTATAACATCGGGGTTACTAGGATCTGGAATTTCTGAAACAACTTCACCTTTGCCATTCAACTCATTCAGGAAAGTGGCTTTATCATGGCAGCCTTTGATCTCTCCTTTAACAATTCCATCATTTTGTAAGAGGTGATTAATCGTGTCTTGGGTTACTCCCTTATAATCCTTAAAGAAGTCACTACCATAGTGTTTCAGCACCTCGCCACCAAACTTTTCGGTTAACAGTTTTAATTTCTCACTGCCAAGCTTGCTTACAAAATCTTGAATTTCACTTGGAGTCAAGTCTTTTAGTAATTTGTTGACTATATCAGGAGTTAAGTCTTCAACCAATTTGTTTGCGCGTTCTTCCCCTAATTCAGCAATGAGGCGTTCAGCATTAGCTTTACCTAGTTTTGTTTCTAATGGTTTGACTTCACCAGGTTTAACTTCACCAGGTTTAACTTCACCAGGTTTAACTTCCACTGGGACTTCACCAGGTTTGCCACCCTTCAAAACTCTGCCCATGATGAACATGAGAGCAAGCGTGAGTACGCCTTCGGTGATTTTCTCTGCTCGTTGCTCTGGAGTAAGATTCAAATCTTTCCCAGTGAGAATACTTATGTTAAGCGCTCCTTCAAGGATTGGTGAGATACCAACAGCATCTAAAAGGGACACAAACGGTATCGCAATACCAGCAGCAAGATAAATGTACCAGGGCGGATCGTCCACACCAGCGGCATGTAATGCCTTTGCAAATTCTTCACAGCGATTGATAAAGGAAGTGACAAAGCCATAAATTAGGAAGCCCAGACCAACGATCGCAGCAACTCCTGCAATCCCGATCGCTGCTACTATTTCTTCTGGAAGCAGAAGAATCACCACAACTACAACAGCGACAAAAATTGCCAATCCCACTAAAACTTTTAAGATTCCTTCCCCAATTCCCTTAAGAACCTGAAGCCATCCAGGATCGGCAGCTTTTTCGGCTGCTGACTGAGCTACTTGGGCAAAGTCACTTGGAGCTTTACTTTCTACATCTTTATTCGATTTAACACCTTCATCAACTTTGCTACGAATATCGTTATTAACTTTCTGCTGCTGTTGAACCCATTCCTGCTTGGCTTCATCAATTTTCTGTTGAATTCCTCCACCAAATTGACTAATCAACTGTTCGTTAGCGTTTCTATTATTTGTGACTGATTGTTGTACTTGTTGTGCTGCCTGCTCTGGAACTTGAGCTAAACCAGTACTCAAAGAGCTTGTAGCCTTATCTGCTTCACCTGTCACTTTCTGCTGTAATCCATCCAAGTGACCAGAGACAGCACTTCCTAGCTGATTCAAACTATTATTAGCACCGCTAACCTGGGAAGAAAGTGCTGTTTCCAACTGTAATCGCGTTTGTTGGAATGGTTCTTTTGTCTCTTGAACAAATTTATCGATTGCTTTGTGATTATTTTTCTTATTTTTAGGAACTTGATTCAGTTTTTCAACAACTTGCTGTGCCCCTTTGTCAAGTTGGTTGAGGCTAGCAACTTTAAATTGGCTTACTTGAGTTGCAGCAGTCTTCCCAGATATTTTGGCCGCTGCGGCAGCTGAATTACCAGCTTGCTTAATTCCTGAGATAGAACTTAACTTTAAATTTTCTAAAGATGCAAGGGCTTTTGTTTGTAACGTATCTATCTTTTGCAGTTGTTGAGTAATTTGGCTAATGAATTGAGAAGTTATAGTATTGGCATTATCTCGGATAGCTTTTTCAACTTGCGCGGTATTACTCCCCACGCCAGCCGCTAATTTCTGCCCAGCGACTCGAAATTCTTGTGCGGCTTTTTGTGCAGCTTCTCTGGCATCTTTGGCTAAAGATTGCCCGCGTGAGGTTAGCTTGCCTACTACTTCCGTAGAAGCTTGTCCAGCACCCTGGCGTGCAGCAGTTTTTTCCTCTGGTTTGCTGCCGTAGCGATCGCCCTGTTGTTTCGCAATTGCATTCACTGCTGTAGCCGATTCTGCTGTTGAAGTGGTAGCACGGGTAGCTTCAGTTTGTCCTGTCTGCTCCACCTGTTTAGCTTCATTCTCAGCTGTCGTGTTAGCCCCTTTGCGCTTAGTTTCTACTTCCTGCTGTAATGAATTTAACCCACGAGTAGTTTCAGCTTGGATATTTGTCTTGTGGTTCTCAATTTGCCCTTTCAGATTAGCTTTAGTTGTACTGAAGGTTTGTAGAACCTCAGCTTTCTTGGCGGCAATATCCGCTGTAATGCCTTGAATTTTCCCTTGAGTTGCTGCCTGAATTGCTTCGACTTGTATCTCTGTTTGTTGTTGTAAAAAATTCTGTTGAGCTTCAATTGTTTGTGTCAGGGCAGCTTTCTCTATCTCCTTTGTTTGGATAATTTGTTGAGCAGCCTGAGCAAGTTCTGGCGATTCCGGCATAGTTGGCTGGGGAATCTCAGGCAATTCCTGTGGTTGTTCTGCCTCCGCGATCGCCATTGATGAGGGGTCAATTGCTTTATCTAATTGGGGTAACTGTCCAGCAGAGTTAGAAAGAGATTGCGGCGATTCAGCCGCTTCAGTTTGCGGTGTATAGATTTGAGGAGATACCACTTCATTGGTTATCCCTCCAGGCTGAGGAACGCTGGCAAGTTCAGCTGTCGCTGATTTGTCAAGGACTGCATTACCGCTTTTCTCTGGTATGGAGTTGCTAGGGTAAGCCGCTTCTGAATTAGCCTGAGTAGGTGTAGGTAAACTTGCCTGAGTCGATAAGGCTTCTTGTTTGGTATCTACTGGAGGGATTGCTTTACTTCCAACATCCTCTGTTGGGTGAGTATTAGTCGGTGCTGAGTTTGCTCCATCAGGCTCTATGCCAGATTGATCGGTTTTTGGAGTAGTTACAGGTTGAGCAAATTTCTGGGTTTGTGATTCATCATCAAGTTTGTGTTGCACCATCCCCGTTTGCTTCACCAGTGGCATGATAGTTTCTGCCGATGGCTGCGTCTGGATCTCTTCTACTTCTTCCTTCGTTATTTGGCGTTGAAAGTTGGGGATTACGGGAGAAGCCATCCGATCCGCTTCTTGCTCGTACTTATCGTCTGGTTCTCCCACCGTTAGTTTTGTCTGGGGACGACGCAACGCTATACGACTAATGTCATGACCAAAAGACTGTTGCTGAATGGCTTCTGATAACAACGATTGCTCATCAGCAGACTGGGCTGCTTGAAGGTTGGTTGATTCCTCCGTTGCTGTTTGGATTATATTATTCGTTGGTAAACCAAAGTCTCGCACTGGATTTGCCAGCGTCGGAGTTGTTGGTGAGACAAGGGACGGATTTGAAAAATTTGATGTACCTGCTTTCTTCCGTCCAAACGTGCGTAGATTCGGAGCAGCTTGTCTTCGGACATCGCTCATCTCACCCTTCCTTCATCGATGGGTAAAGCTATGATTCCTGATGTTTGGTGTAAAATGCCAAACAAATTTTACAGTTGATCGAAATGCGATCGCTATCGACTTTCGTCTAAATTCACGATGATTATACTTAGCACTCCTTTATGGGCCAGAAAAAACCGCTTGTTCTACATCATCCCGACTCAGAGAATACTTAAATGAGCGTTGGATATCTTGTCCATTTTCTCCAGATTGGACATATCGCACGACAATTTGCTCAACATCGAGCCATAATTCCGCTTGCCAACTAGGCCGCTGCACGCGCCAGCAATGCCTCTGTGTTTCGTCTTGTTGACAGCCTTGGTCTTTTAGCCACTGCTCAATTTGTGGCAGGGGATGATTATATAGGGGGGTATCAGAGGGAAGAAGAGGCATAGGAATTTTAGATTTTGGATTAGGGAATTTTTTAATTATTTCAGATGGGTAATTAGTTGCGAGATATAAGTAATCTGCTGTTGTATGGATATAAGTGATTGCAGCTGATGGGTTTGAAAAGCAGCCTCGCCACGAGTTAAGCCAATGGCAACTGCTAACAGTAGGCAGCCTACAAATGTTAACACCAGTATAAATAAAGCAAAAATTTCGCCAGATGATAAGGGGCGATCGCTCGCATCGAGGTAAGCTGATTTCGACCAGTTATATGAATTTGATACGGGATGATTTAAATCAGCAGGTGGTTGAATCACTCCAAAGCGGGAATAGCCAATTTTTAAATCGTAACTTAACCGTCGTTCTGGATGGCTAAGGGTGGCGTAGGCTTCGTTGATTTGCTGGAATTTGGGAGTGGCGATCGCAGTCGGCAAGTCTGTAGTATCTGGATGATAGAGTTTGCTCAGTTGCCGATAAGCACGACGAATGTCAATTACCGATGCCCAGGGATGCAGTCCTAGCAGGGAGTAATAAGTTGGTTCGCTGCTTTGTGGCATTGCCCCGTTTTGATTCACGGCTGTTTGAGTCACTTTACTCAAAGATATTTTTTATATTTTAAATCCTATTGTGAATTGGAGAAGACACAGCAGGTCTAGCATCTGATAAGATATTTTGATAAAGCATTTAATTAGATGCGATGCAGATCAGAATTAATCTCGAAAATATTCAAACTCTTACTGACTTTAAGCGTAATGCTAAAGATTACGTAGAGCGAATCAAGGCCACAAAGTCCCCGCTTGTACTAACAGTAAATGGGAAAGCTGAGGTTGTGGTGCATGAAGCCCAAGCATTTCAGCAAATGATAGATGAACTCCAGCGCCTTGAAGAAGAACTGCAAAAACTCAAGTTAGAAGCGTTACGCAGTCAGATTGACATTGGTATTAAACAACTCGATAGCGGACAGTATACTGAATATAACGACGAGTCACTTCCAGCTTTTTTTGCAAATATTAAAGCACTAGGACAGCAAAATTTGGCTAACAGCGATTCTCTATGAGTCGATTTCGGATTTCTACTCAAGCAGCGCGAGATATTGAGGATATATGGAAATATCTTGCCCCAAATAACTTAAAAGCTGCTGACAAACTTTTTGATACTCTGCGAGAAAGCTTTCCAAAACTGGCCAAGTTTCCCCAAATGGTCAGACTACGAGATGAATTGGCTCCTTTTGTGCGAAGTTTCCCAGTGAAAAATTATTTAATTTTTTATCGTCCAATAGACGAAGGCATAGAAATTGTACGTATCTTGCACGGCTCACAAAATATAGAAACTATTTTTCAAGATGAAGACTGAAAGCCAAAATAATTACGAATTAGTCATTATTTTGGTCAATATTTATATACAGATGATTTCAAGTTACTAAAGTACACAAACATCCTCTTAAAACTAGTTATAGAGCCTGTTTTACTCCTGAATTCTGACTCCTGAATTCTGACTCCTGAATTCTGAATTCTGCTGTATTATCCCTAACGTATTAAATCAGCACGGGGTTTAAAGGTTTCAATTTGCCGTAACTTTTCGTATAGTTCCCGTTCTTCTTGACTAATATTTTTCGGTGTAACTATTTGAATTTCTACTAATTGATCGCCACGTTTACCATCATCACTGGGATAGCCTTTATTCCCTAGCCGAAATTTTTGACCAGACCTAACTCCGGGAGGGGTAGTCATTTTCACAGGCCCATCAAGCGTTGGTGCTTCTACCTGTCCTCCTAAAACTGCCTCACTGGGAGTAACTGGAACTTGACAGAGGATATTTGAACCTTCTAGCTTAAATAATGGATGAGGCTCAACGGTAATTTTTAAGTATAAGTCGCCACCACCAACGCCTTGGTTTCGCAAACGGATGGTTTGACCTGATACCATCCCTGGAGGCATATTAACTTCTAGCGATCGCCCATCTTCCAACCGAATACGCTCATTACCACCTTGATAAGCCTTTTCTAATGGTAGAGTCAATCTGGCTTCTATATCTCGCCGGGTTGTGCGAGGTGGGGTGTTAACGGTGTAGGCAACTTTTGTTCTAGGGGAACGAAACGGATCGCTATTATTGCCATTACTGGAGTTATTTGCCGCACTCTTATTTTTAACGCCGATAACTTGATTAATAAAGCTTTCAAAGTCGGAGAATTGGCTGGGATCTACCTCCTGATTGCCGTTGCGATCGCTAGCACTACTTTGCCAAGTTTTCGCCTTTGGCGCTTGTTTGTTGCCTGCAAAGCCTTTTTGCTTCCAGTAGCGGCTAAACTGGTCGTACTGCGATCGCTTGGCTGGATCTGAAAGAACTTCATAAGCCTCGCCGATATCCTTAAATTTTTCCTCAGATTCTTTATTACCTGGATTGAGATCGGGGTGATATTGCCTGGCTAACCGCCGATAAACCTTTTTAATTTCCTCACCAGAGGCATCTTTAGATACTCCTAAAATCTCGTAGTAATCGCGAAAGTTCGGCAAATTTTGCATAGTTAGTTGTTTAAATTTTAGATTTTAGATTTTGAATTAATTAGGAGTTTAGGAGAGAGGAGTTACAAGTTGAAAGATTTAATTTTTAACTTCTACTCTTAACTATGATCAGAAGTACTAATTAGGTAGACAGAATTTAATGTAAAATGCCAACCAGTAAAATCTAGCTTCTTAAGGAGCTTTTACCTCCTGCCTCCTGCCTCCTGCCTTCTACCTACAACCAATCATTGTCTTCTTCGTCATCCCAGTTATCTTGGTAGCTAGGACGAGATTTGCGTGGGGGACGGCTTTCATAAGAGGGAGAACGACTATCTCGGTTATAATCTCTGCCATAGTCTTTACCGTAATCTTTGCCATAGCCTTGGCTGTATGAGTCGCGTTCTCGGTATGTATCTCTGGGAGATTCGCGTTCACGTTCTTTATCACCGCCAGTAAAGATGTCACGGATAGTACCAAACAAGTCGTCATCTTCATCTTCAGCATAAGTCTCCCGGACTTCGCGATTTAGCTCATAAAGAGCATCTTGCAAGTCGGCGTAGGCTTGATCGATACCGCGATCGCTATTTTCCTTCAGACTCTCTTTTAGTTGTCGGCAAATATTATCAATTCTTTGGCGGCGGTTTCGGGCAAACTGCATACCAAATTCCAGTGCTACTTCTCGAAGTTGTCTTTCTGCTTGGAAAATCAACGCCTCAGAACGAGTCCGCTTTTCTACTCTTTCTTTACGTTCGCGATCGACATCGGCATATTTTTGCGCGTCTTGAATCATCCGATTCACTTCTGATTCGTTCAAGGTGGAAGCGCCTTGAATGGTGATACTCTGTTCTCGCCCAGTGGTTCTATCTAAGGCTGTTACCTGTAAAATCCCATTAGCGTCAATATCAAATGACACCTGAACTTGGGGAATTCCTCGCGGTGCTGGCGGGATGCCATACAGCTTGAACCGTCCTAAAGACTTGTTGTTTGCAGCCATTTCCCGTTCGCCCTGGACTACGTGAATTTCCACAGTATTCTGGTTATTTTCAGACGTGGAAAAAATGTCAGAACGGCGAACTGGGATGGTGGTATTGCGGGGAATGAGTTTTTTCATCACGCCGCCGATGGTTTCCAATCCCATAGAAAGGGGTGTGACATCCAAAAGCAGCACATCCTTAAGTTCACCTGCGAGAATTCCGGCTTGAATTGCTGCACCTACTCCCACAACTTCATCAGGATTGACATTTTCGTTGGGTTCTGTGCCAATCAAGTCTCGTACCAGCTGCTTCACCATTGGCATCCGTGTAGAACCGCCAACTAACACAACTTCTTCAATATCTCTAGGTGAAAGTCCGGCATCTTTGAGGGCGCGTTTCACTGGTGTCCGTAATCGTCCCACCAAATCACCGCACAAACCTTCAAACTGGGAACGAGTCAGACTAGTTTCCAGATGCTTGGGGCCATCTTCCGTGGCGGTGATGAAGGGTAAATTAATATCGGTGACGCTGACAGCAGAAAGCTCAATTTTGGCCTTTTCCGCCGCTTCCATCAGACGTTGCAAAGCTTGGCGATCGCGTCTTAAGTCTACCTCTTCTGTTTCCAGAAATTGATCTGCTAACCAATCTACGATTATTTTGTCAAAGTCATTCCCACCAAGTTGGGTATCTCCACTGGTGGCTTTGACTTCAAATATCCCGTCACCAACTTCTAAAATCGACACGTCAAAAGTGCCACCACCCAAGTCAAAGACTAAGATAGTTTCCGTGTCACCCCGATCTAATCCGTAAGCCAAAGATGCCGCCGTCGGTTCATTCAGAATCCGCAGCACTTCTAAACCGGCAATTCTGCCAGCATCGCGGGTTGCCTGCCGCTGAGAATCATTAAAATAGGCGGGGACTGTAATCACTGCCCCGGTAACTGGTTCACCCAAATAGCGACTAGCATCGTCTGCTAATTTCTTCAGCACCATTGCCGAAATTTCTTCTGGGGCAAAATCTTTATTCATGCGAGGACAGGCAATTTTAATATTACCTACTTCGTCTTTGCGGATGGTGTAGGGCACACGCTTAGAATCTGCATTCAGTTCACCATACTTCCGCCCAATGAAGCGTTTAACTGCAAAAAAGGTATTTTGGGGATTGAGGACGGTTTGTCGCCGTGCCATTTGCCCAACTACTCTTTCACCTTCTTTGCTGAAGCCAACTACGGAGGGGGTTGTTCGCATTCCTTCTGCATTGGCAATCACCACCGGCTTGCCACCCTCCATAACGGCGACTACTGAGTTGGTTGTACCCAAGTCGATGCCGACTACCTTGCCCATGCGTTACTCTTCTCCTAAAGTGTCTTTATATATTTATTATGATTGGGCGGAACTACTTCTAGCTTTGTGCTACAAGATAAAAACACCTCAATGGTATGATAGTCATCATTAAAGCAGTAAGCTAAGATGTGCGGCTAGAGGAGATAGTTGCAAGACTAGAATAGCATTGAGATGGTTGGTGTGCCCAAGCAGCCTCAATTCTTGTTATCCGCCTACTTCTATTTACAATGTCCGCAAGTTGGTAAATTCACCTTAATAATGCTTGCTCTGCTTTTTTGAGTACCTGAAAACTCTCATATTATTGCCACTATCTGAAAAAGTTGAATTTAACAGAGCGATTACAAACTTCCCTCAGTGCGATCGCGCGAGAACGCGATCCTTACCTGGCAACGGCTGGACATTTTTTTGTTCAAGAATACATCCGCCAGGAATTTTCCCAATGGGGGAGTGTGGAAATCCACACCTTTGAAGTCAGAGGCAAAGCTTGTAATAACTTGATATTAAATTTACCTTCCCAAATTAAAGGGCAAAAAAAGGATTTACCACCGATTTTAATTGGCGCTCATTATGATGGCGTTCCGGGAACAGTTGCAGCTGATGATAATGCTACAGGTGTGGCAGTGTTGCTGGAATTGGCGAGAAAGTTTGCTGTCGAACCTGTCAGATATCCTTTAAGGCTAGTTGCTTTCGATATGGAAGAATACGGCTTACTGGGTAGTGCTGACTATGCAGCGCTGTTGCACCAACAAAAGCAACAGCTACGCTTAATGATCTCCTTAGAGATGCTGGGCTATAAGGATTCTACACCTGGTTCCCAAAATTATCCCCGTCCTCTGGAACGCTTCTACCCAGATACGGGTGATTTTGTTGCTTTAATTGGCAACTTGCGGATATTACCCGACTTAATTGGGATGAGCCGTAATATTCGCAAAGCTGGCGTAGCTAGTCAATGGCTACCCGTGCCAAATCGAGGTTTAATAGTTCCCCAAACCAGACTTAGCGATCATGCACCATTCTGGGATTTGGGTTATCCGGCAATGATGGTGACAGATACGGCATTCTTGCGAAATCCCCATTATCACAAACCTAGTGATGCGATCGCTAGTTTGGATTTAGATTTTCTGACTCGTGTCTGTGAAGGGTTAGAAATTGCAATTCGGAGTCTATAAAAAGTTAATAATTATATGTGAATAATAACTAGATTTATAGTAAATAAAAATTTGTAACTAGCTACAAAATATTAACATAGTCATCATTAATAATTTAATATTCAGTATTTTTATGCAAATTATATCCTCTTCAACTCAAAGAACTGAGCTTTACGAAAAATTTAAACTCAAAATTATTCATAATTCTTGTTTAGATAGAACCTTAGTTAGTTATCAGGGTAATAAACAAACTCCATTTTCTTCCTGGTTCAAGTATAGAGAAGGATTTTCAGAACGCCTAGTTACCTATCTTCTTCAAACATTTAAACCAGAAGCAGGTGTACTGATAGATCCATTTTCAGGAGTTGGCTCATCTCTATTTGCTGCAAGTGCATTGGGGTGGCAAACTACGGGAATTGAATTGTTACCTGTTGGCATTTTTGCTACACAAGCTCGAATCATCGCTCAGAAAATAGATGTAGAGTTATTAAAATCAGAAATTAAAAATTTAACACAAATCAATTTTCAAAATTGTTACGATCAATTGTTTAGATTTAATCATTTAGCAATAACCTGTGGAGCATTTTCTGCGATCAATGAAGAACAACTAATTGGTTATATATCTTATTGTAATAATGTTATTCAAAATAAAGATATCAGTACCATACTTCTATATGCTGCGTTTTGTATTCTGGAGGATATTAGTTATACTAGGAAAGATGGACAATATCTGCGCTGGGATAGTCGTTCAGGTCGTTCAAAGGGAAATAGTGAATTTAATAAAGGAGAGATTTTATCTTTTGAAGATGCAATTAATCGAAAGCTAAAGCAGATTACATCAGATTTAAATATTAATTCTATCCAACTAGATTTATTTACTGATGATTCACTATTAGAATTAGCAACCAAAAAATCTAGTCTTATCGAAAATACAGAACCTAACCTTTATGAAGGTTCTTGTTTAGAAATTCTTCCAACTCTTCAAGAGAATAGTATTGATTTTGTCATTACGTCTCCACCATATGTTAATAGATATGATTACACTCGCACGTATGCCCTTGAACTTGCATTTTTGGGATGTAGTGAAGAAAAAGTAAAGTATTTACGTCAGCAAATGCTATCCTGCACCGTAGAGAACCGTGATAAGCGTAATTACTTAGAAGACTATTATACTGCTAAAGGACGCTATCAGGATTTCTTAAAAATAGATTTTACCTTTAAAAGTCAGGCTGCTTTACAAGAAGTATTAATAATACTAGAAAGTTATAAAAAAGAAGGTAAATTAAATAATGAGAATATTGTTAGAATGGTAGGTAATTACTTTTACGAAATGTGCTTTGTAATTTATGAATTATCTCGTATTCTCAAACCTGGTGGTATAGTCGCAATGGTAAATGATAACGTCAGATATGCTGGAGAGGAAATTCCTGTAGACATTATTTTATCAGATATAGCAGAGTCTTTTGGACTAAAAACGCGATATATTTGGACATTAGGACGAGGCAAAGGAAATAGTAGTCAGCAAATGGGAAATCACGGACGCACAGAACTACGTAAATGCGTTTATGTTTGGGAAAAGTGAGTACAGTGCCATTAGACGAAACAAATCTCTTAAGTGAGGCACATCGTATAAACTATCGCTTGCGTTCAACCTTCTTTTATCGCAAGCTTAAAGAGTATAAAACGCTATCTTTGCGGACTAAGATTGATGCCTTATTACCTGTAAATCATTTATACAGTTGGGATAATTGGGCAGAATGGGGTATTGGAGAGGAAGCATTCACTTACATCAATAAACATCCTAACTTGCAACTAATTCAGGTATTTTGTCATCCTAGGTTAATCCGAGAACACTCTTCATTGTTATCTTACTATCGTAATATTGCCGTACTTTCTCAGAAAGCCGTTAAGTATTTAGCAGCAATTGATGTAAAGAGAATCGAACTCGATCAAGAAAATAAATATCCTCTAAGAGAAGATAAAGCATTAGCACTTTCCAGACTTTTTAATGAACATATATCGCTCATAATTGATAGTTCTATAGAAAGTTTAACTGAGGAAGAATTATATGGAATACTACTAGCCTCAACAGGAACACAAATAGACGGTTCTTGGCGTAATGCTATTGGGGAAGAAGCAGAAAAAGTTGTACAGCGACTTCTTATCAAAGAGGTTAAAGAACGCAATCTTCTTGCTGCTTTTATTCCCCGTCAGGGTACAGGAGTTGAAGTATATAATCCTGGTAGACTTGAAGAACAACTAAGAAATATTGAGGACTATCGAGGCGTAATGTTGGCTAATCATACTTCTATACTTTTTTCAAGTGAGCCAGATATTTCACTTTTAAACAATCAAGGTACAACAGTCGGTGTCATTGAGATAAAAGGAGGAACTGATCCTGCGGGAGCATTAGAACGTTACGGTGCTGCTAAAAAATCCTTTGAGGAAGTTTTTCGGAGGAACCCAAAGGTTAAATCTGTCCTAATTGCCAGTTGTATCACTACTGAAGTACAGGCTCGTATTCAAAATGATCCAATAATATCCACCTATTTCAACTTGACACAAGTATTGAGCGAAGACTCAACACTATATGAACAGTTTGTTCAAGAAGTATTTTCAATACTACAATAATTTGTAATATCCTTAAATCAGAAAATCAGATATTTTTTGTATGCGATCGCGTATTTGGAGTCAAAGTAATTAAATCATCAATATTGCGTTTCATTGTCTCGCAAATTGCATCTAACGGTAAATCATTAGCGTCATAGCCAAAGGGGTTTTCTATCTCTAAGCCGATGGCTTCAATGCCAAATACTGTAAAACCAACTAAGGCAGAAATTAAACCTGTCCACCAACCGAGACTTTCTACTATTTGAAATGGTAGCAAAAAGCAATATAGTATCAGCAATTGCTTCAAATGAATAGCATAAGCAAGGGGCATGGGTGTTTTTAAAATGCGTTCGCAAGCACCTAAATTATCCACCAGATTATTCAATAATTCTTGCATAGATGTTAGCTGGTAACTGTTAAGGCAATTACGATTGTACTGTTGCTGTAAATAATCTCCTATCCAAAAGGCTACCTCTATGGGGGGATTATTCATAATCTTCAGTTTTTTGTACTTAGTAGACGGCATTAAGTCTTCTAACTCGCGATTGACAGCTTCTCCACGCAAATGTAATTTAGTTGTTACAGCAAAAGCTGCCAATAAGTTTAATGCCGTAATTTTATTTTCTTTATCTTCTGGTGAAATTTCATCAACTGATACCCAAATTTGTCGCGCTAGATTTCGGACGTTATTTACTATAGAACCCCAGCATTTTCTCCCTTCCCAAAATCTCTCATAAGCAGTATTGGTACGAAAGACAAGTAACAACCCTAAAACAATACTAGGAATCACACTTCCTAAAATAGGTTGGGATACAGGTTTGTCAAAATGGTAAAGTAGAGAAATCAAAAATCCAAAAGCTCCACACCATAAGATATGTCTGTAAATTGATTTCATTACCGAACCCTTAAGTTGTAGTTTTGCGCGTAGCCAAGCGAGTATTTTGGCTTTCATGCATTTACTGGGAAAATATTTAGTAAACCGAATACATTAAATATCATAGAGGTTAAAAGTAATAACTATAGAAATAGCACAGTTTGCAAAGAAGCTACTTTGGAAATAATTTTGTTCAATAAGCATTATATCCTCGCGACAATTATTGTATTGGGAGGATCTCACTTTCGTAAAAATATATCTAGCCTTGACGAATAGAATTCTTGGCTATACAGACACAATCCACCTCTGTGGGTTTCCAATTTCTTGAATCCGCGCAGGCGGACGAAAGTTTGTGTAGCCGCGATTTTTAATCGCCAGATATATTTGCTTTCACTGAGATGCTCCCGATTGTATTCTAGCTTCTGTTATACAAGATCAAGTCCGGTTAAATACCTAACACAAAGAATTTTTTATCAGTAATTAGGTGTACATTTTATAAAAGTCAAGAGTGATGCCCACGGTTTTGCAGTAATTGTAAATAAATGTAAAGTTTTTCTGCTGGCTGCATAAATCCCGCATCCTACTTTGATAAATCTATAGAAGAACAGGTACATACTTATTGATGATGTCTATAGAGCATTATTCGGTATCACGTACCCCAGTAAATCATAAAAGTTCTAATCTGTAAAATCCTGCCCTGTAAATTAAACGCTTAGGCATAACTAAATAAGTTATGTCTTTTTCTTGTCTTTAGTCTCGAAACGTTGAATTTCAATCAAATAACCATCAGGATCGCGGAAAAAACAGTGGTAAATATTGTACTTTTCGTTTAGTGTAGGCGGCTTTTCAAAATCGACGCCACGTTCTTTGAGATATTCAAACCATTCATCCACCTGTTGTGTTACCAGAGTAAAAATGACAATTGATTGGTTGTTGGTTGCAGGAGTTAATTTTTCGCTGGCTTCACACAATCCCAAGTACGCAGAGCCATTAACAGTATAAATTCGACAGGTTCCTTGGTCAAGCCATAACTCCAAACCTAGCTTTTGTTCGTAGAATTCTGTAGATACATTGAGATTATGGGTAGAAAAGAAGGTAATTTGCTGTTCTATTTGCGGATGAGTAGACATAAATACATTTGAGTATATACCCTAACGACATTGCGCGATCGCTGATGTAAAAATTGATTCATGTTAGAAACCTGTTACTGCTCCAGAATGCCTTAAGTGCATCTGGAGTTTCTTTTTGGAAAAAGCGATGTCTACGATGGGCTGCGCCTACAAAATTTTCCCAATCATCCTGATATGCCAATAAGGTGGCTGAATAAGGATGCATACTGAATTATTTATATCTAACACAGGGCATCACTTATTGATGTACCCTTTCTGCCAAACAACTCTCGCAAAACAACCTCAGATAAACTGAGGTTGTTTTGCGTTACTTCCAATCGAGAAGGTTCCCTATTCCCTTTCACCTACATTTGAGTGTATACCCTGATGACGTAGGATTTTCTCAGGGTGAAAATTTGGTATAGGTAAATGCGTATCTTTCCTGACTCCAGATTTGTTACAAACATTTCTGGAGTTTTTTCATTATCGAATAGAATTCAGGAGTCAGAATTCTTCTGCAATAAGGGTGAACCATAGCTTTATAGTTTGGTAATTGGCATCTAACCATAGAAGTAAAGTTAACAACAGATTTTAAAATCTACGTTCAGATATAGTTGCCAAAATTAGCAATGATTTGGAAAATTTCATCAAACGAAAAGGGGAGCATCCCAATTTTGCAAGAACATATTTATCATTGCGTACTCCTTTCCTACGGAACGCTACGCGAACGGAGAACCCGAAGGGTACGAAGCGACAGCGTAGAGAAGCAATCGCAAGATATCGGATTGTTTCTCTACGAGACACTACGCGAACACTCCACTGCGTTGCGATCGCAATGACAATTTGTAACTTGAGTTTGATATAACTTGCACATTTGGGATACTCCCGACGAAAAGCACTAATTATAACTTA
This sequence comes from Nostoc sp., assembly GCF_036916655.1. Taxonomy (GTDB): domain Bacteria; phylum Cyanobacteriota; class Cyanobacteriia; order Cyanobacteriales; family Nostocaceae; genus Nostoc. Next base: position 138,317 of record NZ_JBALFY010000068.1, read on the forward strand.
TATATAGGTTGTTTATATATAAAAATAGGTTTGGTATAAATCATGAAAATATCATACACTACAAAGTTTTTGGTTGTATGCGATCGCTGATAGCTATTAGTCAAATTGCTTAAAATCATACTATTATCAATCGATTGTTAGAAAAAATTTAATGTTTATTTTATATATAGCTTCTACAGTGAACAGTAATCGGTGAACACTGATAACTGAATATTGGTATTTTGCCAAAAGATGAAATTGATAACAACTGATGATTCTTGAAATTCTTCCTCAAGCTGGAGACAAATGGCGAGACACCTGTCCTACTCTTCCTACTATGGAACTAGGAAAGCAAGTCAAAATTTCAGATTTAATCCGTGAACTTCGGCAGCAACTCGATCTCTCTCAAGAAAAGTTTGCAGCCAAGTTGGGAGTTTCTCTACGAACAGTGAATCGTTGGGAGAACGGATCTACAGTGCCTTCGCCAATGGCACTAAAGCTGATTGAAGAAATGTTAGAAAAGATGGGTGAACCCAAAAGGGTGATAAACGAGTATCTCCCAAAACCGGAGCAACGGGAGGACTCTTAAGATGATGGTGAAAGTGCCTGAAAAAATTTTGATGATGCGTTCTCGGTTAATAGTTTATGGTGTGATGATTTTGACAGTCATAGCGGCGCTACTGTTGACAAAATTGTTACTGCCAGTTTTTGAACCGAGCATATTTACGTTATTTTATGCAGCCGTAGCAGTGAGCGCCTGGTATGGCGGTATGAGACTGGGAGTATTAGCGATCGCTTTATCGGTTACGATTTCGCTCTATTTTTTGATTGAGCCAGTCTACTCCTTCCATTTCCTCAGCCTGAAAGTTTTGGTACAACTAACCACATTCTCACTCGTATCTTTTTTAATTACCGCCCTTTTTTCAGAGTTACAAACTGCTAGACGCAAAGCAGAGAAAAGCCTAAACTTGTTACAAAATAGCGAAATGCGGTTTAGCCGACTGGCAGAATCCAACATCATTGGGGTTGTCGTAACTGATATGAATAACGGCTCGATTGTGGAAGCCAATGATGCTTTTCTGAACACGATCGGCTATACGCGAGAAGATTTGTTTGCTAATCAAATGAACTGGCGCGAGATTACCCCGCCTGAGTATCTTCTATTAAGTGAGCGTTCAGTGGCAGAACTGAAAACTACCGGAGTCTGTAAGCCCTTTGAGAAAGAATACATTCGTAAAGATGGCGATCGCATTCCGGTTCTGCTCGGTTCTGTGATGTTGGGAGACACTCAAGAAACCGTCATTGCCTTTGTTGTTGATTTGAGTGTACGCAACCAAGCAGAAATAGCATTAAAGCAAGCTAACGAGCGGTTTGAGTTAGCTGCCTCTGCTGTCAATTGTCTCATCTATGATTGGAATCTAGAACAGAATACCGTTGAAAGAACCGAGGGCTTAACCCGAATTTTGGGCTATTCCCTCGCAGAAGCTCAACCAACGGGTAATTGGTGGTGTGAACTTGTCCATCCCGAAGATTTGCAACGCGTACAAGAGGAGATGGTAGTTGCTTTGGCAAATAGCGATCGCTATACTGCTGAGTATCGAATTCGTCACCAAAATCATCAATATATCTACGTGTTGGATCAGGGAGTAGTGGTACAACGGGATGCTGATGGAAATCCAGTACGCTTAGTTGGCAGCACTACAGATATCAGCCCTCGCAAGCAGGCAGAGAAGGCAATTCAAGCAAGCGAGGAGCGACTCAGGAGTTTTGTCAAAGCAAATATAGTTGGTATTATTTTTGGTGATGTTAATGGTAGCATCACGGAAGCCAACGACGAGTTTTTGCGAATTGTTGGCTATACCCAGGAGGATATTCAAGCAGGTAAATTACGGTGGGCTGATATCACCCCCTCTGAGTATCTTTATTTAGATGAACTAGCTATTGCCGAGGCAACAGCGAAGGGAACCTGCACTCCTTATGAAAAAGAATGTATTCGCAAAGATGGTTCCATTGTCCCGGTTGTCGTTGGCTATTCCCTTTTAGGAGAATCTCGCCAGAAATCAGTCGCATTCATTCTGGATATTAGCGATCTCAAACAAGCGAAAAAAGCTCTGAGTCAGAGTCAAGAGCAATTTCAAGCTTTTATGGATAATAATCCCGCCGCTGCCTGGATTACCAATGCAGAGGGGCGTGTACTTTACCTCAGTCCAACTTATTTGAAGACATTCAATTTAGCAACAAATAAGGCGATTAATAAAAACATTTTTGACCTCTACCCAGTCCAAATTGCTCAACCCCTCCTCGATAACATTAGAATAGTTGCCGAGACGAATCAGGTTATTCAAACCATCGAGTCTGCTCCACGCACAGATGGCACTCTTGGCGAATTTTTGATCTATAAGTTTCCCATTGCCGATGCATCTGGACAACGCCTAGTAGGGGGAGTTGCGATTGACATCACCGAACGCGAACGCGCCCTTCGCGAACGTCAGCTTGCAGAACAAGCCTTACAAGAGCGCAGTGAAAGACTTAAACTCCTCTCAGAAACAACCAGTGATTTGCTTTCAACCGAGCGCCCCTTGGATCTCATGAACAGCTTGTTTAGCAAACTATCGGCGCAGATGGATTTGCATTTTTACTTTCACTATCTAATTGATACACACGAAAACAAGCAGAAACTTCGATTAGTAGGTTGGAACGGTATTACTGATGAAGTATTTCAAGCAATTGAATACCTAGAATTTAATGAGGGGATGTGCGGACTAGTGTTGCAAGAACGCCGTCAAATCGTTGTTAATAATGTGCCGCACTCTACCCATCCAAATGCTCACATTCTCCGTGCTTTAGAAATTACAGCCTACGCAGGTCAACCATTAATTGCTCAGGGAAAGCTGCTTGGTGTCCTTTCCTTTGCCAGTCGCACCCGTACTCAGTTTACTTCTGGGGAAATTGCTCTATTACAAGCAACCTCCGATCAGGTGGCGGTTGCTCTGGAACGCGCTCAGTTAATGGCTTCGTTACAGCGACGGAAAGAAGAATTGATCCAAGCTAACCGAATCAAAGATGAATTTTTGGCAGTTCTTTCCCACGAACTTCGCACGCCGCTAAACCCGATCCTGGGATGGTCGAAGTTACTTCAAATGAAAAAGTATGATGAAGCAACCACTACTCGCGCTCTTGAAACCATTGAGCGCAATGCCAAGTTGCAAACCCAATTAATCGAAGATTTGTTGGATGTATCTCGCATTCTGCAAGGTAAACTGAGTCTGAATATTGCTCCTGTGAATTTGGAAACTGCGATCGCCGCAGCCATAGAAACTGTACGTCTAGCAGCTGAAGCTAAATCTATTAATTTGCAATTTACAATTTTAGATTTGGAATTAGAAAATTCTGACAAAAATTTAGAATCGATCGATTTTAATCAGCAACCAGACAATCTCAAATCCCAAGTTCAAGTTGTGCTGGAAGCGCCCCAAAGTTGCAACTCCAAATTTTTAGTAACAGGTGATTCCGGTCGCTTGCAACAAGTTATCTGGAATTTACTTTCCAATGCGATTAAGTTTACACCCCAAGGTGGACAAGTAGAAATCAGTTTACAGTCTATTGGTTCTCAGGTTCAGCTGCAAGTGCGTGATACAGGTAAGGGAATTAGCCCTGACTTTTTACCTTATGTCTTTGACTACTTTCGACAAGCTGATGGCGCAACCACCAGAAAATTCGGCGGACTGGGATTAGGATTAGCTATTGTTCGTCATATTGTCGAGTTACATGGCGGCACAGTTAAGGCAGAAAGTTTCGGTGAAGAACAGGGAGCAACCTTTACAGTTATGTTACCGCTGATCGAGATCGCACTAAATAGTTACCAAGTTGTCTCTCGACCTGATGATTTGCCCGATTTAAATGGGTTGAAAGTTCTGCTTGTAGATGATGAGCGTGATACGCGAGAATTAATTGCTTTTATTTTAGAGCAATCTGGCGCGGTAGTAATCCAGTCGGCATCGGCGATAGAAGCACTAGGAATTATGCCTCAGTTCCAGCCAAATCTGCTGTTAAGCGACATTGGAATGCCGGAAGTAGATGGCTATATGCTGATTCGTCAAATTAGAGCGCTGTCACTAGAAGAAGGAGGGGAAATTCCTGCGATCGCCCTGACAGCTTATGCTGGTGAGGCTGATTATCAACAGATAATTGCTGCCGGATTTGAGCAGCATATCACCAAGCCTGTGGAGCCAGCTAAATTACTTCGAGCGATCGCTAACCTAATTTATAAGAAGAATTCAGAATTCAGGAGTCAGAATTCAGTATGAATTCTGTACGAGTAGGTGATAGCGCTACGTATTGCCTTCTTTTCAGAGACGCTAAGGGACTTCCAAATAAAAAAATATTCAATTAACTCCTGTGGGGTGGGCAACATGAGCGCCCAGTCTATAGGGCTCTCGTGTCGCCCACCCCACAATATTGGATAATTTATTTCTTGGAGTTCCCTAAAGCGAACGTCCCGCTACGCGCTTTCGCCCCTGGTGGGCGAAAAAAATTAAAATATTCTCACCTTAAAACTCTATACCTTTACGGGTAGAGTATTCTGAATTCTGTATTCTGACTCCTGTTTTCTACTCGTAGCAATTGTTAATTGAGTCTCTCAATTAACTTTACAACTCGTTCTTTAACTTCATCTCGAACGCGGCGAAAAGTTTCAATTGATTGCCCTGCGGGGTCATCAAGTTGCCAATCTTCAAACACATCTCTTAGCACCCACTCTTCGGGTAAATTAACACCACAACCACATAATGAAATCACAGCATTATAATCATCAGCATTGAAATCACTTAAAGGTTTAGAAGTTTGATTGCTAATATCAATACCAATTTCCGCCATCACTTCAACAGTGACGGGATCTACCTCACTTGCTGCCAAACCTGAACTAGCAACAGCAACTTTACCTTCTCCTAATATTCGTGTAAATCCCTCTGCCATTTGCGATCGCCGCGAATTATGCTTACAAACAAACATCACCTTCTTCATCAATTCTTACCTTTGCGTCCTTCTCTAACGAGACGCTACGCGATAGCGTCTTGGCGGTTCGTTTTCTCTTCTTTCTCTTTACCCACAACACGACTTATTAACAGCCTGTCCCACCACCAAATTTTGTTCGGGCGTTGTATCTCCCACCTTCACCACAAAGACTTCCCAGCGATTCCCATCTGGATCTGTTACCCAAACCTTATCTTGCAAAGCGTAGCAGCAATCAGTATCATCCTCAGTAAATAATGCTAATCCAGCCTCCGTAAACCTTTGGATAGCCGATCGCACTTCTTCTGTACTTTCAACTTGTACGCCCAAGTGAGACAATGCACCACCAGCCTGAATACTAGATGCTAAATTTAGTGTGAGATTTAACGCTGGGCTAGAAATATCAAACTTGGCGTAGTCATGCTTATATTTCACAGGTTCCACGCCAAACATTGCCCGATAAAATGTTACAGATTTTTCAATATCAGTAACATTCAAAGCCACATGAGTTTTCAGCAGTACCATAATTTTGCTCCTCGTCGGATTTTTAAAATATTTAAAAGGTTCTTGACTCAGATGTTGTAAAATAACGTTTTTCAAACCAGAAAGCAACATTAACCAGACCAATCAACACAGGCACTTCTACCAGAGGCCCGACAACAGCAGCAAATGCCACACCCGAATTAATGCCAAACACCGCGATCGCCACTGCGATCGCCAGTTCAAAATTATTTCCGGCGGCTGTAAACGCAACACTGGCGGCTCTAGAATAGTCTGTCTTAATCTGGCAAGCCATATAAAAGCTGACCAGAAACATAATGACGAAATAGACGATCAGCGGAATTGCAATCTTCACCACATCTAAGGGTATCTGAACAATCAAATTGCCTTTCAAGCTGAACATAACCACGATTGTAAATAACAGAGCAATCAGCGTGATCGGGCTGATTTTAGGCACAAATTCCTCATGATACCACTGTTTACTTTTGACTTTGACTAAAAAGAAACGAGTGAAAAATCCAGCTAGAAAAGGAATGCCAAGATAGATAAATACACTTTTGGCAATCTCGGCAATACTGACATTTACAACATTGCCTTTTAACCCAAATAGTGGCGGCAGCACAGTGATGAAAAACCAAGCATAAGGACTATAAAAGATGACTTGAAAAATACTATTAAAAGCAACCAATCCAGTCGTATACTCTGTATTACCTCGTGCCAAATCACTCCAAACAACTACCATTGCAATACAACGGGCTAATCCAATCAGAATCAATCCCGTCATATATTCTGGATAACCATGTAAGAAGATTGCTGCCAGAGAAAACATCAAAATTGGCCCAATAATCCAATTCTGAAGTAGTGACACACCAAGAATTTTTCCGTTGCGAAATATATCTCCTAACTCTTCGTATCGCACCTTAGCTAGTGGCGGGTACATCATCAAAATCAACCCGATGGCAATTGGGATATTGGTTGTTCCTACTTGGAACTGGTTGATAAATGCTTCTACTCCCGGAAAAAAATAGCCGATACCAACACCAATCGCCATTGCTAAAAAAATCCACAAGGTCAGGAAGCGGTCAATAAAAGAGAGGCGTTTGGAAGTTTTTTTGTTCATTAGAGAGGTCATACAACTGGCATTATTCAAAGTTTCATCATGAACAAGTTGGTTAGTTTGGATGATTGTCCGTGCCTAAAACTATCCTTTGTAACCTTTGGCGATCGCTAAGTTTTAGTAGATGAATTGGGTGTAGCTGTACAACTGATTGCAAAAGCCAACACTCCAAATAAGAGCGCTAATTTTTTTGCTATTGCGTTCATTTACTTCACTGTTATCGGTAATTTTGAAAGTATGTTTATATCATTTCAAAAAAACTTGATATGTCAATAACAAGCATAGCACTATATATAAAAATTTATCAAAAAAAGTTGATGTATAGCAATTGGGGCAATAGTTTGTAGGGATGCACAGATGTACATTAGACATCTCCGAAAATGAATGTAGAGACGTAGCACTGCTACGTCTCTACAAGTGTTTTGTTGCCCATTCTGAACTGTATTGCTTTAAAATCTTGTCCTAATCGCAGCAGGGACGCGCAGATGAAATTACCTGATTCTGGGTAAAATCTGCCAAATATTTCTCTAAAATACTGAATTGGGGCAAATTCAAACTGTAATAAATCCAACGTCCTTCCTGACGGGAGTTAACTAAGCCAGCTTCTTTGAGGGTTTTGAGGTGAAAAGATAGTTTCGACTGACTTACTCCCAAGACTTCGCACAAATCACATACACATAATTCTCGCTGGCGAAGCAATTCCAGCACACTAATCCTAAGTGGTTCGGAAAGAGCATGAAAACCAGCAGCAATTAAATGAGGAGTAGTAGCTGAAGAAGTTGGCATCAATTGATATTATAAGGATGTGTTATCTCTATTGTGAACTAAAAACTATAGCTTAGGTGCGTAGACGCGCAGCTGCTTGTTGCTAAACATCGCGGTTTTAAAGGGCGTAAAATTACCCAAGTCTATTTTTTGGCGATCGCACTCATCAATAAAAAACAGCTGTAGAGACGGCGATTTATCGCGTCTCAAAAACTTTGTACCTCATGCGAAAGAAACTAGTTGTATAATATTCACTTTTGATTTTGAACAACCACTGTATCTGCTGCACCCAGTTGCAGAGCGTAGAGGTTGGCATAGACACCTTGCTGATTGACGAGTTCGTTGTGAGTACCCTGCTCGACAATTTGTCCCTGCTGAATGACTAAAACTTGATCTGCCTGAGTAACTGTACTGAGACGGTGGGCAATTACGAAACTGGTACGACCTTGGAGCAAACGAGCGATCGCACTTTGTACTAGAGCTTCTGTGCGGGTATCGATGCTGCTAGTGGCTTCATCCAGAATCAGAATTCGAGGATTAATTAATACCGCACGAGCAATACTGATGAGTTGTCGCTGTCCTTGACTCAGAGGTGCGCCCCGTTCACCCAATTGAGTTGTATAACCCTGTGGTAGTGAGGTAACGAACTCATGCACATTTGCTAGTTGGGCAGCTGCTTCGATATCAGCTTGAGTAGCGTAAGGAACGCCAAAAGCTATATTTTCGGCAACTGTGCCGGTAAACAAAATATTGTCTTGCAGAACAATGCCAATTTGACGGCGCAGACTTGCTTGAGTCACACTACGCACATCAATATCATCAATTTTTACTGCACCGCCAGACACATCATAGAAGCGCAAAATCAAATTAATAATTGTACTTTTTCCTGAACCGGTCTGTCCTACTAACGCAACCATCTGCCCTGGATAGGCGTGCAAATTCACTCCTTTGAGAACCAGTTGATCTGGGTTGTAGCCAAACTTGACATTCTCAAATGTCACCTCACCTTGAATAGGCGGCATTTCTGTGGCATCGGCTGCATCTTTGAGTTCTGATGGTTCATCTAGTAATAGAAAGATTCGCTCTAATCCGGCGAAGGCAGATTGAGCTTGAGTATAAAACTGGCTGAGAATTTGAATCGGGCGGAAGAACTGCTGGACGTAAAGTAAAAAGGATGTCACTACACCGACAGTTGCAGCTCCCGTTACCGCCAGATAACCACCATAAGCTAGGACGCCTGCGGTTGCTAGTGTGTTGAGAAAATCGATGGAGGGCAAAAAGGCCGAAGTAATTGCCACAGCCTCAACGTTGGCATCTCGATTGGCGGCGTTAAGAACGTCGAATTCTTCGATATTCATCTGTACGCGATTAAATGCTTGTGCTTCTCGCACACTGCCAATATCTTCTTCCAACTTGGCGGAAAGCTCCCCAATAGTTTGTCGGGTGACGCGAAATCTGGCTCTCGCCCAACGTGCAAATAAGCTTGTGGTAAAAATCATCAGTGGCACAACCAGATTACTCAACAAACCGAGTTGCAGGTTGATTGAGAGCATTGCAATCACAATGCCAACTAAACTGAAAGTGTTGCCTAGCATTTGAGCAACTGTCAATCCAAATGCCTGATTTACGGTGTTGACATCATTTAGCAAGCGGCTCATTAAATCGCCTGCTTCGCTGCGGTCAAAAAAGCTGAGTGGTAGACTTTGGATTTTCAGGAAAATATCTTGCCTCAATTGAGCCAGCAATCGCTGCATAATCCAGCCGACTCGAATAATTTGACCGCGAGTTGCCAAGACACCAATCGCATAGTTAAGCCCTAATAGTCCTAATAATTGCAGTAGTCCTTGCAAATTACCTTGTGCAATTAGATGATCGATCGACCAGCCGAGAAAGAATGGCCCAATTGCCTGGGTTATGGCACCAATTAATACTAATGTGATGGCGATGGGAATTTCTTTGCGATATAGTAGCACATATTGCAAAAAGCGCCGCAGGGTGGAACGTTTCTGACTCGTCTGCTCAGATGCAACAACAGGAAGAGTGCCTCTCATAAAAATTTTGGATTTTGGATTTTGGATTTTGGATTTGGGACTGACAAATAAAAAAATATTCAATTAACTCTTGTGGGGTGGGCGACACGATAGCCCTATAGACTGGGCGCTCATGTTGCCCACCCCACAATATTGGATAATTTATTTTATTTCTTGGAGTTCCCTTAAAAGTCTTTATCAAAACAGAATTCAGGAGTCAGAATTCAGTTGTGTATTCTGTATGAATGGGAGATTTCAATGTGAGCGTTCAGTCGAATTCTGAATTCTTCTTCAATACAACTCTGTGAGCAAAATTAATGATGCTAATTGCGGATCATTTTTTCTCCTTTGGTTTTACCTGAGATTCCAAAATCACACCGTAGAGTGGGCTGGTTTGCATCAATTCTTCGTGAGTGCCTTGTGCTACCAGTCGTCCTTTATCCATGAGAAAAATGCGATCGGCATTCTGGACGGTGCTAATGCGTTGAGCCACGACAAAGGTTGTACAAGCTTTTTGGTGCATTAAGCGATCTAGTTCGGCTTGAATTTGGGCAGCAGTTCTGGCATCCACAGCCGAGGTGCTATCGTCCAAAATCAGAATGCTGTAATCGGTTAACAAGGTACGAGCGATCGCAATTCGTTGTTTTTGTCCACCAGATAAACCTACGCCTCGTTCACCCACAATTGTCTCGTAGCCATCGGGTAGACTGCTAATAAAGTCGTGCATTTGGGCGGTTTTTGCAACTTCAATTACTTCTTCTAAGGTGGCGTTGGGTTTGGCGTAGGCAATATTTTCGCGGATTGTGCCAGAGAAGAGGGTGGTTTCTTGAAATACAATCCCAATATGGGATCTGAGGCTTTTGAGTGTGAAACTTGTGACATCTCGTCCGTCAATGCGAACTGCTCCCTTTGTGACATCGTAAAAGCGGGGAATCAAGTTCATAATTGTGCTTTTTCCCGAACCAGTCATACCAAGAACGGCGATTAGTTCATTGGGCTTGGTTTCAAAGGATACTTCTTTGAGAGTTTCGGTTGTCGCTCCTGGATAGCGAAAGGAAACATTCTCAAAGGTAATTCTACCACCGCAGGTGTCAAAAGGGACAGCACCGGGGCGATCGCGAATTTCTACTTCTGCATCGACAACTTCGTAGACACGTTCGGCAGAAGCAGCGGCTTGAGCGATCGCAGGTGCGGCAAATCCAATCAACAAAATCGGTTGGAGAATCAATGCTAGGTAGGAGTTAAACGCCACTAGTTCGCCAATGGAAAATCTACCCCCAATTACCTGCGCTCCCCCGTAGCCGAAAACTGCCAGTGTTACTGCATTACTCAGCAAAAAGATCAATGGGAAGGTATTACGGATGGCGCTAATGGTCTTCATGTTCGCCTTGACTAGGCCATCATTCAGAGTTGTGTAACGCGACCTTTCGGTTGACTCCCGCACAAAGGCTTTCACTACCCGGATACCTAGCAAGTTTTCTTGTAATACAGCATTCAGGTTGCTCAGTTGCTCTTGTACTTGCCGAAAAAGTTTGTTATTTTGGCTGATGAATCGTGCCATCAACCAACCGGCCATAGGTACTACTGTCAGGGTAATCAGGGCTAATTGCCAATTCATCACCAGTAACAGTACCGAAATACTTACCAATGTCACAATTGAACCGACAACCTGAATTAAGCTAGTGCCAACAAAGGTACGAATCTGCTCAATATCGCTGGTGACACGGGTTAGGAGTTGGGAAGTCTGCGCCTGGTCATGAAAACTGAAACTGAGATTTTGAATTTTGCTGAAAATTTTGTTTCGCAGGTCATAAGCAACACCCTGAGATACTGCTTCTGCTAGATAGCTTTGTCCAAAATTAAATACACCACGAGCGATCGCGGCTACTACCATCCAAGCGGCGCTGTGTAGCACAATTTGGAGATTTTTTTGCGATATCCCCTCATCAATTCCCCAGCGAAATAGTTGTGGGGTGAGTGCGTTTGCGATCGTTAACAGCAACAGACTGACCAATGCTCCCAGTGAAGTCCATCGGTAAGTACTTAAACTTTTCAGCACGCGCTGGGTTGGCTGTATCAACGAAGTTTCCTGGAGTTCTGGTTGCTGAACCAATGGTATTCACCCCTGTATCTTTGGAAAATTATCGTACTTTGATTGTAAAAAAACAATTGGTCATTATGTAGAGTAGCAAATGGGGGGATTTATAGATTAACGTGAGTTCGACGAACCTCTCCCTGCCTTGAACTAAAGTTCAAGTCTGTCCCTCTCCGACTCGGAGAGGGACGGTTCTGCGTAGTAAAACCAGGGAGAGGTTTTTTGATTGAGCAAATTAGGTAGATATTATATGAGCAATCGAATTCACGTTAGATTAACCTTCTATTTTTGGTGGAAATTCTGAGTTTTGAGACAGTGGTATGGGAGAATACCTGTCTGGCAAGCATTGCGACTCATCCATTTCCAGATCGAAGAAAACCAAAGAACAAAAATAATGGCTCAAAATTTTCATAGCAATTCCCAACTTCCCTTAGATATTTCAACTACTATCAATCGCACAGCCAAGCCAAGTTCTGAATTCTACTCTCTTTTTTCTGAAGAAGAAGTTTTAGGAATCATTGAGGCATTAGAAGTTAGACGAGAAATACCTCTAAAGTATTCTTATAAAGGTAGAGGTGCAAAAATTTGGGACGATTTTTATCTAAAATATGTTATTCCTAAGTGGTATGGAAGAGCAAATGTAGAAATTGATCTTTTAAAGAGTAATTTTAAATATCTGAATAGCAATATTAAAACTGGCGAGAGAGTCAACATTGTAGATGTTGGTGCTGGAAATTCATATCCTGTTAAAAATTTTATCCACAGACTCAATAAATTAGGAAAAATTAATAAATATATTGCCTTAGATATTAGTTATGAATTGCTTCAGGTATCCAGAAATAATTTTAGAAAATGGTTTCCATTAGTCAATTTTATTAGTTCCACAATTGACATAGAAAATACTTCTGTACCTAAAACTTTGTTTCAAAATCAAACTAGTCTTGAAGTTGACGACACAGCAAAAATATTTTTACACTTAGGAGTTACCATTGGAAATCATCAAAATCGAGATAAGGTATTCAAAAATTTTAGAGATAGTATGGGAAAAAATGATTTTCTAGTGTTCACCAACGAAATTGGTTCTAACTCTACATGGGACGGAATATTTAGAGGCGGCTGTAAGTATCATGTAGAAGAAATATATGAATGGGTTAAAAATAAGATTGGGATTAAATCTGAAGATTGTGAACTAGTGAGAAAGTACGATCTAAAAACAGATAGTATAGTTGCTAATCTCAAACTACGTCATAATTACACTATAAATTTTAGTCTGATAGGGATAGATAAAAAAGTTGAAATCTCTAAAGGTGAAGAGATTACTATCTGGCGACACCACAAGTATGAAATCCCTAAACTTTTGCAGGAAATAGAACGTTCTGGACTACAACTTATTCACTACAGTACTGACAAATACAAATCACATATCATGGTGATTTGTAAGATTGCCAGTGACTAAGCTTTCCAATTAGACTATAGCTTGGTCTTTCTGTGGCTTGTTAAAAAATTGATTTCTACAACGATAACCTACACCGTTGATATTTTTTGACGCTAAGGGACTGACAAATTAAAAAATATCCAATTAACTCTTGTGGGGTGGGCGTCTCACCATAGGTGTCAAGTTAAGCTGGAAATAGCTTAACTGTTGGCTTCCATGCCCGCCCGGAAATAAATTTTCGGGCTAATAGCTTAAGTCTACTGAAGTAGACTGGAGATATTTAGTCATCTTCAGATGACTTTAGCTATGAGACGGGAATTTCAATTCCTGGCGGACAAGCGGTTTCACGTTAAGTTGACACTAATGGCGTCTCGCCCGCCCACCCAGTTTATATGGCGGGCAAGATGCCCACCCCACAATTTTGGATGATTTATAACTTAGATCCGATTATGCCAGCCGATAGAATTTTCTAAGTCTTTTAGCGAAAATTTTTCTGATTATTATCTAGGATATGTCAAATATTGGCATTGCATAAATGCGGGGTGAATGCGAAATTATCCCTAATTCAGTAACACTCAAATATTTATCATGAGCCTAAAAAATCAGCTTGACTTAGCCTGTGTATCAATCAAATATACATCAAACGCGGTCTAGGTTCAGGAATCGGACGCCCTAAATCTTTAGCTGTTTCTATCCATTCCTGCACAACCAATTCTATATTATGCAGGGCTTCTTGATAAGAATTGCCGTCAGCAGCACAGCCTGATAATTCTGGGACTTCAGCAATAAAGGCTTGATCTAATTCACTCCAATAGAGAATAATTTCATACCGAAACATTATTTTTAGTTCCTAGCTTATACTTAATAATCACTGCCCGAACTTGTTTAATTTGATAGCTTTTGGCTTTTCCTTTTTTGTGTTGCAGGTTCAATATTTCCTCAACATCGGCTTTGATAAAAATACGATGATCGCCACGAATCCGTTCCTCAAAGCCTAATGTATATAAAAGTTGCCACAGTTGGGCAAAAGGGATGTCTGTATCAGAAGTCCCAGAGAGAATTTTTTCTAAGAGTTTGTCTTGCTGACTCACGTTTTTCTGACTGTCTTAATGTTTCTATAGTCTCATATTTATTTAAAATCAGGGTATACAAAAGCAAATCTATCATTTCACTCCTGAGTTAGACCATCCCTTATGACAATGGCTAGTCTAGTTATCAGGGCAAATTGTATGCTTGGATACTGCTCTAATAATTTACTTGATTTCAAAAAATACTAATTATTTGGATGTTACAGATGCTTTCTTGAGTTTAGTTTTGTAACATCATTTTTACCTATTGTGTAGTGTATAATTTCGTTGACGAATGACGCTAATTTTCCATCCTTACCGGGGTTATGAGTCTTAATATTGGCTCAATTAATAGCTTGACTACTTTTCTACAATCCTTTAGCGTAGCGTTCCCTAGTAAAGGTATCACCAATTTATCAGTAATATAGACAACTACAGAGGGCAAATTGTTGAGATTGCTCATATCATAATGCTGAGGTATAAATCCGTCTCAGTCAATCTTAGTATGGAGTAAGAAATATTACACGATTATGAAAAACCAAATTATCGGGGCAGCAGCATTTTTAACCACTATTAGTTTGACAGTAACGGTACAAGCAGCAAACACCGAACATATTAGACAGTTATTAGCAACCAAACAATGTCAAAACTGCGATTTGACGAATGCAGGTTTAGTTCTGGCTGACTTATCTGGAGCAAATCTGAGTGGTGCTAATCTTACAGGTGCTAACCTCAGCCGTGCAAATTTGAGTGGCGCAGATTTACGGGGTGCAAACTTGAGTGGTGCTAGTTTATTTGGTGTTAACCTGAGCGAGGCTAAATTTAGTGGGGCAAATTTGACTGGTGCTGATTTGAGAAATACTTATTTAGCGAATGCAGAACTAAATGGTGCTTACCTGAATGGCGCTAACTTTCAGGGTGCAGTTGGGATACCATTACAAGTAGCTTCATCAGAAGAATTTTATGCTTGGGGTATAGCAGAAGGGCAAAAAGGCAACCAACAGCAAGCAATCACTTATTTTAATCAAGCGATCGCTATTAAACCAGAATATGCGGGTGCTTATTTAGCTCGTGGTGTCGCTCGCTACCAAATCCTAGATAGACAAGGTGCATTTCAAGATGCCCAAGTTGCTGAAAAATTGTTTACATCCCAAAACAACAGCCCTGGTACGCTAACAGCCCAAGCTTTTATTAAAGAACTCCAAACACCAGTAAATGACAAGGTAAGTACTGGTAGTCCCAGTTTCATGGACTTTTTTGGAAGTCTCGGCTCAGTCTTGCTTCAGTTCTTACCTTTTTGAGTGGGATAATAACAGATGACAAATGACAAGTAACAGATGACTTTATCTAAGGAATTATGGGCAGCAAATCAAGACTTAGCCCAAGCTTGCCTAGAGCATCCTTTCGTTCAAGGCATTGGTGATGGGACTCTTGAGCAGGTGAAATTTGCTTACTACGTAGGGCAAGATGCTTTTTTCTTAGAAGCTTTTGCCCGTGCGTACAGTATCGCCGCCGCTAAAGCACCAGATTGGTTAGGTTTCACCACATTTCATAACTTAGCTAGTGGAGTTTTAGAAGAACTGCGCCTGCATAGTAGCTATGCCTCTGAGTGGGGAGTCAATTTGCATTCCGTGGAACCTGCGCCTGCTACCCGCCGCTATACGGACTTTTTATTAGCAACTGCTTGGGGTGGAGATGTGGGTTTAACTGCGGCGGCAATGGCTCCCTGTATGTGTTTGTATGCCTTTTTAGGAGAAAAATTGGCTAGTAATGGTATTCCGAATCATCAATATAGCGATTGGATTCGTACTTACAGCAGCGCAGACTTTCAACCACTAACACAACAATTAGAAAATTTAGTTGACAATTATGCCATTAACACTACTGCTGTGCATTCAACCTATCGTTATGCGATGTTTTGTGAGCGCGACTTTTTTCAGGCTGCGTGGATTTTGGAGCAGTCTGCCGAATTAAGTCGGTGAGAGAAAATGAAGAAGAATTCAGAAGTCAGTCAGAATTCAGGAGTCAGAATAAAGACGCTCCGCGAACGCAGACTCGCTAACACTTGCGCTATCCGGCAGTCATACAAAATTTATTCTGAATTCTGACTCCTGACTCCTGAATTCTGTTCGATAAATACAGCAGGGAACTAGGTTGAAACTCTATGTGATTTCACATTAGGTGTGAATTCTGAATTCTGACTACTTTTTATATTTTCATACTAATCATGCGTGTTTTGATTCTGGGTGGGACGGGAGATGCAGCAGAACTAGCTGCCAAAGTTGCGACTATCCAAGGGTTAGAAGTAATCACCTCTTTAGCTGGTCGCACCCGTGAACCGTCAGTACCCTTGGGCGATTTACGGGTTGGAGGCTTTGGTGGTGTGGCTGGATTGGCTAGCTATCTGCGAGTCATGCAAATCGACTTATTAATTGATGCAACTCATCCTTTTGCGACTCAAATTTCCTTCAATGCCGCCGATGCTGCAACAGAAGTCGGAGTACCCCGTCTGATGTTAATTCGTCCGCCTTGGGAAAAAGTAAGTGGCGATCGCTGGATTGAAGTTGATAGCGTTAAAGCCGCAGCCACAGCCCTGCAAAACCAGGCACAGCGAGTTTTTTTAACAGTTGGTAGACAAGAACTTGCTGCCTTTGCTCACCTAGAGAAAATTTGGTTTCTGATGCGGATGATTGACCCGCCTGGCGATGATGCTTTAGTACCGCTGGGGATGGTATTGTGCGATCGCGGGCCTTTTACCCTCAAGAATGAGAGACAAATTCTAATTCACAACAACATTGATACTATCGTTAGTAAAAATAGCGGTGGTGATGCCACAAAGCCCAAGATTATTGCCGCGCGAGAACTGGGCATAAAGGTTGTGATGGTAAATCGCCCAGCCATACCGCCAGGGGAGCAGGTTAGTAATGTTGATGCTGCTTTGGCATGGCTTTTGAGTAGCGCGCGCCAAAAATCTGATATAAGACAGTGCATTTGAGTAGCAAAGGACTTCCTACGCAAGTTGTTACTATTTTGAATTGAAGTCATCTGATTTAATACAATCCCGAAAATGCGAGCGAAAATACGAGATACAGAAATTTTCTTTGATGTGGAAGGTTCTGCATTAGTGGTGGATGGTGCAAGCATCTCCTCTAAACCTGTTGCCTTTCTAATTCATGGGGGGCCTGGTGCAGATCATACTTCCTTCAAACCAACCTTCTCGGCTTTAAGCCGAAAACTACAACTAGTCTATTTTGACCATCGCGGTCAAGGAAGGTCTGCCCGTGGCCCTAAAGAAACCTATACTTTAGACAATAATGTTGAAGATATGGAAGCTTTGCGCCAACACCTTGGTTTGGACAAAATTGTTGTGATTGGCGGCTCTTATGGTGGTATGGTGGCTTTGACTTATGCAGTCCGCTATCCTCAGAATGTCTCTCATCTGATTGTGATTGCCACAGCAGCCCATAGTGGCTTTTTAAAACGGGCTAAGGAAATCCTTGCATCAAAGGGAACTGAAGAACAAAAAGCAAGCGCTCAAAGGCTTTGGGATGGAAACTTTGAAAATGAGGAACAGCTAAGACAGTATTTTCAAGTGTTGGGGCCAATGTATTCGCTAAGATATGAGCCTACCACGTCAGGCATTGCTTGGCAGCGGAATATTCTCTCAATTGATGCGATTAATGTTGCTTTTGGCGGTTTTCTCCGCAACTACAATATTCTTGACCAGTTATACAAAATTACCGCACCAACTTTAGTGATTGCAGGTCGGTATGACTGGATTTGCGCCCCAGAATTTTCGGAAGAAATTGCACAGGCAATTCCTAACGCCGATTTGAGAATTTTTGAGAATAGCAGTCATTTGATCCGCGCAGATGAACCAGAAGCACTTTTAGATGCGATCGCAGGTTTCTTAGTTTACAAACGTTAGATCAAGAATCCAAGCAAACGCAAAATGCTACCAAAAAAAATCCTCTCCCATCTGGAAGAGGATTTTTTATATTTGCTGTAAATCCCTAACTATGAATCCCAAGTACACTCTGCTGTTGAGCAGCACCAATAAAGGCAATTTGCTCAATATTCAAGACATGTAGGGTAAATTGATCGCGCCTGATGGTGTAATTGTTGGAACTGCCTGTAATAATGTAATTATTTCTGAAATTAGGCAGAATTAGCTTGTCCCATCCCGATCCACCATCGATGGTAGCATTGCCGTAACCAACATCAAATGTGTCGTTTCCACTGCCACCCTTAATCAAGACATTGGCAATAGCACCACCTTGGTTTGCAACGGAATTACCGCTAGCATCAATTCGACGAGCTTTGAAGTAATCGTTATCGTTTCCGCCATCAATCGTGCCGCCTTGAATGCCAACACTAGTGCCATAGCCAGTAAGGATATCGGCTCCTGACCCTTCATAAATAATGCCACTAGTATTAAGAATACCTATACCTTTACTAATGCCAGTACCAGTGATGGTATCGTTGCCGCCGCCTAAGTCGATAGTACTACTGTTAACAATGCCTATACCTACACCAGGGGCAACTGTCCCAGCTTCAGGATAAGAAGGGATCGAGTCCCCTGCACCACCTGTACCCTTGCCAGAAATCAAGTCATTTCCCAGCCCTGTACTAATGACACTATCACCACTGTTAGAGATGCCTACACCATTCCCCGCAGGGGAATTAATACCAACAGGATTTATAGCCCCATTAGCACCCGTGCCGATACCAGTAATAGAATCGCTTCCGATGCCTCCATTAATGACGCTGCCACCACTGTTGAGGATGCCTGTACTATCTCCTCCAGAGTAACGACCCCCACCAGTTCCCTTGATAGAATTGTTCCCTTCTCCTCCATCAATGCGGCCATGCTGAGTGTTAGAGATTCCTATACTACTACCAGTTCCAAAGATTGAGTCGTTCCCTTTTCCTCCATCAATACGGCTATATTGAGTATTATTAATACCGATGGTGATGCCTGCTCCCAAACCGCCGCCTCCCGTTCCGGTTCCTTTGATCAAATCATTTCCGTCTCCTCCATAAATGTAGCCACCCTGAGTGTTAGAGATACCTGTACCAGGTAAATAACTTCTATACCCGTAACCACCAGTGCCTACGCCAGAGATAGTATCGTCTCCTAGTCCTGCATTGATGATGCCACTGTTAGCAATGCCAGTACCAGTGCTTGCATCAAAGCCGTCGCCGCCACCAATACCAGTGCCAGAGATAGTGTCATTACCTGCTTGAGTATTAATGACTCCCCTTGTTCTAACCTCAATTCCAATTGCTGGAATTGTTGGCAATAGTGTATTATCCTCTTTGCCAACTACTAGATCGGAATTCACAGTGCCTATGGATGAGGGTGAAGAAACAATTAGTCTGGGCATAATATAATTTTCCTGAATTGAGTGTGATGTTTTTAACTGTTCGGTTTACTTAACTAAATGATGCATGCGGTTAAGTAATGAACATTACAGGAAAAATTTACCATTCTCCCTGTATGTGCAATAACACCTTTAGAACAGGTATTTATTTACTTCATTGAAATGAAGTATTTTTATGCAAATCTCCCGATCTTTTTTATTAGAGACTTCCAAATAAAAAAATATTCAATTAACTCTTGTGGGGTGGGCATCTTGCCCGCCCAGTTTATAGGGCGGGCAAGATGCCCACCCCACAATATTGGATAATTTATTTCTTGGAGTTCCCTTAATGCAGTTCTAGCAGGGTATAAAAATGGCTTGACCAAATAAAAAGAGTAAAATTTTTAACTAAACCTGACGATCGCAGAATGTTTAAGAAATGCAAATAAAATAGAAAATACTTTGATTTATTCTTGCTGACTTCTTTTAGTATAAAAATAATTGTATCGAGAGTAAAACAGCATGGGCTGTGTTCTCACTTCAATCCCACACTTGAATGCGTGTATACCTCCTGCCTCCTGAATTATGATCAAACGCCTGCTTGTGGTAGAGTCTCCCGGAAAAGTCAAAAAACTCAGTCAAATTCTGGGTGCAGATTGGAAAGTTCTCGCTAGTTGTGGTCACATCCGAGAACTCAGCAATGAAGGGGACGATTCCTTGGGCTTTGTCATGGATGGCAGTAATGTCCGGTGTAATTACGTTCCGCGTGACCAACGAGCGAAAGAAACAATCCAGAAGCTTAAGTCTGCGGTGAGGCAAGTTGATGAAGTTGTCTTAGCAACTGACCCAGACCGAGAAGGTGAGACAATCGCTTGGCATCTCAAAGAAACCCTTGGTCTAAGGGAACCGAAACGAGTAATTTATACTGAGATTACAGCATCGGCGGTACAGAGTGCGATCGCAAACCCCAGAAAGCTAGACCAAAACTTAATCGGTGCAGGGCTGTGCCGAGATTGCCTAGATAAGCTGGTAGGTTATAAAGGTAGCCCTTTAGTTTGGGCATTGAATAACGGCGCTAAGAGTGTTGGCAGAGTCCAAAGCGCCACGTTACATCTAATTTGTCAGCGAGAGAACGAAATTCTAGCTTTTGTCCCCCAAGATTACTGGAGTGTCTGGGTAGATTATGCGGAAGGATTTCGGGCTTTTTACAAAGGGACGGTCGATTCTGCAAAAGACGCAGCAGAGCAAGAAACTGAAACTAATGATGATGCAAAGGTAGGTAATAGTCCAGAAACACCAGAGTCTAAGCGCGTTCTTTCCGAAGCAGAGGCAACACGTTTAGTTGAAGAAGCACAGCAGCATCCTCATCAGGTAATTCACTTTGAAGGAAAAATCGTTAACCGCCAGCCGCCTCCACCATTTACAACCTCCAGCCTTCAGCAAGCAGCCGGTTCAAAGCTGAGGTTTGCTCCCGACAAAACCATGATTGTGGCCCAAAAGCTCTATGAGGCAGGGCTAATTACATATATGCGAACAGATTCAGTGATGCTGAGTCCAGAATTTTGTGCTAGCGCCCGTAAATGGTTAGAGCAAAACGACCCGCAGAATGTACCGCAGCAAGTCGCCAAGCATCGCAGTAGCAAATCGGCTCAAGAAGCACATGAAGCCATTCGTCCAACGGACGTATTTCGTCCCTCAGTTCAGTTGCGTTTAGAACTCCCTGATGATGAGTTTAATCTGTATGTGATGATCTGGAAACGGTCAATTGCTTCTCAGTGTCGTGCAGCCCAGTTGCGTAAAACTTTGGTGATTACTCAGTCTGGTTCTTTACTGTGGTCAGCCAGAGGGCAAGTGATTGAATTTTACGGTTATGCTCGATACTGGAACAATCTCAGCAAGGATAGTGTTTTACCTTCATTACAACAGGGACAGGCATTGAAACTGGAGAATGCTGGACATGAAAAGAAGCAGACTCAACCACCACCCCGTTATAGTGAACCAAAATTAGTGCAACTGATGGAACGTAAAGGAATTGGTCGCCCAAGTACTTATGCTCCTACCGTTGCTACCTTAAAAAAACGAAATTATGTCGAGTTGAAAAAAGACCATCTGCAACCGACAGCGTTAGGGTTAGAAGTTGATGCGTTTTTACTTAAAGCACTGCCTGATTTACTAGAGGCAGAATTCACAGCAAAAATGGAAGATGCCCTTGATGCAATTTCCGAAGGAAAGAATTCTTGGCAGCATTATTTAACTAGTTGGAATCAAAATTACTTCATACCAGCACTTTCCAAAGCTAAAACTATAGTTCCAAGTTCCTCAATAGGTAAAGCTAATGTAATCAGCGATCGCAAATATGAAACTTCCAAAACGCGATGCCCTGAATGCAAAAATTTTCTCGCCAAAATTCCGAGTACTAAGGTCAAAAAGAAATATTTCCTCAAATGTACAAAAGGCTGTGAAAACGTCGTGCTATTTTGGAGCGACTTTAACAAAACTTGGCAGCCACCACAAACTAAAGCTGCCCAGTCTGAAAATCAACAAAAGCCTGCTGTCAAGATTACGAAATATCCCTGCCCGGTATGCAAAAAGCCTCTAGAGGAGTACAGTTACATCAAAGAGGGACAGAGTAAGACAATGTTGCGATGTAGCGATTCGCGATCGCGTAAGGACACTAAACATAAAGATGTGGCTTATTTCAGTACTCAAAAAGGGTGGTGGAGTCCTAAATTTGGGGAGTTAGGAGTTAAGAGTTCTCATACTAAGCATGAGAATTAGTGATGTAATGTCCGATTAATTAAGTGTTGCTAACACAAATTCATCAACCTGCTTCACCGCAGACTTGAGCTTTTGGATTATTAATTTCACTCATTGGTCACGTGGAACTTAATTACAAACTTACATTACTGCCGTCCATGACGAAGCCCAAAGAATCGTCCCCTTCGTTGCTTATTTCTCGGATATGGCGACAACTAGCAAGAACTTTGCAACCCAAACCCAGAATTTAACTAGTCATTCTATAATTTTTTGCAGCACAGTTTTATCAAAGAAGTAAGCATCATGAGATTCCCCAGTTATCTGTTTAATTAAGGATACTTTAAGAGAAATGGATGTAGCTTTAAATTTATTATTTTCCATTGCAGGTGATATAGGTACTTTAGTGCATAGCCAATCTTGATCTGAATAAAAGTCATGCCACTTTTCTACAGATTCACTGTTCAAGCATTTAACAACTTCTTCAGATATCCAGTCTGAAATAGAAGCTAGTGTTTTTAAGGGACTACCTAAAGTGATAAAGTTTATTTTTTTCAAGCTTGAATGTTTATAGTCTGCTAATAAATCAGTAGCTAAAACTGTCCCTAAGCTATGAGCTAAAACTGTAATTTTTTTATACTTAGTTTCATTTAATGTATCATTTAGCGCTGAAGCTAATCTATGTCTAAGCTTATCCCTTAAACCTCCTAACTCTTTTTGTGTTTCATCTTCAGCATAACGAACCATAAAATCAAGCAAATTAATTAGTGAGTTTGCAGGTATTGGCAATATACTAAGTAAAGCGCTAGTAATTAGCCAGATCGGCCAGCTACCAAAAGTTTTACCTAAGTTACCTAATGTATCAGCTATATCTTTTGGCACATTAAATCCAAGTGCATTGGGATCATTTCCAATAGCAGTAAGTGCTATAGTTAAGGTGCTATATTCCCAAGCTATTATTAAAAATAAAATAATCAGTATTTGCAGAAAAAATATTTTAGACACTTTTCCAATTTTAAATAAAGCAAAAAACCAATAAAAAAATAAATAAATTCCTCTAAAAACTTTCTCCCTTATGCTTTTGTCATTTAGATCGTCAATTAAATCTTTCCAATATATTTCATAAATATCTACTGTTTTCTTCATCCCATCGGTGTCTTCACAAGAAAATCTTCTTCCGGTTTGACCGGAAATTTTAACCTCTTCTGCCTCTAAATAAATTCGTTGGTTCTCTAATCTGTTTGTTAGACCAATTGCTAAATAATGATTGATATAGTAATCCTTTTCCTTAGAAGTAAATGCAGGGATAAAGATGATTACTTCTTGAGTTTCCTTATCAGTTTGCATATTATTTGTCTAAAAATTCCATGAATTTTGATTTTTAGCTAGACTTAACAACCTTATAATACCCTACATTTCAACTGTGCTGTATTAGAGGATGTTTGAAAAGTTTTGGGCGAATATAATGAGACTGTTGGCGAATTCATGTAAACCGCAATTCCTGGGGTGAAACGCTACGACATCTCAAGCTTTTGAGGATAGCGATCGCAATTCGCCAACAGAGTCATATAATTCGCTACTACACTGGCATTGTCCGCCTCCGTGGACTAACGCAAAATCAAGTTCTTCAACCCACGGAGGTGGGTTTTGTTTGTGTAGCCGCGATTTCTAATCACCAGGGCCGGTATTAAATTAGACTTTTGAAACAGCCTCTTAGGCATGAAAGGGTAAAAACCCGGCTCCTCTATCAAAAGTAGGTTTTTAAATAATTGTTAACTTATTTCTGGGCAGTACAACAGGGCAATAAAGGCTTGTTTACAACTTCTTTAATCTCTACTGAATTCAATAAATCTTCCCAATATTTCTCAACTTCAGGATCGTTAGGGCGCTGGCGGCGTAAATTAGCTAAAGTTCTCAGAGCATCTTCCCAAAATCCGGCTGTAGCAAATAAAACTGCACGATCTAAGTCTGTAGTTGGTTGATTTAGCTGAAGAGATAGGTTTTCATCTTGCGATCGCACAATTGTACCTTCTACATAAGAATCTTTATCGCGGTTATTGGTATCACAAATCATCGAAAAAGTCCAATTGTACTCTTTATCAATTTGTAGAGATGACTGATCGGCGGGTATATTTACACTAACAATACCATTCTGCCCAACAGGTTTGAAAGTTCCCTTATATAATGGGTCAATGCTATCACCATCCCGCAAAACAAATTCTAGGGCTTGCACTGTTGTAGAGGTTTGAGGAAGGTAGAAAAAAAATGTGGGATGTTCTGCTGTGGTTCGTTGAGCTTCCTTATCTGTTGGTGTCAGGGGAATAAGATGTTGTCCAGCTTGAAAGCAACTTCCCCGTGTTCCTGCTGACCTGACCCTACCAGGTCTACCTGGAACAAAGGCAATACGATTTTTACCCCGTTGGATGTAACTTGTAACATTTCTAATTGCAGAAGTAGCATACTTGTCTCCAGGACGTAGGCGTTCTGCTTGCTGAAAATTCAATAAAGCTTTTCTATAGTTTCTCCGTTTAGTTTCATTATAACCAAGCAGCATATATTGGGTGTAAGCTGCTTTAGCTTGTGCTAGTTGGTAAACTGATTCTGTTGCTAAAACTTGAGTAGTACTTACAGGCTCGAAAGAGAGAAATGCTAAAGTAGCAAGCAGATAGCTTGCCCAAAATCTATGTTTCATAATATCTATGTCTATTTGTAGTACATCGTTTGGGTATATATAATACAATAGCCTAAGCTTGACAGTGACAAGACTTGAGGTGTGCTACTTTCTGGGAAGGCTGAGGTAGTCATGTAATTTTTTTACAACAAAAAAATTCCCAACTTCTGAAAAAAGTTGGGAATCTTAATCTTTGGATTTTCAGTAGTCTAAAGTTTATAGACTATTGACTTTTCCCTATTCCTTAATAGACATTTGATGAAAAAATTAAAGATGCGTTATCCGAAACCCTTGTAGAGACGTAGCACTGCTACATCTCTACATTATTTCTAATGAGGTACAGCCAATTGTTCATCGGCTACCTGAACATGATCGGCAACAATTTTACGGAATAAATCGCCTTCAATTGTTTCTTGTTCAGCTAGCAAATCGACTAAACGCTCCAAAACTACGCGGTTTTCTTCCAACAGTTCTTTGGCCTTGATGTAAGAATTGCTGACAATTTCGCGTACTTGTGAATCAATTTTGGCGGCAATTTCCTCAGAATAGTCTGATTTATTCATCCAGTCGCGCCCTAAAAATACCTCTCCACTCTGATTTTCTAGTGACAATGGGCCTAATTCTGACATCCCGAAGCGTGTCACCATCTGCCGCGCCATCCCTGTCACGTGTTGTAAGTCATTGCTAGCACCTGTGGTCACTTCTGGTTTCCCAAAAACGATTTCCTCGGCGGCGCGACCACCCAAAGTAGCAGTAATCCTGGATTTAAGTTGAGAACGGGAAATTAACCCCTGTTCTTCGTTGGGAGTAAACCAAGTTAATCCCAGTGCTTGTCCCCGTGGAATTAATGTCACTTTCTGCACAGGATCGTGGTCTTTAAGCAATGTGCCCACTAAAGCGTGTCCAACTTCATGATAGGCAATCAAGCGCTTGCTCTTGCTGTCTACTAAGGCAGTACCTTCCATACCTGCAACAACTCGGTCTACAGCCGCATCAATTTCTAAAATGGTGACAGCTTCTTTGCGTCTTCTCGCGGTGAGAATGGCGGCTTCGTTGAGTAAGTTGGCTAAGTCTGCGCCAGTAAAACCAGGAGTGCGGCGAGCGATCGCTTCTAATGATACGCTAGGATCGATTTTCTTGTTCCGAGCATGGACTTTCAAAATTTCTAGTCGCCCTTTGAGATCGGGTGGATCTACCATCACTTGTCTGTCAAAGCGTCCTGGTCTGAGTAACGCTGTATCTAAAACATCTGGGCGGTTTGTGGCAGCAATAATAATGATGCCTGTATTCCCTTCAAAACCATCCATTTCGGTGAGCAGTTGATTGAGGGTTTGTTCGCGCTCATCGTTACCGCCACCGATACCAGCACCCCGTTGTCTACCGACTGCATCAATTTCATCGATAAATATTAGGCAAGGGGCATTCTCTTTGGCTTTTTTGAAGAGGTCGCGCACACGAGACGCACCTACACCAACGAACATTTCTACAAATTCCGAACCGGAAATACTGAAGAATGGTACACCTGCTTCGCCGGCGATCGCTTTTGCTAGTAAAGTTTTACCAGTACCAGGAGGGCCAATTAACAGCACTCCTTTGGGAATCCGTGCGCCTACAGCGGTAAATCTTTCTGGCTGTTTCAGAAAAGTAACAACTTCTTCGAGTTCTTCTTTCGCTTCTTCAACGCCGGCGACATCTTCAAATTTAACTCCAGTTTTTGCCTCCATTTGGAAGCGGGCTTTGGATTTGCCGAAATTCATCGCTTGGCTAGAAGCATTCGTAGAGCGCCGGAGGAACAATAGCATTAAAGCCACCAGTGGCAAAATCCACATGAGATTAATCAACAGTCCAACAGCAGCTCGACTGTTAGCAGAAGAAACCTCACCAAAATCAACATTCCTCTCTTTGAGAATGTTAATTAACTCTGTATTTTGCGCCAAAAGTCTCACCTGTTGCGGTGGTGCATCATCCTTTTGCCCCTTGAGATAAACCCTTGCTAGCTGTTCGGTTTCGTCAAGCTCTACTTTTTGGATTTCTCCCGCCTTTGCTTTTTTGATCAAGTCGCCATAATTTAGAGAGGTGGTTTCTGCTTTTTGTGCCATGACAGGAGTACCAACAAAAATTCCTGGCAACATAATCAAACTAGCAGCGATGCCTACGGCGGGTTTTGCCAACGCACTAACCCAAGCGCTGCGGTTTAAGGACTGCTTTTTTATCAATGCTTTTTTTCCCAAGTTTGTCATAATAATTACCCTTTGTCTGCTGGCACAAGTTGAGCTATGGTTTATGCCTATTCTTCTATTAAAAATTGTAATAACTGGAAATTACACTTTTCTTATCTAGTCTAACTTCCACATAAAACCATTCCCAATTTTCTGCCGACTATTCCATGAAGTTAAGCAACCTGGATCGTTATCTAGATTTATGCAGTTTTAAGAGTAGGCATTGCAAAGAGGTAGAGGGGCAGGGTGCGGGGGGAAAATAAATATCTTCTTCCTGTGCTTCCTGCTCCCTTGCTTCTCCCCCAGTCCCCAGTAGATACTAATTTGACACATTCTGACACAAATCGCTAAGATAGCATAGTCATAACGATTCCGTTTTTAAGAAATCTGGTACTAGTAGCTAATTAATAGTTTGTGGGTTAATTATGGTCAGAATTATTGGCATTGGTGGTAGTTTAAGATCCAACTCTTATACCCAGCTTGCTTTACAAGTAGCAGTGCAAAGGGTAGAAGCCCTCGGTGCAGAGGTAGAAATTCTCGATTTACGGCAGTTGCAGCTACCATTTTGCACTGGGGCAAAAGAGTATTCAGAGTACCCAGATGTTAAGCGGTTGCAGGATACTGTCAGTCAGGCTGATGGATTAATTTTAGCGACACCTGAGTATCATGGTAGCGTTAGTGGTGTCCTGAAAAATGCTCTGGATTTGATGAGCTTTGAGCAATTATCTGATAAAGTGACAGGACTAATTAGCGTCTTGGGTGGTCAGCCTAATAGCAACGCCTTAAATGACCTACGGCTAATTGTTCGGTGGGTACATGGTTGGGTGATTCCCGAACAAATTGCGATCGGACAGGCTTATGGTGCTTTTACTCCTGAAGGTAAGTTATTGGATGAGAAACTTTCCCAAAGATTCGATCAATTTGCTCAGAGTTTAGTTGATAACACTCGCAAACTGCGGGGCGTAAATTAATTGTCGAGTGGGCAAGTAAAAACACACCTGCCCTGGCGAATGGAATTCGCGGCTATACAGACAAAACCCACCTCCGTGGGTTTCAAATTCTTTAAGTCCGCGTAGGCGGACTTTGTTTGTGTAGCCGCGATTTCTAATCGCCTGGTATATTTGCTAGATATTTATACTTTGTGGAATTTGGGAAGGTAGCAAGAATTTGTAAGGCATTATCCTTTTAGAATTCTTCTGATTAATTTCTTGCTCAATTCCTTTGAGTTCATTTTGAAAAGCAAGCAGTGCCGAACTCAGTTCTGGCTTAGATTTAAAGTATGAGTTAGAGTACTGCCCTAGCTGCGTATAGTAGACCGAGCCAAGCAAATAAGTTAACTTCAGTTGGGTTTTAGCTTGGTCTAGCGGGGGTAATATCCTCATAAAGTCGCCTGGTTGGTCAGGATTAGTCGGTGCTGGAGAGTAGACTGCTAGAGGAAAAGCAGGTGCATAGGTCATGAGTTGGCTTTGTGGAAAATTAACCGCAGCGTGTTGGGCGCTAGCAATAAAAATGATTGTAGAAACAGCATCAATTAGATAATCTAGCGTTTTAATTGTGCCTGAAATATCTTCACCAAAATTCTGGAGGCGACCTCCTTGTTCAGAAATTAATTCCTTGGCCCAATTTTGTAACGCTTGGTCAGCTAAGATTTGCTGTTCACTGGTATAGTAACTGCTTAAATAGGCACGCACCCATTTATGAATAGCATTCCAAATTAGCAGTCCATCATCTCGATAAGGATATTCAGGTAGCTGAGAAGTATTATTAACGCCGCGACTTGCCAAAATTTGGGGAAATATAAGATCGTTGAAATGATGCAAATAATCTTGGGCAGCTTCAACAGTTAGCTGGCGATCGCTCTCAATTTTACTAGCTAAAATCGCATCTACTTCACGACCAGGGGCAATCAAAATTTTATGCGCGCCGTAATTGATTAATATAGTTCCCTCAAAATGAGGTTCCAGCAAAATTCTTAAGTGGTGGCTTGCTGGTAATCGTCGCTTAGTAGCAATTACAAAAGGTTCGATAAATAGGTGAGTACGACCAAGGTGGCTAACCAGTTCGTGGTAGTTACTATCCGCCATTTGGACAATACTCTTAGCGATCTTCCAGTTGTCGCCATTTAGAGGTGTGAATACTGGATCTTGTGGCTGACATTGGATAGCTACTGGTATTAAAGAGCGAGATGAGCTACCAGATGGTGGTACTGCAAATAATGCCAAAGGCGAATAGATATACTTTTGTTTGTTAGGGAAATTACCATTTTCCATATTTTTTAACTTAGAATAATCAGCTTTATAAAGCCGACCTTCTTTCTTCGCAACTTCAAGCAAATCCGATGTACCAATAATTTGCTGGTATTGTTCGTTGGTAATTTGTAAAGGTTGTTCCTGTTCTGATACCTTTTGAAGCATGAGTGGATTTGGCCCTGCAACCTGCATATAGGCAAAAACCACATCCTCTTGAAATCTAGCGCTAATTTCTGGGAGAGGGATTTTGATAAATAGTTTATTATAATCCTCAAGACTTGGCTTAATTGTAGATGCTTGTGTAGAAAATTCTACTTCTATAGGCGATGTTTGAGTACTTTCTAATTCCAATAATTTAGCATTGGATTTAATGATTTTTTTGAAAGCGGAACTTAGCAAGTCTGTGATTGAATCTTCTACATCAGAAGGCGATGAAAATCCTATATTTCCTGAATTTACACCTATTTGATACAATTCAAATTGCTCGTCAATCTGCTGAAGCTGTTCCTCAAATGTAGAGATTTCTCCTGGGTCAAATGACACAACATTAGATGGATCGGCTGCAATCAGTTGTTCAGTAATATCTTGAGTAATCGATGCCAGGTTTAAAGCAATTTCTTCTAAATCTTGTTTACTTTCCGCATCTTTTATTCTTTGTTCAATATCTTCTAAGCTTTGGACTTTGATGTTCAGGGCTAAACTATTGCTTTTGGTATCATTATCCAGTCCGTAAGAAATGCCATTCTCGAAGAAGCTAGAAAAATTACTTAGAGCATCATTTACCAAAATGAGTGTTAATTTTTGAGCTACTAAAAGTACCCATTTTAAATCAGGTAATTCTTGAATTGGTAATTCTACTTGAATGATTGGTAATGAAGTAGCACCTGTTAAAGCCAGTGGCGGAACATAATTATAATTGTAGTCATATTCTGTAAATGGCAATGAGCTTTTATTATGCTTTATCAGCTTATACAAAAGCACCAAAAGACTCTCTATATCTGATTTTGTTAAACCTAATGAAGAAGATATTCGTTGAGAAGATAGAGACATAAATACTCCTGAGTTTAGCAAATTTTTCACTAGCCAACCAGCATAAAATCTTTGCTATTAGATATTTAATGTTGGCATTTACGAATCTATCAAAGATAACACAACACATTAAATTTTAGTAAATTCGAGAGTGCCTTTATGCTATAGCAAATATTAAAAATTTATAAATTTTTACTTTATATTTCAATAGTTCAGTATTTTTTCACAGAAATAAAAATAATTGGATGAAAATACATATTTTGAATTCAGAAATGCTTTGAGGATATTGCTACGCGCAGTGTCTTGTAGATAAGCAACGTGACTTTTGAGCAGTGCCGATACCATCGCATAAATGCTTATCTCTGGTATATTCTGGCTGTATGTGAGATAATTTCATGTCCAATTACAGGCATTATTGAGGAGTGGAGCTAAAGCAATCCGATCTAAGTTCCAAATAATAAGGGTTTTTCCATCGGGATTGAAGATTACATTTTATGGAATGGCTTTGTAAAACCCTATGTAAGTATTTAACCCCACCTATTTTAGATGGGGTATTTATTGGCTAGGCGATCGCAGGAAGCGAGAAAGCTTTCAGTAATAATCGCTTCAATTCGTCTATGTCCATTAGTCCATTATGCGTTGTCTGTACTATCAAACCTCGAAGTCTGGAATAAAAGGAGGTGCGATTGTTTTCTGTAACTTTATGGCAGTTGACATTATTTCTATGAGATCGGTTAAAAATCAACCGCACGCGATCGCTATCAGATTGCTCCCAGATTGACAAGGATTTATAACCTGAGACCCGCCTGTTTCATCAGAGGTAGGATGCGATCGCCAAAAAATTCTAGGTCTTCCTTAAAATCATAAAAGCTCAATTGCAGACCGTTAACACCAGCCTTTTTCAACTGTACAAACTGCTCGACTACCTGCTCTGGTGTACCGATGACCTCGATATTACCACCAATAGCTCGGCGCTTTGGTGCATCTTTACCCACCCGACCTTTCCAAGCGTGCGCGTCACTGTCGAATCTGCTAAAACCAGCTAGGTCGGCGTGTGCGACTATAGCATCGTGGTAAGCCCAAGTTTCGCGCTCAGTTTCACGGCTGATTACCATCGGGTTGAGGAGTGTTTGGACTTCGCGGCCAATGTCGCGTGCAGCCTGCTTTACTCTTTGGGTATGTGTGGGTAGCACTTCAATGGCACTAGCGA
The DNA here is from genome assembly GCF_036916655.1 of Nostoc sp. GTDB lineage: Bacteria > Cyanobacteriota > Cyanobacteriia > Cyanobacteriales > Nostocaceae > Nostoc. The sequence continues at coordinate 169,811 of NZ_JBALFY010000068.1, forward strand.
AGTCAGAACCCCCTGGGCTAGTGATAAACACAATGTCAGAGTAGCGTGCAGCGAAGGAAATACCAGCGTCCGAGCCAGTGGCATTGACTAGCACTGGACGGCCGTATTTCGGTTTAGGTGTAACGTAAGCATCACTAAGCTTCCATGAAGACTTGCCTTCAAATGAGAAGTTTTCATCGTCACCCCACAGGCGTTGCAGCACTTCGATGAACTCGGCGGCAATTTCATAGCGATGATCGTGTTCAATGCGTTTCCAACCAAACATCTCGTGTTCAATAGCACGATGTCCAGTCACAATGTTAATGCCCCAACGACCTCCTGATATATGGTCTAGAGTTGCGCCGTACTTGGCTAAGTGCAATGGATGAATTGGCCCATATAACACATGGATGGTAGAGATCAGCATAATCTTGTGTGTCAGGCTTGTGAGCGCAGCTGTGGTCATGAAAGAGTCTAGCGCTTGACCGTTGAACACACCGCCATAACCACCTTTGGGTAGCCACTGTGACAGCGCAAACACCAAGTCAAAGCCCAGCGCCTCAGCGTGCTGCACAAGAGCTTTATTGTATTCAAAGCTCCAGTCGGTGGTACGTGGTAGTGTGGAGGCACTCCAACCGCCTGCCTGGATTGGCAGAAACAACCCCAACAATATAGGCTGTTTCAATGCTTGAGAGAGGGGGCTTTGGGCAAAATCTGTCGGAGCCGCAAAGCGATCGCAACCGACAATTGAACCAGGGTGGTGGCTAAGGATCATTGTTCAAATTGTGTATATGGGGATTGGGGATTGGGGATTAGGGATTGGGGATTGGGGAGAAATTCTCTTGTGCCTCCTGCCTCCTGCCTCCTTCACGTATACAAAGTGAAAACTGGGATTTGTTCGTTAAGTACCCAGTTGCCAACTTCGTGGACTTTGTAAACTACTGGATCGTGCAGGGTATGAGTACGGACGTTGCGCCAGAAGCGATCGAAGCCATATTTTTTGGCAGCAGTACGAGTGCCTGTCACTTCAAAAATCTTGCTAGTTGTCTCTAGGGCAACTCGTGTGCTGAATACTTTCGCTGTGGCAATGGTAACGGCAACTTCGCCCCGTTCTTCGGCACTCAGTTGTTCTCCCTTCTCCCATGCACCTTGGATGACGGTGTTCACATAATCCACATGACTAATGGCTGCTCTCAAATCCACCCACAAATTACCATATTGCTCGATAATATAAGGGTCTTGGGAGGCTTTTTCAGCAGGCGAAAAAATCCAAGGACGGGTTGTGGAAAGGGTATACTTTCGGGCTGCTTCAAATGCTCCTAGTGCAATTCCTAGATAGAAGTTGACAAACACAATTTGGATGAGCGGGGTAATTAGACTAGCGAAGGGGCTAGGATGATCGGTGGAATCGGGATTTCCTAGTACTTCATCTCGATAGACGAGAACGTTATGAAACTCAACGCTACCGCTATCGGTTTGGCGCTGTCCGATGTAGTCCCAATCGTCATTGAGGACGATACCTTCTCGATTGTTGGGTAGAGGTGCAAAGAGAAGATTACCCAGGTCTTCGCGGATGGCAGCGATCGCTATGATATCTCCGCTTCTTGCACCGGTGGAAAAGTTTTTAGTGCCGTTGAGACGGAAATTTTCCACATCTGGGGTCAGGATTAAATCGGGATCGCGGGGATTAACCGAATCACCCCAAAGCCAATTATTACGAGCGGTTTCTGTATAAAATCTAGCTATTTGCTCTGGTCGTCCCAATAATCCAGTATTTGCTAGATTCACGTAATGATAGCCAATCAGTTGACCAAGGGAACCGTCACCTTTGGCAATTTCCCGTACTACTTGCAAAGCAGTAACCCAGTCGCTACCAAACCCGCCATACTCTTGTGGAACTAGAAGCTTGAGTAAACCACTTGCACGCAGACGATCCAGTTGTTCTGTGGGAGTTCCACCTTTGATATCTCTTTCAACTGCTGTTTGAGCAAATTCCTCTGCGATCGCACTAGCCAAAGTAATGTAATCTTTTGATTCTCTAGATGCAGCTACAACCATATTCATTACCTTTATTTGAATTGGGAAAGAGAGCAAAGGGGCAGGAGAAGAATAATATTCAACACTCAGCACTCCTTAAAACGCACCGTGACGAGGAGGATTAACGCCATTGAGGTAATAGTTACCTACGTTGATATACTTCCAGCGCACGGGATCGTGTAAGGTATGAGTGCGGGCGTTGCGCCAGTGGCGATGATGGTTAAATTCTTCTAAGGTGGATTTTGTACCACTGAGTTCAAAAAATTTGTTGGTGATAAAAATCGAGGCTTCATCGGCAAATGCTTTCGCTTCGGCAACTGCAATTGAAGCTTCTATAGCAGTGGTTGGAGTTTGTTCTTGAAAGGCGCGATCGATAAATTCTCCGGCTCGTTTTAGTAATGCCTCTACGGCATGAAGTTTCACTGATATTTCACCTACGCCGTAGATAATCAATGGTTCTTCATAGCCATGTTCTAAGTCTGTTTCTATCCACGGTCGAGTATAATTACGGATGAAGTGAATTGCGTCTTTATAGGCTGCTCTGGCAATGCCGACATCAACTGCGGCATGGATAATTTGAGCAACGGCCCCGATGGTTGTTTGTTCTTCAAATGCTAGATAATGGCGTAAAATATCCCGCTCTTCTACTTGGATATTCTCAATGATTGTAGTTCCACTGGCGGTAGTACGCTGTCCCATACCTGACCAATCATCAATTACGTTTAAACCAGGAGTATGGCGAAGGACAAACACAATTACGGTTTTGTCATCATCGTCTAAGGCAACTACCGGGACAATATCGGCAAATAAAGCGCCAGTGGAGTAAAATTTTTTGCCATTCAAAACATAACCTGTATCTGTGCGGGTCAAGCGAGTTTTGAAAGCTACAGCAGTTTTAGTCCTAACTTCGGTAAAAGCATTGCCAAAGCGTTTACCTTCCAGCACTAGCCCAAAAAAGTGGAGCTTTTGCTCTGGAGTGGCATTAAGCCGAATTGCCTCTACCATGTAAAGGTGATTTTGCGGGATTTGTCCAATGCTGGAGTCAGCTTCAGACAGAAGTGTGATGACTTCTGCTAAGGTGACGTTAGAAACGCCAGCCCCGCCATATTCTTTGGGGACGGTGATGCCCTGGAGTCCGCTATCTGCCAGTTTTTCTAGCTCTGTATAGGGCAATCTCCGATCACGATCGCGTTGTGCTGCTTCTTGGACAAATTCTGCCGCTAATTGTTGCGCTATTTCAATGGCTTCTCGATCGCTGCTAATAATATGTGCAGTGCGTTCGCTTGTAGAAACTTGAGTCATACTGACTTTCTCCTGGTCATAAACTGCAAATGTTGAGGGCGCTATACCACAGGCTGCAAGCGTTTAACCCTTGGTATCACCTCTGCGGCAAAGCGATCTAACTCCCGTGCAAAGGGATAGAACTGCAACATAAAGGTTTCAACACCAATGTCTACAAACTCAAGAATTCGAGATGCCACTGTGTCATAACTGCCTACTAAACCAGCCGCCGTACCACCGTTAGTACCTACATGGGGATACTTCTCAAAAGTTTTGAACATAACGGTGGCGGGATCATTGCCATTTAAGATGTTTGGCATATATGGCTCAGTTTCCTGTGCTTGCAAAAATGTCAGCCGCTCTAGTTCTTCTTGGGCTTCTTTGTCAGTTGGACGAGCAATAATAAATGCTGACATCCCAAACCGTAGCGGCTGGAGTTGCTTGCGAGGTCTACGGGAGACATCAGTAATAATCTTGCGGACTTCTGCAATCGGCTGACCATTAATAAAGAAGACATCTGCCTCTTGAGCCGCTAAGGATCTAGCTGGATCTGATTCACCCCCCAGGTAAACTCGTGGACGAGGTTGAGCTACAGGTGTTGGGCGATAACTGAGATCCTGAATTTGAAAGTATTCGCCTTGATAGTTTACTCTTTCCCCACTCCACAGGGCTTTGACAACTTTAATCCAATCTTGGGAGTAACGATAACGTTCGTCATGCTCAGGAAACGGAATACCAGCCTTTTCCATTTCTGTGCGAAACCAGGCACTAACCAAGTTAATCGAAAATCTGCCATTACTAATAGCGTCAATACCCAGTGCCATCTTTGCTAGAACAGCAGGATGAAATAATAAGGGCTTAATTGCGGCAATAATCTCAATTTTTTCTGTGGCTTCGGCGAGGGCTGCTGCTGCTGTCCAGGTTTCTAGTTGATCGAAATCTTGGTCGTAACAATTAATGATGTGTTGTGCAAGGAGAGTAGATGAAAAACCGACTCGTTCCGCTTGAATCAAGAGCGATCGCGCCCTGGCATAACTGGCATCAAATGGATCTTCGGGTTGATTTAGCGGCCCCCAGTTTCCATAGACCGGAATCCAAATTCCATAGCGTGGTTCAGTCATGGTCGCTTTGCTCCAATTTCAATGAGAACTACCAGTTACAATCAGTTATTCAAAACATCTGCGATCGCTGCTTAATCCTAATTAATAACGACTCTCAAAAGACTACAAATTTTAGAGTCAAATATCCATTTTTTATGTTCATAAACAAAATCATGCTTTTCACGCATATTTTGTTTATTAAACAGACATTCAAAGAACTGGCAAAGTTAGACTAGTTTCATAAACTACGGCAAGTCTATCGAGTTAAAGGTGTTAAATGATAAACTAGGAAACACTTTACAAGGCTAGATAAAGCAAGTCAAGCTTTTCTTGAAGAATCTCAGATTTTGGTGTTTGTTCTCGCTGTTCACTTTACCGTTGCCAATATGACAGGCACAGCAGAAGTCTTCAACGTTCTGGTTTTCCTGGGGTTGCAAACGGGATATGGTCATTTTAAGATAGGCAACAGGCTCAAATGATCGCAGAGCTACACCCACAGGTAAGGTCTATCGGCTTTGGGCGATCGCGTGTGGGATGAACGATAAGCAATTAGGCATTGATGGTATAAGTCATAGTAAAAGTAGAGTAAAGCCCAAAGAAGGCATGAAACTCAAGCCCAAAATTACCATTGCTGACCACTTTGCACAAATGTCAGACCCACGAATAGATCGCACGAAGCGACACAAGTTAATTGATATTTTAACTATTGGGATTTATCGCGTCTTCAAAGTGCATTAGAGGTAGATTGGATTACGCAAAGCCTCCACCCAATCTACAATTTTTTTACTATAAGAGAAAACACAGGTTCAATAAAAAATCCCACGCTTCAAGGCGTGGGAGATTTCAAATAAATACACCACAAATGTCAGGTGGGCAAAACTTTGACACCTGATAAAGCTTAATGATGATGGTGGTGATGATGATGCCCAGCTAATTGAGGATTAACTGCTAAAGGTTGCTCTGACAACAACTCTGCAATATGAGCATCAGCCCATTGCGCCACCATTGCCAAAAATTCTGGGCGATCGTTGACGCAAGCCATTTGCACGTAATTTGTACCAGGATGCTGTTTTTCTAAAGCATGGATGATGTGATGCACATCCAATAGAGTTTCGTGGTTTTCTGTCGCAAAGCCAATTGGCATAAATATTACTACTTTCGCACCCAATTGAATCAGGTTATTTGCCGCTTGCTCTGCATTTGGCTGTGTCCAATCAATTAAGGGTGTGTCATGATTTAGCCAACCCACTGAGATTAAAGGATAACGGTTAATCAACTTATCCCGAACCAAGTCGTACATTGCTTCACTTTCAGCAATCCCAGAAGTAAAGCCTTTAGCTTTATGGGGACAGCCGTGGTTCATTAATACAATACCGATTTGAGAAGGTAGATAAGCGCCTGCTAACTCAGCAATTTTCTCTTCAACCAGATGAGCCATCAAATCGATGTAAGCTGGTTCGTTGAAGAAAGAAGGAATGTAACGCTGTGCTTTAACCCAGCGTTCATCACCATCAGTCAACTCAACGAGAGCATTGTTAACTTGCTCGATCGCAATCCCACTGGTAAAGATAGAATCAACAACTAGCAGTGGGTAAATTAGCAGCTTCTCGAAGCCTTGGTTTTTGATTTCTGCCAAGACTTGATTAGGTAGAAAAGGGGCGCAGAAGTTGAAAGCCTTGAAAACTTGAACCTTATCGCCCCATTTTTCTTGTAAATTCTTCTCAATGCCAGCCCGTTGCTGTTCAAAGATGGCGTTGTGTGGGGAGATAAAATCGTGGTGTGTATGTCCCCACTCGTGGCGGTCAAATAGCGCCAAAAGCTTTGCTAGGGGGGGGTAAATCCAGGTTGGTACTGGTGCAAATTTTGCTGTCAGTAGATTTAAAGCCTGTTCGTTATAGTTGGCGAAATCTTCGTAGCTTTCGACTTCGCCGTAGCCCATAAGCAGTACGGCTACACGGTCTTTACCTGATAGATGCTCGTGGGTGTGTTGTACTTTTTCCGGCGTGGCAACCACAATTAGTTCCTCAATATAACCAGAGTGCAGAGAAATATAAAGTTAGGGAATAGTTTGCACATTTTCCCCACTTGTAACTTATTATCCCATCCAGGGGGATAGGATAGGTGGGAAAATCAAGATAATACATCAAAAGACATACAAAACTTACGCACAGATAACGGAAAATCGAACCACAGAGACGCAGAGAACACGGAGGAGTAAGAGTTTGAAAGGTATTTTGCGTAATTTTTGACATACAAAAATTACATGGGGCATTAGGTATAGAAAATTGAACCAATACCTCATCTGCTATATCCCTCTTCTGTCACTCTCCGGGAGGGCGATCGCTAGAAGCCTGATGAGGCAATCAATACAAGCTATACTATTAGAAAAAAATTGGTCTTGTATTTGTTATTAGAAAAGAATCGCGCGATCGCTTGCTATACAAAAGCTCTAGAATCCAGAAATGGCAAATGTTTTCGGAGAGTGACAAAAGAGGGATATAGCTGGAATAGCGAAAGCGGTTAAGATGCCAAAAAGCTGCGTTATCAGTGAAATTAATTTGGTGCAGTTTTTTGCCAAATGCGTCTATCCAGATTTAAGTCTTCAACAATTCCCAACATCAAGTTGAGAGTTTCAAAATATTCTCTTAAAGGCGCAAAGCTTAACACACTTTTAAATAGATTAGGTTCAAATAGATTATTTTCTACTGCTTCTTCAAGGGCTATGTATATCATGTCATCAACAAAGGAAATATAAATATTCCTATTGGTTTTCTTGCGAAAATTAACTATTTTATCCATTAAACTAGTAGATAAGACATAACGTGCTTCTATTTGGTCATCACCATAAACAGTGAAAAGTTTAGCGAACTCTGGATCTTCTAATTTAATTACCTGTTTCTTAGCATGATTAAGAGCATGAATATTAGCGTTGATAACTTTTGGCTGAATGATTGTAACAGTGCGGAGTTTTTTATTAAATTTAGCTTTAAAAAACAAGCCTTTGAAAACTAAATTTGTCCTAGTAAATTCATTTCTCAAAACTTCAGATTCAAATTTTTTGTAGTCAATGTTTTTACCTTGCAAAATACTGCCAAATATATATGGAATTATTTTTAATAATCTAAAAATTAAAAAAAATACATAAAATATAAATGGTGGAATAATAGTAAGATGATACAATAAATACCAATTTGAATCAGTTGTGTCTTCTTGCAAAGTTGTAACTAATGGAATATCTAGAGGATTTATCCAAGAGTGTTTCAATTCTGATTCTGCGCGAATATTAGAAAAATAGATATCAACACCATTGATTCTACCATAAATATAATCATCGTGTATAATGTTACTTGATTTTATAATTCCTTGAAACAATTGGCTGTGATCAAAGCTATCTGTAATATTTTTGATATCTATGGGTGAACAACGATTTATATACCTTAATGTTCTTTTTTCATGAATAAAATTGAATATATTTTCAGGTATTTTTGATTTATATGGGCTAGAAAATGTTTCAAATGCTGCGCTATAAAAAATTATCCAAGCCCAAAAAATAAATAAGAAAGCTAATAAATAATTGAAAAATAAAATTATAAATGCAAATGGTATTATTATTGTTTCAGACCAAATTTTAAAATATAAACTATTGTCAGTAGAAACTTCCAAAAAAGGAGATATAACTGTAAAAACCCTAAGTAGTACAATTACAAGAGATAAAAAAATTAGATGAGCAGTAACAATAGATAATAAAACTTGTTTCCTACGAGATTCAAATACTTTTAATTCACTCAATAGATTTTTCTGACAAAATACTTTGAATTCCTTTAATGTTTTTGGGGTAAATTTTTCAATAGCGGGTTCGGGTTCTTTTGGCCAGGTTTCGCTTGATATTTGTAGCTTAACTTCTGATTCAGTAGGGTTTGGTGGAGTCGCAGACACATCAATATTATCTGTAAAGAGTTCTGTAAATAAAAGTTGCGTTGCCCATTTTCTCGTTGGTTCGTCTTCATTAATCAGGAGTTGCTGACAAAGAGCGATCGCTTCATTAATTTGCCCATTCTCTTGATATGCTTTTATCAGCCATTTATGTGCTTTTAAATATTCTTTTGTATCGGGAGAAGCAGCTATACAAAAAACTTTTAATGCTTGGATTGCTTTTTTATAGCTTTTTTGAGTAATAGCTTCATATGCAGTGTTTATAAGCTCAGTTTCTTGTGTAGGAGTGAGTGAACTTTTAGTTGAATTGAGTGATGCTTTTTGTGTTGTAGGTTTAGCCTCTGGAAATATTTCGGCAAGATAGTACTGTGCTAATATCTGAGTCGTTTGATGTTTACTGTTGCTCAATTCTTGACATAAATTAATTGCCTTATCAAAGCGTCCATTGTAGAGATATGCGTCTAAAAGTAAGACTCGTGCATACAAATATTCTTTTGTATTGGATTCTGTATTGTTTTGAAAAAATCTTTCTAATCCCTGAAGTGCTAAATTGTAATTTTTATATTCTAATAGTTTAGCTATTCCGTTTAATAATTCCTGATTTTGTACAGAATTCAATTTTGACATATTTTTAAATTTACTTATGGGTTATTTCAATATTCACATTGTTTCTTGCTTGCAGATTAGCTTGAAATTGCAATTTTAATTTATATTTCAGCCACGAAGCTATAATATTTGTCGGAAACATCTCTACGGCATTATTATATTCAGTGACGGCAGAGTTATAAAATCTTCTAGCGGCGGAAAGTTGTTCTTCTACTTCATTCAAGGAATATTGTAATTTGATAAAATGTTCGTTTGTTTTTAATTCGGGATAGGCTTCAAACACGACGATGATTTTGGTTAAAATTCTGGAAATTTGGTCTTCTGTCGCGACTCGGCTATTGTCACTTAAATCTTTTGAAGTCGCTCTACTTCTAAGTCTGCTAATTTCTGTCAATATTTTTTGCTCAAACTGCATATACATTTGAGCTAAGGTAACAAGTCTAGGTATCAAATCACTTCTTTTTTGCAGAATGACATCAACAGTAGAAAACGCATTATCAACTTGATTCTTTTTATGAATTAGATTATTATATAAAGCCACAAAAATAATTAAGAATAGAAATATAAAACTAACTAGAAAAATAAACATTTAATTTATTAGATTAATCTAATATTATTTATATTCCAGATTAATATTTTTTTGAAATAGTATTCTTTCGGAAGAGATATGTAAAGCAGCTATAATTTGCTCAGTAAAAATAAGGTAATATATAATAATATTGCTTGATTTTTGAAGAAACTCTATATATCAAGAGTCAAAAAATCAAAGGTAGTGTTACAGATGAGTATAATTATTTGCCCTGGAATTCATGAGCCAGAATTAACTGAAAGCTTTAGAGTCGGATTGTTAGATTTAGTTTCTCATAGCGCGATACCTGCGGTGAGCTACGCTAACGCACCCAATTCCGCAAATATACTGATTTATCCAGGTAAAGATGTTTCGGTTTTATCAGCATTGCATATTTTGCAGTTTTTGCGCGTTAGCGTAGCTCACCGCAGGTATTGCTTGACTGGCTCATTAAAATCACCAATTATATTCATTAGCTTTAGTGCTGGTGTCGTTGGAGCAATAGGGGCAGCGCATTTGTGGCAGATATTAGGTGGTCGTGTCAAAGCGTTTATTGCTATAGATGGATGGGGAGTACCACTACAGGGGAATTTCCCTATTCATCGGATGAGTCATGATTATTTCACTCATTGGAGTTCCTCTTTGCTAGGTAGTGGGCAAAATAACTTTTATGCAGATCCCGCAGTCGATCATTTATCGATTTGGAAATCTCCCCAAACTGTACAAGGCTGTTGGGTAGATTCTTCCATTGAGATTATTCCACCCAAAGGTCGTCTGACAGCAGCGGAATTTTTGCTTATGCTGTTAAAGCGCTATGAAGCAAATTAATCCGGACAATGGAGTAATTAAACAGGAGTTAGTCATTAGTTCTGCGACTCCCCATCTACCCAAAAGAAAGTATCTAAATGTTTCCAACTGAACCGGCTGCTGTTAATAACGGATTTGGCGCACTGCTAAAAAACCGTGCTTTTATGTTCCTGTGGCTTGGACAACTGGTGTCTCAGTTAGCAGATAAGGTCTTCTTTTTGATGCTGGTCGATCTGGTAGTAGACAAAAACAGTAGCTACTTTCCTCCTGCGGGAGTAGCAAAAGAATCGATGTACCCCATTTTGATGGTGGCGTTTACCATACCAGCAATTTTATTTGGTTCAGCAGGGGGTGTATTTGTCGATCGCCTACCGAAAAAGCTGATTATGATCGGCTCTGATATTTTACGCGGGCTATTGGTTATTGGACTTGTATTTTTACCAAGGGATTTTCATATACTTCTGCTGATCACTTTTGGGGTTTCCACCGTTACCCAATTTTTTGCCCCAGCCGAACAAGCGGCGATTCCTTTACTGGTGAAGCGAGAGGGTCTAATAGCAGCTAATGCGCTGTTTACTAGCACAATGATGGGTGCTTTAATTGTCGGTTTTTTGTTAGGAGATCCACTGCTGAGTTTGGCTGAAACTGGGATAGCTAAAAACTATGGGCCAGAGTTAGTGGTGGCGCTACTATACTTGTTGTCGGCTGTAGTTATGCTGCCGATTCACTTTCGGGAAAAAAAATCATCGAGCGAAATTCTAGGCGATCGCATCGACCTTTGGGCGGACTTTAAAGAAGGCTTACGCTACCTCAAGAAAAACCGTTTGGTGTTAAATGCAATGCTGCAAACTACAGTTTTATACTGCGTCTTTGCCGCCTTGATGGTACTTGCCCTGCCTTTAGCAGAAAAGTTTGGTTTACAAGGAAAACAATCTGGACGCTTTATCGCCGCAGTGGGGATTGGTATGGTTATAGGTGCTGGCGTTTTGGGTCATTGGGGCGAAAAAACCCATCACAAACCTTTACCCTTAATTGGCTTTTTGGGTATGGCGCTCATTTTGGGCGTAGTTTCTTTCACCAATAGTCAAGTATTAGCACTCGGATTTTGTATTTTACTGGGTGTGAGTGGTTCTTTAATTGGTGTACCAATGCAAACTCTCATTCAGCAGCAGACTCCACCAGTTATGCATGGTAAGGTTTTTGGCTTTCAAAATCATGCCGTTAATATAGCCCTTTCCGCACCACTGGCGATTACAGGCTGGTTAAATCAAGAGTTTGGCTTGCGAATTGTCCTACTTGCAATGAGTCTTGTCGTTGCAGTTGTCGGTATTTGGGCTTGGAAAAATACCCGCAATGTCTTGCAAGACGTAATTTAATTAATGTAGGCTAATAATCTAGCTTTAATATTTACATATTAGATATATATGAAATTATCGAAATTTAATTGAAGTTTTCCATTAAAATGAAATCTTAACTACAGAATTCAGCATTAACTTTAGCTATAGTCTGAGGTTTGACCGTGCCATCGCTTTCCCAAATTAGTCTCCCACAAACCGAGAATCAAAAACAGTCCCGTAATTCTAGTCTGCCAGTCGTGCCCAAACGTGCATCTGGCGGTTTTGCTCTACTTGACAGCCTTCACCGCCACGGCGTTGATTATATTTTTGGTTATCCCGGTGGAGCAATTTTACCAATTTATGACGACCTGTATAAGGTGGAAGCAACTGGTGCTATTAAGCACATTCTCGTGAGACACGAACAAGGTGCAGCCCACGCTGCTGATGGTTACGCCCGTGCCACAGGAAAAGTCGGAGTCTGCTTTGGTACTTCTGGGCCAGGAGCAACTAACTTGGTGACAGGCATCGCCACCGCCTACATGGATTCAATTCCAATGATTGTGGTTACAGGACAGGTAGCACGTCCGTCGATTGGTACAGATGCGTTTCAAGAAACCGATATTTACGGAATTACTCTACCAATCGTCAAACACTCTTATGTAGTGCGCGATCCTAAAGACATGGCGCGAATTGTCGCCGAAGCTTTCCACATCGCTAGTACTGGGCGTCCGGGGCCAGTTTTGATAGATGTTCCCAAAGATGTAGCTTTAGAAGAATTTGACTATGTACCTGTAAAACCAGGTTCAGTGAAATTACGCGGTTATCGTCCCACTGTCAAGGGAAATCCTCGGCAGATTAATGCCGCCATCCAGTTGATTACCGAAAGTCGCCGGCCGTTATTGTATGTCGGTGGTGGTGCGATCGCAGCTGGTGCCCATGAAGAAATCAAACAACTAGCTGAATTATTCGATATCCCTGTCACCACAACCTTAATGGGGATCGGTGCATTTGACGAACATCATCCCCTGGCTTTGGGAATGTTGGGGATGCACGGCACTGCTTACGCTAACTTCGCGGTGAGTGATTGTGACTTGCTAATTTGCGTTGGCGCTAGATTTGACGATCGCGTTACAGGCAAATTAGACGAATTCGCCTCCCGCGCTAAAGTAATTCACATTGATATCGACCCGGCAGAAGTCGGCAAAAACCGCATTCCCGAAGTGCCCATCGTCGGCGATGTGCGAAACGTGTTAATAGACTTATTGCGTCGATGCAAAGAAGCAGGCGTCAAGGCTACACCAAATCAAAACCAAGAATGGCTAAATCTAGTTAATCGCTGGCGCGAAGAATATCCTCTCATCGTGCCGCACCATCATGACAGCATTTCACCCCAAGAAGTGATTGTAGAAGTCAGCAACCAAGCACCTCAAGCTTTCTACACCACAGATGTCGGACAACATCAAATGTGGGCAGCACAATTCCTGAAGAATGGCCCAAGACGCTGGATTTCTAGCGCCGGTTTGGGAACTATGGGTTTTGGCTTGCCTGCGGCGATGGGTGCAAAAGTGGCATTTCCTGATGAAGAAGTCATCTGTATCAGTGGTGATGCTAGTTTCCAAATGTGTTTACAGGAACTAGGAACGCTTGCACAGTATGGAATAAATGTCAAGACGATAATTATCAATAACGGTTGGCAAGGGATGGTACGCCAGTGGCAGCAAGCCTTCTATGGTGAGCGTTACTCATGCTCCAACATGGAAGTAGGGATGCCAGACGTAGAGTTATTGGCAAAAGCCTACGGGATTAAAGGGATGGTAATTAGCGATCGCAGTCAATTAAAAGATGCGATCGCCGAAATGCTAGCACACAAAGGCCCCGTGATTGTCAATGTCCACGTCACCAGAGACGAAAACTGCTATCCAATGGTAGTCCCTGGCAAGAGCAATGCTCAAATGGTCGGCTTGCAGAAGCAAGCGCCGAAAGCTGCATCAGAGCCAGTGTATTGTAGTCACTGCAATGCTAAAAATGCTCCTACTCATAACTTCTGTGCTGAGTGTGGGACAAAGTTGTAACACTGTGTTCTCTGTGTCTCATAAGGTTGAATTAATTACTGTTTAACCACAGAGACGCAGAGAGCGCGGAGAGAAAAAGAGATTTTACCATACTCAGTGCTGAGTACTGAGTGTTATTGTTACTCAGCACTCTTCATTAATTTTTCCCATTGGGACGCTGAATAATCGTCTCCACTACCCGCCGCTTGGCTTTTGGATCGATACCTACTAAACGTACATACTCACCGCTATATTCTGTGAGAGTTGATTCCAAATTAGAGATTGCATCAGACTCGGCATCAATGTGGCTATTAACACAACTTTGCCAAGAACCTGTGCGAAAACGGCGTTCATCAACGTGTTCAATACTAATTTTGTAACCTTGAGATAATAATTGCCGAATCTGTTCTTGTGTCTCTAGAGTCAAATGTGGACTTGATGCTTGTTCTTTTTGCTGGAATCCATTAGTTTTTACTTCTGGGGTTGCACCATTTGATGGCTGACTAGTTGGTGTGACAGCAGCAGGTGGTGCAGATTGATAAGAATTTCTGCCTCGATTTAGTCGGTTGTACTCATCAACCAATTGGGAATTTTCTACCCGTTTGTGTTCGCCAACCATCAAGTTACCAGACTCGATTAAGTGAGACAGGGTGAAATTGGGCTTTTTAAATTCTGGTGGCCCTTCAACGCTGTTAACCACATTCAAAGATACCTGCTCAAAACCGATCTTATGGATATAGTTGCGGATTTGTTCGTCATAAATCCGCGATCGCAAAGCGCTAAAAAAGTCAATGGATTGATTGATAAAAGTATCAACTAGCTGTTCAACTTCCCGTGGTGACAGTCCATCGGGTTCAAAAATTCCTTTGACAATTCCCACTTTGTCATCTCTATCTGGTTCCCAGTAGAATTTATCCATCCGTCCGTCCCGAATTAACGGTGCATAGAGGGTAGAAAAATCATTACCTGTGACGATAATCGGCACACGATTTAAAGGCGTGGAATCATAGCTTCCCGGCAACTGCACATCTGTAGGATTATCAGCAATATTCATCAGTGTGGCATTTACCAACTGGGTATTTACAGTATATTGAGTGCCTTCATCAAAGCGTCCAGCGCCAGCATCTAAATCGTTAATCATCAGTACACACATTTTGCCGCGTACTTTAATGAGTTCTGCTGTTTCGCGATAGCGCAGCCGAATCAACCGCGCTGGATCTCCTGCATCTGGACTTTCTAATTCGCCGCCAGATACTAGAGTCACCTCAATACCCATTTTTTCAAAGACTAACTCACATTGAAATGTTTTGCCCTCGCCTTTGCGTCCATGAATTCCCAAAATCAAGGGTACTCGCACGCCAGGAAGCTTCAAAAAGTTTTTAGTGATATGGACAGCAAGTTTGTCCAAAAAGCGAGGAGCGATGTAGTAACCCATGAGTTTATCTTATGAAAAATTAACACTTCTAAGGTTAATGTTAAGTTTTTTTTGGGGATAGCGATCACTTTTCTTTCACACAGAACAAAGTTTAGCTTTAGGCATCCTTTTAGCTATTTCTGTTAACTGACGATTTTTCGGCTAATGGCATCTCCAATCTCCATCAGTATCTCTTCTTCTTCTGGAGTAAATTCGTAGGAAATTGGCTTGGCAATACCCAAAGTACCATACAATTGGCCATTCAGCATTAGCGGCACGGTGATAGAACCTTCCACCTTGGTTTCCTTTGCCGAGGGTCTAGCCACACCCGATTCATCGGTTTGCAAGTTGCAAATCTGCACAGGTCGCTTACGTTCGGCAGCGACACCGGCCATTCCTTTACCAATGGGAATTACCGTCATTTTAGGCAACAGAAATTCTGGAATGCCTTGGTAAGCCTTTAAGTGCAATAACTGGCTATCTCGATCTAGGGTATGGATAGTACCTGTAGAACAATCGAAAGCAGCCAGGATTTCGGTCAGCAGACGATTCCAGTCGATAGCTGGGTCTGCCAGGGTATCAAAAATTGCTTTGGTATCTGAAGTCACGTCGCTTTGCTCCGAATTCAAAATTCAAAATTAATGATCGCCATAAATAAATTTAGGGGCTTGTATCATGAGTCGTTTTCGGTCATAGTGGTAAGAAATGAATGATCAAAAACGCGGAAACGACAACCAAGGCAAAAATTGATTCTAAGGCTGATTAAAAATTTGAGTATAGTAATTCTCTGCAATACCCACTTACATCAATTCCATCTCCTGTAGCCCTTGGCGCAGCCTTTTAGCTTCTTCAGGATTATACCTTTCATGAAGAGCGATCGCTTTTCTAAAAGCTGTTAAACTATCTTGATGATTGCCAACTTTCAGCAATACTACTCCTAAATTTTGATAGGCTTCAGCATAGTTTGGATTTAACGCAATTGCATTTTGATAATAAGCGATCGCATCTATAAATAAACCCAAAGCTTTAAATGTCATCGCCAGATTATAATGCCCAAAAACAAAAGTCGGGTCAATTTTCAAAGCTGTGGAGTAAGCAGTTTTCGCACCGTTAAAATCTCCTGCTGCTTTGAGTAAGTTACCCAAGTTGTTGTATGCTCCTAATTTGAGCATGGGATAAATTGGTAATTTGATGGCAGCTTGATAATGAGAAATAGCTTGTGGAAATTTTTGCAATCGGCTGTAGGCAATGCCTAAATGATAGTGGAGTTCATATAAAATATCGTAGTTTTCTTCAGCAACAGTGATGCCTCGCCGAAGTAAATCCATCCCTTGGGTAATTTTCCCAGTTTCTACATACAATGCTCCTAATTTACTGCAAACATAGGGGTCATCAGGATGAGTCGCAAGAAACCCTTCCATTGCCGTTGCGGCTTTAGCATATTTGTTATTTTGAGCGATCGCATTTTTTTGATATCCTGTGTGTAAAAGTGCCACTCCTGGTAAATAACCTACTTGCCAATGGGGTTCTTTGGTTAAAATTGCTGACACGCTATCATCCACTAAGGCATGGTAAGGACGGTCAAAACGAATATCTGGATGATTGCGGAATAGCCTGGAAACCAGAGAATAGGGAGATTGTTCTGCACCAACTTCCTGGCGAACTAGGTTGATTAGCAGATATTCATCGCTAGCGATCGCCTCTTGCAACTGCGGTACAATTCCTGATGTTAGAGTTTCATCAGCATCTAATACTAAAATCCAATCACCACTGACATATTTTAGAGCTTCATTGCGGGCAGCACTGAAGTCATTACACCATTTAAAATGATGCACTTTTGCGCCGAGTTGTTGAGCAATATAGGGAGTGCGATCGATTGAGCCTGTATCCAACACTACCATTTCATCCACTACTTTTCTGACACTGTTCAGGCATTTAGGCAGTGTTGCTGCTTCGTTTTTCACAATCATGCACAGACTCAAACTCATAATTTAAAAATTGGGAGTGGGGGATATTCCCTTGTTTTTGAAATAGGTTAGCTGCTTTCTGTAAATCTGCGTATATTGGTTGCTTATGCAGAGAAGCAATCCTATATTATCTCGAATTTCATGAGTAGTCTAACAACTACAAAAATGCCCTCATGTTAAGAGGGCATTGTTATTGCTAAATCGAAAAGGTGAAGTGAAAAAGTTGGAGAGTTGCTAAATTCTCCTCACAAATAAAAACTAACTAAATACGCGATTTGACAAATTTCTCTAACCTATCTATGCCCTTTTCAATCGTCGCCAAATCTGTGGCGTAGGAAAGGCGAATGTTGTCATCAGCGCCAAAGGCAATTCCGGGAATGACTGCAACTTGATGTTCTCCCAGCAAAGCGTCACAAAATTCTAGAGATTTTAGACCGGTTTTGCTGATATCTGGGAACAGATAAAAAGCGCCATCTGGTTTTGCGGTACTCAAACCGGGAATGGCGTTGAGTCCGTCTAGCATTACCTGGCGGCGTTTGGCGAAGGCTTGGCGCATTTCTTCGACACAATCTTGAGAACTTTGTAGGGCTGCGATCGCACCATATTGGGCAAAGGTACACACGTTAGATGTACTATGCCCTTGGATGGTACTGGCTGCTTTAATGATTTCCACAGGCCCCGCTAAATAACCAAGTCTCCACCCAGTCATAGAATAAGCTTTCGCAAAGCCATTACTAATCAAAGTGCGGTCAAAAATTTCCTTCCCAAGAGAACCGATGCTGATATGTTCTGCACCGTCGTAGAGAATCTTTTCGTAAATCTCATCAGAGACAACAAAGATATCTGCATCAACTATTACCTGCGCCAGTGCTTTGATTTCATCTGGCGTGTAAACCATTCCTGTGGGATTAGATGGAGAGTTGAGGATAAATAACTTTGTTTTCGGCGTGATTGCTTTACGGAGTTGTTCGGGAGTAATTTTATAACCCGTCGTGGCATCTGTGGGCACAATTACTGAAACACCACCGACCAAAGTCACCATTTCGGGATAACTTAGCCAGTAAGGTGCAGGGATAATTACCTCATCACCTGGATCGATTAGCGCCACGATTAAGTTGTACAGAGAATGCTTACCACCATTGGTGACAATGACATTCTCAGACTTGTAATCAAGACCGTTATCAATTTTAAGCTTGTGGGCGATCGCTTCCCTTAACTTTGGTTCTCCGGCTGCTGCACCATATTTGGTTTTGCCTTCTTCCAAAGCTTTGACTGCTGCGGCTTTAATATGCGCTGGGGTGTCAAAATCTGGTTCTCCAGCGCTAAAACTACAAACATCTATTCCCTCTGCCTTCAGTGCCTTAGCCTTGGCTGCGATCGCTAAGGTTAATGAAGGTGTTACCTGACTTACTCTTGCTGCCAGCTTCATTCTTACTATTTTTGGCAAATCTTTCACTGATCTAAGGATATCCCAGAATCCCTACCAAGATTTGCTTTTTCTGAATTTGTTGGAGACTGGGGATCGGGGAGTGGGAAAGAATTCTTGACTCTTAACCATGTATCTTGTATAAACTTAATTTTAGAATAAAATCAGTGTTTATATGCAGATTAAGAAACTTTTCATCGCATCTTCTCTGTTAATTACTAGTCTTTTTATACCGAATGCTGCCATCGCTCAAAATCGCGGTACTCCGGGAAAATTTGACTTTTATGTACTGACACTTTCTTGGTCGCCAGATTATTGTGCAACAAATGGCACACGTGACCCGCAGCAGTGCGGTTCTGGAAGGAAACTTGGTTTTGTACTACATGGTTTGTGGCCGCAGTACCAAACTGGCTACCCAGCTAATTGTTCCACGCAAAAATTACCGGCGGAAGTAAAACGACAGTTTCCCAATTTGTATCCTAGTAATAAGCTTTACGATCATGAATGGGAAAAACATGGTACTTGTTCTGGGAAAACTCCTGCGGAATACTTGGGATTGAGTAAAAAGTTAAAAGATGCGATCGCTATTCCCGCAGCTTATAATCGTCCTAATAAACCCGTGCGTACCACAATTACAAATTTTAAAAATTCATTTGTGAGTGCGAATAATCAAATTACTGCTGATGGTGTAGCACCTTTTTGTTCTGGTTCGGGAAGATTTTTGCAAGAAGTCTTCTTTTGTTATTCCAAAAACGGCGAACCTGGTATTTGTAGCGCCGAAATATTGAAGCGATCAAAAACAAGTTGTGGTCAGCCAGATTTTTTATTGAGAAACGTTAGATAAAAATGGGGATTGGGCATGGGGCATTGATTATTTCCCCAGTCCCCAGTCCCCAGTCCCTAAGCTATCGTCACATCCGGTGACAAATAAACATCCTGAATGGTATGAAATAGTTTTACACCTTCCTCAAAGGGACGTTGGAAGGTCTTTCGCCCAGAAATTAATCCTGAACCACCAGCGCGTTTGTTGATCACGGCGGTGCGTACTGCTTCGGCGAAGTCATTTTTACCAGTCGCGCCACCAGAATTAATCAACCCCACACGCCCAGAGTAACAATTCAGTACTTGGTAACGAGTTAAATCAATTGGGTGATCGGTTGTCAGTTCTGTGTAAACGCGCTCATCTGTTTTCCCGTAACTCTTACCACTAGCTTTAGCAACTGCACCGTAACCATTGTTATTTTCGGGTAACTTTTGTTTGATGATGTCGGCTTCAATGGTTACACCCAAATGATTCGCCTGTCCGGTGAGGTCAGCCGCAAGGTGGTAATCTTTGTCTTGTTTAAAAGCATTATTCCGCAGATAACACCAGAGAATTGTCGCCAAACCCAGTTCATGGGCGCGTTTAAAAGCTTTGCTGATTTCCTGAATTTGTCTGGTAGAATTCTCCGAACCAAAGTAAATTGTCGCACCTACGGCAGCCGCCCCTAAATTCCAAGCTTGTTCCACATCCGCAAACAATACTTGGTCAAATTGATTGGGGAAAGTCAGCAATTCATTGTGATTTATTTTGGCAATAAAGGGAATTTTGTGGGCATACTTGCGCGAAACTATACCTAATGTTCCCAAAGTGGTAGCAACAGCATTACAATCTGCGGCGATCGCTAGCTTGATAATATTTTCTGGATCGAAGTAAATCGGATTGGGCGCAAAAGACGCGCCGGCTGAGTGTTCAATCCCTTGGTCTACTGGTAAAATCGAGAGATAACCTGTATTTGCCAGACGACCAGTAGAGTAAAGTAAATGGATGTTACGCAATACTTGAGGATTGCGATCGCTGTTAAGCCAGATTCGATCTACAAAGTCTGGCCCCGGCAAATGTATTAAATCACGAGAAACTTTTGCTTTGTGGGTAAGCAGGTCTTCAGCCTCTTTACCTAGCAATGACTCAATAGAATTAGCCTCTTTTAGCGTTGTAGTCATAGTATTATCCTCAAAGTTTGAGCAAATGACCTTGCCTTTAACATAGCATTTCTAATATTGCTAACTTGGTTGTACGGAGATTAGTGATATGTCTTCTTTCTGAAGATATAGCAATCTTATTGTATAAGTGAAAATCAAAAGGCTCAGATTCCCTACTTACTTTTAATAAGTCAGGAATCTTGTTGTGAATGATTAAGTAGGGCTATACTACCGGAAGTATTCAATCAACTTTTGGAATTGATGTTTTCAACTCAGTTATCAGCTTCAAACAGTACAATCATACTATCCTCAGATCGTAGCTGAAAATTGAAAAACCATCTTCCCCCAATTGTGGTAATAATTTTGAACAGAATAAATACAATTCTATGAGTAAGTTTCAAATTGATATCGACTTTAGCAGTATAGATTTAGCTTCCCTTGAGACAGAAGAAGATTTTCAAAGAGAGGCAAAAATATTACTACCAAAGGCACTGATCAAACTAGGTGAAAGTGTGGGTGAAAAGACTTGGGAAGAATTACAGCTAAAGCTGCAAGCAACTGGAGGTAAACTCAAATCTTCACCCAGCGAGAAACGTCGGTTTATTCAAGAAACCGGAAGAACTTATCAACGAAATGCTAGTAACAGAGAAAAACAAGAATTGGAAGAATATATAGTAGAGCAATTACGCCAGCACAAGTAGTATTTGTCATAATTTAACTTACCGGACATGATTCAAATAAACCAGCGACGAATCAACTCCACTTGGAAGCAATAGCCGTCGTCAACTTCCTCAATTAATTCACGTTGCAACAGCAAGTTGAAAGTAATATCAGCATGAGGGAACTGTTGCAATAGAGTTTGGCGGCTGACTATAGCCCCTTCCCCTTGAGTGGCGATAAAACGTAGAATAGCCTGTCCAGTAGCGTCTACTTGGTTGTTTTGAATGTCAGCAAAGAAAAAGCCCCCACTTTGCAAAGCTTCTGGTATCGCTGCTTCTACATCCGCTAAAGTTGCCAATCGCCGGATAGAGGGGTCTTGTTCATTCTTAAGGACAATAATTTCTGCACAGAGTAGTTGTACTAAAAATGGATGACAACGGGTGAGTTCTAGCACTCGCTCAACGGCGTTGGGTTCATAGCGGAGAGTAAAATCTTTGACGGGACGTTCAATTAATTGTCGTGCTTCCGCTTCTTTGAGGTAGGAGATATGCACAACTTGGACATTAATTAGATAACTAGCCCAGCGCTGATATTCTTCGATAGTATGAGATCCAGCCAGTAACACCTTGAAGCGGGGACGATGTTGGATGAGGTGACGCAGCATTCCTAAAACATCCTGTTCATCAAAGCGACCTTTGGCGATGGCATTGTCTAGCACCTCGAATTCATCTAGCGCTAGTAAGGCGCTATTTTGTTCTAGAGCTTGTTCTACTTTATCTAGCCATTCATAGAAATAGGTGAAGGGGTCAGATTTTAACACTTCGCGGGTTAGGGATGGTAGAGTTACACCTTGCTTTTTCGCTGACTTCTCCATATCTCTAGCCAGGTTGTAGAGAAAACCTGCATGGTCATTAGCTGATGAAGGTGCGCCTTGCAAGTCTACAAACATGGGGATGATGTTACTAGGTAGTAACTTTCCTATGTTATTGAGGAGGGAAGTTTTACCCATGCGTCGCTGACCGTATAGTAGCAGAGGTGGACGACGGTGGTCTAAAAGTAGTTGCTCAATGCGTAAGCCAATGTCATCGCGCCCGGTAAAAATTTCTTGCTTCCGTGTGAGGGGTACGCCGATAATGTGAGGAGAGTCTATTTCTTGACGTAGTTCAGTAATTTTAGCCAGTTCCTCTACATAATTAGTGACTATCTCATGCCAACTTTTGATAATGAGGTAGAAACGGACTGTGTTTTTGTTACCACTACGATACAAATTCTCTAACTGTAGATTTAATTCATCTGCAACATGTCTGAGGAGTAAGCGCTCGTTATAAGTACTTGATTGATTGAGAGCAGCATCTACATCCTCACTGATACGGCTAAAGATTCGTAGTAGAGGGCTAACTTCACTCTCTACTTCGCCAGTATTGAGAGTATCGTTTACATTTTCGTCGAAATTCCCAAAAAAGATTCGTCGTAGAGGACTAACTTTACTCTCTATAGAGGCAGTTACTAAACTGCGATGAGCTTTACGGATAGCTTCCACATCAGCACAGCCTTGTAAACTGCGTACATCCAGCTCAATTTGTGCAGCTTGGACTGCCCAGAACTGAAGACTGGTACTGAGATATTCTAGAGCAGCTTTGCCTTCGACTGGGTTATTTTCGATGACAAAGAGGAGATGCTTGTCTAGAGCTGGTAGATGTAAATACTGCAACTCATCCCAGAAGGCGGAGTGAAAGCGTAATAAACAAGGACTTTTAGCATTACGCTCTTTGTCTAATCTATAGAGAAGGTAATTCCAGGCGCTGAGAAATGGAAAGGATAGAACAGGCCGCCAAAAATGAATAGTTATTAGCAATAATATCCTTACTCCCGTGTTATGAAGCAAAATGAACATAAACATCATGTCGAACAACATCACCATCACCCTTACCACTGCGCCGAACACCATGCTTACCGCGGCGCCGAACGCCATGCCTCCCACCAGGCCTCCTATAATGCCTCCTATAATGCCTCCTATAATGCCTCCTATAATGCTGTCCGTGTCGGCGAGCACTAGTCCTTGCGGTTCGACCGCTCCTGCCACCGCTCCTGCCACCGCTCCTGCCACCGCTCCCGCCACGGCGAATGCCACCACTCCCGTGACGGCTCCCGCCATGCCTCCCGCCACCACTCCCGCCACCGCTCCTGGTACAGCGAATGCCACCGCTCCCGCCACGGCGAACGCTATGCCGAACGTCACGCCAAACATCACACCTAACGTCACCCCAAATACCACACCTAACGCTATCCTAAAAGCTATATTTGCGATTGGTTCACCCAATGCCCATAGTACTAAGCCCAGCAGTACGTTAGCCAAGATAGGTAAGATGAAGTATCCCTGGAAAAACAGCCGCCACAGAGCAAGGTTTCGCCATCCTCCTCGTATCAACAAGATAATCAGCCAGGAGTCCAATTTTAGGTCAGCGTCAATGCGCTTAAGGTGGTTACGCCAAGCTGAAGGACGGAAAACAAGCCAGAAAAGCAGTTGTAGACTACCGAGGATTAAGTTGCGGTGTTGCTGGGGTGCATTGGTGTAGCTGTTGGGGGGTAGTTGTGGTGAGGTCAACTTTTCTGCACTCCTATCTAATACTCGGCTTTGCTGAATCAGGATATTAAAGAACTTCACGTAAAAGCGCAAAAACGCAAAGAACAATTCATGGGTTAATCCAACAACGCTAACTTTTCTTTCAATTTTTGAGAGTTTGTACCCCAGGATATGCCAGAATTTTGGCGTCAACAGTTAGTAACGGACAGCCGTTAATTCTGGCAGTGGCTACAATGATTTGGTCAGATGGATCTCGGTGAAAACCTGTGAGTTTGGTTGATTCAACGATAATTGGAATTGTCAGTTCGAGTAGCTGCACTCCTGGATAAGCTAAAGCTACTGCTATCCACTCGTCAACTGAAATTGAAAAAGCAAGTTTGCGATTTTCAACCAGTTTGGCGACTTCCCAACAAGAAATAATGCTGACTCCTAGTCCTTGAGGTTGATATTCTTCAATCCAATCTCGATATCTCTGGTTTAGTCGTTCACTATTATCTACCCACCAAATCCAAATATGAGTATCTAAGATTATCATTGCAAGACTTCCCAATCCTCTATAGGTACAGGAGGCTCAAAGGGATCATCATAGTGAATAACTGTTCCCCGTAAAGGATAAGGATTAGATTCTGAAGGTTGGGGAAAACGTTCTAAAACAATAATTTCTACTGCTTCGCCAGCCTTAAACGGTAAATCCTCAAGAATCAAGGTTCCGTTTTGAGTTAACTTTGTTTCAATTCGGTGTGCTTTCATAGTTACTCCGCTAGTTGTCAATCTAATAAATGAGTAAATGATTTCATTTGTCGTAAAGCTTCCTCACACCAATTATCATCATTCTCCCCTTCTTCTAAGCTAAATAATCTTTCTCTACACAGAATTTGTAACAACAGTGGCCAGCAGCAACTTTGTGTCAAAATCCACTCTACATCTTCATTAGTGAAGGGAATGGGCGAACTTGCTATCAATTCTCGCGCTTGTGTCTCAGTCAATGCACCTAGATATGCGGTGTAGCCGAAAATATTGAAAAAGGGTGAACTGTGTCCTGTGTTTCGCGCCATTTCAATCGGTGATTCGGGGGTAGCCAAGACAAATGCTAGATTCCCCCCTGTGTGATTAGTCGCTAAAGACCGCAAACATTCCCAAAAGCCATCATTTAATTCTGGACAGCGTTGCAACCCAACACTAATCTCATCCAATAAGATGACTGTGGGAGAATGCAAATTATCGCTGACTACATCCATGAAATGATCTAAATCGCAAGGTGTCGGCACTTGCATCTTTAGTGATTCTAAGATGTACTTTAGCAGTCCTTCTCGGCTTTGCATTCGTGCGTCTTGTAAGTCTACAAAAATCCAACGGTAATTTTCTGGATGCGGTAGCCAGTCAGATTTTTGGTCAGGACGTAGCTGTTCTGCTGGGGTGGTGGTGATATTTTTTAAGTAGTGCAGCAGGGATGTTTTACCGCTACGCTTTTTGCCGATAATGGCGGCGTTTTGCAGGGGATGGCGTTTGAGTAAGTTGAAGAGACGTTTTAATTCTTTTTCGCGTCCAAAAAAGTAACGTGGTTGGGTGATGGGTGGGCCTGTGATGAAGGGTGATGCTTCCCCGTTAGTTGGCTGAGGTTTAGGCGGTTGAGTTTCTGGTTTTTTGTATGCAATGTCTTTCCAGTCTAACCCCAGTTTTTTGGTAAGTTCTACGAAATTCAGATAGTCAACAGGTTTACCAGTGAGAAAGCTTTTGACTGTGGAGAGAGAAATTTCTGTGTCATCAGCCAAAGACTGCTGGCTGTGATAGTCATTACGCCCAAGTGCTGACTTAACTTTTTCAATATACTCTGGGGCTACTCGGAGCGATCGCGCCATCATTCCTCATCGAGAAACTGCTGTGAGTATATCAGGTTTTTATACTCGCTAAATAGCAAAGCTGTTTAGTCATAACGTCTTGCACTCTAGATATTAGAGTCATCCTGAACTTAACCGATAATCAACTAAAACTTGTCTAATCGGTGACTGTTTCTCAACTCAGTTCTCAGCCAGCACCAAGTTGTAATGAGAATGTAAGGAATTAAGGGCTTTGAAAATGAAACGAGAACTGGGAATTCTGCAAATTATCTTATCACTTTGCGGAGTAATGATGTTTGGTACAGTAACTTACGCTGCGATTAATATGGTGAATGGTCAATACCAAGTTGAAATATCGCTCAATACTAAGGGACTCATTATTAAGTCAGATATTGACAAAAGGCAATGCAAAGCAGTAAAAGATATTGCCCAAGAGCAGGAAAGCACAAATTTAGACCAGAATACAATTAATTAGGAGTAAAAATCAGTAATCAGTTAGAAGTTATTAATTCTGAGTCATTGTGAATGAACCTCTGAGCTTTGTGGTTTTTTTTGCGAACCGCAAAGGACACATTCGCGCAGTGTCTCGTTAGAGAAGGACGCAAAGAAAGAGGAGAAATATATCTATAAATGAAGTGAAGTAAAGCGGTGCTACGAAAATACTAAAGGAGTAGAAATTAATAAAGAGTTAGGAATAAATAACTCCTAACTCTTGTACAGATGCCGATTAATCGCGTCTCTAATTTTTACACCGCGCAACTCAACTCGCCGGCTTTCTGACTAAAGCGGTGATTCTCCCGATAATCTACGGGACAATCTATCACCGCAGGTACATCTTGAGCGAGGGCCTCTTTGAGAGTGGGAATCAAATCTAAAGCCGATTCAACTCGGTAGCCTTTTAAACCCATGCTTTCGGCGAATTTGACGAAATCAGGATTGCTAAAATGCACAAAGGATGAGTTTCCTTTACCAAATTGATTTTCTTGCTTCCACTCAATTAACCCATAACCACCATCATTGAAAATTATCGTGACAAAGGGCGTTCCGACACGCAAGGCTGTTTCTAATTCTTGAGAATTCATCATAAAGCCGCCATCGCCTGTGACAGCAACGACTTTACGCTTAGGATGAACCAGTTTTGCTGCTAAAGCGCCAGGAATGGCAATACCCATAGCCGCGAAGCCGTTGGAAATTATGCAAGTATTGGGACTATGGCAATGATAATGACGAGCCATCCACATTTTATGTGCGCCAACATCAGAGATGACGATATCATCTGGGCCCATGACTTGACGTAAGTCATAAATTAACTTTTGCGGCTTGATGGGAAATCCGTCATCATGGGCATACTGTTCGTAATCAGCGCGAATCTCCGATCTTAAGCTGATAGCAAAGGGATCGGGTTTACCTTGTCTGTCTGCTAATTTTAAGATTTCATAGAGGGAATCTGAAATATCTCCCACGACTTCGGCGTTAGGAATATAACTACTATCAATTTCCGCTGGACTTACCCCAATATGCACAATGGGAATTTCACCATTTCGATTCCATTTCTTGGGGGAAAACTCAATCAAATCATAGCCGATCGCAATTACTAAATCTGTGTTATCAAAGGCACAGGTAATGAAGTCTCTTTGCTGTAATCCTACTGACCACAAAGCTAGTTGATGTGTGTAGGGAATAACGCCTTTACCCATGAAGGTATTGGCAACAGGTATATTCAGCAAGGTGGCAAATTGTGTGACTGCATCACTTGCGTGAGCGCGAATTGCTCCATTTCCGACTAAGATTAATGGGTTAACTGCTTGGCAAATTGCGGCGGCTGCTGCCCGAATGCTAGCAAAAGATGCATAAGTTTTTTCGCTATTATCCTTACGCAAAGGTTTGCCTTCGACGGGCATAGCAGCAATATTTTCTGGCAAATCGATGTGAACTGCACCAGGTTTTTCAGATTGTGATCGCTTAAATGCTTTCCGCACTACTTCGGGTGTAATACTCGGTCGCACAATCTGCTTATTCCACTTGGTAACAGGTGCAAACATTGCCACCAAATCTAAATATTGATGGGATTCAATATGCATTCTATCTGTTCCCACCTGACCGGTAATCGCCACTAAGGGCGCACCATCAAGGTTAGCATCTGCTACCCCAGTCATCAAATTAGTTGCCCCAGGGCCAAGAGTAGAAAGACACACTCCAGCTTTTCCGGTTAAGCGTCCGTAGACATCGGCCATGAATGCTGCACCCTGTTCATGACGAGTCGTAATAAATTTAATCGAAGAATGTTTTAAAGCTTCCAAAACGTGCAGGTTTTCTTCACCAGGGAGTCCAAAAATATATTGCACTCCTTCATTTTCTAGGCACTGCACCAATAATTCTGCTGTATTCATTTTTCTTGCCGACAACTCTATTAACGAATAAGACTTTTGTTTTTTGTCATTAGTCATTTGTCCTTTGTCATTTGTCCTTTGATTAATACTTCGACTACGCCTTTCTCTACGAGAGGCTGCGCCAACGACTACGCTCAGGACAAGCTCAGTACAAGTGACCAATGACCAATGACCAATGACTAATCATTTAACCCACACGGTTTTCACATTGACAAACTCATGTATACCTTGGATACTCAATTCTCTGCCATATCCAGAATGCTTGATGCCACCAAAGGGCAATCGGGGATCGGATTTGACCATACTGTTGATAAACACGGCACCGGCTTCGATTTCCTCAACTAAGCGATCGCTCTCTTGGTTGTTGGTTGTCCAAGCACTTGCACCTAAGCCAAAGGGTGAGTCATTAGCGAGTTTAATGGCAGCATCGATATCAGGAACCCGGAATAACAAGGCTACTGGGCCAAAGAATTCTTCTTTTGCGATTGGTGTATCAGGCGGGATATCTATGATAATCGTTGGCGGATAAAAGTTTCCAGGACGATCTGATAAAGGATGTCCACCGGTGAGGACTTTACCACCGCTGCTGATTGCGTCTTGCACTTGTTTATCTAAATCCTGGAGAATACCAGGTGTTGCCAGGGGGCCTAAATCGGTATCCGGTTCCATAGGATCGCCTACTTTTAGCGCCTGAAATTTTTCTAAAAGTAATTTTTCAAATTTGTCTGCGATCGCATCTGCGACAATAAAACGTTTCGCTGCAATACATGATTGCCCGTTATTTAACATCCGCGCTGTAGTTGCTGTGACAACTGCTGTCTCTAAGTCAGCACTTTCTAACACAATAAACGGGTCACTTCCTCCTAATTCCAAAACGGTTTTTTTAATTTGTTTGCCGGCGGCGACGGCGAGGGATGCACCTGCTGGTTCGCTTCCGGTCAAGGTAGCAGCTTTTACGCGGTCATCAGCCATTAAATCGGCAACTTTGGCAGCGCCGATTAATAGAGTTTGAAAAGCACCTCCAGGAAAACCTGCCCGTCGGATAATATCTTCAATTGCCAAGGCGCACTGCGGCACATTGGAAGCGTGTTTGAGTAAGCCGACATTTCCGGCCATCAAAGCTGGTGCGGCAAAACGAAAAACTTGCCAAAAAGGGAAATTCCACGGCATCACCGCGAGAATCGCACCCATTGGTTGATAACGTACAAAACTCTGACTGGCATCAGTTTTTACACTGACATCAGCGAGAAAACTAGGGGCGTGTTCGGCGTAGTAGCGACAGACGGCGGCGCATTTTTCGACTTCTGCGATCGCAGCTTTAAATGGTTTACCCATTTCTAGAGTCATTAACTTAGCAAATTCTGCTTTGTCTTGCTCTAAAATGTCGGCAGCTTTTTCTAACCATTGCGATCGTGTCAAAAAACTAGTCTGACGATACTGTTCAAAAGTCTGATTAGCTAAATCGAGTTTAGCGACAATTTCTGTATCATTGAGCGCCTCAAAGGTTTTGAGCGTCTCCCCAGTGGCGGGATTAATGGTGGCAATCGCCATTACCTGACCTCCCGTTAAAAAATAGCTTGAAGTTGGCTTCCTAATGTTATACATATAAACTGAGGAAGCTACCACCCAAATTCTAGTCTTTTCGCCAAAAGTTAGCTGCTGAATATTACAATTTCGCAATTTTAATTGAATCAAAGTATACCAATCAATAAGTATTAATGTTGATGAATTAAATACAATTGAAGAAGAATTCAGAAGTCAGAATTCAGGAGTCAGAATGAAGACGCTCCCTACGAAACGCTAAAAGCGTAGCTTGCTTCCCTGTAAGGGTACGCGGACTCGCTATCAGTGGGGAATTCAGACCCGCCACTGATTTAAAACCACTAAATAAAAGATTTAGTGGGGGTGCAAAAACGCCCTGGATTCATCCACCAGTCGCACAAAAAACATTGCTGAATTCTGGCTCCTGACTCCTGAATTCTGTTTCGAGAAAGTTGCTATAATTTGCACAATTGAGGAATCAAGCCATGACTCAAGTCTTAGGCAAAGTAGTTACATTCGATGAGTTCGTTGCTAAATATCCAGATAACAGGGGACAACGTTACGAACTATATGATGGAGTAGTAGTAGAAATGCCACCACCAACAGGCGACCATGAAGAGGTGATTGGATTTTTAGCCACAAAAATAACTTTAGAATACAGTCGCTTAAATCTTCGTTATTTCATCCCCAAAACAGTATTCGTCAAACCAGTTGAGAACGAATCGGCTTATTCCCCAGATGTCCTGATACTAAATCAGCCTAATTTAGTTAATGAACCTCTGTGGAAAAAAACATCAACTGTTACTCAAGCAGCATCAATTCCTTTAGTAATTGAGGTGGTAAGTACAAACTGGCGTGATGATTATCTAAAAAAATACGCTGACTATGAAGAAATGGGGATTCCTGAATACTGGATTGTCGATTATGGTGCATTGGGCGGTAGAGAATTTATTGGGAAACCCAAACAACCGACTATTTTAGTTTGCTGTTTAGAAGAAGGTGAGTATCGCGTTAGTAAATTTCGAGGAAATGACCCTATCCAGTCGCCAACTTTTCCAGAGTTAGATTTGACAGCAGAGCAAATTTTTAGTGCTGGCACAGTTAGGTAATTCGTAATTCGTAATTCGTAATGACGCTCCTACGGACGCTCGATTACTCGCTACTGCTTCGCTAACGTAATTCGTAATTGCCAGCATTCCTATTCATCTTTACAGGAATATGTCACTTAGTGACATACTGCCAGATGTAGGAGTATGTCACTAGATGGGTTATAGAATCTAGACCTCAAAGCCCAATCGCTAAAGATTAATGATTGGAGCAATGATAGTTGGTACTTGCTGCAAATTTGTCTGATAAACCTTAACTAGTCGCTCAATCCCTTTGAAACGATAATCTCCCATTTCTTGGAAGTCTGAGGGTTGTGAAAGCATTTTATGGGTGGCTTCACTAATCACGCATTCACTAGGAGGACAAACTGCCTCCATCCGAGCAGCAAGATTAATTGTCGCGCCTAATGCCGTATAATCTACTCTTTGGGAACTACCGACATCTCCCACCACAGCCTTACCGCTATTAATCGCAATGCGTAATTGCAGGGGTTCGTGCCAAAAACCATTGGCATTAAGATGTTCGAGGCGAGTAAGCATTCCCTTGGCAGCAGTAACAGCGCGATCGGCGTGATCTAGTTGCGGTTCTGGAGCGCCAAAAAATGCCATAATACAATCGCCAATGTATTTATCTAAAGTGCCGCCGCAAGTAAATACTTCTTTTAGCATTTCTTCAAATAAATTATTTAATAGTTTTGCGATCGCAGTTGGTGTTAACCTTTCAGAAATTGCTGTAAAGCCAACTAAATCCGCGAACAAAATACTGATTTCGCTTTCGGCAGGAGCTAAACGGCCACCCGGTAATCCGCCTACAGAGATTAACTGCTGTACAACTGCTGGAGAATGGTAACGTTCTAGTCGGTGGCGAATCATCTCTTCAGTTTTGAGTTTCTCTACTAATAGCCAACGCTGCACACTAGAAGCCACAAGGTTTGCTAAAGCTGAGAAAAAGCTCAATTCTTCTTCACCTTCATTTGCCCAATGGTAAGAAGAAAAGTTGGCATCGGCATATAGTACGCCTACAACTTTATTTTCATCCCATAAAGGCACAGCCATCGCGCTGCGAATGCCTTTGACTAAAATACTCTGTTCGCTAGCAAACCGTTCATCCTGATGAGTATCACCAGTTTGAATGACGACTTTTTCCTCAAATACCTTTTGACAGATACTACGACTAATCCAACTACCATCAGCAGGGAGATTTTTCTGTTGAGAAATATTTCTAGTAGCAGCATTGACTAATTCCAACTGGCCGCAACCGTTGACATCAATGAGTAATGCCAAGCGGTCGATACTATCAAGGTAACGAAAAACTACTTGCTGTACTTGAGAAAAAATCTCTTCTATAGACGCCGCTGCACAGAGATTTTTCGCTATGTCTACTAAATCTTTGAGACGGGCAATGGTTTTGTCCTTATTATTGATGTTGCCATCTTTGCTATCAGCTGCAATCCATTGCTGTTGTAGTTGTTCGACATTGTGAAGAATTGTTCTTTGCTCATTAATGTCCGAAATTTCGGGATATCCAGGTGTCGGTTGAGAAACAGGGCTGGTGAGCAGTACTACCAGGCTAACATTGCCCAGCCAAATGATATCGCCGTGATGTAACTCTTGGGGATAGTTAACAAGATATTTATTGACTTGCGTTCCGTTTTTGCTGCCCATATCCTCAATAGTCCACACCCCGTCAGCTGTTTTCACTAGGCGAGCATGGTTGCGGGATACTCCAGCAAAAGGTAAGTACAAGTTACATTCCGGCAAACGACCAATTGTAAATACATTTTGGTCAACTGCGATCGTTGTCTCGTTATCTCCCTCTTGTAGGCGTAGTGTGAGTTCAGTCATGGGTGTGATAGATCCATCGAAGCTAGGGGTCAAGCAACTCTAAGGTTAAGTTATACCCTACAGGTTAACCTTAGAGTTGCTTTATGACACTGTTAAATGCATTCCGACAACTGCATGTGACAGATATTACATTAAATAATGCTCTTGTGATGGAGCGATCGCATCTGTGACATCACCTGAAAAAGTAGCACATCAAACAGTTTTGATCTACTATCACCCAGATATCACTGAAGCCGAGTGTCCAGATTTTTGGAACGCTACTCGCCTACTACTCAAAAATGGGCTGAGAATGCTTTTAATCTAGTTAGGTGGTAATTCTAAACTAATTTCACCCAACAACCCTTTGCGAAAATCTGTTAAAAGTTGCCTTGCAGCTCGCTCGATATCACCTTTGTAACGATGCTCTGCTAAGGCGTGTAAATAGGTATCTCCGGTGTCTGATGTTGAATCGAGTTGGTAACGAGACTCTAATGGTTTTTTTGGTAATAAATCTGCGGCTACAGCGTCCAAATAGTTCAGTAAATCCACTAGGGCTGCTGCTACTAGCTGGTTATCGTAAGATGCTTCACCGATATCATCACAAATAGCTAATTTTAATGCTGCGTCTTGGTCTTCTAATCTTAGAGGAATGACACCAGGAGCATCTAGCAATTCCAAATGTTCGGAAATTCGCACCCAGCGCAGTTGACGAGTTACCCCAGGACGGGCTGCACTTTCCACGACTCGTTTTCCCAATAGGCGGTTAATTAAAGCTGATTTACCGACATTAGGAAAACCAATCACCACAGCCCGCACTGGACGGGGTAACATCCCGCGATCGCTTCTTCTTTGATTGAGTTCTACCCCAGCGGCTTGTGCTGCCCGTGCTACTTCTGCTATACCTTTACCATGTTGAGCGTTAGTAAAATAAGGGACTTCTCCTTGACGTTTAAACCAATCAATCCATAGCGATCGCATTTGCGGCGTAATCATATCTACTCGGTTAAGTATCAACACCCGTGTTTTACCTTCCACCCACTCCCCTATTTGGGGATGGTGAGTTGCTAAGGGAATCCGGGCATCTCGTACCTCAAATACTACATCTACGCGCTTCAGCTGTTCTTTCAGCTTCCTTTCGGCTTTCGCAATGTGACCTGGATACCATTGAATCAGGTTTAATCTATAGTTTTGAGTTATGGCCATTTTTGATTATTAACTATTAATTACTTATTATCGCCAATAAGAGGGATTGGGGACTGGGGATTGGGGATTGGGGAGAATAATAACTCCTAACTCCTAACTCAGCACTCATTACTCATTACTCATCACTCTCTTTGGCTTGATGTAAAATCAGACGATTACCATCAGGGTCATAGGCATAAATTTCTCTGCCGTGAGAAGCAATGGAAATTTCTCCTGGTGGAGGATAGCCCAAAGATGTTAGGTGAGCGATCGCATCTTTTAAGTTGCTCACCTCTAAACACAAACTTATCTTACTTTTGGTGTAGAAATAAAGTGGTGCAGGGGTCGTAGTTTTGATGGTTCCCGTTGTTAACGCAGCATTAGCGAGTCCGAGAGTATCACTTTCAAACCCGAAAGGGTTGTCGTTAGACATCACTTCAAATTCAGATTCGTTTGTGTTCTTTGGTTGAAAAATACCTAATCGCATACCAACCAAATTAAACTCAGCATAGACATTGGGTGTCAAAAGAACTGGCTTCTGCTCTAACAATTTAGTATAAAAATTTACTAAACTCTCCCAATTAACTGATGCTATGGTGACAAATGCGTTAGTGTAATGTAAAACCATATTTGCCTATCGCCATTTGAACTTTATTTAATTATATTTTTGACTTTGCCTGAAAAATAAGTAAGTATTAACACTAGTGATATTGAAACGAAGTGATTATAATGAAAGTCAAAAATGAAACCTTCAAATCGCCTTGCTTAGATCGGAGCGATCGCTTGTGCAATTTGAGTGATATTATGTGCAATTAAATAGCTTTGGCAATTCTATTTGATTTGCAAATACCTATAACCTCAGATCCCTGACTTATTAAAGAAGTCAGGGATATTTTTGTTCTGATATTACTGATGACATCGCTGTAAAAACATATATAGTAGTGCCTATACGCAAGGCAAGTTGTCATTAGTAATTGCAACGCTATGTTAATTAATGAATTAAGAGATATTAATTTTATTATTTTTCCTGATTGGTCTAATTTAGAAGCTGCGATCGCAGAAGACTTGATGAATGTTCTCAAAACTCTTTCCACACATCCAGCTAGACAAGATATAACACTGCTAATTGACAGTCAAAGTTTATCTGATGAATTACAAGATAATGCTAACTCATTGCTTTTTGAAACAGTTCTAAAACTTAGTTTAGAAGAGGATGTCTCTGAAGAATTGAATGTAGGGCTTACAGGTCAGTTAACCACCCAAGAATGGTCTATTATTAAATCATTAATTAACTTTTGCATCGTAATTAATAACGAAGATCGACACATTATCCAGCAGCAAGAAATCGCCCAAATTCCCAGATGTGAATTGTCAGAACTTGAACAGCAAACTATTTATGAAGCGGCTCGATTAGAGTCTTGGCACAGATGGGGTGACTATTTCGCAGACAGTGAATCTCCTGAAAACGCTATCCCATATTACAGCAAGTATTTATCCAGTTGTCCGCACCAGATTAGCTATTATCTGAAGCTAAGTAATGTTTTGTATAAAACTGGCCAAATGCAAGCAGCTATCGAAACATTGCAGAACGGTATTAGCAATTGTCCTGAAGCAGAAGAACTCTATTACTGGCTGATTATTCGTCTAAAGCAAAGCCAGAACTATCTGGAAGCTCGTAACTTCGCTCAACAGGTTACAGAGAAGTTTCCTGAAAACTACGTATTTAAAATGTTGAGCTATCTTATGCTCCCAGAAACTTATCATACTCCTCAAGAAATTGATATCTACCGGGCATGGTTTCAGCATGGGTTAGAAAAGCTGATTCAAGAAATAACAATTAGTAGCCCTGAGGAGCAAAAAAAAGCTCTCAGAGGAATCAGCCATCATACAAATTTTTTTCTTGCATATCAGGCAAAAAATGATCTGTTGTTACAGCAGGAGTATGGACGGCTAGTTCACCAAATTATGGCGGCAAATTATCCGCAATGGAGTCAGAAGCATCCGACTTCTTCTATTAGCAACAATCAAAGAATTAAAATTGGCTATCTTTCCTATTTTTTATGTAGCTGGAGTGGAACAGTTTTGTTCTTAAACTGGCTGAAATATGTAGATAATCAAAAGTTTGAAATTTATTCGTATCACATAGGACATCAAATTGATACTGCTACTCAATTATTTCAGTCTTATAGTAAAAAGTTTTATCATTTGCCAAATAGTTTAGAACAGGTTTGTCAACAAGTTATTGACGATCGCCTTGATGTGTTAATTTTTCCAGAATTAGGCATGGATGCCACCACACTATGTATTGCTGGACTCCGTTTAGCACCGATTCAATGTATGGCTTGGGGGCAACCGGTCACTTCTGGACTACCCACCATTGACTATTTTTTATCTAGCGAACTGATGGAGCCTCTGAATGGCCAATATCACTACACCGAAAGCCTGGTACGTTTGCCTGGTGTTGGGATTTCCTATCCTAGTATCAAAGTTGACTCAGTTCGCCGGAACCGATTATTTTTTGGATTACGAGAAGATGCGATCGTCTATATCTCTAGTCAAGCTGCCTATAAATATCTACC
The DNA here is from genome assembly GCF_036916655.1 of Nostoc sp. GTDB lineage: Bacteria > Cyanobacteriota > Cyanobacteriia > Cyanobacteriales > Nostocaceae > Nostoc. Next base: position 205,984 of record NZ_JBALFY010000068.1, read on the forward strand.
GCAGTACGATTACATTTATGCAGAAATTGCCCGTCAAGTTCCCAATGTTCAGTTTATGTTCCTGCGCTCTGGGATTTCTCAAGAACGTCTGAAACGGGCATTCGCGGCTGTCGGGTTAGATAGCCTTGACTATTGTGTATTCTCTCCTGTTCTACCGCGTGATGATTACTTTGACTTGCTTTCTTTGGCAGATATTTACTTAGATACCTTCGACTGGGCGGGTGGTAACACAACACTGGATGCGATCGCCTGTCATTTACCGATTGTCACTTGTCCTGGTGAGTTTATGAGGGGGCGTCATTCTTATGGTTTCTTGCAAGCTATCGGTGTAACACAGACAATTGCAGATGATACCTCGCAATATATTCAGATTGCAGTGCGATTAGCCGTAGATATTAATTGGCGATACTCAGTTCGTGAAGCTCTAAAACTCTCAAGGAACGTTCTATTTGATAATCCCACTGCTACCCAAAATTTAGAAGCATTTATCAAGCAGGCGATCGCTTTGAAAAACTAAAGCAAGTATATTTTGACTTTATCTGAAAAATAAGTAAGTATTAGCACTAGTAATATTCAAAGGCAATAAAAGTCGAATATGAAACGTCCAAATCGCCTTGCTTGGATCGGAGCGATCGCACTATTAGCGATGGTTATACTTAGTTTATTCGCGGCTCCCAATAATACTAAACTTAATGCTGGTTCCACTTATAACCGCGCACCTAATGGCTATGCTGCTTGGTATGCTTTTATGCAACAGCAGGGAACCTCTATTCAACGCTGGCAAAAGCCTTTTAGTGATATTCAGCCAGAAAATAGCCCAATTACCCTCCTCCAGGTAGGCGGGGAGACGATACTAGGTAGTCAAGAGCGTGAATGGGTAGAAAAAGGAAATACTTTGGTAATTTTGGGTGCGGGAGCGCGGGTTACTGAAGCGGAGTTTAGTACTATGCAGAAATCTCCCCAAGGTAATATTAAAATTGATACACGTAGACGAAATAAGAAAGCTAAACAGGAGCAAGTTGATTTAGGCGATCGCTTTGGTGCTGTTGTCTGGAAAGAAAATTACGAACAGGGAAAAGTGATTTTTTCTACCACTCCTTATTTAGCCGCTAACGCTTACCAAGATAATTTAAGTAATTTTAAGTATCTAGCTAGTCTAGTAACTGAAAAAAATAACACAATCTTTGTCGATGAATACATCCACGGTTACAAAGATGCCGATGTCAGGAAGAAAGAAAACGAAGGAGATTTATCTAGCTTTTTTGCTAAAACTCCTTTATTGCCAATATTGGTGCAGGTAGGTATCTTGCTATTGGTGCTAATTTGGGCGCAGAATCGCCGTTTTGGTAAGCCAGTAGCTTTAGATATACCAGTTACAGATAACAGCGAGGCATATATCCAAGCTTTAGCTGGAGTCTTACAGAAAGCTGATACCACCGACTTTGTTGTAGAGATGGTGGGTAAACAAGAACAACTACAACTCCAAAAAGCCTTGGGATTAGGACAAATACTTTTAGAACGTGAAGCCTTGATCAATTTTTGGATCGAAAAAACAGGTGCAAGTGCAACAGAACTAGATGCAGTTTTAAAGCTACAATCTCGCAAACAACCCATCAGTGAACAAGACCTGTTAAGCTGGTTGGGGAAATGGCGAACCATTAGGTTAATTCGTAATTAATTTTTGGAATTAAGCATAATATCTTTGCGTTAGTTATTTATCAATAAAAAATATGAGCGAAACTCATCCGATCTTAATTCGCCTTGGTCAAAGTCTTAATCAAGTAATTGTTGGACAATCTAGCCTAATACAACAACTTTTAGTAGCATTGCTAGCAGGTGGACACGTAATTTTAGAAGGAGTACCGGGAACTGGTAAAACCCTCCTAGTAAAAGTGTTGGCGCAGCTAATTCAAGGTGAGTTTCGCCGAATTCAATTAACACCAGATGTTTTACCTTCAGATATTACTGGTACAAACATTTTTGATTTGAATAGCCGCAATTTCACTTTGAAAAAAGGGCCAATATTTACTGAAGTGCTGCTAGCAGACGAAATCAATCGTACTCCTCCCAAAACACAAGCGGCGCTACTAGAAGCAATGGAAGAGATGCAGGTAACGCTAGATGGTGAAAGTTTGCCATTACCAGATTTATTTTGGGTGATTGCAACCCAAAATCCTCTTGAATTTGAGGGTACTTATCCCTTACCAGAAGCGCAGTTGGATAGATTTTTATTTAAGCTGGTGGTAGATTACCCAGACCAAGCTGCTGAGAAACAAATGTTACTCAATCGTCAGGCGGGTTTTGCCGCAAGGCGTTTGGATATTAGCCGTTTAAAACCAATCGCAACAATCGCTGACATTTTGCAGGCACGACAAGCAGTCAAAGAAGTTAAAGTATCAGAAGCGATCGTTGATTATTTGTTGGCGTTGGTGAGAACATCACGTCAATATCCTGATTTAACTTTGGGCGCATCGCCTCGCGCCGCTGGTGCTTGGTTGCAGACATCTCAAGCCTTAGCATGGTTAGCTGGAAGGAATTTTGTCACACCAGATGATGTTAAAGCAGTTGCATCGCCACTACTACGTCATCGCCTCATTTTGAAACCAGAAGCAATGCTGGATGGTTTACAAATTGATGCGGTAATTGCCTCGGTAATTAATCAAGTACCAGTTCCAAGGTAAAAAACTATTTGGGAACTGCAAGACATAAATTATCCAATATTGTGGGGTGGGCAACATGAGCGCCATATAATAAACTGGGCGGCCGAGATGCCCACCCCACAAGAGTTATTTCTATACAATACTAAATTTCTGACATATAAAATTTTGATTTTAAGGTGCTAAGAAAGAGACTAATAGCCTGCGATTTCTAACCGTCCTTTGGGTTGCTTAGTTCTAAATTCTGTTATTAGGTAAATCTTGCTGGTTGCTTGGCTCTTTACGAGATTGCGATTGAGTATATATATAGGTTACTAACGCTAAAGTCAGTCCAATGGCTAAGATCACTCCCAGGATTCGCAAGAAATTGGGAGTAATTTTCGTAGCTAGCTGCTCATTTAGCCTTGGTTGGTAAATAGTGTCATCGGTTCGCACTTGTGGTTTGCCTTGATGAGATGCAGTCCGAGGTTGATACAACGTCACATCTGGTGGCACTTGTGGTCTGCCTTGATTAGACGCTGGTCGTGGTTGAAACAGCGTTTTATCTGGCGGCACTTGTTGCCCACCTTGATTAGATGCCTGTCGTGGCTGAAATAACGTTTTATCTGGTGGCACTTGTTGCCCGCCTTGATTAGATGCCTGTCGTGGCTGAAATAACGTTTTATCTGGTGGCACTTGTTGCCCACCTTGATTAGATGCCTGTCGTGGCTGAAATAACGTTTTATCTGGTGGCACTTGTTGCCCACCTTGATTAGATGCCTGTCGTGGTTGAAACAGCGTTTTATCTGGTGGTACTTGTTGCCCGCCTTGATTAGATGCCTGTCGTGGTTGATATAACGTTACGTCTGGTTTGCTGGTGTTCGGATTATTCACAGGACTCTGTTGATTTTGCTCAACGGGGTTAAACGGTCTGGGAACAGTTTCGTGATTTGAACCTTGATTGTACTCAGGCTGAAGAGGAGGAACAGTTTCCTCAGGTTGGTTTTGCTCAATCGGGTTAAATGGTCTGGGAACAGTTTCGTGATTTGAACCCTGATTGTGTGCAGATAAAGGACGCAGAATGGTGTCGTCGTTCGATTGTCTGGGAACAGTTTCGTGATTTGAACCCTGATTGTGTGCAGATGAAGGACGCAGAATGGTGTCGTCGTTCGGTTGTCTGGGAATAGTTTCGTGATTTGAACCCTGATTATCGGAAGATTGCGATCGCCCAGTAATCTGTCCAGATACACTAGTATTACCCGTAACAAATTTGGCAGCAGATTGTAAAGCTTGACTGAGTTCTTCTACAGTTGCAAATCGGTTAGCTGGGTTTTTGTGGAGGCATTTCATCACCACATCTTCCAATTGTACGGGTAAATGCTCACATCCTGATTGCGATCGCAGTGGTTTTGGTGGCTCATAAGCATGAGCTAATACCCAAGAAGCCTCGCTAATATGACTACCCTTAATGCTGATTCCAAATGGGTCAGATGCACTCAGCATTTCATAAAGGATAATCCCTAAGCTGTAAATATCACCCCTGGCATCCAAGTTTTGATCGCTTTGGATTTGTTCAGGTGGTGCGTAACGAAATGTACCAATAAATGTACTAGTTATATTTGTAATATTGGAATTTTCTGAAGATTCACTACGAATTTTGGCAACACCAAAATCCAAAACCTTGACCCACTCTCCCAAATCTGTAGGCGTTAAAAATATATTATCTGGCTTTAAGTCGCGGTGAACTACCTGAATATGCTCAGTAGTTTTGCCACCTTCTCGTTGCAGAGTAACTCCTTGATGGGCAAGTTGTAGACCCTTACAAACTTGCGTCATAATCTTTACAGTCCGCTCAACAGATAACCGCTTTTCGCGTAGCAGTAATTGTCTGAGCGTTTGCCCCCGCAAATATTCCATCACATAAAATGGAAAACCTTCTGGAGTTACACCACAGTCACTAATTTTGACGATATGATCGCTTTGCAAAGCAGCACAAACTGCCACTTCACGCTCAAAACGCTTTCTCATTTCTTGTGATGCTACCAGCGTATCTTTGAGCAACTTCAAAGCTACCTGTTGACCAACACGGGTATCCGTTGCTAGGAAGACTTCTCCCATACCACCCCCGCCTAACCGTCTGTCTAAACGGTATCGCTGGTTATCACCTACTAAGCGACCATTCCAAGAATTTGAAGAAGGTGGGGATTTCATCTGGGGCAACCCATCTTAAGTTACGTTAAAGTTTTAACTTTAGTCAAAGATAATACTATTGTTACAAATATTACAATTTTTTACTTGCTTCGTAGGTTAAATGAATATTTGTAATATATGCTACTATCCGTTTATCTAATTATACTCAGCTTAACATAAAACTAAGGCTGACAATTTGATAAAATGTTTAAAAATTAAGACTTTTGGTAGTTGAAATTGGTTCCTGATGTGAAGTTAAGGTAAATTAGGCTGGGGACTGGGGATCGGGGACTGGGGATTGGGGACTAGGGATTGAGATTGGGTCTGGGAAAATTTGGTGGGAGATTTACATACAGCACTTACGCAAAAACTGCCAAAAAGCTTAATCTATCGAACCCCATTTTCTACGAAATACTACGTATAGCTTGCTTCTTTGCAGGAGTACACGCAGCCTCTTGTAAAGAAAAGAATAATTCATAGAATGTGTGTAAATCCTAATACATTGTATTATCGCAGAACTTATAGATATTTAGTCCCCAATCCCCAGTCCCCAATCCCCAATCCCCAGAATATTTAAAGTTTTGCAAAATATATTCTGTCAATGTACTCTGGCGTACATGATTAGTATGTGCTATTGCCATGAGGAATGAGGATGGGTAATATGCTCTCTATAGCCGCCGTGACAGCAGTACTAAAAGTCTTGCTGGAAAATGGTTTAGTCAGCGATCCGATCGCTGCTAGTGTTGGTGATGTGATTGTAACTGCCCTACCACCCGATCGAATTTCAGTTGAAGCTGATGAACGCGCTCAACTCAACCTCTTTCTCTATCAAGTGACACAGAATCGCAATGTCGATTGGGTATCTCAGGAATTTCGGAGCAAGCACTCACGTATAAATAAAAACTTGTTTTCTCCAATTCCCCCACTAGCGCTTGACCTCCATTACTTGCTAACAGCCTACGGGGCCAAGGATTTTCAGGCGGAGCTTTTACTTGGCTATGCGATGCATTTATTACACAAAACACCAGCGATCACATCTGATATTATTGAAAATACTTTGATCAATGCGTCCACAACCAATACTTCAAGTGCTTTTTCGCAAGCTGTAGCAAATGTATCTGTATCCGATTTAGCTGAACAAATTGGACAGATCAAACTGACTCCAGAGTTTTTTAACATGGAAGAAACTTCTAAGTTATGGTCTGCTTTACAAACGCACTATCGACCTTCAGCTACCTATCTGGCATCAATGGTATTGATTGAGAGTAGCAAATCTGACAACCCCGAAGGTTTCTACATGATGCCCTCGTCTCAGCCGATTATAGAGCAAGTGATGTCTCCGGCAAAGACTGAGCAAATGATTGTTGCAGGCACAAAATTAGTAATTCGTGGTAAACGGTTACGCGGTGAAATCACACGGGTTCGTTTGGGTAATACGGAGACATTACTAGTACCTCAAGAAGTTAAAGAAACCCAAATCAGCTTGTTAGTTCCGCTAGATTTGTACCCAAGTGTGCAGGGTGTTCAAATCGTACACCTGACAATGGGCAATGGGGGGCAAATGGATCATCTCGTTGAATCAAACGTTGCGGCTTTTGTCCTACATCCAACAATTACAGCATTCGTCACCCAAGTGGAAAATAGTGGCGACAATTTACGCACAGCAGAAATTAACGTTAAATTCCAGCCCAAGGTAGGTAAAGCACAGCGAGTAGTTTTACTACTCAATGAAGTGTCAGATGATACTCCATCTGCTTACTCTTTTGTTGTGCCATCACGCCCTGAAGATACTGATGCAATCACTATTCCGATCAAAAATGTCAAGCCAGGAACTTATCTTGTCCAGGTGCGGGTAGATGGCGCCCAAAGTCTACTGCACAAAAATCAGTCTGGGGCTTATGATTCGCCACAGGTGAATATTTTATGAATGCTACAACAATTAATCGCAATTGGGATGAGGCGAACTACCGCTACCTATCAGCAGCCCTAGCCGTGGTGCGTGGTATTTTAGAAAATCACACGGCAAAAGAGCAAAATCAAGCTCCAGAGAAAAACCAAGCGCTTTTACAGCAAGCTTTACAAGAAGCTGCTGCTGCTATGCCTGCACCATCGACATTGGAGAGAGTAGGCAAAATGTTTAGCCTCTCATCCTTTGAACGTGATTTGTTGCTGTTGTGTGCAGGTATGGAATTAAATGGGGATTTTGCCAAATTATGTGCTATAATCCACGGCGATTCGCAACGAGCTTACCCAACTTTGGGTTTAGCTCTGGCAGCTTTACCCGATGTCCACTGGGATGCGATCGCACCAAATGCTCCCTTACGTCATTGGCGGTTAATTCAAATTGGTGATGGTCATGCCTTGACTCTCAGTCCCCTAAGAATTGACGAGCGGATTTTACATTATCTCACCGGCATTCAATATCTTGACGAACGCTTGGCTGGCATCATTGAACCATTACCAGAAGTTAGTGATTTAGTACCTTCGCACCAAGATTTAGCAGAGCGAGTCGCAGCAATTTGGTCACAAGCTTCCAAGGTTAATAGCTTGCCAATCGTCCAGTTATGTGGTAGGGAAACTACTAGTAAACGTGCCATTGCCGCCAAAATTTCTCAGCTTCATGGTTTAAGTGTGTGGGTAATGGCTGCACAAGCCATTCCCTTAGCACCTGGCGAGTTGGATAACCTCATCCGCTTGTGGACTCGTGAGACAATTTTAAGTAAATGTGCCTTACTCATAGATTGCAACGAACTGGATACTAATGATATAGCGCGGCTAAATGCGATCGCTCATTTCATTGAACGCATCAAGGGCTTTTTAATAGTCACAAGTCGGGAACGCATAGGTTTATCACAACGCCTAGTAGTTACTTTTGACGTACATCAACCAACCAGCAAAGAACAAGGTGCAGTTTGGCAAGATGCACTAAATGGGATTGCACCAACAATGAACGGGCAAGTTAAAACCTTAGTGGAGCAATTTAACCTAAGTGCTGCAACCATTCGCGCTGCTTGTGCAGAAGCCGCCGGACAGTTAGCACAAACCCCAGAAACCGATATCGGTGATATTTTATGGGATGCCTGCCGTGTGCAAGCACGTCCACGCTTGGATGAACTCGCCCAACGAATTGAGCCATCTGGTGATTGGGAAGACTTAGTATTACCAGAGGCACAGAAACAAGTTCTTCGGGAAATTGCGGCTCATGTACGCCAACGTAGTACTGTATATAACAATTGGGGTTTTGGGGGCAAGAGTGCTAGAGGATTGGGAATCAGCGCTCTATTTGCAGGCGGTAGCGGCACTGGTAAAACCTTGGGGGCAGAAGTGCTAGCTCATAAATTACGCCTCGATCTCTATCGCATTGACCTATCATCGGTAGTCAGCAAATATATTGGCGAGACAGAGAAGAATTTGCGCCGGGTATTTGATGCCGCCGAACAAGGCGGGGTGATTTTGTTATTTGATGAAGCTGACGCTTTATTTGGTAAACGGAGTGAAGTTAAAGATGCCCGCGATCGCTATGCCAATATAGAAGTTAGCTACCTATTGCAACGGATGGAAAGTTACCCAGGTTTAGCAGTCCTGACTACAAACTTGAAGAGTGCAATTGATACAGCATTTTTGCGGCGGATTCGCTTCGTAGTGCAGTTTCCCTTCCCCGACACAACACAACGAGCCGAAATTTGGCGACGCGTCTTCCCAGATGATACACCAACCAGAGGTTTAGATGCTCTGCAACTAGCACGGCTCAATGTCGCTGGAGGAAATATCCGTAACATCGCCTTAAATGCAGCTTTCCTCGCTGCCGATGCTGGGGAAGCAGTGCAGATGAAACACGTATTGCGGGCTGCTCAAACCGAATATAGTAAGTTAGAGAAGCCTTTAACTGAGGCGGAAATTGGAGGTTGGACGTGAGGATTCTAAGTAATCCAGACAGAATTATAGGAATATATTTGATTTCTGAAAATATCTCAGTAGCCTTGTAGGGTGTGTTATGCCGTAGGCTAACGCACCACCCGAAGATTTTGGTGCGTTACGGAAACCGTAACACACCTTACACATACTTGGATTTTTTCATAAATCAAATACTAGTCCTATAATTACACAATGTCATTGCGAATGGAGCAAAGCGGATATTTACAGCTATTTTCAGGTAAATAGACCACGCAGTAGGGGCACAGCAATGCTCATTAGTTCAACTTAATGCCAAACCGCTTGTCCGCCGGGAATTGAAATCCCCGTCTCATAGCTAAAGTCATCTGAAGATGACTAAATATCGCCAAAAATCTCCAGTCTACTTCAGTAGACTTTAGCTATTAGCCAGAGAATTTATTCTCTGGGGGGCGACGAAGCCAACAGTTAAGCTATTTCCAGCTGAAGTTGACACCTATGAGCAATGCTGTGCCCTTACGACTTCCCATTCCTTCAATTTTGCGTTTGCTCTGGGGGTTGCGATCGCTTATGCTAAGTTGAGTTTGATTTGCATTATCTTCTGTGGACAAAAACCGCGAACCGTTTATCAGTCTGGCACTTTACCACGCCTTTAAATGGTCAGTCGTCAGCCCCATGTTTCACGCTTACTTTCGGGGCCAGATTTATGGTACGGAAAATGTCCCCCAATCAGGGCCGCTAGTGGTAGTGAGTAATCACGCTAGTTATTTTGATCCGCCGATTGTTTCTAATTGTGTACGTCGTCCAGTGGCGTATATGGCTAAAGAAGAGTTATTTAATATTCCCATTTTGGCGCAAGCGATTAAATTGTATGGCGCTTACCCAGTAAGTCGGGGAAATGCCGATCGCAATGCCATCCGTTCTGCCATAGAATATCTGGATAACGGTTGGGCTGTCGGTGTTTTCTTGCAAGGTACTCGTACCCCAGATGGTCGGATTACAGACCCGAAAAGAGGTGCGCTGCTGTTGGCGGCGAAAGCAAAAGCCCCAATATTGCCGGTGAGTGTTTGGGGTACTGACGGTATTTTAGACAAAGGCTCGAAAATCCCTCGCGCAGTTACTATCACTGTGAGAATTGGTAACTTGATTGATGCTCCCAGTTCCACAAATAAAGAGGAATTAGAAACGTTGACACAAAAGTGTGCGACAGTAATTAACGAAATGCATGATTTAGGACGTTGAATTTAGGTACTGACAAATAAAAATCGCACTCTTGTGGAAAAACGAAAAGGGCAAAGGATATATTCAAAACCTTTCCCCTTTAGTCAAACCGTATTGAGAGGTGACTCACCTAACCATTACTTTTATTACTTACTAGGAAGCTTCAAACCTCGACGCTCAAGGATTTGCCGTACCTCTGGGCTAGGGTTGTAGTTATAGCCATAGGAGGAGTTCTCAGAATCATCCATAATTTGAGGTGTGAGTAATACAATCACTTCATTTCGCTGATTATTTCTGTTTGTTTTTCTAAACAGCGAACCAATTAAGGGCAAATCACCCAAAATAGGAATTTTGGAGATAGTTGTCCGGTCTGTATCTTGAATGATGCCTGAAAGAATGAGTGTTTGACCATCTCGTAGACGAATTGTGCCAGAATTTAGCGATCGCTCAGATACTAAGAATATTTGTTGGACATTACCTCCTCCCAAATTTAGATTAGCTGACGATTGTGGTGCTTTAACAATGGGAGCTACGGATAGGGATACAAAACCATTGTCATCAATCCGATCTACTTTGACTGCTAAGGTTAAACCCACCTCTGTTTTCTCAGCAGTAATTGTTTGCGTAGCGAGACTATTAGCATTAGTTATCAAGCTCGTAACGTTTCCTAGCACTTCTTGCGTCAGCTTGACATTAGCCGTTTGACCTTCTTGCACAATTAAGGTAGGGTCAGTCAAAATTTTGGCATTGCCATTTGTAACCTGAGCCTGTAAGCTTCCCAGAAAACGCTTAGGAAACTGATAAAGAGATGCTAGAGAGAATGCGTATGTATCAGGGCTTTTAACACCATTAGATACAGTTCCGGGAGTAAATGTTGTAATTCCAGTGCCTAGAGCATTAGTGGATACGGGTGCATCAGCAGATGGTCTTGAATTTCCTGGGTTAAAAAATCCATCACCCAGAAATGTTTGTCCTGAAATGGGATTTGTAATTATTGGTGTACTAGTTACACTACTTGATGTTTCGGCAGCCGTAGCTGGTCTGGAACCACCAAAATTCAGAGATGCTGCACCTCCATCATTGGTGAAATAGTTGTTACCAAGTCCAAAAGAAAAACTAGTATTGTAGTCCTGAGTGTTCAAGAGGTTAACATCGATAATCTTGACATTAACTACCACTTGGCGACGGCGGATATCAAGCTGAGTTAGTTGAGCCATTGCAATCTCAATGAGTTTAGGAGGCCCGATTAAGGTTAGAGAATTGGTGCGTTCATCTCCTAATGCCTGTAAACCTCTAAGTAATGGGCTAGAATCTGTATAATTAACGCGTTGAGTTTCAACTCTGCTTTCCGTGGTCGTCTGAGTTTGTGTGATAGGCGCAACTCCAGTACCCACAGCCACAGCATTAACGCTGGTAACTTGTCGTTCGCGGCTGATGGCACTTTCTGCTCCCAAACCAACCAAAAAATTGATAGCAACTCCTACTGTTACCTGATTGAGTCGCAGGTTACGCATAACCATGTCGCGTGTGGAATTTGGCAGTTTAGGCCCAACGAAAATTGTGCGATTACTACGATTAGCTTCTAAACCACTCAGGCGCAAAACGTAGTTAAACACATCTTGCACTGGCTCATTTTCTATATCTAGGGAGATTGTTTGAGAGATTGGTGATGCTGCACCACCTTGACCTCCAGCAGCTTGATCGCCTCCGATATAAGCCAAGTTCAAATTAGCAGCACGGGCAAGCAATGACAAAACCTCACGCACCGGCGCATCTCGCAGCACTAGACGAGGAACGCGTTCCTGACTTCCCAAGTCAATAGTGCTAGGAGAAGCATCAGTATTAGAGATGGCAATATCTCCCACTGGTGGGGCGACGGCTCTGGGTAAGAAAGGTGGAGCCTGACTCAGAGGTTGACCTGGCCCGGCGGCTTGTGCAGGTTGCCCGTCAATAGTGACTTGGGGGTTAGGAACAAGAACACCTGGCTTTTGACCAGGTTGGGCTGGAGTAGTAACAGGCGGTGCTGTGGATGTTGGTGCTGTTGGCGTTGGTGCTGATGCTATATTGCCTGCCGATGGGCTAAAGCTGAGTGTAATTCCATTTGGCGATCGCACCACAGGTTGACTGTTAGGCGTGTTGTTACTACCAGTTACCGTTACCCGAATGCTATTGGCATCAAGCTGACTAACCTCAACAGACGCAATTCCTGGTGCTGGGGTATCTTGACGAAAGCTATTACCTTGTGGTAATCGTAATTGAGCATTGATAACATCTGCAACTAAAGCCTTGCCTCTTTTCGTAGTGAAAACTTGGGGGCGCGACCCTGAAGATGTTTTCAAAGCAACGCTAATTCCACCATCAACTGGATTTAATTGGACACCAGTCACTTGACTAATTTGTGCCCAAACTGGTTGGCTTGCCAAAAAAACAAAAGCGGCAGTACCTAAAATAAAACTATTACCGTGAAGCTGTTTCACAGTTCATTCCTCACCTGATAAAACCTTGTTTACAAACAATTATGAGAAGTTGGAAGTTAGAAGTGAATAGTTATGAGTTAGGAATGATAATTCGTAATTCATAATTCTTAACTCCTAACTCCTAACTTCTCATTCCTAACTACTTTTTCGGGGCAGCTTTAGCCGCCGCGGCCGCTGCTATTTCTTCTGGACTAAGTGGCATCAATACCTGTAGCTGAAATAATGTATTAATCGCTGCTGGGCCTACCCGCACCGGACTTTTATCTAATGGAGATATTGCTTGGGCTGGAGCCAAAGTTGATTGATAATCTTTAACTATTAACAAAGGCTGTAACCGCTCAATGTTACGAATTATCGATTGTGTTTGTTCATAAGTTCCTGTAATTTGGGCATTGATAATGCTGCGTTTTAGCTTGTTGTCAACCTGTAGTCCAAGACTTCCATCGGTAACGGGTTCTGGTTTTTGGGAAACTGGCGTGAATTTATCCAGTTTGGCTCTTACCGTACTCACAGAGGTTGGAGTATTGCCAGACTCAATTAAGCGGTTCAAATCCAACAACAATGTATCTAAGCTTTTCTCATTAGCAAATAAAGCTAAAACCTGAACTTTTTGCTGCTTTGCCTGCGCTAGTTCGTCTTTAAGTTTATCAATCTGTTTGATATTGGCTTTTTTTTGCTCAATTTGCCCTTGTAGTTCTGAGCTTTTGGCCTGCTGCTGCTGATAGTTTTCCCAAGCTGGCATCAGCAGGCTTACCAATATGTAACCTGCTATCCCTAAACCAATTACCCCCACCAAAATTCCAATAATTTTTGGTGTAAAAGCAATACCAAAGACCACGGGGGATGCTGGCGTTGCCTGCTCGAATTCCCCACCTTGTTCGCCAAAATTTAAATCATCACTCAGCGTCATTTTAGAATGACTCCTGTTTGTTGGATACTACGAATTCGAGTCACTAACCCCACTGTGCCTTTTTTCTCTAACTCCCGAATTAATTCGGAAGCTGGAACATCGTTCATGCTGGACTGAATAGTGTATTCAACTACTTGTGGTGGCTTAATTATTACACTATTAGTAGGTTTACCCACACTTGGAGGTAAAGGGGCGTCTACTAATCCTGCGGTGATAATTCTCGTTTCTGTGGGCTTCAAAAACTGAGACTGTTGTAAACTCAATAAGAAATCATTGACATCATTAAAAGAACGAGCCAATCCAGTAATTTCTAATCCCCCAGCAGGATTGTTTGGTGGCTGACCTGCCACTACCGCAATGGGTGGGATTTGCTTAATGCTCTTAATTTGCACTGGTGCGGGGATGCGATCGCGCAAATCTTGCAGCATTGCCGACCAAGGACGAATCTGGTCAAAGACAGTGACTAAAGCTTGAGTCTCCTCTTTAACTGACTTCGTTTCGGCTTTGATTTTGTTAAGATTTCCGATTTCTGTATCTAACTGTTTGCTTTGCTGATCTAGTTGTGCTACTGTCCCCTCTAATTCCACAATCTTCCCTTGCAATAACCACCAAGCAACTCCCAGTAAAACTGGAAGACCTACACCTATTCCAACTCCCACATACACTAGTGTCAAATCCCCCGTAGGAAACTTGAAGGCTATTCCTCCCTTTCCCTCAGGCTTTTTCTGGTATGCTGGGCGGTCTTTAAGAAAATTAACATCTAGGCTGTACATTTTGTTACACCTCCCGCATTCCTAGACCGAGTACGATCGCTAAACCAGAGCGTTGTACCTGTGGATATTTCTCAGTGTCAACATCCAAAGACAAAGCCCCGATTGGATCTATTTGGGTAGTTGGCAAACTCAATCGTTGAGTAAAAAATTCATCTAGCTGTTGCAGTCCACCTCCTGGCCCGGCTAATAAAATCTGCGCTACTTCCAAATTTTCACTTTGATTGAGGTAAAAATCGATGGAACGGCGCAGTTCATCCGTTAGTTCTCCCAAGACTCTCAATATGGCAGCCATGCCAGGATCGATTTCAGTAACGCCAGTTTTACCGCCGTCTAGGGAAGTTTGAGGAATGACCATTCCGTGTAACAGTTCCATATCTCGTGATGTAGGTAAGCTCATTGCCCTTGCTAAGGCAGTTTGCATTTGATAAGTCCCGATTGGAACTGTGCGCGAAAATTGCGGCACTCCGTTAACGATGATGGCGATTTCTGTACTATCGAACTCGATATCAACAAGTACTGCTGCTTCTTGCGGCCCAAATTGTCGCAGTTGTTCGCGAATAGTCCGAATTAGAGCAAAACTGTTAATTTCTAAAACATCAATTTGTAATCCTGCCTGCTCGAATGTACTTATATAGGTATCCGTGATCTCCTTACGGGTGGCAACTAGGAGTACGTGTACTTTTTCAATGCCATCTTCATCTACAAAGTACCCAAGTTTCTGATAATCTACATCAGCCTCTTCACGAGGATAGGGTAAATACAAACCTGCTTCATGGTTCAGCACCATTTCTCGCAGTTCTTTATCATCTAACTCTGCTGGCACTGGTATAATCCGAACGATAGAATCTCGTCCTGGAACACCAGTAGCAACGCGAGAAGTTTTGATTTTACTCTCAGTTAGCGCCTGCTGGATTAATTGCGCCATTGCTGGAGGATCGGTAATTTGACCATCGGTAACTATGCCTTCTGGAACTGCTACCGATATAAAAGTTTCTAGTTTCAAGCCTTGACCGTGCTTGCGTAGTTGAACTACATTTACCCGTTCGGGAGCAAGTTCAATACCGACCCCTTTTTTCGATTTGCCAAACAGACTAGTGAAACTTTTTACCACAGTTGTGCCCGCTGGACTACTAAATTGAAAATTTAAATTTATTGTGATAGGGACGTTATATATTACGTCTCTACAGGTAATTTATTTAGCCTATAATCTCAACAATTCTGTCTAAGCTTTTCACACTGATCAAGCGTAAAAATACTGGGAAAATGATTCAATTGCGAAAATTTAAACAACTTGTTGCTTTCGTACTGCTTGGCTTATTAACCACTTGGATTGTAAGTTGCAGCACAGGCAATGTTAGTAAAAGTACAAAACAAGCTACTTCAAGAGTGGCAACTGTTGAGTTTTGGACAATGCAACTCCAACCTCAATTTACCGACTACTTCAAAAGCTTAATTGCAAATTTTGAATCGCAAAATCCAGGTATAAAGGTTAACTGGGTTGATATACCTTGGGCAGCAATGGAGAACAAAATATTAACAGCTGTCTCCGCAAAAACGCCACCTGATGTAGTTAACCTCAATCCGGGTTTTGCTTCCCAACTTGCCGGACGAAATGCCTGGTTAGATTTAGATGCGAAAGTCCCAAATGATGTACGTTCCTCCTATCTGCCGAATATCTGGAAAGCAAGTGTGCTGAATGGCAAGAGTTTTGGGATTCCTTGGTATCTCACCACACGGCTAACCATTTATAACACTGATTTATTAAAACAGGCAGGTATCAATAAAGTACCCGCGACATACGGAGAATTAGCACAAGCAGCCCAACAAATTAAAGATAAGACAGGGAAATATGCCTTTTTTGTGACTTTCGTACCGCAAGACTCCGGTGAAGTGCTGGAATCTTTCGTGCAAATGGGAGTTAATCTCATAGATGCTGATGGGAAAGCGGCGTTTAATTCGGCACAAGGGAAAGCCGCATTTCAGTATTGGGTAGATTTGTATAAAAAAGGGTTGCTTCCTAAAGAGGCTTTAACCCAAGGACATCGCCACGCGATCGATTTATACCAATCCGGTGAGACTGTGCTTCTAGCTTCTGGGCCAGAGTTTCTCAAAACGATCGCAAATAATGCCCCAAAGATTGCTCAAGCTACCGGAGTAGCACCTCAACTCACTGGTGACACAGGCAAGAAAAATGTCGCGGTGATGAACATAGTTATTCCGCGCGATACTAAACAACCAGACGGCGCTGTGAAGTTTGCTTTATTTGTCACCAATGACGAAAATCAATTAGCTTTTGCGAAAGCTGCAAATGTCCTACCTTCTACAACCAAAGCATTGTCTGATAGTTACTTTAAAGATATTCCAGCTAATGCTTCAATCATCGAAAAAGCGCGAGTTCTCACTGCTAAAGAACTACAAAATGCAGAAATATTAACCCCTACTTTAAAGGATTTCAACAAACTACAAAAGGCAATTTATGAGAACTTGCAAGCAGCAATGTTAGGCGAGAAGACTGTAGATAAAGCTGTAGAAGATGCGGCGCAAGAGTGGAATCAGCGGTAAATTCGTAATTCGTAATTCGTAATTCGTAATTATGATTTACGAGTTATATTGGTGGTCGCTAAAAAATCGCCTACTAAATAGAGGGAGCCGCACAAAACGATTAAATCGTCTGTGGTAGCGGCTTCTAGGGCTGTGAATAAATCTGGATGGATTTGGCGATCGCTTAATTCGGGGCAGAGGTTGTAAGCTAGGTTTGATAAGTAGTCTAAATCGGCGGAAGTTCTACCGGGGAAGGGTTCTACTGGTATTGGTACTAAAAAAAGGCGATCGCCTGGTCGCAGTAAAGCGGTAAAAATATCAGTATGATCCTTATCGGCAAACATTCCTATAATCCAATTGACTGGCTTATGAGTAACTGCGTCTAAGCTATCAATATACTGGCGGAGAACTTGGGCGGCGGCGGTATTATGAGCGCCATCAACTAATAATTTATGGTTTTTCCAAGTAGTCCATTGCATCCGCCCTGGCCATTGGGTTTTTGCCATACCGTAAATTATGGCTTCTTCTGAAATCTGCCAACCTTGTTGCTGGAGAATTTCTAACGCAGCTAAAGCCAAGGCTGAATTAGTTAACTGAATTTGTCCCGCTAATGGCAAAGGATATTTAATAGAGTGATGGGCTGATTCTTTAATTTCTCCCTCTGCCCCTCTGCCCCTCTGCCCCTCTGCTTCATATCTATACTCTGCCCATCCTGTAGCGATTTCATGGGCGGGTTGAGGCGTAAAAAGCAGACATTCTAATTCTAAAGCACGCGATCGCACCACCTTGTCTGCCTCTGGTGGCAATGGCCCAACCACAACAGGAGATCCAGGTTTGAGAATACCTGCTTTTTCTCTTGCAATGTCAGCAATGGTAGGGCCAAGTTGCTGCCAGTGTTCTCGGCTAATGGAAGTGATGATTGTAACCAGGGGCTCCAAACAGACATTTGTCGCATCTAAGCGCCCTCCTAGTCCAACTTCTACCACAGCGACATCAACTTTCTGCTGTGCAAAATATAACCAAGCAGCCGCCGTAATTACTTCAAACTGAGTTGGCGATTCTTCATCAGGGCGAATCAACCCTTGGACTTTTTCTAATAATTGACTCAATTCCTCTGAGGAAATTGGCTGTTCATTCAGACAAATACGTTCTGTCCAATCAACTAAATGGGGGGAAGTGTAGCGTCCTGTCCGATAACCAGCTTCAGTGAGTACTGAGGAAAGATAGGCACAGACTGAACCTTTGCCATTAGTGCCAGCAACGTGAATTACTGGTACTTGATGATGAGGATTGCTAAGATTTGCCAATAGATTGACAATGCGATCGAGTCCAAGATGGACACCAAAGCGTTGCAGGGGTTGTATTACAGAATCGATATTCAAGAAGGGACTGGGGAGAAATCAATTAAAAAGTAAAAATTAAAAATTAAAAAAAAGAGATAGCTAAAGTTTCTTGCGGGCTGAGGCAGACAAGGGGATAAGGGAGAATATTAAATCCTATGCCCCATGCCCCATGCCCAACTAATGAATTAGGCTTCCTTGTCCAAAAAGCCTTGAATTTGTCTTAAAGCGGCAGCGCCAATATTAAACACTGCCCAACCAGCGGCAATGGCAACTGGTGCTAAAACGATCGCTATACGGAAATCGATATCCATATCTAGAACCCCTCTCTTAAGTAGAAATTAAAGTTTTGTCAACTGCTCTCATTTTTATTTTTAGCTGAAGTGGGCAATTTTTCCAACTATATATGTAAAGAATATTTAAATTGTGGGGCATGGAGCATTGAACATGGCGCACTTGTACTGAGCCTTGTCGTTGATGTCGCCTTTCGTGGAGAATTATTGAACATTGGTTATTTACCCTGATCGCGTCATCACCCTGCGGGCAGCTTTAGCTAACTCTTTTTCAGTCTTTTTTTAATTTTTAATTTTTAATTTTTAATTGATTTCTCTCCACCCCCTAAGCCTTGCTAAAACCAATATCAGTACCTTTACCAGCATGAACTAAAGCTAACTTTTGATAACGTTTAGCGTGTTCAATCAGTTCTGCGGCTTCAACTTCTGTTACCTGGCGTAATACTTTACCAGGAATACCGACAACTAGGGATAAAGGCGGTACATTTTTAGTTACTACTGCACCAGCACCAATAATACTACCAGCGCCTACTCTTACCCCATCTAAAATCACTGCGCCAATCCCAATCAAACTTCCACGCTCAATGTAAGCAGAATGCACCACAGCCCGGTGTCCTACGGTAATATAATCTTCTAAGATTGTTGGAAAACCAGGATCGCCATGTAGAATTGCCCCATCTTGAATATTTGTGCATTCGCCAATTTCAATCCGTTCTACATCTCCCCTAACCACTGCTCCATACCAAATGCTCACTCCTGGTGCTATGTTTACCAAACCCATAACAACAGCATTATCTGCGATAAAGGCAGCTTGAGAAAAATCAGGAGATGTCCAGTAAGAAGCGGTAGACACGATAGAATATGAATATGGTACTCAGGAACACTGGAGAAACTCCAACCTTTGAGGCTGGCTGCATAACCAGAATATCACAGCGTCAAACCTCTACGCTGAGGAAAACACTAGTGAATAATGTTCCTGCCGCAACACCGTGTCTATGCAGCAGTGAGCAAGTAACCCAAAGTGGTTGAGCCGAATTGTATAATCCAACCCACTAGTGCTGGTGAAGACAAAATTATGTTTGTATGCACTTCATGATGAATCCAGGTTTGCAGTACCCGATGTTTGGGCCGGAAATACAGTGTCCCCATTGTCGCCAGACTATTCCGGCGCTGACACTAACAGATACCTATTTGTGTCCTCGTCATGGCGCCTTTGAAGCTAATCCGAAAAATGGAGAGCTAATCCATTTGCAATCGGGGCGTCATTGGCGGAGGTGGAATAATGAATGGTATAGACAGCATACTCATCCTGATGGTATTCGCTTTGAAATTCACGAAGCATTAGATAAGCTCTATACCCAAGGCTTTCGAGCAACACGAGTGATTATTGCCCGACGCTATCAGGAATTGATGAGTGGCTATTTAGAACGCAGCACGCCTTGGCGTTCTGGACAACCAGAAGCGACTGCTGCGCGTTTGTACGGCTTACCCGTGGAGTTTAGCCCCGATACCTCAGATGATCCCTCTTGGGAAGTAATTAATTTTGACTTGGAAAAAGAGCCTGGCGTACCTGTACGCTACCCTTATTTCAGGTTGTTTGAGTAGTGGTCATTTGTCATTAGTCATTTGTCATTAGTGAATAACAAAGGACAAATGACTAAGGACTAAGGACTAAGGACTAATATGCATCACGCTTCTATTCGGACTGCGAATATTCATCGAGCGATCGCTTTCTACGAACATTTAGGGTTTACAATCTCGGAACGCTTTACCACAGGCTACACCCTAGCTTGCTGGATGGAAGGGTTGGGCGGCAGAATTGAACTAATCCAAATTCCCGAACCAAAGCCAGCCCCAGATGCCTTTAATGATGAGCATTATGTGGGGTATTATCATCTCTCGTTCGATTTAACTGAGATTACACCAGATTTACCTAGCTGGTTGACAAATTTACAAGAACGTGTATTACTTGCTGCTGAGAGTCAAACCCAAGAATTACAACCGTTGAAGATACTTTTAGAACCGACACAACAGCAAATAGGCGATCGCATTTACGAAGTAGCTTTCATCGCTGATACCGATGGCTTACCTCTGGAATTCATTCGGGTTTTAGCAAAACTCCCATAATTTAGCTTTTTATTACCTTTATTGCTAATATATTGTTTTTCTGTATTGTTGCTGAGGTAAAAGATTTTTTTACCAGATAAAAATGTATTCACTCAAAAAACTATGTAGTTTATTTTACAGATATATTTTCTAGGTACATATATGGATTTTCCAAATTTTATAGATATCCTTTGCCGTTATTAATTTTAAGCTTATGGCTACTAGCAGTTTTGTTATTGAGCGATCAACCTGCTCATAGCCAACATTCAGTTATCTCTAATAAAGAAAAATATCAGTCAACCTTGCTAGTAAAAAGAATAATGCCCTCAACACTGACAGAAAATGTCCGCAAGACAGTGCTAGAAAATGGTCTAACTGTCCTGACAAAGGAAGTACATACTGCGCCAGTGGTGACGGTGCAGGTGTGGTACAAGGTTGGCTCACGTAACGAAGAACCGGGCGTGAATGGCATTGCCCACCAGTTAGAACACATGATGTTTAAAGGCACTCGAAATCGTCCGATTCAATTTGGACGTTTGTTTAGTGCTTTAGGTAGTGATTCCAATGCTTTTACCAGCTACGACCAAACGGCATATTACGGTACTGTGGAACGAAACAAGCTAAAAGCGCTTTTAGTGCTAGAAGCAGACAGAATGCAAAATTCCCAGATTGAGCCAGAGCAACTAGCGAGTGAGAAGCGGGTAGTAATTTCCGAGTTGCAAGGTTACGAAAATAGTCCAGAATATCGCCTCAATCGTGCCGTCATGCAAGCGGTGTTTCCCAATCATGCTTATGGGTTGCCTGTAGGTGGTACTAAAGCTGATGTTGAGAAATTTGAAGTTGAGCAGGTAGAGAAATATTACCGCAATTTTTACAATCCCGATAATGCTGTCTTAGTAATTGTGGGAGATTTTCAAACTGCAAACACTCTAGAAACAATTAAAGAGACGTTTGGCAAAATACCCAGGGGGCAGGAAGGGGGCAGGGGGAGCAGGGGGAGCAGAGGAGCAGAGGAGCAGAGGAGCAGAGGAGCAGAGGAGCAGAGGAGCAGAGGGGAAAGTCTTTATTCCTCGTCTCCCATCGTATTGCGAGAACCGGGAGTAGGGCGGCTGTTACAAGTTGTGTATCCGCTACCGGATGCAAATCAACCAGATGTACCTGCACTGGATGTGATGGATTACATCTTGACAGAGGGGCGGAATTCTAGACTTTATCAGGCATTAGTGGAATCAGGTTTAGCGAGTGAAGTTACAGCCTCCGTTACCAGTTTGCGAGAATCTGGCTGGTATGAGGTGTTGGTGACGGCTGGATCTAAACAAGATTTGAAAAAAATTGACTCGATGTTGAGTAGTGCGATCGCTAATGTAGCAGAAAAAGGCGTAACATCTGAGGAAGTTGAACAAGCCAAAACCCAATTAATCGCAGATGTAATTTTGAGTAACCGTGATATCACCTCTCAAGCCATGCGATTGGGCACTGATGAGACAACTGCTGGTGATTATCGCTACACAGACCGCTATTTGGCAGATGTCCGGTTGGTGAGGCCGACAGATGTTGTGAATGTAATTAACAAATATCTCACAAAAGAAGCGCGGACAGTAGGCTTTTTTGAACCAACTCAGAAACTAATAACAGAAGTTAGCGACAAACCAGACTCAGCCCAAACTACAGAAAATTTCTCTCCTCTAGCACCTGTGCTTCCTTCTGAGGTGATGAAATACTTACCACCTGTGGATTTGGCTACAGATGCAATCGCTCAAGTATTACCACAGGAATTTAAATTTACTAATGGACTGCGGATATTACTGTTACCCGATCGTAGTACTCCCACCGTTACCCTAAGCGGCCATATTCAAGCCGGGACGGAATTTGATCCAGACAATAAAGCTGGATTGGCTGCTTTTGTAGCAGAGAACTTGCTAAATGGCACTAATAACAAGGATGTTTTAAATATTGCCAAAGTCTTGGCAGAAAGAGGGGCGAGTTTAGACTTTCAAACCCACCGCGAAGGTGTGCATATCGAGGGCGATAGTTTAGCAGAGGATTTACCGATACTCGTTGAAGTATTAGCAGATGTTGTAAAAAATAGTACCTTTCCAGTCAAAGAATTGGAACTGCATCGCCAACAAACTTTAACCGATTTGCAACTTGAATTAGATGAACCATCAGAAGTAGCTAGAAGAATATTTGTTCAGTCAATTTACCCGAAAAAACATCCCTTACATACCTTTCCCACAGAGGAGAGTTTACAGCAGATTCAACGCCAGGATGTGATTGATTTTAAAGCTAAACATTATCGTCCAGATACGACGGTGCTAGCGCTGGTGGGAGATTTTGATCTAGACAAAGTGCGATCGCTGATTAAAAATGAGTTTGGAGACTGGGAAGTTAGCGGCCAAGCACCCACATTAAAATATCCTACGGTATCAATGCCGGAGAAAATCGTGAGTGTCAACCCAGTTTTACCAGATAAAACCCAAGCTGTTACATATATGGGTTACACAGGCATTAACCGTTACGATTCTCGGTTTCATGCCGCCTTAGTATTGAACCAGATTTTGGGAGGCGATACCTTATCTAGTAGACTGGGTGCAGAAGTGCGCGATCGCCAAGGTTTGAGCTATGGAATTTATAGCTACTTCCAAGCTGGGAAGAATGCGGGCACTTTTTTGATAGAAATGCAAACTAGTCCTGAAGATAGCAGTAAAGCGATCGCTAGTACCCGCGAAATTCTACAGCAAATCCATCAACAAGGCGTCACCGCACTGGAAGTTGAAACAGCTAAACGCACTCTCATCAGCAACTACAACGTTTCCCTGGCCAACCCAGAAGAATTAACAGATAGAATTCTGATGAATGAAGTGTATGGACTAGATAAAGTAGAATTGCACTCCTTCACTGATAAAATTCAGAAAGTCACTCTTGACCAAGTTAATCAAGCGGCTCGTGAGTTACTCCACCCAGAGCAAATCGTGGTTGTTACTGCTGGCCCATCTGTGTTAGCAGAGAAAAATATTAGGTGAAAATGGGCATTGGGAATGGGGCACTGGGCATGGATAATGAAGAATATCTATTAATTAATTGTTTCTACTCATCACCATTGCCTTTTGAGAACTACCGATGAAAAGTTACAACCATTTATTCCAAATTGTAATTACATCTCTTACTTTTGCCGCTACTACTTGGCTACAAATATTACGGCGTAGCTACGTGATATTTACGTTGCTTTTGGGACTAAATTTCATCGTTGCTACTCCCGCAATGGCGGCAAGTTTGTCTGGCGATTTGCTCAAGCAACCAGCTACAGAAATTACAATTAGCTTGGGTAATTCGGCTAACGAACTGAAGTTTGAACCAAATCATCTGGAATTCCAAGCTGGGAAACGCTATCAACTAACACTTACCAATCCCAGCCAACTGAAGCACTATTTTACTGCGAAAGATTTTGCCGATGGCATCTGGACACAAAAAGTCCAAGCAGGCAAAGTAGAAATCAAAGGAGCCATTCACGAGCTAGAACTCAAGCCAGGTGCAGAGGCAGAATGGGTATTTGTGCCTCTAAAATCTAGTAATTATGGCTTGCGTTGTACAATACCAGGACATACAGAAGCCGGTATGACTGGAGAGATTGCGATCAAGAGTTAAAAAATCAAAATTATTAGCCTCAGTATTTGGCAGCAGTCTAATGTTGCAATTAAAGATAATTGAGCTAAATTTCGTAGTGTGGAGTGAAAAATAACTTAGAGCGCTTTTGATGCAACTCCAACCATTGGGAGCGTGCGAATGTGTTATTCTATATACGTTAGCGCCTAAACTGGAAGAATCCCTATCAAGGACTAAAATAACTTAAATTATAGATATTATTTCTCAAGTAATCTAGAGAAAGCATTGATACTTTAGCAGTAAAGCCACCAGTAATGATTAATTTCCTATGAACATTTTCAGTAGCTTACTTTCTCAAACAACTCAGCCTGCAACTGCAAAAAAACAGCGCCGAGGAATTGAAATTAAATCGCCGCGTGAAATTGAAATCATGCGGCAATCAGCGATAATTGTGGCAACTGTCCTAAAAGAAATTGCCGAGCTAGTAAAGCCAGGAATGACAACGGCTGATTTAGATAATTATGCCGAAAAACGCATCCGCGAAATGGGTGCAACACCGAGTTTTAAAGGATATCACGGTTTTCCCGGTTCTATTTGCTCCAGTATTAATAATGAAGCAGTACACGGTATTCCTAGTCCCAAGAAAGTGATTCGAGTCGGTGATGTATTAAAAGTAGATACGGGTGCTTATTACCAAGGTTTTCATGGTGATTCTTGCATTTCAATTGCTGTTGGTGAAGTGACACAAGAAGCTGCAAAATTAATTCGCGTAGCAGAAGAAGCTTTATATAAAGGCATTGAACAAGTTAAGGCTGGTGTATACCTAATTGACTTAGCTGGAGCAATTGAAGACCATGTGAAAGCCAATGGTTTTAGTATAGTCGAAGAGTTCACTGGACACGGTGTCGGTCGTAATCTGCACGAAGAACCTTCAGTATTTAACTATCGTACCCGTGAGATGCCAAATGTTAAACTCCGTGCGGGGATGACGCTGGCAATTGAGCCAATTTTAAATGCAGGTTCTAGACACACGCGGACATTATCTGACCGTTGGACAGCAGTCACAATGGATAATTCTTTGTCGGCTCAGTTTGAGCATACAGTTTTGGTGACAGAGACAGGTTATGAGATTTTGACTGATCGTTCTAAGGTGTAATTGTTATCTAATTTGCGAAAATTCACGGTGTCCAGATACCCGACTTCTTAAAGAAGTCGGGTATCTAATATTTAACGAATTATTTTAGTATTGGTATATTTGACTGATAGCCGCATAATTAGTTTTATAAATAGGAAGCATTTCTTTAGCCTGTACAGAGACAGAAGTACTCTCTGGAATCGCTTTTAATAAATTTATTGCTTGCTGCCATTTATCTTGTGCTTGCTGCCGACTTAGTTGTGAATGAGGTGAATTTTTGACAAATAAATTAGCTTCCATTGCTAGTTTTTGGGCTGATTCTAAGTTTGCTAAAGCTTTCTTTTCAATCAATACTCTTTGACTGATAGATTTATAGTTAATCTGATAGTAAGCCAATTTCTTCTCTGCTTGCTCATAAACTGATGTCTTGTGAGGAATGCTATCTAACAAGATGATTGCCTGATGCCATTTGTTTTGTGCTTGTTGCCAGACGTTGAGAGGATGGGGTGGCTTTTGAACCAGAGAAGCAGCCTCCATACCAAGTTTTTGAGCAGATTTAAAGTTAGCGATCGCTGCACCCGCATCTGGGGCGATCGCACTTCCTTCTTGAGTTAAACTTAGACTTATCTGCTGTAATTGTGGACTTTGCTCTCGAATTTTCCAACCACAAAAACCTAAAATTAATAAACTTGAGGCTATGAGCAAAGCTGAACGTACTATTTTTGGCGTTGAAAACTTTGGAGCTATTTTTACTTTCTGGCTAATAATTGGTTCTTTATTAATTTTTTGTTCAATATTTTTTAGGGCTTCTTCAGCCTGTTGTATTAAAGTATCACCCTGAATTATTAAAGTAGAAATTTGTTCTTGAAAAAAATCACAATCATTGAGAATATCTGTCAATTCTTGGAATTTCTCTTCACTCGATATAATTAATTCGTGGTCGTCGTCTAACCACTCTAAAGCGAAGCCAGATTTACCATAAAAAGCTGATACGCCTAATAAAATATTTAATAAGCTGCGACTGTTTTTAATAGTATTAAAAATATAATTTAATTTTTCTTGTAACTGTAATAGTTGTTTTTGGAAATTGTAAATCTGTTGAATTTGATGTTGTAAAATATTAGATTTTCTCAAATCTAAGCTAATCTTTAAACTTTCAGTAAGTGTTTTAAATTCACTGGGTATGCTTGGATGAATAATATCAGAATTTAGTTGATTTACTAATTTAACGTCACTGAGAATATCAGCCGCTATTGCTTGCAAAAAATAACCCCATTCAATCCAACTATCAATTTTTGATAGTAAATCAGTCAATGAAATTTTAGTTTCTGAATTTCCAAATTTTTCTATTATGGCTGAATCTACTAATCCTAGACGAGGTATAAACAAAGTAGCTACTGTAATTAATCTAGGAAGTGTTGCGATCGCAGAATTTTTGAGACGATCAAACTGCAACTCCTGAACAATTAATTTTTTAATATTACGTAGTTTTTCTTGAGCATTATTAATTATGATAATTTGTTCCATGATTTCATTAGAATCGCCAATAGTCAGTTTTAGACTCTGAATTAGTGTTGGCAATTCACTAACAAGTATTTCTAGGTTAGCCATAAATACCCCTTAGGGATTTGTCGAAAGTTTATGCGAAACAATTAAAATGGCTTGAGTAAGAATATAACCACGCCTGTTGCATCTGAGCATCCTAGTTGAGTGCAAATATTAGGTAGCTATAAAATGTATAATTCCCCTAAATCCTGCTAAAGTAACAATTTCAGTTTACAAATCCCAGAGAAAGACAAAATTACCCATTCACTAACCTATGAATGAAGTTGATTTAGCATTTACCCCAGCACTAGAGTTGGCGCAATTAATTCGTCGCCGAGAAGTATCACCGCTAGAGTTGGTAGAAATATATTTAGAACGGATTGGGCAATTAAATCCTCAATTAGGAAGTTATTTTACGGTGACGGCAGAATTAGCGATCGCAGATGCCAAAGCCAAAACAGAATTATTGACAACTACCTCAGAATTACCGCCATTTTTTGGCGTGCCGATTTCCATCAAAGACCTAAATGCTGTAGCAGGTATTACCTGTACTTACGGAAATCCGGCATTACTAAATAATATTCCTAACTATGATGATGGTGTCGTAACACGGATTAAGCAAGCTGGATTTACTATTCTCGGTAAAACAGCCACTTCCGAATTAGGTTCATTTCCGTACAGTGAACCTGCGGGTTTTCCCCCAGCGAGAAACCCGTGGAATTTAGAATATACCCCTGGCGGTTCCAGTGGTGGTGCCGCCGCCGCCGTAGCAGCAGGATTATGTGCGATCGCTCAAGGTTCTGATGGTGGTGGTTCAATTCGGGGACCTGCGGCTTGTTGTGGTTTGGTAGGACTCAAACCATCCAGAGGCAGAGTGAGTAAAGCACCCGTAGGCGAACGCCTGGCTGGAATTGCCGTAAATGGCCCCATCGCCCGGACTGTCGCTGATGCTGCGGCTCTTTTAGATGCCATCTCTGGCTATGTCACAGGCGATCCTTACTGGTTGCCCGATCCTGAACCATCATTTCTCGCCGCCACTCAGACAAAACCTGGTGCTTTGCGAATTGCCTTTGACACTAGCATTTCTCCTTTGGGAGAAGCTGACGCTAACTGTCAGCAAGG
Organism: Nostoc sp.; assembly: GCF_036916655.1. GTDB lineage: Bacteria > Cyanobacteriota > Cyanobacteriia > Cyanobacteriales > Nostocaceae > Nostoc. The sequence continues at coordinate 233,767 of NZ_JBALFY010000068.1, forward strand.
TGTCCGCCAAACCGTCCAGTTATTAGAACAACTTGGCCACCATGTTGAACAGAAATCCCCGGATTTCAGTGCTTTAGTTGAACCATTTCAAATTGTCTGGCAAGCTGGGGTAGCGGCGGCGGGACTTCCGGTTGAAGCCTTGCAACCATTGAATCGCTGGCTATTTGCACGCACAGGTTCCGTTGCCCAGTATCTCCAAGCAGTTTCTCAAATGCAAGTAGTGGCACGGCAGATTGTAGCGTTTTTCGATGCCGTGGATGTGCTGGTATTGCCAGTTTATCTACATTCACCCATCCGCATTGGGGAATGGGCTTCGCTAAGTCCAGAAGAGACATTCCAAAATATTATTGAGTGGGTTGCCCCTTGTCCGCCTGCGAATGCAACTGGACAACCTGCGATCGCAATTCCTGTAGGCTTTGACAGTAAGGGTTTACCCATCAGTGTGCAACTAATTGGTAAACCTGCCGCTGAAGCCACAATCATCAGCCTAGCAGCACAATTAGAAGCGGCTAATCCTTGGATTCATCATCGTCCAGCCTTGGCAATATCGGGCTAATCATGCAGGCATCTCTGGAACAACTTTCGCAAATTATCGTGTTTGCGGGTTTAGAAACAGCAGAGAAGATCGGTTTGCAGCCTTACACTCAGGTGCAAAGCTATCGCAAAAGAGAGATTATTCTCCCTGAAGGCGATCGCTTTCCAGCAAAACTCTATGCTGTTATCAGTGGATCAATTCAAGGGTTTAAATCCCCGTCTGAAATGTCTTTAATTTTATTAGCGCAGCGTAAAGCCAACTCTTGGAGAGGCTCCGCCAACGGCAGGGCAACTCTTAGAGACGCTGCGCGTAGCTTGCTTCCCCGTAGGGGTACGCTTAGAGCGAGTCTTCTCTCAAGGGGAGACGCATAGAAGCAGTACTAGTTTACTTTCCATTCGCGGTCAAGGATAGCGTAAAGAAAGTTGTCGTACCATCTACCTTTGATTAACTCTTTTTCCCGCAGATGACCTTCACGACGCATACCAATTTTTTCTAATACTTTTATAGAAGCAAGATTCTCTGCAACACACCAAGACCAGATCCGGTGCATCCCCATTTCTTCAAAGCCGAACTTTAAAATGGCGTGTGCTGCTTCTGTTGCATAACCTTGTCCCCAATATTGAGTGTTTAGTTCATAGCCGATATTTGCTTCCCGCATTTCTGGGTCATTTACACGGATACCACAATTGCCAATAAGCTGATTTTCTTCTTTGAGGATAATAGCTAACTGAAATTTTGTCCGTGGTTGCTCTTTTTGCTGATCGATAAACATCTGGATAAACTCACAAACATCCTTCTGTGTGCGGTGCGTCCAATAGTTATAAGGCAAGTACAAAGGATCTGATTGATAGGCAAAAACCGCCTGCCAATCTGTCTCTATAAAGTCACGCATTAGCAAGCGGTGTGTTTCTAAGATCATGCCTTTTTTTTGTGCGCTGAGTGCAGGTAATAAAAGAGTTTATGCAGCTAAACAAAGCACAAAAATCTTAGGACTTCTAGCACATTACGTTAGCTAGTGGAATGATTAAGTTGCCCGATCAATTTTTTGCACTTCTTCATCAGATAGTTTCACACTGATAGCTTGTACCGAGTCTTCAATACTGGAAACCTTGCTAGCACCAGGAATCGGCAAGATAGCGGGCGACTTGGAACGCAACCACGCTAAGACGATATTATACACCGACACGCCTTTTTCTTTCGCTAACTGAGCGATCGCAGCAATATCTTGCAAATCCTGATGGCGACGCCTACCACCAAAGGGACTCCAAGGCAAAAAGCTTAATCCCTGTTGTTCGCAATACTTCAACACACCGTCATTTTCTGGCTGTCGTTGCCAGGGGCTATATTGATTCTGCACTGAGATAATATCCACCACATCCCGCGCCCGCTTAATTTGTTCAACGGAAAAGTTAGAAACTCCCACAAACCGAATCCAACCAGCCTCCACTGCTTCTTTAACTGGTGCAAGGGATTCTTCAATGGTGTATTTAGGATCGGGAGAATGATATTGCCAAACATCGATGGGTTTAGCACCACCCAAAGCCTCAAAACTGACGCGAATTGTTTGGCGTAAATGTTCTGGGTTGCCGTTACTTGTCCAGTTGCCATCGGGACGCATCAAACCGCCCTTTGTTGCCACAAGTACTTGACTAACATCACCTTTATAACTACTAAGTGCTTTGTGAATTAGCTGTTCGTTGTGATGCTTCTCTGATTCATCTTTGCAGTAAGCATCGGCAGTGTCAATAAATGTAATACCCAAATCCAACGCCCGATGAATAACTTCGATTGATTGCGATTCGGGAGGGCGATTAGCAATTGACATGGGCATACCGCCCAAACCGACCGCACTTACAAAGATACCAGTTTTTCCTAGCTGTTTGGTTTCCATGCTTTTAGCTATAGCTTTCTGTCCCAATTATCTATTAGTTAGGCATTCATAATAAATCCTCCCTAGTACTTATACTTGGTGATCGGTAAATGGGCAACAAGGGGAATACTCTACTCAGGTGTTAAGTATTCTATACACAGGTATCGATGAAAATTGTTGGGGAAACCCATACTAAATTGCAGCTAAAGCATCGACCATTTAGCTATTGGTTTAGTGGATGGTCTATTTTTATTATCTTTTTAAGCTTTTTCATGTACTGCTTATTTTTTGATTCTGCTTCAGTTAGTCTCAGTTGCATTCGACCTTCTTCAAACCAAATTAATTGTGAATTGAAGCGGTTTAATTTGCTGGGAAGTATGGAGAAACTTAAAATATTTGATCTTCAGGAAGCATACATCCTGACAAAGACTGGTAGCAAAGGGAGCAAAAGCTATCAAGTTATGATTGTGACCCCATTTGGAGACTTTGCCCTGCTATCGCATATTAGCTATCAAGAAGATGAGGAAATTGTTTTAAAAATCAATAATTTTATCAACTCTGGGCAAGTTTCACTATTAGTGCAACAGAATCAGCGAAATTATCTATTTTTCTCAAGTTTATTTACATTATTTGTAATGGCGATCGCTGCTTATTTTGCTACATCACCGGCAACTACCTGCACCTTCTATAAGAGTATCGATAAGGTCTTTATCGAACGGAAAAGTTTGCGTGGCAACCAAATTATCGAACATCCACTAGAAAGTATTCTGCGTTTTGATATCCAAGAACAGCAATATAAATACTCCAAAGTTTATCGGGCTGTAATTATGCTGAAATCTGGCGAGGAAATTCCAATTAACCCACAATATACTGATGAAAAGAGCATCAGATATGCAGTTTCTAGGATTCTCTCATTCCTGAGAAACTAGAAAAAATTACCCGCCCTAAGTGCCTCAGCACCCTCAGAGGAGATATCAAAAACTCAGGAACCTCTAATTTTTCGTGGGCGATCGCTTGACATCTCCACCCGGAATCTGATAAACCCCAAATTAGGTTATAAAATCCGCCCAGGTTATAGCCGCAACTTCAGTATCCTGAAGTCGTTTGGCTCATGAACACAACTTAGTGAACTACAAATACCCGCTTTGTCAGTTCACAATCCCTACACTACTAAGAGTTGAGGGTGGGGACTTCCGCGATATGTTAAATAAAATAAGTAGCCAGCATACATAAGCGGCTGTTATTCCCCAGTTGACATAAAGCATTGTGAGTGCAAAACGTCTGCCAGAAACCATTGCCCATGTCAGAATTACTCGCCAATCCTGGCAACACGGCTTCCTTGAAGGCGAAGTGAGTGCAGGTGAGTTTGAGTGGCATTTCCAGTGGCATTTTCGCCGAGGAGAACTTGCTGTCAAGCCTTCCCAAGGCCGTGCCCTAATCAAAGAACCCCTCGGTCGATTCTTGGAGCAACAAGATTACCAGCTAGAGCCTGGAGGAGATTATGCTTTTACTATTCGGGCGCAACTTTAAAAGTTAAAAGCCATTCAATTTTGGATTTTAGATTTTAGATTTTAGATTTTTCTAAAATTTAAAATCTAAAATTGATTTTCAATCCAAAATCCAAAATTCCAAATCTAAAATTGATTGACTGCTGATTCAGTAAGGCGATTTAAGTATCTTTCAATTAAGAGAATAGCAACAATATCATCTATGGGTCTTGGTGGCTGTCTCAGACCCTTTGGCAATAGCTTTATTAGCCCTGTAGGTGGAAACATCTGCCAATAGCGATCGCGTGCTTCTAGGGTTGTATAACGCTCATCCACTAAAATAATACTCAGCGGTTCTGTCAATTCCTGATATAATTGCTGTCTCCACTGCTTGGCTGTCGTTTGGTCGCCCATCACCATTAAGGAAATGGGAAATTTTTGACGTAGTGTCTCAATGGTAGCGATCGCTTCTTTTGCTAGCGCCACCTCATGATAATACAGTTGCCGATCCAGTCCCATCACCGCTAAACCACACTTATCTCGACCTGGATCAAACCCCAAAATCACTGGTTGCGTTGGTGAAAATTCACGAAAATTCATAAGAAATTAAAAATAAGAATTCAGGAATCAGAATCAATTGGTGGCGAGTCTGTCTTGGAAAATTATGATGTCTACGGCATCAGCCGCCGCTTATTACTTTCCGCGCTCATCTCCCACTAATTGTATTCTGACTTCTGAATTCTGAATTCTGACTTCTTTTTCAAGTACTAAAAATAATTTTTCCGTTGACTATTGCTACTAATTTTACTCTCAATGGCCCGGCTGTATAAGTGTCCTCTGCCGCGATCGCTTTGATATCCAATGGTTGATTGTACTGTCTTAATTGGGTGATAAAGCGTAGAAAAGTCCCATCTACTTGCACATTTTCGACAATTCCCACGTTACGGGCACGAAATTGGGAAGCAGAAATCAATATTTCTAGCCGCTGCTGTAACTGATAAGATGTCATGGTTGTGGAATCAGCAGTAGTCGTGGCTAGCACCGCGCCTTCCGAAAAAACTAGCTGATTCCTGGCTGTATCGGCGAAAAATTCTATCTGCTTTTCCCCTCTGACATAATTACCAGCCGAGAAAATTCGTACCACATATTCTTGACCATCGCCAATCTGTTTGCTTAATTGCTCAATCCTATCCTGAGTGACGTGCAGTAGCTCGACATTTGCTGGATTTACACCAGGTTCGCTTAATTCCAGGCTGGCGTTGCGATTGGCTTCTTGTAAAAGTTGTATCACTGCCTGACGCGCAGCAGCAGGTTGGATAACACGAATTACACCAGCAGACAAAACTTGACCACGAACTAAGGCCAGCTTACCCAGACGCAGATCGCGGTAGGATTGATAATATTTTTCTAGCCTGGCAACTTCTAATTCTAGTTGCTCTTGTTGTGCTTCCAATTCTTTGAGGCGCGATTCCCGTTTGGCAATCACTTGCTCTCGCGCGGTAATTTCGACATTACGCTTTTGAATTAGTTGATCCAGTTGAGAAATTTTTTGATCGCGTTGTTGGATAGCTTCTTGACGGTTAGCGAGTTCGCGATCGCGTTTTGCGATCGCTGTTTTGGCTTCGTCAATGGCTTTTTTCGCTTCCGCATACAATCGTTGACGTTCTGTCTTTAGTAACTCAACTGCCGCCTGTAACTCCTTTCTCTGGTTATAAACGCTTTGCAATTCAGCTATGGCTTTTTGGTACTGAGTTACAACCTGATTTAGCTGACCTTGAGTGCGTTGGAGTTGAGTTTGGGTTTGAGCTTGTTGACTAATGGTGCGGTTCAACTGGGCTTGTGTTTGCCTCTGTTTGGCATTGGCCGCCTGCAAGGATTGGTTAATTGCTTGCAAGTCTTGTTGTGCCTTTGCTTGGGCAATTCTAGCCTGGTTTAGCTCACCCTCTACCTGACTTTTCTGAGTTTCTGCGGTTTTTAACTGTTCCCGCTTCTGTCTGAGGTCTGTTTGAATATCCTCTAATTCAAAGACTCCCTTTCGTAAGCCTTCGTCGGCAGCAAATAAAATCCCTAAGGTTGATGCGGAAATCAAACCACCCGTAAAAATTGTTACCACTACGGCGGTGTTTTTTGGACGTAGATTAAAAAGTGAGAGGCGCGCTTTGCCAACTCGTGTGCCGATGCGATCGCCCACGGTTGCAATTACGCCTCCCAGAATTAAAATTGCAGCGATGAGGATGTATCCGGTGGTCATCTTTAGCTACCGAAATCCTTCCAGATACAGCCTACTACTTTTAAGCATTGTCTGGAAAGAAGTGGAAATTGGCAATAGCTGAAATTATTCAATTTTAGATTTACCTCTAGCTATTAGTGTCATTTTTCAAAACACAACACGCGCCGACTCCCCTTCCTCCAATTGTTTTTATAAGAAGAATTCAGAACTCAGGAGTCAGAATTCAGTATGAATTCTGTACGAGTGGGTGATAGCGCACCGTTAGCGAGTCCGCGATAGCGAGTCTTCTCCCAAAGGGAGGCGCCAAGGGCGAACGAGCGTCGCGTCTGAATACTTGGTTAAAACCGTACTTTGTCCCGCTACGCTAACGCCCCTGGTGGACGAAAAAATTAAAATATTCTCGCCTGAAAAATCTATCCCTTTATGGGTAGAGTATTCTGAATTCTGAATTCTTTATTCTGACTCCTGTTTTATGTGAATTGCCTACTTAAGGTAACAGGTTTATGCACAGTAATCTTCTTTTTGTGGATAGAAATCATCTTTTTCTCGCGCAAATCTCCCAGTAGCCTGGTAACGGTAACACGAGTTGAACCAATTGCTTCTGCGATCGCTTGATGAGATAACTTCAAATCAATAGTGATCCCATCTGCACAAGGAACGCCAAAATCTCGACAAAGAATTAATAAAAAACTCACCAATCGAGAACCCATATCTCGGTGAGCGAGAGTTTCAATCATCATCTCCGTTTGTAAAATTCGCGAAGACAGACCTCGCAGCATTAACATTGATAATTCGGGATTTTCCTTGAGTGCTACCTCTACCTGTTCAATTGGTGCCGACAGTAATTCCACAGGAGTAAATGCAACCGCATGGTAAAACCGATCCGATTTATTTCCTGTCAGCAATGACAATACACCAAAAACACTATTTTCTCGCAGCAGCGCTACCGTTATTTCCTCTCCTGCCTCGTACACCCTGGAAAGTTTAACAGCACCTTTCAAAAGAAAATAAACTCGTTCGGCAGGATCGCCAGGAAAAAAGATCGTTTTATTGCGTTCAAACGTTTCCACAACTGGCGGAAACGCCCCGGTCGCCATCTGACGAAAAACATTTGCTAGGGCTTTATCTTGTGTCACGATCATCTCCCTTCCCCTACCCAATGCCGGAAAAACAAAAACTCATTACCTAAGAATACACCTGAAAAATGAATAAAGCACCGTCAACCTTTCTGTACTTTCCTATACTCCAACTAATCTCTTCATAACTCTTTGTTTATAATGATACATAATTGTTGATCCTTTCAGCTACTAATTGTTGATAAGTAGTTCCAATAGCTGTATTTAAAAGGTTTTTTGAAGAACAAATAAAGATATCTTGAGAATATCTTTATAAAAAATCAAGATTTTTACACGCAGCAAACACTCTTACCAATATTCATTTTTGCAAATCCTGTATAAAACAAAGATAAATTAGTCTCAGATTCTAGTATGCTCCTAATGATCGATCGCATTAACAATTTATATGCTAAATCTGACTGGAAAAAATGCTCTTGTTACAGGTATTGCCAATAACCGCTCGATCGCCTGGGGCATCGCTCAACAACTGCATAAAGCTGGAGCAAATCTGGGTATTACCTACCTGCCGGATGAACGTGGCAAAATGGAGAAAAAAGTTGCGGAATTGGTAGAACCCCTCAACCCCAGCTTATTTCTTCCCTGTAATGTCCAAGATGAAGACCAAATTAAATCTACCTTTGAGACAATCCGCGAACAGTGGGGAAAGTTAGATATCCTCATCCATTGCCTAGCCTTTGCCAGCAAAGACGATTTGAGTGGAGATTTTAGCCAAACTTCTCGTTCTGGCTTCAACACCGCTTTAGAAATCAGTACCTATTCGCTGGTGCAGTTAAGTGGTGCAGCCAAACCTTTGATGACAGAGGGAGGTAGCATCGTCACCCTGACATATTTAGGTGGTGTCAGAGCAATCCCCAACTACAACGTCATGGGAGTTGCCAAAGCAGGTTTAGAAATGAGTGTGCGCTACCTAGCTGCCGAACTAGGGCCACAAAATATCCGTGTGAATGCCATTTCCGCCGGCCCCATCCGCACTTTGGCATCTTCAGCAGTGGGTGGGATTTTGGATATGATTCATCATGTAGAAGAAGTAGCTCCCCTACGACGCACCGTCACTCAGTTAGAAGTCGGCAACGCTGCGGCTTTCTTGTGTAGTGATTTGTCCAGCGGCATTACCGGACAAATTCTATATGTAGATGCAGGATATGAAATTATGGGAATGTAGTTAGGGACTGGGGATTGGGTATTGGGTATTGGGAAGAATTCAGTCCCCAGTCCCCATTCCCCAGTCCCCATTCCCCATTCCCCAGTCCCCATTCCCCATTCCCCAGTCCCCATTCCCCAGTCCCCATTCCCCAGTCCCCATTCCCCAGTCCCCACTCCCAACTCCCTATGCAAACAACCAATCGCCAACTTAATTCAAATTACGATCGCTTAACTGAAACCCCTCGGATTGCCACTGTTCACCGTACCACTGGTGAAACTAATGTCCAAGTTACCATCAACCTGGATGGTAGAGGAACTTGCACAGCAGCAACAGGCATTCCGTTTTTAGATCACATGTTGCATCAAATTGCCTCCCACGGGCTGATTGATATAGATGTCCAAGCCAAGGGAGACTGGGAAATTGACGATCATCACACCAACGAAGATGTCGGCATTACTCTAGGCCAAGCCTTGAACCAAGCACTAGGCGACAGAAAAGGTATTGTCCGCTTTGGTAATTTTCTTGCACCACTGGATGAAGCCTTAGTTCAGGTAGCGCTAGATTTTTCTGGACGGCCTCATCTTAGCTACGGCTTGCAAATTCCTACTCAGCGGGTAGGAACCTATGACACCCAGCTGGTACGAGAGTTTTTTGTAGCTTTAGTGAACCATAGCCAAATGACATTGCACATCCGGCAACTGGATGGTATTAATTCCCACCACATCATTGAAGCGACATTTAAAGCTTTTGCAAGAGCAACCCGGCTAGCTGTAGAAATAGACCCCCGTCGTGCTGACGTAATTCCCAGTTCTAAGGGCGTTCTATGAAATGGGTATTGGTCATTGGGAAAGAGGAGTAGAAGGCAGAAGTTCTTTAATTTTGAATTGATTTCTCCCTCATCTTTCTATTCCCCACTACCCAATAATTGACATACCAGCAGTTGATGGTTATTATCAGCCTAATGGGTAACTTCTAATTAATACCAAGCTGATAAATAGTAATTTAACGGAGATGAAGTCTGTTGCAGATGACTCTGATTATCAACTTAATACGATAGACATTCCACCAGTAGTCCTAACTTCTGAATTGCGAAAAGTCTATCGCACTGGTTTTTGGCTAAATCAAAAAGTCGTATCTCTCAAAACCTGTTCTTTAACGGTTTACAAAGGCGAAACCTTTGGTTTGCTAGGGCCAAATGGTGCTGGTAAAACCACCCTTTTAAAATTGTTGCTGGGAATTATTCATCCTACCTCTGGACGAGGATCGTTGTTGGGTAAGCCAATAGGCGATCGCACTGTTAAGCAACATATCGGTTATCTACCAGAAAATCCCTACTTGTATGACTATCTCACTGGCTGGGAATTTTTACAGCTAGCTGCTGGGCTATTCCAAATTCCCCAAAGTGTCCAACGCCAACGCATTCCCCAACTGCTGGAATTAGTCGGTTTATCCCAAGCCGACGCTCGTAAAAAGCTGCTGCGTCGCTATTCCAAAGGAATGCTACAGCGTGTTGGCATGGCACAGGCGCTAATTAACGAGCCAGATTTGGTTTTTCTCGATGAACCAATGTCTGGGCTTGATCCGGTGGGACGCTACCAAATGCGGGAAATTATCTTGGCACTCAAAGCCGCTGGTAAGACGATTTTTTTTAATAGCCATGTTCTTAGTGAAGTCGAACAGATTTGCGATCGCATTGCCATCCTCACTCAAGGTGAACTAATTTGCTCTGGTTCCCTCCATGAACTCTTAGGCGGAAAAGACACATATCAAATAAAAGGTCAAGGTGGTGACTGGGAAATTCTCAAAAAATGGATACCTACTCTCATCTTTGAGCCTGATGGTTCCTGGCACGGTACACTACAAAATGATTACTATGATTTTCTTGCTAGTCTCCATCTTATGGAGGGCAAAATTATTGCCATGAACTTGTCGCGTCACTCCCTAGAAGAATTTTTTATTCAACAAATCCAAAGAAAAAATAACTCGCTTAATTAGTTGGTCTTGTTGATAAATACTAAATTATCGGATGACTTGAAGAACTAAACCCAAACTTCTACTTTTTTGAGTTGATCTTTACTCAATCCAACCCACAAAAAATAAAATTACGACCTCTTTTTAAGTATATGTTGGACTTAATTAATGAAGTTATTCATAATTTTACTACTCCCTGGCTACTGGTAATAGATTTCAAATCACAGTTTCAATGTCATAAAATTGCCTTATGGCAATAAATCTTGTTTGTAAGTGCTTGATTGGAGAAAAGATAATTGTTTCTATAAACTGGCTTTAGTTGCGTAAACTTTATACTTTTTGAGAATTGCTCTATTCAAACAGCATTAACTTTAAGTTAACTTCACTAAAAATTCAAATTCAATAAACAAATTTATTCCGGAAAATCACACTTTTCTAGGAAAATAAGAGTGTTGGGGAACTTGAATACTTAGGTATAGTCAAAATAAAAATGTTTAGACAGTACTTTATTGATTGTAGTTTCAGAGTCTCAGGTAAATATGCTTAACAAAAGTTTGTCTAAATTTCTAATTAAGCCATCTGTGGGTATGGCTTTGTTAACTGCTTTCAATGCCGCTGTGTCATCTGCCAGTCTCGCTCAGGGACAACCATTACCACCAACTACACCATCACCAAGCATACAACAAACACAAATAGATACTAACTATTTATTAGGTGGTGGCGATCTCGTCCGTGTAAATGTATTTGAAGTACCTGAATACACAGGTGAATACCAAGTCCCCCCAGGTGGAGCAATTAACCTACCTTTAATTGGTAGTGTGTCAGTCCTTGGACTCACAACTGAACAAGCTTCTGACGAAATTGCTAGAAGATATGCTCGCTTCCTCAAACGTCCCTTGATCTCAGTTAATCTGTTATCACCTCGCCCCATCAATATTTTCGTTGCCGGAGAGGTGACACGTCCCGGAGCTTACACTCTGAGCTTGAGTGGAGGCGCAGGCAACAATCCAGGCGTACAATACCCTACAGTTTTAGCCGCATTAACAACAGCGCAAGGAGTGACTTTAGCTGCGGATGTCACTCAAGTCCAATTACGGCGTAAAACAGGACGTTCCTCGGAGCAAACCGTCACCGTTAATTTGAAGCAACTCATTCAAACAGGCACGTTATCACAGGATATTACCTTGCGGGATGGAGACACCATAGTTGTGCCAACAGCAACTAACTTCAACATAGCAGAATCCCGCAATCTATTTGCAGCCAACTTTGCTGCTAGCCAAACTACACCCCGTACAGTAACAATTATTGGTGAAGTTAACCGTCCTGGTTCGTATCTTGTCACCCCAGGAAACACAGATAACCAGGCGGGCGCAACTAATAACAGTGGCGCTGCTAGTCCTACAGGTCTGCCAAATGTGACGCGGGTAATTCAACTAGCTGGAGGAATTACAGCACAGGCTGATGTTCGTAATCTCAAGCTACGCCGACCGACAAGAACTGGCTCAGAACAAGCTATAGATATTAATCTTTGGCAACTATTGCAAAGCGGTGACGCCAATCAAGACATCATTGTACAAGACGGAGATACGATTGTTATTCCGACGGCAACTGAAATTAATCCCGCAGAAGCTACTCAATTAGCTACAACTACTTTGTCTCCTACACGCATTCAAGTTGGTGTGGTAGGTGAAGTTAAAAAACCAGGGTTAACAGATGTTCAGCCAAATAGCTCTTTAAATCAAGCCATACTCGCTGCTGGCGGATTTAATGATGCCAGAGCTAGTAGTAGTGCTGTCGATTTGATTCGCCTCAACCCTAATGGTTCTGTCACTAAACGTATAGTAAAAGTGGATTTCTCCGCTGGGATTAATGAGCAAACTAATCCTATACTCCGCAATAATGATGTTGTAGTAGTTAACCGATCTGGTGCCGCTAAGACTGGTGATACCATCAACACTATAACTGGGCCTCTAGGTATTGTCCTTAATCTCCTAAACTTGTTCGGACTCTAGTTTAAGATATAGATGCAAGTTGGGGGCGTTGACCAACCCTCTCCGTCCCTAGAATTGCACTATCTTTGAATCAAAGCTCAATAGTCAAGAATTAATATAGTCCTACTTAATCATTCGTGAGAGAGAAAAAAGCTAAAAAGCTTAAATTTCGGGTTTTCTAGACGCGATAAATCGCAGTCTCTACAAGTATTTTGTTGCTCATTCTGAACTGTATTGCGCCATACCCTTCTCTACGCGATGGGATTTTGCTATGCGTAGCGTCTCGCAGAGAATGCATCGCTTCTTCCAAAGTTATCTTTTCTATCCCATTATAAAAAATCAAGTAATATTACTCATTGACAAATTGGGTAGACTCTAAGGATCTCACTAAAAATTATTAATGTGGATTGATAGGCTTTTGCAAACCTTGTTATATATACCCGAATTGATTATGATAATGAGAATACTTAATAAGGTATAAGCGAGAATAAGTGCTCTATAATTGATTTCTTAGTATTTAGTGATTATCATTATCATAAGAATTATTTAAGTAAATTAAGTAATTGATGACAGATATACTATCTTAACCACAGATACTGCGTATACACAGTAGAATGATGTGCAATTGGAAATGACGCTATTTGTACGGTTGCTTAGTGCCCATTAATAGAGTAATTCTGGATACTGATCATTATTTTTCAGTGCTTTTACTAGATACTTGATTTTTTTTGGAACACAAGCTAAAAAGGCAGTTCAGCCATATTTACGCGAAAACCCGCAGGTGTAAACCTAGAAAACCGTGTATAAACTTACAAATAGCAGTTACACGACCGTATCCAATACTGAGTTACTGACTAAGGCTAGAGTTACTGACCGTTGACAATTGAGTTTTTGCAACATACCCTATTTTTCCCTATGATGATTCATGGTTTAGGTTTTCTCAGTTTGAGCGCATCTCTTGTACTTCCCTGGGCATTAACAGGTCTGGTTCAAGGACAGAAAATAACAGAATCTTTAGTTAAAGATGTTCGTCAGTCATCCCCTGTTCAGCAAATGCCATTACCTAGCCGCAAGCTGATCAGCCAGGTTCCAACTGCGACAACATACTATGTGAGTGCTACTGGAGATGACAGAAATAGCGGACTCACTACCTCATCTGCTTTTAGGACAATTCAAAGGGCCGCAGACCTTACCAGACCTGGTGACACAGTACTAATTCTGAATGGGGAATATAGGAACGCACCCGGACGTGGATCTGTACTAAGTATTAGTCGTTCTGGAACTGCAAACGCCTGGATTAAATTTAAAGCGTATCCTGGCCATTCTCCAAAAATTCGGCACAATACATGGAATGGTATCGGGTTTGGAAAGCGAGTTTCATATATTGAGATCAATGGGTTAGAGGTGATAGGAAACAATGCTAATGTCACGCTTGCTTATGCATTAAGTCAGAAAAGTAACTCATCAAATGTGCTTACAAACGGAAACTGCATAAACATTGACGGACGCGGTGGTGGTATTCATCACATAAATATTCTGAACAACAAAGTGCATGACTGTGGAGGAGCAGGTATTTCAGTAGCCGGATCTGATTATGTGAAAGTGGATAATAACACTGTCTATAATAACTCCTGGTACAGTGTCTATGGTACTAGCGGCATTTCCTTCTTACAGAATTGGAATTCTGACGGCAATCAGGGATACAAGATGTTCATAACCAACAACAGAGCATACAACAATCGTATGTACGTTCCCTGGATTCAACGTGGAACTATCACAGATGGTAATGGCATTATTGTAGATATTTCAAAAAGTGGTACAAATGGTCCATATAAAGGACGGACTTTAATTGCAAACAATATTAGCTACAGGAATGGTGGTTCGGGTATTCATGCTCATGAAAGCGAGCATATCGATATTATCAACAACACAGCATATTTGAATCAGCAAACTCCAGAGCTTAGAAATAAGGGGGACATTTATGGTGGTTATGCATCTGATATCAAGATTTTCAACAACATTATTTATCCTTCTTCTGGTAGAAATGCGAACAGCAACGTGATGAATAGGAACGTTACCTATGACTACAATCTTTACCCCAATGGTGCCGCGGTCGTTGTGAGAGGTACTCACGATGTTATTGGAGATCCACAGTTTGTGAATCCCTCAAATGGTGACTTTAGAATCAGATCAAGCAGTCCAGCAATCAATAGAGGTTATTATTGGAGTGGTTTGACAACTGATTTTGAAGGTAATCCTCGTCCTAGTGGTAGTGGATATGATATTGGGGCAGACGAATACAGGTAACTGCAACCTCATGTCCTGCCATCTGCCCATAGTGATATCAAACTAAGGGTTACTATTACACAAAACAACAAGCTTGTTTCTACAGGCTTGTTATTTTTTGGCTAATTAAATCAACATAATATACCAATTATGGTCTTCAGTTCATTAGTAAGATAAAATCCTAATTTATCAAGTTAGGATTAAATGCTTTTAAGACTTCCCACGAAATCGGAGATTTTGTGGGAAATAAGAAAGTTGCGGATCTGAATCCCGCACTAATTGATTCTGAATTCTTCAAACAGAGCTTTTGTTCGGAATACGTCTTTGTTTTTTAACCTCTCTTCTCAAATCTTGATCGGTAAAGTATTCTTTAGCATGGTTGAAATAACTACTAGATTCATTTTTATCAATGATACCGTTCACAACTAAACCTAAGACATTGTGACTGGATCTCTCTAGCATTTCTTGAGCAGCAGATGCACTACTAGAATCAATTACTCCCGGTCGAGCTACTAACAAAATCCCATCAGCCATTTGGCTTAAAGTCAAAGCATCGGCTGCTAAAAGTAGGGGAGGAGCATCAATGATGACAAAATCATAGTTGTATTGAGATGAGACATTTTCAATTAGTGATGCCATCCGTTTCGAGTCAAGCAAAGCAAGTGGGTTGGGAGGTCTAACTCCAGCAGTTAAAACATCAAGGTTATCCATTACCTTAGATACAGCGATGTCAAATTCAGCCTGACCTACAAGAACCTCACTCAACCCAACTGCATTGGTTTGTTGCCAGAGATGATGCTGAGAAGGAATTCGCATATCTGCATCAATTAGTAAAACTTGGCGTCCTAGTTGAGCGATCGCCGCTGCCAAATTAGCAGAAACCGTAGACTTGCCTTCTTTAGGAACTGCGCTAGTTACAACGATAGTTTTGAGTACCTTATCTGAACTCAGGAATTTCAGATTGGCTTGAATCATCCGATACATTTCGCTCGTTAAAGAGTAGGGAGTATCTCTGACGGCAATTTTTTGAGATGTTAATTCTGCATTTGAATAACGGGAGCGAACCTTTTTAACAGATAAAGGAATAATTCCCAGTAAGGTATATCGAAATACATCTCTAACTTCTTTAAGTGTTTTTAGAGATTTATCTCTCATAGCGAGGAAGAGTACGGTTGTAGTGGCAAAAAATAAACCGAACATCACTCCTAGCACCAAAACAATTATTTTTTTAGTTAATACTGGGTCTTTGGGAACTAAAGCCTGAGCAATAATTCGGGAAGTGGCTGTATTTGTATTCTCAACTAACTGTAATTCTTGAACCTTTTTCAATAGAGTTTGATAGGTAGATTCTGCGACTTCAACTTTTCGTTCTAACTCCCGCTGATTTTGTGCCAACTGAGGTATGAGTTTCATCCGCTGTTCGTAGCTAGCACGGGAATTATATAGAGAGGAGAGTCTTTGAGTTAAACCCAAGCGCTGTATTTCTGACTGGAGAAAATTTTGTATCAGACTTTGTCTAAGTTCTCCAATCTGTAATTGACCCTGGGGAACTTGTGTTTGACTGCCAACAGTCTGACCAATTTGCTGTTGCAGGAGAGATTTTAAACTAGCTCTTTTTGCTTCTAGGTTAACAACTACGGGGTTGTCATCTAGGAAACGGCTGCGTTCAATTGCTAACTGCCGCTCAGTCTCTTGAAGTTGTATAAGGACTCCCTGTACTGCGGGTGACTGACTGAGGGCGCTCGCTGCGATCGCTTCCCGAGAATTTAGCTCTACTTTCTGTCGCAGTTCATTGGTTTGGGCATTTACTTCATCCAATTGAGCCTTAACAGTATTCATCTCATTGTCTAAATTTCCAATAGTCGCAACAGCTGACTTTGTCTCCTCTGATAAATCTGCAATCTGATGCTTTTGTTTAAATATACGTAGCGCTACTTCCGCATTATTAACAGCGGCTTGAGTTTTTGGAAGTTGTTTGGCCATAAATTGACGAGTTGCTCCTGCCTCAGAGCGATTTGTCAAAATATCATTTTCTAAATATAAATTCATAATTGTGTTGACCACTGCCGCTGCTTCTTCAGGGTCACGGCTGCTATAGCTAATTCGCAATACATCTGTCCCACCCACAATTTTGAGGGTCAGAGATTTTTGTAGTGCTTGTATTTCCAGAGGTTTACCTTCATTGTCTTTGAGTTGTAGTTTGTCTATTGTTCGCTGCAATAAAGTAGGGGAAGAAATAACTTCTATCTGACTGCTTATAGGATTTTGAGTTGCTACCAGGGGTTTCAAATCTCCTGAGTCTCCCCCTTCAGAGGTGCCAGGCGAAAGACTAGTTCCTGCTACTTTAAAAGAGGGAATTTTGAATAACAGTTTTCCTTCTGCTTCATAGGATGGCCTCATAAATTGTATAGCTACAGCACTCAGCATAACTGTAGCGACAAATATCGCAGTACCAGGTAACCACCATCGTTTCAATATCGATAAGTAATGATTAAGGTCTAAATCAATAGATTCTCTAGATTCCATAGATTTTTCTGACATAAATCTTCCAAAGTACAGGTTTTAAACGATAAACTCAATATTGATCTACTCAGATTAGCTACAAAGCACACCTAGTGATACTATTTTACAATATGACATATAATATAGACTATTTAAGCAAAAAAACCTGAAATCATTTAAAGGTTTTGGTTTTAAGAATCTAACAGCCAATACTTAGGAGCAAAGAGGAGCATTGTTAAAAACACAGATTGTTAACAGTTCATACTGCATTTATGCTTCAATTAACCATCTGTCATCAAAGTCGGGTGAAACCTTTAATCTTCGTTGGCTGTATCCTCAAAAATGCGTCGATTTATCTGAAAGTGGTAAAATATAGTTAATTCAATAGTGGATTTGATACAAGATTGTCCTAAAAGATTGACACATATAAATGATCAACTATTTAGTATCAGGTTCATTTTAAATATCAAAGTATTTATATAATTCGACGTACATACGTCTCTACCTCTTCTTATAACGTCCATATTTCTCAAACCTCCTAATCCAAAATAAATCCCAGTACAAAAATTTGCTGTCTAAGCTAAGTTAGCATAATAAAATAAATTATATATATGAAGGAAGATAAACCAGGCTATAACCCTCTTCCTTACTACTCATCCCAACTATAAATTTTTACGATATTTTCGTTGCCAAACTTTATCATAAGCCTCTAAGAGCTTAGGTATTTGATGTCGCCACTCTAATTTTTCCTCCATTCTTTGTCTACCTAGCTCTCCCATTTTTTGTCGTCGCTCAGTGTCTTCTAGAAGTTCAAGAATTTTTTCGGCAAAATCCACTACGTCGTTGCCTTTGGCATAAACAGATGCTCCCTCTGCCGATCGCCTTCCTTCCAAAAGATCAAACTGAACAATGGGTTTTCCCATTGCCATATACTCCATGATCTTGTTCATTGTCGAACGGTCGTTGTAGGGCATTTTTTTATCGGGATTGGCACATATATCACAGCTAGAAAGTCTTGCCAGAAGCTCATTATCAGGAATACGCCCCGTAAATTCTACAAACTCATTAACTTCTAACTCTTCGGAGAGTGCCTGAAGCTTCTCAAACATCGGCCCGCTACCAATGAGCATAAAGTGAATATCCTGGCGTTTTTTTTCATAGACAATATAGCGCACTGATTGCAGCAGATAATCGATTCCCTCAGGTTCTCCCATAACGCCAACATATCCCACCAAATACTTCCGACCTTTACGGTAGACTGGGTTGGGCGGTACGGGTTGAAAACGAGAAAGATCAGGGCCACTGCGAACAACAAAGACATCCTCTGGACTTTTGCGCCCACGGGTAAGTGCTACTGAAAGATAAGACTCATTAGTTGAGATAACTACATCTGCTGTTGCAAAGGTCAATCGTTCAACCAGAGAAAGTCCATAGTAGAAGATATCTCTTCGTCCATACTTGGCTTCGTACATCTCCAGATTGATATCATGGTGGTCAAATATTACTTTTACACCTTTAAACAACTTAAACCATCCCGCCACCAAAAATAGTAAATCTGGAGGATTGCAAATGTGGACAATATCAAAACCTCGCTCTTGCCACACCCGATGGGCAAGGCGAAACTCCCAAAAAAGCGCTGTACCATACTCCTTTAAATAACCTGATACCGAACTGATATCAGGAGGCATTTCGTGACGATAAATGTGAACCTGATCGATTACCTCATATTCTTGTTCAAATCCTTTACCTTTGGGACAAATCACCGAAACTTCATACCCAGCTTTTATCAGGGTAGAGGCTTCCATCCATACTCGCCGATCAAAGGGAAGGGGGAGGTTCTCGACAATAATCAGTACCCTACCAAGCGATGCCATGATAACCTAACTCCTTACTTGTTTGATTAAAGACTCCCGCCAGATCCAAAATTTGCATTTCTTTGGGAGCCTCAAGTAGTACTTGGTGAAATTCTGGTGTAGCATGTGTAACTATTGCCAGTTCTGCTCCCTCTAAAGCTTGTTGGGAATTTGGTACTAGGAAAGCCTCAAAATGGGGGATGTTACTCTGGATATAGGCAAGGTTGGTTCCCATCAATCGAGCTTCATATACAGCAGGGTCGTATATTTTCACCTGGCAGCCTTCCCCAATCAACCGCTTGACTAACAGTACCGCTGGACTTTCTCTTAAATCATCTGTACCTGGTTTGAATGCCAATCCCAAAACAGCAACCTGTCTGACACCAAGACGTAACACCTGCTGGGCAGCCAAATCTACTTGAAGGCTGTTAGTAGTTGGGAGGGCATTTAGTAATGGTACTGGTACATCCATATTCCTTGCATGGTAAAGCAAAGAACTCAAATCTTTAGGCAGACAGGAACCACCGTAGGCAAATCCAGGACGCATATAAACAGGGGAAATATTTAACTTCGTGTCCTGCACGATGATGTTCATTACTTCCCGTCCATCTACACCAAAAGCTTTAGCGACTCGTCCGATTTCATTAGCAAATCCCACTTTGGTAGCGTGCCAGCAATTGGCTACATATTTAACCATTTCCGCTACCGATGGCTGGACTACGGTGAATGGTGCATCTACTCTGGCATACATCTGTCGTACTGCTGCTTCTGCCACAGGAGATTCAGTACCGATAATCGTATACGGTGGTTGATCGTAATCTTTGATAGCCGAACCTTCGCGTAAAAACTCTGGGTTAAATGCTAGATGAATAGAATTATCACCTGTGATAGTATCTAACAGATTTTGACACTTTTCCAATGTTCCTGGGGGAACAGTGCTACGCAACACAACCACATGGGTTTCATTTTTTTGGATGGCGGCTTTCCCAATCTGCTTGCACACATTCCAAACATAAGTAAGATCGGGTTCTCCTCTTTCCATTGGAGGTGTGCCGACGCTAATCAGCGAAACATCTGATCCTAGTACCGCCGCTTCCGTATCTGTAGTAGCTGTGATTAACTTAGCTGCAACTCCATCAACTAGCAACTGACTTAGCCCTGGCTCTACAATAGGCGACTCTCCCTTGGCGATCAAATCCACTTTTTCGGGATTGACATCTACACCAATGACTTCGTGACCGTCTCGTGCCAAGCAAGCTGCTGTTACAGCACCGACATATCCCAAACCAAAAATGCTAATTTTCATATCTATAAAGTAAGAGTAAAGTTGTTATACGTTTCATACATTACAAAACAATCAAGCTCTAAGATTGCTTTTCCGTAGCATCTTAATTCAACACTGAATGATATATAGGACTCATATCTGATTTTGGAATAAGATTTCAGATAAAACCCGTATAAAACAGGCTTTTCAGTCTCAGTGTGTTTTCAGAAATCAAATCGGAGTCCTATAGAAGCATAAAATAAACCCAATGTTTTTTGATGATATCTAGAGGGAAAACACTTGTTCTTGCCTTAGCTCCTAGAGAAAGCCTCAAATTCTTATTTTCAATTAAAGATTTAACAGCATTTGATAATTTCTCAATATTCCTTATGCTAATGATTAATCCATCTTTCAGATTGAGTAACTATCTCAGTTATACCTCCTATTGGCTTAAAATTACTGCTAGCTCCCAAGCCACTGCTTCTAACATTTTAGTATGTTCTCCATTACGACCACAGAAACAATTACTTTAGAATGCTTTTACAATTGATAAATTTTATGCTGTAACAATTGTTTTTTTTGCATTTATTATTCTTGTTTTATGTGTCATTCTCACTGAGAAAGATAATGCTACATAGAGAATCCAAGTCAAACTATTAGATTCCAGTAAAGCAGATTCAGTAAGGCTAGCTAAGGCTATATATGTGATATGTATAAGTGGCCATATATCTAACGCCGTTTTACTACCACGCACCCAAGTCAATCCTTGCAAATAAGTACGCGAAAATCCTAATAAGAATACCCCCAATCCTAAAAAACCTAAATCAAGGCAAATAGCAAGGTAACCATTGTGGGCATGAGGTGCCAGCCATCCTGCATTTAGCCAAATATAGGCAGACTCACCATCCCATCCTTGCCAGAATCCACCATAACCATAACCAAGCCAAGGACGTTTCCAAATCATATCCATCACTAGTGGCCACAGTTCTGTTCGACCAGTTAGTGTTGAATCTTTACCAAGTGAACTAAACACGACATCAGCACCATTAGACAACCAAAAATATAAAATTTGACTTATGATTGCCATTATTATTAGGGTTGGTATCATGATAGAGTACGACCATCGCCAAACTTGAAAAGCGAAAAATGCAAATATTAAAATTACTAGATTTACTAGTGATGAAGTTGACCCAGAAAGCATTAATAGCAGTACTGAAAAGCTAAACCCACCCCAGAAAAGCCAACTATATTTTCTACTTTGATAACCAAGGATTAAAAAAACTATACTACTAATAACCATTCTTGCCCCTAGACCATTTTTATGAGTGAATACTCCACGCCACTTTCCTGCGTCAGACTGTATCCCATACTGAGGTAAAGCTATAGCAAAAAAAATACTTAGTATTATAATAATTCCAAAAACCCAAGCTAATAGATGGAATTGCTGTTTAAAGCTGTATCGCGAGGCAAAATAAACGCCAAATAAGCTGGAAGTAATGAGAGTAAAACTATTTTTTAATGTTGTTGAGGGTTCAGCAGACCAAAGAATAGAAACAACTGCCAATATAAATATTGGATAAACCCAAAGTCCTTTACTCAATATATATAGAGTTTTCTTCCAACGCAAAACTAGTAGTAAAAATGTAACTGCGTAGATTAAGGCATAAATAATCCGAATTGAGGAGCTATCATATTGTGCCTGTTCCTGCTGTAGTGCTCCTCCTGAAAGGATAAGAGTGAAGATAGCACCTGAATACATCAGCAACGATAGAATAGTAAATCCATATTCAGCAAAAATTAGCAGTTTTTTCATATTTTCATAAATTGACTAGAACATTAATTTTTCCTATTTATATTTTCGTGAAAAATATTGCCGTCCAGACAGGCAATATTTCAACAATTAGAATCTTTCTGACATAAAGCTAATACTATAATGTTGCACGCTATCACTTAATAAGTAAATTATAGCATTAGCTATAAGGCAGACATAACTAAGTGGAACTAATACCCTCTTTGTTTATAGACAACTAACTCGTTCAAGGCATTCACTTTTTACGAGTTCGCTGTATTTTTAAGATTGGTATTTATTCTTTATCAAGATTGAAGACAGAGATAATATACATTTAAAAACTGGAAATTTAAGCAAAGAGGCTTTGTATATGGCTATACTCATCTCTATAATTATTTTTTTTGGAGACTTTAAATTTATGCTTTAAGGTTTTTGTCATTATTCTTATCTTCTGCTTTATTTTTTTAAACAATCTCCTATATTTTGGGCTTCTTGAGGAAAAAAGAGCGAATTTGCTGCCTGAGTTGCTGAGGGAATAGCCACATAGTTAAGTACAAGAATATATCAATGGGTCGGGGATTGCCCCATCGTATAGATTCCCCCAACAAAGGAAAGAAGGCTTTCCAGTCACCGACTAAGGAGGCAGAAGGAGTAATAATTGTTGTAATAAAGCCTGAATAAGCCTTTGGTGTTACTAAATTGCGAGTAGAACGAATCCAATCCAAGGAATATTGCCATTCGTTAATGTTACTTAAACGTTTGATTCCCATGTCTGAATGCCAGATTGCCATAGGCTCAGGTACGAACTCTATTCCTACACCCTCGATAGCACTAACCCTAAGTAACCACTCCCAATCCTCATGTCTGTAAAACTTTTCTTCTAGAGGAATTTTTTGTACTAACTCTTTCTTCACAAAAATAGTTGATGTTTGTATGCAGCCTTCTCCTTTAAAAAAGGAGTTACGCGCAAAAAGATATTCACTTAAAGGTTCAGAGTGGTTAGGTAACCTTCTAGGACAAATCAAGTCACCTTTTGGAGTATGGGCAATGAAACGACTAGCGATAACTGGAAAATCATAATGGGAACTATTTCCTACCTCAAGTTGACGCTCTAATTTTTGTGGAAGCCATTCATCGTCATCATCTAAAAAGGCTATCCAAGTGCCTTTAGCTTCTCTCACTCCAGTATTTCTAGCCCCTGATGGTCCAACATTTTTTGATAATTCTATCACTCTCAATCTTGGATCAGTTATCTGAGACAATACGTTGACTGTTTCCTGATCGGGACCGTCTACAATCACAATTACTTCAATTGATTGCAGCGTTTGAGCTAATGCACTTGTGACACCCCTAGCAACAATTTGTGGTCTATTGCGTGTAGGAATTACAACACTGACTATTATTTGGTTATTTTCATTTACCATTGTTAATTTTTGGTTTCTTGGTTTTTCTGATTGAAAATATTCATTATTCATTGCTCTAGTTATCTTAGTTTTGGAAATTTTGCTATTTTGGAAGCAAGCTTAGTGATTGAAGTGTCATCCCTTTCTTACAAATTTTTCCAAGACAAAATCAATTCCGCCTAAAGTATAAATACTGAGAAAACTAACAAATAGAATATAGGAAGAAGTCGAAATAATAAGAGTTAATGAAAAATCTAAGTTAACTTTCTTTAAAATTAAAAATACAGATAGCATTAAAGTGCTAATTACAGCAGGACGGCGAATAATTCTCCATAAATTTAATGGAAATAAGAGAGTATAGCTGAAGTAAACATACTGACTGAAGGCAATAATAGTCATTAGTAATGCCATTATAGCTGCACCTAGTAGCTGATATTGCGAAACTAATGCCACACCTGCCAAGCTTCCTAATGTAGTTGTAATAACCACTTCACGTAGATTGACTATCTCAAAATGATTGGCTACAAGTAGATAACAGAGTGTGCGTGTGAATGGCAGTAAAAGAAGTGATGCAGCACTGATACTAAGAGCTAAACTTCCTTGAGCAAAGCTAGAGTCATAAATAAAAACAAGTAAATCTTTGCCAAAAAATAACAATCCAAGGAATAAGGGTAACCCCATAATTAGTAGAATTTCAATAAAGCTTTCAGTGATTTGCTGTTGCTTTTGTCGCCCTTGGTCTACTACTTTTGAGAGTCTGGGAAACATTGCTACAGTTATACTGTTTGCAATAATTAAAAAAGGTTGTAGCAGTTGTAATATTCCACCAAAAAGACCTACTAAAAACTCATTTCCTATCAATGAAAGAATCAATATTTGAATTCTACTACTTACTACAGATATTGCTTCAATAGCAAAAAATGTCCGTGCGCCCTTAATTATCTTCCATATAAAAATTCTATCAATCTGCCACTGTATTTTGACGAACCGTGTAATCAGAATCCATTCAACGATCAAAATTAATGTTTCCGAAAAAAACAGTATCCCTCCCAGATATTCAATTCCATAATTCAGTTGCATTGCCCAGATCATTATTAGTACGCGTAAGACATACACTGGGACTGTAGCAATAGCAATCAAATGCATCTTTTCTTTAGCTTGGAAAATTGCCTCCGTTACGTTGGAGAGTCCAAATGGAATGATGGTTAATCCCATAATGTAGCAAATTGTAGAGGTTTTGGAACTATAGGGAAGTAAAAACACTACAATAACCAATGCCGCATAACTAAGAAAAGTAAATATTAATTGTAAGCAGGTACCACTAATTAAATAAACTGATGTTTTTTGTGATTCATTGGCTAGTTCTCTGGTAAACAATGTCTTTAGCCCCTGTGAAGCAATGCCCACAAAAATAAAATAGTAGCTATATGCTAGTAGATACTGACCTAAAGCCTCAGCTCCTAAAGTACGAGCAATAGCAGCGGTTAATACAAAGGCTGTAATGCTTTGTGTTAGCCGATTGACTATCATTGAAAGGGAATTACTTATTAGTTTATACTTTTCTGACATTCTTAATTATTAATCAGCTTATCTAGTTAGTTTTAAATCACCATATTCATAACATAATGACTTACTTTTTCGGATAAAGCTTTAGAAGCTTTTATAGCTTTTTTTATGCTTATAATTCATACAATCATTTTTTTGGAATTATCATAAATTGAAACATTGAATACGGTACTGTTCACAATATTTTCTTAAATTAAAAATATTTATACAAAAGCTTTTATTACTCTTAACCAAATATTTAACTACTGAAAGTAGAAAAATATAAATTTAATGAGTTAAAAAATTAACTTTACGGTAAACAACAATAGTTATTTCAATATGTAAACGACTATATAATTATTGCTGTTTACTATGATTTGTTTTTAATCAGCTTAGTAAGCACCTTCTTTTTTTAAAACTACCATCACTGTTTTGAGCAGAATTTCAAAATCTAATCCAAGAGACCAATTTTCAATGTAGTTAAGATCGAGATTAATAACTTGTTCAAAATCTAAGATATCCGAGCGACCTGAGACTTGCCAAAGACCTGTAATGCCAGGTAAAACTTCATGTCTAATAAAATGATGTTCAGCAAACTTATCTACATCTCTTGTAGGTAAAGGTCGAGGCCCTACTATACTCATTTCTCCAAGAATAACATTAAAAAGTTGGGGTAACTCATCCAAGCTGTAACGACGGAGAAATTTACCAACACTGGTAATACGAGGATCATCTTTAATTTTAAAGATAATCCCATCTTTGGTTTCATTTAAAGCTTCTAATTCTTTCTGTAATTTTTCCGCATCAGACCTCATAGTTCTGAATTTCCATACTTTAAACTGTTGCCCATGTAAACCTATACGTGTTTGTCTATAAAACACTGTGCCGGGAGAGTCCAATTTTATAGCTATAGCTATGGCTATGTAGACAGGTAATGATAACATTACAAATAAAGTCGCGAAACAAAAATCACAACTACGCTTTATCCAAAAGTCTTTTCCTGTAAGTATTGGACAATCTAAACTCAGGCAAGGCATTCCGCCAATTTTGTTAAATTCTACGTTTCTATAAATTGGTTTTAATTCCATCGGTAAAATATGTACTTGGATGCCAGATGCTTGAAATAACCAGCACAAAAACATTCTATTTTTTAGAGCATCCCAAGATATAAAAACTTCTGTTACACCTAATTGATTAAGTTGATTCAATGTTTTTTGACGCTGATATCTGTCTAATGAATTAGCGTTTGCAGCTCCAGATATTATGTAATGTTTCTCCTTTTTGATAAAGCTAGTAATCTGCTCACGATCTTGAGGATCACAAATAATAAATACAGAAGAACGAACTATTTTTTTCTGCTTGCGGAGATATTCAAGAGTGAAATTTACAGTATATCTACCAGTGCAAATAAATAGTATACTTAGCAACCAAGATAATAATATTAATCTTGGTTGTGTAATATCAACTACTGGTTTATACAAAAAACAAACAAGGAGTATTAATCCATGAGCAAAAGTTAGCGATTTGATAATATTCAAGTAGTCATAGCGTTTTTGACCTTCTCGATAAATACCTTGGACAGCTAATGAGCCTATTTGAATCCCAATAGTTATTAAGATTGGTAAATATTGACTTGGTATATACCAAGTCAAATGCTCATAATATTGATATCCAGCTAAAATCCAAGCTAATGATAAAAGAGTATAGTCTACCAAAAATAATGTTGTTAATCTTAACCACCATGAACCTTTACGTACCGTTACAAATGCAGATGCACGCAAATCTAAAGGCACTTCACTCAATTTATTTGTTACAATGCTTTGGTTACTCATACTTAATAAAACTTGGTGTAGTTAAAATCTAAAATTTAATGGAAACCTATATTAGGTGGGGCATCTCATATTTTTCTCTCAAAGAAATGTGTCATTTATAGTTTACAATTAACGGTTTTCTTCAGAATAACTTTAATTTTTTGATCAAAAGCGTATTTCAGGGTTGGTCTTTCTTCTTGTGGCTTACTACCCGAATGCTTAACTTTTTTTGATAATTAGTGTTTTTTGATAATTAGCGCTTGGTTTAGCCCGTAAATATTGAGATTTAATGGCAAGAAAAAAACTTTGAATTTATTTAACTATAGGTTAAATAAAACTCCTGACATAAACTTAGTAATCAAGCAAGTCAGGTAGAAATATTAGTTAGAATTTTTAAGGCGTGTAATAAATAGTTGAACTTGCTTACTAGACTTTTATTGCAGATTAATGTTTTTATTAGAGATACAATTCATATCTCTTTACACAATCACTGTAGCATGTTTAGCTAGACTAATTCGGTTTTGCTTAGAAATTTTCTTGTTTGCTTACGCATAATTACTGATTTACAAAACTCACATGGATAACGTACAACGAAATGGATCAAAAAGTTGACTTTTGTAACAAAAATTTACATGATGTGAATATTGTAGTTGAAGTTGGGGTATCTTCATGAAGATCTCTAGATAATTTGTGGTAACAGATTAGTGAAAAAAATTCTAACGCATAACTGAACTATGATATCTATGAGCGTTGTCATATATACCTTGTAGTTATTTTACATCCTGAGGAAGAGTCGTTTTTGATACATTTTCTTGTCCCTAGATTAAGTTTTAGATTTGCTTCAAGAATGGACTTCTTGCTGGGTGCTAAGTAAAGAATTACTGATACCTAATCCCCGATGCCAGTAGCTATGTCATGTTTTTGGTGTCTCTAGTCTATTATACCTATTAGCTGCTTACTTAATTGCTTAAGCAAAATTATAATCATAACTTTATATAACTTTTACATAGGAACAAACACAATGAAGATTTGGTAATAATTAATTTTTTCTTCAGCGATTTTTCATAGAAAAGGATAGAGTCTTGTTGGTTGTATACCTAATTTAAACTAATGAAAATCATGGAAAAAACTTGTTAACTTAAGTAATAAAGCTGTAGACAAATTGCTATTCTCTGGCTGTAAGTCAGCAGTTTGATAATGCAAAATTAGGAATTTTATTTGAGGATGTATACTTATTAACCTGGGTATTGCAACCGATAATTCTTGTTCTTGGTGGAAGTCAAAGTATTGTAGCATAACGTTTTAAGGTTAACTATGTTTTGTTTATTACAGATAAAACTTGCTCTTTGAGGATGTTAATTTGCAGAGCTAAATACAATTTTCTATAAGGACAACTATACAATAAATAAAAAATGCCATTTCCTGATGGAGTTGATATATAGAAAATGCAGATAAATAACCAGATATCAGATTATAAGCAAAATATTCCGTTAAATACCTTAACAAAAACTAAGATCATCAGCACTCAAGTTTTACAAGAATGGAATGATACCCAAGTAGCTCATCTTCAGGATCTCTGCATTCACCAAATGTTTGAGGTGCAGGTAGAGCGATCGCCCCAAGCAATTGCTGTAGTATGTGAAAATACACAACTTACTTATCGGCAATTAAATCAACAGGCAAATCAACTAGCGCACCACTTACGTGCTTTAGGCGTTGGCCCTGAAGTACTTGTAGGCATTTGCGTGGAGCGCTCCTTGGAGATGATCGTAGGTCTGCTGGGTATTCTCAAAGCTGGAGGCGCTTATGTACCTTTAGACCCAGCATATCCCTCAGAACGTTTAGCCTTTATCTTGGAAGACACGCAGACACCAGTGTTGTTAACCCAAGAAAAATTTCTCAATAATTTACCACCGCATCAGGCACAAGTGGTTTGTCTGGACTCAAACTGGCAAGGGAATATCCAAAACAGTCAAGAAAATCCTGTCAATGAGACGACGGCTGATAATCTCATCTACGTCATCTACACATCTGGCTCTACAGGGCAGCCCAAGGGTGTAATGATTCCTCACCGTGGTATCTGCAATCAACTTCACTGGAAGCAAACAACCTTTGGATTGACTCAGGCAGACAAAGTTTTACTGACTATTTCTTTTAGTTTCGACCCCTCCGTGTGGCAGATATTTTGGCCATTGTGCTTTGGAGGGCAATTGTTCATGGCTCGCCCTGCTGGACATCAGGACACTGCCTACCTTGTAAAGGTGATTACTGAGCAGCAAATTACTGTCCTGGCCTTAGTACCCTCTATACTGCGTGTCTTATTAGAAGAGAAGGGAATTGAGAATTGTCGATTCCTCAGACATATTGTTTGTGGTGGTGAAGCTTTACCTGGCGAACTCCTAGAACGCTTTTTCGCCCAACTGAATTTGGATAATGTTCTGCATAATTGTTATGGGCCAACGGAAGCTTCTATTGATACCACTTTCTGGACTTGCCAGCGCGGAACTAATTATGCAATTGCTCCCATTGGTCGCCCCATTACGAATGCAGAGATTCACATCCTCGATGAAAACTTGCAACCTGTAGCTGTTGGGGAATCAGGCGAACTGCATATTGGCGGTATTGGTCTAGCGCGAGGCTATCTCAACCGTCCAGAATTAACCATAGATAAGTTTATTCTCAACCCTTTTAGCTCTGAACCTGCGGCATGCCTCTACAAAACTGGGGATTTGGCACGTTATTTGAGTGATGGTAATATCGAGTTTCTTGGTCGCATTGACCACCAAGTTAAAATACGTGGCTTCCGAATTGAATTAGGAGAAATTGAAACTATATTAGGTCAACATCCGGCACTGACGCAGACTTTAGTTATAGCTAGAGAGGATGTGAATGGGGATAAGCAACTTGTGGCATATATTGTTGCCAGTCCAGAGCAAATCCCTAGTCAGGTAGAATTGCGGCGCTTTTTGCAAGGACAGCTACCTGAATATATGGTGCCTAGTTTCTTTGTATTTTTGGACACCCTACCACTAAATCCTAACGGTAAAATAGACCGCCGCGCCTTGCCTGCACCGGATACATCTGATATTAGGCTGTCAACTAACTTTGTTTCACCTCAGAATTCCACAGAAGAGGTCTTAGCTACCATCTGGGCGAAAGTTTTGCGTCGGGAACAAGTAGGCATATACGACAATTTTTTTGAATTGGGAGGTCATTCACTGCTGGCCACTCAAGTGATGTCTAGAGTTCGCCAAGCCTTTCAAATAGAAATACCGTTGCAACTCTTATTTGAAAATCCAACGATCGCTACTTTAGCGGAAGCAATAGCCCAAAACCAGACTCAAAAAAATAATCTTCAAAATCAGACTATTCCCCAAATAGCCAACCGAGAGTCAGCCCCTTTATCCTTCGCCCAGCAGCGAGTGTGGTTTTTGCAACAGTTGCAACCCGACAGCCGCGCATATATCGTTTCCAATGCACAGAGGCTAAAGGGTAACTTAAATACGGGAGTATTGCAACAGTCACTAGATGCGATCGCTATCCATCACGAGGCACTGCGAACCAACTTTATTACATCACTTGATGGTAGCCCCATACAAGTAATTCGCACACCTCAGTCAGTGGAACTTAAGGTAATTAAGGTAACACAAGAGCAAGTAGAATATTTGCTTAAGCAAGAGGCACAACGCCCCTTCGACTTAGAAACTGACTTGATGCTGCGAGCTACCTTGCTCCAAATAGACCAAGAGGAGCATATACTTCTGTTGGTCATGCACCACATCGCCTCAGATGGCTGGTCAATAGGCATTCTTTGGCAGCAGTTAGCAGCCGTTTATCAAGCTTTTTTGAGCGGTAAGCCTTCGCCCCTGGTAAAATTGCCTATCCAGTATGCTGATTTTGCTGTTTGGCAACACCAATGGCTATCGGGTGAAATACTCTCAGACCAAATCAACTACTGGAAAACCCAGTTAGCAGATGCCAAAACAGTATTAGAATTACCAACCGACCGACCACGACCACCAATCCAAACTTACCAGGGAGCAGTGCAATCCCTGATTTTACCCCAGTCCTTGAGTGCAGCGCTCAAAGAACTCTCTCGTCGGGAAGGTGTCACTTTATTCATGACATTGCTGGCGGCCTTTGGGACAACACTGCACCGTTACACTGGGCAAGAAGATATTCTCATCGGTTCTCCCATTGCTGGTCGCAACCAAGTTGAAACCGAAGGGTTGATTGGGTTCTTTGTCAATACCCTAGCCATACGCACTAACCTTTCCGGCAACCCAAGTTTCCGGCAGTTACTTAGTCAAGTTCGAGAAGTAACACTAGGAGCATACTCGCACCAACACCTACCTTTTGAGAAGCTAGTAGAAGCACTACAGCCAGAACGAAATCTGAGCCACTCACCTTTGTTTCAGGTAATGTTTGCCTTCCACAATACCCCAAGGGAACTTTGGGAACTTCCAGGATTGAACATTACTCCACTAGAAGTTCATAGCGGTGCAGCAAAGTTTGAGCTTACCCTCGATTTAGAAGAAACTTCCGAGGGGATCAAAGGTGGAATTGAATACAACACAGATTTATTTGATGCGACAACGATCGCTAGAATGGTAGGGCATTTCCAAACTTTACTTGAAGGCATCGTCGCCAACACAGAACAGAATATTGCCGATTTGCCTCTGTTAACAGCAGCCGAACAGCATCAGCTACTAGTAGAGTGGAATGATACCCAAACTGACTACGATTTATCTGAATGTCTGCACCACTTATTAGAAGCGCAGGTAGAGAAAACACCAGATGCGATCGCTGTAAAATTTGCAGATAAGCACCTTACCTACACTGAATTAAATAGTCGTGCCAACCAACTAGCACACTACTTGCAAACTTGTGGAGTCCAGCCAAATGTATTAGTAGCCATTTGTGTTGAGCGTTCCTTAGAAATGGTTGTCGGGCTGTTAGGGATTCTCAAAGCTGGCGGCGCTTATGTACCTCTTGATCCCGAATATCCTCAAGAACGTCTAGCATATATGCTAGGCGATTGTCAACCTGCGGTGCTGTTAACCCAAAAGGATTTAGTCGATCGTCTGCCTACAACTAGCCAGAAAGTTTGTCTGGATAGCGATTGGGAAACAATCTCACAACAAAGCAATTGCAATCCTAATTCCAGCGTCCAGCCTCTAGATTTAGCTTATGTAATTTACACCTCCGGTTCTACTGGCAAACCCAAGGGCGCGATGAACACCCATCGGGGAATTTGCAATCGCTTACTGTGGATGCAGGATGCTTACAAGCTAACTGAAAGCGATCGCATTCTGCAAAAAACGCCTTTCAGTTTTGACGTTTCAGTTTGGGAGTTTTTCTGGCCCCTATTGACAGGGGCGCGTTTAGTGATGGCTAAACCTGGTGGACAGCGAGATGCGACTTACTTAATCAACACCATCGCCCAAGAGGAAATTACAACACTGCACTTTGTACCCTCCATGTTGCAGATATTTCTAGAAACTAAGGGACTAGAAGGTTGCAAATCTCTAAAACGGGTGTTTTGTAGTGGAGAAGCCTTACCAGTTGACCTCCAGGAGCGGTTTTTTGAGCCGATGGGATGTGAACTACATAACCTCTATGGTCCTACCGAAGCCGCAATTGATGTCACCTTTTGGCAGTGTCAAAGAGAGAGTACCTTAAAAAGTGTACCGATTGGCAGAGCGATCGCCAACACTCAACTTTATATCCTCGACTCCCATCTCCAACCAGTTCCATTGGGTGCGATCGGCGAACTTTATATTGGTGGTATTGGAGTTGCCAAAGGCTACCTGAACCGTCCAGACTTAACAGCCGAGCGATTTATTTCCCATCCCTTTAATGAAGGCGAAAAACTTTACAAAACTGGAGACTTAGCCCGTTACCTTCACGATGGCAATATTGAATATATCGGTAGAATCGATCATCAGGTAAAAATTCGTGGTTTTCGGATCGAACTTGGAGAAATCGAAGCTTTACTAGCACAGCACCCAAGCATACAGCAAACCGTCGTAACAGCGAGAGTCGATCACCCCCAAAACCAGCGACTAGTCGCCTACATCGTTCCTCACCCAGAACAAACACCAAATATAGACGAGCTGCGCCATTTCCTCAAAGAGCAACTACCAGAATATATGGTTCCTAGTGCTTTCGTTTTACTAGAAACCTTACCCCTAACCCCCAACGGCAAAATCGACCGCAGCGCTTTACCAGCACCAGACTCAACCAGGCTTGATTCTGAAAACACCTACGTTGCTCCCCGTGATGAATTAGAATTGCAACTAACCAAAATTTGGGAACAAATTTTAGGTGTCCAGCCTATCGGTGTCAAAGATAACTTCTTTGAGCTTGGAGGACATTCCATACTAGCAGTAAAACTGTTTTGGCAAATTGAGAAAACGTTTAGTAAAAATCTGCCTCTTGCCATTCTGTTCCAGTCAAGTACTGTAGAGGCTCTAGCAAAAGTAATCTCCCAAGAAGAAATAGCAGTCACAAACAAGGCTTTAGTAAATACCTTAGACAAATCAAAATCTAGCTGGTCATCTCTAGTAGAAATTCAACCCAATGGTTCCAAGCCACCTTTTTACTGCATTCACGGACTGGGTGGGGAAGTCTTGTGTTTCCGTGAACTGGCACTGCATCTGGGTTCAGAGCAACCATTTTACGGACTACAGCCACAAGGACTAGATGGAAAACAGCCTTTCCATACACGAGTTGAAGACATGGCAACTCACTATATTCAAGAAATCAAGACTCTTCAGCCCAATGGGCCTTATTTTCTGGGAGGTTACTCTTTTGGAGGTGTAGTTGCCTTCGAGATGGCTCAACAACTCCAAGAGCAAGGCGAACAAGTTGGTATTCTAGTTCTGTTTGATAGTTGTCGTTTAGGTTATAGCTGGCGATCGCCATTTCTCAAACG
The DNA here is from genome assembly GCF_036916655.1 of Nostoc sp. GTDB lineage: Bacteria > Cyanobacteriota > Cyanobacteriia > Cyanobacteriales > Nostocaceae > Nostoc. The sequence continues at coordinate 267,521 of NZ_JBALFY010000068.1, forward strand.
AGTCTTTTTGCATTTAAATAATATAGTTAAACAAGGGCCGATCTACCTTTGGCAAAAAATTGTGAGATGGAGTTATTGGCGTAAGCAGCATCTCCAAAATACATATAACCGTTACTTAGAAGAGGTACTTAATTTACCTGAAACTGACAAACATTTAAAAAGCGTAGATGCTAATATGCAAGCAGGCAGTGAATATATATTTTCACCTTATGCTGGTCAAGCTATCCTCTTGCGAACAGAAGATGAAAATCGGGACGAAGCCATAGGTACACAATACGACCCACAATTTGGCTGGGGCGAACTGGTAGCTGGAGGATTAGATATCCATTATGTTCCTGGATCTCATCTTGACCTACTTAATGAACCCAACGTACAAGTGTTAGCTGAAATATTGAAAAATTGCTTAACCCAGGCACAGTCCCCAAAGAATTAAGAAGGGTATCTGACAACCGACTACCTCCTCACAACTCAAAACTGCTGGGATGCTCAACTTTTTAGAGAAGTCGAGCATCCCAGCTTTGCAATTTTTATAAATCAGATAAAATTGCTATAGGGCAATACGCTTAGGTTAAAAAATTTATCCGTTGAGGCAGACAGGGGATGCAGGGGGGAGAAAAAAGCTTATCTGAACCGTATTGTGCAATGGGGTGAGATAATTACTCTCTGGAACTGGAATACTGGTTACACTCTAATAACCAAAAGGCTTGACCGATTTAATAATGGGGTGAATCTTGCTAGTGTCACAAATTGAACAGAGGAAATGATTGTGGCACTGAAAACTCGAATGACTGTCAGTTTCAAATTTTAAGTTGCTAAACAATCCACAATCCACTGATGTTATATAGACGATTTGGACGCACCGAATTACAGATGCCAGTGTTTTCCTGCGGTGGCATGAGATATCAGTTCAAATGGGAGGATGTTCCCAATCATGAAATTCCTGCTGATAACCAGGCGAATCTAGAAGCGACGATTAAAAGGGCGGTTGAGGTTGGAATTAATCATATTGAAACTGCTCGTGGCTATGGTACTTCCGAAATGCAATTGGGGAGAATATTACCCAAGTTTCCCCGCGAAAAGTTGATTGTTCAAACCAAAATCAGCCCAAAGGCAGATGCGAAAGAATTCCGCGAGACATTTGAACAATCATTGCGAAATCTCCAACTAGATTATGTTGACCTTTTAGGGTTGCACGGTATCAATCATCCTGAGTCGTTAAATGATAGCATCCGTCCTGGTGGTTGTTTGGAAGTAGCGCAGCAGTTGCAAGCAGAGGGAAAAGTTAGATTTATTGGCTTTTCCACACACGGCTCAACAGAGATGATTGTGCAGACAATTAATACCAATCAATTTGATTATGTAAACTTGCATTGGTACTACATTAATCAATGGAATTGGGCAGCAATTGAAGCAGCTAAACGCCACGATATGGGGGTGTTTATTATTAGTCCATCTAATAAAGGCGGTTTGTTGTATGAACCTCCAGAAAAATTACTAAATCTTTGTGCCCCGTTGAGTCCAATGGTGTTTAATGATTTATTTTGTTTGAGTCATCAGGAGGTTCATACCCTAAGTATAGGAGCAGCAAAACCACAAGATTTTGATGAACACCTGAAGACTTTAGAATTAATCGATCGGGCATCAGAAATTTTGCCACCAATTTTAGCAAGGTTGGAATCAGAAGCGATCGCGACTTTGGGAGAAGATTGGGTAAAATCCTGGGAAACAAATCTACCAACCTTTGACAAAACCCCTGGTGAGATAAATATTCGGGTGATTTTGTGGCTGCGGAATTTAGCGATCGCCTACGATCTGGTAGAGTACGCTAAAATGCGCTACAACCTCCTTGGCAATGGTGGCCACTGGTTCCCTGGCAATAAAGCCGATCGGCTAGACGAGTTAGACTTACGGCAATCTATCGCCCGCAATCCCCACGCCGACAAAATCCCCCAATTTCTAGAACAAGCTCATCAGTTGTTGGCGGGTGAAGCGGTTAAACGTCTATCTCGCACTTGATAAATCGCATAAATAGGCATTGGGCATTAATGTCCAATGCCCAATGCCTCTGAAAAGTGCCGTTAGCGGATAGCTAACGGAAAAGAGGAACTATTTTCCCCAATCCCCAGTCCTAATCAGATTTTTTCGTATCTGCTGATTTAACTGCCTTAGGTACGACTAGCACCTTATCAACACGATTACCATCCATATCCATCACTTCAATTCGCATACTTTGCCATTCAAAATGGTCTGCGGCGGCAGGAATACGACCTAAATGGGTGATCACAAAACCACCTAATGTCTGATAACTGCCGCGTTCCTCTGATTCCCATTCTTCCATACCGAAAAGTTCCAAAAACTCCTCTACAGGCAACATCCCATCTAAAAGCCAGGAACCGTCTTCACGTTGCACAGCTTGTGGTTGATCCTGTCCATCAGTAGAAGGAACATCACCGACAATTTCACTCATAATGTCGTTGAGAGTGACTAATCCTTGAATCACACCGTATTCATCCACTACTAGCGCCATGTGAGTAATGGTTTGTTTGAATAATTCCAAAACTTTTAAACCACGGGTGCTTTCTGGCACAAATACGGGCTGTCGCAATCCGATTGTCAAGTCTAGAGGTTCCCCTCGGAAACTCCTAGCTAATAAGTCGGTGACAGGGATAACACCCAGCACATTGTCAAGTCCTCCCTGACAAACTGGATACCGAGAATAGGCACTATCAACCATTTTTTGGCGATTTTCTTCGGGAGAGTCGTCTAAATCTAGCCAGACAATATCGGGACGGGGTGTCATTAAGTAGCTGACAGGGCGATCGCCTAAACGAAAGACTCGCTCTACCATATCCTGTTCAGCTTCCTCAAAAGTTCCCGCCTCAGTTCCTTGCTCAATTAAGATTTTAATTTCTTCTTCGGTAACTTGCGGCTCAGTAGAAGCTGTAATTCCCAGCACTCGCAGGATCAAATCTGTAGAAGCACTTAAGAGAAAGACTACAGGAGAAGCGATCGCCGCCAAGGCTTGCATCGGAATCGCTACAATCGAGGCAATCCTTTCTGGGTTATTTAACGCCAGACGCTTCGGTACCAATTCGCCAACAATGAGTGAGAAATAGGTAATCAGCAAAACCACTATTCCAAAGGATATCGGTTCACTATAAGGTGCTAATAAGGGGATAAGTCGCACATACATGGCCACTCGGCTAGCAATTGTTGCTCCTCCAAAAGCACCAGTCAGGATACCGATCAGGGAAATACCCACTTGAACGGTTGACAGGAAATGATTTGGAGACTCAGCTAGTTTCAATGCTGCCTTTGCCTTGATATCTCCTTGATTGGCAAGCTGCTGTAGTCTAACTTTCCGTGCTGAGACAATTGCCATCTCAGACATAGAAAACACGCCATTGGCAATAATTAGCACCAAAATGATTAAAATTTCAAAAGTTATGGAAGACATGTTTAAAATTGCGGTTTATCAGAGCGAACGTAGCTCAATCCCTAGTATCTAGTATTAAAGGTGCTTCGATAAATGCTTTGACTATACACAAAGTAATAGTTATAGTTCTTAAGTTTATTAGTCGCTGTGCATTATTCTTCCACCGAAGGGATAAGAAAGCTGTTAACACTTTTAAAATGGTTGACATAAACTGCCTCAAAATTTGCTGACCCACAAAGACTCCCATCGCTAGTAGTACTTATGTCATTTTCTTCTATTGTGCGTGCCTTAGGCCGATCGTCGCTCACTACTGAATTTATTTCTAAGCTGAATCGACAACAAGAATTGCGGTTAAATGGCATTTCCCGGCTGCCCAAAACTCTAGTAGCTTCAGCATTAGCGCAAGCTCAGAGTAAGGATTTGTTCGTGGTTTGTGCCACTCTGGAGGAAGCTGGACGTGTTTACGCACAACTGGAGGCAATGGGATGGCAAACAGTACATTTTTACCCCACCTCCGAGGCTTCTCCCTACGAACCTTTTGACCCGGAAACTGAGATGAGTTGGGGGCAAATGCAGGTATTGGCAGATTTACTCAAAAATCAAGAGTCATTAGTCATTAGTCAGTTGTCATTAGAAACAAACCAAGAACAAATGACAAAGGACAAGGGACAAAGGACAAATTTAGCGATTGTGGCTACTCAAGGGGCGCTGCAACCTCATTTACCACCACCAGCAGCTTTTCAACAATTCTGTCTTACCTTGAAAAAAGGGATGGAATTAGACCTGAATAGCTTCAGTGAGAAAATAACTATTTTGGGGTACGAAAGAGTGCCTTTGGTGGAAATGGAAGGACAATGGAGCCGACGGGGCGATATTGTAGATGTATTCCCGGTTTCCTCTGAGTTTCCAGTCCGGTTGGAATGGTTTGGCGATGAAATCGAGCAAATGCGGGAATTTGACCCCACAACCCAACGTTCCGCCCTCGACAAAGTTGATCAGATAATTCTTACCCCCACTAGCTTTACTCCTGTGGTCATGGCAGCACTGAAAAATAGTGCTGAGTTCGCAGTGCTGAGTGCTGAGTCAGAATTTAACTCAGCACCCAACACTCAGCACTCATCGCTGATTGAAGGTAGTCGGCGTTTTTTGGGGTTAGCATTTGAGCAACCAGCATCTCTGCTAAACTACTTAGCAGAAAATACCTTGATTGCCATTGATGAGCCAGAACAGTGTCATGCTCATAGCGATCGCTGGGTAGAAAATGCCCAGGAACAATGGGGAATGGGGAATGGGGTAGATTCTTCCCCTACTCCCCATTCATTGCCGAAAATCCACCGTTCATTTGATGACTGTCTGGCTGATGTTGCCAAATTTAAAACATTATATTTATCTGAACTGTCAGAGGAAAATAGCGGGATCAATCTTGCCAGCCGTCCTGTTCCAGCTACGCCACATCAGTTTGCTAAACTAGCTGAAACCATCCGCCAAGAACGCGATCGCAATTTCTCAATCTGGCTGCTTTCTGCTCAACCTTCCCGTTCTGTCTCACTGTTGCAAGAACATGATTGTCCGGCTCAGTTTATCCCCAATCCCCGCGATTACCAAGCGATCGATAAGCTGCAAATCAACCATATTCCCATAGCCCTCAAATATTCTGGGCTTGCCGAACTCGAAGGTTTTATCCTGCCTACGTACCGAATAGTAATCGTTACAGATCGGGAATTTTTTGGGCAGCATTCCTTGGCGACTCCCGGCTATATCCGCAAGCGCCACAAAGCTACCTCTAAACAAGTCGATCCCAATAAACTACGTCCAGGTGATTATGTAGTTCACAGAAATCATGGTGTTGGTAAATTTGTCAAGCTGGAAAGTTTGACGATTAATGACGAAACCCGTGATTATTTGGTAGTGCAATATGCTGACGGCTTACTTAGAGTTGCAGCCGATCAAGTAGGGGCTTTATCGCGGTTCCGCGCCGGAGGTGATAAAGCACCGGAACTCAACAGGATGACCGGTAAAGCTTGGGAAAATACTAAGAATAAAGTCCGCAAAGCGATTAAAAAATTGGCGGTGGACTTGTTGAAACTGTATGCAGCGCGATCACAACAACAAGGTTTTAGCTTCCCAGGTGATATGCCTTGGCAAGAGGAATTGGAAGATTCTTTCCCCTACCAACCCACGACGGATCAGCTTAAAGCTGTGCAAGATGTAAAACGCGACATGGAAAGCGATCGCCCAATGGATCGCTTAGTTTGTGGCGATGTCGGTTTTGGAAAGACGGAAGTGGCGATTCGTGCTGTTTTTAAAGCAGTCACCGCCGGTAAACAAGTGGCACTCCTTGCGCCAACGACAATTTTAACACAGCAGCATTACCATACACTCAAAGAACGTTTTGCTCCCTACCCGGTAAATGTCGGTTTGCTCAACCGTTTCCGTTCGGCTGAAGAACGCCGCGAGATTCAAAAGCGATTGGCAACGGGTGAATTAGATGTAGTAGTTGGTACACACCAACTTTTAGGTAAAGGTGTGACATTCAAAGATTTAGGGCTGTTGGTAGTAGATGAAGAACAGCGATTTGGGGTGAACCAAAAAGAGAAAATTAAAAGCTTGAAAACTCAAGTGGACGTGCTTACCCTCTCCGCTACTCCCATTCCCCGAACTTTGTATATGTCCTTGTCGGGAATTCGGGAAATGAGTTTGATTACCACACCACCCCCAACGAGACGACCAATTAAAACTCATCTTTCACCGATAAATTCCGAAAGTATCCGCACTGCAATTCGTCAAGAATTAGACAGAGGTGGACAGGTATTTTATGTAGTTCCACGAGTAGACGGCATTGAAGAGACAACAGCCAATTTACGAGAAGTAATACCGGGAGCTAGGTTTGCGATCGCTCACGGTCAAATGGATGAAAGCGAGTTAGAATCAACCATGCTCACTTTCAGCAATGGCGATGCAGATATCCTGGTTTGTACAACAATTATTGAATCTGGCTTAGATATTCCGCGAGTCAACACGATTTTGATTGAAGATGCTCACCGCTTTGGATTAGCACAGTTGTATCAATTACGCGGTCGTGTGGGACGTGCAGGTATCCAAGCTCATGCTTGGTTATTTTATCCGAAGCAACGGGCATTATCTGACGCAGCACGGCAACGATTACGAGCGATTCAGGAATTTACTCAGTTAGGTTCTGGGTATCAACTAGCGATGCGCGACATGGAAATCAGAGGCGTGGGTAACTTGCTAGGTGCTGAACAATCCGGTCAAATGGATGCCATCGGCTTTGATTTATACATGGAAATGCTGGAAGAAGCAATTCGGGAAATCCGAGGACAAGAAATTCCAAAAGTGGAGGATACCCAAATTGATCTCAACCTGACGGCATTTATCCCAGCAGATTACATTACCGATTTGGATCAAAAGATGAGTGCTTACCGAGCGGTAGCTACAGCCAAATCTAAATCAGAATTAAAGCTAATTGCAGCCGAGTGGAGCGATCGCTATGGTACTTTACCAATCCCTGCAAATCAACTTTTGCGAGTCATGGAACTCAAACAGCTAGCGAAAAAACTCGGATTTAGCCGCATTAAACCAGAACAAAAGCAGCACGTCGTTTTAGAAACGCCAATGGAGGAACCAGCTTGGAATTTGTTAGCGGCGAATTTACCAGACAATCTCAAGACGCGGTTTGTGTATTCTCCAGGGAAAGTGACAGTGCGTGGGTTAGGAGTTTTTAAAGCAGATCAACAATTGCAAAATTTGATTGATGCTTTTGGGAGAATGCAAGGTGCAATTCCAGAGGCAGCTAGTGTTTGATTGGGATAAAGAGATAGTCATCAAGTGAAAATATATCTCAGACTTACTGAGAAGTATTTTAGAGTAAAATAAGGTGTTCAAAGCATGGACAATGACGAGCAGTTGAAAAGAGTGGAAACATGGAAACTACAACTAAAAAGCAAGCGTTAATCAAGGCTATTAATGAACAATTAGAACTGGCTTATGAGGATACATTGCAAGAGATTTTATCACTGTTAAAAATCCGTAAGCAGGAAGATGAGTCCGACGAAATAGACTTTGAGGAGGGGTTAAAAGATATCGCAGAAAATGATACTTTAACTTGGTCAGAACATCAGCAAAAAACTGCATGAGCTACGGAGTATAAATTTCCAAAAGTGCATCTAAACAACTCAAAAAATTACCAGTAGATATTCAAGAAAGGCTAGAGAGCAAAATTCAACAATTAGCTCTTGATCCTCGCCCTGATGGTATCGGCAAATTAAAAAATGGTGAAAATCGTTATCGTATAAGGGTAGGAGATTATCGGATTTTGTATCATATTTATGATGATGTCCTAGTCGTAACTGTTGTCAGAGTAGGGCATCGTAGAGAAGTTTATAAAGATGATTGACGCTTGAGCAGGCAATAATTTCATACCCAGCCCTTTGAGTCTAGTTAGTAGAATTAAAGGAAATACCAACCCAACTTCAACTCATGATAAAAACTATCGAAGGCATTTATCAGGATGGACAAATTCACCTCACCCAGCTACCGCAAGATATTAGCGATCGCTCCCAAGTCCTCGTTACCTTTCTAGATCCTGGCAAAATCGACCCTACCAAATTACGCCAATTGAGGAACCCACTTGGAATCTGTGAACAAGATGCGGAAGAACTAGAAGATGAACGCCGTTGGGATGAAGCTTTTGCCCGTTCTCCAGATATGCTTACCAAACTTGCAACTGAGGCAATGGCTGAATACCGTGCAGGTAAAACCCAGGAGTTAGATTCAGATACATTGTGAAGTCACGTATAACCGCTCAGTTTCGTCAAGGGTTTGCTGATAACTGAGACTTCTGAACGGGAAGGCGTTAGTCTCAACCACTATATTGTGTCTTTGCTGAGTGCGGTAACATAATTAGCAGCAAAGTAATCTTAGTAAAATTCCATATTCTTTATAAATATTCAAAAAAGACTTCAGGTACTAATTTGAATTCTCCTGATTTCAAGCGAGAGATATCTATCCATAACGCTTTATGTTTATGATGTGGTGATTCTGAAAAAATTAAACTTTCCAGTTGATAAAATTTAGGATCAACAAAGTCACATTGATAAAGCTGAATAATTTCATGACCTTGCCTGCCATTAAATATAAACAGGTTCTCTATACAACCGAGATATTTAATATTCGTTAAGTCTGCCTGAATTTCCTCTTGAAACTCCCGTTCTAAGGCGGCGCGGCTGGTTTCGCCAAATTCAACACCACCGCCTAAAGCCCGATAAAATCTTTCTTGTTTTGCGGGATCGTAGCCTTCAGAAAGAAATATGCGTTCGCCATTCCGAATTAGCCCCAAAGCGATTACCCGAATTTCACCTGCTTTATTCATTTTTGTAACTAATTATCGTAGATAGACTGAGGACGACTTTCACTGTCCTCAACAGGCCAATCGGGATTTTCGCCACCGATGTACAATTCTTCAATGGTGACATATTCCTGACTTAGCTGTGTGAGGGCGTTGATTAAAATATCCAATGCGATCGCATCACTGGTTCCTAAGTCAAACCAACAACGCCCCCACTGTCCCTCATATTCAAACTCACCAATGTTGTGCATCAGTGCTAGTAGACTTTTGTCATAGCCTTGTTCATCATAATTCATGTAGCTGATATCGAGTCCAGTGTCCTGCACCTGAAGATTCTCTGCATTAAATGCACCCAATTTACCTAGATAAAACCAGGAATTGAAAACTTCTTCTACATACTGCTTTTCACGCGCAGAAGGATTTGTGCTGAATTTTAGCCAAATCCACACATCAAAAGGATTAATTTCGCGAAACTGAATATCCATTTTGGTCTAATATCTCAATTAATGTTCTGCAAATAAGCATATCAAAGTAGAGCATAGGGAATGGGAAGTAGGGAAATGAGGGAGAATAACTAATGCCCAATTACCCAGGACTTTTAAGGCTAATAGCATTTTTGCGTTCACTCTCAATTTGTTTGACTAAATCGCCTGGGAGTTGGGATTTTTTAGTCAGTGCTTTGTCAAAATTTGCGATCGCTTCCTGGATTATCTGCTGGCTTTTTTCTTTTTGCCCCAATTCTTTCAGGATTTGGGCTTTGAGATAATAAATTTCTGGATTATCGGATGTGGTTTTAATTGCTCGGTTGACATACTCTAGTGCTTGTGGATACCTTTTTAAATCCCGGTAAGCAAGAGCAACACCCCGATCTACTAGATACTGGGGAGCAGCATTTTGTTCTAAACGTCGAATTGCCTGATCTGGGCTAGCAAAAGGCAAATTAACCGCCAATAATAAATCCATATAACCCTTGATTAAATTCAGTTCTGGATCGTTGGCAGAAATTGCCTCGGCTTTATCTAAATATTCATAAACTTGTCGCAACCGACTAAATGCTTGCGGTACACCCTTGACTGTACCCTCACGGGTGATAACTACTGCACCCTCCAAAAAATGACCAACAGCAGTGTATAAATTACCACGCAACGGATCGCTAGAAATCAGTTTTTGTCCAGTTTCTAGAGTTTTCTGGCTGTAGGTATCGAGTTTAGCCCAATCCTTATTTCCGTATGCTAAAGATGCCTTTATGGCATAAGCTAGAGGTTCGTTTGGCTCTTTGGATATTGCTTGTTGTAGATAACGATCTGCTGCTGGATAATTACCTTGTTGGAAAATCGCTTTAAAAGCTGCTTCTGTTTGGTCGCCAATTTGATGAGGTTCGCGATCGCGAAAGGGATCGCCAGCTAGAGAAGGACTTACCCAAAAATTAAATGCGATTGCCCAAGGGGCAACGCCAAAGGCGATCGCCGCTGCAAAAGCAGTCTGAACAAGGGTAGTGAGTTGAGCAGACACTATTAATCTAGGAGAAGAACACCTTTTAGTCATTTTAACCCTCAGAATAATTGCGGTTGAAATAGTTGTATGTGTTACTTAGAATACAAAAAATGGTTAAGTTTAATTTTACTTTTTTACTCAGCACAGGTTAAACGCCCCACTAGCGCTAACCTTACTCAGCACTGTTTCAGAGTGAGTCTGCCACAATAGAGAAAATGTAAATGATTCTTGCTGCGATATTAAGGTGTTAAGGCAGATAATTCGCGATAAATTTTTCCAGAATTTTCTAGATACTCTCAGTGTAGTTAATCAGTAATTTGCTGACTTTTTGGTAATCTTAACAAATGCTCTATCTCCGAAATGTAAATTATCATCCTACAGCGTGCCCAACAGCGATTCTCAAATCGATCAACTTGGAATTAGCACCCCAGCAGCTAGGTTTGATTATTGGCCCAAGTGGTTCAGGTAAAAGTACCTTACTAGAAATTTTGTCGGGACTAGCCGAACCCACAACTGGCGCACTCTTTTGGCGGGAACAAGAACTAATAGCCGAACAGCTACAACAATTGGCTGGGTTGGTATTTCAGTTTCCAGAGCGGCACTTTTGCGGCGGTTCGATTTTAGAAGAATTGCGTTTAGGACATCCTGAGTTAGGGTCAGAACGAGTCAGACAAGCGTTGAGTGAGGTGGGATTAGAGCATTTATCGCTTTCCGTTGCCCCTCATGCTTTGAGTGGCGGACAGCAACGACGTTTAGCTTTGGCAGTGCAATTGATTCGCCAGCCAAATTTACTGTTATTAGATGAACCCACAGCTGGCTTAGATTGGTCAATGCGTCGGCAACTGGTAAATTTATTAGCGAAACTGAAACAAGATTGGACACTGTTGATAGTGACACACGATGCTGGGGATTTGCTAGCGATCGCAGACCGATGCTGGACACTCAACCACGGTGAACTAGAATCAGTAGACCCAAAAACACTAGCAGCCAAAGCTAAAGAACCTTTACCAACAGTATGAAAGAGGGAGTAGGGAGTGGGGAGTGGAGGAAGAAAGAATAAATGCCCCATGCTCAATGACTAATAACCAATGACTAATGACTAATGACTAATGACAAACTTATTGCCTGAGATGGCAGAAATCTGGCAGCAAACTCTCAATTGGCAACCAACTGTCCAACAGCAAGCGCAATTTCAAAAGCTTTATGAGTTAATTCTAGAAGGTAATCGCCAACTAAATTTAACTCGCATCACTGATCCCCAAGAATTTTGGGAAAAACATCTCTGGGATTCTCTGCGAGGAATTGCACCCCTGTTATCAGCAAATTTCTTTACTGCTTCCCCCACTCTCATTGATATTGGAACAGGCGCAGGTTTTCCAGGTATTCCAGTGACAATTACTGTACCTAATTCCACAATTACTCTTCTCGATTCCACTGGAAAAAAAATTGCTTTTATCGACAATATATTAACTGAACTTGCCCTTGGCAATGCTAAAACTCTGGTTGGTAGAGCTGAAGAAATCGGTCATTATCCCCAGCATCGATTAGCTTACGATATTGCATTGATTCGTGCTGTCGGTGCAGCCTCGGTCTGTGCAGAATATACTCTACCACTGCTCAAACAGGGAGGTTTAGCCATAATTTATCGCGGTAATTGGACAGAAGATGAAACAACTGCTTTGCAGAATGCTGTGAAGCAGTTGGGTGGCGTGATTGAATCAATCGAACAATTTACAACACCCCTGAGTCACAGCATCCGCCATTGTGTCTATTTGCGTAAGGTAGCCACCACACCAGTTCAGTTTCCCCGTGCTATTGGTGTACCTACCCAAAAGCCTCTTTAACTAATTCGTAATTATAAAGCAATACAGTTCAGACAAGACCAAAACACTTGTAGAGAGGGCGATTTATCGCGTCTCGAAAACACAAATTATTTGGACAGGAGCGGAAGATCAAGTTTTTATTTTTCTCTCTCTTCCTGCTTTTCTCCTTGTCTCAATGTTTAAGCAAATTTACTTGCGGCTGCAAACCGCTTGTTAATCTCATCCCAATTAACCACGTTCCACCAAGCATCTAAATAATCGGCGCGGCGATTCTGGTAATTGAGATAATAGGCGTGTTCCCATACGTCATTACCCAGGATAGGATATTTGCCTTCACTTAAAGGACTATCTTGATTAGCTGTAGTTGTCACTTCCAACTTGCCATCTTTGTTACGCACTAGCCAAACCCAACCACTACCAAAACGACCAGCGCCAGCTTCGTTAAACTGTTTTTTGAAAGCTGCAAAAGAGCCAAAGTTTTTATTAATAGCAGAGGCTATATCTCCCGTTGGTTCTCCCCCACCTTTTGGCTTCATAATTTTCCAGAACATTGAGTGGTTGACATGACCACCCCCATTATTACGTACTGTTTTGCGAATATCTTGTGGTACTTTGTCAAGTTTTTGCAACAGTTCTTCAACAGTTTTACCCTTGAGTTCTGGGTGTTTGTCTAAGGCTGCATTCAGGTTTTTCACATAGGTTGCGTGGTGTTTATCGTGGTGAAACTGCATTGTTTTGGCATCGATGTGCGGTTCCAGTGCTTCGTAGGCGTAAGCTAAAGAGGGCAGTTGGATAGCACCTGTTGTATTTGGTGTTGCGTCGGGAGTTACAGTATTACCCTCAGAAGATTTTTCTGCTAATGCACAAGCATCTAATGCAAAAGCACCCGCACCTACTGTGAATATGAACAAGAAATGGCGTCGATTAATAGTCATATAAGTTTTTGCCGCGAATCGATTAAGTCTCTATTGCAGTTTTTATTTTCTTAGATTATGGCTACAAAAAAATTGGGGATTGGCGATTATTGCTGGCAGTATAAGAAACTTTTTTTAGACTTGTAATATTAAGTACTAATATTCAAAACGTTATGTATTTTTACTTAAACTATCTTTTTACAACTAATTATAGGTTCGCACCCAACCACCAAAAATAAACCCCGTCGCCACAAGAGGCGCTACGGGGTGTTAAGGGAATTATGGGGTATTGGGTGGTTAATCGAGTTCTTCGTATAGTCCAGCCTCTTTTAGCATGTCCTGTAGCTTGTGATATGTGGCTAGGGACGGGTGAGACATTGAGATAGGTTTAGGCTGTTGTTTACCCTCAACAGGATTTTTAGAGCGCTTCTCAGTACGTTGCCTGTGGCGGTTACGGTCTAATTCATCAATAACGCACTGAAAATATTTGTTCAACAGTTAGATTTAAATTTGGAAATGTTGGCGACTCTATACGGTCGTCTCCTCTAAACTGTTTACCACGATATTCACCCTCATCACTTAAAGAGTAAATTGTGATTGTTGGCTGTTTGGGGTCGCCTATCAATTCCTTGCTACCCAAAGCAGCATAATCCACAATCCAATATTCTTGAATACCCATTTCTTCATAATCGGCAAACTTTTTATGATAATCATCTCTCCAGTTAGTACTGACTACTTCAATCACTAATGGAATTGAAGCCGGTTTACTAAGGATAGATTGTTTCTCCCATAATGGTTCATTATCCAAGTTAGAAAAATTCATTAATAAAACATCAGGATAGTACCCTGACATTCTATTTTCTGGCTTCACTGTGGCGGTTTTAGGTATGCCGTAATAAAGTTTAAGGCGAAGACACTCATACCCTAACATCATTGTTAAAAATGCTATTATTTGCTCGTGTTTCCCTGATGGTGGCGGCATTTGAATAATATCTCCATCATGTAATTCATAACGAATGTTTTCCGGTTGTGTTTCTAAAAACTCAATATATTCATCAAATGTAAATAGTTTTTGTAGTGATTGAATCATTATTTCATCCTGATTATGGATATAAAAACTTCTCACTGCTGTAACCTGAAAATTAAGAGTTAACGGGGTATAGCGGCCAAAGGTGAAAGTAAATCGGCATGGACTAGCCAAGGTTCTTACTCAGCAAAAGATACAGCAAATTTTCGCTATTTGATTAACAAATGACCGCGATGGCTACGCCCGCCGCAGGCATCGCACCACGCAAGGTCAGAGTTACGGTCAAAACTTGGATTAATGGCGGTGTGGTGATGATTCTGGATGCGATCGCTAACCTATCCCTCGCCACCAAGTACAACAATCGCACACAAAACAATTATATTTTACACTCCGAAGCGCTTATAATATTCTGTCCCCAGTTTTGGGATCAAACACAAACAAGTAATTTAAATCTAGTTGTAGAGAAAGGCGATCGCCTGGACGCGGACGCACATCCCCACCTACCTGAATATTCAATACCACCGCCGAACCAGGTAAACCAGCACGAATCAAAGTTTCCCTTCCCAAAGGTTCCACCACCTTCACTTCCACAATCAGCTGACTCTCATTTCCTTCTTGGCGTTTTGGTGAATCAGCGCTGTAGGCGGGTTTCCCACCGTAGGCGACTGTGAACCCGGAGGGCGATTCGTTAATAAAAATATGCTCTGGACGAATCCCCAAATCAAAACTATATCCCTGACGCAAATTTAATTTTTCCTTCACATCCGCTGGAATTACTAATAACTGTCCACTGACATCAAAACCATTGTCTTGATAGATTGCAGGCAGAATATTCATTGGCGGACTGCCTAAAAAAGTTGCCACCATCTGATTAGCAGGACTTGCATAAATAGTTTGGGGATCGCCGATTTGTTGAATCCGTCCGCGATTTAGCACGACAATTTTATCAGCCAAAGTCATCGCTTCAACTTGATCGTGAGTGACGTAAATAGTTGTAATGCCTAATTCTTGATGTAACTGTTTCAATTCTGCCCTGGTATCATCGCGCAATTGGGCATCTAAATTAGATAAAGGTTCATCAAGTAAAAACACTTGGGGTTCACGAGCGATCGCTCTTCCTAATGCTACCCGTTGTTGTTGTCCCCCGGAAAGTTGTTTGGGCTTACGATCCAGCAGGTGATCCAGAGAAAGCGATCGCGCCACATTCATCACCCGTTCTTGAATGATTTTTCGGTCAACCTTCCGCATTTGCAAGCCAAAGCCGATGTTTTGGGCCACGCTCATGTGAGGATAGAGAGCGTAGTTTTGGAACACCATCGCCACATCCCGTTGTCTGGCGGGGATATTATTCACCAAGCGATCGCCAATAAAGAGTTTGCCAGATGTAGCGGTTTCTAAACCTGCGATCGTTCGCAAAATTGTAGACTTACCACAACCCGATGGCCCGACTAAAACCCAAAATTCGCCATCAGGAATTTCAAAGGTAATATCCTCAATAGCGGTGACATTGTTAAATCTACGCTTAATATCTTCTAGACGAACATTTGCCATTATCTAATTTAATATTTTCAGTTTGGAATCTGCGGCATTTTCAACTCAATATTAGGAGTTTTTACCCACCTCCTCTAATAAACTATGAGGCTGTTTTATATGTGTAGAAACTTTTTTTTCTTGTACAATTCTAATCAGAAATCTTAGAGCCTCATTGACCGTATCGGCATTGGGAAAAACCTCTGCTACGTCAGGTTCTAAACGAATTGTTGTTTCACCGAAGCTCTTTCGTTCAGGGCCGAGCTTTCTCACTCTTAGACTATTTAAGTCATACTCTGATCGCAGTTCGTCTTCCATTTCTGGCTTACCCTTTTTTATATGCTTCTCGCTCGGATCGCGTTACTTCTCTTGCGCTAATGAAACGAATCGAATTTCCTCTCTCCGTATACGAAATTATTAGTAAGCGTCCCCGACTTGACTCTCCAATAATAAGGTAACGCTCCTCAGCATCAGAGTGGTCTGGATCATAGAAGTCAACATAGAGCGGATCGTCGAAAACAGTTTTGGCTTCTTCAAAAGAAACCTGATGCTTTAAAAGATTTATTGTCGCTTTGTTTTCATCCCACTAAAACTTCATGAAATTATAATCATTTTTCTGGATTCTTCAACCAAGCAGGGTGAGAGAGTAAAGAAGCAAAGACTCGTACTCCCCGGAGTTGATTAGAGAGGGGTAAGTGACCTCTAGGGGCGCTCAAATCCCAGGTAAACTCGTTAGGGTATCGCGTCCAGGTATTACCTGCTTTCCAGCCAATTTTCGGCCAGAAATTCTCCCAATTTTTACCCAAACTCAACCAGATTTCTCGCTGCACTGAAAAACCAAATTTACCTTCCGAGTGGACTAACCAGAGGTTATTAATGGTTTGCAAGTCAACAGCCGAGGTCTTTGCTACCTCAGTAAAGTACAACCATTTTCGTTGTACAGCCGTTGGCCCTGATAGTTCACACATTTTTTCGATGGTGACGCGATCAGCTGCTTGAAAGTCTTGAGCAGCAAGTAGCTGTTGCAAAGAATTATAGTTAATCCCGCACTCTGATTTTAGAGGTACAATTCCCTCAGGAAAAGAGGAGCGCAGAAATTCTTGGACTTGAGGTGCATCAGAGTTATAGAGGACTTGGTAAGCTTTGCCATCAATCCAAGTTGCTGGGTTATCACGTCGTTTCAGTAAAAATTCCATCAACACGTCTAATCCCTCATTACCCAACTCAGCTAATTGTGGGATTATCTGTTGTTGGACTTTTTCAGACCCAGCGATTAACGGTCGTCGCAGGGAGTCGATGTCATTTGCCGGGTCTGATAAAATCATTGGGTCTGTCATGCCATTCTCGTTTTAGCGGTCAGTGAAAGAGCGGTAAGCTATTGGGCTTCTTTAAAGTGAAGCACTGATAGCGAAAAGTAGTTTACTATTTTTGATCGTACAAAATTGCGATCGCTTCACTGAATCCCACACTTAATCCCCAAATAATGTACAAGGGAAATAGGGGGAAAATCTGTGCCTTACGGCTTGGCGAACAAAAAACATAGCAAAATATACAAGTCTGCCACATAAAGATTTTTTGAATAGCAGCGTATCGATTAGGAGTGTGTGAACGATGTACGAAAAGATTACCCCCCCCGCAGCCGGAGCAAAAATCACCTTCAAAAATGGTGAACCAATCGTACCGGACAATCCAATTATCCCCTTTATTCGCGGCGACGGCACAGGTATAGACATCTGGCCTGCTACCCAAAAAGTTCTCGATACTGCGGTAGCCAAAGCATATAAGGGTCAGCGTCAAATTAGCTGGTTTAAGGTTTACGCTGGAGACGAAGCTTGTGATTTATACGGTACTTATCAGTATTTGCCTCAAGATACTCTCACGGCAATTGAAGAATATGGTGTAGCTATTAAAGGGCCTTTGACTACTCCCATTGGTGGGGGATTTCGTTCTTTAAATGTGGCGCTGCGACAAATTTTTGACTTATATGCCTGCGTGCGTCCTTGCCGTTATTATGCAGGTACGCCCTCACCCCACAAAAATCCCGAAAAGTTGGATGTAATTGTTTATCGGGAAAATACAGAAGATATATATTTAGGGATTGAGTGGCGACAAGGTAGCGAAATCGGCGATCGCTTAATTAAAATTCTCAATGAAGAACTAATCCCCGCTACCCCAGAACACGGGAAAAAACGTATTCCTCTTGATTCTGGCATTGGCATCAAACCCATCAGCAAAACTGGTTCCCAGCGCCTAGTTAGACGTGCTATTAAACACGCTTTGCTATTGCCAAAAAATAAGCGACAAGTGACTTTGGTGCATAAGGGCAACATCATGAAGTACACCGAAGGCGCTTTCCGCGACTGGGGTTATGAACTAGCAACCAGTGAATTTCGCCAAGAAACTGTTACAGAACGAGAATCTTGGATTTTGAGTAACAAAGAGAAAAATCCCAATATTTCCTTAGAAGAAAACGCCCACGAGATTGATCCTGGGTTTGATAGTCTCACCGAAGAGAAGAAAGCGCAAATTGTCAAGGAAGTTGAAACTGTTCTTAACACAATTTGGTCAACCCACGGCGACGGTAAATGGAAAGAGAAAGTTTTGGTGAATGACCGGATTGCTGACAGTATTTTTCAACAAATCCAAACCAGACCGGATGAGTATTCGATTTTGGCGACGATGAACTTGAACGGCGATTACTTGTCTGATGCTGCTGCTGCTATTGTTGGGGGATTGGGAATGGGGCCAGGGGCAAATATTGGCGATTCTAGTGCGATATTTGAGGCTACCCACGGCACTGCACCCAAACACGCCGGATTGGATCGGATTAATCCTGGTTCAGTGATTTTATCTGGTGTGATGATGCTGGAATTTTTGGGTTGGCAAGAAGCCGCAGACCTAATTAAGAAAGGTTTAAGCGATGCGATCGCAAATAGTCAAGTCACTTACGATTTAGCCCGATTGCTAGAACCGCCAGTTGAACCCTTAAAATGTTCTGAATTTGCCGACGCGATTGTTCAGCATTTTGGTTAAGTCTACTAGTAGTCTGTCAAATTTATTTTGACGGTTAGAGAGACGCGATAAATCGCCGTCTCTACAGGTAATTCATCCCTCAATTCTTTCTTGACGGACTACTAGGGCTAATTAGTCGAGTAAAAAGACCTCTCTCTGGTTTTACTACGCAAAATCTTTCCCTCTCCGAGTCGGAGAGGGAAAGACTTGAATTTTAATTTAAGGCAGGGAGAGGTTCGTCGAACTCACACTACTTGCTTTAGCTGTGATTTTGCTAAATGATGAGGTGCGATCGCTCCATTCTCTGTAATGATGGCTGTAATCAACTCAGCTGGAGTCACATCAAAAGCTGGGTTGTAAAAATCTACACCCGCAGGTGTCAGAATAGTATCGCCAACTTGATAAATTTCTGTTGGTTCACGTTCTTCAATGGGAATTTTGCTACCATCGGTTAATTCAAAATCGACGGTAGAAAGGGGTGCAGCGACAAAGAAAGGGATATTATGAGCTTTAGCTGCGATCGCCACACTATAAGTACCAATTTTATTAGCAGTGTCGCCATTAGCGGCAATTCGGTCAGCACCCACAACTACAGCATGAATCAAACCCTGTTTCATGCAATGGGCTGCCATATTATCAGTAATTAATGTCACAGGAATACCTTCTTGCACACATTCCCAAGTGGTGAGTTTTGCACCTTGTAAGCGGGGACGGGTTTCGTCGGCAAATAGACGTTCTAAACGTCCTTCCCTCCAAGCGGAACGTACAACACCTAAAGCAGTGCCATATCCAGCAGTAGCTAGCGCCCCAGCGTTGCAGTGAGTAAGGATCGTCAGCTTTTCTGGGGTAGTAGGCAACACTGTCAAACCATTGTCGCCGATCGCTTGACAGGTTTGCAAATCTTCAATATTAATTGCTTGGGCAGTTTGCAAAAGTGTTTGCTTAATCTCTTCTACTGTTCCCAGGGTTTCTTTGGCGGCTTTGATCATCCGGCTAATTGCCCAAAATAAATTTACCGCCGTTGGACGAGTAGAACGCAACAACTGGGCTACTCGATCTAAGTGTTGCAAAAATTCGGTGCGATCGCTAGTCTCAATTTCCCTCGCGCCAAGATACATACCATAACCAGCAGCCACACCAATTGCCGGCGCACCTCGGACAATCATCGTTTTAATCGCCCGCGCCATATCTTCACTGCGGTGAATTTCCACAAAGGTATATTCGTTAGGTAAGCGCGTTTGGTCAATTAGTGACACCGAATCGTTGTGCCAAATAACGGGATAAACCTGGTTTGTGGAAAGTGTCACGTTGCTTTGCTCCGAATTAAAAATTAAAAATTAAAAATTAATTATCCCTATAAATAAATTTAGGGGCAAGTAAACAGACTTCGTATTTTGAGTCATACGTCTTAAAATACAGCGTCCTTGTTAAATTTCCCTTTGGCTGACGCTTACGGAACGCCTAAATTTATTTATGGGGATTTCTCCTGACTTCTTAAGCAACCTGTTTGAGTTGTACCTTTAGTCCGTTTTCTGGACGTAAGGTAATTGAAGGCTGTGGCACGATTGGGTATCCTGGTACTAAATCCATTTGGAAACTTTGAGCGATAGTTGCTAATAATAAAGCCGCTTCCATCTGAGCAAAACCTTTACCAATACAAATTCTTGGCCCATCTCCAAAGGGAAAATATACTCCTTTCGGTAGTTGCTTTTCAAATTCCTGTGTCCATCTTTCTGGTTGAAAAGCTTCAGGATTCTCAAAATACTTGGGATGACGGTGCATTACCCATTGGCTAATCATGATTGCCATACCTTGGGGAATTTCATAATCACCAATCTGCGTATCTACTGCTGCTTCTCGCCCCATCAGAGGTACTGGAGGATATAACCGCATTGATTCTTTGATAATTTGCTGTGTATAAACTAACTGTCCAAGGTTTTCCAGTATTGGTAATTTTCCTTGCAGGACTTGATTTAACTCTGATTGTAATTTTTCACGCACTTCGGGATTTTGCGCCAAGAGCAACCACGTCCAGGATAAAGTATTTGCAGTAGTTTCATGCCCTGCCAACATTAAAGTAGCGACTTCATCCCGCAGCAATTTATCATCCATCTGCTGAAGAGTTTGTTCGTCTTTTGCTTCCATTAACATTGTCAACAAATCATTGCTTTTTTCTGCACTATTGCGACGTTCTTGAATCAGTTTATAAATAGCTTCATCCATTTGGGCAATAGCGTTACGATAACGGATATTTTCAGGTCTGGGAAACCACTCCAACACCAGAAAATTCTGCCGCCGCTTACTTTCAAACCACTGCATTGCTATATCTAGTGCATTGGCAACAACTTTGGCTTCTCCTGCATTTACATCTGAGCTAAATATGCACTTCATAACTATTTGCAGGGTTAGGTGCATCATATCTTGATGAACATCATGAGTTTCACCATCGTGCCAACTTTGAAGCATTTGGTTGGTGTAATCTACCATGATTTGGCTATAGGCATTAATCCGTTTTTGGTGAAATACTGGTTGGGCAAGACGACGCTGCCAAAACCAGGATTCTCCTTCTGCACTTAACAAGCCTTCTCCTAATAAGGTTTTTAAAGCTCGTAAGCCTCGGCTTTTAATAAAATTGTTGCGATTTTTGAGAACTTCTTCTATGTATTCAGGATTAGTTATTAAACAACTAGATGTTAACCCTAACTGTAAAGGAACAATGTCACCATAGTCACGACAGCGAGTCAGAAATTTTAATGGGTCTTGTCCAAGTTCAAGTAGATGTCCAACTATTGAGTTAGCAGACGGTGCTGGTAACTCGAATACATCAGCAGCCATAGCAAAAAACCTCTAGTTTGGTGTATGTTTAATAACATTAATTAAATCAGTTTCATTATGCAAGCAATTTAATTAAGTTCTTTTATAGCGGTTCCCGATCTGGTGAGGTACGTTTTAAAAGCTACTAAACAACATTGACGTGTACCTCATTAGACTAGGAAACGCTATACCTACTATAGACACTGGTGAAACCCTGCATACCAAAAAGATTTCCAAATGGGTCCCACATTTGACAAATTGCTTGCTGTCCCTCAATTATCAAAGGGCCTCGATAAAGCCTAGCACCATGCTTTTGGGCATAATCTAATGCTTGCTCAAAGTTGTCTACACGCCAATAAGCTACTTGACCTGCATTCCCCGGACGCATTTTTTCATCTGCTACATGGAAAAACATTTCAACGCCGCCAACATCAATCGACGCTCCCCGTATTTCATTTTCTACATAAAAGTAATTTATTGGTATATTTAAAAGCTCGCCATACCATTGAGCCGATGCAACAACATCATTTACGAAAAAAAATATAGCTTGAACGCCCTTGAACATATACTACTTAGCTTATCTTCATCTGTTGAAGTACCCCAAAATATAGCCTACTTGTTTAGCAATCAAAGTTGAAAAACAAAGGTCTGTCCGGGCTGCTGCCAAAGACGTAAAGCCTTGAGAAATACTGTCACCAAGTTGTAAAGAGTTTCATAGGTTTTTCTAAATTTGATCCGATCGCCCACACCTGAGTCACAAGTGTGGACGATTCATTTTACAAAGAATTAGCTAAACCACAGCCGATACTTGCTGCTTAAAGAAAGCTTGCAAAACTCTCTCTGCTATTTGATGGCTAGTTAAACCTAGTTCTGCCTTTGATTCATTGGGTTCAGCATGATCTACCAATACGTCTGGTACACCAAATCGCTTGACAGGAACGAGAATATCTGCATCTAGCAAAGCTTCAGCGATCGCACTACCAAAGCCACCCATCACACAGCCTTCTTCTAAGGTGATAACACGGCCGATTTTCTTAGCTAAAGGCAAAATCAACTCGGTATCCAAAGGCTTAACGAAACGGGCATTAATTACAGTTGCTTCAATGCCATGTTCGCTAAGAATTTCCGCAGCCTGCATTCCTGGATAGACCATTGTGCCATAAGCAACAATTAACACATCATCGCCTGTACGCAGAATTTCGCCTTTGCCGATTTCCAAAGGTTCCCAACCTTCTTCCATCAAGGGAACGCCGTAACCATTGCCACGCGGATAACGCATTGCGATGGGGCCACTGGTATGGTTAACACCAGTTACTACCATGCTTTGCAGTTCTGCTTCGTCTTTGGGTGCCATGATTACGATGTTGGGAATGCAACGCAGATAGGCAATGTCATACATACCTTGGTGGGTGGGACCATCCGATCCGACGATTCCTGCCCGATCCAAGCAGAAGAATACTGGCAGGTTTTGGATGCAGACATCATGAATGATCTGGTCGTAAGCGCGTTGTAGGAAGGTGGAATAAATAGCTGCAACGGGGCGCATCCCTTCAGTTGCAAGTCCTGCTGCTAGAGTAATCGCGTGTTGTTCCGCAATGCCGACATCAATATATTGATTGGGTAGTTTTGCCTGAAGTTTATCTAAGCCTGTCCCCGTTGCCATCGCCGCAGTAATGCCGACGATTTTCGGGTTTTGTTCGGCAAGTTTCACTAAAGTGTGAGAAAAGACTTTGGCATAAGCCGGGGGTTTGGGTTTATTAGAAGGAATGGCTTTGCCTGTTGCTACGTTGAAGGGGCTTTGGGCGTGGTAGCCAACTTGATCTAGTTCGGCAATTTCATAGCCTTTGCCTTTGACTGTTGCGACGTGTACCAAAACTGGGCCTGGTATCTGATGTGCCTGTTGGAAGGTGGTAATCAATTCTTCGAGATTATGTCCATCCACCGGCCCAATGTAGGTAAAGCCGAGTTCTTCAAAAACTGCACCTACCTTAGGAACAGCCAAACGTTTCATACCTTCTTTGATGCGTCCGAGTTCGGGAGACAGGGATTCACCCACAAAGGGAATTTGTTTAAACTGTTCTTCAAGATTATCTTTAATAAATTGCACCGGTTGGCTGAGGCGCATTTTGTTGAGATAGCGGGGAATCGCGCCGACGTTGCGAGATATGGACATGTCGTTGTCGTTGAGAACAACCAACAGGTTAGTTTTCGGCATGTGTCCGGCATGGTTGATGGCTTCTAAAGCCATACCGCCAGTTAGCGCCCCATCGCCTATCACGGCAACGGCTTTAAATTTTTCCCCTTTCAAGTCTCGCGCTAAAGCCATACCCAATGCTGCGGAAATACTTGTAGAAGCGTGTCCAGCCCCAAAGTGGTCAAACTTGTTTTCACCGCGTTTGAGATAACCTGCAACTCCGTCCTTTTGTCTGAGAGTGTGGAAGCGATCGTAACGTCCGGTAAGCAGTTTGTGGGGATAAGCTTGATGTCCTACATCCCAAATCACTTTATCCCGATCTAAATCTAGTGTCTGATAAAGTCCTAGTGTCAATTCGACAACACCCAACCCTGGCCCCAAGTGTCCACCATTAACTGCTACTGTTTGGAGATGCTTATCTCGAATCTGACGGGCAATCTGTTGTAGTTGGCGAACAGATAAACCGTGCAACTGATTAGGATGGGTGATTTCGCTCAGATGCATATTATAAGGTTTTCCTCTCTAAACTTCGAGTTTCGGTATTTTGATTTTCCCACGGTCGGGTTATCCACAGAATCAAACTCTTACATTGTTACTAAGTTGTAGTGGAAAGTATAACTTCGTAATTGATAATGGTGAAAAATTTGTTAACCATTAACAATTTGTCAAATTAGATTGCAATTAGTTAAAGTTATAACACATTTGTCAATAAGTAATGCTACTTAAAATTCCTTTGTAATCCGTATAGAAAAACAAGTTATTTAGAAGTAATTTGCGGAAGTTGCCTACGAAGATTACTCAATTTCACTTTTTTAAATTAGTAAAAAAGAAAGCTAAATATTTTATTTATAACTATATATTTAGCATATCTGCTGGTAAATATTTCATTATTGTTTCTTCTGTTTTGCGGTGACAGGAGCTAATTTTATCAGCGATCGCTAGTTTCGCTAGGCGCAATCAATATGTATCTAAAATTACTTAATTATTTTAGCAAAATTCAGTATTTCAATAACCTAATATTTTTCTGAATCATTCCTGAAAAACAAGATCCCCGACAACTTTTACGAAGTCGGGGATCTATGGGTTGCTGCTATATCTATTGTTTATTTACCAAAAGCATCTTTAATGTTTTCGACAGTGCGTTCAACAGCATTTTTTGTTTTATCTACTGCTTCTTTAGTCCGAGATGCATCTTCATTTGCTCTTCTTTGAATTGTAGCTGCATCTTTCTTGGCTTTGCGTTCAGCAAAACTACCACTATCTGTTGCTTGGTCAACTTTACTGGCATTGCTCCTGGCAGCTTCCTTAACTTTATCTGCCGCATCATCAATGAAATTTTTGGTTCGTCCAGCATCTCTATTGGCTTTTTCTTGAGCGCGATCGCCTGCGTCTGAGGATGCAATCAAGGTTGCAGCAGGATCAGCCATTGCTGAGGTGTTCGAGAAAAATGCACCTTGCCAAACAAAAGCGATCGCTAACATCCCAAGCAATGCTGTAGCCATCCAGCGTTTTACTGTGGAAAGCTGTTTTGTAACATAATTCTGTTTCATACAAGACAATCTCATGTGATTTAGTATACTAAATCTACTTTATTTAACTTATTAGCCATATCGATCCGTAGATAGAAATTCTAGCGTCAATAGTTATGAAATTAATTCACTATTTTGATAGATTGAATTTTGAGTAAAGATTATTTCTTGGAGTTCCCTTACATCTAAGAGGTTTGCAGTAAGTTTTGGTAATCATTAAAACAACGTGAGTTCGACTGGTTATATTATGTCCACCCAAAAGAACTCTCCCTGGTATTACTACGCAAAACCTGTCCCTCTCCGACTCGGAGAGGGACAGACTTGAACTTTAGTTCAAGGCAGGGAGAAATCTGTCGAACTCACGTTAAAACAATACAATGCCAATACTAGCGGTAGCATATCGATGTGTGGACTTCCTTTACAGACAACACTCAGAAAGCATCACGCTGACATCAATTGCTGGATGCGCTGTGGTTCCTCTCCCAGCCAATCTGGATTTTGGGCGGTGCTGTCAAAAATTGATGAGGTTTTGAATGGCTCAAACTCGCCGCGTGATGCCGCTTCTGCTGTTTTTGCTAAGAGCGATCGCACTTGCTCGTCATTCATTGGCTGGAACGTCCGCACTGCTTCAAAAGCTTGCTCTAGAATTTCCATACTGTCAATTCCGGTAATCACAACCGATGTCGGCAGATTCAAAGCATAGTGTAAACACTCAATTGGCGTTACTGTATTTGACCGTAAAAGAATACCGTTTGCCAAGCTTTTCATCCCCAAAACGCCGATATTTTGTTTCACAAGTTCTGGTACAACTAGTTTTGCAAAGCTGCGGTAGTGGGCATCCATCACATTTAGCGGCATCTGCACTGTATCAAATTTAAACCCGTGAGCAGCTGCAACTTCTAGCGTATGTAGATGAATATGGGGATCTTTGTGCCCAGTAAAGCCAATGTATCGGAGTTTTCCAGCTTCTCGCGCTTCAATGAAGGCAGCATTCGCCCCTTCTGGATCAAAAATTCGATGGGGATCTTCGTATCGAATCATTTCGTGATGCTGAACCAGATCGATGCAATCAACTTGCAAGCGTTTCAGTGATTCGTCTAGCTGTTTTGCAGCTTCTTTTTTAGAACGACCATCGATTTTCGTCATCAGAAACACTTTATCTCGGTAGCGATCGCGCAGTGCTTTTCCCATACGAATTTCGCTGACTCCACCGTTGTAATCCCAACTGTTATCCATAAAAGTGATGCCGCGATCGATGGCTGTTCTCACAATACGGATAGCCAATTGCTCATCAACGTGCTTCAAGGCAATGTGCCAACCGCCCAATCCGATCGCGGAAACTTTCTCTCCTGTGCTACCGAGTACTCGATATTGCATTTCTGAATTTGACGTAGTTTCTGACATGTGTTCTCCAAGGCTTCCAGCTATTACTCAAGTACATATAGCCACCTGCCAATTCAAACACAAGGCAAAGTTGACAATATCTTGCTGTAGATACACTTTTCAACGCGATCGAGAAAAGACTCAAGAAGCCAAAATATCGATGGCAATTTAGGATATGTGAGGTAAAGAATTGAGATTATTGTAGAGACGGCGATTCATCGCGTCTCTTGCCTTAACCGAACAGTATTAAGGACACAGCATTGCTCATACGTATCAACTTAACGCGAAACCGCTTGTCCGCCGGGAATTGAAATTCCCGTCTAATAGCTAAAGTCATCTGAAGATGACTAAATATTGCCATAAATCTCCAGTCTACTTCAGTAGACTTAAACTATTAGCCCGAAAATTTATTTCCGGGCGGGCATGTCAGCCAACAGATAAGCTATTTCCAGAATAATTATTTACCGCTATAGAAAAAGGCAATTTCTTTTTCTTTTAGGGGTGCGAAATCAGCATCTACAAGTAATTGGTCGAGTTCTGCTTGGGGAATGTGCTTTGCACCAATTCGCACAATGCGCGATCGCATCGTATTAGATACACCACTGCGCTGTCTATTGCCTTCTAGCGCCATAACTTTACCATAAAGTTCTAACTTGGCAGGCGGAATAGGAGAACCATCAAAATCAATTCCCTGTGCGATCGCTTCATCAATCGCATCAGCCCCAGTAGTAGTTTGATTCCCTGAGTTAGTTTCGGTAGGCATGGTGATTTTCTCTTCTTAGCTATGGGTAGATTTTACCAGCCTTGCTGACATCAAAGCCGCCAAAGGTTAACTAATCACGAGCTTGTCGCGTCACCACACCACCAACAAACGCCCCTAAGATAGTGCCTGTCCAAAGTCCTGTTGTGCTACCTTGCCACATTGCCCCTGGCGTCATCCAAGCATTGCACATCTCCTTTAAACCCCAAGGTTGGTTTTGGCACTTTTGGCTATGCAGCATTATAGTAATTTGCCCACTGGTGTAAGCGCCAAAAAAACCTGATGACAAAGCCAAAAAAGTGCAAATTAAAATTCTATTTTTAGCCATTAGTCATTTTTCATTGGGAATGGGAAAAGGACAACTTATATCTTGCACCAGACGACTAGAAGTCGCGGCTACACAGACAAAACCTGCCTCCGCAGGTTGAAAAGACTTGATTTTGCGTTAGTCCGCGTAGGCGGACTTCGTTTGTATAGCCGCGATTTCTAATCGCTAGGGCTAGGTGCTTCTTCCACATTCCCAATCAACCCGTATTTCTCATCCCAGCAGCAATGCCATTAATAGTTAACAATGCTCCTCGCAGTAACTCGCCTTTGCTGTAACGAGAATGAATTACTCCAGAAGTCGCAGTCGTATTTTGAGACTGCCGTAAGCGCTTGAGTAATGAAACTTGAATAAATCCCAAAGGTACAATTGTGCCATTGCGTAACTGTACAGATCGTTGCAGTACAGGATCGCCATCTAACAGTCGATTGTGGTCGGTGATTTTTAACACCAAATCCCTTGTCAGATAGAATTCGCTGGCAATTTGGTCAAAAACCTTGGCAAAACGAAGTTGATCTTCTGGCTTAGACAATTCCTGGACGTAGTGATGTGCCATTTGCATATCTACCTTTGCCAAAGTCATCTCAGCCTTAGAAATCACCATCTTGAAAAAGGGCCACTTAATGTAAAAGTAGCGGAGTAATTTCAAGTGTTCTTCTGGTTCTTCGTTCAAGAATTCTTGTAAAGCAGTGCCAACGCCATACCAAGAAGGAAGTAAAAAGCGGGTTTGTGTCCAGCTAAATACCCAAGGAATCGCTCGCAGACTGCTTAAATCTTTCTTACCAGATGGACGACGTGCGGGACGGGAACTAATTTGCAACTGGCTAATTTCTTCAATGGGGGTTACTTGGTGGAAGAAGTCAACAAAATCAGGTTGTTCGTAGATTAAAGCACGATAATGTTGACGCGATCGCGCTGCTAATTCTTCCATAATCTCATTCCAGGGTTCAATATCATCAAACCCTGTTCGCAGCAGGCTAGCTTGAATCACCGCAGTGGTGATGGTTTCCATGTGGTACAAAGCCAAGTCCACCAAGGAGTATTTAGAAGCCAAAACTTCTCCTTGTTCGGTAATCTTGATTCGCCCATTGATACTATGACCTGGTTGAGCCAAAATCGCTTCATAAGCGGGGCCGCCACCACGTCCCACAGAACCGCCGCGTCCGTGGAAAATCCGCAAATTTAGATCGTAGTTTTCTGCTATTTGTTGCAGTGATTTTTGAGCTTTATGAATTTCCCAGTTACTACTTAAAAAACCAGAGTCTTTGTTGCTGTCAGAATACCCCAGCATTACTTCTTGCAAGTTTGTGGGGAGGGGGGAGGAGGCAGGGGAGCAGGGGAGCAGGGGAGCAGGGGGGGATGTTTCATTCTCTGCTTTTATCTGTTCGTAGCCGCCGGCTAATAAAGCGCGATATAAGGGGAGTTCAAACAGTTTCCGCATGACGCTTCGGGAGCGTTGTAAGTCTTCTACTGTTTCAAAGAGGGGGACAACTTGAATGGTTCCCACAGCTATGGCGGGGTCAAAAAGTCTGGCTTCTTTGGCTAACAGCAATACTTCCAGCACGTCGCTTACGTCGCGGCACATACTGATAATGTAAGTTTGGCAGATATTTAGACCAAATTCTTGTTGGAGCGATCGCACGACGCGGAAGGTTTCAATGACATCATTAGTTTTCTCAGAAAATGGCAATTCGGCCGGAATTAATGGCCGGCGGGTTTGCAATTCTCCTGTCAGCCAAGCGACTCTTTGCTCCTCAGAGAGGTCGTTGTAAGCTTGGGGTAATATTTGTAGATATTCCAGTATCTCATTGAGTGCATCGGCGTGGCGGGATGATTCTTGACGGATATCTAGCTGTGTCAAGTTAAAGCCAAAAATTTCTACCTGACAGATGAGATTTTCTAATTCTCGACAACTTAAACCTGTTTCTGTTAAGTTGCGCTGAATCATCCGCAGTTCTGCTAAAAAATCGTTTCCCGAACGATACAGGGGACTATCTTGATTTGTTGGCGTTTCCCGATTGTACAAAGCTAGATTGCGATCGCGAGTATTTTCCAGTCGCTTCAGTACATAAGCTAGTTTCAGCCGATAAGGTTCTTGTCGATAACGTAGCGCCAGTGCGTCGTAGACTTCACTCAACTGGGACTGATCCGCTTCTAAAGATTCCAGCAAGTCTGGTAAGACATCACTCCAGTGCATCGACACACTCAACAACTCAATCAGATTTTTTACTGACTGAATATATCTTCCCAGCACCATTTTGCGCTGATAGCAAGCTGTCTGCCAGGTAATTTCGGGTGTAACTGATGGGTTCCCATCTCTATCTGAGCCTACCCAGGAGCCGAAAGAGCAAAAGTTTTTACTCGGTGGTTCTAGCCAAGGAAAGGTATTGGATAGCGTATGTTTGAAACGTTTATAAAGTTGGGGAATGCCATCAAATAAAACTTCTTGGAAGTAGTGTAGGGCATAATCTACTTCATCTAGCACCGTGGGTTTAAACTGATGAAGTTCGTCTGTGCGCCACCAGAGGCGAATTTCTTCGAGCAATTGTTCGCGGACATCTGCTGCTTCCCAAGGGTATGCTCCTGGTGTAGTCCCAGAATGGTTTTCTAAGGCATCCAACTTTTGCAAAAGTTGTACAACTTGTCGCTGCTTATCCCGGATGGTATGACGAACAATTTCCGTCGGGTGCGCGGTGAAAACTAAGCGGACATCCAGATGTGCAATTAGACGCTGAATTTGCTGGGGTGGTACATTCAGTTTGAATAAATAGGGAAATAAGGCAGCAAAAGTACCTTTGGGTTTGACTTGCGCCTTTTCGAGATAATTCTTTTTGAGGAAGGCTGCTGCTATTCCCTTGGTAACAGGCGCATCATCTTCTCCTTGATTAGACGAATAGTTAACATTAGACGCTGTTTCCGGCTCGATTTCCTCGCTTTCGGCCTCATAGCGACTCAATTGCTGCCGTTGTTCGTATTCCTGCTCTATGATGTTAATCAACTGAAAATATAGAGCGAAAGCACGAGCCGCGCGAATTGCTTCGTTGATATTTAGTTGTTCAATTAATTTGACGGCTGAAGATGCTTGGTCATTTGTTGCTTGTCCTTCTGGCGAACATAAATCGCGCAACTGCCGCAACAAATCTACCATATTTTGACCACATTCTTGCCGGAGAACTGACTCCCACAATTCTTCCACTACCTGGAGACGATGGCGCAAAAATAATTCCGACACCGGGTATATATCCGCAGTTTGAGACGAAGAGTATAAAAGGGAACCCATATTCTCTATTCTTGTAAAGCTAATTAGTGTTTACGGTTCTAGGTTTTGCACTTAATGCTCACTGGGTTGTTCCTGAGCAAATAATTATTTGGTGTATATCTTCTCATCTTGATTGATTTCGTGTTCATCTGGGAAATCTAGGTTGGGTAGGCGATCGCCTCGAAATAATTCTTCACTGGCTTCCCCTAAGGCTTCTAGTGCTTTTACTGTAGTTTTTCCGGTAATCAGCAGCAGTAATATAGACGCTGTACCAACTTGTAAAAGGAACGACGGGGGAATGGCAAATAAATCCAGATTGGATGCGGGTTTAGGTGAAGATTGTTGGTTGGCAGGAGGCATTGCTAATTCTGGGTTATGGGAATTATTGTAGAGACGCGATTAATCGCGTCTGTCATGATTCAGGAAAGACACGATTAATCGCGTCTGTACAAGGAGTTAAGGTAATTCCAACGATAAAGCGATGGAGTTGAAATGGGATAAGCTTGTTGTCTGTTTCGCCCATCAAGGGTTTACACAAATCCGGCTTTAAAGGACAAGTCATCAGCCAGTCATATAAAATTATTCTGACTTCTAACTGCTAACTTCTGAGTTTTGACTCCCTATTAGTAAAATAAACGCAAAACTCAACATTAGTCAGACTTGCGACCCGTACAAGACTATCTTGGCCGATTTTATGAGCTACGAAGGTAACAAAATTGTTAAAAAAAAACGTCAGAGTGTGATAAACCTATGGTTCTAGTTTACAAGTGCAGGCACTATCCCCCAACAATCGCTGACTGTAAAGTTAACTGAGCATGAAAACAGTATTACCAGATCGCCAGCAGTCCTTAGCGCAATGGGTAAGCCAGGCAACAGGAATCAACACTTTCGGAGTGAAAGTCCGGTTGCGGGGAAATGACCTTCATATTCTTTGTGAAGGTACGGAATGTCCTCAGCGTTGGCGTACTTTGTCTGACTTGCTGCAAGCACTACAGCAAACAAATTTAGATATCCTCACAAGCAGCGAACAAACCTCAATATATCAAGTATTTGTCTATGGCCGCAGAAAAGGGGAACAGCGCCCCTCATGGTGCCATCGAGTTCACTTGAATCAAATAGATAAGCATTTGGATGAGGTGCAGCAAGCGCTACTAGCAGACTCGGAAAAATCCAAACAATCGGGTGGGGCGCTAATTGTCTCTAACGAAAGTTTGGCACGCCAAGGCAACCCAGAGGCGATCGCTCGATATCTTAGTGAAACCCTGAGTACGTTAGGTGTATCAGTACAGGCAAAGATTAAGCCATATCAGCCCAAGAATTCTCAGCCTGAAGAAAATCGCCTGTGGATCTTTTGCCAGTCGAGCTATAGCCCTGATGCGTCGTTGCTTGCTGAACCAATAGCACAAAAGCTGCGTTATCTCAAGCTTTCCGGCTACCAAGATGCCGTAATTGTTTCTCAAGTTAGCGGCGAAACTGCCCCTGATTGGCTGCTGCGGATAGACTTGACGCCACCAGAGGTAATGCTGAAAGAGTGGGCGCGTTGGGGAGATGTCCAAGCGATCGCTCGATTATTAACTGATGTACTATCAGGGTTAAAAGTTGGTGTCCAAGTTTCTTTAAAAGAATCAACGCTACATATCTTTTGTATCCCAGCTTTTGATCTCTTAGGAACTGCCCCCATCCCAGATAAGGCAGTGTGCTTAGAAGCAATTTTACCGCAACTAGAAGCGATCGCACCTCAAGGCATTCTCGCCGCCACCGTCTACGGACAAAAAGCAGGCGATATGCAGCCGACTTGGATTGATTGGCTGAGTTTACCCGCAGCAAATAATCCCATCTTTGCCACATCACCGCTAGATTTAGCCAATACTGGCGATGAACCTGCGATCGTATTTTTACTAGAGCGTTTACTTAATCCTGATTTGGATTGGCGGCTATTAACAGGTGGCATTCGCGTACTTCTACTGAACAAAAATGATTTATTACACATCATGTGTGATGCACCTGTTTGTCCAGTGCGGCAACAAGTAGCAAGTAAAATTACGCAGTTTATCCGCCAGTTAAAAATTCCCGGTATCATGGGAGTACGTGTCTACGGTCGCCGGGCTGGGAATAAAGAACCTTTTTGGCATTATGGCGTCGATCTTGAACATCGCCAACGTTTAGTACCAGAGGCAACCCCAGAATTTGCTGCTACTTCTAAATACGTTGACGATTTAGTAACCTCTGAGACTAGTGAGCCAATTTTGCGCCCCGACTTAACCACAGAAGAAGTTCAAAGTTTTGTAACCGAAGTAGCGCGAGATTGGCTGACAACGGCGAGTGCAACAGCGAAAAAATTCCTGTTGAATAGCCAGCTATTTACCGAAAGTAACCAATCAGCAGAACAGAACAATGATGTTCAAGGAATTAAGATCGCTCTAGTTTGGGGAACACTGGGATTATTGCTCACCCTCCAAACTGATTGGGTACTAGGTCAAATTATTGCACGTACTATACCAAGTTCGTCAAAAGTCGCTAGCGTCTCCCTCCCATCATCTTCTGAACGCCAGGCATCTTTGACATCTGGGAAAAATCAGAGTGAGAAAACAACATTTTTTACCAGCACTTCCAAAACGAAATCTCCTCCAAATCAGAGTTCTGTATTTAACGCTTCGGAATTTACCCAAAGCGATGATACTCCGAAAAATAATTTGGCAGCCGCACCACTGAAGGAAAAAGCTACCGCAACAGCTATTCTTTTAGCAGCGCGATCGCAACTGCCAAGTTTCAACGTCAGACAATTAGATGAGCAACTAGCACTGTATAAACAGCGTTTAGCTAGAACTGGTACTCCGCCAGACGTGTTGATTATTGGCTCCTCCCGCGCCCTCAGAGGAGTAGATCCCGCAGCACTTTCTAAAGCTTTAGCGACTCAGGGCTATCCAAATCTTGATGTATTTAACTTTGGAATCAACGGTGCTACTGCACAAGTTGTAGACTTTGTAATTCGCCATGTACTGGAACCATCAGAACTACCCAAAATAATTATCTGGGCAGATGGCGCTCGTGCTTTCAACGGCGGACGCGAGGATATTACCTTTAAATCGCTTGCTGCATCAGCTGGTTATAAACAAGCATTCCAAAAAACCGCAAACCCTACAAATAGCAATGATTTGCCAGAAAAGATAGTAAATTCAGGAGAAAAAAAGACAACCGAAGAAAAACCGGAGATCAGTACTTATGAAGCTGTCAATCAGTCATTAAATCAGGCTTTAGCATCTGTCTCTGCTAGTTATAAAAACCGTGACCAAATAAAAGGTTTACTGCAAAAACAATTCCTCGCAGTTGGTCATAATCAGACAGTTACATCAGAAAAACAGCTAACAGACGGTACTTCAGATGAGAGTATTTCTCAGCAAGCAGTTGACTTTGATGGCTTTCTACCCTTGTCTATTCGCTTTAATCCCGCGAGATACTATCAAAAACATTCTAGAGTTCCGGGAAATTATGACAACGACTATAAATCTTTCCAGGTAGAAGGACAGCAAGATACTGCTTTCCAAGAAGTGCTTCAGTTTACCCAGGCTCAGAAAATTTCCTTAGTGTTTGTCAATATGCCTCTGACGGCAGATTATTTAGATCCAGCGCGTAGACAATATGAGCAACAATTTCAACAATATATGTTGCGTTTAGCCACTAATCCCAACTTTATTTATCGTGATTTGAGCCAACAGTGGCCAAAAGCAAATGACTACTTTTCTGATCCTAGTCACCTCAACCGCTTTGGCGCATACGAAGTCTCGAAAAAGTTAGCTAACGATCCGATGATTCCTTGGCCAGTGAAGTAGGGGAATGGGGAATGGGGACTGGGGACTGGGGATTGGGGAGAATAATCTACAATACCCAATGAGTAATGAGTAATGAGTAATGAGTAATGAGTAATGACCAATGACCAATGACTAATGACTAAAAAATGAACTTTATATCAATTTTCTATGGGCTATTCTTGTTGAGTGTATTAGGAATTTACTGGTCTTTAGCACAACACAAATTTCGATTATGGACGTTGCTAATTGCCAGTCTGGTTTTCTATGCATCTTTGCACATCCAATACATACCATTACTTTTAGCTTTGACATTTATTAATTTCCGTGTGGGACTGGAAATTGGTAAAAATACATCACCAGGAAAACATTCTCTTGACTGGCAAATCTCTAACGAAGAGTGGCAATTTGCTCAAGTTGATTGGAATCGTCGCCGTCTCAAAGTTTTGTGGGTGGGTATAACTCTAAATGTTTTACTGTTGTTAGCTTTTAAGTATTTAACCCCCTTATTCAAGTTTGTTTTTAATATACAAACCAACTCACCAGATAACTCTTTTAAATTGATTGCACCCTTGGGAATTTCATTTTTCACCTTTGAATGCATTGCCTATTTAATAGATGTCTATCGCGGTGCCCCTGCTACTGATAATTTTCTCAAATTTGCTACATACAAATTATTCTTCGCCAAACTGATTTCAGGCCCAATTACGCGCTACCACAACTTAGCAAATCAATTCAATACACTAGATTTACCCAGTGCTGATAGAGTAGCTGAGGCGTTATGGTTGATTGCTAGGGGCGCAGTCAAAAAGGGAATTTTTGCAGACCACTTGGGAATTTTCGTCGATTTATGTTTTGGTAATCTGCAACGAGCGGGTAGTACCGATCTTTGGTTAGCGACGTTTGCCTATGGTTTACAGTTATATCTAGATTTCAATGGTTACGTAGATATCGCCCGTGGAAGTGCTTTGCTTTTCGGTTTGGTTCTACCTGAGAATTTCGACTTTCCCTATTTCAGCACCAATATCTCAGAATTTTGGCGGCGCTGGCATATCACTCTAGGAGATTGGCTGCGTAACTATGTCTACTTTCCTTTGGGTGGTTCCCGTAAAGGTTTAGTCCGTACCTGCTGGAATTTATTTCTTGTGATGCTAATTGCTGGTATCTGGCACGGTGCTGCTTTGGGTTATGTCGTTTGGGGCGTATTCCACGGATTAGCCTTGGTGGTTCATCGACTTACAGATTCTATAAGCGATCGCGTTGAAAATCTAGAACAATTCTGGCAAAATCCTCTGGGTATCTTTGTCGCTTGGTTATTAACCCAACTGATGGTTTTTACCTCTTGGATTTGGTTCCGCCTACCTAATCTCCAAGACTCTTCTTTGGTAATTCGGCATCTTTGGGGTTATCCGGCTGACGCGCAGTTTGCCGAAAAGGTCTATGTGGAAGCCCTAAATATGAGCCAATCCCAACTCACTTGGGTACTTCTAGCTTTAGCTGCCCTGATGGCTGTAGTCTATACCTTCAACCGAATGCTGAAGTTAGAGTTTAACTGGCCAATTAAACTTGTCTTCGTTCCCATCTGTTTCTACGCTGTTTGGTTATTAGCCCCTGAAGGCAGTTTGCCCTACATCTACTTTGATTTTTAACTGAAACATCAGAGAATATAGAGCTTATTATTTCGTTACAAATCCACAAGACTTAAAATGTTTCTCATCAGCTAATTGTAAAGAAGTGTAAAGGTAGATAAATAGGCGATCGCATCCTCGAAAGTAATAGCAAGCTAGGTGTTGAAATGCCTTCTAAAGCGTCAATCCATGACTTATTTAATAGTAGAAAAACTTTACAGTTCGACTAGCTTGTTAAAGAATTTTGTTAAAGAATATTAAGTCACAGATTGCGTCCAAGTAAATTCATGTAGACTATATTTCAGCAGGCGAAATTTATTTCGTTTGTT
Organism: Nostoc sp.; assembly: GCF_036916655.1. Lineage (GTDB taxonomy): Bacteria > Cyanobacteriota > Cyanobacteriia > Cyanobacteriales > Nostocaceae > Nostoc. Next base: position 304,149 of record NZ_JBALFY010000068.1, read on the forward strand.
CCATATTTAACAACCCATAGCACTTATAAAACCATGACCACAACCTTACAACGGCGCTCTGGCGCTAGCGTATGGGATCGCTTCTGCGAGTGGATCACCAGCACCGAAAACCGTATATACATCGGTTGGTTTGGCGTTTTGATGATTCCTACCCTGCTAGCTGCAACCACCTGCTTCGTAATTGCCTTCATCGCTGCTCCTCCTGTGGACATCGATGGTATTCGCGAACCAGTTGCAGGTTCTTTGATCTACGGAAACAACATCATTTCTGGTGCAGTTGTTCCTTCTTCAAACGCGATCGGCTTGCACTTCTACCCAATCTGGGAAGCTGCTTCTCTTGATGAGTGGTTGTACAACGGCGGCCCTTACCAATTGGTAATTTTCCACTTCTTGATTGGTTGCGCTACTTACCTTGGTCGTCAGTGGGAACTTTCTTACCGCTTAGGTATGCGTCCTTGGATTTGCGTAGCTTACAGCGCACCTTTGGCTTCCGCTACCGCAGTATTCTTGATCTACCCAATTGGTCAAGGTTCTTTCTCTGATGGTATGCCTTTAGGTATCTCTGGAACCTTCAATTTCATGATTGTGTTCCAAGCAGAACATAACATCTTAATGCATCCCTTCCACATGTTAGGTGTGGCTGGTGTATTCGGCGGTTCATTGTTCTCTGCAATGCACGGTTCTCTAGTAACTTCTTCCTTGGTGCGTGAAACCACCGAAACTGAATCACTAAACTACGGTTACAAGTTCGGTCAAGAAGAAGAAACCTACAACATCGTTGCGGCACACGGCTACTTCGGTCGTTTGATCTTCCAATACGCATCATTTCAAAACAGCCGTCAATTGCACTTCTTGCTCGCAGCTTGGCCTGTCGTCGGTATCTGGTTCACCGCTTTGGGTATCAGCACGATGGCATTCAACCTGAACGGTTTCAACTTCAACCAATCAATCATTGACTCCCAAGGTCGCGTCATCAGCACTTGGGCAGACGTAATCAACCGCGCTAACTTGGGTATGGAAGTAATGCACGAGCGTAACGCTCACAACTTCCCTCTAGACTTAGCTGCTGGTGAAGTTACTCCTGTAGCAATGACTGCTCCTGCTATCAACGGTTAATACTCCAGTATTAGCTAAATAAAAAGCGCCCTCCAGAAATGGGGGCGCTTTTTATTTTAAGAAGAATTCAGCATCAAAACAGATTAGTTTCCCTATGCAATACTGTTCGGTTAAGGCAAGAGACGCGATGAATCGCCATCAAAACAGATTAGTTTCCCTATGCAATACTGTTCGGTTAAGGCAAGAGACGCGATGAATCGCCGTCTCTACAATAATCAGTCTTTCATTTTGATTGCGATTTATCGCGTCTTTGCAATCTCGAATTTCCATCAAAAAACCTTAACCGAACCGTATTGTTAAAATAAAATATCCAGACAATATCAAAACAAGTTATAACTATAAAAAACGAGATAATTTTATTCCTCTTGCAAGAAGAACCAAAAGAAATAATTTTTAATCCCTTTTATACCCAGCAGAATGGAGCCGCATATTTAGGTGATAGCCTTAAACTTATTAAATTCATTGACGATAATAGTATCAATTTAATTATTACATCACCGCCATTTGCTCTCACACGAAAAAAAGAATACGGTAACGAAAGTGCGGAAAAATATATTGAGTGGTTCTTACCTTTTGCATCCGAATTTAAAAGAGTGCTGGCAGATAATGGCTCATTCGTACTAGATTTAGGTGGCGCTTACTTACCTGGTAATCCCGTTCGGAGTATTTACCAATACGAACTTTTAGTTAGATTATGCAAGGAAGTAGGTTTCTTTCTTGCTCAAGAATTTTACCACTATAATCCGTCGCGACTGCCAACCCCTGCTGAGTGGGTGACAATCAGGCGGATTCGTGTGAAAGATTCTGTAAATACAGTTTGGTGGTTGTCTAAAACACCAAATCCTAAAGCAGATAATAGAAAAGTTTTAAAGCCTTATAGCCAAAGTATGAAACAGTTACTCAAAAATGGCTATAAAGCAAAAATACGTCCTAGTGGACATGATATTTCTGATAAATTTCAAAAGGATAACCAGGGTGCAATTCCACCAAATTTACTAGAAATTGCTAATACCGAATCTAATAGTGCCTATTTACGACGCTGCAAAACAGCAGAAATTAGACCCCATCCAGCACGTTTTCCTCAAGGGTTCGCCGAGTTTTTCATCAAATTCTTAACTGATGAAGGTGATATAGTATTAGATCCATTTGCAGGTTCTAATACAACTGGCTTTGTTTCTGAGACTCTACAACGCCGCTGGATATCTTTTGAAATTAATGAAAATTACGTAATGGGAAGTCGTTATCGATTTGACCAATGACTAAATTAAGTGAAGAGTCAAGAGTCAGAAGTTAAAATTTATAATTCATAATTCATAACTCGTAACTCATAACTACTTACTTAAATTTCTCCATTTACCTGCATTTGATGAACTTCATCTGCTAACTCTTGACGACCTCGGTCATCTAGTTTGTCAATAGCTAACATCCCCATAAGAATAACTTCTTTCAGGGTCAAACGTGTAGAATGTGCCTGTTTTTGCACAATCTCTTTAATAATGGGACTAACACCAATCGCTGTACTAGCTCTAGCCACGTAAAAAAAGGGAAACACTAATGATTCAGCCTAAATCTTAGCACTTCCAATGGGGTTATTCTCTAGAGTTAAAACTTAATTTAAATGTGTTTCAACGCATACTTCAATGAGTAAACATAAATTTCAAATGAAGTATATAGGAATCCGATTTGATTACGGAATTTATTTGTGTGGTGCGCGCAGCGCAAGCGCGATAGTTAGGGAACAAGGAACAGAAAGGAAGGGAATAGACGTGTACTGAGTTTTTTCAAAAATCAAATATGAGTCTTATAGTAAGTTCTCAAATTCTCACTATGGCAAACTTAATACTTGCTTATCGACGACACACCATCGTATGATATCAATATTAATTATCGATGGTTACACTTACAACTATTACTCTTTAGATAACTGATGCATTTGCACTGCTCAATTTCACATCACAAAGTGAAAAGTATGGTAATTTAATCAAAAGCAAAAATCTCTCTCCTGAGATGCTCACAAATCAATCACTAATCGCCGAGTTTGCCAACACTTAATTTGTGACAACTGAGTGTAAAAAGTGTAGCCGACTAAATCAGTGCTTTCAGTAGAAAAATTTTCACAAATAATACTTCTATACTACTGATAAAACCCTACTTTTAAAGAGATCGTAAATTGTCAAATATAATCTCGTGAACACGCTTTACAGAACTATACAGTGTAAATAAGAATAGTAGATTAACCGAAGTAAAATTTTCCTGAATACAGACAACGAATGCTGTGATATGGAAAAGCAGTGAGTAGAGGAGAGAGAAAGCGATGAGGGACCCTTATCTGTTGGCAGCAGGCTTGTTAACAGGATTAGCAATACCAGCATCGGCTCTTCCACATTTGTCTATTGTCCTGCCAGAAAATTCTAGATTCCTGTGGGATTTAAAACAGGGTTCACAGGCAATAGTCAGTACAAAAATTATCAAGAATGTTGATCTCTCCTTACCAGAACTGAGCGGCCAAGCGTTCCAACCCTTAAAAAGTTCGCAGCTATCAGAAGGTGAGAAAAGCATCCCTAGCGTACCAGAATTCGGCAGCCCGGGATTACCAACCCCAACAGAGTCATCACTTAACCCCAGCACCCAAGCAACTACCCTCTTATTGACATCTGGGAATCAACTTTACTACCAAAGATTGGCGGCTCTGAAAACAGGTCAGATTTATACACGCGTAGATAGTGATAATTTGCAATCATTGTGGGAGTCGATCAAGAAACGTCAACTAACTTATGACGACTGGAAAAGTTTACTAGCTTTAGAAGCGAGAGCGATCGCTCAAGGTCAAGGCCCAAATCATCTAAGTATCTTAGTTGGTGATTCTTTAAGCATGTGGTTTCCCAGAGAAAAACTGCCTGCTGGTAAATTGTGGCTGAATCAAGGCATCTCTGGAGATACCTCTAGTGGGGTTTTAAAAAGATTGGGGGCATTTTCGGCAACCCGGCCAGATGTAATTTACATTATGGCTGGAATTAACGACTTACGAAAAGGTGCTAGTGATGAAACAATTTTGCGTAATTATCGCCGGATTGTCCGACGTTTACGGCAGGCTCACCCTCATGCTCAAATTATTGTCCAATCAATTTTACCTACTCGTCTGCCAAAAATTGCCAACAGCCGCATTCGTCACATCAACATCCAACTAACCGTGATTGCCAAACAAGAAGGCGCTAATTATCTAAATATTTATAGCTCGTTTACAGATATGGAAGGCAATTTGCGCCCAGAGTTGACTACAGATGGGTTACACCTATCTCAAGAGGGATATGACGTGTGGCGAATGGCACTACAGCAGATCGAATACAAGCTGACTCAGCGTGAGAATTGAGCGATCGCTTTGCCGACATTAGAGCGATATCTACGACGGGCTGTGCCTACGCAATTTTTAAATTTATGGAAGTTACTGATACAGATGCCATCAACATACGTTCTGTAATTGAATACCAATTGGCAGCTTTTAAAAAAGATGACGCTCAAGGCGCTTTTACCTTCGCTAGTCCGGCAATTCAGGCGCAATTCGGAACCGCAGAACATTTTATGCTTATGGTTAAGACAAGCTACCCAGCAGTATACTGTCCTCGTTCTGTCTTTTTTGAGAAAATAACAACCATCCAAGGAAACATCACTCAACCAGTGCTGCTACTTGCTCCTGATGGAGTTCCCTTAAGGGCTTTATATTTTATGGAAAAACAGCCCGATCATCTCTGGAGGATTAACGGTTGCTTTCTAGTTTCTCTAGAAGGTAAATAAATTCTATCTTTATACAAGCATACAAGCAAAATTTTATACTTTAACGCCCAAGGCTTCCCGATTTAAAACCTGATTCAACTTACCGCTACGATAACCTTCTAAATCTAAGGTTACATAGATAAACCCAAAATCTTGAAATGCCGAAACTAATGTTTGTAAATCGTTAGTTAACACAAACTCTTTAATTTGTTCGGGTGGTAATTCAATACGTGCTGTATCTCCTTCCGATCGCACGCGCAAATTCTGCCAACCTAGTTTTCGGAGATAAATTTCTCCTCTACCGACTCGTTGCAACTTAGCCACAGTAATTTCTTCACCGTAAGGAAAGCGGGAACTGAGACAAGGTTGAGCAGGTTTATCCCACCAAGGTAAACCGAGTTGTTGCGAAAGTTGGCGAACTTCTATTTTAGTGACACCCACTTCTGCTAAAGGCGATCGCGCCCCTCTTTCTTTAGCCGCCTGAATTCCTGGGCGATAATCATGCAAATCATCGGCATTTACCCCATCCACGACATAAGGATAACCCAACTCTAAAGCTAAAGGTTTGAGAGTGTCGTGCAACTCACTTTTGCAAAAATAACAGCGATTAACAGGGTTAGAAGTGTAATTGGGATTTTCCATCTCGTGAGTCTGGACAATTTTATGAGGAATCCCAATCGTTGCAGCTTGAATTTTCGCATCTTCCAACTCTTCTGGTAATAGCGAAGGAGAAACAGCCGTCACAGCCAAAGCGCGATCGCCCAAGACATCATAGGCAATTTTGGCAACCAAAGTGCTATCAACGCCCCCAGAGTAGGCAATCAACGCCTGCTCCATCTCTGTAAATAAGGCTCTTAATTGCTCAAATTTTTCTGTCAGCATCATTTCCCAATCCTGCCAAAACCCTATAGCACCCAACAATTTCTATTGTAGTCATTAGTTATGGGGCATTAGTTATAGGGCATTGGGCATTCGATAATTTTTCTTCCCCTGCTTCCCCTGCTCCCTCATCTCCCTCACTCCCCATCAAGCGAAGTTGGTGCTTTACTGTACTTGGCTACCAGACGGGCTAAAAGTGGTAAATCAATCGGTTTAGAAATATAGTCATTTACTCCAGCGGCTAGACAAGTTTCGCGATCGCCTTTCATCGCCATTGCTGTTTGAACAATTACCGGAATCGTCCGATATTGCTCATGTTCTCGCAGTTGTTGCACCAAGCTCAGACCATTTCCATCTGTTAGACAAACATCCATTAAAATCACTGCTGGCTCTAACACAGTTAGAGTTTCCCACATCTCACCAGCATTCTGAACCCAAGTCACTTGATATCCCAATTTACGTAGGTAAATTTGCATCAAATCAGCATTTGGTAAATCATTTTCTACCAACAAAATCTCTACAGAGGAACTAGGTGTGAAATGCAGAGGAAATGAAGAAAATTTTGCTCCCTCATCCCCTTCATCTCCCTCATCTCCCTCATCTCCCCCTACTCCCAGTTCTTGCTTAAAGGGAAGTACCAGGGTAAAACGGGAGCCGCGATTTACTTCAGATTCCACTTTCACAGAACCACCGTGAATTTGGGCAAGTTTCTGAGTCACTGCTAAACCCAAACCAGTACCTTCAACACCACCTGCTACAGCCTTGGCAATTTGGAAATAGGGTTCAAACAGTTGAATTTGGTCTTCTTGGGAAATGCCACTGCCAGTATCCCACACTGTAAAATGCACAAATAAACCTTTGGGAGCAACCCGTAAGCCAACACTTCCTTCACTGGTAAACTTTAGAGCGTTGAAGATTAAATTCAACAGCATTTGCTTGAGTCGTAAGGGGTCGGCTACTAAGGTTGTAATATCGGGTTCAAGTTCTAAACAAAGCTTCAAACCCTTATTAGCGGCTTTCTCTTTCACTAGTGCCAAAACATTGTTACATAGCAGTGGCACATCTATTATTTCCCACTGTACTTCTAGCTGATTTGCTTCAATTTTAGAGAGATCCAAAATATCATTAATCAGAGCTAGCAAGTGCTTGCCGCTAGACTGAATGATATTTAAATAGTCTTGTTGGCGTTCTCTAGTTGGTTCGTACCCTGGTGCTAAAAGCAGGTGGGTAAACCCAATAATAGAACTAAGCGGTGTACGAATTTCGTGGCTGGTATTTGCCAAAAACTGATTTTTGAGTTGATTAGTACGCTCTAATTCTTGATTAGAGTTGCTTAATTGTTGATATTGTTGCTGCCAAGACAGGATATGTCTCATCTGTACCAAAGCTGTAGTACAGTATTTGGCAGACCTTGCCATCAATTGCGATCTGAGTTGAGCTTGTGATTTGATCGGCGATTCACGATCGGAGCTTAGGGACGCTGTGGCAATAATTAGCCAGCCCATAACTTTACCAGAATCATCAGCTAACCGCCAAGCGCTCTGCGGTTGTTGATGCTCAAGCTGTTGCAAATCTTCAAGTTTTATGACTTCTTGCAATCTCAACAGCAGCTTTTTTTCTGCTGTCAGCACTTCTACAAATAAAGGTTGTGAGTTTGGGGATGGAGAACGAGAAACATAGCAAACTGTGGCAACGGTTTCTTGTGGTTGAAACAACGCGATGCCTACGGCACAATCTGTAAGTGCCAAATTACTGCTGTGAACAGCACTGTTAATTTCGTTAACCACAGCTTGGAAAATTTCTGCTTGTGCGGCTCCTGCCTGTGGGACAGTGTTACAAGCAGAAACTAGGCAATCATTAAGGCGACTTTGCAACTGGTTTAAGCTGCTCTCCAGCCACAGTTGTGCGCGAAGTTGCTCAATTGTTGTCAAAAGTTTTGGCGTTGCATCTATCAGTGAGTTCTGGTCTGGTAAGCTTGAGTACTGCTGCATGGTCAACTAGACCGCTGAACAAATTTAGCTTTGCATAAAAATCCGAATAGGATTTTATGCATATTAGCCGAGAATTCTTTTTTATTTATAAACCATAACTTATGTTGTTATAAACCATAGCTTATGATGCCGAATTTAGCAGCTAGACAAAAAAATTATTTTATGAACCATTAACCTAAAATTTTTTAAAAGCAACTTGAGACTTATGGATACACAATTCGCCCAACTAATGGTTAATGGGATTGCGGTGGGGAGCATTATTGCGCTAGCCGCAGTCGGACTGACTCTTACTTATGGAATTTTACGACTATCAAATTTTGCTCATGGTGACTTTCTCACTTTAGGAGCCTATCTCACCTGGCTGATAAACACCATTGGAGTTAATATTTGGCTGTCGATGATTTTGGCAGCAGCGGGAACAGTTGCAGCAATGCTGTTATCGGAAAAGTTACTGTGGTCAAGGATGCGCGCTATCCGTGCTACTTCCACGACACTGATTATTATTTCTATCGGACTTGCCTTATTTCTTCGCAATGGGATTATTTTGATTTGGGGTGGCAAGAACCAAAATTATGATTTACCTGTGACGCCAGCTTTAGATATTTTGGGTTTAAAGGTGCCGCAAAATCAATTATTGGTATTGGGGTTAGCGGTGCTAGCAATTTTGGCGCTGCATTACCTGCTGCAAAATACCAAAATTGGTAAGGCGATGCGAGCAGTTGCCGACGATCTGGACTTAGCCAGGGTTTCAGGTATTAATGTTGACCGAGTAATTTTTTGGACTTGGGTAATTGCTGGCACGCTTACGTCATTGGGTGGCAGTATGTATGGGTTAATTACAGCCGTGCGTCCAAATATGGGATGGTTTCTAATATTACCATTGTTTGCCTCAGTAATACTTGGTGGCATTGGCAACCCTTACGGTGCGATCGCAGCAGCTTTGATCATTGGCATTGTCCAGGAAATCAGCACTCCTTGGCTGGGTTCACAGTACAAACAGGGTGTAGCCCTGTTGATCATGATTTTGGTGCTGCTCATTCGTCCCAAAGGTTTATTCAAAGGAACGATTTGAGCAGCACCATTCCACTTCTAATTACTCAATAATGTGGAAATAGTAGGCTGCTACCAAGAAATTGATAGCTAACAATAACAGCGCCCAGGCTGTACGAAAGGCGTAGGGAGGTTTAGCTCCACTGTCGGCAACTGGGGAAATCTTAGTTTTAGCAGTCATAATTCAATTCTCCTAATGTCAGGACTTTTTAAGAAATACCAAACTGGCGTACCAAATACTCAAATTCTTTAAGAATATTTGTGTGAAGTTGGGAATTGGGGATTGGGGATTGGGAATTGGGGACTGGGGACTGGGTATGGGGCATTGGTTATTTCTTCCCCTGCTCCCCCTGCCTCCCCTACTCCCCCTGCTCCCTCATCCCCCCACTCCCTACTCCCCACTCCCCACTCCCTCTTCTCCAGCATGATAGGAACTGCGAACCAGAGGCCCAGAACGAACATGGTTGAATCCCATTTCCCATGCTAATCTGCCAAGTTGATCGAATTCCTCTGGAGTCCAATATTTTTGCACTGGCAAATGTTCTAGGGAAGGACGCATATACTGACCGATAGTCAAGCGATCGCACCCGACAGCCCTTAAATCAGCCATTGCTTCAACAACTTCATCAACTGTTTCTCCGTGTCCCAGCATCAAACCTGATTTGGTGGGAATGGTCGAATCAATTTCTTTGACCATAGCCAGCACCAACAGGGAGCGATCGTACTTGGCTCCCCGGCGCACTGGCCCAGTTAACCGCCGCACTGTCTCGATATTGTGATTGAAACAAGCTGGTTTGGCTTTCACAATCATCTCTATCCGCTGGCGTTGACCTGATTCCCCAACACCAGCACCACCCCAAAAATCTGGGGTCAGCACTTCAACTTGAGTTTCTGGGTTGAATTGGCGGATAGTCGCGATCGTCTTCACAAAATGCCCTGCACCCTGATCGGGCAAGTCATCACGGGCTACAGAAGTCAGCACCACATAACGCAATCCCAAAAGCTGCACCGCCTGAGCAACCTTTTCGGGTTCCTCTAAATCAAGAGGCATTGGTGCATGACCTTTATCTACTTGACAGAAAGCACAAGAGCGTGTACAGATAGGCCCCATTAGCAAAAAAGTTGCAGTTTTTTGGGCGTAGCACTCTCCACGGTTAGGGCAGCGTCCTTCTTCACAAATCGTGTGAATTTGTCGCTGCTTAATAATGCGTTGTACGGTAGAGATTTCACTGGCTTTGCCAATCGGACGACGTAACCAGCTAGGCATTACCGTAATTTCAGACTTTAGTTCGGCTTGTTGTGACGAAATCATAGACATCCAAGCAAGATGCGGATATAGATGTAGTGGTCTATCGGTTAAATATCACCATGACACAAATTGAAAAGAGCGCGAGCAAAAGTTTTGCAAAACACCTCTCACAATGTCATTTATACCGAAATATACTATCCCCCAATTGCTAGAAATTTTGTATATAGTGGGAGGATTCTCAAGGGCAATCGGCAAAGCCGCTATTTACACTTATAGTTTCTGTTAGAGCAAACAGTCGTGGCAAGCAACAAGATTTTAGTTATCGATGACACTACAGTTGTCAGGGTAAAAGTACGAGAAATGTTGCCTCCAGGCAATTTTGAGGTACTGGAAGCAAAAGACGGTTTGGAAGGACTAAATTTCATCCTTCAGGAAAAACTCAGCTTAATTATGCTGGATTTCCTGTTGCCTAAAATGAGTGGCTGGGAGGTTTTTCAGAAAGTTCAAGCCGATCCGGAGTTAAGGAAAATTCCTTTGGTGATCATGTCTGGTCGCAAGGAAGAGGTGACTGAAAAAATCACAGAACCATTTGAATACTTTGAATTTCTGGGCAAGCCTTTTGATCAGAAGCAACTAATTAGCGCAATTAAGTTAGCTATGACCAAGGCGAAACAGCCGCGCCCAGAACTAGTCGCAGTGGGAGCAGTAGCGGCCGTTAAAAATGGCACAGTTGTAACATCTAGTGTTGCAGCTGCTACTGTCGCAGCCCCTAGCGTCGCCAACGTTGCAGTAGCAACTCCTAGCGTTGCCAATGTTGCAGTAGCAACCCCTAGTGCTGGAGGAGTCTCCGACGCAGAAATTAATGCGTTGAACGAGAAAATTGCCAAAATGCAAGCAGAAATTGATGGTTTGAAAAAACAGCTAACTCAGGTTGTGACTTTTATTAAACAAAAAATCAAGTAGTATTTGCGCTCGTTATTATTATCGCAGCCAAAAATACACCGTCTCTAATAACAGGTGTCCGATTCAAAGCGGGTAAAAATAGTTAGTTCAAAAATACTTATGTTGATAAGTTCTAATTATCTACTGAGATACAGTTTAACCTCACCCCGATAAAGCATAGCTTTATCTCCCCTTTGCTCACAGAGAGGAATTGGGGTGAGATTTTTATATGTATACTCAATACAGTTCAGATCAGCCCAAAACACTTGTAGAGACGGCGATTTATCGCGTCTTGAAAACCCAAGCGTATTGGTATTTAACTAGACAAGGAAGCGCTTTTAAGATTCAGATATTTAGTAAAAAATTATATTTTCTAATACAAATTAAACAAAAACATCCTATTTCATGATGAGGATAGTCTTCACACGGGAATAATAAGCTATAGAAACAATAATTATGAGCATACTCTGCAATGTTAGTACTATTAGATACATTATATTCCTTCCCTGGCTATCGGATTACCGAGCAACTCTACTCAGGCAGTAAAACCCTAGTTTATCGGGGCATCAGAGAAGAAGATAAAAAATCGGTCGTTCTCAAATTGATGCGGAATGAATATCCTACTTTTGTGGAAATCGCCCAATTCCGAAATCAATATATCATCACCAAAAATCTTGATATTCCTGGCATAGTCAAAACCTATAGCTTAGAAAACTACCGTAACAGCTACGTCTTAGTGATGGAAGATTTTGGCGGCATTTCCCTCCAAGACTGGCGACTGGAGGACAAGGGGAAGAAGGAAAATTGGCTTTCTCTCAACGAGTTTTTTCCCATTGCGATTAAAATTGCTTCTACCCTTGAAAAACTGCATCGCGATCGCATTATTCACAAAGACATCAAGCCTGCCAACATCCTCATAAACTCTACCACAGATGAAATAAAACTCATCGACTTTAGTATTGCCACCCTCCTACCAAGAGAAGTTCAATTTCTCACCAATACCAACATCTTAGAAGGTACTCTGGCTTACATTTCCCCAGAACAAACCGGCAGGATGAACCGAGGTATCGACTACCGTACTGATTTTTATTCCCTTGGTATCACCTTCTTTCAACTCCTCACCGGAAAGTTACCCTTCACCAGCAAAGATCCGACAGAGTTAGTTTACTCTCACATTGCCAAACAACCCCTAAAAGCCAGTCGGATTAACTCTAATATTCCGCCAATTTTGTCTGACATCATCAGCAAGCTGATGGCAAAAAATGCCGAAGACCGGTATCAGAGTGCTTTGGGGTTAAAGCATGACTTAGAGGTGTGCCAAAGCCAGTGGCAAGAAACCGGAAATATTGCACCCTTTGAACTAGGCGTGAGAGACATCTCAGACTGTTTCGTAATTCCTGAAAAACTCTACGGTCGCCAAAGTGAAGTTGAAACCCTACTTGCGGCTTTTAAGCGCGTAACAGCCGGAGCAACAGAAATGATATTAGTCGCGGGATTCTCTGGCATTGGCAAAACTGCTGTGGTCAATGAAGTCCATAAACCGATTGTACGGCAGCGTAGTTACTTCATCAAAGGAAAATTTGACCAGTTTCAACGCGATATTCCCTTATCAGGATTGGTGCAAGCTTTTCGGGACTTAATCGGGCAACTGCTTTCAGAAAGTGATGCCCAAATTCAACAATGGAAAACCAAAATACTACGGGAATTGGGTACACAAACTCAGGTGATTATTGATGTAATTCCTGAAATTGAACAGATTATTGGCAAGCAGCCTCCAGTTAGAGAACTCTCTGGCAGTGCTAACCAAAATCGGTTCAATTTATTGTTTCAAAAATTCATCCAAATCTTCACGATGAAAGAACGCCCTCTAGTTATCTTTCTTGATGACTTGCAATGGGCAGATACAGCCTCTCTAAAATTAATCCAGTTATTAATGTGTGAAAATACGTTGTCTTCTCTATCAGAAAAGACAGAACAATTGGATGAAAATCAGGGTGGTTTATTGTTAATTGGTTCCTATCGAGATAATGAAGTTTCCAAGGCACATCCACTTTATTTAACACTACAGGAAATTGAAAAAGCAGCAGTCAATATTAATACAATCACCCTAGCACCTTTACATCAGGGTGATTTAAATCATCTTATTGCTGATACCCTTCATTGTCCTGAAGTAGCTGCGGTTCCTCTCACCCAGATGGTGTTTGCCAAAACTAAAGGCAACCCCTTCTTTTCCGTTCAATTTCTCAAAGCTTTACAGGATGATGGGCTAATTTTCTTGAATCTTGATGTTAGTCATTGGCAGTATGATATTTTAAAAGTCAAAGAATTAGCTCTGACAGATGATGTCGTAGAATTTATCGCTCTGCAAATAGAAAAATTGCCAATACATACCCAAAAAGTTCTGAAACTGGCTGCCTGTATTGGGAATCAATTTGACTTAAAAACTCTAGCGGTCGTCAATGAAAAATCTGTAGTAGATACAGCATCAGACCTGTGGCAATCATTACTTGACGGGCTGATTTTACCACAGACTGAAAATTACAATATATTTTCAAAAGGTGATGCTAATGAATTTCTTAATCATGGAATAGAATCTACGCAATTTTCAATTTCTAATTTACAGCTACCTAAATATAAATTCGTACATGACCGAGTGCAGCAAGCCGCTTATTCTTTAATTCCCGAAGAACAAAAAAAGCCAATTCACTTAAAAATCGGGCTACTGCTATTGAACAATATTCCAGTTGCCGAAAAGGAAGAAAAGATTTTTGAGCTTGTCAATCAGTTTAATATTGCAGTGGAATTTATCTCCCCTCAAGCTAAACGAGATGAACTAGCCCAGATGAACTTGATTGCTGGACGTAAAGCGTTAGCATCAACAGCTTATCCTGCTGCTGTTAAGTATTTAACTATCGGCATCCAACTGCTGGCAAGTAATAGTTGGGAAACGAAACATCATCTCACCCTAGCTTTATATGAGACTGCGACAGAGGCAGCCTACCTGGCCGGTAACTTTCAACAGATGGAGGAATTAGCAAAGGTGGTGTTGGTACGTAAACCACTGCTAGAAAAAGTAAAAGTTTATGAAGTCAAAATTCAGGCTTATGGGGCGCAGAACAAAGCATTGGAGGCCGTAAATACCGCCCTAACCTTTTTGAAACTTTTGGGAGTAGAGTTTCCTGAACATCCAAGCCAGTCTGATATTCAGTCAGCAATGTCAGAATTAACATCAAATATCAACGGTAGACCGATTGAGAGCTTAATTAATCTGCCAGAAATGACAGAACCCCAACCGCTGGCAATAATGCGTATACTATCAACTTCAACTTCTATTACCTATGCAGTTGCTCCTAAACTTTTTCCGCTGATTATTCTAAAGCAAATCGAACTATCGCTCGAATATGGTAATGCTCCCTTATCTGCTTTTGGCTATAGTAATTATGGATTAATACTCAGCGGATTAGTAGGAGATATTGAGTCTGGGTATCAATTTGGTAAACTCGCAGCTAGTCTAGTGGATAAGCTGAATACTAAAGATGTTAAAGCTAAGATCATGCTGGGATTTAATACAACTATTCGGCATTGGAAAGAACATACCAAAGAAGTATTAGAACCTTTATTGGAAGGTTACTATGCTGGACTAGAAATAGGAGACTTAGAATATGCAGCTTATTATCTCCATTCTTATTCCTATTCTTCATATTTCATTGGTAAAGAACTTACAGGACTAGAGCGGGAGATGGCAACTTACAGCAATGTCATCAAACAAATCAACCAAGAAACAGTATTTAACTGGATTACTATTTACCAACAAAGTGTTTTAAACTTGTTAGGAAATATAGCAAATCCTTGTCATCTATGTGGTGAAGTTTACGACGAAGAAAAAATGCTGCCACTTTACCTTGACGCTAATGATGTCATGGGACTTTTCTATTTATATGTTAGTAAATCACATCTCTGCTATCTATTTCAGGAATATCCTTCAGCCTTAGAAAATGCTAATTTAGCAGAACAGTATTTACAAGGTGGAATAGGACAGCTAGTGACTCCTCTTCTCTACTTATATGATTCACTAGCACGACTAGCAGTATACCTTGAAGTGTCGGATTCTGAGCAAAAGTGTATTCTGAATAAAGTTCAAGCGAATCAGCAAAAAATGGAGCATTGGGCAAATCATGCTCCGATGAATTATTTACACAAATATTATCTTGTAGAGGCTGAACAGTATCGAGTTGGTGGTCAATATCTTGAAGCAATGGAATTCTACGATCGCGCCATCTTCCTTGCCAAAGAAAATAAGTATATTAATGAAGAAGCCCTCGCTCAAGAACTTACCGCCAAATTCTATTTAGAATGGGGTAAACATAAGATTGCCCAAACCTATCTAACAGATGCTTACTATAGCTATGTTCGCTGGGGAGCGTTAGCCAAAGTTGACGATTTGGCAAAACGCTATCCCCAATTACTGGCTCCTATATTTCAGCAAGAAAAACTGAGTATCCATTCCAGTGAGGAAAGCACTTCTTTACATAACACATCTATATCATCTTTATCTACCTTGAGCAATCAACAAACTGTTATTGCCTCTAAAACAAGTATTTCTGATTCTTTGGATTTAGCTGCATTCATCAAAGCATCTCAAGCACTCTCTGGCGAAATCGAGCTTGAGCGATTACTTTCTACTTTGATGGAAGTTGTGATGGAGAATGCAGGAGCTTCTAAATGCGCTTTAATTTTAAGTGAAGGTGATAACTTAGCATTAACTGTTACAGCCGTTTGTTCAAGTTCAAATTTTGAGCATACCTACACAGAGTTTCCATCAATTTCTTTGGAGTCAAGCTACGATGTTCCCATTACTTTGATTAACTACGTTAAACGCTCCAGAGAAATTTTGGTTATTGATGATGCAATAACTGTTTCCTTTTTAGCAGGTGATAGCTATGTTCTGAGTGAAGAACCTAAGAGTTTGTTGGCTATACCTCTTCTAAATCAAGGTAAATTGATTGGGATTATTTATCTAGAAAATCATTTGACGACAGGAGCATTTACACGCGATCGCGTAGAAATTCTCAAACTCCTCACCACTCAAGCAGCAATATCCCTAGAGAATGCTATCCTCTACAAAAATTTGGCACAAGCTAAAGAAAGCTTGGAGGAATACAACCATACTCTAGAAGAAAAAGTCCAGGAGAGAACGCAGGAACTAAACCACAAAAATTACTCTTTACAACAAACTCTACAAGAATTACAACGTACCCAAATCCAATTGATTCAAAGTGAAAAAATGTCTTCTTTGGGACAAATGGTAGCAGGAGTTGCCCATGAAATCAATAACCCTATTAACTTTATTCATGGCAATATTAATCATGCTAGTGAGTATGTCAAAGACTTGCTGGATTTGGTAGTTCTTTATCAGCAAGAATATCCTCATCCTTCGCCTTTAGTTGAGGAAAAATCTGAAGAAATTGACATAGATTTCCTCACAGAAGACTTACCAAAGATTCTAGATTCAATGAAAATTGGGAGTTCGCGTATCCGCAATATTGTTTTGGGCTTACGCAACTTTTCTCGTCTAGATGAATCTGAAATGAAGCCTGTAGATATTCATGAGGGAATAGACAGTACCTTAATGATTTTACAACATCGAATTCAAGAAAAGAACAATTTTCCTGAAATTGAAGTCATCAAAGAATATAGCAAATTACCGGAAGTTATATGTTACCCTGGTCAACTAAATCAGGTGTTTATGAATATCCTGAGTAATGCGATTGATGCTTTAGAAGACTCTCCATTATTGGTAAATAATAAAGAACAAATAACAAGAGATATAGACGTATCTGCGGTTTCTGATAGGGTAGGAAAAATTCACATTTTTACTGAACTAAAAGATTCTAATACAGCAATAATTCGGATTGCTGATAATGGTTCTGGTATGACCAAAGCAGTGCAGCAAAAAATATTTGACCCATTTTTTACCACCAAATCGATAGGAAGTGGCACGGGTTTGGGGTTGTCGATTAGCTATCAGATTATTGTGGATAAACACAAGGGTAGTTTAACCTGCAATTCCACATTGGGAAAAGGGACTGAGTTCGTGATTGAGATTCCAATGCAACAATCAGATATCTAAACTAGTACAAGAAGGCAAAAGTAAAAAGGCAAAAGTAAAAACAAAGAATGCTTATTTTGTAGGCTTTCTGGCTAGGGAATTAAGGGGTGGAGTATTAGGGACTTTTGCAAGAGGTCTTTAGTTGACAAAGTTTTAAGATATGGGTGTAGTTGTCAGATTAGCTAAAGACTCTTGACGCGCACGCCGTCCTGTAATTACCATATTGACTCCACTAGAAGGTGCAAGGTTAAAACCTCGACGCTTAGGTTTCTCTGCCTGCTGATCAACTAACGCTAAGTTATAACGTGACAAAACAGTTGCAAATACTAGCTTCATTTCAAATTGAGCTAAAGCTTGGCCAATACAACGACGAACACCACCACCAAAGGGCAGGAATTCATAGGGAGAAAATTGACGTTCAATAAAGCGCTCTGGTTTAAATTGCTTAGACTCGGGATATAAATCCTCTCGGTGATGAGTGAGATAAATACTGGGAAGCAGTATAGCTCCTGGCTCTAAAGGATGTCCCAATAATTCAACAGATTCTTGCACTACCCTGGGAAACGAAAACATTGTCACGGGGTAAATTCGCAAGGTTTCATTACAAATAGCGGTGAGATATGGCAGTTGGTAAATGCTCATCGGATCAGGGAAATCACCAAGAGTGTCTAGTTCTTGGAGCAGTTTTTCCAGGACTAGAGGATTTTGGTGAATCCAGTAGAATCCCCAAGACATTGCCGATGCTGTAGTGTCATAACCTGCAAGTATTAAAGTTATTAGCTGATCGTGTAACTCCTGATCCGTCATCGGTTGGCCTGCTTCATCGCGAGACGATATCAGCAAAGAGAGAATATCGATGCGTTCTGGATCGGGTTTTTGTTGACGTTCGGCAATTTCAGTGTAGAGAAATTGATCAATTTGCTCTCGATCGCGCAGGAACTTCCCCCAAGGACTCCAAGCTCCTAAATCCTGTTGCAAGAATGGGAAAAAGAATAAACTAGAAGTCAAAGGTGACTTGAAAAGGTCTAATAGCAAAGGCAATAGTTGTCTAAGTTTTTGAATTTTTTCTTCCTCATGCAAGCCAAAGATAGCCTGTGAAACGACTTGCAGGGATACCTCCTCTGTTAGATTACGAACTAAAAATGGCTTGTTCAGTGGGAACTGACCAAAGAGTTTTTCAGACACATTACAGATTAGTTGACCATAGGCTTGCATCCTCTCTCCATGAAAAGATGGTGTTACAAGTTGTCGTTGGCGTTTGTGGCGATCGCCATCCAGCATCAGGACTGAATAACTTCCCAAAAGCGGCTCCAAAATCTCGTTGAGTTTCCCGACGGCTGTAAACTTTTTTCTATCGTTAGTTAAAATTTCCTCAATTGCTTGAGGATGGTTTACAAACACTACTGTGTCACCAAAACCGATGATATTACCAGTAAAAATATCAGGATATTGCTGGGCTGCATTTTCCATATAGGCCACAGGATCAGTAGCCCATTGAAGCTTTTGTAGTAAAGAGGGGGTTTTGAGAAGATTAGGTAGTTGCATCTAATTTTTTCCTTTGAAATGGTAGTGAATTAATAGTCATTAATTCTTTCTAGCTGAGTCGAGAAGGAACAGAAAAAAGGGTATAGGTACGTAGTAAGCTTTGTTCAATAACAAAATATGAGTTCTAGATTGCGAGTTTTTTTATTAGGGTAAGATCCATAACTGAAGCTACTACCTCATAATATACTGCTTTGATAACTCAATATTTCAAACTTGAATGAATTTCAGTATAGAGACATATCTTATTCTTTGAATTCTGTTAGTTTCAACATTTCTGAATTATGATAGCGAAAAGAGTGGGAATACCAATCGAAGTTGCCACGAATCCAACTATGCATACCTGATATATATTTTGCGATATCAATATCTAATTCTTTTCCAAAAGATGGGAGGAATGATTCTAAGCTTAGTAAGGAACGTACTTCTATATCGTGTATTTCCGCCACTTGTTTTGTTGCTTCCTCTAGAGAAATTTGGTTGTGATAATGTAATACAAATACTAAATTGTGAACATCACCACTTGCTATTTCTCTTGATGCAGAGAATATATCGTTAGACCAGGAAATAATATCAATTGTAATTAGTTCAAGTTTTTTCACAAGATAGTGATTTCTTAAAACATCGGGAATCATGAACTGATTACAAAATTCAGCTAATGCGAGAACAGCATAAACTCCTACGCTTGACCTGCGTATCTTAATATAAGTATTTACATCAGGTACAATTCCCTTAGCGCGGTTGTTTGCTTCCTGAACACAACCACAGAAGTAGTCTTCTAAGTAGTTAACAAAGTGCTTAAACCATTTTAAGCTAGCTTTTTGGAGAGTTCTTTTTCGTAAATCAATTAAGGCATGACTGAATAGTGTATCCTGACTTATAACTTCTGCACCGTTTAGTATTTCTAAATATCTTTTGTGAAAATTCTTTAATATTTCAGGTTGTTTTTTTAACTCTGATAGATCACATTGATCATCCCAAATAAACACCCAACTCAGCCAGTCATGTGCAATTTTCAGTTCTTCAAAATTGCTATCAGGATAGGCAGATGCAGCTAAAAAAAAGAATTTAGATTTGCAAAAACGCTGATAAGATGATTCATTGGCCAGGAGATTGAAGCGAAGTACCCATTCAAGATCGTGAGCTTCTAGAACATCAATATATTTATTGATGTGCGATGGGAATGGATAGTATAGATCAGGGTGAGTTAATTGATTCATAACAATGAATTAGTTTAAAGTACTGAAAAATTAGTCGCATTACCACACAGAGAGTAGCTCAATATTTTTTTAAGAGCCTTGGAAAAACTTTTAAAAAATTCATATTTTAAAATACACAAGCTTCATTTACACCACTACATAGTAGTGTGTAAACACGTATGAATATTTCAACAGTTATCTAGATACTTTTATTAAAAAATAAAAGTAGCCACTTCTGCGTGTCTTGATTAAGAAATATGGTTGAGTAACTGAAAAAGTTAACTGATGGGCATCACAAATGTAATATAGCACTACATTTCTAAAAAGACAAGGGTAATAATGACCAATTTCAGGGCGCTAGCTTTCATGAAAGAGGATCTTCAACTCTGGCGAAAGTAAAGATTGGTGCTGAATGTCCATGCTGTAGCGATCGCCCCAGCTATAAGCTATGGGCAATTTAGTGTGAGAATGTTGCTGTTGTAAGAATTTTTGGGAACTATAGGATTGTCAGACTAAAAAATTGTTAGTCAGTCCGACAATAAAATAGAGGTGACTTAGCTGCGATCGCCAGACGAAGAGTGAATAACTAACAAGAAGTTAAATCAATTTAAATACATGAATGAAAAGCCAGATATGAAAATACTTGATGAACCAGAAGACAATCTAATTTTAGTAGTTGATGATACTACTACAAATTTAGAAATTGTCTTTGATATATTAACTAATGTTGGCTTCAAAGTAATTACAGAAAATGATGGCAAGAGGGCGGTTCAAATTGTTGAAGATACACTACCTGACTTAATTTTATTAGATGTAATGATGCCAGGAATAGATGGATTTGAAACCTGTAAAATGCTGAAAGAAAATCCAGCTACTTGTGATATACCCGTAATTTTTATGACGGCAAATTCTGATACTGATAGTAAGGTAAAGGGTCTAAGTATCGGAGCAGTTGATTACATTACTAAACCTTTTCATGAAGAAGAACTATTAGCTAGAATTAAAACCCATCTTCAATTACGAAATCTCACAAAAACTTTAGAAAAACGAGTTGTAGAAAGAACAGCAGCCTTATCCAGGGCATTAAAAGACCTACAAGAGTCTCAACTCCAGCTTGTACAGACAGAAAAAATGTCTGCTCTTGGTCAATTAGTAGCAGGAGTTGCACATGAAATTAATAATCCAGTTGGTTTCATTCATGGCAATCTCGGACATGCTTCAGTATATTTTCAAGATATGGTTAACCTAATTGATCTCTATCAAAAGCACTATCCTAATCCGGTTATAGAAATTCAAGAGAAAATTACAGCAATAGATTTGAAGCATATACTTTCCGATCTGCCGAATTTAATTTCCTCAATGAAAGAGGGTGTTCAACGGATTCGCAACATTAGTACTAGTCTGAGAACCTTTTCTCGAGCAGATAGCGATCGCAAAGTTTCTTGCAACATTCATGATGGCATAGATAGCACTATCATGATTCTCAAACACCGCTTAAAAGCATCCGAGGATCGTCCTGATATTCAAATAATTAAAGATTACGATAAATTGCCAGACTTAGAATGCTTTATCGGACAACTAAATCAGGTATTTATGAATTTGTTAGCTAATGCTATTGATGCTTTAGAGGAGTCTAATCTAGGACGTACTTATCTTGAAATTGAAGCAGATCCCAATCAAGTTTTGATTCAGACTCTACTCACTGAAGATAAAAATCATATCTTGATTCGGATTAAAGATAATGGTGTGGGAATGTCGGCTGATATTCAGCAAAAAATCTTTGACCATTTATTTACTACCAAGCCTGTGGGTCAAGGTACAGGATTAGGACTGTCAATTGCCCGTCAAATTGTTGTCGAAAAACATGGCGGAACTCTAGAGGTAAATTCAGTATTAGGAAAAGGTTCAGAGTTTATCATCAGGCTTCCCATTTAAAAATCAGAGCAAATCGCATTCATCAACATTATAAGTAAATTTATGTTCAAGGTAGTAGTAGGTCACAGTAACGATCCAGATTCTCTATCAGCAGTTGATGAAGTTATTCTGCAATGTGCTAGTTCTCTTGCAGGAGATATACCAAAAGCTGGAATTCTTTTTGCTGCAATTGACTTTGAACATGCTCTCATTTTGCAGCGAATTTATCAGGCTTTTCCCGGTATTGAGTTGATTGGTGGAACAACAGATGGAGAAATTTCTTCAGTTTTAGAGTTTCAGCAGGACTCAATCACCTTGATGTTGTTTTGCTCAGACGAAGTTGAAATACATGCAGGAATTGGACGCAAAGTTTCAAGCGATCCAATTAGTGCAACTAAACAAGCTGTGGAGCAAGCTAAAGCAAAAAGTACCGCACCCCCAAAGCTATGTTTAACTCATCCAGAGAGCCTCACAACTAGTGGTATCTCTATATTAAATGGCTTAAAGCTAGCTCTTGGTGAATATATACCGATATTTGGTGGTTTGGCTGGCGATCAGTCAAGATACCAAAGTACATATCAATTTTTTCAAACAGAAGTATTAAGTGATTCTGTACCAATTTTACTTTTTTCCGGCACAATATTGTTTTCCCACGCTGTTGCAAGTGGTTGGCATCCTATTGGTCAAACAAGCAAAGCTACTAAGGTAGATAAGAACATAATCTATGAAATAGATGGCAAGCCAGCTTTAGATTTTTATCATCATTATTTAGGTTCGCTTCCTCCTTCAATGGAATATCCACTAGCAGTATTCGATCAAAATGGAGACAATTTTTATATAAGAGCGCCTATTGCTTATAATCAAGAATCTGGTAGCATCACCTTTTTTGGAGATATTCCCGATCAAGCAGTTATTCAAATTTCAGAAGCAGATCATGAGGATATTTTGGCAGCATCGAAGGCGTCATTCATGAATGCTTTAGATAATTATCCAGGTGCAAAACCAAGTGCTGTTTTGTTTTTTTCATGTGTAGCTCGCCGGCAAATACTTGGTACTAGGGCACAAGAAGAGTATCAAAATACAAAACTTTTTCTAACTGACTATTTACCTGCCTGTGGATTTTATTCTTATGGAGAGATTGCTCCTATAGATCGAACTAGTCAGACGCAATTCCATAATGAAACTTTTGTAACTTTAATTTTGGGAACTTGGTAAAAAGTGATGGAAATATTGGATTATCAACAAGAAATTAGGGAACTAAAAAAAGCGAATAGAATTATCCAAAAAAAATTAGAGCGTTCTGAATCAGACCGAATAAAACTCGAAGATACAAATAAAAAAAAATAATTTCTGCTCAAAAAAGTAATTGATGAGTTAAATGAATATCAATACAAATTAGAAGAGAGAGGAAATGAACTAGAAACAATGCTTCTTAATCTTCAAATAATGCAAAATAAGATGTCTACTTTGGGAAGTCTTGTTGCAGATGTAGCTCATGAGATTAATAACCCAGTTGGGTTTATAGCAGGTAATCTGACTCCAGCTAAAGAGTATATTCAGAATTTGTTACATCTCATTAACCTCTATCAGCAAACCTATCCTAAAGCATCTCAGGAAATTGAGGAAACAATTCAATTAATTGATCTGGAGTATGTGCGCGACGATCTACCTAAACTCATTTCCTCAATGAGAGAAGGCACTGATCGTATTTCCAACATTAGCAATAGTCTCCGAACTTTCTCTAGAGCAGATACAGAACAAAAAGTTCTGTTTAATATTCATGAAGGTATTAATAGTACTCTGATGATTCTCAAGCACCGTTTGAAAGCTAATAAAATTCGTCCTGCTATTGAATTAGTTCAAGATTATAGAGAATTACCCCTGGTTGAATGCTTTCCAGGACAACTAAATCAGGTATTTATGAATCTATTGGCAAATGCTATTGATGCTTTAGAAGAGTCTAATTATGGACTGAGTTTTGATGAGATTAAGCTAAATCCTAATCAAATTACTATTCATACTGCTTTAACTGAAGATAACAATCATGTCTCGATTCGGATTCAAGATAACGGGGTGGGAATATCGGCTGATGTTCAACAAAAAATGTTTGACCATTTATTCACAACTAAACCTGTGGGGAAAGGAACAGGATTAGGATTATCAATTGCTTACCAAATAATTGTCCAAAAACATAAAGGATCTCTAGAAGTAAATTCTGTGTTAGGAGCGGGTTCTGAATTTATAATCACTATTCCTATTTTTTAAAGTAGTAATTATATTAGTTATTAAAATTAATTTTAGTAAAAATAAATTTTAAATGCGATCGTAGATCATCACAGTATAATAATTTTTAACATAGACGTAGAGCGACTTGCTATAGCTACCGCATTCGCATTAGCGCCTCCCTTTCTGGTGTACACACAAGTCTTTTTCACCCTTTCTAGCCCCTCCTTGGTAAGGGGAAGAACCGGATATTCTCCCCTTAACAAGGAGGGATTAAGGGGGGTAAATCTAGGGTCTGGGCTTCATTACCAAGATGTTTGTACATCATAGTTCCCAAAGGGTGAGGCTAACGCCAAGGGAGAAGGATGCAAAGAAAGAAAAGTAACAGAAGTTTAACTGAAGTGTATTGTCTTACGAGCAAAAGCAAGTATCAAATTCTCTGAAGAAAGTGATTAAGCAGTTACTTTAGATGTATTTTTGGGAACTCTATAACTATAGTTCCAAGATTATTTCCTCAAAACTTATGAGTAATGCACTTGACCACTCGATAGCTACCCTTAATCTTTCTTTAGAACGCGATATATTTTTACGTACATTAATTAGAGAATTATCTGGCACTTTACAGGATGTAGTTGGCTTAAAAGAAGCTTCGGGATTTATTAGCGTAGTTGGTGAAAGAATGGGTAGGCAACTTGACCAAGATTATAAATCTGCCCTGGAAGTTTCCAGCCTTTCTCGTAAACAAGTGGCTGATGTCTTGATTGATTTAAAAAAACGAATCCAGGGCGATTTTTATGTCATTGAGCAGAATGATGAAAAAATTGTCTTTGGCAACCGCGTTTGCCCATTTGCCGAAAAAGTACTTAATCGCCCTGCTATGTGTATGATGACTTCAAATGTCTTTGGGACGATCGCAGCTAATAACCTGGGATATGCGAAAGTAGAATTGCAAGACACCATAGCCGAGGGTGCTTCTGGATGTAGAGTTATTGTTTACTTAAAACCTACAGAAGAAGCAGAAGATGCAGAAGGTCGAGAATACTTTCGGGGACTGGAATCTGTTTAAATCCTTAAATACTAAACCAACCCCAGGATATAAACTTGAGTGCAGATATCTAAAGTAGAGTTGAACCCTGAAATTGGAGGCCTCATGACTCCTGAACAATTTCTTGAACTTGCCAGAGTTTTACCAGAACCTTTACTGCTGGTAAGTGGAGAGGGTCAGTTGTTAGCTACCAATCAACCAGTCGCAGATATGTTGGGGTTACGCCGTCAAGAACTGCGGGGAAGAATGCTCTTTGAACTTGTAACTGAGTCTAACAACGATGTTGTAAAGTATCTGCAAGCCTGTTCAAGTAGCAGGGAAATGGTGATTGGCTCTTTGACTTTACGAAAAAATGATGGACAAAACTTAATATGTCGTAGTCAAGGAGCAGTGATTCAACCTTGGTCTGCGGAATCTTCAGCTTTAATTCTCTTACGCTTGGAAAATAGAGTTGTAGCTAGCAGTAATTTTGTTCTGTTGAACGAAAAAATTGATGAGTTAGCTAAGGAAGTGCAAAGACGTAAACAGGCGGAGGAAGCACTTAAGAAAGCTAATCAAGAGCTAGAAGTTCGGGTTGAGGAACGCACAACTGATTTACAAGAAACACTAAACGAACTACAACTTACCCAAACTCAGCTTATCCAAGCTGAGAAAATGTCTAGCTTAGGTCAGATGGTCGCTGGTATTGCCCATGAAATTAACAACCCCGTGAGTTTTATTCATGGAAATCTTCACCATGCCCATAAATATACTCAGGATTTACTAACATTGGTGCAAATTTATCAACAAATTTGTCCAAATATTCCTCCAGAAGTCCAAGCAAAAATAGAAGAAATAGACTTAGATTTTCTGATTCAAGATATAACTAAACTCTTCGAGTCAATGAAAGTAGGAACAGAACGCATTCAGGAAATTGTTAAATCGCTACGTAACTTTTCCAGACTTGATGAAGCAGAGTTTAAGCAAGTTAATATTCACGAGGGAATTGATAGTACTTTAATGATTTTAAAGCATCGTCTGCAAGCTAGGCACGAGTACCCAGAAATCAAAGTTATCAAAAATTACAGTCAATTACCCAATGTAACTTGCTACCCTGGTCAACTCAACCAAGTATTTATGAATATTCTTACTAATGCAATTGATGCCCTAGAGTTATTGGCTAACAGTGGTCATTGGTCAGCCGTAAACCCACAAATTACTGACAATCAACAACTCGCAGATAATAATCCTAAAATTCAAATAAAAACTGAGTTAATCGATCAAAAGTGGATAGAAATTACTATTGCTGATAATGGTTTAGGAATAAATGAACAAGTTGTTTCAAAGCTATTTGATCCTTTTTTCACCACTAAATCTGTGGGTAAAGGTACTGGACTAGGGCTATATATAAGCTATCAGATTATAGTTGAAAAACATAAAGGACAACTTAACTGTTTTTCTGTTCCAGGAAAAGGTGCAGAATTTGTAATTAAGATACCTGTTAGTTCTGTATCATAAAAATATAAGAATTTAGCACCCAAAAGTCAGAAATTATCAGTAATTTAGAATAATTTGTATATTTATTCATCAATTCTGAATTCTAACTATTTTAAATTGAAATGAAAAACACCTGTCTACTAATTAGCAAACAGGTGTGTCTTTGAGTACGAAGTTTCGTTGAGACTCGGTTAAATCTTAGCAGCAGAATCAACTGATGGTTGAGACTGACTAATCGAATCTAACTTTGGCAAAAGCACTAGATTTTGTGCTTTTACATTATTGTTGATTGTTGCTTGCAAAAATGGGGTATTTGAGATGGAATTGTTAGCCAATGTAAACAGGGGATTTGACAAAATCCCTGCTACAGTAGTGGCAATTAATGTTACCACCAAACCGACCTGCAAAGGTCTTAACCCAGGTAAATCCCAACGCACTTGGGGATAATTCTTCACTGCGTCGGACATTTCATGGGGTTCTTTAACTACCATCATTTTAACTACGCGAATGTAGTAGTAGATGGAGACGACGCTGGTAACTAAGCCCAACAAGACTAACCAATAAAGTCCTGCTTGCCAACCTGCCCAGAATAAGTAAATCTTGCCGAAAAACCCAGCTAATGGGGGGATACCACCCAAGGAAAGCAGGGAGATACTCAAGGCGAGTGTTAGGAGTGGGTCTTTTTGATATAAGCCAGAGTATTCGGCAATCTGGTCGGTTCCCGTGCGTAGTGAGAACAGAATGATGCAGGTAAAGCCGCACAGGTTCATGAATAGATAGACCAGTAGGTAAAATACCATACTGGCATAACCCGCCTGTGTACCAGCAATCAAGCCAATCATCACAAACCCAGCTTGGGCAATGGATGAATAAGCTAGCATTCGTTTCATGCTGGTTTGGGCTAGGGCGACTACGTTACCCAAAATCATGCTGAGAACGGCTAGAGCTATGAAGACAAACCTCCACTCGTTAGCAACAAGGGGGAAGGCTGTTGTTAGCAAGCGGATGGCTAGGGCAAACCCAGCTGCTTTGGAACCGACAGATAAAAAGGCGATGACTGGGGTGGGAGCGCCTTCGTAAACGTCTGGTGTCCACTGGTGGAAGGGTGCGGCGGAGATTTTGAAGCCAATCCCGGCGATCGCAAAAACTAGGGCAATCACTAAACCTAAAGATTGTCCCACTTTCGCTGTGGCAATGCCATTAGCGATCGCACTAAGTTCAGTTTGTCCTCCAGATAGTCCATACAGCAGGGATACACCGTACAAAAATATTGCTGTACTGGAAGCTCCAATTAACAAGTATTTCAGCGCCGCTTCGTTGGAGCGGGGGTCACGCTTGGTATAACCTGTCAACAAGTAAGAGGAGATACTCAGGGTTTCTAGGGAGATGAAAATCATCACCAACTCACTAGCCCCGGATAAAAACATCCCTCCCAAAGTAGCACTCAGCAAAATAGCGATGAATTCGGCTAAAGCAGTGCCACTCTGCTCAACGTAGCGAATTGACATCAGTATAGTGGCGATCGCAGACAAGGCAATAATACCGCGAAAGACAATACTCAGGTCATCACTGTTAAAGCTGCCGGTAAAACCGATGGGATTAGGAGAGTCCCATTGAAAGTATAGGGCGACAATCGAAGCAAATAAACCTGCGATCGCTAGATATCCAATCCAGCGCGCGGATGTACGCCCCAAAATCAAATCAACTATCAAAACCCCCAAGAGGGTGAGAATAACAATCCCCTCTGGCAAAATCGTTCCAGCGTTTAGCTGGGATGCAATATTAGCAAAATCCATGAGATGTATAGGTTTTGGCGATTAGACATTAAGGCTAACTCTGTTCACTCTAGCAAGTTTTCTAATCCCCGGACTAGCTCTTTTAACAAGAGCTTAACAGCTTGGGTGCAAATGGCGATGTCTCCAAGATTTGCGGCTTCCCGCAGGGTATTGCCCCTACTTAATCTTGATTACATAAATAATAATGCCGCAGGTGCGATCGCTATGTACAAAAAGCTCATTAATAATTAATAAGGGCATAGCAATGTTTATTGGTGTCAACTTAACGTGAAACCGCTCGTCCGCCGGGAATTGAAATTCCCGTCTCATAGCTAAAGTCATCTGAAGATGACTAAATATCACCAAAAATTTCCAGTCTACTTCAGTAGACTTAAGCTAAAAGCCAAAGAAATTTATTTCCGGGCGGGCATGGAAGCCAACAGATAAGCTATTTCCAGCTTAAGTTAACACTAATAAGCATTGCTGTGCCCCTACAATATTCATAACTCCTAACTTTATCAAAAACCGACAGATGGCAGCTTGCCTTGTAACGACTGAAATTTAGACTGAACACAGTTGGCACAATTGCAACCAACTCCATCAATAATCGGATTAGATGTTTGAATCAAATTTGGTGTTGCCAGATCGGGAATTTGTTGTGTAGATACTACCGCCATAATTTGGGTAGCGGATAAGGATTTCAGGCTGGATGCGTTTGCTGGATTGACTATCAGCAGCATGGATACCAAAAAGGCGGGAAAGGCAAGTAAAATCAGTTTGACTATGTTCATAATTTACACAAAGATAGCTTTGCTGATACAGCATAGCTAATAAATTGCCCAGCTTCAATTTTAATTACCAACTATTACTTAACTACGCCCAAATCCTTGACCCCGCAAAACCTTTGACCAAATAACTAATTCACCCTGTTCACCACCTGCGGCCAATAACTTACCTTGGGGATGCCAAGCTAGGCTAGAAAATCCTGCTGAGACACCTGTGATAATTTGGGATACTTCCTTGGCTTTGTTCCACAAACACAACCAGCCGTCAGCCGCCGCAGAAGCGAGAAGGAAGCTTTTAGGTGCAAAGGCGATCGCATTGATCACACCTACATGATTTGTTAATACTCGCGCTTCCCAGCCTAAAGTATCATCCTCTAGCTTTTCCCACACCACAATACCTTCAACGCTAGAAGATGCTAGTATTGGCGCACCTACTTTGGTCATAGCTTCTGACCATGCCAATTGGCGAATTTTACCAGGGAAGCCGCGCATCACCCAAGGGTCGGGGTTGTTCCATTCCAAAACGGTGACACTACGATCCATATTGCCTGAAGCGAGGAATTTACCATCGGGCGACCAAGCCATCGCTACACTGACAGTAGTCATATCTAAGCTGTATGGTTCTTCATCCCAGTTTTTACTATGCCAAATCTTGACTCCCTTGTAACCACTAATGGCTAAGTATTGTCCATCAATGCGCCAATCTATACCTAATACTGAAGAGTTATCGAAATTCAGCGTCACGATAACTTCGCGAGTATCTGCATCCCAAACTTGGACGTAACGCCCCAAACTAAAAGCCAGTTGGTTACTGGTATAATTCCAAGCTAGCTTGTCAACCCATGCGGGGGCATTTTCTAACGTGGCGATTAATTCAGTGTCGCGCCAAATTTTTACTTGTCCATCTTGTCCACCAACGGCTAAAAATTTTCCATCAGGCGAAAAGGCGAGACAGTCTACTGATTTACCGTTAACAGTTTGTAAGGTTGTGAGTTCGCCATCATTCCACAAAACTACTTCCCCGGCGGCAGAAGTTGCTGCTAAAGTTTGACCTTGTGGCGACCAAGCGATCGCAGTTACATAATCTGAAAGTGTTCCTGAATAATGTTGTTCAAATTCCTTAGATTTGGTTGTGGAGTTCATATTTGTAAAGGGGAGTGGGGAATGGAGAATGGGGAATAGATGGAGAATGGTAAATTCCCTACTCCCTACTCCCCACTCCCTATTTAAGCAAGACAAGCGAGAAAATCTTGCTTGAGTTGGGCTGCATCAAGATTACGACCGATGAAGACTAGTTCGTTTTTGGGGGTTTCGCTTGGTTTCCAGGGGCGATCGGGTTTGCCATCAAAGATCATGTGTACTCCTTGGAATACAAATCGATTATCTTCTCCCGCAATATTTAAAATACCTTTCATCCGAAAGATATCTGGGCCTTGGGTACGCAGTAACTCGGAAATCCAAGCGTTTAACTTTTCTCCATCAACTGCACCCGCTTCTACTAAAGCCACAGAATAGACAGTTTCATCGTGTACGTGGGCATCTTCGCCCAAGAAATCTGGATCAATTTCTAATGCCCGTTCTAAATCAAAGGCTTTTACACCTAATAAAGCATCCATTCCGAGTTCAGAATTTTGGGTGCGGTAGATTTTTGCGATCGCATTCATCGCCCGAATCCGTTTTTCTAATTCATCCAATTCTCCCGGCGCTACCAAATCTGTTTTATTAAGTAAAATTACATCGGCAAAGGCAATCTGTTCCTGTGCTTCATCGGCATCCCAGTGCTGCCAAATATGCTTGGCATCTACAACTGTCACCACCGCATCTAAAGACAGTTGGCTTTGCAAATCTTCATCAACAAAAAATGTCTGAATCACTGGTGCTGGATCGGCTAATCCAGTTGTTTCAATTACTAAATGGTCAAATTTATCACGCCGCTTCATCAAATTGCCAATGATGCGAATTAAATCTCCGCGCACTGTACAACAGATACAGCCATTATTCATTTCAAAAATTTCTTCATCTGCATCGATAATCAATTGATTATCAATACCCACTTCCCCAAATTCATTAACAATCACAGCAACTTTTTTGCCGTGTTCGTAGGTGAGGATGTGATTGAGTAGAGTCGTTTTACCTGCTCCCAAATAGCCAGTCAGAACAGTAACGGGAACTGAATTGTTGATTACGTCAGCCACCATACTCTAAATTCCCCTTATCTCACCTTATGGATAATCAATTATCACATATCATAAATCTTTTTATATTTTTGTGCGAACTTGCTGTTATTTTGGCTTTCAGGAAAATCATCACATAATTTAATCTAGAAATATTTTATTTTTCTGCATCTGTAATAAGTCATAAATATTCACAAATTTGTTAGCCTGATAGGAATATTACATACAAACAAAACTACTCCTTTGGAGAACTCTTAGAGTAGCCACAGAAACTTCTACAGACTTATCGAAATTTGCAGGTAGAGCTATGCTGTTTGTTCTTTGCAATTTCTATAAAAGATAAAAGCGGCAAAACTAACAAAGGCAATAGCTATAAATATTGAAGAATATTTCCCTCTACTGCGGTTACTCAAATTAAGTCCAGGGAAAATAGTCCAGTAACTATCGGCAATGGCAACTCCTTGCTTCTCTAACCACGTTCTCACTTCTCCTTCTCCACCCTCAGTCACAAATCCACTCACTGTTACTGTTTCACTTTTTGGATCTTCGTGAATATACTCTTCAATATCACCCTTCTCTAATGAAATAATCAAATTAACCGGGGTGTTAGACTGAGAATTCTCTCTCAATGCAATATAGACTTTGGGTATTCTATTGCCCTTTTGTGTTACTAAGGCATTGGGATCTGGATAGCCCGAAATATTGGCATAAAAACTGCGTTCAGCAATTTTGCCGGAACTTAGTTGAGCGATGGTAATCGTACCGATATCTTTACTGAATGATTGCGCTAATGTAATATTTAGTGCAATCAACCCGATAATTAAAATAATTATCGGCATGAGGGCATTTTTTAGAAGTTGGTTACTTGTCAAATCATCAATTACATTCCACCTAGCAGAAAATTCTTTATCTGGATTTTGACTTTGAACTCGATTGCGTAAATAAGTCCCTAAAAATATAATTGGAAGATTAAGGATCATTAAACTTACAGCTTGCCACTGCTTACCAAACAGACTCATCTGCATTTCTCCCAAAAATTTAACTGGGCCAGTATAGTGAAAGTCCCAATATATTGTCAGTGCAAAATATGCACAATACACTAGAGATAAATATTTTAATTTTTGATTGTTACTCATTTTTCAAATTTTGATTGGCCCTCACTTTTTAACCTAATAGAGATTAAACTGAGATCCGTACTCAAACGGAAATAGGGGCAGATATAGCAGTGAATAGATCGCTAATTTCACACCATTTACTACATCGCCCTTAGCTTTAGTAGCGTCCTAACCACAATCTCAAGGATATAGAGAAGAATTAAATATTACTGGTACCGGGTAAAATTTAAAACCTCTCTCCTAAAAGGAGAAAGGTCAGAGTCTATTGCATACAAACGATAAGTGCTATGCAATAATAATTATCGCAAACAAGAAAATTATACTTTGATGGATAAGTGAGGATTTAATTTTCAGAAGAAAACAAAAAATCTTGAACTACTTCTAAAACAACTGCTGGGTATTCTTCATGCAGTCCCAAAGAACCAGGGATAACAACACTTCTCACTCCTGGTAAGGCTACCAAAGCATTCATTTCTTCTCGTGATTTAGGCGGGCTAGATTCCCCAATTACTACCATGAGCGGTACGGTTAAAGACTTTACAAGTTCTAAAAAATCAGATTGTTCGCGTACAGCATCAAGATTACCAGTTACAAAGGCAGCAGAAGCAAATCGCGCTCCTGGTTGTTGAGTCGTCTGCCACTTCTTCTCAATGAAACTGGGTGTAATTTTAGCCGCGTCAGTAAAGACATGGCGACGGTACATAAAACTTAAGAAAGATTGGGTAGTGTTGAGTTTGTAGAGAGCTTGACCAAGTATAGGCGATCGCACCAATCCTCTCACAAAGCCAGCTATTTGCTGACTTGCCCCCATTGTCGGCAAAGGCCCACGCCAAGTAGGAGCTAACAATACAATCTTTGAGAAAGCAGCCGATTTCACAGCTAATTGTAAAACGTAACTAGCAGCATGACCAGCCGCTACTACAGTAACAGGAGTATTAAAAACAGCTTTGACAAAATCTTCCAGAAAGTGCTGATATATTTCCGGTCGATAATTCAAGCTAGGGCGTGGAGATTCACCAAATCCAGGCCAATCTATGGCTACCACTTGAAAATTGGAAGCTAGTAACTTGGCAAGTTCGCCGACTTCCAAACGTGTCGAAACACTGCTGAAAGATGGTAATAGCAATAGCGGTGAACCTTTACCAAGAGTTTCATAAACAACGCGCAATTGTTGGTTTTCCCAATTCCAGAGATATTCTTGAACTACTCCACCAAAGCTAATACCAGTAGAGGTAGATAATAAATTTGTTGACATGACACTAAATTTTGGTATTTGTACGTTATTTGTCCTTTGTCAGTTGTCCTTTGTCCTTTGCAAATGATTAATGACAAATGACTAATGACAAATGACCAAGTTTAGTTAGGCAAATCTAACTTACATTCCAATGCTTTTTTTTGCATGGTTTTAAAAATGTTGTAAAACCCATTAGCACGGGAAGGTGTCAGGCTAACATTTAAACCTGTTTCTTGAATAAAATCTGGGGTAAGTTGGACAATCTCAGTTGGCGTTAATCCCTGCAATCCTTCAACCAGCAGCCCTACTAATCCTTTAGTTAACTGGGAATCGGAATCACCCTGAAATATAACCTTACCGTCATCTAAGGCTGCGGTGATATAAACTTGAGACACGCAACCAGGAACTTTATTTTCGGGTAATTTATCGGTTTCTGGGAACTCATTGAGCTTCTGAGCATACCAGATTAGCTGTTCGTAGCGCCGCTTCGGTTCGGAAGCGCGTTGAAAGCGCTGGACAATTTTAGCTAGCGCAGGTGGCAAAGAATCTAGAGTTGAGGACATAACAGAAGCAGCAAACGATCGGTATCACTTTGAGTGTAAATTATCTTTAGAGCGATCGAGTTGCCATATCAGCTAGTTATAACAACCATCATTGATTATAACTTGTCAAATTCAGACAATTACTGCGTAGGCGCAGCCCAACCTAGGCATCGCATTCACATCGTTCAGATTTTTTAAGGCATCTAATGACAAAAACTTAATTTTTTTATAAGCAAGTTTTAAAAGTAAGCTGATAAAAGCTCTAATTGCATTAATATATACTTTTTATATTACGTAAGTATGAGCGATGGGTGTAATTTATGTGTCGTTTGATTTAATTGAGATTTTGAACGCTCCTATCTCCTAAAGGTACGCATCAGGTGACTAGTACCGCAAGGCGGAATTAAAAATTAAAAATTAAAAATTAAAAATGAATACAGCGTAAGAGTTTCGTTGATTTACGCCGTGTTGTACTAGTGTTAAGGCGATGTCTAGGTTGGGTGCATTTACGCGATTATAAATCAGGAGTCAGAATACAGAATTCAGAATACTCTACCCATAACCGCTTCGCTATTACCCACTCCTACAGAATTCAATACTGAATTCTGACTCCTGAGTTCTGAATTATTCTTACAAAATTAGCTGCAAGTAGATTAACTAAGCAGCTAGATAATAATCGATAATTAAAAATTAAAAATCAAAAAAAATTCTGATTTTTAATTTTTAACTTCTCTCCCTGACAGATTAATTCGTAGTTTGTGCAGCTAGCATCTGCTTCAGCTTTTCTAATTCCGAAGCCCAACGAGGATCTGGACGAATAGCGTCTGAATCGGTAGTTGTGGTACTGCTTTCGCGAGAACCGCCGCCACCGCCGCCACGACGAGGCTTCTTAGAACTTTTCTCACGGCGGCTACCTTCTCTGCTGGGGCTAGGAGTCGGGGTACTACTACTAGCAAGAGTAACTGGTTTAGGAGCTTGCTCCTCGCCCTCTTCACCCTTAGTCCGAGGTAATGCCTTCTCTAGCTTAATGGGAGTGTCTTTGAACAGCTGACCATTATATTTTTCAATGATTTCGTCAGCTTGTTCGTCGTTGTTGACTGTCAGAAAACCGAAACCACGGCATTTGCCAGTTTTACGGTCTTTAATTAATTTAGTAGTTACAGCATCACCTTCTGCTGCAAAAACTGCTTGCAGATCTTGACGATCTATTTCATCTTTAGGCAGATTACCTATATATAGGCGAACGGACATGAACTATACCTCCAGAGTTAAATGAACATGGCAAGGCGAGAAAACAATCACTTGGCTTAGGCTTTTAACTTTTAAATAGATGCTATTGACCAAGACTGCCATCAACCAATTTTTTTGCTCGAAACTATCAACCTATACAACAATACAGTTTTTCGTCGGGATCAAGCTTGTTTAATCAAAAGGCTCACACTATGGTGAGCTAATAACACCTTAATTCTAAGAATTGTAAATTTAATAGCCTAGTGCCTGCTAAAGTACACGCTTTCTTCCATGCTCTTTTTCGCAGAATCAAATACCATTCCCTACATTACCACGGTATTTTCTACGTAGCTAGTTTAGCGCATATATTTCTGACATTAGTATTACTGCATCGTAACATGAAACACATTTTTTTATTCAAGAGAGCATATTTTGAGACAAAAACCAGCCATTGGCTGGTTAGTTTTCTGCTGTGTTGGGAGGATAAAAGGTATGAAGCAGGGGAAAAAGCATCCGAATTAATAACTAAGCAGTAGTGCTGAGTTATATCGGCTGCTATTGTTTGTGTGAATAAATGTAACACTTGTAAAGAAAACCTGCAACTTTTGTTTACATTCCAATTTGTCCTTTGTCATTTGTCCTTTGCTAATGACCAATGACTAATGACTAACCAGTAAGAAAAACGTATGCGCCCCAAGCCTGTGCTGCAACTGCTAAAAAAGTAGACCAAATGGGATGAGGGCTATGAATGGTTTTACCACTTTGAGTTTGTAGGGTTTGAATATCAATCCAAGGTGTTGCTCCTCGCCGGAACCAACCTGTGACGATAATTTGCCTACCAATTAAATCTTGGTGATTGACTGACTGTCCTAGCCAAGAAATGTGGTGTAATTTCACCAAACCTGCACTGGATTGGAAGATTAAATCTTGCGCTAGGGAGTTGCTAGTGCCTTGACGACCTAATAATTTGCCCACCAGACGCACGCTGATGCTGTCAATGGGTAAGGCAGAAGGGTCAGATAATAGGTTGGGTAAGCTGTCATCAGTTTGCACAGTGGCAGGTTTAATATCCGGGAAGAAAGAATTAATCCGCACTACTGTACCGATGCTAAAGCCAATCAAAAGGCAGCCTGTAATGAAAGACCAATCTTCATAAATCCACTTTAGATTTAAAAACTTGAGTGCAAATGCTAGTTGCCAAGTTAGCCAGACTAAAGCTGCAAACAAAACCCCTAGAGGAATTCCCAACCAAGGAGCGATTTGTAATAAGAAAGACTGTCGCTTCACCTTTGATGGTTCACTAGCAAAATGTAGTTCGGTGTCTAGATGCCAGTGACGGGCTATTTGGCAGAGGCGTTCGATGCGATCGCCCATTAAAGGGTGGCTATTATTAATCGTAAACCATTGGCGATAGGGATTGGCAGTATCCCACTTCAAAAATGATTCAAAAGATAAATTGCTGGCAATAGTGCCCAAAGATAAACTCTGCTGGTGGCTAACTGGTGTCAGAAGATTTAA
This sequence comes from Nostoc sp., assembly GCF_036916655.1. Taxonomy (GTDB): domain Bacteria; phylum Cyanobacteriota; class Cyanobacteriia; order Cyanobacteriales; family Nostocaceae; genus Nostoc. The sequence continues at coordinate 341,028 of NZ_JBALFY010000068.1, forward strand.
GCTTTCTAGTTGCCAACTTGTCTCTTCTTCTTTTTGGATGTCAGCGGCAACGCCAATGGCAATTTTAAGTAAAGCGCGAATTAGGGCATTGGGATTACCAGTAATTTCAGCGGCAACGCGATCGCTATAATAAAGCCGCAACCGCGACAACCACAATGCAGTTCCAGTCAGCAAACACCAAACTCCATAAATTAAAGTTGCCAGAATTGTCACCGGCCAGCGCCAAATTTTTGCTGATATTCTGTCGCCTAACTCCGACACTTGCTGATATAGCCGATGAATTGGTAGTGTCACCAGCAGTAACAAAGACATTACAGCAAAATCCCAGTGAGCAATATGCCCTAGCTGCGTGGCGTAAATAATGGCGATTTCATCATCTGCCAGTTGTTCTAATAGCCCTTGACTCACAACAATCCTGGCATTACGTGGTAAACTACCATAAGTCAGAATAATTGGTGCAGCCGTTGGTAAAATCCGCAGTTTGGGTAACGGCCAGTGGCGCTGTTGGCAACAACGTTGTAGCACCCGAACAGCTTCACGGCTATGAGCATTCAATACATCTTTAGAGAATTCTCGCTGACCATACAATTTCGCCAATAGCAGATCCAGCAACCACGGTGATACTGCAAGTAAAATCACCAATACTATTAGCAACAACTTAGTAGGGTCGCGATATAAAAGCTGCAACGGCTCCAGATAAGGAAGTTTGACTAAAGTCTGGTTGATGAATCCCATTGCTAATTTGAGCATTTCCCGTATTACCCAAAACAGGGCAATGAACGTTCCTGCTGACAGTAACCGTAAGGGAATTAATTTCGGTTTACGTAGTGGTTGCCATGCTCTGGCGCGTTGTGCTTGTCGCCAATAAATAACGCCAAATAGTTTAGCTTGAGTGCGGGTTACAGAACCCATGAAGCCGTTTAGTGATGTAGCCAGTGGAGGTGGGGGTGGTGGTGTCGCTACTGTAGCTTTGAGTTTAGGTAGTGGCACCATCGGCGGGGTTTCGTTGCTCTTGGTTTCGATGATTCGATCGTCTGGCTTTTCCTCTAATGTAGGAGTTTCTGGGGGAGTAACAGGGGTTGAATCTGGGGTTGAATCTGGATTTGAATTCTCAAAGGCAACAAATCCAGTTTCGACATTTTTTGATTCTTGCTCAGGTTTTTTACGTTTTGTCAGGTGTTCGAGAGCGCGTGTTGCCCACTCTTGAACTTGCGGATTGTTACTCTCAATGAGATTTTGGGAAATAGCGATCGCTTTGTGAACTTCGCCAGTGCGAGCAAAAGCCATCACTAAACCAACCTGGGCTTGTAGACTAGCAGTACCATTACTCTGGCTGCTAGCAATAGGTTCTAGTTGAGCGATCGCTGTTTGGTAATTTCCCTGCTTGAGGGCAACTAAACCAGCCTCCAAAGACGGTTTGGCATGTGAAGGCATACAAATTCTGGCACTCCAATCTCTTCTAAATGATCCACGTTTGTGCAAAAGCGCGAACCTCGGATGCCGTGGAAATCAACCGCGCTCAAGTTTTGCTTGTCAAGTGAACGATCAATATTGAATTCAGGAGCCAGTCACCAGAATTCAGTTGAATATTCTGTGAAAATAATTCTGAATTCTGAGTTCTGAATTCTGGATTCTTCTTCATTCTTCCACTGGTTGTTGACTAGAAAATACTGGAGCGATCGCGCTTAATTTTAACTCTGGATGGTCGCCTAATAACTGTTGACAATTCCATTCATTGCGGAATAGCAACACTGGGCGTCCCATACTATCTTTAACAGTAGTGGTATTGAAAATCCGTCCCACTTTTTCTAATGCTTCCCAACCACCCTCAACCCAACGGGCGACACTATAGGGTAATACCTCTAATATGGTTTCTACACCATACTCATTTTGTAAGCGAAACTGCACCACCTCGAATTGCAACTGACCCACCGCCGCCAAAATTGGATCGCGCTTGGCTTCATCAATTGAATACATAATTTGCACAGCACCTTCTTCGCGCAATTCCGCAACGCCTTTTTGGAATTGTTTAGACTTCGAGGGGTTGGGATTCCTCAGAGACGCGAACAGTTCCGGCGAAAAATACGGAATCCCTTCATATTCGAGCTTTTGTCCCGTGTAAATTGTATCCCCGATCGCAAAAACACCGGGATTGTTCAAACCGATCACATCGCCAGGATAAGCCACATCAATCGATTCTCGCTCTTGAGCAAAGAGTTTTTGCGGGCGAGACAGACGGATAAGTTTACCAATGCGGGCGTGATTCACCATCATATCTTTTTCAAACTTACCAGTGCAAACCCGGATAAATGCGACACGATCGCGGTGTTTCGGGTCCATATTTGCTTGCAGCTTAAAGACAAACCCCGAAAACTCCGGGTATGTGGGGGGAACTTCGCCAACACTGCTGATATGAGAGCCGGGTTTGAGGGCGTAGTCGAGGAAATACTTAAGGAATAACTCTACCCCAAAGTTAGTCATAGCGCTACCAAAAAACACAGGCGTCATTTTGCCTTCGTGTATCAACTGTAAATCTAGCTCTGGTCCAACTCCTTCTAACAGTTCCAGATCATTTTTCAGTTGGTGGTACAGACTTTGTTCTAGCTGTTCTTCTATTCTTGGATCGCCTAATTCGACTACCGTATCACGGGCTTCTCGGCTGCCGTGGGCGCTGCGTTCAAACAGGTGAATTTGTTGCTTGTGCCGATCAAAAACACCTTTAAAGCGATCGCCCATCCCAATCGGCCAGTTTACCGCATAGGTTTGCAATCCCAATTCTTGCTCAATTTCATCCAACAATTCCAGAGGTTCCCTTCCTGGGCGATCGAGCTTGTTGATAAATGTAAAAATCGGGATACCCCGCAACTTACACACTTCAAACAACTTACGGGTTTGGGGTTCCAAACCTTTTGCCGCATCAATCAACATCACGGCATTATCGGCGGCAGCGAGGGTGCGATAAGTATCTTCACTGAAGTCTTGGTGTCCGGGAGTGTCTAATAAATTGATCTGACAATTCCGGTATTCAAATTGCAACACCGTGGAGGTGATGGAAATACCCCGTTGTTGTTCCATCGCCATCCAGTCAGATGTAGCTTTGCGCTGTGCCCGTCGCGCTTTGACTGCCCCAGCTTCGTGAATTGCCCCTCCGTACAGGAGTAGTTTTTCTGTTAGTGTAGTTTTACCCGCATCGGGGTGAGATATAATCGCAAAGTTGCGGCGAAGTTCAACTGCTTGAATAAGTTCAGACTGAAGTTCAGTAGACATAAATGTATTTGTTTGTCAGCTAGCTTAATTTTTTTGACTCTGGTAAGTCTTTTAATCTTAAGACAACGATGCTCGTGATAGGGTCGTAGTGGAATCAACAATCTGATTAAATAGGAGAAAGCAATGTACGACACAGACAAGCGAAAGCTTCTATCTGCCTTGTCTCATGGAGCCATTTTTTTTAGTACAACGGTGATATCTGTAGGTATACCTATTGCCATACTGCTTGTATCTGACGATCCTGTTGTTAAAGAAAACGCCAGAGAATCCATCAATTTTCACTTTAATGTCTGGCTTTATGGAGGAATTCTGGGAGCGCTATTTTTTCTATTCGGTTGGTTAGTGTTACCACTATTATTGCTGGGGCCGCTAGCCGGTCTGGGATATATATTGCACTGGGGATTAACAATTTGGGCGCTCATCGGAGTTTTCAGCAATCCTGATATACCCTTCCGTTATCCTTATATTTTCCGGGTTTTTTAACACAAATTATCATTGGGAATGGGGTATTGATAATTGTCAGCTATTTGCTACCAAGTACAACATTTCATTAAATTAGTAGCAAATTCTCTGCGTGCCTCTGCGTTTACCTCTGTGCTACTTTGCGTTTTAAATTTTGAATTCTGAATTACTTCATGATGATGTTTTTTTTCCAGTCCGTCGGATAGGTGCAACCAAGCTGTAGAATACAAAATTGCCCCACAACTTGATTAAGAGTAGGGCAAAGGACAGTTAAGCACTGTTTGTAGTCTGTCTGACGGCAGGAAAATTTTAGCCTGCTTTTGTGACGCTTTATTTTGTGTCCATTTGCGTTGTTTTTCTTCATAAAATTTTATGTTTCCTACACATCGTCCCCGTCGTCTGCGTACTCATCCCCAACTGCGCCGGATGGTTCGTGAAACTGTTTTAACAACAAACGATTTAATCTATCCATTATTTGCCGTACCAGGTGAAGGAATCGCTAATGAGGTGAAATCCATGCCCGGTGTCTACCAACTTTCGGTAGATAAAATTGTCGAAGAAGCAAAAGAAGTGTATGACTTAGGAATTCCTTCGATTATTTTATTTGGGATTCCGGCTGATAAAGATGTTGATGCTACTGGTGCTTGGCATGATTGCGGTATCGTCCAAAAAGCAGCGACGGCAGTAAAAGCAGCAGTGCCAGATTTGGTTGTAATTGCTGATACTTGTTTATGTGAATATACTAGCCACGGCCATTGTGGTTATTTACAAACTGGTGATTTAACAGGACGAGTTTTAAACGATCCAACTCTGGAATTATTGAAGAAAACAGCAGTTTCTCAAGCCAAAGCCGGTGCTGATATCATCGCGCCTTCGGGAATGATGGATGGGTTTGTGCAAGCAATTCGTCAGGGTCTAGATGAAGCCGGATTTCAAGACACGCCGATTTTGTCTTATGCTGCGAAGTATGCTTCGGGTTATTATGGCCCATTTCGGGATGCAGCAGACTCGACGCCGCAATTTGGGGACAGAAGAACTTACCAAATGGACCCAGGTAACTCGCGCGAAGCAATTAAAGAGATTGAATTGGATATCGCTGAAGGTGCTGATATGCTGATGGTTAAGCCAGCCTTGGCATACATGGATATTATTTGGCGGGTGAAGGAAGCGAGTAACTTGCCAGTTGCAGCCTACAATGTTTCTGGTGAGTATGCGATGGTGAAAGCTGCGGCGCTCAATGGTTGGATTGATGAAGAGCGGGTGGTTATGGAAACTTTAACTGGGTTTAAACGGGCTGGCGCAGATTTGATTTTGACTTATCATGCCAAAGATGCGGCGCGATGGTTAAAGTAGGCTGGGCGATTGAGTAAGAGTTTAAGAAATCTCACGCAGAAGCGCCAAGATACAGAGTTGTGTTTTGGTGTTTGGGCGTGAGATTTTTGGATTTTATTTATTGCGATGCCTGGGTTGGGCTATGCCTACGCAAGTTCAATAATTCAAGTTTAATTAACTTCAAATAAAACACGAGGTAATCCTGACTGACGAATTATAGACCGCAAAGTACCGATGCGTAATTCTTCGTAATTGGGTATAGGAACTGTAATTGTTGAGTCTTCGGTTTGCATCTGCATGATTATGTGACTACCACGCTGGCGCACTTGTACAAAGCCGTTCTCTTCCAGAATGCGGCAGACTTCTCTAGCAGAAAGAACACGCAGTTTAGCCAATATTTACCTCTAGGCGTGTAACAAAAACTTCTGTGTGCAACCTTTGCTTAATTTCAGAAGGATCTGCTGTCTCAAAAAATAATTCTAATGCCTCAATTAGGTTATTCCGTGCATCTTCAATTGTGTCACCTTGGCTGGCGATATCGAGTTCGGGACAGAGGGATACATAACCATCCTTTTCGCGCTCAATGATAGCAGTAAATTGTGTTGTTTGCTTCATTTTTGTCTTTAGTCGAGTAGATAGATCAATCTTGATAGTAAGTTACTTTAGATATAGCGGTTCTCGTTTGGATGCAATACAGTTTTACCTCTCTCCTTTTAAGAGAGAGGTTTGAATCTTACTGCCCTTCCCTAATATTGCAGTTACAGAATGCGATCGAGATAATCTTAACGCTGCACTGACCCAAATAGAAGCCACAATTCAAACCGAACCACAAAAGTTTAAAATATGCTGTGCGGTGATTTGTGGTTGTTCTAGGTGTGGGAGATGACCGCAATCTTGAATCCAGGTGAGAATACTGTGTGGAATTGCCTTTTGAAACGTTGTGGCATCCTTAGTACCCAAAATTTTATCAGAATCGCCCCACAAAATTAGCGTTTGTTGCACAATTTGTGATAATACATCAAATTTAAAAGCACTATAACCACCACTTTTAGTGAAAGCAATCAAAGCTTGATTCCAATTCGGACTTTGTAGGTGCAATGCACCACAACACAGCGCATCAACAGAGGCGAGACTTTGATTTTTATATCCAACGCGGGAAACGCGATCGCGTACCTTCAAATTACTCAAAAACTGAGTTGCGAAATAATCCAACGGGGGAAACATTAATTTGCTCAATGGCGAACCACCCGCTAACCCTGCACTATCAATTAACACTAGCTTTTTTACTACTTCCGGGTATGTCAGCGTAAAATCAATCGCCGTCGCACCCCCCATCGAAGCACCCACTAAAATTACAGGTTGGTTAATTAGGCTTTTCCAGAAATAATAAAGATGGGTTTTAATTGCAGTTGGGCTATAGGCAATTCCTGAGAGTCTATCTGTAAACCCAAAACCCAACAGATCCACTGCCCACGTTTCATTATCTTCAGAAAGTAGTGGTAAAAGCCGCCGAAATTCCAATACAGAACTGTCAAAACCGTGAATTAATAAAATCGGAGTTCCACCGCACCCTTGCTTGACAAATGTTGTAGTAACTGGTTGATTAGTTAAAGGAGTAGCGATCGCAGTGGTTTGAATACTCCGAGCTAGTGCGATCGAAGTAGGTTCTGTTAGTTGCTTGACTGCTGTAGGCAGAAAATTTTGAAACATAAATTTCAGTTTATCGTATTAGCTTACTTTCAGATATAGGTGATTTTGTGCAACAACAAAATTACAAAAACTAATATGCTCAAGTATTATTTGTAATATATAAAACATAAACCAGCCGCAATCAAAATATTTTAACTCCCAACTCCTGTAGAGACGTGATTAATCGTGTCTCTACCCACTCCCCCGAAATTTCTAGATCCAAGAAAGTTTTCCAAAATGTCAAAATTGGGACAAAAGCCACGTACAATTAAAATCGCTTATCCCTTAATCCAGGAGCTAATGCCATGCCAATGGCGGTTGGCGTAATTGAAACTTTAGGTTTTCCTAGTGTCTTAGCAGCAGCAGATGCAATGGTCAAAGCTGCCGCAGTCACAATTGTGTATTATGGTCAAGCAGAAAGCGCTCGCTTGTTAGTCGCCGTTCGGGGACACGTTTCTGAAGTAAATAGAGCTGTTGAAGCCGGAATTGTAGCGGGAGAGCAAGTCAAAGCTGGTACAGTAATTACCTACTACATTGTTCCTAATCCCCCGGAAAATGTGGAAACCATATTACCAATCCATTTCACCGAGGAATCAGAACCTTTCCGTATGTTCTAAGCAATTTTGCTATCAAAATCTGTAGCGAAGCTTCGTACAATTAACTTGTAGCCACCATATCGTTTGTTCATACAGGAGATTAATAATGTCATTACAGGCAGTTGGAGCACTTGAAACCAAAGGTTTTCCGGCGGTGCTAGCAGCAGCAGATGCTATGGTAAAAGCTGGTCGAGTCACCCTCGTTGGTTATATCAGAGTAGGTAGCGCTCGCTTTACAGTTAATATTCGTGGCGATGTTTCTGAAGTAAAAGCCGCGATGGCTGCTGGTGTTGAAGCCGCAGAAAATGTTTATGGCGGTACTCTGGAATCCTGGGTGATTATTCCTCGTCCCCATGAAAACGTTGAAGCTGTTCTACCAATTGGTTACACAGAACAAGTCCAACAGTATCGAGAATCTGTAGAAAATCCCATTGTTAGATCAAACAATCGATAGATTTAATCACCTGTGGGTAAATTCAAAACGAAGAATGCCCATAAATAAATTTAAAAAGAAGTTTATTGTAAGGCTTCTGACCATCAAAACTTTCGAGCGTTGCAAACTTTTCTGTTTTTAAATTTTGCATAAGTTGAATTTTGAAGCAGAAGGAAAGCAACAGTTAGAGTCAATAGTCAAAATCAATATTGACTGTTGACTATTCATTCTTAGGAATATAAAAGTTTTAATAATAACTTGGCAATGATTAGAGGCGTAGTTGTAAATGAAGCTAGTTTACAGTAGCAATGCTCATCGGTGTCAACTTAATGTAAAAGCAAGTGTAGAACTAGCTTTTACATTGCCTCGTTCCCAGCCTTCGACTGGGAATGCTCGTCGTTGAGTCTCTGCCTCAAGACTCGCGGCAGAGCCGCTTTTGAGTTGCATTTCCAGACGGAGGCTGGAAACGAGATTTGAAAAGGGTTTCAGCTTAAGTTGACACGTATGGGCAATGCTCATTGGTGTCAACTTAACGTGAAACCGCTTGTCCGCCGGGAATTGAAATTCCCGTCTCATAGCTAAAGTCATCTGAAGATGACTAAAATATCGCCATATTGCCAAAAATCTCCAGTCTACTTCAGTAGACTTTAGCTATTAGCCCGAAAATTTATTTCTGGGCGGGCATGTCAACCAACAGATAGGCTATTTCCTAGCTTAAGTTGACACCAATGGGCAATGCTGTGCCCCTACGACAGATGTGGTTTAAATATATGAAAACTGCTGTAAAAAAGATAAATTTGTCTATCAATTTCTACTATCCAGAATAGCGCGATCGCTGCGTAGCATCCTGGGAGAGAGGTTTTCTAGGTATGATAAAAAGTTAGAGCTAAGGCTTGATATTACTTAAAAAGAAGGGAATAAGCCAATTTTGAAGACGATCTGGGGGATTTACTGAGTCCATAGCTCAATCGACACTAGCTATACTGAGATTTAAGTAAGTATTTGACTACGTAATGAATTGGAGAAGGTTGAAACTTATACGGGTGAATAACGTCTAACATTGAGTTAGATTAGATTCGTTCCTTGTATCTGTTACAAAATGTCAGATTTACCTGACCCATCTCGTGCAAAGGTTGTATCTTCAACACTCTAGGCAGATTTCTGTTCTCAGTGAAAAAACATAACTTTACAAAAAGTTTAAATTGGCAAAATCAACCCAAATGCTTGATATACAAGGGTCTTGGATATTCTAAATTGAAAATAAAACATCAATGTAGAAATTTCTGCATAATTTTAGTGAACTAAGACGTAATAAAAGTAGAATCACTGAGCTATTTTCATGAAACTCATGAAATCAGGGGCAGCTGCCAGTTAAATAATTAAGTGGGACGAATGGGGGTTGTGATGCAAACTTCAAAATTGAGTTTCGAGGAATGCAATCTCACTATGACAACGGATGTAGAAAAACTGGCTATAGATTGGCAAAAACGTTTGGCTGTGGAATGTCCAGAGCAAACTGAAGCTGCGAGACAAAGCATTATTCTTTGGTTATTGGGATCTGACTCAAAACGGTTTGATTTGTTTAACCCTAAAGAACTCGAAATCGCCAAGCAAGCGATGGAATATCGCTGGAGGATTTTACGTCAACGCTACTTAGGGCTGGGGCGAGAACGTGCTTATCGTAACTTGATCGCGCGATTAGGGAGTTTAGTAACATTACGGAATAAGATTCAGACTTGGGTTTCTCTCAGCCGCGATCGCCAGCGCAGTGTAATCGATGTGTTACAAGAAGTAATTCAAGAATTACTCCAAAGCGATAGCCAGATGCAACAGCAAATGGCTGACATTGCCAAATATACAACCGATAAACGATTAGGTGATGCTCTGCTATTTGCCAGTTTAGAAGAATATTCTCTGCGCCCAGTACGCAATCAACCCCTATTAGCCTACCGATTTGTGAATTACTTGCGTCGCACTCAGCGAGGTGGTTTAACCCAAGTGCCTGGGCGTGACTTGATTAGACTAGTTTCAGAAGAAGTTCTTACAGATGATAGTGATAATCGAGTTAACTTAGTCGATAGTCAAGCGATCGCAGAATATCAAGAAACACAACAACTAGAAGAACAACAAGGGCTACGCCAGTCAGTACAAAAAGAATTTGAAAATTATTTACAAGAAAATCTGGGAACAGACGCAGTAGATTGGCTGCGACTCTATCTGCAAGGTAAATCGCAAGAAGAGATCGCCCAAAAACTGAATAAGCAGACTAAAGAAGTTTACCGTCTGCGAGAAAAAATTAGTTACCACGCTGTCCGTGTTTTTGCCCTCAAAGGTAAACCAGAACTCGTAGACAACTGGCTCTCAATTTCCTTACAAGAACATAACTTAGGATTAACGCAAAACCAATGGCAACAGCTTGATGAAAAATTGACCCCTCTAGGGCGGCAGATTCTAGATTTGCGGAAAGCGGGTAACTCAATAGAAGTAATAGCCGAACAATTAAAACTCAAAACCCATCAAGTGTTAGGCGAATGGACAAAAATCTATCTTGCAGCCCAAGGTTTAAGAACTCAAGAGTAAGCTGTAGTGGAAGATGGGGACTGGGGATTGGGGAAGAAGCAAGGGAGCAGGGGAAGCAGGGGAGCAGGGGAAGAAAAACTATTGATTGATTGCCCAGTTCCCAATGTAGCAGGGACTAGTGACTGGCGACTGGGGAATAAATAACTAATTAATACCCAGTACCCAACGCCCAACCCTCAGTATTATCCCTAATCTATAATCTAAAATTCATACTCTACTTACGTTTACTTAAGTATATATAATTGAAATTTTAACAATCCAACAAAGTATCTTTATTAACTACCTACTAAATTCAAGGCAAAATATAATTAAACACCAACGCATCAAATCTATGTTGTCTTCAGAGGGTGAACTAAATGATACCGCAACAAATAGACGGCAAATGTTAACTGCCACTCAAATGAAGTGGGAAGAAAAAGGCGATCGCGAGCGAATATTCCAACTGATTGATAGTCTTTTGTCCTTTGAAGCTTGCCTCTACCACCAGATTTTACCCTTTGGATTAGAAGGCAAAAACCTCTTGCTAGGTATGGTTTATCCACAAGATAGCGAGGCACTAGATTACGTTGGTCGCATTTTGTCTTCTATCAATTACACAATGGTGATTGAAGCGATCGCATCTGACGCTCACCGCAGAATCCTATCAGCCTACCTCAACCATAAGAATACATCTCAGTTAGATGCCAAAGTTGTGCATCAGCTAACAGAAGACTTTTCTCCAACACATAGCCCAGCAAGTATTGCTGACACAGACAATTCAGAATCAAATCAGCAACCAGTATTGATGGTATTTCAGACACCAAAGCGTCAACATTCTGGGCAGAGGGTAGACTTGCCTCCTATCCCAGAGCTAGAGCAATCATCTGAAACTACGACATTCTCGACTCCTATTTCCAGAACTCAGCAGGGAGAGACTTCCGAAGCTGCACCACCAAACAACTTACCCATTTTACCCACACAAGCTTCCGAACTACTGAGTCCAATTGAGTTGCTACCAACACTACCACCCAAGAAATTACTAGAAGAATTACTGGGACGAATCTTGGTTGGGGGAATTGGTCGGCTGTACTTAGAAAGACAAGCGTATGAAGGTAGGATACTGTGGAGTGACAATGGAATTTTACAGTCTGTATTAGACCAACTGCCTCTCTCGGTTTTCCAAGGAGTACTGAATGAATTAAAGCGGTTTGCTTCTCTACCTGTCACCACGGTTGCAGAACCAAAACAGGTAGAAAAGGAATACGTATATCAAAAAAACCGCTTATTATTACGCTTGCGAGTCATGCCGGGAATCTACGGTGAAGAGGCAACACTCCAAGTATTACGGGGAGCAGCTTTAAAATTCTATCAACAACAACAGTTGACCCGTTTGAGCCGCGATGCCTTAGGAATTTCTCAGCAACTAAGCTTCAAGTTACACGAACTACAAGAACGGCTTTTACTGAATCCCGTCCTTGATTCTCAGCAATTAGAGGCTTTAGCTACCCTGAATCAATTAGTGAAAAATTTAGACCAACAGATCAAAATACTGGCACTAGATAGCAATTGACCAACAAACAGTAAATCATCTGTCTGTAAGTGAAAACGCTGATTTCGATCGCATACATAATTGTTATGTTGTAATGGAATCCTAGACCGATCGAGCTTAGAGGTTCATCTTCAATAAATACAAATTTTGCGATCGTATTCTGAGTAAGATTACGGTTTAAAAAAAACTTATAGTAGCAAAGTTAGTTTCCCGCCCTTACATCAATTTGTTGCAAATATTTCATGTTAACTGAGGTTTTTAGTGAACTTTTCCCCTTAATGAGTACAGCCAATCCACAAACTTTGGAATGGCTGCTCAACGTTGCAATTGAACATGAATACCCATCTGGGCGAGCCGTTGTGATGGAAGATGCCTGGGGTAACGCAGTTTACTTCGTAGTTTCTGGTTGGGTCAAAGTCCGGCGTACCGTCGGAGAAGATTCAGTAGCTCTGGCAATTTTTGGCCGTGGCGATTTTTTTGGAGAAATGGCGATTTTAGATGAATCTCCACGCTCAACTGATGTCATTGCCCTTTCACCCGTGAAGTTGCTCAGTATCTCCAGAGAGCGTTTTATTCAAATATTGTTTAAAGACCCGCAGTTACATCACCGGATGTTGCAACTGATGGTGCGGCGATTGCGACAAATTAACCTGCGCTTACAAATGCGGTCTTCACCACCAGCAGTTAAACTCGCCCATACCCTAGTGACTTTAGGCGAAAGCTATGGTCAAGAATCAGACTTAGGAAGAGAAATTTTTAACGTTCCCTTTAAAGATTTAGCAGAGGTGACAGAAATCGGTGTTGAAGAAACCACCAAAATCATGGAAAAGCTGCATGAAAAAGGGTGGATAAAGATTGATAGTGCCAACAACATCAATTATCTTGTGAACTTCAAACAGTTAATGAACTTGGCCGGTAAAGTGTGATTGTATCCGATACAAATTTACTAGGACTTACGCACTGTACAAAAGAATTATGTTGTGTATCAACCTCAAACAAATAATTTGAATCGTGCTAGCTGATTTTCAATGGTTCCTGTGAGGATTTTATTCAATTCTGTGGTGTCTTGGAATTGCAAAATTTGCTGTGTAGGTAAGTCGAAAGAAAATTGCCCTTCAAAATCTGGGCGTTGCATCTGCGCTAATAAAATTTGTTCAGAACGCTTACTTTGGATGGCATAGCCAATTTCAATACAGACATTCGGACTGGGAATTAATTGGGGGATTTCTTTACCATCAATAATCGCAATGGGCGCAGTGTCAGCGATAAATAACAAACTCTTACGGATTTTTCGCATGATTGTGCGGTTAATTCGCAGAGGTGCGCCACTGGGACGAGAGGATTCTACTAATGTTAGGGGAAGGCGCGATCGCAAGTTTAAACTTTCCAAACTTTTTCGCAGTTCTTCTCTTAGAGCATCTGTCGCTGCGGGATATTCAGTTTGAGAAGATAAAAAAATCGTTGGTTCTAACTGAGCCAACACTGCTTGCTTGGTAAAATAAATTTCATGGCTAATTAAGTCAATGTTAGAGACACAATAGCCACCACTACCTTCAATATAAAATTCAATATTTTCCCCTTCCAGATAGCGCCCAAACCAAGTTGATTTCTTCACTTCGTCACTTTCTTCCAAAAAGTCTGCTCGCAATGCTGATTTCAACAGGCTTTTTTTACTTAAGCGAATGTCTGGCGGACGTTTTTCCAGTTCTGGAATCGGCTCATAATCTTGTAGATACCACGCCCTGAGCGCAATAATTGACATAAGACGCTATTTCAACTGTTTCTCGCTACTCAAATTAGTATAATCTTACACCCAGAGGATGTCAGATTTCCGACTTCTCTTTAAACACAACAAGACCCAAACCTCTACTCCCTGAACTATCCCTCTCCTTATTTATCCTAACCAGGGATGTACTAACTTTCATCGCTTCTGTAAAAAAGTAATGAAAATCAATGACAGCGTGGGAGCAATTACACAGTGGTGGTATAGCGGTTCCCATTCCGATGAGGTACAACATTATATCGCAAGGTGTAGGGGCACGGCAGTACTCATTAGTGTGAACTTACAGCAATTTTCATGTATTTGAACCACATCTGTCGTAAGGGCACAGCAATGCTCATTGGTGTCAACTTAACGCGAAACCGCTTGTCCGCCGGGAATTGAAATTCTCGTATAATAGCTAAAGTCATCTGTTGATGACTAAATTTTTATTCGCCAGGTATTAAGTAATGTGCCCTTAAGGGTGTACTTTACGCTTGTCGGCAAATGCTATAGACAATCATCCGCGATCGCAGATGATTGAATCAAGTTTGCTGATTTATCTAATTGGCGTAATCACATCTTAGAGTAGGGAATCAGCGACTCTATGTAATAAATTCTGTTTGGTTACTTGTGCTTTGACGAAGAAGCTGCCAGAGCGATCGCCAGTGGTAAAATTCGATGTTCCTGAATTTGAATTCTGGTGTGGAGCGTTTCTGCTGTATCATCCGGCAGTACTGGTACTGCGGCTTGCATCAAGATTGGGCCACTGTCCATTTCTAAACAAGCTATATGCACTGTACAACCAGTGATTTTTACCCCAGATGCTAAGGCTTGTTCTACAGCATGAATGCCTTTGAAACTAGGTAACAAACTAGGATGGATATTAATAATCCTCTCAGGAAAGGCATCAATGAAAATTGATGTTAACAATCGCATCCAACCTGCCAAAATCACCCACTCTACATTGTAGTGCCGCAATGTCTGCACAATTCTATCATCAAACTCTTCTCGGCTTTGATAGTTGCGGTGATTTAATAAAACAGTTTCTACACCTCTATTAGCTGCTCTCACTGCTGCCTTTGCAGAGGGATTATTGTAAATTAAAACTTGAATTTGGGCATTTAGCCGCCCATCTTGGATAGCTTGGGCAACTACATCAAAATTGCTGCCATTACCAGAAGCCATAATTCCCAGTTTTAAAGGGGCAATTTGTTGACAAACTTCGCTAATGCTGGGAGAAACCAAGCTCAGGGTAGAATCAGGGCGGAAGGTCATAACAGCTAAGAGGAAAAATTATAGATGCCAAAAATATATCCTAAGTCCTGGTTGGACAACGATACAGTCTATCGCTTCAACGGCACGCGCGACAACCGCTACGACGATATTGGTTTTCGTATTGTGTAATTGATGCTGCGTTAAAATTGCATTTGGGATTGGTTTGAGTTTGCAGAAAAATAGCGATGTTTAAGTAAAGACTCTAGCTAGAGATAATTATGAACCCCAAAAGCTTACCCAAGCGTAGGCGTAGCCCGTCGTAGACATCGCTAATACGAGAAGAAACCAAGCTCAGGGTAAAATCAGGGCGGAGGGTCATAACAGCTAAAAGAAAAAATTATAGATGCCAAAAATATATCCTAAGTCCTGGTTGGACAACGATACAATAGCAGCCTGGATTTTTCTCACACCAGCATTAATTTTACTAGGCATTTTTATCATTTGGCCGATCGCTTATTTGTTCTACCTCAGTTTCACCGCTGGTAGTTTCACCTTAAAAGGTATTTATTGGATAGGCTTAAAAAACTATTGGCGCTTGCTACTCAACCCCGACTTCTGGCAAGTTCTGGGTAACACCTTTTATTTTACTGTTGCTACCATCATTCCCAGTTTAGTTATCTCCTTGGGATTGGCGGTACTATTAAATCGCTCCATTCCCTTGCGGGGAATCCTGCGAAGCGCTTATTTTTTACCTTCAATTATTTCACTTGTGGCAGCCGGTTTGGGATTTCGCTGGCTGTTTCAAACATCAGGGCCAGTTAACGGACTCTTAGATTTTTTTGGCATTCCAGCTATACCCTGGCTAGGGGACACATTTTGGGCAATGCCAGTAATTATTTTAATGAGTATTTGGAAACAACTAGGTTTCAATATGGTAGTTTTTTTAGCAGGATTGCAAGCAATTCCTCCCAGTCGTTACGAAGCAGCAGATTTGGATGGGGCAAATGCTTGGCAACAATTTTGGTATATTACTCTACCTGGATTGCGCCCGACTGTAATATTTGCAGTCATCACTACCGCGATTTTTACATTGCGGAGTTTTGAGCAAGTTTATGTGATGACTGGCGGTGGCCCATTAAATTCGACTAATTTGCTGGTTTACTACATTTACCAGGAGGCTTTTGCTCAATTTGATTTTGGTTATGCAGCAGCCGCCGCGACGGTGTTACTAGCTGTGACGCTGGTACTAGTGTATTTGCAATTACAAACTTGGGGAGAAGAGTAGGGATACTTTATGCGTAGAGTATTCACCAATTCTGAATTCTGAGTTCTGAATTCTGAATTCTGTTTTACTTTTTATATAGGCTGCGATATTCCCAAGGATTCACAAATTTAGTATCACTCCAAATGCCAAGCCGTTGTTCTTTCGCTTCCGCTTCGGCTTGTTGAACTAAGTCTTTGCTAGGACACTTGTTTAAATAGGGACGATACACTTTTGCTAAACCTTCTTGCAACAATACCTGTTGGACAAAAGTGCCATTTTTTAAACGGACTTCGGCAATTTTGCGTCCATAGCGATCGCTATCGGTGATATTCAAAGTCACGCGATCGCCTCCTTGTTGTACCAGTTGTTGCACCCGTTCTTGAGCTTTTACACCCCAAGTAAATTGATTGCGATCGCTAGTGCGTTTACTCTGTTTTTCTTTGTTTGTATGGGCTATTTCTGGCGCATCTACACAAGCAAAGCGCACAGTGAAATTTTTGCCGTTGGTATCTTTGACTACTAACGTATCGCCATCACTCACTCGCTCAACTGATTCTCCAGAATTACTGATAAAGCGATCGCAGCCCATCAAACCCCAAATTATGATAGTTGTACAAAGCCAAAATCGCACTGATTTAGTTAATCTCTCCATCCAAACTTACCTGCATTACCTCTGTGGGATGATAATAGCAAAATACAAAGATATATTTGTTAACTGTTGACATACTGCCACAGGTAATTCAAAATTCAAAAGATAATGCGACAGATTTATGCTACTAAAGTGCAAACACTCAATAGGTTAGCCTTATGAAAAACTTGTCAGATTACTGTAACTGCTACACTAGTTATGAAAAACCTAAAACAAGTAAAAATCAGATAACTAGCATTACTACCCAGCAAACCTGAGTTAGGCTATTCCTAAAAACCTATGAAAGCTGAAGCAGAAAACCATTTCAGGCTGACTTGTGAAGTAGAAACTACTATAAAGGTGATTGGCGGACGCTGGAAAGTTTTGATTATTAGAGAATTAATGACTGGCGTAAAACGCTTTGGTGAGTTGCAACGCGCTTTACCTGGAGTTACGCAAAAGATGCTAACTCAGCAACTCAGAGAAATGGAGGAAGACGGCATTATTCATCGAGAAGTTTATCCCCAAATTCCACCCAAAGTAGAATATTCTCTAACGCCTTTAGGAGAAACTTTGCAACCAATTCTCTATGCTATGCATGAATGGGCTGTGAAACATTTAGCTAGACCAAATCACCATTAATACAATTCGTAATTCGTAATTCGTAATTCGTAATTCGTAATTTAGTTTTGCAATAAAAATCCCAGTGTATTTATTCTAAGTTTATTCATTGCTTCTTAAATATTCAATTGCTGCCTCTAATTTTGAGGGATAACTTTCAGCAAACCTTTCAAACCAAAGTCCTTCAGACGAAAGTGGATCTACTTTAGATAACCATTGTTTTGCTTGAACTTTCAAAGTCTCTAATTGTTTCGCTTTAAGTTGTTCTTGTCGAATTTGTTCCTGTTCTAGTTCTTGCTGTCTTTTTAATTCAATAGCAGCATCCTCTTCGGCAAAACCAGCTTTAACTTCTGCCAAAAGATTATCCATAAAAGATGCTGACTTTGGCGATGCTGGAATAAACGATTTGGCTGCGGCTGATTTTGATTGCTGCTGTTGTGGTTTTACTTCTTTGTATTCAGTTTGGAGTTCAGCTAATAGCTTATCAATGGAATCCATTGTGGCAATTCCTAATAAATGGTATAGCTAGTCATTAATGGCATTAAGTAGCACTTCTGATAGACTCATATCTTCCATATCTTCCATAGTAATGGTGTCACAGATATCAAACTTAGCACCAGCACTTTGGAGTTCATCATCTAAGACTTTGAGAAAGCGGGTAGCTTGTGGATCTGTGCCGACTTGAATGAAGGAAATGGCTAATTCTTCATCTCGATTGATGCGGCGAGAAGCTTCAATAATTACTCTCATGACTGCTTTGCGATCGTCCGGTTCACCATCAGTAATCACTAAAATTGTTTCACCATTTGGCTTAGTTTGACCGGCTGCTTTGCGTTGCAGATAATCATCAGTTGCGTGCTTTAACACACCTGCCAAATCAGTTGTACCAGAAGGATCATTCTCTCGAAAAATTTGCGGTACTATGCTAGATGTCACATTTTCGTATCGCTTAAATTTACCAGAAAATACATAGATGGTGATGCCATCGGGGTCAAATTGCTCACATTTACTAGCTAAAGCTAAAGTAGATTCTTGTGCCGCAACCCATCTAGTTCTACCACCCTTTTGATCTTGGGTTGCCATGCTGCCGCTTTTGTCGATAATCAAAGTATAGTCACGATTTTCTAGCATTATTAAATTCTCCAGTTAATAGTAAACAGTTACTAGATTGATTGTGGACGATCAACCATTAGTCAGTTATTGCGTTTGTTAATACATCTACAAGGCTCATTTCTTCTAAGTCGTCTAAAGTGACGGTATCACAAATATCAAATTTAGCGCCGACACTTAGCAACTGATCGTCTAAAGCTTTGAGGAACTTAGTTGCTTGAGCATCTGAACCTACTTGAATGATCGAAATTCCTAATTCTTCATCACGTTCCATCTGACGAGTAGCATGAATAATTACTTCAAATACAGCTTTGCGATCATCTGGTTCACCATCGGTAATAACTAAAATTGTCTCTCCGTTGGGCTTACTTTTACCGGCTGCTTTGCGTTGAAAGTAGTTATTGAGTGCATCTTGGAGTACACCTGCTAGGTTTGTTGTGCCAGAAGGGTCATTTTCGAGAAATATCTGCGCGACTTTGGCTGAGGTGACATCATCGTAGCGTTTAAATCTACCAGAAAACACATAAACGGTGATGCCATCGGGGTCAAACTGTTCGGCTTTCCTGGCCAAAGCGAGAGTAGACTCTTGGGCAATTTCCCATCTACTTCTACCACCTACTTGGTCGGGTGTGGACATACTACCGCTTTTGTCAATGATTAAGGTATAGTCGCGATCGCTCATCATAAATCTTCCTTTGATTGTTACCCTGTGGTTCTAGTCTAGTCTACGAATTTGACGATACCGTAAGCATTTTAAGGTTTCGTATCAATTATGCTCCTCAAAAAAGCCGCGTCATAGTCGATGAATGCGTTGGCGTAGCCTATCTCCTTTGTTCCCAAAGAAAACAAAATCTTCTCAATCCCCAGCCTCCCTGTTGCATTTATAGCTAGGTTGGGAATAATAAAGACTACTCATGCTGACACACACTCAGCTAAACAAAAGCTGTTTGGCTTGATTTTAGAGACAAATTCGGGTATGAACCATCCTAGATTCTTAGATAACTCTGCGCCAAAACAAAATACGCAGCAGAAAAACTTCTGCCTGGCGTTTCTGCATCAGATCATCAATGGCATATCTGACCCAATTTTTGTCAAAGACCGTCAACATCGCTGGGTATTCCTTAACGATACCTACTGTGATTTCGTTGGTTATAGCCGAGAAGAATTAATTGGTAAGTCCGACTATGATTTTTTGCCGCAAACGGAAGCTGATGTGTTTCGGGAAAAAGATGAACTGGTTTTCACCACAAATATTACTAATGAGAACCAGGATATTTTTACCGATCCTCAGGGTATAACCCATCTCATCTCTACAAAAAAGTCTTGCTTTGAGGATGAGACTGGTAATAAATTTCTAGTGGGTAGTATTCGAGACATCATTTTGCAGAATGATGTCGCGAAAGTTCTCAGTGTGAGTGGCAGAGCTAGTAATATTACTGAACAAACACAAAATAGCGAGGTACTTCGGGAAACCCTCGAAGAACTCCAGATAGTTGAAGAAGAACTGCGCCAACAAAACGAAAAATTAGCGATCGCTCACGAAACGGCGGAATTAGAGCGGCAGCGTTACCAGGATTTGTTTGATCTGGCCCCAGATGCTTACTTGGTGACTGATGTAGCTGGCATCATCAAAGAGGCTAACTATGTAAGTGCAGCCTTGCTGTCTGTGAGACAAAACTATCTCATCGGTAAGCCATTCATCCTCTTTGTCGCTGAAGCAGATCGCCAAACTGTCATGGTCAAATTGGCAAATTTGCAGCAGGTACAGGATTGGGAAGTCCATCTAAAGTTACGAGTAGGTACAGTTTTCCCTGCTAGCATCAAGATGGTTGCTATGTATGATTCACAGGGTCAGCAGGTCGGCTGGCGTTGGTTGCTTCGAGACATCAGCGAACAGCAAGCTATGTTGCGCTTACGCCAACAAGCAGAAAAAAACCTACACCGCACTAATGCTTTACTCCAAGCTCAACAAGAAGCTTCCATCGACGGAATTTTGATTATTGATGAAAATCGTACAGTTATATCATCCAATCAGAAATTCTCCCAGTTATGGCAAATTCCTGCCGTACTACTCCAAACACGCGATGCTCGTCAAATTTTGACATGGGTGCTAGACCAACTAGTAAATCCAGACGAATTTCTCGCTAAAACAGAATATCTTTACCAGCATCCAGAAAAAAGCAGCCGTGATGAAATTTTCCTGAAGTCTGGAAAGATTTTTGAACGCTATTCTGCACCCGTGCATAAACAGCTAGGAACTTCTGATGAGATATCACCTTTAGAAGACTATTACGGTAGAATTTGGTATTACCGCGACATTACCGAATATAAGCAAGCAGAAGCAGAACTCAGGGCTTCACAGCAAAAACTAGCATTGCTGATTGAGCAAACACCTTTAGCCATTATTGAATGGAATACAAAATTTGAAGTTCAGACATGGAATCGGGCGGCAGAAAAAATCTTTGGATACACCACACAGGAAATGGTGGGGAATTGTTTTGAGGTCATAATACCTGAAAATGCCAAAAAGCACGTAAATGAGATTATCACCGCCCTACTAACACAACGTGGAGGAAGCTTTAGTATTAATGAGAACATCACTAAAGATGGCAAAGTAATAATTGGTGAGTGGTATAACAATCCGTTAGTGGCTCCTGATGGGCAGGTGATTGGCGTTGCTTCAATGGTGTTAGACATCACAGAACGCAAACGCGCCGAAGAAGAACAACAAAAATTTGTCGCCTTGATTGAAAACAGCAGTGACTTTATTGGCATTTCTTCAATGGAAGGGGAAGTCACTTATGTGAACCCAACCGGACTCAAGATGTTGGGACTTAGTAACTTAGAAGCAGCCAAAACAAAGTCAGTGGTTGATTTTCATTCACCAGAAGCTTTTGCCGAGTTTCAGCAACAAATTATTCCTTTGATGTTGCAACATGGTTTCTGGCAAGGCGAGTTTCGCCATAGACATTTTCAAACAGGTATAGAAATTCCCACTGATTGCAGCCTGTTTATAGTTAAACACCCTGAAACAGGAGAGCCTTTCTGTCGGGTAGCTGTTGCTAGGGACATTACAGAACGCAAACAAGCCAAGGAAGCCCTCTTAAAATCGGAAGCGCAACTAAGACAACAAGCAGAAGAACTTAAAGTTGCACTCTGGGAACTTCAACATACCCAGACTCACTTAATTCAAAGTGAAAAGATGTCCAGCTTAGGACAACTAGTCGCAGGAGTGGCACATGAAATCAACAACCCGGTCAATTTTATCTATGGCAACCTCACGCCTGCCCAGGAATACACCCAAGATTTATTTTTACTTTTAGAACTCTACCAAAGTCATTATCCTGAACCTGTACCAGAAATTAAAGATTTTTTAGAACTAATCGAACTGGAATTTTTGAAATCAGATTTGCCACAAATAATCAACTCCATGAAAGGTGGGGCCAACCGAATTCGCGAGATTGTGCTTTCCCTGCGAACTTTTTCGCGCTTGGATGAAGCCGAAATGAAAGCTGTTGATATTCATGAAGGAATCGACAGTACTCTGATGATTTTGCAAAGCCGCCTCCAGGGTAATGACCAACACCCGACAATTAAAATCATCAAAGAGTATGGCAAACTACCGCTGGTTGAATGTTACGCTGGGCAGCTAAATCAAGTATTCATAAATATTTTGTCAAATGCGATCGATGCTTTAGAAGAGGGAGTTGGGAGTGGGGAAGAAGCAGGGGGTAAGGGGGAGAATACTCTACCTCTTTCCGCTCTGCTCCCTGCTCAGTGCCTCTCTGCCTCTTCTCAATTCCCAACTCCGACAATTTACATTTGTACCCAACTACAAGAGCCAAATCTGGTAACAATTAAGATTGCCGACAATGGATTGGGAATAACAGAAGATGTTCATAAACAACTATTTAATCCCTTCTTTACCACCAAGCCCATCGGCAAAGGTACGGGGATGGGACTTGCTATCAGCTATCAGATTGTCACACAAAGACATGGCGGTTTCTTAGAATGTATTTCGCAGCCAGGACAAGGCGCTGAGTTTGTGATTAAGATTCCCTTGAGCCAGGATACTTAAGAAGTAAAAAGTAAAAAGTAAAAAGTAAAAAGATAATTCCCATAAATAAATTTAGGGGAAATAATCACGGACATATTATTTCTCTCTACGAGACGCCAAAGGCGAACGCGCTGCACGTCTCGAAATAAATGTTTTTATTTCATTCCATAAATAAATTTAGGGGCTTGTGACCATTTTTCTTTTTCTTTCTTTTGCCTTTTAACTTTTTACTTTTGCCTTGTTCGGTCAGCTAAATACCTCCACTGCTTCAGGAACTTTCATTTGGTCGAGAATTCCCCAAATTTCCTGTAACATCGGCTCTAATCCGGTGCGAGTAACCGCTGAAATCACAAAAACGGGGGCGTAGGAGAGATGATTAAGTTGGGTGGCTAACGCCTCCAAATCGACAGTTTCGCGATCGACTGCATCAATTTTATTCAGTGCCAAAATTTGCGGACGTTCTGCTAAACCCTGTCCATAAGCTTTTAATTCTTCCTTGATTGTGTTGTAATCTCTAACCACATCATCACTAGTGGCATCAATCAAGTGAAGTAGCACCTGTGTGCGCTCGATATGGCGTAAGAAATCATGCCCCAGCCCAGCCCCGTGAGCGGCTCCTGCAATTAGTCCGGGAATGTCGGCGAAAACAGTACCATCGCCAGTAGGTTTCCGCACTACACCCAAATTCGGGATCAGGGTTGTGAATGGGTAGTCTGCAATTTTTGGTCGTGCTGCTGATAAAGATGAAATTAGAGTAGATTTACCAGCGTTTGGTAAGCCAATAATCCCCACTTCTGCCAAAAGTTTTAATTCTAGGCGCAGCTGCTTTATTTCCCCTGGTAATCCGGGGAGAGCATATTCTGGGGCACGGTTACGGTTACTTAAGAAATACTGATTTCCTAGTCCGCCTTTACCACCTTGGGCAATCAGTAAAGTCTGCTGAGGCTCAATTAAATCCCCCAGCAATTCACCAGTTTCAGCATCATAAATGGTTGTACCGCAGGGAACTTCGATCATTAAATCCTTTCCTGCGGCTCCAGTGCAGTTTTTTGGCCCACCACGAGTACCTTTTTCTGCTTGAAATCGATGATTATATCTGAAGTCCAGCAAGGTTTGTAGGTTTTCATCGGCAACGAAAAATACCGAACCGCCTCGCCCCCCATTACCACCAGAGGGGCCACCAGTGGGCACGTACTTCTCTCGCCGGAAGGCGACAATACCATCGCCACCTTTGCCAGCTTCAACTTCAATTTTTGCTTGGTCGATAAATTGCATACTTAAATAAGAGTGAGAAGTGAGGAGTTAGGAATTGGGAGTTAAAAATTATAACTCCTCACTCTCCACTTTAACTAAATATATGCTGAAACATCTTCACCACATTTGTCTGCTAGATAAGAGAGGGCACGAAAACGTAAGCCTACCAGTTGCTCATACAACGGATTAATTTTACACATCGGTGGAATATGCACAATCTTGCGTCCAAATAAGGTGACATCCCGCTCAAAGGGACACTGAGAGGGAATCATTTTACACAAAAAGCGGGCTACTCTTGGATCTTGGATATCTAACCCATCCAGCCATTCACGCAGGGGGTGTAGTGCATTTATTTGACGCTTTGTAAGTCCAGTTGTGAGGGCAGTGGGGGTGATTTGCTCTGGGTGTTCTAGTGTGTGGCGAAGGGCTTCCAAAAAATTCTCTGGCTGTTCTAAGGCTTGGCAGAACTGTTGCAGAACCTCATCTTCGCTGGGAGAATAAGTACCATCTGTGATCGCTACCATCACCGCTGTCCTTAAAAAATTTTCCGCTGTTGGCGTACCTTTACCCAACACTGCGGCTAATTCCTCTGGCGTAATTACCTCTAGTGAGTCCCATTTCATCCCAAGAGCTAATTCATCTTTAGTGATGCTGGCAATTAATTCCTGTTCTTGATCGTCAAAATTACCATCTGCCCAAGCAATGGTTAGCAGTCCACGCAACCAAGCGGCAATCTGTTCGCTGCTGTAGGGGGATTGAACGGTACTTGTCATAAACTCACGTCTCAAGCTTTCCTCAGTCACTACTAAGCTACCCTAATCAGTGAGTATGAAGGTAGTGGGAGAAGCAGAGAAAATTCACAATTCAAAAATAAGTCAGAATTCAGAATACTCTATCTCTTTATAGATAGAGTTTTAAGGCGAGAATATTTTAATTTTTTTCGCCCAGGGCGAAAGCGCGTAGCGGGACGTACCCCTACGGGGAAGCAAGCTACGCGGTAGCGTCTCGTAGAGAAGTACGGTTTTAATCAATATTCAGATGCGACTAGAAAATACTCGCTACCGCTTTGCTATCACGGACTCGCTCATAGCGTTGCTATGCCGCGTCTCTGAAAGAGAAGGCTTTACGCTGCGCTATCACCCACTCGTACAGAATTCATACTGAATTCTGACTCCTGAGTTCTAAATTCTTCTTATAAATAAGATTCAAGGCTGCAATTTGCGTTACACAGTCATGGAAGTTTGTCAGGATACAAACCTGCTTGTTACTTCCTCCTCTATGCAATCCTATCTGATTTTAACGAATGATTTAGGATTACTATATTAAGTTAACTCTAAACAATTAAGGTATACATAATGTTTTTCTTTGGCATTGAGCATGAAGTCGCTTTCTTAAATAAACAAGGAAAATTTGCTGATTTTTCCCACACAAAATTTTATGAATTAAATCAAATTATTGAAAGGCTACCTACCTACCCCAGCGACTATCCTCAATTACGTGTCGGGGATGCAGGGATTAAGATGAAGAGATGGTATATTGAAGGATTTGAAAGATTTGCAGATTCCGATGAGGTAATAGACTGTCATGTTAAAGGTATTGAAATTAGGACAACTATCCATTCTAATATTCAAGGTGCTATTACTGAATTATCAGAAAGTTTTCGCTTATTACGTGAAGTTGCTAGTAATTTTGGGTTATCACCAGTTTTGGTTAGTTTCAATCCCTACAATCCAGCCTTTGAGCCTCAACCACCGTTAAACAATTATGAAATCAAACAGCTAGAAGGTTATCCTGATGAACAAACTGCTAATATTCACATGGTATCTTATGGGCCAGATTTAAATATTTCAGTGGCAGATTTATCTATAGAAAGTGTAATTGATATTGGTAGAAAGTTAACTTATTACAGCCCATATATTGTCCCTTTTAGTTATAGTTCTCCTTTTTATCAGGGAGGTTTATGGAATGGTTTATCAGTACGAACATTTATCAGAACTGGAAAAAGACCAGCAACTTTAGTTTTTGTTCAGAAGCAAGAACAACTGATTAATAGCATACCTTCTTTGACAAAAATCGCCCGCATTCCGGCTGAAGTAGGACGTATTGAATTTAAGGCTTGTGATAGTTGTGATGATTTTTTAATCTATGCGGCTTTACTGACATTATTGAAAGGTTTGGTTTTAGATGAAACTTTGCTGGGTAGAGCAACTGTACCTGATGCTGCACTACATCAACTTTCTGCAAAAGAAGGTTTTGACAACGAGGATATTTTCGCAAATGCGACAAAAGTCTTACAAGCAGCCGAAGTCGCTTTGGGAGATGATTCAGATGTTCATTATTTAACATCACTAAAAGTGCTGCTGGCAAAGCGAAAAACAAGATCCCATGAATTAATAGAAATGTTCCATCGCGTAAGTTCAATAGAAGAAGTAATAAGGCAGACTTATAAAGCTTAAAGTAAAACACTTAATGTATAAAATAGTACTTGCAAAAAAGTGTCTCAGGTGCATAGTCCTTAAAGCAATACGCTTGGGTTAAAGATTTGTAGTACTGATTTGAGACTTTTAGAGACGTAAAGCTTCGCCTCATCAAGCTAACGCGTCTCTAACAGGGATTTTGGGTTTAACTGAACCGTATTAATCCAAAAAGTTCTTTGATGGGATAAAGTTGAGCTAACTGAACATCAAGAGCAGAGCCATTAAAGGTTAAGTCGATATACCTAGAGATTGATTTTATTATAACTAAAGATATAGTAAACTTCATTCTAGAGATTGATGCAGACATTAGCATTCTCAAAGTAAAAGTATAAGCATGGAACCTGAAAAGAAGAGCTTAAATTTGAACTTCAGGTTGATTTTTAAAGAACTTCTAGATTGAAGCGCATCTGGCAATTTTTATGATTGTTCAAATTGCTAAATAAGGGTATGTGCTTCGCTCTTTCGGTGAAAGTTCTGCGTTGTTAAAGCTGTTAACGAGGATTTCAAATGAAGACTATTGCTTCTGTTTTATCTATTTTCCGTCCAGTACGTTTTCTAGTGGTGGCTTTTACTTGTGCCCTAGTATTATTCTCTAATGCTTTTCCTGCTTTTGCAATCGATAGCTATCAAAGTAAGCCTACCGAAGGAACTACACAACTACTTGATATTCAGCGCAAAACTGACGAAGCTGCTAAAGAACCACCAGCGGGACTAGAAAAGGTTCAAAAGGAGTCTAACAAAGGACTTAATGAGGTTCAGGGAGATGCTGATATTGACCAGCAAAAGAATCCTGGGAATTCGCAGAGCGCAAACTCAGTAGAAGAAAATGTAAAGAATTTGTTGGATAAAGTTACAGGTAAGAAATAGAGTTAATACCTTGGTAATTTGTCGGTAGTAATGGGTGATTGCGTAAAAGCGATCGCCCATTATTATTTGTTAGATACATTAGGGAAAATAGGCTAGATACTTTACGGAGTTTTACTTCCAACTGTCTTAATCGACTACTATATTAATAAGCTGTTACGTATAAAACTTTCATTAGCAGGGCGGGCAAGATGCCCACCCCACAATCATATTGAAAAATTATTAGTGCAAATTAAAGGTGCAACATCTGATGGGGATTATTTGTTTTACTAAAAATAAATCTATCTTAATTGTTAAAATTCCCATTATCTGAATAGTACTAATACAACACAGCGTAAATAAGCTACACATTCAAAATCAATGAAATGCTTACGCTGTATTGTTTTTGAAGTTTCGATTCTCAATGTTGCCTGGCGGTACTACCTATTAAGACATAGGTACAACTATGTAATGTGATAATTAATTTAAACTCATAATGCTTCCTTTGGTTGATGTGGATTAGGTAGAAAATTTGGGAAGTTAATAAATAAGTTTGCTTAGGGATGAAAAATAATGCGCTCGATAAACATTGGTTTGACCGAAGAACAGCGTGAAGGTGTAATTAATCTGTTAAATCAAGATTTGGCAGATGCGTATTTATTGCTGGTGAAAACCAAAAAGTACCACTGGGATGTCGTCGGCCCTCAGTTCCGCTCTTTGCACCAGCTTTGGGAAGAACACTACCAAAAGTTGACTCTAAATATTGATGCCTTGGCAGAGCGGATTCGTGCTTTGGGCGGTTATCCAGTTGGCACTTTAGAGGGATTTCTCAAGCTTGCTACCCTCAAGGAACATGCCGGTAATGTTCCCACAGCTACAGGGATGGTAGCTAATCTAGTCGATGACCACGAGCAGGTTATTCGTAACTTGAGAGATCATGTAGATCAGTCTGGTGAAAAGTTTCACGATCAAGGAACTGCTGACTTTTTAACTGGACTGTTGGAACAGCATGAGGAAATCGCTTGGATGCTGCGCTCATTTATTGAAGGCGAAGCATTAGATCCAGATGGTAGACAGCCAGCAGCAAAGTCTAAGACTCCTGTAGGTGTATAGCTTTTAACTGGGGAATGTCTGACTGTGAAATTAGTTGAGGGAGGATTGATTTTTCCCTCAACGAAAATCGGCGGGAATCCTATCCCAACAAGAGGGGTATCCGGGATAGCCACCCGCCGATTTAGTTATTAGGTTCAGACAAGAGACGTGATAAATCGCCGTTTTTACAATTAGTCTTTCGTCTTGACGGCGATTTATCGCATCTTTGTGATTTATAGTTTTCATTAAAAAACCTTAGCTGTTGGCTTCCATGCCCGCCCGGAAATAAATTTTCGGGCTAATAGGCTTAAGTCTACTGAAGTAGACTGGAGATTTTTGGCGATATTTAGTCATCTTCAGATGAATTTAGATATGAGACGGGAATTTCAATTCCTGGCAGACGAGCGGTTTCACGTTAAGTTGACACTAATGGCAACATGAGCGCCCAGCTTATGCAATTTAAATGTGGAACAGCTTATCATAATCATGTCCGGTTAAAGACTTATCATTAAGACGGCAGGGGGAAAGAGGGTTTCCTGGTTTTTGCACAGATGCGGGAATTATAACTAATTAGGCGGACATGATATCATGAGTCGTTTTCGGTCAAAGCTTAAGCTACTGCGCGTCAATAACTAGATATCTTTGCAGGTTGTTGGTAATTTATAATCACAAGCGATTATGGCAATTTATAACTACCAACGCGCAGATTTAACTGACCTTGGCGCGGGTTCTAGCTGAATATAAATGCGCCTTCTTCGCTTTTCCCACTCGATAAAAAATCGATCTGTTGCTCTCCTGTTTCTGTAATTTTGCCGTCAATTAGTAACTCTGCCATAATCTGAACTGACTCAGCTGTATTTCCTCCAGTATTCACAACTTCAAAGGGAACATAATAATTGACCACCAATTTCCCGAATGGTTTGTTTTTTGGTGACAGAAAGGATGGGAGGTTGATCCATTGTCAGTATCTCCCGATAGCTTATTGGATAATGCTACGCCGATAGCGAAAGGCACACTTTCAAAGATTGATTTTACCTAAAGATTCTCTTAAGGAAGTTTCTGGTGTCAATTCTCGCAATAGTAACAGCACAAAGGTAGAGCAAGCTATTCCGATCGCGATCGCTTCAACGGTATCCATTGCGGCTTGATGAGCTATCCAGCTATATCTGCGTTTCCGAAAGCCTTCTATCTGATTGAGCAAGTAAACCACAATAAACATCAATGCGATCGCAATCATCATAAGTTGTGGTTTGGCCCGCGATCCAATCCACCAGACTTCCATTATGTACAGTAAGGGTATGCCAAATAAAAAACCTCCACAAGCACCTCTGATGATGTCATTAATCTCACTTCTCCATACATTTTTTTGAGGTTTTTTTGGCACTCCTTTAACTTTCCTTTTATTTAAAATTTGCTTTGAACTACGCTACATTTTAGTATTTGGGGCTTGCACAAGTGGGAGAATTAATGAAAAAATTGATCCGCGAGAGCCACCAAGGCATTCTCGTTTCGCAAGGAACGCACGAGGAAATCTGTGAAAGTTTTAGTTGTCGGTAATGGGGGGCGCGAACATGCTCTGGCATGGAAACTGTTGCAATCTAAGCAAATTGAGCAAGTTATCTGTGTACCAGGGAATGGGGGCACAGCAAGTATGGAACGTTGCCAGAACTTGCCCCTAACAGTAGATGATTTCGAGGGCATGAGCCAATATGCTCTCGAACATGGCATAACTCTGGTAATCGTTGGGCCAGAAGTCCCCCTTTCTAAGGGAATCACAGATTACCTCCAAGACAAAGGATTGATGGTATTTGGCCCAGTGAGAGCAGGAGCGCAAATTGAAGCGAGTAAAGCTTGGGCAAAAGCCCTGATGCAAGAAGCCGGGATTCCGACGGCACGGGCTGCGGTATTTACGGAGGCTGCGGCAGCCAAATCTTACGTTAAATCTCAGGGAGCGCCAATTGTTGTAAAAGCTGATGGTTTGGCGGCTGGTAAGGGTGTAACGGTGGCTGAAACCGTTGCAGAGGCAGAAAGTGCAATTGATGCGATTTTTCAGGGACAATTTGGTAGTGCTGGTGAATTTGTCGTTATTGAAGAATGTTTGATTGGGCAAGAGGTGTCAGTTTTAGCGTTAACAGATGGGTTGACAATTAGACCCTTGCTACCAGCACAAGACCATAAGCGGATTGGTGATGGCGATACAGGAGAAAATACTGGCGGGATGGGAGCATACAGCCCAGCACCCATCGCGACAACAGAGTTGATGGCACGCATTCAAACAGAGGTGTTAGAAAGAGCGATCGCCACCTTACGAGCTAAAGGCATTGATTACCGAGGCGTGCTATATGCTGGATTAATGATTGCATCCGATGGCGACTTGAAAGTTTTGGAATTTAACTGTCGCTTCGGCGATCCAGAAACCCAGGTAATTTTGCCACTGCTAGAAACACCCTTAGAAGAGTTGATTCTAGCCTGTGTACAACAGCGATTGAGTGAATTGCCACCCATTGCTTGGAAAGGGGGAGCATCTGCCACAGTCGTTGCCGCTTCTGGTGGTTATCCGGGAGAATATGAGAAGGGACAGGTGATTGCTGGCATTGAAGAAGCAGAGGCAACAGGAGCAACTGTATTTCACGCAGGTACAAAATTAAACCAGCAACAAGAAATAGTCACAGACGGGGGTCGAGTATTAAATGTGACTGGAATCGGAGAAAATTTTGAGCAAGCGATCGCCCAAGCCTACGCAGGTATCAAATATATTCAGTTTGAGGGGATATATTACCGGAGAGATATCGGTCATAGAGTTAGGAGTTAGGAGTTTGGAGTTTGGAGTTTATAGTTATTCCCCATGCCCAATCCCCAATTCCTAACATATTTGTCAAATTAACTGTTAATTTTTTAGTTGTTGGGCTTTATAACAAAGATTACTAACAACTTTATTTAAGATGCTAAGTCTGTTAAAAACAATTCGAGATGCGATCGCCAGTTGGTGGTATGAGTTCACACTCCAGACTAAACTGCTGGCTGTGGCCACAATGGTAGTTTCCTTGGTGATGAGTGGTTTGACTTTCTGGGCTGTGAATACAATTCAGCAGGATGCGCGGATGAATGACACCCGCTTCGGTCGTGACTTAGGACTGCTTCTTGCTGCCAACGTTGCCCCCTTAGTCGCTGACAATAATCTCACTGAGGTTGCCCAATTTTCCCAACGTTTCTATAGCAGCACCTCTAGTGTGCGTTATATGCTTTACGCCGATGAAACTGGGGAAATCTTTTTTGGCATTCCTTTTTGGGAAGCCGAGGTAGAAAATTCCCTCACCATTAAACGGCGAATACAACTGCCAGAAGATTACCCTGGTAATGACGAAAAACCAATGGTGCGGCAACACACAACCCCAGATGGGATAGTCACCGATGTATTTATTCCTCTGATAGTCAATCAGAAATACTTAGGTGTATTAGCGATCGGTATCAATCCCAATCAGACTGCTGTGATCTCCACCAATTTTACCCGCGATGTCACCATTGCCGTTTTTATCACGATTTGGGTAATGGTGATTTTGGCAGGAGTGATTAACGCCTTAACCATCACCAAGCCCATTAAAGAACTGCTGGTAGGGGTAAAGCAAATTGCCACCGGAAATTTTAAGCAGCGCATTGATTTACCTTTAGGGGGCGAACTGGGGGAATTAATTTTAAGCTTTAATGAAATGGGAGAGCGATTAGAGCGCTATGAAGAACAGAATATTGAGGAACTGACCGCAGAAAAAGCCAAGCTAGAAACCCTGGTTTCAACAATCGCAGATGGTGCCGTGTTGATTGATAACAACATGCAGGTGATTTTAGTCAACCCCACAGCACAACGGATTTTTGGCTGGGAAGCTGCTGATGTGGTAGGTAACAATGTTTTACATCACTTACCCTCATCTGTACAAATGGAAATCACCCGTCCCTTGTACGAAATGGCAGCAGGCGAATGCGAAAGCGCCGAATTCCGAATTTTTATTAACCAACCCATCCCCCGAACAATCCGCATTCTCTTGACTACAGTACTCAACCTGCAAAGGGAAAGCATCAAAGGTATTGCCATTACTATTCAAGATATAACTCGTGAGGTCGAACTAAACGATGCAAAAAGTCAATTTATCAGCAACGTTTCTCACGAACTGCGAACGCCTCTATTTAACATCAAAACTTATATTGAAACCCTGCATGACTACGGCGAAGACTTAGCTTTACAAGAACGGCAAGAGTTTTTGCAAACCGTGAACCATGAAACCGATCGCCTCACCCGCCTAGTTAACGATGTTTTGGATTTGTCAAAACTCGAATCTGGTCGCAGCTACAGCTTTGACGGCGTAGATTTAGCCCAAGCGATCGAGCAAACCTTACGTACTTACCAACTCAATGCAAAAGATAAAGGTGTTGAACTGCTTCAGGAAGTTGCCCCTAATTTGCCGCTAGTTTTAGGTAATTACGATCTGTTAGTACAAGTGTTTGGCAATCTGATTGGTAATGCCCTTAAATTCACAAAAGCCAGTGGTAAAGTAGTAATCCGTGCCTACCAACTAGATTTCAAACCCAGTCACACCCAATCGGCTCCAGTGCGGATTGAAATTTCCGATACTGGAATTGGCATCGCCACAGAAGATCAACACTCAATTTTTGAACGCTTCTTTCGCGTCGAAAACCGAGTTCACACTCTAGAAGGCACTGGTTTAGGTTTATCGATTGTCAGAAATATCATTGACAGACATCATAGTAAAGTTCATCTAGTGAGTGAAGTCGGCGTTGGTACTACCTTTTGGTTTGATTTAGCTACCTTTGACGAGAAACCACTAATACAAGTTGAGCCTATTGCCGAAGCATCCAAGATCATCACAGCTTAACGACAAGGGACTCTATGAAGAGTGCTGGGTTAAAAGACCGCCCACATTCGCGTTTTTAAGCATGAGGTATTATGGGGCGATCGCCTTTTTGAAACCTTACCCATGACTGTTGTAAATCAGCAGGAGCAGGATTCTTGCTATCATAAACAACAATCACATTAGTTAGTGGGCGTCCAGCAGGGACTAAAATTTTACCATTAGCAGCAAAAGCTTTTGATGCACCACCATCTAAGTTCATCGCTTCGTGACAGCCGATCGCTTTCATCACTTGCGCTTCTTGCTGTAAAGTTAAACCACTATCAAAATTTATCAAAAATAGCTTTGTACCATCAGCAGGAAACCCGATCGCAGTTCGGTCGCCAGTACCTAAAACATGAGGATCTTTAAATCCCTCAACATCCGGCTTCAGCCAAATTTGTCCCTGTCTCAACAGTCGAGGCCCGCAGGTGATAGACAACCAATGTTGATTCCATTGCGGTTTACCATCAACCCGTGCTGTCACCATCTCCGGTTTATTGCCAACTCGTAACCCCAAAGTAGTGCCAAAATTTTCCCACTGACTGTATTTGAGGAATCTCCCTGCCGCTACCATGTTACCCATCACTGTTTTCTGAGAATTCTTGGCAAAAAAAGTACCATTAGCAACGACAGCAGCGCGATGACGAGCCACTAGGTTGTTAAATTCTTCATCACCACTAGTTTTTTGATTAGTATTAGCCAAAGTTGCATTATTCGCTAAACCAATAGTAATGAAAGTTTTGGGATCGGTAAGGTCAATAATAGTTTGATAAAAAGAGAAACCATTTACCTTACCCCTCTTCACCTGTACAGTTTGAGCAGTTGCCGGGAGTGCCAATGTTAATCCTTGTGCCAAGACAGCACCTCCTAAAAACAAAAAAGACCGCCGGCAGATTTTAGAACTTGGCATAATCAACCCTTCACTATATCGTTTTTATTAGGATGCCCAAATCCTTGGATAATTTTGCCCAGCAAAACTCATGTTATGGAGAGTGGAGAAAGGAAGTAGGGGAGGCAGGGATGCAGGGGAGCAGGGGAAGAAAAACTATTGATTATTGCCTAGTCCCCAGTCCTCAATACCCAGTCCCCAATACCCAGTCCCCAATACCCAATGACAAATGACTAATCATTACCGATATATTATTTTTTACAAACCTTATGGTGTTCTTAGCCAATTTACAAAAGATGCTCCCACCCACAGCACCCTCAAAGATTATATTGATGTGCCTGATGTCTATCCAGTAGGACGTTTAGATTGGGATAGTGAAGGATTGCTACTGTTAACAAACGATGGACAATTGCAACATCGCCTCGCCCATCCACGTTTTGGTCATAAACGTACTTATTGGGTACAGGTAGAGCGAATTCCAGATGCTTCTGCTATCCAAAGGTTGCAAACAGGTGTGGAAATTCAAGATTACCGCACTCAACCAGCAGAAGTTAGGCTTTTACCCGAAGAACCACAGTTAACTGAACGCACACCGCCGATTAGATTTCGCAAAAATATACCGACAGCTTGGCTAGAAATGACTTTGACAGAGGGAAAAAACCGCCAAGTACGGCGGATGACTGCGGCTGTAGGGTTTCCGACTTTGCGACTGGTCAGGGTCAGCATAGCTCACCTAAAATTAGATGACCTACAATTGGGTCAATGGCGTGACCTCACTGCATCTGAACTCCAATTTCTACATAATTTTAGTAAATCGAAAAATTTTCCCTCAAAGGCAAATGTTCTCTAAGTAGTCTTGAAGCAGTAATGAGTCTGAATCCTCCACTGATTAAAGAGTTAATTGGATATTTTTTATTTGTCAGTCCCTAATTATTATAGAGACGGCGATTCATCGCGTCTCTTGTCTTAACGAACAGTATTGAGGGTTACTCCTAATATCATAAGAAAGGTATTGTTATTATAGAAAAATGTTTAACAACAGCAATAACTCCCAAAGTAACCAAGCTAGTGTTCTCTACAGACATGGCGACGTTCTGATCAAACGTATTGTTACCTTACCTGTCGCTGCTCAAAAGCGCGTAGGGGCTACTCTCGCTCATGGTGAAATCACAGGACACAGCCATCGCATTCAGCAATCCAATGCTGTTCAGTTGTGGGCACATGGTAGTGACCTTTTTCTTGAGGTTAAAGAACTGAGTGCTACTTTAGTTCATGAAGAACATCGGGCGATTGAATTACCCCAAGGGCTTTACCGCATCTGGAAACAACGTGAATATCGCCCTGATACTTATGTAGAGGTGATGGACTAATGCTCAAGATGATGTCAAATGGACGCGTGCCAAATAGACCAATTAAGCAGCGCCCCAAGGAAAGTCACGAGCCTATATCGGCTGAAGTTGCTCGAAAACTTATCCTTGAGCATCGCGCCTGGGATGGTATGCGTGTTTTGGGTCATCTAGATTTAAGCAGTACGTTGAATCTTTACAATCTGCCTGAAAATTTAACCTGTGAAAGTATTGATATCAGCGATTGTGTAAACCTGACTACGCTTCCCAAAGGACTCCATGTTACTTATTGGATCGAGTTGGCGGGAAGTGGAATCACCAGTCTATCTGCGGGGCATGGTTTTGTCTTACGCTGGCGAGGCGTGCAGGTAAGCGATCGCATTGCCTTTGAATCCCAGTCAATCACCGGGCAGGATATTCTCAATATAGAGAATGTTGAGTTGCGCCGCGTACTGATTGAACGTTTGGGATACGAAACATTTTTGCAGCAAGTGGGAGGATTGATCCGCGATCGCGATCGAGACGCTGGTGGAGAACGCCAACTAGTCTACATTCCTTTTGACGATGACGAGCCGCTTATGGTCTTGAAAGTCACTTGTCCCTCTACAGGACATATTCATATCCTGCGCGTTCCACCTCATACGCAAAGTTGTCATCAGGCAGCCGCCTGGATTGCAGGCTTTGATAATCCAGATGATTATAACCCTGCGATCGAGGCTTAAGAATCCAGGTTACTGTTGTGATTTCATTGCCAAAGTCCTAATTTATACCTTTGCCAACGTCACGATTTCTAGCTGATCCTGATATTTTCCCTGACGAGTTTCATAACTAATAGCGCAGGGTTCACCTTCTAAAAATAGTAATTGCACCACGCCTTCATTAGCGTAAATGCGACAGTCAGCACTAGAAGAATTAGAAAACTCTAAAGTTAAATGACCCCGCCATGCAGCTTCAGCAGGTGTTAGATTTGCAATTATTCCACATCTTGCATAAGTAGATTTACCTATGCAAATTACAGTAATATTCTCAGGAACCTCCAGTTTTTCTAGAGCAACCCCCAGACCATAGGAATGGGCAGGTAAAATAAAATAACTACCATTGGCATCTGTGTGCAGTGCTGTTGGTTCTAGATTTTGGGGATTAAAGTTTTTGGGATCAACTACAGTTCCAGGAATGTGGCGGAAAATGCGGAACTCAGCCGAAGAAAGGCGTATATCGTAGCCATAAGAAGATAAACCATAGCTAATTACAGGTTGAACCGCTACAGACTCATCTTTTTGCACTTTTCGGATTAAACTTGGCTCAAAGGGCGAAATTAAACCCTGTTGAGACATTTCAGTAATCCAGATATCGTTTTTAATCACAACTTCACAGCTAATTCAAACCGAATTACTAGAATATCCTGAATTGAATAAGTAGTCATACAAAATTAAAAATCCATTGTTATTGCGAGTTGAACGCAGCGAAACGTAGCAATCCCAAACTCTCGCGATTGCAACTCTTAGAGACGCTCCGCGAACACTTCGTACCCTACGGGTTCTCCGTTCGCGTAGCGTTCCGTAGGAAAGGAGTACGCAATGACATAAATCTTTTTACATCCGCACTTATTTGATTTACTTATTTGATTTAAGGTCGATAACTGCGGCGAATTTCTGTAATTTGATCTGCTACATCCAAGAGAGATTTGGGCATCTCTGGCCCTGTAAGAATGATATCGACGTGGGGAGGGCGTTTTGCCAAAAATGCTAAAACTTCCGTTTCAGGAATTAAACCAAAGTTAATCGCTAAACTTAACTCATCTAACACTACGAGAGAATATTTGCTCTCACATACTACTTGTTGTGTATACTGCCACAGTTTTTGTAAAGCTTGATTTTCCGTATCATCTAGATGTGCTGTATCGATACAACGAGGCAAATCACAGCGAATCCAATCTAAATTTTGTCCTAGTTGTACAGGTCGATCCTGTCCTTGACGAATGCCTCCTTTGAGGAACTGGACTATTAATACTGTTGTTCCTTGTCCAGCTATTCTCAGTGATTGAGCTATGACGCTTGTAAAGAAATTGCGATTGGAGCTAGTGAAAACTTGTACTAGCCCTTCAACTGGATATGCTAGGGTAAGGGTTGAATTGATACTTTGGGTTTCTAGCTGGGCAACCATAATATTAAGTATTAAAAAATACAATAAATCAAGAGTTTATACTAACAAAATTTTTTGTCAATTTGCGTGTATAATCAATCTGTTTTTCACAGGTGTGGTGGATTTGGCAAATTGCATTCTTAGTCAAACATTACGTTTGTGTTCAAGTCAAGAGTTATTTTAATTTAAATTTTTTTGTCTTTATCTCCGAAAGAAGTTGTAAAAATGAAAACATAAGAGGTACGGTTCCAATTATTTAAACAAGTTGGGTAGAACGTCTGAAAATCGCTAAATGCTAAATGTTAGATTTGCCACTTATTTGGGCAAAACAGACTTAGTTAGTAGCGAATTTGACAGGATGAGGAGTAAATTGTTGTGAGATTGGTGATTCTGGGAGGTTCAGGATCGGGGAAAAGCACTCAAGCACAAAGGCTTTGCAGATACTTTGATATTCCTCTGATTTCTACAGGTGAGATTTTACGGGAAGCAATATCAGGCGATCAGCGCCTACCGGAATTTCGATGGTTAGAAGGCGATCCCCGAACTTCTCTTTCTGTTTACGCTAGCTTGAGTGAACTAGGCTACCACGCACAGCCCTACATTCAAAAAGGTGAGTTAGTTCCCGATGAAATGATTGTTGAATTGATCAGAATACGCCTCAGACAACCAGATATTAACTGCGATTGGGTGTTAGAAGGCTATCCCCGTACTGCCTTCCAAGCTGAAGAATTAGATTTTTTATTGGATGATTTAGGACAAAAGCTAGATTGGGCAATTTATCTCCAAGTTCCAGAAGCGGTAATGGTTAGTCGATCCTTGGGGCGATCGCTACCAGATGACCAACCAGAAATCGTGCAGCGCCGTGTAGAATTATTCTACGATCGCACCATTCCCATCTTAGAATACTACGACCGCCGTCGCTGCTTATTGACCATCAACGGCGACCAGTCACCAGAAATGGTGCAGCAAAATATTTTGACTCTGCTTTCAGTTCCTTAGAGAGAGTAATGAGTAATGAGTAATGAGTAATGAGTAATGAGTAATGAGTTAGGAAAAATTCTTCACAATACCCAGTCCCCAGTCCACAGTCCCCAGTAGATTTACAACACTAAGGTAATCTATAAGGCAGTACTGTAAAATTTGAGGCAACTCCAATGGCTTGGCAGCGTCCTGATGGTCGTCTTCCCTACGAACTACGTCCGATCAGCTTTTACCCCAATTTCACCCGCTTTGCCCCTGGTTCTGTTCTCGCAAGATGCGGTGATACTCAGGTACTTTGTACTGTTAGCGTTAATAAGGGAGTTCCAAAGTTTCTTGAAGGAACTGGTAAAGGCTGGTTAACTGCTGAGTACCGGATGCTACCATCTGCTACTCAAAAACGGCATGAAAGGGAATTATTGAAATTATCTGGACGGACGCAAGAAATTCAACGTCTAATTGGACGTAGCTTACGCGCAGCAGTGGATTTTGAGGTACTGGGAGAACGCACGCTGACTGTTGATGCTGACGTGTTGCAAGCGGACGCTGGAACTCGGACAACAGCCATTACAGGCTCGTTTGTGGCGTTGGCTCATGCGGTTTCTAAATTGTTGCAAGAGGGCGTGTTGGAGCGATCGCCTTTATCTGGTCAGGTGGCAGCAGTTTCCGTAGGATTACTGGAGGGAGAGCCATTTTTGGATCTAAATTATATCGAAGATGTGGCTGCAACAGTAGATTTTAATGTGGTGATGAATCAACACCTGGGAATCATTGAAGTTCAAGGAACAGCCGAAGAAGGCAGCTTTAGCCGCACCCAGTTGGATCAACTACTAGATGTGGCTCAAAAAGGAATTCAAGAATTGTTAATTGCCCAACGTGAAGCGATCGCAGACTGGGAAAGTTTGTTTGTGATTAATTAGGTTTATCCCTCTTCTGTCACTTTCCGAGTATTCTTAATAAAAGGATTAAAATAAAAAACTCTGGAAGGTAGGCAGGGCAATGGATGTAGAATTACAAATCCTGAAACATTTGGCAAGAGACGCTCACCCAACAGTTGCGATCGTAGATGAATATTGTGCAGAGTATAAAGACTTATTTAAAGAAGTAAGGAATTATGAGTGCTTCAAATATTTACACATGGGGATAATATCAACGATAAAACGAAAATCGTTACCAGAGATAGCAAAGGTAGTGAGCATAAATTCGGCACAGTCATTACACCATTTTTTAGCAAATTCAGATTGGTCAGTAAATAAATTAAAACAACGAAGATTAAATAAGTTAAAGAAACAATTAGATGGTCGTGCAATTACATTAGTAATAGATGAAACAGGAGATAGTAAAAAAGGTAAAAAGACTGATTATGTAGCTAGACAATATTTAGGAAGCGTAGGGAAAATAGATAATGGAATAGTTTCAGTCAATGCTTATGGAGTTTATGCTAATATAACTTTTCCATTAATCGTCAAAGTATTTAAACCAAAAGGAACATTAAAGGAGTCAGATAAATATAAAACTAAAATAGAGCTAGCAGGGTTAGCGCATCTCAAACCCTATTGACAGTAGGATTCTAGGAGAGTGTTGAATTTGGGAGAGCCGCCGCCAAAACAGAAACCATATACTG
>NZ_JBALFY010000069.1:0-72647 GCF_036916655.1 Nostoc sp.
CGCCAATCATTAAATGACACATCATTGATAGCTGTAACTTACCATCAATTAGGTCAAATCTATCAAGCATGGGGTAAATATGAACAAGCGATCGCTCATTACCAACAAAGCCATGACCTTTATGAGCAATTGGGTCAAGACAAAAATGTAGCTAATCAGTGGTACAATCTGGCAGCCTGCTATCGGGAATGGGGAAAATATGAACAAGCACTTGAATGTCAGCAAAAATGCTTGGCACAACGTCAAAAGTTAGAAGACCAATCAGCTATAGCTCAAGCTTACTTTCAACTAGGCTGGATTCATCAAGTATGGGGCAAATATGAACAAGCGATCGCCTATTTCCAACAAAGCCATAACCTCTATGAGCAATTGGGTAAAGAGAAAGATATAGCTAACCAGTGGTATCGACTAGCTGATTGCTATCGTGATTGGGGTAAATATCAGGAAGCCGTAGAGTGTGAACAAAAGGACTTGGCAATTTGCCAGCAGTTAGATGACCAAACCGGAATAGCTTTTGCTCATTATCAGCTAGGACGTATATATCAAAGTTGGGAAAAATATGAACAAGCGATCGTCTACTTCCAGCAAAGCCGTGATCTCTATGAGCTGTTAGGCAAAGAGAAAGATGTAGCTAGCAGATGCTACGGCATAGCTGATTGTTATCGGGACTGGGGAAAATATGAACGGGCATTAGAATATCAGCAGCATTGTTTGAGCATACGTCAGACATTAAATGACACATCATTAATAGCTGTAACTTACTATCAGCTGGGTCGAATCTATCAAGTATGGGGTAAATATGAACAAGCGATCGCTCATTACCAACAAAGCCATGATCTCTATGAGCAATTGGGTCAAGACAAGAATGTAGCAAACCAGTGGTACAACTTAGCTGGATGCTACCGAGAATGGGGAAAATATGAACAAGCATTTGAGTGCCAGCAAAAGTGCTTGGCACAATTTCAAAAATTAGAAGACCAACCAAATATAGCTAGTGCCTACTTTCAACTAAGTCGCATCTATCAAGCTTGGGGAAAATACGAACAAGCGATCGCCCACTACCAACAAAGCCGTGACCTCTATGAGCAATTGGGCAAAGAGAAGGATGTAGCTAACTTGTGGGATTGGCTAGCTACTTGCTATCGAGAATGGGGCAAATATGAACAGTCATTAGAGTGTCAGCACCATTGTTTACTCATACGCCAGTCATTAAATGACACATCATTGATAGCTGTAACTTACCGTCAATTAGGTCAAATCTATCAAGTATGGGGTAAATATGAACAAGCGATTGCCTACTTGCAACAAAGCCGTGACCTCTACGAGCAATTAGATAAAGTAAAAGATGTGGCTAATCAATGGGACTGGTTGGCTTATTGCTACCTTAATTGGGGTAAATATGAGCAGGCAGTTGAATGTCAAAAACAATATCTTTTGCTACATCAAGCGCTAGAAAACCAACCTGAAATAGCTAATGCCTATTATTGGCTAGGACGCATTTATAGAGTTTGGGACAAGCATGAGCAGGCATTAGAGTATTTTCAGCACAGTTACAACTTGTACCAGCAACTAGATTTAGGTAAGGATTTAGCTATATGTCATAGAGCAATTGGTGAGAGCCAACGCTTGCTAGTAAAAAATACCTCAGATAAAACAGTAGCTTTTCAATTACTGGCGCAAGCTGAACAAAATATCCGTCAAGCCATCCAAATAGATACTACAGGAGACTATAAAGAAAATCTTGCTTACGACCACATTATCTTTAGCTTAATCTGGTCAGAACGCTTACGCTTATCGTCTATTGACGACTCGTTACCGCAAGAACAAATTGCCAAGTTTGAAGAATATTATAATACTGGCTTAACGTATTTTGCCGAACTGGGGCAGACAGTAAATAGAGCAGATGAAGCTCTGGATATCGCCCGTGCCTATCTGGAAGTCAGCGTCTTAAAAAATCTTGAACGAGCCGAAGAACTAGCCCAAGAATC
The DNA here is from genome assembly GCF_036916655.1 of Nostoc sp. Taxonomy (GTDB): domain Bacteria; phylum Cyanobacteriota; class Cyanobacteriia; order Cyanobacteriales; family Nostocaceae; genus Nostoc. Next base: position 1,989 of record NZ_JBALFY010000069.1, read on the forward strand.
CCTTCAAGTTTTCCAGGAATACAATCGCCGAGAACTAGAAGCTTCATCTCGTAAACTCTTGGGCGAAATATACTTGAGCCGCGCCCAGCAGCATGAATTAGATACTAAAGTAACTGCTACCCAGTTTTTAACAGAAAGTCTGCAAATCTACAAAGAGCTTGATTTAAGCGAAAAAGCTGCCGAGGTAGAGCAGCTAATGCATTCAAATCTAGATAATACTGGAATACTTAGCGATTAAAATTCCCCACTACATAAACCAAGCCTGCGTAGATATTATATGAAACGTCTACGAAGGCGGATTTTAATTGTGAGCCAAAAGGCGCTGTCTAATAACAAGTTGTTGTGCGTCTACACACTCCATTGGAAAAAATTGCTAACTTTTGTGTTGAATATTATTTAGTACATATTTTTACTAGATTCTTTTTTTACTCTGCACACTGTATAAATGCTAGAATCCTCAAGTAGACAGTTAGGATACCTAGATGCCAGTTGTAGCTAACTCAATCAAGTTTGGTACAGACGGCTGGCGGGGCATTATTGGTGACGAGTTCACCTTTGAACGCCTAGCCCTGGTCGCGCCAGTTGCCGCAAAAGTATTATATGATACGTATTTTTCTACGGTTGGTAGCCGGACAATAATTGTCGGTTACGATCGCCGATTCATGGCTGAAGACTTTGCTCGTGCTGTTGCCGATACTGTCAGTGCTGTCGGATTTGATGTGCTACTGAGCGAGAGCTATGCCCCAACCCCAGCTTATAGTTGGGCAGCAAAAGAACTCAATGCTTTAGGGGCGCTGGTAATTACAGCCAGCCATAATCCTGGTAAATATTTGGGTTTAAAAGTCAAGGGTTATTTTGGTGGATCGGTACCGCCAGAAGTCACAAAAGAGATCGAAGATCAGTTGGCGGTGGGAGTACCACTAGCAGCTACCCCAGGTAAGCAAGAGAAATTCGATCCTTGGCCTAGTTATACCCAAGCACTAGAACGTAAAGTTGATATCGCCAAACTTCGAGAAGCGATCGCATCTGGTAAATTGACCTTATTTGCTGATGTCATGCATGGCGCTGCTGCTGGTGGATTGGCAAGACTACTAGGCAATCAAGTCAAAGAAATCAACTCAGAACGCGATCCCCTATTTGGTGGCGGTGCGCCGGAACCCTTACCTAAATACCTTTCAAAGCTATTTGAAGTCATCAAGACTCACAGAGAAACCGATAAATCAGGTTTAACGGTGGGGTTGGTATTTGATGGAGACTGCGATCGCATTGCAGCAGTAGATGGAGAAGCCAACTTCCTAAGTTCCCAAGTCTTAATCCCGATATTAATCGACCATTTAACCCTGCGGCGCGGTTTTACTGGAGAAATAGTTAAAACTGTTAGTGGTTCCGACTTGATGCCCCTTGTAGCGGCACTACATAATCTCTCAGTCTTTGAAACAGCAGTTGGTTATAAATATATTGCTGACAGAATGTTAGCAGCAAAAGTGTTGCTGGGTGGTGAAGAGTCGGGAGGAATTGGCTATGGTAGCCATATCCCTGAACGTGATGCCCTGCTGTCAGCATTGTACGTCCTAGAGGCGATCGTCGAATCTGGTTTGGATTTAGGTGAGTATTATCGCTACTTGCAGAAAAAAACAGGGTTTACCTCAGCTTACGATCGCATTGATTTACCCTTAGCAAGTATGGAAGTGCGATCGCGTCTTTTGCAACAACTGCAAACCCAACCCTTAACGGAAATTGCCGGGAAAGCAGTGATTGATTGCCAAACAATTGACGGCTACAAGTATCGCCTCGTGGATAAAAGCTGGTTAATGATTCGGTTTAGCGGGACTGAGCCAGTTTTACGCCTCTACTGCGAAGCCTCAACAATTGAGCAAGTGCATCAAACTCTTGCTTGGGCGAAACAGTGGGCGGGGTAAAATTCATTATTAGTCATTAGTCATTTGTCCTTTGTCCTTGGTAAATGACCAATGACTAAATATACCAATGACCAATGACTAATGACTAATGACAAAATTACTTGTAGTAGCTACAGGAAATCCAGGTAAGTTGAAGGAAATACAAGCTTACCTGGAAAATTCTGGTTGGGAATTAATCCTCAAACCTGAAGAATTAGAAATTGAAGAGACGGGCGAAACTTTTGCCGCCAACGCTTGTCTGAAAGCGTCACAAATTGCTAAAGCTACGGGAAACTGGGCAATTGCTGATGATTCGGGCTTACAAGTAGATGCCCTAAATGGCGCACCAGGGGTGTATTCTGCACGTTACGCCAAAACCGACTCAGAACGCATTGCTAGAATATTGAGCGAATTAGGCAACGAGGTAAATCGGCAAGCTCAATTTGTCTGTGCAGTAGCGATCGCTCGTCCTGATGGTGCGATCGTATTAGAATCTGAAGGTGTTTGCCACGGCGAAATTCTCCATGCGCCTCGTGGGGATAGTGGTTTTGGCTACGATCCAATTTTTTATGTGCAAGAGTTGCAATTGACCTTTGCCGAGATGACACGGGAGTTAAAGAGGTCAATTAGCCATCGAGGCAAGGCTTTTACAGCTTTGCTTCCACAGTTGGAGAGAGTTAATAATTAGGAGAGACGCGATTAATCGCGTCTGTACAAGAGTTAGGAGAGACGCGATTAATCGCATCTGCACAAGAGTTAGGAGTTATGAATTTTGCTAAATCTTTATTCATTACTCCTGACTAATAACTTTTAACTCTTAACTCCTAACTTTTTTAAACTGCTTCTGTGTTCTTTTCGCCAGTACGAATCCGAATCACCTGCTCAACAGGCGAGATGAAAATTTTACCATCGCCGATTTCACCGGTGCGGGCAGCAGCAATAATTTTGTCTACCACCATATCAACCTGATTGTCGTCAACTACAATTTCCACTTTGAGTTTTTGCAGAAACTCGACGGTGTACTCAGAACCGCGATACCGTTCAGTTTGACCTTTCTGCCGTCCGAACCCTCGAACTTCAGAAACAGTCATGCCAACAATACCAGCGTTAACTAAGGCGATTTTTACCTCATCTAGCTTAAATGGGCGGATAATAGCTTCTACTTTTTTCATCTTTTTAACTCCTGACTTCTACTAGCTTCGTTTATATATCTAACCAGATCCGCTGTCTGAAGCTGTAACCAGCAGTGCTTTTCCTAAAAGATATGTAATAATTACCACTTTTTTAAAATCATAGATGCTTTGCTTGAGGGTTTGGTATATGAGAACCAGCAAGGATTTATTTGGATAATCTTTGAAGTTCTAACATAAGTAAGTTGCTGTCAATTTAGCATTTTATGTAGCTTTTATAACCCAATAATATATCAACTCCGCCGTTTAGCAGATTTGTTCGGATATTTAGAGAGTGAGTGCAGACAAATTGCATAATAGCTCGAAAGCCTGCTACTGCTGCTGAATGTGGGAATGTCAACTAACGTTTCTGATGTTCAAACAAGGGACGCACAACGAAATATCCAGCACTAAAGGCAGTCAGCATAATTAACAAGATGGTAATAATTAACCACCAGCCATTGATTCCCTTGGTATCTGGCTCAGTAGTGGAATAATAATAACTTACTTGTTGCTCTTCTATAAAAACTGGTTCTGGTATGGGGAAATTTATTTCCGTTGCAGGTGTACGAAAGTCTTGGCGGCGACTTTTTTCAGGTGGGGCTTTGGGTACAGATGGACGCGAACGAGAAACCTGCTGACGTGGACGCGCTGGTGCTACTGGTTGTTTGGCGGCACTTTGAAAGTCACCAGAAGCTTGGGTAGCTTGATGATAACTGGGTGTAGTATGGGAATCCACAAAATTTTGCAAACGGGAAAAAGATTCAACTACTTTGGTAATTTCTTGGCGCAATAGTTGATTTTCTTGTGCCAATTGCTGATTTTGGGTGGTGAGTGCATTTAGCCTCGCCTGTGCTGCTTGCAACTCTGTTGACAATTCCCTATATACAGATAGTGGTACAGAGGGAGGGTAGGCTTGAGTAGTCGGTATTGGCGAATTTCTGTGAACAGAACCTATGGTTGTTCGCATTGGGGAGTTGGTATTAAAAATCAAGGTAATTAGATCGTACAGAGATGCTAACAGAGATAGTCAGCCCTCAAACTATGCCCAAGAATAATAGAAAAATGCCGAAAGGGCAAAGATTTTTTATTGGGGATTGGGGATTGGGGATTAGGTATTAGGTACTAAGAAAACTTTTCTCTAATCCCCCGTCCCTAGTCCCTAGTCAATAATGGAAAGAAGTGTCCTACAGGGCCTTGCCCTTCGCCAATATCTAGGGCGTAAGTGAGTGCAGTAGTTACATACTCCTTTGCCTGTTGTACTGCTTGCCACAAGTCTTTTCCCTTAGCTAGATTAGCAGCGATCGCAGCCGATAGTGTACAACCAGTACCGTGGGTATTTTTTGTCTCTACTTGCTGGCAAGTCAAAACCTCCAACTTGTCTCCATCAAACCAGATATCAACACCACGCAAGTCTCCCTGCATACCTCCACCCTTGACTAAAACAGCCTTCGTCCTTAAAGTCTTGTGAATAATTTCAGCAGCCTTCTGCATATCCTCCAAAGAATTAATTTGTAAACCGCTCAAAATCTGGGCTTCATAGCGATTAGGCGTGATTATAACCGCTTTAGGAATCAGGGTATGGCACAGAGTCTTTACTGCATCATCATCAATCAATTGTGCCCCTGTACGTGACACCATTACTGGATCAACAACCAGATTCTTGATTTGTAAAGCTTCCACTTGTTGGGCCACAGCAAAGATAATTTGCTGATTAAGCAACATACCCGTTTTGGCAGCTTGTACGCCAATATCCTCAACTACTGCCTGAATTTGCGCCACAACAGCCTCTCTTGGCATGGCATCAACCCTTTTTACTCCCAAAGTATTTTGTGCCGTGACACAAGTTATGGCACTGGTACCGTGGACACAGTGAAAAGCAAAGGTGCGTAAATCAGCTTGAATTCCTGCACCGCCACCGCTATCTGAACCAGCAATAGTTAAAGCAACAGGTATTCTGGACTTTATCTCAGTGTTCATATTATAGGAATCCGATTTGATTACTGAACTTACTTGTGTAGGGAGGGAACAGGAAACGGGGAACTTTTAACTGGCAAGAAGGGAATAGACGTGTACTGAGTTTTTTCACGCAATCAAATACGAGTCCTAATATGAAGATTAAGTAAATTGGCGTCATCAAACCAAACTATCTCAAAGATTGACGAAGGTGCTGAGTTAGGAGTTATTAATAATTCTTCCCCAGTCCCCACTCCGCACTCCCATTCTCTAGGTGTAGCCCGCCAAAGGCATTGCTTTCTTTAAAAATATTTAGATCGACTTCATCAAATCCTCGCACAAAGAGCTTTCTATTCCTATATAACTCTGGTAATTAACAGGACTCCACCAGACGCTTCCATAGTATTTTGGATTTTGTTGTAAAAAATCTTACTATATTCCGGGCATTTACTGATAACAACTACTATTTGTAAAGGTTACTTTTAACTAAGTTCACAAGGCTCAGTTACACCGCTTAGAACAGGTTCGACAAATTGTTCCATTAGTTCCCTTAAGTCAAGGGATTAATCTATTAAAGTTTCAACAAATTTACCTTTGACCACTATAACTTTAAGTCCCCAGTTATCGGTTAGGGGTACATTTTACCATGCAAATTTGGCAACTTTCTGACCTTAAAACAAGGGATTAAGTTCAGAATAATTATTATGCCAAATATCATTGCCATCTCAAATATAGCAGATGGTAAAACTGGCTTGCAAACAGATGAAGATACAATTCAGTTTGACTTGTTCCAGCCTTATTAATCAGGCGATATTTGACAACAATCCTAGAGACGAAGCATCTACCTACTAATCGTCCGATTACTCTCAACAAAACCCTGACGATTGACGGTATCAATACCCCTAGTTCAAGCATCAAGGTAAACAGAAGAAAACTTTTAAATTTTACAACAGTGTTTCTCTAACTGATGCAATCTTAAGTTGCGATCGGACAACCATGACTGTCTTTAAAAGTTCAGATAGATGACCTATTCAAATAACTACTTAGCAACTGAAAAAAGTTGTTGAGAGTGTACTACCAATTCACCTTATACACATTTGAAGTAAACAGATGGCTGGCACAACATACTACGTTTCTGGAACAGGCAATGATAATAGCAATGGCTTGACTACAACAACTCCCTTCCGCACAATAGGCAAAGCAGTTTACCTTCCTCAGTTGAAAGCAGGCGACACAATCCTTGTGATGAATGGGACTTACGGTAGCGTAGGGATGATATTTAACAAAAATGGCTCACCAAACAACTGGACAACAATCAAAGCCTATCCAGGAGCTACGCCTAAGATCGTAACAACGGTAAGTGCGATAAATATATTTAGTTCATCCTACGTGCGGATTGAAGGACTTACCTTTGAGGGCAATCGGCAAAATATCACTCTAGACTACGCATTACAACAGAAAAACAATCTCAGCAACCCCTTAACTAATGCCAATGGAATTTATGTAGCATCTTGGAAAAATAGCCAGGGAGTGGGTGGTACTAATCCTCATCACATTGTCATCACTGGTAACACAGTTAGTAACTTTTCAGGTGGGGGTATTGCTATCAGTGATGCAGACTACATCACAGTTGAGAAAAATATTGTGTCAGGAAATGCTTGGTATTCGCCTTATGGTAATCAGGGAATTACCGCTCTTCGTAGTTTTAATTTGGATAATAATACTACTGATTACAGGATGATTTTTCGAGGTAATGTTGTCTACAATAATCAAAGTCTAGTTCCGTGGTACGTACCTGATAAAATTACCGAAGGGCACGGTATTATGCTTGATACTACTATTCAAGCTAAAGGCGGTGTACCTTATACAGGTAAAACTTTGATTACAAATAACATAACTTACAATAATGGTAGTTCTGGTATTAATGTTTTCAAGGCTAATCATGTAGATGTCGTTAACAACACAGCCTATCAGAATAGCCGTGTTCTCACAAATAATGGAGAAATTGGTGTTTCTTACTCAGATAGTGTACGTGTCTACAACAACATTTTGTATGCAGGTAACAATCAAAATGCCAATTCTATCAAGTACGCTACAAATGTAACCTTTGATCGCAACCTTGTTTATAACTCCAAGATATTTCAAGCTTCAGATAATTTAAAGGCTACAGGGTTGCTGAATATTTTGGGTAAAGATCCCCAATTTGTTAATGCGGTTCAAAGTAATTTTGCGCTCAAACCTGGAAGTCCTGCGATCAATGCTGGCTCAAATGCTTTTAATACCATCACTGGTAATGGTACTGGCGTTGCAGCGGTTGATCTTGGTGCATACCTTCATCTTAGTACATACCAAGTTCCTACCCCAATAATTCAAGCTCTCAATGGCACAGTTGAGATTGCAGATGGCAGTACTACCGGGATTAATTTTAGTGACACCATACTTGGCAACACCCTAATAAGTAAAGCCTTTGCCATCAATAATACTACTACGCCTGCACTCAACCTGAATAATCTTCAGCTTATCGAAGAATTTAGTTTGGTTGGTACTCTTCCGACGAGTCCCGCATTGCTCGGAAGTTCCGCGATTTTTGTCCTCATCATCCTTGCCCGAAATATATTTCGGGCATTTTTGAAAGATTATTTTTTGATGCAGCGTAAAAAACCAGAATCGAGATTTTATCAGGCTTTGAGAAGTGTGATGAGAAATCCAAAAAGTATAGCTACTAATACTTCCACCATCACTACATCAGACACTTATAGTGGCAGTCTAAGCTTAAACAATAATGACATTACTGATAACAGCACTGTTAGTCGAAACGACGAAATAGCCTAAAAAACTAGCTAGTTTATAAAGAGTAGTGATCGCAGCTACTACAGATGAAGATACCATTCAATTCGACCTCCAGTCTTGCTAATCAGACAATATCTGACGACAAATCTAGAAACAAAGTATTTACTCGCTAATCGTCCGATCGCCCTCAACAAAACCCTGACGATTGACGGTATCAATACCCTTAGCTCAACCATCAACGGTTGACAAGAGAAAAATTTTCAGTTTTACAACAGTGTTTTTACAACCGATGCGATTTCAAATCGCGATCGGACAACTGTGACTGTCTTTAATAGTCCAAACAGATGACCTATTCAAATAACTACTTAGTAACCGAAGAAAGTTGCTGAGAGCGTATTACCAATCAATTTCCCTTACACACATTCGGAGAAAACAAATGGCTGGCAAAACATACTACGTTTCTGGAACAGGCAATGATAAAAGTAATGGTTTAAACGAACAAAACGCGTTTCGCACTCTGACAAAAGCCGTGTCTCAACTGCAAACAGGTGACACACTCTATGTCATGAACGGAACTTATGACAAAGGATTTACGCTTTTTAACAAAAATGGCTCACCAGACAACTGGACAACAATCAAAGCCTATCCAGGAGCTACGCCTAAGATAAAAACGACGGCAAGTGGGATGAATATATTTAGTTCATCATACGTTAGGGTTGAAGGACTTGTCTTTGAGGGCAATCGGGAAAACATCACTCTAGAATATGCTTTACAACAGAAAAATAACCTGAGTAATCCCTTAACTACTGCCAATGGAATTTATGTAACATCTTGGACAAATAGCCAGGGAGTGGGTGGTACTAATCCTCATCACATTGTCATCACTGGTAACACAGTTAGTAACTTTTCAGGTGGGGGTATTGCTATCAGTAATGCAGACTACATCACAGTTGAGAAGAATGTTGTGTCTGGAAACGCTTGGTATTCGCCTTATGGTAATCAGGGAATTACTGCTCTTCGTAGTTTTAATTCAGATAACAATACTACTGACTACAAGATGATTATTAGAGATAACATTGTCTACGATAATCAAAGTTTGGTTCCGTGGTATGCAGCTGGTAAAATTACTGAAGGACACGGTATTATGCTTGATACCACAATGCAGGCTCAAGGTGGTGTAACCTATAACGGGAAGGCATTAATTGCAAATAACATAGTCTATAACAATGGTAGCTCTGGCATTGACGTTTTTAAAGCGGTTAATGTAGATGTTGTAAATAATACGCTTTATCAAAATAGCCGTGTTCTAACAAATGATGGAGAAATTGGTGTTTCTTACTCAGACAATGTACGTGTCAACAACAATATTCTATATGCAAGCGACAATCAAAAAGCCAATGTGATCAAATACGCTACAAATATAAATTTTGATCGCAACCTTGTTTATAACTCTAATGTCTTCCAAGCTTCAAATAATCCAAACGCCACAGGGTTACAGAATATTCTGGGTAAAGATCCCCAATTTGTGAATGCTGCTGGAAAGAATTTTGCACTTAAACCTGGAAGTCCTGCTATCGATGCTGGTTCCAATGCCTTGAATGCCATTACTGGAAATATTCCTCTGGATGGTGATGGTAATGGCACTGCATTGATTGACATTGGTGCATACGAAGCTCCGCACATCACCATTACTACTCCAGAAATTCAAGTTCTCAACGGCACAGTTAATATTGCAGATGGTAGTACTACAGCAATTAACTTTGGTGATGTCACCGTTGGTAATGCCCTGACCAAAACCTTTACTATCAATAACACCGGTACCGCTGCACTCAACCTGAGTAATCTTCAACTTCCCAATGGATTTAGTTTGGTTGGGACTCTTCCGACGAGTGTGGCTGCTAGTGCTTCTACGACTATATCGGTGGCACTCAACACCACTACACCTGGTACTTATAGTGGCACTCTGATTTTAGGCAACAACGATAGTGATGAAAGCCCTTTTAACTTTGTTATTAGTGGCATAGTTAAACCTGTTCCTGCTCCAGAAATTCAAGTTCTTAACGGTGCAGTTGATATTGCAGATGGCAGTACTACAGCAATTAACTTTGGTGATGTCACCGTTGGTAATGCCCTGACCAAAACCTTTACTATCAATAACACTGGTACCGCTGCACTCAACCTGAGTAATCTTCAACTTCCCAATGGATTTAGTTTGGTTGGGACTCTTCCGACGAGTGTGGCTGCTAGTGCTTCTACGACTATATCGGTGGCACTCAACACCACTACACCTGGTACTTATAGTGGCACTCTGATTTTAGGCAACAACGATAGTGATGAAAGCCCTTTTAACTTTGTTATTAGTGGCATAGTTAAACCTGTTCCTGCTCCAGAAATTCAAGTTCTTAACGGTGCAGTTGATATTGCAGATGGTAGTACTACAGCAATTAACTTTGGTGATGTCACCGTTGGTAATGCCCTGACCAAAACCTTTACTATCAATAACACTGGTACAGCTGCACTCAACCTGAGTAATCTTCAACTTCCCAATGGATTTAGTTTGGTTGGGACTCTTCCGACGAGTGTGGCTGCTAATGCTTCTACGACTATATCGGTGGCACTCAACACCACTACACCTAGTACTTATAGTGGCACTCTGATTTTAGGCAACAACGATAGTGATGAAAGCCCCTTTGACTTTGTTATTAGTGGCACAGTCAAACCCAAAATTATTAATGGTACAGTCGGTAATGACATCTTTATTACCAGACCAAACAATGGCAATGACATCATCACCGATTTTGGTGGTGTAGGTACTAACTCAAACCCTTCATCTGTGGTGATTTCCAAAGTAGATACCTTGCAATTTATTGGGGCTGGCTTGACTGCGAGAAATCTGCAATTAACTCAAAATGGCAATAATTTAGAAGTCACTTTTGAAGATGTGGCTAATACCAAAGTCACTTTACAAAACTTTCAGTTAGAAAACCTAGAGAACTTAGCCGTATCGACAACACAATCCGCCATCGGTAATATCATATTTGACGGACAAGCCAGCGTTTCTGACAGCTTTGATGTAATTAATGCCAACTCCACTGCAACTAGCATTTTCAACACAAACACTGTTACTTTCCTCAATGACTTGAACAATAACATTGTCGGTTTTGACAACTCCAACGATGTGATTAATGGTCAAGGGGGCAATGACATCATCGATGGAAAAAGTGGTGATGACCTGCTGCGGGGTGGTGCTGGCAATGATCTTCTCATTGGTGGACAAGGCAATGATACTCTTGTGGGTGGTATAGGTGCTGACTCTTTTATCTACAACACCAATGCTGCTTTTACTCGCGCTGCTGTGGGTATTGATGCGATCGCTGACTTCAATCACTCTGAAGGTGATAAGATTGTTCTAGATAAGACCACCTTTAATGCCATTACTTCTGTTGCCGGAACGGGTTTTAGTAACGCCAGTGATTTTCAAATCACTAGTTTAGGGGCAGTTAGTAATGCTGTAATTATCTACGACCCTACAACCGGGCAATTACTATACAATCAAAATGGTAGCGCTGCTGGTTTCGGCAGTGGCGGTCAATTTGCACAACTGACTGGTAAGCCTACTCTTACTGCCTCCGACTTCATCATTCAAGCATAACCCAATACGGTTTAATTAAGGGTTATTGGTGTAGATAATTGGTTTTTGAAGACACATAAATCGCGTCTCTACATCAGGGTTTTGTTGCTCTATCTGAACTGTATTGACTTAATAAGGGACGCAATATGTTTATTGCGTCCCTACAATTTCTTGACTTGCAATCGGCTAGAGTTTAAACCCATTGCACAGGATCTAATTTATAGTAACGTTGTAATTGCTCATAAAGTGCCGGATGTTTGGACAACAATTGGTGCGGTTTTTCAAAGAATGTCTCAGTCGCCACGGCAAAAAATTCTGCGGGATTTGTTGCGCCATAGCTATCCATTACCGTCTTTACGCCTTGTAGAAGATCGTTACAAAGTTGCTGATATGCTTCTGTCATCACCTTTGACCAAATAGGATAGTCTGAGTTATGTTGCAGTATAGGAACTCCCTCAGCTTTACCATCCTCTTGATCCAACTGATGGGCGAATTCATGAAGTACAACGTTACGTCCATCCCTCCAGTTAGCAGTGTCTTGTTTCACTTGTTCCCAAGATACTACTACTTGGTCAGTTGTCCACGATTCGCCTAATCTTGCCACACGCCTTTCTTCAACAACATAATTTCCAATAGCAGTTGTTTCCTGAACAAAATAAGCATTGGGATATATCAGAATTGAACGAAGTCTAGGAAAGTACTGCCCACGTTCATTGAGTAGGAGTAAACAGGCAACAGCAGCGAGGGTCAATTTCATATCTTCTGTAACTTGTAATCCTCTACAGCCAATAAATTGCTTTTCTGCTAAAAACACTTGAATATGTCCCTGAAGTCGTCTGATTTCATCGGGAGAAAGACAAGGGTAAATAGGAAGATTATTCTCAACAATGGCACTCCAAAGGGGAGGAAAAGGACGATGCTTGAGACGATTTCTTCGCCTTTTAACTAGATTGGGATTGACTAAAATCCCAACAATAATTAGCCCAATGGTGAACAAGATAACTATTGTTTTAATCATTATTTTTTGAACAGGTTACAAGTGGTGAGCCGAAAGATTGTCATAAAGGCACTTGTTTTGTGTTGTCGGTAGCAAATACTGAAAAATGTTAAGGCTATTGCTGTGCAGTTGAAGGCGCAAATAAAGCGTATGGAAAAACTCTTGTCAATTGGAGACATTGAGCGAAATAAGCTACTAGCTACAATAACCCAGATTGCTTAATCCGGGAGTATTTACTAAGTCAGTATTGGCTATCCAACCATTACCAGATAACTCTCCAGGGAAACTTCTAGAAAGGTCGATTTCTACCCAAATGTAATTTTCAGATTTGTATGACTTAACTATATTACCTGTAACCAAGTTTACAAACACGACTGCATTGGGATTAAGTGTTGTAATAAAAGCTCCTTTTGTACTTGGTTGGCGAAGTAAAGTTACAGGTTGTACAATTTGCCGACATGCACTGCCAATAGTAGGTTTAGTCCATAGGTTTTGAGCGTTGTTTTTCGTCTGACAAAATGTAAGCACAGCAGTTTGAATAAATCCTGAAGTCGGAGATTTGATTCTGACAAATCTATCTCCACTAGTTGGTATATATGCTAAATTAATCTTTGTTTTTGCCGACAATATTCTGATAGCCTTCGATGATGTTGAAGGTTCTTTAAAAATTGGAGTATCTACTTTAGTTGCACGACAACTCGACTGTGAATAATTGGAGGCAGTCTGTGTGATTTGAGCGAATACAGGTACACCCAGAGAGAACGTAGCAATCTTTACTAGAGTAAAAATATACAATAACTTCTGAAATTCCACGTTGTTTCCTAAATATCACTTCTAAAAAACTCTACATTAGATTCGCAACTTATAAACTCTGACGTTAAAAGAGCCTAAAAAAATTATTTTTAGCCATCAGACATCATATAATGACTGATCGCTACTAATTACCAACTAGTCCCAATCTCTTAATTATGAATAAATCCAATAATACAGGAATACTTGAAAACTTTGTCAATACAGTAATGGGAGTAAAAACTCTTAATCAACAACGGTCTTCAAATACATTCATAGCTACTACACAAGAATTAGATGTCAGGGCAGTTTTAGTTTATACACTAGGAACTATCCTACAAATATTAGTGATGATTCTCGTGTTACTGGTTATGGAAAAATTAGTAATATTGATTGATAAAAATTCTTATTTTCCTAGTTGGCTGAGTACTTTATTGACTGGATTATTTTTTGCGCTATTAAGTATCCGTTCCCGAATTTTTTCTCTTTTAGATAATACCCGTTCTCGTCAGACTTATGACCAGGTAATCAGACCGAGATGGTCTCCTCCACCTTTAGTATTTCCTATAGTTTGGATGATGATTGCCGTTTTGCGGGTAATTTCTTCTGTATTAGTTTGGCAGCAAATGAATCACCAATTTTTAGTGCTACCTTTAATTTTGTTTGTGGTACATCTGGCTTTAGGAGATACTTGGAATACGATTTTTACTGTAGAACGGAGATTAGGTGCAGCTGTTCCTGTAGTTATTTTAGGCCCTTTGTTATCTGCTGTAATAGTGACGGCAATTTATTGGCAAACTAATTCTGTAGCGGGAATGACTTTATCATTTTCTTGTGTATGGCTAACTTTAGCTGCTGTATTAGTATTTAGAATTTGGCAATTAAATGGCTCTGAGCCACTGTATCCTTTAAAACTAACGCCTTTGGAGAAATAAATCCTCAAAATTCACTAAGATAAGAAAGCAAGGAAAAATATCACTTGACTTTTGTGTATGTGCCCAGAGTCTCGCTTTAGAGATTTCCAAGAAATAAATTATTCAATCTTGTGGGGTGTGCAACATGAGCGCCTTTGCTTACTGGGCAGGCGAGACGCCCACCCCACATTAAAAATTAAAAATTTCAGATGGGATTGCTAGATGACGTGAAAAGTCAGGGGACTAAATCAGGAATTTTGCGGAGGTTGAAAGTTAATCAACAGAAAGTAGTATACTTTTCTGGGTTCGCCTAAAGCTATCTAAAAGTTTCGTTTAAAAACAAAGAATTTTGGGGTTGCTCTAAATGCTAAGTCCTGTGGTAACAGTCAGTATCTTTCAAAAACAACCCGATCCTAAAGCATTTTCGGCAGGCCAAGTCATTTTTGAAGAAGGACAGCCTGGTGATGAAATGTACGGCATTCTCGAAGGAGAGGTAGATATATTAGTCAATGGCAAGATTGTAGAAACCATTGAAACGGGCGAAGTTTTTGGTGCCGGGGTACTTGTAGGAGTAAAAAATAGAACTTACTCAGCTATTGCCAAGGTGGATAGCAAGCTAGGTTTCCTCGATCGCGAAGGGTTTCTCTTTGCCGTTCAGGAAACACCCGTGTTTGCTCTACAGGTGATGAAAAGTTACTCAGAACGTCTGAGTCGCTTGCAGCATATCATCTAAAGCACCTTAGAAGGCAGGGGCAAGAAGTGCTGACAAGTGTATGTTCCCCACTGAGAAGCATCTACTAGAGAGCATTTTGCAGGACACCAAATCTCTGATTTGGTCAGATAATGCGGTGTTCTGCCAAGTGGCTTCTCTAGCTTCTGCCTTTTTTGGGGAAAAATGCGAAATTTACCTGAGGTAGCAATGGCACGTAAACGGTTGATTATTGAAATGGGGATGGGAATAGATCAACATGGACAAGAACCAACAGTAGCAGCATCTAGGGCAGTACGTAATGCGATCGCTCACAATGCTTTACCTGGTGTTTGGGAAGTTGCTGGTTTAAGTCATCCCAATGAAATGATTATAGAAGTTCAGGTAGCAGTGCCATACCCCGAACAAGTGAGGGAAGAAGAAGTACTCGCTGTTCTACCATTTGGTCGGAAAACCCTCGTCGTAGAATCTGGGGGGATGGTAGTTCAAGGACGGGCTATTCCCGAACTTAATGATAAAAATGACGAAATGTTGATTGCGATCGCAGCTGTTACAGTTCTAATCGAAAATGATTAACTGAGGCTCTGCGCTAAACTAAAAAATATTGGGATAGAAATCTCTGGCAGTAAGTTCAATACACCAATAATCTTTACCACTGCGGCGATCATGTCTCAAGAGTATAACGAATCACTCCAACTTCAGGAAATCACCAAACTCAAACCGAAACACTTTGCTGATTTAGTCCGATCGGCACAATTGGTTTTCGACCCCACAGCTGGAGTTTCGGGAAGAAATATCACAGTTGACTGGGAACAATTCGGAATTCCCCATGATGTAGTGGATAATCTCAAATTACTTGGTCAGCAGTACCAGTATGCATCTCCTCACATCCCCGTTGAAGTCATTTGGAGTAAATTAACTCCAGAAACTCGTATTTGGTTTGTTGAAAATAAAGATCGGTTGTGGCAGCTTGAAGAAGCTTTCCCAGCCCTTGACGAAGATTAAACAGCTGAACCATTGAAAGGAATACCAAATTATTTTTAGGAGTGCGACGGCTGTTGTACCCCTATAACTTAACGTGAGTTCGACGAACCTCTCCCTGCTTTGAACTAAAGTTCAAGTCTGTCCCTCTCCGAGTCGGAGAGGGACGGTTTTGCGTAGTAAAACTAGGGAGAGGTTTTTTGAATGAGCAAATTGGGTAAATATTATATAAGCAATCGAATTCACGTTAATTATTGTTTGAATGCAACACGCGATAAATTTAGACTTAGTAGAGTGTGGCATTGTTAATTTGACAGACTACTATTTATAGCGGTTTTCTTTTGCATAAAGTACAAAGTTACGGGTTTGGAGTCACGAGGTAGAAACTCTTTATATCTAATGCGTGAGTCTTGCATTTTGTACCTAACTTAAAAAGCAAGCAAACTGCTGTATCTTGTGCGATCGCATTAGTTTGAGTACATCAGTTAAATTAATAAGAAAGCTTGTATAGATGAATCAAAGCCCAAGTGTGACTCCCAACCTGGAAGAACATACTCATAAAAATCCTATTGTTACCAAACAGCAGTTATTTACAAAGCAACTAATTGTCCTTGTGTTGGAAATGCTTCTGGCATTACCCCTGGGTTTACTCCTTGCCAAGTTCCAAATTGGTAGGATTGCCTGGATATTCGGGGGGATTGCCGCTGGTACACTGGTTCTTCAAGGGTGTCGAATTTTTTATCAATATTCCCCCCAACCTAACCGCACCGCTAGAAAAGTCGGAATGGCACTTGTCGGCTTAACTGTTGGCGCTTCCAATGCCCACGCGAATCTAGCTAGTGTTGCTTCTGGTATTCCCATATTTATTTTTCTTACCTTGTTTCTGCTGCTGAGTGGTAGCTGTATTGGTTACATTTACTCCCGCATCAGCAAAACCAACCTATTGACAGCAATGCTGGCTACAGTTCCAGGTGGTGTAGGAATTATGGCAGCGATCGCCGCCGATTACAATAAAAATGTTAGCTTGGTTGCCCTAGTTCAGGCGATTCGCGTCACCTCTGTAGTTGTTCTCATTCCCTTCATTGCTAGGACATCAGCTGGTAGTTACTATCCCCAAACACTCTCAATCAACAGTACTTGGCTCAATCTCGATCCATCTCAACTAGAATTACTCTTGTTAGTACTGGTAATCACTGGATTAGTAGTTTATCCAGCAATATTATTTAAAATTCCTGCTGGTGATTTCTTTGGTGCATTGTTGATTGGCATCGGGTTTAATCCTTTGCTACATTCGCTGCCTTTTGTGGGTGATATTAGCTTTAGTCCGCCGCCTTTAATTAACTTATTGGGTCAAATGCTCTTGGGAATTACCATTGGTGAATATTGGGGAGATAAACCCAACTTTAGAAAGCAGACTGTTGGCTATGCCTTGATATCTGTAGGCATGACCCTCGTAGCCGGAGCGATCGCTGCTATACTTGCGATGCAATTAACCTCTTGGGATTGGTTAACCTGTCTGCTAGTCACAGCACCAGGAGGATCGGCAGAAATGATCCTGGTTTCTCTGGCATTGAATCATAATGTTGAAATTGTGACAACGGGTCATTTAGTGCGACTAATTGCGATTAATAGTTCTCTACCACTTTGGGTGTTTCTGTTTCGCCGTCTGGATGAGCAATTTTCTGAACCAGTTTAATTGATTTGGGCATTGGGGACTGGGCGAAAGAGTTACAGCAGTTTTCATGTATTTGAACCACATCTGTCGTAAGGGCACAGCAATGCTCATTGGTGTCAACTTAACGTGAAACCGCACGTCCGCCAGGGATTGTAAATCCCTGTCTCATAACTAAAGTCCTCTGAAGAGGACTAAATAGTGTGAAAATTTTCAGTCTACTTCAGTAGACTTGAGCTATTAGTCTCTTAATTATATTCCCTGGCGGGTGAACAACACCCAATCAGTACGCTATTTCTAGCTTAAGTTGACACCAATGAGCAATGCTGTGCCCCTACCGTGTGGTCTATTTACCTGAAAATAGCTGTAAGTAGTTTTTATATTTCAAAATATATCTTTTCTACCCTTCTACCTCTCTGCTTTTCTGGCCCTTTTCCTTTCAACTATCAGTTTCAAGGCTTATTCTAAATCTAGATGTTGCCGTTTTTGTCAACTACTTTTAAGAAACTAGGGCTTTGGGAGTTAGGAAAGAATGGAAAGAACTGCAAACCCAAGAGTCAAAATTTGCTGTATCAGCAGCATAGAAGAAGCATGGATTGCTATTCGTTGCGGTGCATCTGCACTCGGTTTGGTTTCTTATATGCCGAGTGGCCCTGGTGTCATCTCTGAAGAACTAATCGCCAAAATTGCGGCTTGTGTACCACCCCCAATCGCTACTTTTTTACTCACTTCTAGCCAAGATGCTCAAGAGATTATTCAGCAGGTAAGGCGCTGTGGGACAAATACTGTGCAAATCTGCGTAGGATGAAATCCTTGCCGGAGGCATCGCTTAGAATCAGGAAGCTATCAAGATATCCGAGATGCCTTACCTGGAATCTCTATTGTCCAGGTAATTCACGTCACTACCGAAAAATCTCTAGACGAGGCAATCAGTGTAGCACCCTACGTAGATGCAATTTTATTAGACTCCGGCAATCAATCACTGCTGATTAAAGAGTTGGGTGGTACAGGACGCTTACATGACTGGAACTTGAGCGCTAAAATCCGTGAGCAGGTAAACGTACCAGTTTTCTTAGCTGGAGGGTTAAAACCTGAGAATGTTGCAATTGCAGTTGATCGAGTTGCTCCTTTTGGACTAGATTTGTGTAGCGCGGTTCGTAGCAATGGCAAATTAGATGAGAATAAACTGAAGCTGTTCTTCGAGCAATTAAAATAGGGCATGGGGCATTAGTTTTTGACAAATGACAAAGATGCAACTTGAATTCTGATAGCTTATTCTTTTGTTATCCAAACACAAAGGATGCTTTAGATGGTTGCCCAAATCCAAGAACTTGAAGCCCAGCACTGGGTTAAAACTCGTTCTTCCCTCGATCCTACTGAATCTACTTTCCTGATTTGGAAAGGTAAAATTTACGCTTTTATCCCCGGTGAGAAAAGACAACTCCTGTTTAAAATCCTGGGATTGAGTATTAGCCGATGTATTCCCACAGCAGAAGGTAGCTGGGATTTTACTTCTAGGGAACTAACTTACTACCTCAACCCAAAAACAGATGAGGTTTTATCCAAATGGGAGAATCCTTGGACAGGCGAGACAGTTCCGGTGATTCACGTTGCCAATAATCCAGTACAGGGAAGGTTTGAGGGAAATTTCCCCGCACAAGTAGATGGTGACAGCACAACCTTCGTTTTTGATATATTTCCCCATTACCCTAATCCCCTAGCAGACGATCGCAAATTTGCTGAATATAGCCCAAATCCAATTTATCAGGCAGCGGAATTGTTTAAATTAACAGTGCCAACCGCAGATTTATTCAATCCAGCACTCTCCTCGGTTTCTGAACTCAAACTGAGTTGGGATAGAATTGGTCAATGGCTTCCTTGGATGAAAATGGGCGATCGCCCCGGTCAACTGATCTACAGTGCTGTTGGTAGCAAAGTCAATGGTTTAACAGAATTACCTCCACTGCTGCAAGACGAAATTAATAACCGTATTCCTTTATATAAACAAGCCCCAAAAGCATTGATAGATGGAGAAGATATGACTTCCTGGTTATACTTCCAAAAGCACTTTCAAGCATACTTGGCTGGTGAAATCTTCCCGCTTCCCCAAGCAGAAGAGTTGTAAACTAGCCGGAAAGCAACATCTAAAGTTGGTTGCTGAGGATAAAATTGACCTTCACTGTTGCACAGCTACGAAAACATCGCTAGTCTTTCCGACACGCTGCGCGATCGCTAAATGCGGATCGAGTTTGGCAGCGTGTTGAAAAGAATGCACCAGCTTTTTTATGATTGCAAATCTTCACGCCATGTAAAAATAATTTGCTCCTCAGCTTGCCTAAATTCAATATTAAATTTATCAAATACAACTTCTCGCCCTAAAAGCAATTGTTCTCCGCCTGTATTAATTTGTAACCATGCGACAGGAGTAATAAAATTATGTTCATCAATTGTCATTTCGACATTACGTAAAACATACTTAACTCTGCCACCTATCGTTTCTGCCAACAAAGTTGATTCTGAATCAGCCAAAGCATAGCCTAAGTCTTGACCAACTTTTAATGAAATTAAACTTAATTCAGCACCAGAATCTACTAACATTGTTGTATTAGATTCTATATCTCCGTGTTTTAAAATTACGCTATAATTTGGTTGCCAATCATGACGAGCAACGGTGCGGAAACGAATTGGTAAAATTTCTATAGAAGCAGTACGACGCGGAACTAGGTAAATTAAAAAAGGTTGTTTTGCAGCATTAGCTAATGCTAAAACTTCTCGTAAGTTTTCGCTATGAGCAATTATTCCATTTGTATTGTAAGCGATATATTGATTTTTATATAAATCTAATAACATCTGGCGGTTACGATTCAACCACTTAAGTATTTCATCTCTTTCTCTTTTAGAGGGCGTTGTGTTCATATATTTAATGTTTTTTGCGTATATAGAACAGATTAATAATACTCTTTTTGTTAGTTTTATAAAAAATATTACTTGTTTTGATAACGAAATGAAGAGTGTTATTTTGGAAGTGATTAATAACAAGATTAAATCAATAAAATATTCTGGTGAATATGGATTTAAAACCTTAGAAAAATTTAGAGATAGATGCTATTAAATTGGTATTTTATTTATTAGATTGACATAATAAGTAAAGTTAGTCGGTCAAGATTTACCTTATGTACCAAACAGACCCGCCTCGTCCTGCAAAAGAAACCCTACCCACCATGTATGATCTTCCCAGTGAATACCCGGAGGACTCTGGTTTGCCTGACGAATTTCACCTTTTTCAACCGCAACTTCTGCGCGAAACCTTCTGTCCACCTAACTATCCAGCAGAGGAGGTATTTGTTGCCACTGACTTAAACCTCTATTATGACCTCCGGCATACACTGTGGTACAAACGCCCGGACTGGTTTGCTGCTGTGGGAGTTTCGCGTCTCTACGAACAGCAAAACTTGCGTCTGAGTTATGTCATTTGGCAAGAAGGAGTTGCTCCTTTTGTAGTGGTAGAATTGCTTTCTCCTGGCACTGAAAAAGAAGACTTAGGACAAACTCTGCGGGAGATAAACCAACCACCGACCAAATGGGAAGTTTATGAGCGGATTTTGCGAGTTCCTTACTACATTGTATTTGACCGCTACACTGACAAACTCCAAGTGTTCCAATTAGTTGCAGACCGCTACAGCGAATTGGACTTGAGTACCCCACGAGTGTGGATGCCGGGTTTGGAACTGGGCTTAGGACTTTGGCAAGGTTCTTACCAAGGAATTGAGCGATTATGGCTACGTTGGTATGATGCTAGTGAGAATTGGCTTCCCACGCCCCTAGAACGAGAAAGTCAACGTGCTAACAGATTAGCAGCACAACTGCGAGAGTTAGGCGTTAACCCTGATGAGTTATGAAAACGCGATCACATCAGTAAACTTAAGCGAAACGGGCGGTTAGAAACCGCGTTTACACAAACAAAAGCTACCGATCCTGGGTTTCAAACTCTTAATTTGATCTTAGTCCGCGGAGGCGGACTTTGCCTGTGTAGCCGCGAATTCTATTCGCCCTGGCTGCACATCTCTAGTCTGCCCCTAAACATCTTTACTCACAACGCTTGTAAAATCTCCTCATCTACAGAGAAATCAACATCTGTTTTATCTTTTGCATTAGCCAAATAATCATTTTCCAGAGAGTCTTGTAACCCAGAAATCAAATCATATTCAGGATGCCAGTTTAATTCTGTTTGTGCTTTATTCACCGAAGCAAAGAAATGCTGCACCCGCATTGGAAAAGCTTTGCGCTTGCCGAAATCAAACTTTTTCGGGTCGTAATGGACGACTTTTACAGCATCGGGTGATTTACCAGCCGCTACAGCACTAGCACGGGCTAAACCATCAAAAGTGACAAAGCGATCGCCAGAGATATTATAAATCTGTCCTATGGCTTGTTTATTGCCCAAAACCTTAGTCATTGCTAGTGCCAAGTCTTTTACATGACCTAGCTGGGTGATATGCAGGCCATTTCCGGGGATAGGAATGGGGCGATCGCGCACAATTCTGTCAAAAAACCAGCTTTCCAACTCATTATAATTACGAGGCCCGTAAATATAAGTAGGGCGAATCGAAGTGAAGGGCAATCCCAATTGAGTCAGGTAAGCTTCTGTTTCATGCTTGCCCTTATGCCGACTTTTGGGATCTACTGGATCGCCTTCTATATGGGGCAATTGGTCAGATTTGAGATAAACTCCCGCAGAACTCATATACACAAAATGCTGCACTCGGTCTTGAAAAATCTCTGCTAGTGGTTGAGTATCAGTAAGTTCCCGCGCGTTATTGTCAAAAATGACATCAAAGTTTTCTTGTGATAACTTTGCTTTTAATTGAGTAGCATCTGTGCGATCGCCTATAATTTGTCCTACTCCGTGTAAAGAAGGTGCTGGTCGATTCCCACGATTGAACAACACCACCTCATGTCCTTGTTCCACTAGTAGTTGAGTTAAATAGACACCAATGAACCGAGTACCACCCATAATCAGAATTCGCATAAATTCACCCTTTATATATCAGTTTTCATCAAGAGATTGGGGAGTAAGGTAGGGACTGGGGATTGGGGACTAGGAGCAGGGAGAAGAATTTTCCCCTCCGCAAGAGCAGTACCCTGCCCCTCTGCCTCTTTTCAATGCCCCATTCCCCATTCCCAATCTGAGATTATCAGGTTGCAGCATCCATCTGGAACCTCTCAGAGAAAGATACCGTCTTATGTGCTAATCTGGGGCGCTTCCCATTCATTAATCACAAGAGGAAACTTTTCAGTCGGAGTCTAAGAAAACTATCTTCAATTTTGAATTGTTTAGCTGTGCCCTTGAAATATGCTCTAGTTCATGAGTGGCTGACACCCAAAGCCACTGGTGGTTCAGAACTCGTTGTACGAGAAATTTTGAATCACATTGATGCTGATTTGTATGCTCTCATCGATTTTGAATCCAGCAATAGAGAAAGTTATTTATATAAGCGTCAAATTGGCAAGACGTTTCTCCAAAACTTTCCATTTGCCCGCAACGGTATACAAAAATACTTGCCTTTGTGGCCTTTGGCAATTGAACAACTTGATTTGCGGCATTATGATGTAATTCTGTCTTCATCTCACGCTGTTGCCAAAGGAATCCTGACCACTCCCGAACAGATGCATATTTGCTACTGTCACAGCCCTATGCGCTACGCCTGGGACTTGACTTTTGATTATCTGCGCCACAGTAAACTAGGTAGTGGCTTACCTGGGTGGGTGACGCGATATTTATTACATCGTTTGCGCCAGTGGGATGTATTGAGTGCCAATCGCGTTGATTACTTCATTGCCAACTCACAGCATACAGCTCGGCGGATTTGGCGTTGCTATCGGCGAGAAGCAACAGTCATTTACCCACCAGTGAATATTGCAGAATTTCCATTTTTGTCTGAGAAAGAGGACTTTTACCTGACAGTTTCTCGGTTGGTAAGTTACAAGCAAATATCGTTGATTGTCAAGGCTTTTAATCAACTAAAACGACCATTAGTAGTCATTGGTACAGGAGATGAAATGAACAAGATTCGCGAGATAGCAAACTCCAACATCCAAATACTGGGATGGCAACCCGATAATGTGGTAAAAAAATATATGTCTAGGGCTAAGGCGTTTGTATATGCAGCCTGTGAAGATTTTGGGATTGCCCTAGTGGAAGCACAGGCCTGCGGCACGCCAGTGATTGCCTACGGTGCAGGAGGCGCTCTAGAAACAGTGCGAGATATCCACTCTTGTGTGGATACAGGGACAGGTATATTTTTCAGGACGCAAACAGAGGCGGCTTTAGTGGAGGCAGTAGAAAAGTTTGAAGTTTATCAGGGTTCGTTCAGTTCCGAGTATATGCGATCGCACGCCGCACAGTTTTCACCGCAAATCTTTGCCGAGCGTTATCTAGACTTTGTAAACAAATGCAACGAAAAAAGACCGTTTTCGCAATGATGGTCTTGGTTAGCGTCTTATTTTTTTAGGCTTTTGGCAATTTCCCCCAGAAGAACCTCATTTTGGCTTTAATATTGGGACTATGTGTGGTGTGGATTATTAAGGAGTATGATGACTGCCCAGAGCTCACTCCTCTCCGGCAAGCGGGGCGTACGACAAGACACTAAAGCGTCTACGCGTACTTTCTTAAAACGCGGTCAAAAAACAAAGACGCCAAAAGTTAAACCCAAAGGTTTATCTTTTCAGGGTTTAAACGGAGAGTTTGCCAAACGACTGTTCGATATAGTGTTTTCGCTGTCAGTATTAATTTTGTTCTTCCCCGTCTACTTAATTTTGGCTTTGCTGATTGCCTTCAGCTCAGAAGGCCCAATATTTTATGTCCAGGAACGGGTAGGAAAAAATTACAAAGCGTTTAATTGTATTAAATTCCGAACAATGGTAAGCAATGCAGACGAAATCCTCATGCAAATGATGGAAACATCGCCCGAATTGCGACAAGAATTTGAAAGCAGTTTTAAGCTGAAACAAGACCCCCGGATAACCAAAATTGGTCAATTTTTGCGAATTACTAGCTTAGACGAATTTCCCCAGTTCTGGAATGTTTTAAAAGGGGACATGAGTGTAGTCGGCCCTCGACCCTTGGTAGCAGAAGAATTACCAAAATACGGTTGTCACATTGATGAGATTTTAACAATCCGTCCAGGAATTACTGGTTTGTGGCAGGTATCTGGGCGTAATGATATTCCCTACTCTCGGCGAGTCCAAATAGACCTGCATTATGTCAAATTTCGGAATTTCTGGCTTGATTTATGGATCATCTTGAAAACTGTTGATGTGGTCATTTTGCCCAAAAATAACGGGGCATACTGAGTAGCTACTTAGGGTCGATTCTGTGGGGCAGTTAATGCCCCTAAATAGCAATTATTTCCTTAAAACTATAAAAATCTATATAATTATATAATTGATCCATATTTTATGTATTTCTACTTAACTCAGAATTCTCTGAGTGTTTATCAGTGGCTCCTTTTGCCCTAATTTAGACTTTTGACAAAAGTCTAAATTTCAAATAGTTATTTGATTCAATCTTCACAAAATCAGAGATATGTGAAATTTTGACAAAAATAACAAGGTATACGAAAAGAATCTTAATTTATTTTGTAAAGGAAAAATATACATAATTATAATAATCTTGCTTAAGTTTGGACTTACGTGTTAAATTACTTTTTATTAAGTATATTTATTTACGTAAAAATTTTCATAGCAACAAGAACTCGTAGGTTTCCCATTAGGCAATTGAGCAATTAGTTGCTAGGTTGTATGAGATTGCTTGTAACTTTTTAATCAAAGACAATAAGGTATAATTGAGCATGACGCAACAGAAGCGAGCGTTAATTACTGGTATTACTGGTCAAGATGGTTCATATCTGAGTGAGTTTTTGTTGGAACAAGGTTATGAGGTTCATGGCATCATTCGTCGGACTTCTACCTTCAACACAGACCGCATCGATCACATTTACGAAGATCCCCACAAAGATGGAGTGCGGTTGTTTCTTCACTACGGAGACTTGACAGATGGTACGACGTTGCGGCGTATTTTAGAAGAAGTAAAACCAGTAGAGATTTACAACCTCGGCGCTCAATCCCATGTTAGAGTCAGCTTTGATTCACCGGAATACACGGTGGATGCTGTAGGAATGGGAACGCTGCGTCTGTTGGAAGCAATTCGAGATTACCAACATCGTACTGGTATTCAGGTACGATTTTACCAGGCGGGTTCTTCAGAAATGTATGGTTTAGTACAAGCAATACCTCAAACTGAGACAACGCCCTTTTATCCCCGCAGTCCTTATGCCTGTGCGAAAGTTTACGCCCACTGGCAAACTGTAAACTATCGTGAGTCTTATAATTTATTTGCTTGTAACGGCATACTTTTTAACCACGAGTCACCACGGCGGGGTGAAACCTTTGTAACCCGTAAAATTACTAGAGCCGTTGCTGGTATCGTTGCTGGTAAACAGAAAAAGATTTACATGGGTAATCTAGACGCAAAGCGAGATTGGGGTTATGCGAAGGATTACGTTAAAGCAATGTGGTTGATGTTGCAGAAAGACCAACCAGACGATTACGTGATTGCTACTGGTGAAACCCATTCAGTGCGGGAGTTTTTGGAACTAGCATTTAGTTATGTGAATCTCAATTGGCAAGATTATGTAGAGTTTGATGAGCGTTACCTCCGTCCATCTGAGGTAGAACTGTTGATTGGCGATTCTACCAAAGCACGCCAGAATTTAGGCTGGGCACCATCAGTAACCTTTGAAGAACTAGTTTCCTTAATGGTAGAAGCAGACTTACAAGCATTAGGTCACACTTCACCTAATGGCAATGGTTCGCAATTTCCAAATGATATTGCGACTGTTCGTCAACAACTGGGCGCTTTACACTTCTGATTTGCACCAGAGAGGATAAAAATATGACCGCCTTAGAACTAAAAAATAAACGCATTCTCGTCACCGGTGGGTCGGGGTTTCTAGGTCGTCAGGTGATAGATCAACTGTGTAAAGCTGGGGCAGATCGTGAGAAGATTACGATACCGCGATCGCACGATTCCGATTTACGTGTTTGGGAAAATACCCAACGTGCAGTTGACCAGCAAGACATAATTATTCACCTAGCAGCTCATGTCGGTGGCATCGGTTTAAACCGCGAAAAACCCGCAGAGTTGTTCTACGATAACTTGATTATGGGAACCCAGCTAATTCACGCTGCCTATCAAGCTGGAGTAGAAAAATTTGTTTGTGTTGGTACAATCTGCGCCTATCCTAAATTCACTCCCGTGCCATTCAAAGAAGATGATCTTTGGAATGGCTACCCAGAGGAAACCAACGCCCCTTATGGAATTGCTAAAAAAGCACTTTTAGTTCAATTGCAATCTTACCGTCAGCAGTACGGTTTTAATGGGATTTACTTACTGCCAGTAAATTTATATGGCCCAGAAGATAACTTTGACCCTGAAAGTTCCCATGTGATTCCCGCATTAGTTCGCAAAGTTCACGAAGCCCAAATTAAAGCAGAAAAACAACTTCCAGTTTGGGGTGATGGCAGTCCCACCCGTGAGTTTCTGTATTCAGAAGATGCATCTCGGGGTATTGTTTTGGGGACTCAATTATATAACGAATCGGAACCAGTTAACTTGGGAACCGGTTATGAAATCTCTATCCTTGATTTAGTAACTCTAATCGCCGAATTGATGGAATTTAAGGGGGAAATTGTTTGGCAAACTGACAAGCCTAATGGTCAACCCCGTCGCTGTTTAGATACTGAACGGGCAAAGCAAGCCTTTAATTTCACGGCTCAAGTGAGCTTTGAAGAAGGGCTAAAAAATACCATTGAGTGGTATCGTCAACACGCCGCATAACGATGTACTAATGAGTGTAAGGTACTTAGGCTGGGCATTGCCCAGCTTATTTATTTGCAGCTATAAATTTTCATGGAAAAAGTTAATCATCAATTAAATAAAGCAGAAATACGCCGCACTCTACTCAAAACACGTCAATCAATGTCTGTTGGAGAATGGAGAGAAAAAAGCGATCGCTTATGCTTTAATTTACAAAACTCTACTTTGTTTACCCAAGCAAAAACAATCCTCGCTTATTTCAGCTTTCGCCAAGAACCTGACCTCAGTCCCTTATTTGCAAACACCAAATATCGCTGGGGATTTCCCCGCTGCGTTGATAAATCTCTGTGTTGGCATATTTGGACACCTAATGATTCTGTCCAAAGCGGTGCTTATGGCATTACTGAACCTCACCCCGATGCTCCAGTTTTAGATGCTGCGGAAGTAGATTTAATTCTCGTCCCTAGTGTAGCTTGCGACTATCAAGGATATCGTTTGGGTTATGGCGGCGGATATTACGATCGCTTGCTCAGTTTACCGCAGTGGCAGACAAAGCCAACTATCGGAATTGTCTTTGATTTTGCCTATTTGCCCCAAATACCTATTGAACCTTGGGATAAACCACTACAAGCTGTTTCTACGGAAACCGGATTGACTCAGAAAGGCTGAAGGATTCAGGATAATGAAGACACATTATCAAATGTTTTATGACTAACCCAGCATCATCTAACACTGAGCAGGAAGCAATAATTGACGAGATTATCGCAGGTAGTCTCCAAGCTCAACAAAAAAATGGCCCAGACCTCCGCCAAATTCATAGCAAAAGTCATGGACTCCTTTCGGGAGAGTTTATTATTGAACCGAATCTTTCTGAAGACCTGAGAGTAGGTTTATTCAAAACGCCCCAAACCTATCCTGCATGGATTCGGTTCTCTAGCGGTGGTTCGCCTCAAAAACGTGGTAAATTCCACTCCGATAGCCAACCGGATGTTCGCGGTATCGCCATCAAGGTGATGAATGTGGACGGGCAAAAAGTGCTGGATGATGAAGAAAAAACTCAAGATTTTATACTCAACAACTATCCTACTTTTTTGACCAAAGACGTTCGTGATTACGCGGATCTTTCCAAAGCAGGTAGTGGACAACTTACCCCAGAACGGCTGGAAGAACTTGGTTACGCATTTGCTATCTTGCAAAAAATTGGTAGCCAAAAGGTAGGAAATCCGCTTTTGATTCAATATTGGAGCATGGCTCCGTTTAAATTTGGTAGTCGCATTGTCAAATTATCTGTGAAATCTCAACAGCCTGAACAACCACCAGAAACGCTTCCAGAATCGGAAAATTACCTGCGAGAAACGCTAGTCAAATATTTGACTGAAGAAGAACAAGAAGCATCTTTTGACTTCCTAATTCAGTTTTATGTAGATGATGAAAAAACGCCTATTGAAGACCATATTAAAGAATGGCAAGAAGCAGATTCACCGTTTATTAAAGTTGCAACTGTCCGCATTCCTAGTCAGAAATTTGACTTTGAAGAACGTAAACGTTTAGATGAAGGTATATTGTTTTCCCCTTGGCATACACTCCTAGAGCATGAGCCTGTTGGAAGTGTGAATCTCTCTCGGAAGAGGCTTTACAGCGAACTTGCAAAGTATCGACGAGAACAAATTGCCCAACGTTCGCGGGAACCACAACCTTATGTTGCAGTTGAAGATTAACGATTGTGAATTGGCTTTAGACTGTAAGAGAAACTTTTGAAACCTGTGTACACAAGCTAAGTTGCAAAAAAATTGTAGGTTGGGTGAAGGCTTTGCGTAACCCAACATCCTGATAATCAGTTGGGTTGCGCTCCGCTCCACCCAACCTACTCTACTTAATCAACGACTTATTTAATAAGTCAGAGAATTTAATCCCCAACAGCAATTGTGGACATATCATTTTGCTTGGAATGATGATGCTACAGAAATTGTCGGAATTACATCTGTAGGAAGAGCAACAATTTTGGCTTTAAAAATGAATCGTCTGCAATTGATTCGTGTGCGGAAAATGTGGGTAAGAATGGGTGACCATCCATCGAATATTTGACACCAGATATAATCGCTTGTGATAAAACATAAGTTAATTTAAAAAAAGATAATTTCCTATATTAATCAAATGCTGAACTGGAAAAAATCACGATCGCAGATTCTAATGTATGCAGTGTTGGGAGCGATCGCACTGTTGATGCTCTTTCCTTTACTATGGCTAATTAGCACATCCTTAAAATCGCCTACGGAAAATATTTTTCAGTCGCCGCCACAGTTGCTACCCAGTCAACCGACACTAAATAACTTCTCTAGTGTGTGGAACTCTTTACCTTTTGGGCAATATCTGTATAACAGTACTTTGGTGTCAGTGCTGACTGTAGGCTTAAATCTGCTGTTTTGCGCCTTGGCTGCTTATCCGTTGGCGAGATTGTCGTTTGTGGGGCGAGACTGGATTTTTGTAGCGATCGTCTCTACGATCATGATTCCCTTCCAAATCGTGATGATTCCCCTTTATATTTTGACAGTCCAGTTGGGTTTGACAAATAGTTATTTGGGGATGATTTTTCCCAGTTTAGCTTCTGCCTTTGGCATTTTTCTGTTGCGCCAAGCTTTTATGAGTGTCCCCAAAGAAATAGAAGAAGCTGCCCGCATGGATGGCAGCTCAGAGTTAGGATTGTGGTGGCATATTATGTTACCGGCAGTTCGCCCAGCACTGGTAACTTTAGCTATTTTTGTATTTATTGGTGCTTGGAGTGACTTTTTGTGGCCTTTAATTGTCATCCAAGACGAAAATTTATACACTCTTCCCTTGGGAGTCGCAAAGCTAGCAGGTACATTTTCCCTTGATTGGCGGTTAGTAGCTGCTGGCTCAGTGATTGCGATCGCCCCAGTATTATTACTATTTCTGTTTTTACAACGTTACATTGTACCCACAGAAACAGGTAGTGGCGTTAAGGGGTGAAGGGGGCAGGGGAGAAAAAACTATTGATTATTGTCCAATCCCTAATTCCCAATTCAATAAGCACCAGTCTTTTTAAATACCACCCAGATAGTTTTAATAATCAGACTCAGGTCATAAGTTATAGACCACTTGCGTTGATAATCTATATCCATTTTGACAATAGTTTCAAAGTCTGTAATGCTCGAACGCCCATTCGCTTGCCATTCTCCGGTAATGCCTGGTTTGACTCGTAATCTATCCCAGTGGTGTAGCTCGTAATGACTAACTTCATCAGGAGTCGGTGGACGAGTACCAACTAAACTCATATCTCCTAACAAAACATTCCAAAATTGAGGAAATTCATCTAAGCTAGTACGCCGTAAAAATTTACCTACAGGAGTAATGCGAGGATCGTCAACAGATTTAAAGATGTGACCTTTAGCTTGATTCTTAACCAAATGCTTGAGTTTATCAGCGTCAACAATCATGGAGCGGAATTTCCAGATTCGGAAAGTTTTTCCGTTCAAACCACAACGAATTTGGGAATAAAATATTGGACTTGGCCCATGAATAAAGGTAACAATCGCCACAGGAATTGCTACCATAAATGTGATTATCAGCCCCACAATGGCTCCAATAATGTCAATTAATCGCTTTCTCACGCTCAAAGTTGACGGGTGTGAAGGCTGTTGTAAACAATTAACTGAATAAAGATAAAGATTATTCACAGGGGCTAACTTATTTCATAACAGGAATCTTTTCATTAGTAGTCTAGACATAAACATGATTGTTAGGCGATTTTTAGTGCTTTTGTCCTTACTACTGAGTGTTACTATACACAGATTTTAACCAATAGAAAAACCGAAAACTCAAATTTTACAGAATCTTTCAATTAAAGTCATAGATTGTAAATCTATAGTATTTGTCTCTATTACCTAAATAAAAATATTACTATCGTACACATCCAAAAAATCACTGTGCTGAAGTACTACTAGTACCGCAAGGCGGAATTAAAATTTAAAATTTAAAATTTAAAAATGAGTACAGCGTAAGCGTCTCATTGATTTGGAATGGGTGGTTTATTTACGCCGTGTTGTACTAGTACTTTGTTAAATTCCAAATGCTCATGACGTAGGCATTTGGAATTTTGGGTAGTATTCTTATTTCTAGCGTCATGTACCAGTTTCAATGAGCAACCTCTAAAGCAAAATTCTCTATATATGCTTCCTCCAATGATTGCTGATTACTAGCTTTGATTGCATCTAGATAGCGACGCAAAGATAACAGTTGTTGGTAATTTGGACGATAAGTAAGACTCCCTTGTTTTTCAAAAAGTGATGCAGTGGCGATCGCTTGATAGTCAGGATTTTCTTGCGAACTCTGGGTGAGCCAGGTTGAATCTGTGACTGAGGGTATTAAACCCGAAGGCAGTTCACCTTCCAAAAAAGCCAACAGCCTTTGCTGACAAATGCGAGTATTGATCCCACGACCCTCAAATAACTGAATAACTTCACCGAAAGATAAGGGTCGGTCTGGTAGCAGCCGCAGCAATTCTGTAAATAAGAAATAATCAGTGTATTGTTGCCTGGGTATATCTAAAATTTGGGGATGCAGAGGCAGCATCGCCAAACCATAAGCAACCCGACTGCAATTAGGAGCGCCGTTGTCACCGAGATATGAATCTTGAATAATCTTAGCGCTGGGGAGTTTTTGGCGTAACCAGCGATTCACCGTCGCAACACAAGCCACCCCGCCAGTTAGAATCGCTTGATTAATGGCTTCTGTGGGGATGCCACGAGCTACCAATAACTTGTTGAGTTCTCGATTGAGGCGGCGCACAAAGGGGATAAATACCTGGCTTTCTAAATCTCGTCGCTGCAAAATCCACTGCTGATCGGCTAATTCTAGGGTAAAAGAGTCTTGGTGTTGCAAAATCAGTTTTAAGGCTAGTGCTGCATCTAATACAGCCTGTCCCAGTAGAGAACTTTCTAGACGTTGCTGGAGGCGAATTCGAGCGGTGATATCTGGTTCTCCAACTCTGGGTAGTTCTAATTCTTCTAACCCTAAAGTCTGCCAATGCATTTGATCTAAACCGGGAATTGACGGTTGCCATTGCCAAGGATTACTGGTGGTAGTTTTGCGCTCGCTTGGTGTTTCTGAGCGCGATTGTCGAGATTTCGGTGGTAATAGCAGCTGGCAAATAATATCTTGTTCAATTCCTTTACCAGCATAAGCAAAACTGTGGAGCATGAAATCATTGTATGTCAATTGCACCAAGCTTTCTGGTACATTCACCAGCAGCATTTCTGTGGCAGTTGTCCCAATGTTAATCACCAGGGTGTTGCCAATAATCGGCTGTTCGCTAGTTTTTGCTGGACGATCGCTTTGACCATCGGTTAATTTTACTTGCTCACCGTTAGCTGCATTGAGTTCTGGGAGTAGACTAGCGATCGCTTCTTCAACAAAAAAGACTTGCTGCGGATGTTGAATGAGTTTGCTGGTGAGTAAGGCTTCCCGCACATTAAAGCGATATTGTTCCGACCAGCTAGATGGACAGGTGCAAATGACACCCGCAATATTATTGATAATCTGGGGAAAATTTTGTTCGCTGATCCCAACAGCGGCAGCCATTAAACTAGGGGTGGTAGAAGTTTTTTCAGATTTGAGGGTTAATAGTAGCTTAGAGAGCGATCGCACAATCCAAATCAAAGGCCCTGCTGAAAATTCATTTAATTGCAAAACAGGTTCCCATTTGTGTCTTTCACTCTTGTAGGGAATAGCTACTTGCAAATAGGGCTTTAACTGCGCCGAGTAGAGATTATTGATCGTCGAATCTGCTGTTGATCTCGGTGTTGTAGGAGTGATGGGGGAGCGATCGGGCACTTTATCTTGAGCAACAGCCGCAGGTGTTGTCTGCTCATGTGTTTCGGCACTTTCGTTTTCACCGTGGGGTATAGAAGCTGTAGGCAGATAAACTTCTGTTGGCAAACGAAATGATTGCTGGAACGAACTTGTTCCCGGTGGATTCTCTGCTGACCAGTAGATAGGATGTACAACAAAAGTCGAGCGATTTAATAATGCGGCAGAAATTCCTGTTGTACCTAAATCAATTCCTAAATACCACACTGGTTCTATAACATTAGGTGCAACCTCTGGATTATTTATGGAGTTGGAAATTGTTGCCGAAGAACTTTCTTGAACAGGAGTTACGACTTCCTTTTTTTTGTCAGTTTCTATCTGGGGAACTGCCAAACTGGAGAAAGCAGCAGTTGAAGTATTTTCAGCTATTCGGAGATTTTCAGAGGAAGTTGTGGGGATGGTGTCTTGAGTTGTATCAAGTATTTCTGAGAAAATATCCAAATTGGTGGCTGGTTGTGACTCAGAATTTAGCTGCCGATCGAAATTAGCCAAATCCCGATCTAATTGCTGCAACTGTTCTTCATCTAGGGAAATATCAGGTACGGCTGGAGCCTGGTTTGACTCAATAGAAAGCAAGTTTTCTTGGGGTGAAGCAGCAATATAGTTATCTGAAGTCAGTTCTGGCCGATCGTCGTTAATTAATACTTCCGATGTTGCGATATCTTCTTTGCCAGTCGCTTCGCTTTCCTGTAGGGGTACAGTAGGCTTCTCTTCTCCTGTCGGAGACGCTGCACGAACGGGAGGTTGCGCGTAGTTTTCTTCCTCCTGAGGATCTGGCAACGTAATTTCTGCGACTTCTGGAGTAACTGGTGCTGTAGTTGGGACATCCTCCATGAAGGATAATACTTCCAGCGATCGCTGCTTACTACTTGTATCAGGCAATAGGTCAGTTAGGGTATTAATTGTATCAACACTAGCTGGCTGAGTGTCGATTTGCGTGGGTAAACTGTCTGTTTGTGGGGTAGAGAAGCTCAGAGGTAAGTCTAGATCGGAATCCTCTTCAAAAAACAGTTCTTCCTGTGGCTCTGATGAATCTGTAGTTTCTCCTAAAGTTTCTTGGGTTGAAAAACCTGTATCTGGTAATACAACGGCAGAATCCCCAGTTGGAGTTACAGACGGGGGGACTGTGGAAATCCCTAAGTCATTTGTGGCAACATCGAGGCTGAGATTATTAACATCACCAGCACCAAACAAACTGGCGTAAAGTTGGTCTACTTCATCACCAATTAACGCAGAAATATCTTGCGGTAATTCGGTCGGGGTTTCAGAAGATTCAGACGAGTCTAAACCAAGCTGTAACAACGCTGCATCTAAATCTTCCGTGAGGTTAGTCTCCTGTTGCTCAGAATTAATAATGAGTGGAGATGAAGTTTCTGGTTGTGTCAGTTCCAAGGGGTGGGGCGCAACTTCAGCAGCGATCGCGCCTGGTTCAGGCAATGATGGTAGTGTCTCAGATTTTATCCCCAAGAAAGACTGCTGGGAACTAGGAGATTCTTGCTGCAAATGCTGGGTCAAATTATTGAGAAAGCTAGTCATCAGCTGTTCACCCTGCATCCCCTTGCTATGCATTCTTGCCAGTGCTTGCGACAGAGATTCGTAATAAGTATTAATGTTGCGCTGTAGTGCCTCAAAGACTACATTCACCGTCCCATCTAGTGATAATAGGCGCTGATCCAAATCCCTAGCTAGCTGGGTTAACCGCTCCACACTCTCTGGTGATTCTAAAAAAGGTTGAGTTACAGAGGTTGCGTGATTAATTTCTCCTGAAGAACTGGCGGAATTGTCCGCTGTCTTTTTGATCACTGGTGTTAAAGTTGGCACAAGGCGACTCATGAGTACCTGTAAAAACTCGGTAATCATTTGCTCTTGGTTAGTCAACTGCTGCGCTAGGGAATAGTTTTGCAAACGCTTTTGTTCTAGCTGGCGAATTTCCTGTATCAGGTTGGCTCGCTCTTGCAAGAGCGATTCTAATTCCGATCGCAACGGCTGAATCAATCTCGAAAATTCATTTTTTAATTGTCCAGCGTCAACAGTACTCGGTTCCTGACTGGGTGCGAGCTGCGGTAGTGGATACTGGTTGCGATCAATAAATTTTGTTAATAAAGGCGGACGCGATTCTTCAGAAGACTGATTTGGGATGCCGTTCTCTAAAGCTTCTTTTTCTTGTAACCTCACCAAAAAGTCGCGAATTCGTTCTAAAACTTCTTTAGGCTCTTGCACCTGACCAGAAAAAAATCTAGATAGGCGCTTGCCACCACTGGCAAGTAAATTGTCAATGTCTGCGATCAGCTTTTGAATTTCATCAGTACTAGAAGTCACTTTTATTACCTTATGTAGAAAATTGTCTCAACTAATATAACAAGTACTTTACAATCACTATTCGCGCAGCGTCTCCCATCAGACAAGTTTTGAGTGGCAAAAACTGCTTTGTCAAAAGAGGCAAGGGAGCAGGGGGCAGGGGAAAGACTGAGACGGAGCTTGGCCCCAGTCCAAGCGTTCTGGAAGAACGGGGCTTCTCTGCGAGACGCTTCGCGAACATACCCATGTTCCGCAACGCTTGTCGCAGAGGAGAAGGGCTTGCTCCCCTGCACCCTCTGCCTCTTCGGTGACTGTCATTATGTTATGGATTACTGGCAGCCGTGGCAATCTTCAGTCAGTCTTTGTTCGAGAAGCTTCGTTTTAGAGGTGATTAGTTGCCTATTTTTGAAAATCGCTAAAATACCTGAGCAATAATTTACTCCCTTTAGTATCATTGATGTTGTTTGCCTATATTCTGAACTAATCAAGTTTGCAGTGCAGCTAGCCCCTAAGCAATACAACCGCCGGCTATAAACTACTTTTTGCAAAACTTTTACTCCGTTTAAACTTATAGGTAAAGATTATTTAGAAAAACGTTCTTGTCGCTTTCTTGTGTAGCATAGTTTAGTTTTCTCTTTGGAAGGGAACTGTGCAATGATAGCTGAGGCTAAAAATGGCGCTCTTGTTTGTTGTGTGTACATAGCAGCTTGAATAAAGATGTTGTAATGGAAGACCGATATAGCTTGCAAGCACAGGCTAATCCCTGGATGATCACCTCCGCTCCCTTTTTTCAAGGGTTGCCAGAAACGGCTGTGGAATCAGCCCTCATCCATCTTGTCACCCGCACTCACCCAGCCAATCAGGTAATTCTGCTAGAAAATGACTGGGGCGGTTCTGTGTATTTTATTATGGACGGATGGGTAAAAATTCGCACCTACAATCTGGAGGGAAAAGAGGTAACGCTGAATATTCTTGGCAAAGGAGAATTATTTGGTGAGATGGCGGCGCTAGATGAAGTGCCTCGCTCTACAGATGTGATTACCTTAGCGCCAACGGTAATAGGCAGTATGCCTGCTCAGGATTTTGTCAAGTTACTTCAGATAGAACCCTTAGCAGGAGTTCGATTGGCGCAACTAATGGCTCGACGTTTGCGGCAAGTAAATCGCCGATTGCGGTTGCGGGAATCTGATAGCCAGTCAAGGGTAGCAGATACGTTGTTATTTTTGGCAGAAGGACAGGGAAAAAAAGGGCAAACAGGAACCGAAATCCCCAATTTACCTCATCGAGAATTGAGTAGCTTGAGCGGACTGGCGCGGGAAACGGTGACGCGAGTCTTGACGAGGCTAGAAAAAAAAGGCTTGATTAAACGGGATCAAGATACTATTTGTATTCCCGATTTGTCAGCCTTAGAAAGAATGATCGTTTAGCAGGTAACTCCCTTTCCTTCCCCAACTGATCTAAGAGATGCTATGCGAACAGCTAAGAAAAGTTGTCGAGAAATGGGTAGTGGGTACTGCAAAAGAAATTCTTTTAAGATTTGGTTGGGATATAAATCCCCATCCAAATTTTCCCAGTCGCTAGTAGTTTATCCCATTAATTTTGCAGGGCTACTAGATCCCCGACTTATTTAAGAAGTCGGGGATCTGAACACCACTAACCTCTCAAAGCTTTTGGGACAGACCACTAGTCTCTAGTACACTGCGGCATAAATAAACCACTTACGTTGTATTCATTTTTAATTTTTAATTTTTAATTCCGCCTTGCGGTACTAGTCCCCAATCCCCAGTTTAAGAACTTGTCAGATATGAGTATTTTAGATTCTCTCCCAAATGAGCCAGAGGAAGATCCATCTCCTGAATCTCCAACTCCTCAGAATCATTGGTTAGATAAAGAACAGCAGTTAATGCCTCCTCAACTCAAGGCTGATGCGCCCTTAAGGATGGTAGAAACGGCATTTTTAGCCAGTACCGCTAGTTTAATTTGGTTTATTAATTTTTACTTCCCCTTGGGGCCAGTTTTGCGGATATTTTTTCCGGTGCCGATCGCTTTAGTTTATCTACGTTGGGGCAAACGTGCGGCATGGATGGCAGCACTCACCTGTGGATTACTTCTGACAGTACTTATGGGGCCAGCCCGTAGCTTGCTGTTTGTCATGCCCTACGGGTTCATGGGCGTGCTTTTAGGAGCGATATGGTATCGTCGTCGTGTTCCCTGGATTGTTTCTATCACCTTGGGTACGCTATTGGGTACTTTGGGAGTTTTTTTTCGGCTATGGTTGCTGTCTGTTTTGTCAGGTGAAGACCTGTGGATTTATGTGATTACCCAAGTGACAGAATTCATTGAGTGGGTATTTTTGAAGCTGAGTTTGTTGGCGAGTCCCAGTGTATTTTTGATTCAAGTGGGAGCGATCGCTTTAATTCTACTCAACAACTTTATCTACCTTTTTGTAGTACACCTGGCAGCATGGTTGCTTTTTGACCGCCTGGGCAACCCCATTCCCCGCCCACCCCACTGGGTGCAAGTCCTCATGGATTATGAGGGATAGTCATTTGTCATTTGTCATTTGTCATTGGTTAAATGATGAGTCTTACTAATCATCAATGCCCATACCCAATGCCCAATTCCCAAATTAGTATTTATACTCAAAAAGAACAGGGTGAAGAATGGCTACGACGATATCGTGGTTGTCTACCCATATTTGCCTGTGTTTTAGGATTTACTGAAACTGGTTTAATTCCAGGAATTTCAGCAGCCGGTCGCACTCCAGAGGATCGGAAATATACCGCTTGTGCTGATGCCGAGTTTTTGTATTACGGGCCAGAACATAAAGCCCAATACCCCCTACCACCATTAGCGGCTGGGGCTTCGCCCGTGCTGATTTCTCGCGCCGTCTTTGAGTCACTAAAAATACCAGTTCATTTATTTAATGCTGGTTTACCCCAGCCTCCTGCTGTGCCAGTAATTGATTTGGGTGGCGCTCCTGCTAAGTGTTTAAGTGGAGGTGCTGCTATGGAAATCACAACTGTACACCACTTACTTGAACAAGGGCTACTTTGGGGAGAACGCCTTGCTACTAATATCCAACAGGGATATCTGATTATTGGTGAGTGCGTCGTCGGAGGCACTACAACTGCCCTAGCAATCTTAACTGGTTTGGGTATAGATGCTGCCGGAAAAGTTAACAGTAGCCACCCTGTTTGTAACCATACACAAAAGTGGGCATTAGTGCAAACTGGACTGGAGAAGATGAAGGGGAGCAGGGGGCAGGGAGCAGGGGGCAGGGAGCAGGATGAGACATTCCAATCGCAAATCCAAAATTCTGTAGATCCTCTAGAACTCGTAGCCGCCGTGGGCGATCCCATGCAAGTAGTTGTAGCTGGGATGGCGATCGCAGCTAGTCGTAGTTGTGGTGTAATGCTAGCTGGAGGGACGCAAATGTTAGCGGTTTATGCACTGATGAGTGCGATCGCTCAAGCTTACGCTTTATCATGGCAACCAGAAGAAATAGTTGTAGGCACAACTCGCTGGGTAGCAGAAGACCCTACTGGCGCTACAGTTGACTTAGCCCTCAACTTAGAAAAAACCAGCTTAACTGAGAGTGGAAGAACCCCTCCCTTATTAGCAACTCATCTTAGCTTTGCTGATTCTCGTTATCCCCAACTGAGAGCTTATGAGCAGGGCTTTGTGAAAGAAGGTATAGGTGCTGGAGCTGCATGCATAGCCGCCCATCTTAGCCAAGATTGGCAGCAGCATCAACTTTTGGCAGCCATTGAAGCCCAATTTGAACGACTAAGTACTGCCTTGAACCAAAGTTAAAGTCTGTTCCTCTCTGAGTCGGAGAAAGATAGTTGTAGTAATTACATACTACAACTAAGTCTGCGTGTATCTACGCAAGAACATCTTTAGCAATTCAATAAATTATGAGCAAAAAGACCACCAATTTCTTAAATAAATCGTGGATCTGAGCCTCTCGCTGGAGAGCAAATCAAATAGGATTACTATATGCTATGCAACTTTGTTTACCTTCTAGTTTTTCAAGAGAATTATCTGATGAAATTAGTCAAAAACCTTAGTATCGTTACCGCCAGTGCTGTTATAAGTATCACTGGTGTCGGTGCATCTGCGGCCCAAGCTGTACAACTATTTGATTTTCAGTACTCTTTTCCCAGTTATGAAGCAAATGGTACAGCGATTTCCGCTAGCGGTATCCTTACCACCACCGATCTAAATTCTATAAAAAACAATTACACAATTACAGGAATAACTGGCACAAGGACAGTCCAAGGAATTACTGATAAAATCATCGGGCTACTCTCACCAGGTACATACGGAATCAATGATAATTTGTTAAATGCGAATACCCCGCTGTTAACGGGAGACGGTTTTTCTTACCTGGTTTCAGGAAGCGGGGAAGATGGAAATGGCAACGTTAACGTATTCTACAGTAGTTTAAATGAGGGTTATTCAGAGCTTTCAAGCAATGTAGATTATGGCAGCTTTAGTGTTGTACCCCGTTCTGTTCCTGAACCCTACACAGTAAGTGGCTCATTGCTTGCTCTTGGTTTTGGCTGGTGGACAAAGCGAAAGCAAGCAGTAGCTTTCCAGAAAAAGCCTCATAGAGGAATCTACCTATAAGGTTCGTAGTGCATCTCCGATCTAGATTGCGTTAAAATGTGCCTGCTATCTTACACTTGCTTAAATTAATACCAAGTCGCCTTCATGATGTATCACTAGACGACTTGGTATTAAAATATGATATCAGTCGTAGCTTGATTAAAAACTTCCAGGATTGTCATCAAGTGCCAGCAAGAAATTAATCAGGTCTGCTTGCTGGTTGTAATTAAACCCAGCTTGTCTATCTACGTAGAAGTAATGACCTGTACCATCAAGATTACTACGCACTAAACTAGGGTTAGCTTTGTTGGCTTTTATAACTAAGGCGCGAAGATCGCGATCAAGCAAGGCACGCAAGCTGCTAGCAGGATCAGCAGGTATAGCTTGGCTAAGAGTGCCAGATAGCCCTAAGCCACTCTTGTTAACAACCGTAAAACAACCATTTGAGTCAAATTTTAGGCTTCCTGCCCGTACTGCTGAACCACCATCGTGCAAATACGGTGCGCTTGCATAAAGACCACGTAACGTAGTAGTTTTATAACCACCTTTGGGTAATATTCCTTTGGGTAGAGTTGTGGGAGTATCAGAGATACCCTGCGTCGGTACATCCAACACTTCAGCATTAGCAGGTATGGGAACAGGAGTATTAAAAGTGTATAACTTGGGTGGTACTAACAGATTATTCAGTGCTAAGTGAGACTGGGCACGGGCTGGGTTAGTACGAATTTCATCAATTGGATGAATTTTGTTGTCGGTGAAAAATGGTGGAATATGGCAAGTTGCACAATTAGCTTTCTCAAATACTTTTGCCCCACGCTTAACAGAATTATTTGTCAGTGCTTGCCAGTTTTCTGAAGTCTGGTTGGCAGGTGGCACTAAGCTATTTTGAAAAGCAGACATGGCGTTACTAGCAAATAAAAAAGAGCCACTGGCAATATCACCTAGCTTTCCAGTATTTGGGCTGAAAACCAAACCGTTTAAACTAAACAAACTGGGACGCAGTTTTGGATAAGTTACTGTGCCAGGGGCAGGAATTTGGTCTTCTAATTCTGCTTGTGTAGGATTGGGTGCAATTACCCCCCGCAGCCATTCAGAGGGTTTTACTATTACTCCTTCTGGTAAACGTAGGCTGGGAACAGCAGCATTTTGCAGAAATGTACCAATATAAACTTCTGGGTCAATACCGAGAGTATCTGCACTGAGTTGAGCGGCTGCCAACAGATTTATTTCTGAAGAGTGAACACCATTATTAAGAGCGCTTAGTCCAGCAAATGGGCCAATGGCTCCTTCTCCTGATGCTCCATAAGGATGATTTTTAAACGTGAAAAGACTAGGAATTTGAGTACTGTCTCTGATACCATCAGGTGAACTCTCGAAATGACCGAAAGGTACATCTAACACTGCATCGTCAAAGGCTTTTTCTAACTTCTCAGGATCGGGTAGTTCTACCTGATGACCTTTACTATCAATAATAGTTTTACCATTGCCTTTATATTGTGGGTCTAAGGGGTTGAAGTTTAACCGTGCAAACCCTGCGGCTGTATTTGGTGCTAAAGCAATCAACAAAGGGCTTGCTAATTCTCCATTAGGTACTCCTGGAATGACTTTACTATCATTAGAAAGAGTTGCATGACAAAGCGCACAGGTAATGTTAAAGCCAGGTGTCAATCCTAGTGCAACACTCTGTCCCTTGAGAACTTTTAAACCTGTAGGAATAACAGTCCCTTTGGGAAAAGTTCGACTACCTACGGTTAAATCTTTCTGGAGAGTAATTTTTAGGTTTGTCGTTGGCTGACCTTGTAAACTAGCGATCGCTACACCTAATTCATTCGATATCTTAGCGAAGCCCAGTGCAAAACCAAATACTCCTTGCAAACCAAATGTGTCTCCTATCTTCCGGTTGAAAAATATATCTTCGCCTTTTGCAATTAATTCCTTAGTAATTTTAACTGCCCCTACCCTTTGATAAGAAATAGGGTCATTAGGGTTGAGTCGTTTATTTACAACTAGTTGTGATGCTTCTTGAGGAGTGAGCAGTTTGCCAAAATAGTCGTAATAGCCTAGCGGTTGAGTAGGAGCAGGTTGCAAAAGATCAATTTTTGCAAAAGCTGTTTGGCTTGCCATCAACCAATTTGATAACAAGATGGCAAAAACAGTAATGATAAAAACGCAAATTAATAAGAAAATCTTGGTTTTTGAACGATAGAATATCTCAATTACATCAGTCTTAGGATTGTTTTTTTTTGTTTCATAGTGAGTGTTGACTAAAAACCTATAGGTAGATATATCACACTATTACGTAAAGATATGTAATAGTGTGTTTCAACTTTTTTATCTATTTGATGGCTGGATTAATTACTTCTATCTAAGTATATGCCTATAAAACCATCACTCGATATTTAACCTAAAGGCTCACCTTACTTACCTCAATCCATTTTTTAATTCGTTGAACTCAGGTT
Organism: Nostoc sp.; assembly: GCF_036916655.1. Classification (GTDB taxonomy): domain Bacteria; phylum Cyanobacteriota; class Cyanobacteriia; order Cyanobacteriales; family Nostocaceae; genus Nostoc. Next base: position 44,629 of record NZ_JBALFY010000069.1, read on the forward strand.
AAATTTAATGAATTCTCTCTCTAAGTAATTGTTCTTCTAAAGCCGCAATGCGATTGTATGCTGCTGTTAATTGTGCTGTCAGTCGTTGTATTTGAATTTCTGGTGTGATGTTATCTCCACTTTGACGATGCATGTCTAGATAAATACCATCTGTCAATACATCCTTGTGTTCCATTTCTGGATTTAAATTATTACGTCCTTTGAACTGATAGCCCCCAGCCACCCCATTTCCCTGATAATTATCCTTTGCTTGTGTATTCCCTAAAGAACACTCTGAAAAAGCTTGAGTGACTTTACCATCAAGCTGCTCAATTACTTGGCATAGGGCATCCAGCTTTTGGCTTAAAGTCAGGATTTGCTGCTCTAATAGCTCCATTTAATACCTTTATCCATACATTTTCTCTATGTTATTCAATTTACTCCCAATCTTAACGATACTTATGGATTATTTAAGTATTGATAATTTTTGATGTAAATCTAAATGTAAGTTAAGTTTCACCATAAGTACCAATAAGGAAATTTATGGTGAAACTTTAGTTTTTGGGTAGCTTTTCGCCAAAAAACTCGCTAATTCAAGTCAAATATGCAAAATTATCGGTATTATAACCAAAAAATACCGATAATTCTCCAACTCCACTTTTTCAGGTAGTCTGCGACTGGTGAATCTCTGCTTAATATTAGGTATAATCAAAAATCTCAAATCCAAAATCAATGGATCGACGGTCTTTTTTGCTAGGTACAAGCACATTGGCACTTTCACAACTGCTTTTTGGCTGTGGTGGAAACAACCAGACGCAACTAAAAGTACAGTTATTAAAAGGTTCTATACCTGGTCAGGTGGTGAATCAGTTCCACAAGGGTTTGCAGCAACAGGTGCAGTTAAAGTTTGCTCCAGTTGAGCGGATACAGGATTTATTTCAGCAATTACAAAGTTGGCAGCAAAAACCCAAGACTACTGATGAGCAGGGATGGAGACGCTTTATACCCTTTAGGCAAGGTCAAAAAACACCTGAAGCAGACCTAGTAACATTGGGGGATTACTGGTTAACAGCAGCTATTGAGCAGAAATTGATTCAACCACTTCAAGAAGTACAGGGAAACCAATTAAAACAGTGGTCTACTTTAGATGAAAAGTGGAAGAAATTAGTAACGCGCAACGACCAAGGTAATTTAGATACTCAAGGGAAGGTGTGGGGTGCGCCTTATAGGTGGGGTAGCACGGTAATTATTTATAACCGTGACAAGTTGCAAAAGTTGGGATGGACGCCCAAAGATTGGAGTGATTTGTGGCGAGATGGAGTGCAGCAGCGCATTTCCCTACTCAATCAACCACGAGAAGTTATTGGCTTGGTCTTAAAGAAGCTCGGAAAATCTTATAATACAGACAATCTTGACCAAGTACCAGACTTGGAAAAGGAATTACGAACATTAAATCAACAAGTGAAGTTCTACAGTTCCAATAACTACTTAGAACCTCTAATTATGGAAGATACTTGGCTAGCGGTTGGTTGGTCAAGCGATGTGCTGCCAGTTTTGGGACGTTATCCGCAACTTGCCGCTGTGATCCCCCAGTCAGGAACAGCAATGTGGGCAGATTTATGGGTACGTCCCGCAGGGATTGCTAAAGGTACTTTATCAGATCAATGGATTGATTTTTGTTGGCAACCAAGCACAGCAAAACAAATTTCGGTGCTGACTAAAAGTAATTCGCCAATTGCTACAAATATTACTGCTTCCGATATTCAAGAACCATTATGGAGTTTGTTAGAGAGCGATCGCAACATTTTCAATAAAAGCGAATTTTTACTTCCCTTACCACCATCAGCAATAAAACAATACGAGTCTTTATTCGCCAAAATTAAGATTTAATTAGGAATGGGGCATTGAAAAGAGGCAGAGGGGCAGCGTGCAGGGGGCGGAGGGGAAAATTCTTTTCCCTGCTCCCTGCTCCCAATCCCCAGTCCCCAATCTCCAATCCCTACAAAGAACGCTGGAACCCTATCTTGTTCTTAACAGCCGTTTGGATACTGCATAAAGCTGGACTTGTACTAAAGTTGCAAGTGTAGGTTGCCAAAGGTTCTTTTTGATAATTGAATACTCGGACGTTGTAACCAAAGTTTCGGGCAGCACTACCCAAGCGATTCACAAAGTCGTAGCGTTCTATATACTCTAGTAAGCTCCAAATTTGCTGATTTACGATCAAGTCTACTCGTGCAGGTTCTTTCTCTGAAGCTGGATATGCTATCCAATTATCCAATAGCTTTTTCTCAGAGTTTTGTTGTGCCCACCATAAACTAGGAACGGTTAATCGTTCTGGATGAATGGTGTTAGCTGTGATTATATAGTCTTTTGGCTTGGTCAATAAGTCTAGTTCTAAAGGCGCACTAGAAGGCGACGGGATTAGGGGCGTTTGTGCTAGTGAGGGCGGAACTAGTAAAGTGGTAAGGCTAATGGTTAGTAGTAATGAAAACGATATCTGGCGATCGCTGCGCCAAAGCCAAAGGCGATCGCACAATTTAGGTATATGCATAACTGATACTAATTCATAATTTGTCATGAAGGTATAAGTTAAAATTCGCACAAATTAAAGTTTAACGGCAACGATGCGAATTCTTCGATAATCTGCTGTCCAAGTTCCTTGTTGATATAGTGTTGGCTTCAGATATTCCTCAATGACGGGAATTATTTTTATTTGTTGCTCAGGTGTAAGTCCGGCGAAGAAAGAGCCGGCGAACATTTTAATCCAGTTTGCGATGCCAGCTTCTCCCTCTGCTAAGGGAGTGGGACGAGGAAAGAGGATAGCATAAATGGCATCAAAGCCTTGTTGTTCTAGTAGAGTGGTGTACTCACCAATACTGGGGTAATACCAAGGATTCTCTACTTGTGTTTGGGGAATACCAATGGACTCTAAAGCACTATATAAAGCTGTGACGATCGCCTTTACATTCCCTTTACCCCCAAATTCAGCAACAAAACGCCCTCCGGGTTTTAGGGATTGATGGATGGAAGCGATCGCGCTATCTGCTTCTTTCACCCAATGTAATACAGCGTTAGAAAACACCGCATCAAAGGGCTGTTCAACTTGAAAATTTGTCGCATCCGCAACATCAAAGCGGATATGGGGATAGTTTTCTCTTGCCTTTTCAATCATCGCAGGTGCGCTATCAATTCCCCAAACTTCAGCACCAGCTTGGGCAATTTTATCTGTGAGTTGTCCAGTACCACAGCCCAGATCCAAAATGGATTCTCCTGGTTTGGGGTTAAGGAGTTTGAGTAAGTCTTCACCATACTGCCAGACAAAGGTATGTTTATCTTCGTAAAGGGCAGTATCCCAATTATTATTAGCGATCGATAGATTGTTCATAAGTGGTGAAATTACAGAGTGTTGATTTTTCGATCATCAACCATGTGCCTTGGGTTGATCGCCGCCTATTCATCACAGTAAAAAAGATTTTTAATTATGTCCAATATATATTTTCACCTTAACTAATATTTTAAAGATATGAATTCAGGTAACAGATGGAACTAAGACACCTGCGCTATTTTGTCACTTTGGCAGAGGAACTACACTTTGGAAAGGCAGCAGAACGATTACATATTGCTCAACCTCCCCTAAGTCAACAAATTCGTCAGCTAGAGAAGGAATTGGGTTTTGAACTGTTTTACCGCACGAAACGAAATGTACGGTTAACAGAAGCGGGGCAAGTATTTCTGGGTGAAGTTCAGCAAATTATGAGGCAATTACAACAGGCAATCCAAGTCGGGCAACAAACAAGTCGGGGCGAAATTGGACAATTGGTGGTCGGCTTTGTCAGTTCGGCGGCGTATAATATTTTGCCAACGATCCTGCGAACTTTTCGTAGTCAGGTTCCTGGTGTAAGCATTGAGTTGCATGAACTAACTACAGATCAACAGTTAGAGTGGTTGCGAGAAGGTCGAATGGATGTGGGATTTCTGCGTCCACCTGTGGAAGACAATAAATTTAGTTGCGAAACAATTTTTCAAGAGCCTCTGATGGTGGCATTACCTGAAGCACATTTGTTAGCGAATCAATCTGATATTTGTTGGCGATCGCTAGCCAATGAACCATTTATTTTATTTCCCAGGATATTAGCACCAGGGCTTTATGACTTAATTATCAGTCTGTGTCAGCAAGCAGGCTTTAGTCCCAAGGTTGTTCAAGAAGCCATTCAGATGCAGACGATTGTTAGTCTGGTAGCAGCCGAGATGGGCATTGCGATCGTGCCAGCATCTTTGCAAAATCTGCAACGCATTGGCGTAGTTTATAAAACATTACAAGAACCTAGCTCAAAAGTAGCGTTCGTTGCAGACATTGGCGTAGCGATCGCGATGATTTGGCGAAAAAACGAGACATCCCCAACTGTGCTGAGGCTTGTGGAGATAGTTAAACAAACTGCCCAGCAGTGGTAAATATGGAGGCTTACAACAATAAGAAAATATTTGGTTACAACTAAAAACAATCATTCCAGGTTTTTATTTTGATGTCAACGCGGATGCTTTTTGGGTTGAATTGTCGTTGCCTTAAAGTAATCCTCTAAAGCACGAATTAATCGTGTTTATTTGTCCATTCTCTCCGCTCCTTCGAGGTGAGTGCGCCCCTCTTAAAGAGATCCGAGAGGTCGTTGGTGTCCGGTGAGTTTGCATCACCCAAAAATCCGTCACCTGGTGCGTATACACCGAATAGTTCCTCCCAACTTTTCAGGTCAGACGAATGAGTGTAATTTACGAAGCTTTCATAGGCGTTGCCTTTGGCCAGAGGTGAGATCACGATTTCCTCTATGGTGTGGCTGAAGTCGTTCTGGTTAGTACCTTCACTCTCATCCCACCAGATTACGATCGCACCATCATCCTTGTAAGCATCGGAGCGCATGATCTCTGGAATGATCGTGGCAAGAAAATTGTCACCCTGGGCAATTGCGGACTGATCGCCTGTGTAATGCACCCCATGATAGTCAAATCCATTAGTCAACGCCGTGTGTGAATCGTTGAATTGGTCTGGTGTAATTAGGTTGTAACGAGCAACTCTATTATGAGCTAGGTCTTCCTCTAATTGTTGCAATGGTGCATATTTAGATGCTAGGGGGTTTGCTGGTGTCGGGTCGTTACCGCCGTTGGTATCAGTGAAAAACAGATGACCATCGTGTTTAGTAGCGAAATTATATTGATGGCTACCGTTGTAAGGATTAGTATAATCAGGTGACGTACCACTAAAGCTGCTCAGTGGAACAGTCCATTGGTTTTGAGGTAGAACCGTGTTGGTAAGCAGACCATTAGCATTTTTTGCCAGGTCAATGTCTTCCTGGTAGGATTTCCAAGAGATACCAGCTTTTTCAAGTAAAGCACTGAGATGGAGTGTCGTATTCTGGTTAGTGCCACCAGGATTTTTGAAAGGATCATTATCGTTCAACACGCCGAAGTTATCGCCAGCTTCCTGCCAAATATAGTTTGGCTCGGATGGGTGGATGCTCGGGTTATTGCCGGATGGTGTAGCTAGAACGTTATGGTAAGCACCAGCGTAGGAAACCTGAGCGGCATTCTGATTTCCGGGGGTAATGAGGCTATTCTGATAGGGGGCTGCGGGATTGCCGAATATCTGGTGGGGCGCACTTGTATCGCTGCTGGGTTGCGTGAAGTTGTGGTTCTCCATATCTATGACAAAGATATGTTTGATCCTTCTACCCCTTTCACCCCCTTCAAACTTTTCGCCCTTCTCTATGCTTCCAACGCTTTCACCCTTTTCCGCCACTACCGTGTGTACGCTTAGGAGGCTCGCAGCCACAAACGCAACGGGAAGAATCGCCCACTTAAATAACTTTAGTTGCATTGATTTTTACAAAATGATTGTAAGCCTCACAAAAATACTGATATAGGTTTAAGCACTAACTATTAGAGCTTTAAGGAAACATTAACATCTAGTCGGTTCCAACGTTGAGTTTATAACGCAATACAGTTCAGATAAGCCCAAAACACTTGTAGAGACGGCGATTTATCGCGTCTCGAAAACCCAAAAACGATCGCTTTTGAAGAATTCCTCAATTGGAAGCCAGACGGCGGATGTTATGAACTATACGATAGGGTAATTATTGAAATGCAGCCAGTAGGATATCGTGAAAGGATTAATGGTTTTTTAGCGGGTGAAATAACTTGAGAATTCAAAAGATTAAAACTCCCATACCTAATACCCAAGCAAGCATTAGTAAAAGTTCCTGGCAAAGAATCAAGTTTCATCAATGATAGATTCGATTTTTTGAGAACCATGAAGAACAGCAAGAACATCAATTTGGTCAGACTTAATATAATAAATAATCCGATAAGAGCCTTCAATAACTTCTCTAATCTGCTTAGTTTCAAATTCTGGGACAATGCGACCCGATAATGGAAATTGGGCAATTTGCTCAGAGCATTGAGTTAATCGCTCAACCAGTCTTTGAGCATAATGAGGAGAATTTTGAGATATATAAGTATAAATAGAAGATAAATGATTAACGGCTGTTTCTGTCCAAAAAACTTTCACGGTTGCAATCCAAATTTTGCACGTACCTCTTCAACAGAAACAACTCTTCCCGCTTCACTATCAGTTAATCCCGCTTCTATTGCTTGTCTTACATAGATTTCATACATTAAATCATCCCATGTCAAATTTTCTGGCAATTTGTCAATTAGCCGTCTTGCTTCTTCCTTAATATTTTTGATTTCCATGACATTCATTGACTACAATCACGTCTATCTGGTTATTATAGCGATTCTCCTCAGTGATGTGATACCAAGCAAGTAATTTGCTAAACTCTGAATCGTCATCAGGAGTAAGTGTGATGTTTCAAGCCTTACCAAAAACGATCGCTTTTGAAGAATTCCTCAATTGGAAGCCAGACGGCGGATGTTATGAACTACACGATGGGGTAATTGTTGAAATGCAGCCAGTAGGAGTGAATGAAGAGATTAATGGTTTTTTAGCTGGCTAAGTAACTTTAGAGTTCAAACGATTAAAACTCCCATACCTTATACCCAAGCAAGCACTAGTTAAGGTTCCTGACAAAGAATCAGGTTATTCGCCTGATGTGATAGTGATAAATCAAAAGAATCTTTCGGCGGAACCGATGTGGAAAAAGTATTCAACAGTTACTCAAGCTGCGTCGGTTCCTCTAGTTATTGAAGTCGTCAGCACTAATTGGAAGGATGATTATGCACATAAGCTGATTGACTACGAAACTTTTGGGGTTCTTGAATACTGGATTGTTGACTATTTAGCTTTAGGCGGTAGAAGGTACATAGGTAATCCCAAACAACCGACTGTTTCCGTTTACTATTTAGTGGATGGTGAGTATCAAGTTAATCTGTTTCGGGGAAGCGATGCCTGCGGCGGTAAACAACGCATCATATCCCCTACATTCCCAGAATTAAACTTGACCGCCGAACAGATTTTTCAAGCTGGGCGTTTAGAAAATGAATTATGACCGCAATGCAGACACTCCCATAGGGCCACGAGTTACGCCTAATTGATTTTGCAACTTTAACTCGCGCCATAGTTGGGAACCTGTAATTTCACCTTGCAGTAGTTGACGGTAACGATGTATTGTTTTAGTCACTTCCTCTGGTGTCTCATTCACAAACTCAATGCGGAAGTGACGTAATCCCAGTTCTATCAGACGTTGTACGTACTCGGCTCCCGTTTGAGCAGTGCCATTAAATACAGTATTGCGGCAACCTACATCTGCTTTGAGAACGTGTTCAGTACCTACACGGTCTTTTAATTTCACTTCATGCTTATCACAAGGTCGTCCACAGTTTGTATAATCTGTACCCGTTGATAGAAAGGCACAAAAAACACAATGCTCCATGTGAAACATCGGTATATGCTGATGGATTGTCACCTCAAACCACTGGGGAGGGCAACTAGTGAGCAGGTCTTGTAGTTGGGTAATATTCAGGTCATAGGATGCCGTCAGTCGTTCTAAACCAAAGCGTTGCTGAAAGTAATCTGCTGTTAAGGGATTAGCAACGTTAAGTGAGAAATCTCCGATACAACGGTCTGCGGCAAAAAATTGCAGTTGGTCATAGTTCCGTATCAAATAGCCATCTGCCTCACAAGTACGTACTTGCTGCAAAATCCAGTTTTCTCCTGGTTTGGTAATTCGGGGTGGTGCAACCCAAATTGTGGGGAGTGGGGAGTTAGGAGTTATGAGTGCTGAGTTATGAGTTAAACGTGAAGAATTTTGCTGTTGTTGGCGCACTATTTGTACTGCTTCTCGGTAGGCGCGGGGATCTTCAAATTCACAGTAGAGTGTTTCAACATCAGCTTTGAGGGCGGCTTGCAGTTGCTTGAGATTTCGTACTAGGACGATGAGTGAGGGGGATGTGGGAGATGTGGGGGATGAGGAGGGGAGTAAGTCCTGGAAAGAGATATTAGAAAGTAATTGCCAGCGTTTGGGTTGACTCCGCAATTCTTCCAACTGTGCAACTATTTCTCGCCGCATCCGGTTCAACTCACTGACGGGTAGTATAATCGCACCGATGAGGTGGTTGGTTAGGGTTCCCAAACAGAAGGGGGTGTTACCCAAACGACCAAATTGTTCTTGTAAACGGTCTGTATCTAGGGGTTTAGTGTGTGCCTCCGCGAGTGAAATTGCAGACTCAATTTGGACAATATTACCGAATTGATCGCGGGCGATCGCAATCAACGCCTGACCAACTTCGCCATAAATCTCCAAGTCAATCGGACGCTGAAATTGTGGGTTCTCGCCTGCAAAACTCTGACGCAGTTGCTTATCGAGTTCTGGATCGCTGGTTTTCCAGATGCGATCGCCTATATGCACTCGGCGCAGGTTCAAATCATTTCGCCCAAAGGTCAGCATGGTTTCTTTACCTTTGGATACTACAGCATAAACCCGGCCACCTTCTTCCTTCGCCTCTGGATGACCGCAGTCAAATACAATTCCATCCCCTGGTTTTAGAGGCGCTTCCAATTTAACTGTTACCTGTTCGTTGTAAATGCGGATAACTTCACCCAGATAAACGCCACGCTTTTTACCAAAGCGGGCATGAACTAATTCCTGATTGTTAATCCCACCAAACCAACCCGTGTAGAGTCCGCGAGAAAATGCCATTTCTAAGTTGTAGTGTTCTTGATCTGTTGCCCGTTGTTGTGAAAGATCCCCCCAACCCCCCTTAACAAGGGGGGCTATGTTCCCCCCTTTTGAAGGGGGGCTAGGGGGGATCTCTTCCATCACCCGATCTAGAGCTTGCCGATAAACACGGGTGACATTAGCAACATACTCTGGAGCTTTCAGGCGACCTTCAATTTTGAGACAAGTTACTCCTGATTTCACCAAATCGGGCAAAACATCTAACCCTGCTAAGTCTTGAGGACTGAGTAAATATTTGCGTTCTTTTAAATTTACAACTTCCCCATCAGCGATTAAATCGTAGGGCATCCGGCAAGCTTGGGCACATTCGCCCCGGTTGGCAGAACGTCCACCTAAAGCCTCACTAGTCAAACACTGACCAGAATAGGCCACGCACAAAGCACCGTGAACAAACACTTCCAAGGGCAGCGAAGTTTCTTGTAGGGCAATCTGCTGCTGTATTTTATTGATTTCCTGGAGAGAACATTCACGCGCCAGCACGACTAATTGACAGCCGAGGGATTTGGCAAATTCCACCCCAGCCGCACTGGTGATGGTCATTTGGGTAGAAGCATGGATCGGAAAATCTGGGGAGAGGTGACGGATGAGGCGGCATATCCCAATATCTTGGACAATCACTGCATCCACACCTGCGGCAATAATTGTGCGGAGATATTGCTGTGCTTCTGCTAGTTCCTTGGGAAATATTAGCGTATTGACAGTGACATAACCTTTTACGCCCCGGCGGTGCAAGAATGTCATCAATTGGGGTAAGTCTGCCTCAGTAAAATTTTGTGCCCGCATTCTGGCGTTAAACCGATCCAAACCGAAGTAAATCGCATCTGCTCCATTTTCCACAGCAGCTTTAGCACAGTCCCAGTTACCTGCTGGTGCAAGTAGTTCAGGACGTTGAAGAGAGAGTGGGGAAGGGGAGATATCGCTTTTCATTCAGGTTGGGAGGGTTAACTAGTACCATAGTGATTTTATCTAAGTTAGCAAGGAAAGGGGTAAAGCTTTGTTATTTTGAAAATGGTGAGACATTTGGATTTTCCATCTTTGTCAAAGATAAAGAACTTTTTTTAGAGTTAGATCAGCAAGAGGCTACTTAATTAATGAAAAAGCTTTTATTTATCTGTAGCCAGAATAAATTGCGAAGTCCGACAGCCGAGGCTGTGTTTTCTGAATATGAAGGACTTGAAACGGAATCAGCAGGCTTAGATCATTCTGCTGAAGTACCGTTATCAACAGAGGCTATTCAATGGGCTGATATTATTTTTGTGATGGAAAAATCCCATAGAAATAAGCTCTCGAAAAATTTTCAGCCCTTCCTTAAAGATAAAAGAGTTATATGTTTAGATATCCCAGATGACTATGAATATATGGAACCAGCTTTAATTGAGTTATTAAAACAAAAAGTTTTACCCCTGTTAAAAATTAGACAATGAATATTCAAGAAGCATTTAATTCCGCCGCAGTAGATTACGATAACTTACGTCGGACTTTAATTCCCTGTTTTGATGACTTCTACAAAACAGCCGTTGAAATTATCTCAGGTGACGACACCGCACCGATGAAAATTCTAGATTTGGGTGCTGGTACTGGACTTTACTCAGGGATGGTTCAGTCCGTCTTTCCGAATGCAGAGTTTACCTTACTAGACTTAGCCCCTGAGATGTTAGAAAAAGCTAAGTTTAGATTTAGCCAAATGGGTAAATTTCCCAAAATATTAATTGGTGATTACGTTGACACTAATTTAGGTGATTCATATCATATTGTAATTTCAGCCTTATCAATTCATCATCTGTCAGATGTTGATAAAAAACTTCTTTATCAACGGATTTATGATGTTCTTAATCCTGGAGGAATATTTGTCAATGCTGATCAAGTTCTTGGCAAAACGCCTGATTTAGAAAAACTTTATCGTCAACACTGGTTAGATTCTGTCCGCGCAAAGAATATCTCAGAGCAGGATCTCAAAGCAGCACAAAAACGTATGGAATACGATCGCATGGCAACCCTTGATATTCAACTTACCTGGCTAGAGGCGGCTGGGTTCCAAAATGTGGATTGCTGGTACAAAAATTTTAGCTTTGCTGTTTTTGGTGGTTATCGCCCAACTATTTAACTAATATTTATCGAACAGAATTCAGGAGTCAGGAGCAGAGCGGGGCATAGCCCATTCTGACTTCTGAATTCTTCTTCAATCCAAGAACCTTGCAACCGAACCATTAGCTAGCTCTTAGAAACATCCAGAATGCGATATTTTTACCCCAGAGTATGTTGGTCAACTCTAGTATCCTTCCCGGAAATTACCTCAACTGTGCGGAATCCAAGCACCGCCAACAGATTATTTTCAGGGAGCTTGACGGGAGCAGGTTGATCGCCGTGACCTGGAGCGGGGAGGGGATAGGCAGTCGCCGCAGCGGTGTGGAAACGAATATTGCCTTCGCTATGCTCAATCACTTGATGGATGTGCCCCGTTAACACTGTTACCGATGCAAAACGAGATAGCAGTGAAAGCAACTTAGCAGAATCAGCAGTTGCCCATCCCCATTTGGGATAAAGGTCATATAGGGGAATATGGCTGAAAACCACTAGAGGCGTATCTTGTTTCTGGTTTGCCAAATCTTTGGAGAGCAAATCCAGTTGCGCCTCACCTAGTTTGCCTGTGCCGGTTGCCCCAAAGTCCAGCACATTGGTCAAAGAAACAAAGTGTATTCCCGCCTGATCCCAAACCTGTAAACCCTCTTTGACATCCTTTCGGTTGAAAGCTTCGTCGTAAGCTTTGCCGCGATCGCCAATCGTATCATGCTCCCCTGGGAGAGTAAACAGTGGGACTTTCAATTGGGAAAGCAGTTGTTTCGCCAGATCGAATTCTTCTGGTTTAGATAAATGGGAGATGTCTCCGGTGTGAATGACAAAGGCGGGTGGAGTGGGTAAGGCATTGATCGCATCGATCGTTTTCTGAAGCGTATCGGTGACATGTTCATTTGCAGGTTTTTTAAAGCCGATGTGCGTATCGCTAATTTGAACGAAGGAAAACGGTGAAGTCGTGAATGATTTTTGAGCATTTGGTTCTCCCACCTGACAGGCAGTTAATAAGCCATTTGCACCAACAGCCCACACAATGCCGAGTCCTGTCCAGCCCACGTGTTCAATAAATTTTCTGCGTTGCATTGGTATTCCTCTGGTTAGTTTTTCTTATTTGTTACCGTCAGCGTCCCTTTCATAAAGGGATGAACTGAGCAAATATAGGGATAGGTTCCCGGTTTGGTAGCGGTGTAGTTCCAGGTTTGATTGGTATCCAGTGCTTTAGAGTTGAAAGTACCATCCGTAGCCGTCGCCGTGTGGGGTTCTTCATCGACATTGAGAAACTGAACAGTTTTACCAACAGCGATCGCCAAATTCGCTGGTTCAAATTTGAAATTACGAATTTTGACTGTAGTATCGGCAGTTTGTTGGCTAGTTTGGGGTTGCTCTTTCATCACTATTGGTTGGTTAGTCATTGCCTTATGGTTCGGACTACAGGATGACAACGACAATAGGATTACCAGGAAGGCACTGGCGATCGCTATGAAAAAATAAGAAATGTATTTCATGAGCGTTCTTTTATCCGCTTTGGTTGATGACGTTTAGTAAACAGTCCGGTCAGCGAGAGTCCGGTAGCCACTAAGCCAATCAGACCTAGCCCATTCAAAACTGGCAGAATGGCATCGAGTTTGAAGATTTGGAAGGTGTGAACAGTGATTAAAAATGCAGCAATCTCTTCTTGATGCAACCATGTATCGGCGATGGCAATGCTAATGCCAGTCAGAGCAGTAAAGAGTAACGGCAAACAAAAGAGTGTAGCAATTAGCCGATGATACTTGCGAAATGTGTTTTTCATCATATTGATTCAGTAACGCCAGTTTTTTAGTCTGCTGTAAATTCTTGCAATTGATTTTCAAGGTTATGGCGATAGCCTCGATCGCTTAACGCTTGCTCAGGTAGTCGATTCGCTTTGACAGCAGCTTGAATAATGTCTTGAGACGTGATTGTTCCAGATGCGATCGCCGACATCAATGCACGACTGCTGGGAATACCTTGGTCTTTTAAGTAGCCTTGATACGCCAGATAAACCAAATTAAAAGGCTTGAGTTGGTTTCCAGAGGGTTGATTTGCCGCGTAGGTATTGAGGCTGGTTGGTGCGGTTTGAGCCTGCGCCGCAGCAGGCAAAATGGTGGCAGACAGAAGCAGTGTTGTTAACAGCACAGAAATAGAGCGTCGCATAGAATTACCTTTGAGATCGGTTATTTGACTACAGCGTTTTTACTGACCTTCAATGCTTGGATGCAGCACAAACTTTCAAGCAAATTGGTCGAATCCAAACTGCTAAAAGTGCAAAATATGACATAACAAACAAGGACATTGCAGATTGACGATATAAATTTCGTCAAGGCATTGCATTGTAATGCCCAGTTTTATAAAGCTGTAGGAGTAGGCAGGTAAACAATTAGCGTGATTTCAGGAATTTAGTTGCAACTTATGCCTGGAAAGAATGCTAAGTGGGTTACTTACTTTTCTCTACCTTTAATACGACTGGGAACCAATTTTGGATTTAAACTCTTCAAATGCCGTTGCTAGTCCGATGTTCACGGTTCGTTCGGTTTGAGGCGCGAGAATAACCTTAACCAATCAGAACGAAATAACCCACTTCTGCAAAATTTCGACGCTAGACTCATCTAATTAGCTTCACCAATCGTTTTAAAAATGAAAGTAAGTTTGCTCTATACTCAAAAGTTGTGAAATCAGGATTGGCACTCACATTGCAAGATGCATTGGGCATTTTTGCAGAGAAATTAGCCTCGGTCTATTCACCTGAATCTATGGATCTAAGTTCTCCCGATCGCCATTCATCAGAACCGTCATCCTCCAGCGATGCCGCACTTTTGGATGACCTGAAAGCAAAGCAACCAACGGCGTTAAGGTGTCTCTACGAGCGCTACGGCAGCGTGGTGTATGGAGTGGCGCTGAAAGTTTTGCAAAGCCAGCCGGAAGCCGAAGACCTAACCCAGGAAATTTTTTTATCATTATGGCAGCGTCCGGTTGACCCAGTTCGCCACGGTCATTTGATGCGCTACCTGATTGTCATGACTCGATCGCGGGCGATCGACAAATTGCGATCGCGCAGTCGCACCCTTAATTTGGTGCAACGTTGGGGGCAGAATATCACTGCTGCACCCCCCGCGCATACTCCGGTTGAGCAGGCTGTTTTCAATGAGCGATCGCAGCAAGTGCGGCAGGCATTAACCCAGCTTTCAGATCAGCAACGACAGGTGATCGAACTGGCCTATGATGCCGGACTGAGCCAATCAGAAATTGCCCAACAACTGCATAAACCCCTGGGAAGCGTGAAAAGCTGGACTCGCCAGGGACTCTTGAAACTGAAGCAACTTTTACAACACTCCATTGACTAAGGTTATGACCGAAAACGACTCATGATACAAGCCCCTAAATCTATTTATGGGGATCATTAATTTTGAATTTTGAATTTTGAATTCGGAGCGAAGCGACGTGACTGAACCCCTTACTCCTCAAGCAATCGAAACCTTGGCAGCAGGCTATGTTGTGGGCGACCTCGATCGCGCCGAAGTAGAGGTTTTCGAGCAACTGCTAGCAGAAAATCCCGCATTAGTGGCAGAAGTGAAGCGGCTTCAGGCAACCTTAGACCAGGTTGTTTACAGTTTAAACAGCGTTGAACCGCCTCCCCATCTCCAATCTGCCATTCTGGCTGCCGCTACCACGACTTTCCAACCCTCCCAGAAACCGTCTCGCTCCCTCTGGTACGCCATCATGGGTAGTGTCGCGGCACTCCTCATTCTGTATTTAGGAGTAGATAACTATCGCTTGCGACAGGATTTTCGTATGGCTCAAGACATCAATACCCTACTGCAACAGTCCCAGACACAACTTTTCTCTCTCAAAGCTGTGAATGCGTCGGATACTGCTGCGGGTAGCTTTGTGGTGAATTTAGGACAACGACAGGGGATTCTAGCCGTGCAAAATCTGGTGGCTCCCCCGACAGGGAAAGTCTATCGACTTTGGGCGATCGCTGATGGCGAAAAAATTCCCTGTGGTACTCTGAAAATTAATCCCCAAGGAAAGGTGTTAAATAAATTCTGGATGCCTGCCGACTTTTATGACACAGGTATCTCTGGATTATTCGTAACTTTGGAATTGTCTGAAACTAGCCGTTATCCAACCGGAACTATCGTGATGCAGAGTAACTCATCGACCCATATCTAACCTTAGTAACTCACGCTCATCCCGGATGCGGACTTGGCGGTACGCTGTAGTATGCAATGGGGAATCCTAATCGCTGGGTTCTGGTTAATGGACTTATACCATTTTGGATTTTAGATTTTAGATTTTGGATTGTGAAACATCCATTGGTGGATAAGTGTTTCAGTTTTCCATCTGTCGCAATCATTTTTCAAATTGGTATTAGACAAAAAATACCCAAAAAAGAGTCTCAAACAAGTGCTTGTTGGTAATTAATCCAGTACCGATAATTACAGAGGTGGGAGCCAAGAGTTAGTTATTTACTAGAGCAGTAGCTATTAATTTCTGTCACTATTGAACTTTCTTCGCTACTACTTTTTTGCAGAGATACTAAAAAGCCCTTGGCTGCTGGTAGATTCTTTTTATCTATGGCTGTTGCTGCATTATTCAATTGCTTGCTGATGTTTTGATAGAGTGTGATAAAGCGTCCTTGAAAACCTTGCAATTTTTCATCTTTAACTTCTACTGCTTTCATCTCCGTGGCAAGTAGGTCTATTTTACCAGCAAGTTCAGTTAAAGCTTTGGAACCTTTTGCCGGATTGGGATTTTTAGCGAATTCTTGACCTAGAGTAGATGCCTGATTAGCAACTTTTATTACTTTGTTACATTGAGCAACTTTACTTTCGCCACAACCTGCAAACAATAAAGCGATCGCAGTAGTAACTGAAAGTATAAAACTTTGCTTAAATACGCGTTGCATAGGTTCTATGATCTCCAACTATGTTTCGTGAAAGTTGGACAGTAGAATGGATGAGCGGCGAAAATACTTTTTCTAAAAAGAATATTTATTTCTGTTTTTAACCTTCTTTCTGCCCTGTTACTTTATACTTCATTTTTTCGATAATGTGTATGTAATTACACGCAAACGACCCAATTTTAAATTAGATAGTCATGTCGTCCTTTACTCCGCCAATTTTGGCATTAATCTCAGTGTGGCAGTCGTATTTTCTGTAACATTCTTTGATTCCCATAACATCTGGTGGTATTCAATTTTGCGCCAGGGTTCAACCATATCGTTGTAGTGGCTATGGAAAGCATGGCCTGATTGTCCAGGGGTGTGAATTGCTACTGAGTTATCCAAATTTCCTAAATCTACAATCATTCGTAGTGAAGGAATATCAGTCACTTCAAAGGATTTATTTGCTCTCCAACGGTTAGCATTCACTGTTTCGCCGTTACCAGATGTAGCAAATGCACCACGATTAAATAAAGCTTCAATCGGTGCAACCCCAGATTTACCCAAGGTGGCATTCCGAAAAGTAATGGTATGCAGCTTACCCCAATTCCAGTTGTTCGGGTCTTTGCTTTGAATTCGTTCTAGTTCATCCACGGCTTTAATAAAGGATTGCCGGAGGATTTGGTCGCGGTTCTCAACTTTTGGAGTGTTGCGGTTGTCCCACCAAGAACTATTGGGCTGTTTGACCAGATTTGCTACCACAGCATACCAGCGATCGCCTCCATTCGGAAAGTACTTTTCGGGCAACTGATCGTGAAACGTATCTGTTAGCAAGTGTTTCCAGAATACTTCAAATAAAGCAGCCGCAGGCGATGTCATTCCTAACTGCAAATTCCAATCTTGCAGCAGTTTTTGGGCTGCTTGTAAGTGGGGAGTATCAACAGCGATTGATTTTAGTAGTGGCACTAATGTCTGTGCATTTAAATTGCGATTATCACCCTGTATCTGCTGTACATCCTTTAAAGAAATCGGTTGCGTTTGTTGTGAAATCATCTCAACAATCCGCTTTGCTCGGTAGCCATAAACCCAGTCTGCGGTAATCAGGTAAGAATATTCACGCATAACTAAATTATTGGCAGTAGCAATATAACCTTGGGATGGATTAAAACTTTTGGGCAATTTCTCAAAGTCAATATAGCCTTGCCACTCATAAGCATCCGTCCAACCAGGAACAGGGTAACGCCCATCTCCCTGAGCGCGGATGGGGAATTTACCAGGCATTTGGTAGCCAATATTGCCATCAATGTCAGCGTAGACCAAGTTTTGAGCCGGGACATCATAATTGCTGGCAGCAGTGCGGAATTCCTGCCAGTTTTGGGCGCGATTGATTTGGGGAATGGCATACCCTAGTTTGGAAGGTGCTAAGGCTGTCCAGCGTAGGGCTACGGCATAGTTTTGCGGTACTTCTAGCGGCTGAGTTGGCTTGAATTGCTTCAGATTAGGCGAAACATCAGAGAGAATTGGCCCATGTCGGGTATAGCGAACCGTTTGCACAATCGGCTGACTTCCCGCTACTTGAATCGTCTCTTGCACAAGCTGCATATCAACCCATTTGCCATTTACCTCATACTGATTGGGGTTATTTGGGTTGATTTTCTCGATGTATAAATCCATTACATCAGATTGTACATTGGTGACACCTCAGGCAATGCGATCGCTATGACCGATAATTACTCCAATCATTCCTGCAAAGGAAAAGCCAGAAACGTTGTAGGGACATTCTGCACTTTTGGGTGTGCAGTGCAAACCAACCTCGTACCAGATAGAGGGAATTTGCACACCTAAGTGCGGGTCATTCGCCAAGATTGGCTTACCTGTAGCCGTCCGCTGACCAGATATTACCCAGTTGTTAGACCCAATACCTATTCCCGTAGGCCCAATGAGTTTTTCTAAAGCTATCATCGGCTTAGTAATTGACTCTAAAGCAGGTAATACATCTGGAGAATTGAGAAGTACTTCAACATTCTTGTTCCTCCCTTTCTCTGCTTTTTCTCCTTGCTGCAACTCAGGTAAAATAACTGGCAAGTCTTGAGGGTATGGTGGAAAAAGCTCCTCTACTTGAGTGGGAGTAAGGGTTTTGAGCAAAATAGCACGCTCAATTTCGCTCTCGAAATTTCTGCCCAAGTCGTAAGCCATTACCTTACCCCAAGTCAGAGAATGCAAAATTTGCCAAGGTTCTGGCTTATACCCAGGATTGAGAAACTTTAGCACAGTGTATTCCAGACTCAGGGCGCTACCTTGATGCTCTGTCAAATAGGCATTGACACCATCGGCATAAGCTTCCAGATATACCTTCATCTCTGCATTAATTTCCTGAATTTCTTGCTGCGCCACCCTCGCCCAACCCATTGTCCGCAGATATTTATCAGTATCAACTTGAGAAGAACCAAACATTTCTGAGAGTCGCCCAGAACCAATGTGTCGCCAAAAGTCCATTTGCCAAAAGCGTTCTTGGGCATGGATATAACCTTGCGCCATAAATAAATCGTGGGAGTTGGCAGCATAAATATGGGGAACTCCCCATTTATCACGCTGAATGGTTACTTCAGCTTTCAGTTCAGGTAATTGAATTGTGCCACTCTCTTGCGGAAAGGATTGGCGCACGGTGTAGGTAGCAAATCCCACAAACAATAGCCCTAGCACTAACAGGAAAATCAGAGTAATTTTGAGTCTTTTACGTAACCAACCTTTCCTGTAGTTTTTCATTTGAGATTCCTGTGGCATTGTTTAGAAAAGTGCAATCTACCCATTGAAAATACACCTACCTGAGTACACAGCTAAAATTTTGTTGTACTAGCTGCCAGTAGAACAATAGTATCGCTCTCCTATTTTCCAAAGCTGAAGCGCAACCATCAGAAAGATAATCCCTGCGATTGGCGAGACATAACAAAACCACAAGGGCACAAAAAAAGCATCTTCTTTTTCAAGTACTGCAAGCAAAGGAAAATAACTGACGCAAGCAAGCGGTATCAAAAAAGTAAAGAATCGCTGAAACCACTTGCTAGAAATTGCAAGAGGGTACTGAGCCGTTTCGACTCCTCCATAAGTGAGGATATTCATAATTTCGAGAGATTCAATAGTCCAGAAGGTGATGGTTGCTTGCATAATGACAATGCCAACAAAGAGCGCAACCCCACCAAGAAATGAAGTACCCAAAAGCCATAAAGTTTTAAAATTTAAAGGGATATCGAGTGATGAAAGTGACCACAACATAACAACAATTCCTTGAAAAAATCTTCCGATTCGTTTCAAAGTAAATTCTTTACCTAAAAGTTGAAGTGCTGTGGTGCGTGGACGAACAAGTAAACGGTCGAAGTCTCCACTTTTAATTATTGTTGTAAATGAGTCAAACCCTTTTCCAAGGGCATCAGCACAAGCGAAAGAAATATTAACTATTCCATAAAATAGAGCAACTTCATTTAAAGTCCAAGTACCAATACTATTAAAACGACTAAAAAGTGCCCAGACTCCAAAAAATTCAACAGCAGTTACTAAAAGCTGCCCTATGACTTGCAGCCAGAAAGAAACTTTGTACTGCATTTGCGACTTGAAAGATACAGAAATATATCGAATGTAAAGTAAAAAATCATTCATAGTCACGGTTTAATTTTTATCTAAAATAAATTATCTAATTTATCTTCCTGCTTAAAAAATTACGAATTACGAATTATTGACTTATCCTCCTTGAATTACAAGCTTTTTGATGCCATATTTCACAAGAACTCGCCCAAGGATAATAATGACAACTATCCAAAAAGCTTGATGCAGCAAAACATTAAACAGGACATTTGGTTGAAGATTACCAGTAAAAAGACGAAAAGGTTTGTCGATTAGTCCTGAAAAAGGTAGTGCATTTAAAAAAGGCTTGCTCCACTCAGGAAAAAGTGGCAATGGAACAATCATGCCAGAGAAGATAGTAACAAGAGTAGGTAGAATACTATTAATTCCCTCGCCCGAAATCGTCCACATCATTGATACAGTCAGAAGCATAGTTAATGCAGACGAAAGTAAAGTTGCGCCAATAAAAGAGAGAAGAAAGGCAACAAAAGAAGCAAAGGAGGGTGGAAAAGAAAGCGACCATTCATCAAGCCCTAAAAGGGGAAAAATAAAAATTGTGACACCAAGAAGCGGAATAGCACGAAGTATTAGGGGCGTTGTGCGAAGTGCCAAAGCGCGAGTAAACCAAAAATTATAAAGGTCTGTAGGTCGAAGAAGATCGTATCCGACAGCACCAGTTCGGATGAGTTCTTGAATATCTCTATCACCTCCCCAAGGGACAATCGCCATCAGAAATGCCTGTCCCAGCCACACATATCCTACAGCTTGTTGAAAAGTGATAGGTTGAGCAGAGGTTGTATGAGTAAAGAATGCCTGTAAAACCATTACTTTTACTAACCCCCAAAAAAGCTGAGTCCCAACGCCAGCCAAAGCAGCAGCACGGTATTGCAACAGCAGTGTAAATCTAGCAACAAACAGTGACCAATATGCTTTCATGGGCTAATTCCGGCTGAAATTGCATAAAGTTCAGCAATTATCTCTTCAATGGGTGGATTTTCCACAAAAAGATCCTCTACTTCGTGTTGCGAGGTAATTTGGCTAATCAAAGATGCAGCAGAAAGCTTTGTGGGATCGAAGGCTAGAGTTACGGTGCGACCTTCTTTAGAGATAATACTGACTCCTTCTTGCTCAAAAAAGAAATCATCCTTTGCTAGGTCGATTCTTAAGTATCGACGCGAGGAAACTTGAGAACGCAGTGCTGCTAGAGTTCCATCACAAAGGATTTCACCTCCACCAATAATAATTATGCGATCGCACAATGCCTCAATATCATCCATATCATGGGTAGTTAGGATGGTGGTTACTTGATGAGTTTTATTCAGCGCTTTGATAAATTTTCTGACTGCAAGCTTGGAAACTGCATCAAGCCCAATGGTGGGTTCATCAAGAAAAAGAATTTCTGGTCTGTGAAGCATTGCAGCTGCAAAGTCACATCGCATCCTTTGACCAAGGCTTAACTGTCTCACCGGAGTCGAGAGAAAGCTTCCTAGACCAAGCAAATCAATCATTTCTTCGCGTGTCTGGCGATATTCTGATTGGGGAACGCGATAAATATCCCGCAGCAAATCGAAAGATTCAATCACTGGCAAATCCCACCAGAGTTGTGTTCTTTGACCAAACACTACACCGATACGATTAACGTGCTTGATTCGATCTTTCCAAGGAGTTCTTCCGCCAATTAGGCATTTTCCACTGGAAGGTACGAGAATACCGCTTAAAATTTTTATCGTGGTCGATTTACCGGCTCCATTGGGGCCAATGTATCCTACAAGCTCTCCCCGTTCCAGGGAAAACGAAACTCCTTTGAGGGCATAAACTTCTTTTGTTTTTCGCTGCACAAGTCCTCGTATTGAACCGAAAAGCCCAGAGGAACGTTCAGACACAAAGAAAGTCTTCCTGAGATTTTCGACCAGAATGTGAGACATATTTGGGCAGGAGGCAGGGGGCAGGAGACAAATAAATCAGCTTGGCGGATTAAGAATTGTGTTGGTAAAGGTAGCTGGGGTGAGTAATGTCGGAGCGATCGCTAGGGGAATGATAAATTTCGAGATATATCATTTAATAATAAGTAAATTGCCAATGCAATACCCATGCCAAGAATCACCCTAGAAGTATCAATCTACATTCCAATACAAAGAAATACTCCCTCGACAAATGCATTGTAGGATTAGCATAAGAAGAGGGAGAAATGAAGTATTATTGCTAATGATTAGAATCTGTTGCGGAACTTCTATTAAGTACCCGTAGGTAAATATATTTGATATCTTTCTTCAGCTATCGTGACATCTGGACAAACAGTCAGGATTCCAATACCAACTTATAACCAGTTAGCAGGTTCCAGTTCTAATCGGGCTGTAATTGTCAATTCACATTTTTGACCTGACATCAGACGCGCTTTGATCTGATTTTGTCCAGTCGTGGTCGCGCAGATAGGATTCAAAGTCGCTTGGAAAAGGAAAGTCACGTTTCAACTGCGCTAAATCCGCTCCGTAGCCGACGTTCTCAAACCAGCGATACATCGTGGTTACTTCCTCTCCGACCTGCTGCTCAAACGCTTCAAACGGAATTTGTTGGTAGTTGACAGTTTTATCCAGAACGCGGCTGAATGCAGCAGCAATTTCTGTCATGGTCATATCTACACTGGCGACTTCGATTTCGCGGTTCAAGAACTCGGCGGGGCGATCGAATACCTCAGCGACCATTGCCCCGTAATCTTCTTCAGAAAGTTGCTGCAATTTTGTTTCAGGACTAAGCGGTTGGGAGAGCGTGCCCTGCTCCACCATTGGACGCATTGAGGCGTAGTTGTAAAAGAAGAAAACTGGACGCATGATTGTGTAGGGCAAGCCTAGTGATCGAACGTACTCTTCGACAGTAAATTTACTGTCGAAATGGGGAATGCCCGTGTTGCGTTCGGCGCTTCCCACTGAACTGTAGACGAAATGCTGAATGCCTGCCGATGAAGCTGCATCTGCGATCGCTTTGCCATCTCGGATCTCGGCTTCTAATCCACCTTCTTTAAGAAAGGTCTGCAACGAAAAAACGCCATAAGCACCTTGCAGAGCGCGATCAACGGAAGCGCGATCGCTGAAGTCTCCTGTTACGAGTTCTGCCCCCGCTTGTTGGAGTGCTTGGGCGGCGGGCTTGTTTGGATCGCGCACAAAGGCACGCACCTTGAAGTTACCGCGCTTTAAAAGATGACGCGCCACTGCGCCGCCCTGATTGCCCGTGGCTCCGGTAACTAAGATAATTCGTTCTGCTGTTGTTTGCTGTGTCATGTCTGTTTTTTTAATGCTGTTTGTGTATTTGAAATTTATCTTGTCAAAACAGTAGCTTGTACAGCAAAAGAGAAAAAGTAGTTAAAATTCAAAACAGTTATGCAAAAAATTCAAAGATGCGTTTGCGTTAATGGACAAGCTGAAAAGCCTGACGATCTTTATCCGCTCCGCTCAATCTGGCAGCTTTTCGGAAGCAGCACGACACTTAGGTATGGCTCCTTCAGCCGTGAGTCGAGCCGTATTGCGTTTGGAAGATGACTTGGGGGTGCGCTTGCTCCAGCGAACAACTCGCAGCTTGACGCTGACCGAAGATGGCAACCGATTTTATCAACGCTGTCAGCAAATTCTCAACGATTTGGAAGAAGCCGAACTCGAAGTCAAACAATCGCAATCAATGCCGCTTGGAACATTGCGGCTCGATCTGAGCTTTGTGTTTGGCAAAATACATATCGCTCCGGCTCTGCTGCAATTTATCACACAATATCCAAAGCTAAATCTGAATGTTTCTTTTAACGATCGCACGATCGATCTGATTGAGGAAGGTATTGACGCGACAGTGCGGATTGGAATGAGCAGTGATAGCCGTTTAATCATGCACCATCTGGCAACTGCACGCTACATCACTTGTGCCTCGCCGAAGTATCTCGCCCAGTATGGCACGCCTACAACACCCACAGAACTTTTGCAGCATCGCTGTGTCAACTTTATCTATCCACAGACTGGGCGAGAGCCTAAATGGAAGTTTGAACAAGATGGAAAAGCGATTGACCTTTCTGTTGACAGTTATCTGCGATTCGATAATTCAGAAGTCATTTTAGAGGCGGTCATTCAAGGAGCCGGTGTAGTTCAATTTCCCAAATTTATCGCAGCCAAAGCGATCGCGCGTGGAGACCTCCAACCAATTCTTCAATCCTACGCGACCCAAGTTGGATTACCGATCTCCGTGTTGTACCCGCAAAAACGCTATCTCTGTGCTAAAGTTCGTGTCTTTGTTGAGTTTATGACAGAATTGACGGGTGCATTAAAGCGAGTTGATGTTGTAGATTGAAAGCTCGAACCAGTGGAAGAATGACTAGCCTAACGGCAAAGATTGCGCTGAACTCTTCAGACCTGACGCAGGCATTCACTTACACAGCTAAAATGATTTTAAGGAAACTCTTCAGCAGAAGTATAACGCTGAAAATTAGTCTGTAAGTACTGGTGCGATCGCAGGAGGCAAAAAATGGGCTTGGCTGGATTAAGAATTGTGTTGGTAGAACCAGCTGGGCCGATAAATATCGGCGCGATCGCCAGAGTATGAAAAATTTCGAGATATATCATTTAATAATAGTAAATTGCCAATGCAATCCCCATGCCAAGAATCACCCTAGAAGTATCAGAGGAATTATCTCAACAACTAGCACAAGTAGGCGATCGCTTACCTGAACTACTTGCATTGAGTCTCCAACAACCAGCTGTACCAGCACAAGTTTACCGATATATCCTAGATTTTTTGGCTAGCAATCCCACTGCTGAACAAATTGCTGAATTTAAACCTACTCCCGAAATGCAAGAACGGTTGCGTACCTTGTTAACACGTAGTAACGCAGGTGAACTAACACCCACGGAGTTGAAAGAACTAGATGAGTATGAACGTATTGAACACTTAGTTGTGATGATTAAAGCAGGTAACTTATCTTATTTGACCAGCTGACTGTGAGTGCAACCTATATTCCGATTGTTCTTCGCCGACTGGTAGAAGAACGCGCAAACTACAGATGTGAATATTGCCAATTACCCGCAGGAGTTGCTTTTTTTGCCCATGAGATTGATCATGTTATTGCTCAAAAGCACGGCGGCGCAACAAATACTGATAATTTAGCTTTCACCTGCTGGCGATGTAATCGTCATAAAGGTACTGACTTAGGATCTTTTGATCCAGAAACAGGGGCTTTTAGTTTTCTTTTCAACCCACGCACCCAGAAATGGGCTGAACACTTCACCTTTTCAGAACTGGATCTGCTGGGATTAACGCCTCAAGGACGTACAACGATTAAATTGCTACAAATAAATAGCGACGAACGACTAGCTGAACGGCAAAGATTGCGCTGAACTGTTTAGACCTGACGCAGGCATTCACTTACACAGCTAAAATGATTTCAAGGAAACTCTTCAGCAGAAGTATAACGCTGAAAATTAGTCTGTAAGTACTGGTGCGATCGCAGGAGGCAAAAAAAAAATGAGCTTGGCTGGATTAAGAATTGTGTTGGTAGAACCAGCTGGGCCGATAAATATCGGCGCGATCGCCAGGGTAATGAAAAATTTCGGTCTATATAATTTAGTATTAGTGAACCCCCAATGCGATCCGCTTTCGACGGAAGCTTTGATGATGGCTGTTCACGCTCAGGAAATTATAGAATCTGCGGTAATAGTGGCAACCTTACCAGAAGCATTGCACGGATGTGTACGGGCGATCGCTACTACTGGTCGCCCTCGCAGTTTAGAAACACCTTTAGAAAACCCCCGCACTGCACTACCCTGGTTACTGGAAGAACCAGAAAAACCAGCAGCCCTGATTTTTGGCAGAGAAGATCGAGGATTAAGCAATGAAGAATTAAATTATGCACAGCGGTTTGTTGGTATTCCCACAAGTCAAGATTATGTCGCCCTGAATTTGGCTACTGCTGTAGCAATCTGTTGTTATGAATTGTCACAATCTGCCCAACAACCTGACAGCCAAACCTTACCCGAAACGGAACTCGCAACCTTAGATGCTGTGGAAGGATACTACCAGCAGTTAGAATCACTATTACTGAAAATTGGCTATGTGTATCCCCATACAGCAGCAAGTCGTATGGGAAAATTTCGCCAACTATATAATCGCGCTCATCTGAAAACTGGGGAAGTAGCCATGCTGCGAGGAATTTTGCAGCAGGTAGAATGGGCCCTGAAAAGTCAGAGGGATGGTGAAAACTTGTAATTATTCGTTTAATATATACGCAATCATCCCCCCAAAATATTTAATATCGCTTAAACTAAACACAAAAATGTTACTTAGTGGCAAAGTAGAATTTGAGTATTAATATTGCTTAAAGATTAAGTTTTGGGTCAGGAGTCTGCAAGAAAACAGTCAAGTGGGTCACAAGGAGTAACGGTGTCAGAGTCAAGTGACGAACTAACAGCTTTCTCGCGGCGTCAACCCTTAAATCGCCGCCAGCCGCCACAAAAAGTTCAAAAAGTGGTGAAAAAGAAAGTTAAAGCTAACAGCCAGCCGCCAACTACAAATGGACGTGGAGGGGCGCTAACACGCTCAAAAAATCAAATCAGTCCTCCCCCAATCCCTGGTGCTACACGTAGGGTAAAATCGGGGTTAGTCATGCCAACGGCAGTAAAATCAATACCTAGTGCAAAGGGGAAAATTCCTCCCTTCCGTCCCGGTGCTGTGATGGTTAAAACAGTGCGGATGGAAAAGCCAAGACCAAGCAGGCGCTCATCGCGGAAAACCCGGTTAAAGCCAATGGCCAAAACCATATTGTATGTTTTGCGATTATTGATTGTAGGTGTGGGGATGGGTGCAATTGTGGGCACGGCGTTGTCAGTATTAGACCCAGCAAATCGCATCAGCACAAGTTCGACATCGCAATCTAATAGTAATGTGGTGCGATCGCAGCCGCAACCTTCCCAAACTCCTCCAGTTGCGTCTTCAAGTCTATATCTATCTCAAGAAATTACCTCGTTGAAAAATGCCGTGCAAAATTTGGCGGCCACTAACCCAAATCTCACACCCGGAGTTTTCTTAGTAGATTTGGATACTGGTAGTTATGTAGATATCAATGCCTCTACCAGTTTTCCAGCGGCCAGTACGATTAAAGTGCCGATTTTGCTTGCCTTTTTCCAAGATGTGGACGCAGGTAAAATTCACCTGGATGAAATGCTAACTATGCAACAGGATTTGGTAGCTGGCGGTTCAGGTAATCTGCAATACAAACCACCGGGAACCCAGTACGCCGCTTTGGAAGTTGTTACTAAAATGATTACAATCAGCGACAACACAGCAACAAATATGCTGATTGCTCGACTGGGAGGAATGGACGCTTTAAACCAGCGTTTCCGCAGTTGGGGATTGACAACTACGGTAATTCGTAATCAACTCCCAGATTTGCAAGGGACAAACACTACTAGTCCCAAGGAACTAGGAAATTTGATGGCCATTGTGAGTCAGGGAAATTTAGTGAGTGCGCCATCACGCGATCTCATGCTCGATATCTTGCGCCGCACCCAGAAAGATACTCTCCTACCCTCAGGTTTAGGAACAGGTGCTAGAGCATATCACAAAACGGGTGATATCGGCACAATGTTGGCAGATGCAGGTTTAATTGTTGTTCCAACTGGCAAGCGCTATATAGCTTCT
Source organism: Nostoc sp. (assembly GCF_036916655.1). Taxonomy (GTDB): domain Bacteria; phylum Cyanobacteriota; class Cyanobacteriia; order Cyanobacteriales; family Nostocaceae; genus Nostoc. The sequence goes on from NZ_JBALFY010000069.1 coordinate 72,052, forward strand.
GTTATGGTACAACGCCCCGAAAACGATCCTCGTGCCGAAAAATTGATTAGCTCAATTTCTCGTTTAGCTTACCAAGAGTTTAGCCAGAATGCTATCACACCTGGCACTACTACAAATACAGTACCCGCAAACGGCTATCAGCCCCAGGTTGTGAATCCGGCTTTACCCAACGGTACAACAGGCACAGTTCCCATGAGCATTTATCAGCCTCCTGTTGTCACTCCTGTACCTAACAGTATGGGAAGCACTGTACCGCCAAACGGTTATCAATCGCCAGTGATGAATCCTCAGTATTACCCTCCAAGATAATTCGTAATGACCAAACAAGGCAAAAGTAAAAAGTAAAAAGGCAAAAGAAGTTTATCAATATTTTTACTTTTTATTTTTTGATACGTCCCGATCAAATTTCCTCAATTTATTTATGGGGATGATTTTTTTACTTAATTTCAAAACTACCAATTTAATCACTATTATTTCTCCGCTTCAGCTAGAGAAGCATCCATAGAACTCTTGCATAAATATTTTCTGGTACAATGAAGGGTTATTTATTTCTGACTGTAATTAAGTTCAAATAGCCCCAACTTACCAAATTTCTC
>NZ_JBALFY010000070.1:0-139430 GCF_036916655.1 Nostoc sp.
TGTACTTCTTTGCATCGGTGTATTGGCCCATTATCTTGAACAATTACGCGAATACGTCCAGTTTTTTCGGCATCTTGGGCTTCTTGCTCCATCATTTGGATATAAGACTTGCGATTAACACCCCCGATTACCAAACCGTAAACAAAACTGATCAAAGGTTGAAGTAACCCAATAATGCTGAGTCGGCGACCACGACGACGAGTTTGTTCCAAACGTTTTTGCTCACCTCTGAAGTAATAGGTGTAGCCTGGTTCACTCCACAGACAAAACCCTGATTCATCTAAATATTTGAGGTCTATTTCTCGTGTGGCCGCAGATAGTTCCAGCATATCCAGGTCTGCTTGTTTCTGTTCTCGAACTATAGGGTCTTGTTTTCCTTTGTGGCTTTTCCTGGTCCGTTTCCAATTGATCCCCTTTTTTTGAGTACCCGTCTTAATCTGTCGGGACTCAGTTTAATCGAGCGTTCAGTTGCTAATTTTTTCGCTAATTGAGGACTGTTATACGTGCGTGGTTCTTTTTTGAGGCATTCTTCTAAAAACACTATGTCAACTTCAGTCCATTTGGCTTTCCCTCCTCGACCAGGTAATTCCCAAAGCCCTTCTAGACCTTGCTTTTTCCATCTATGCAAAACTTCCCTGACTGTCTGTGAACTCCAATTTACATGGGCCGCAATTTTTTCCACGTACCAACCGTGTGCGTTTAATCTAATGACTTCTGCTCGATCTTTGACTTTCTGTGGTACATCTGCTGTTTTCAGGTTTAATAGGGTTGTGTCTTGCTCACGACTCAGGAATACCCTTAAACGAGCGCCCATATTTTAATTACCTCGGTAGATATTTTCTCCGTATTTACTTATCTTTACATAGTTTGGTTTTTTCCCGCCTACTTACTTAGTATCAAATATGAGAATACTAAAGCAGAATATATGTTGTAAGGAAGTTTATTTTGATTGTCATTGAAGAATCTAGATATCGCTCAGAAAAGGTAGGATTATTTTCAGCTAAAAATGCGTAAACTGAAGTTGATATCTTTGCCCAAGCAAGGCTTTCTAAACGAGATTCATTAGATTCTTCATTGGCTAGTTCTTGAGCGTTGAAAGTAGAGACTTCAGCTAAACCAAGCCAGTTAAATTTTTATGGTACTTGCTGTTGCTTTGCCCAAACCATTCTCAACCAAGTTTGCACTTGCTCTACATCTTGTTGAAGTAGAACTCTTAAGAAATTTGCTGCTTCAGTTTCACCCATAGTTAATGATGAAGTCAAGGAAACTTGCGCTCTCGCACTTCTGCGGCATAATCTTGCACAGCTTTGGTAATCGTCTCGCGCAAATTCGTGTAAACTTTGGCGAATGGTGGATGCTTTTCTGCCAGTCCAAGGACATCTGAGGTAACTAAAACTTGTCCATCACAGTGAATTCCTGCACCGATACCAATTGTAGGAATACTCAATTTTTGGGAAATCTGCATTGCTAAATCTGCGGGTATATGCTCTAACACGAGAGAAAATACACCCGCTTGTTCGAGAGCGATCGCTTCTTGTAAAATTCTCTCACTCGCTTCTTGCGTCTTACCTTGTTGTCGCAAACCCAGTTGATGTATTGATTGTGGTGTCAAACCCACATGACCCATGACTGGGATTCCAGCTTGTACTAAACGAGCCACAGTTTCGGCCATTGCTGGATAGCCACCCTCTAACTTTACCGCTTGAGCGCCCGTTTCCTTCAGCACCCGCCCAGCTGAGTGCATCGCTTGTTGGAGACTTTCTTGATACGTCAAAAATGGTAAATCTACAACTACTAATGCCCGTTTCACCCCACGGCGCACAGATTTGGCGTGATAGATAATTTCATCCAAAGTAATTGGTAGTGTTGTTTCATACCCTAGAACTACTGCCATAGAATCACCCACAAGGATTAAGTCTACACCAGCTGCGTCGAGGAGTTGAGCGATCGCATAATCCCAGGCGGTCAACGCCACAATTGAACGCCCTTGTTGTTTCCATTGAATTAATTGCTGGGTAGTGATTGCCATTTTTCTCGGTGGGGAGTAGGGAGTAGGGAGTAGGGAGTAGGGATTAGGGATTAGGGATTAGGTAATTTCACCACTCCCTACTCACCACTCCCCACTCCCCATTCCCTCATTTAACAGCGCGACTGAAAGCAATATGGGGTTTTGCACTATCCGTTTTGGGCATTAACCAAGCCAGACCTTCACTAGTGCCTATCCATAATTTATTAGCGATGTCAGGTGCAAGGGTAAGAACCCGACTAGAAGGCAGTCCAGCAACTTCTGCATCTAACACAGCTCCCGTATTTGGATTTAATCGTAACAAACCATTACTAGTCCCAACCCAGAGACTACCATCTTTAGCAAAACGTACCGCTTTCACGTCACGCCCACGTAAGCGAGTCACAGACCGCAACACTGCGCCAGTTTTTGGGTTAATAACTAGCAAATTATTCGCCATTCCCGCCCAAATTAACCCTTCTGGACTAATAGCTAAAGCTTGTACGGTTGTCCCTGGTAAATCGGCTATCCGCTTCATAATCGCAGCACTAGCAGTATTTACCCGCACCAATCCATCAAGAGTGCCAACCCACAGTTGACCTTCAGCATCTAAAGTCAGGGCGTTGGCGCTGACACCAGGCAGATTTTTTAATGTTGTCATAATCAAGCCTTGGTCGGGACTAATTAAAGCTAAACCGCTATCAGTTCCAGTCCACAAATAACCCCGCTTGTCAAGTAACAGTGACAACACGCGTTTAGAAGGCAAAAATAAATTCTGCGCGGTGATTTCGCTAGTGCGGGGGTCTACTCGGATTAATCCTTCATAACTTCCCACCCACAAGCGTCCTACTTTATCTTGGGCTAAAGCACCAATCGCAACATTTGGTAAGCTAACACGAGAAATAATCTTGCCAGTTTTCGGATCAATCCGCGATAGTCCGCGCCAAGAACCTACCCAAAGATTACCTGTAACATCTTGCAGCAAATTACCGACACGATAATCTGTTTCTGGCGAATGTTCTTGCACTCCTCGCTCATCGGGTAAGGGTTCTACTCGCGGAGGTGGTGCAGAAGGTGGATAAGCAGGGGCTACATCAGATGAATTAACGTCAGGGGTTTTTTGTGCCCATCCCATACTTGGTAAAGCTATCAACCCCAGCAGGGTAGAAGTAATCAATAAACTAGTACGCTTGCAAAACAATACCACGGTGACATTCCCTTTGGAGACAGTACCCATAGCCGTTACCGAAACTAGCTTTGGGTTAATTCCAGTGTTCCCCTAGCTGGGATTTTTTAAACATTGGGGATTGGGGACTGGGGATTGGGGACTGGGGAATAAGAAAGTATTCCTAATGAATAAAAATTAAATAACATACAATTTATGTCCCTGATTTCCTTCACCCTCAATCCCTCTCCTTATTTAATCCACGTTTCTAAATATTTATGACTTACGCATTGACAAGAAATGCCGAATATGAATAAGGTTTTTAACCATATCTTTCGTAAGGGCACAGCATTGCTGTGCCCTTACAACATGGTCTATTTACGTAGTTTACCGCCGTAGGCATCGCAGGATAATTAAGAAAAGCCTGAAAACTTCCTATTTTAGTTAATTCACATCACGACGCATTTGTACAGTGCGTAAGTCCTAATATTTATTTCCTAGTCCCCAATCCCTAGGTCCCATTAATGACATTTTGTAAAGCTTTTGTAACAAAAAGTTTAAATCTTTATGTAATAACAAAATTAAATAGATAAGTTAAAAACTTTCAAAGAATAACTTATCGAATTCTTGATATATTGTGAAACAAGTTACAAATTACGTGGCGTGCAATTTTTTTATCTTTCGCTCACCACTTTGCTAAATCTCTGTCAAGTAAATTCTTTTCTGGTATCTTTTCCATCAACGGAGAAGATATGAGGAGTGTAAAGGCGGGAATGTGTGCCAGCCAGCCCAATACCCTGAATATCCCGATTTATGGGGGAATTATCTAAAATCAATCCGTAAAAAGCGGAAGCTTTGGTGAAATTGAGAAGGTTTAGTTGGGTGCAAAGAAGAGGTAAAAAAGAATTTTGATTTTTAGCAAGAGGAACAGTAGAAGCGCTAGGTCGTGTATCCCTACAACGGGATAACACTGGTGAGGAGGGCTACCACCGCTACCAAAGTGTCCACCGCAAAAAAACTACTAACCTTTGCCAAAGAAAACCCCTAAGAAAAATTTTTCCTGATCTTCCCCTCGCTCAAAAGGGGCAAGAGTGGGGTCAGGAAAAGTTGCACAAAACGTGGTTTGATAATTAACAAGAGTGATTTCAGGGAAGGATAAAATTATGTCTTACGCTCAAACGAAGACTCAGAGCAAGTCTGGGTATAAAGCCGGGGTTCAAGATTACAGATTAACTTATTACACACCCGATTACACACCAAAAGATACCGATCTCCTAGCTGCGTTCCGTATGACACCTCAGCCTGGTGTTCCTCCCGAAGAAGCAGGTGCGGCTGTTGCGGCTGAATCTTCCACAGGTACTTGGACAACTGTATGGACAGATTTGCTCACCGACCTCGATCGCTACAAAGGTCGTTGCTATGATATCGAACCAGTTCCCGGTGAAGACAACCAATATATTGCCTACGTTGCCTATCCTTTAGACTTGTTTGAAGAAGGTTCTGTAACCAACGTATTGACCTCAATTGTCGGTAACGTATTTGGTTTCAAAGCTCTGCGCGCACTACGTTTAGAAGATATCCGCTTTCCAGTAGCTTATATCAAGACCTTCCAAGGACCTCCTCACGGTATCCAAGTTGAGCGCGACAAGTTAAACAAATACGGTCGTCCTTTGCTGGGTTGTACCATTAAGCCCAAATTGGGTCTTTCCGCTAAGAACTACGGACGCGCTGTATACGAGTGCTTACGCGGTGGTTTGGACTTCACCAAAGACGACGAAAACATCAACTCTGCACCATTCCAAAGATGGCGCGATCGCTTCTTGTTCGTTTCTGAAGCTATCAGCAAAGCCCAAGCTGAAACCGGTGAAATCAAAGGTCACTACCTCAACGTCACCGCCCCCACTTGTGAACAAATGTTGCAACGGGCTGAGTACGCTAAAGAACTCAAGCAGCCCATCATCATGCATGACTACCTCACCGCAGGTTTCACCGCCAATACCACATTGGCTCGTTGGTGCCGCGACAATGGTATCTTGCTGCACATTCACCGTGCGATGCACGCTGTAATTGACCGTCAAAAGAACCACGGTATCCACTTCCGTGTATTGGCTAAAGCCCTACGCTTGTCTGGTGGCGATCACATCCACACTGGTACAGTAGTCGGTAAATTGGAAGGTGAACGTGCTATCACCTTGGGCTTCGTTGACCTGTTACGTGAAAACTACATTGAGCAAGACAAGTCTCGTGGTATTTACTTTACCCAAGACTGGGCCTCTTTACCTGGCGTAATGGCAGTTGCTTCTGGTGGTATCCACGTATGGCACATGCCCGCGCTAGTAGAAATCTTTGGTGATGACTCCGTACTACAATTCGGTGGTGGTACTCTAGGACACCCTTGGGGTAACGCTCCTGGTGCAACCGCTAACCGCGTCGCCTTAGAAGCCGTTGTTCAAGCTCGTAACGAAGGCCGCAACTTGGCTCGTGAAGGTAACGATATCATCCGCGAAGCTGCCAAGTGGTCTCCTGAACTGGCTGTTGCTTGCGAACTGTGGAAAGAAATCAAGTTTGAGTTTGAAGCAATGGATACCGTCTGATCAAAAGTTAGGAGTTAGAAGTTAGGAGTTAAGAGTTACATTAATTCATAACTCATAACTCATAACTCATAACTCATAACTATTGACGGCTGGGGTCAAGCATGAATCTTAAGCAAATTGCGAAGGACACAGCCAAAACTCTCCAAAGCTATCTGACTTATCAGGCTCTAAGGACAGTATTGGCGCAGCTAGGCGAAACGAATCCGCCATTAGAACTTTGGCTGCATAACTTTTCGTCTGGCAAAATTCAAAATGGTGAGTCATTCATTGAGCAACTGTTGCGAGAAAAACCTGATTTGGCTTTGCGAATCATGACTGTCAGAGAACACATTGCAGAAGAAATTGCAGAATTTTTACCGGAAATGGTTCGCACTGGCATTCAACAAGCCAATATGGAGCAACGTCGCCAGCATTTAGAACGCATCACACGAATAGACACATCTAACCCCAGTCTGCAACCAGAACAGCAAGCAACCTCAGATCCGAATTTGGATAACTCATCCAATTAGTTCGGTCAACTCAGTAGTAAAAATCGCAACCCATTATCAAAAGCTATGCAAACTTTACCAAAAGAGCGTCGTTACGAAACCCTTTCTTATCTTCCCCCTCTGTCTGACGCTCAAATTGCCAAGCAGATCCAGTACATTTTGAATCAAGGTTACATTCCAGCGATCGAATTTAACGAAACTTCTGAGCCAACAGAATTATATTGGACACTGTGGAAACTACCTTTGTTCAATGCTAAATCTACTCAAGAAGTATTGAGCGAAGTTCAAGGATGCCGTTCTCAATTCAACAACAGCTATATCCGCGTTGTGGGTTTTGACAACATCAAACAGTGCCAAATTCTTAGCTTCCTTGTTCACAAACCCAACAGATACTAAGTCTAGTCAGTTGGAATTAATCATGGGATAGTTCAATTAATTTGTCTATCCCTGTATAGGAGAGGTAGAATTATCTGCCTCTCTTTTTTTATAATTAGGTGTTAGGGAATATAAGCATTTATACTTCACTATTTAATGCATTATCCGAAGCGTACCGCTTGGTGGGAGAATAAAGACGAGAAATGATGCAAGCCTTGTGTTATCTCCAGCCCAAAGGAATTTGTAGAAATGTGGAAACGAATTGTATTAATTTTGCTATTGGTGTTGAGCTTCAGTCTGAGTAATTCTGATGTGGCGGCTGCGTCTGGACTCAAAAGCTTTGTAGACACTAGTGATGGCTATCAGTTTTTATATCCTAACGGTTGGCTACCAGTTAAAGTTGCTAATGGGCCAGATGTGGTTTTCCACGATTTGATTGAGGTGTCTGAAAACGTTTCGGTTGTAATTAGCCCAGTTCCAGAAGGCAAAACCTTGTCAGAATTGGGAACCCCAACAGAAGTAGGATACAAATTAGGAAAAGCGGCTCTCGCGCCTCCTGACTCTGGTCGTTCGGCTGAATTAGTTAATGCCGTGCAACGAGAAGTAGACGGTAAAACATACTACCTTTTGGAGTATGAGGTTAAACTCCCCAATCAACAAGAACGTCACAACATTGCCAGTGTTGCTGTGAGTCGCGGTAAACTTTTTACCCTCAACGCTTCAATTCCTGAAAAACGCTGGCAGAAAGTTAAACGAATGATTGATGAGGTTGTTAATTCTTTTTCTGTTTATTAATTGGGGAGTAGGGAATAGGGAGCAGGGAGTAAGGAATAGGGAATAGGGAAGAAGAAATATCAAAAATAAAGATAATGCCCAATGCCTAATTAACAAATTTTTCTAAAATCTCATGAAAATTCCACCTTTTGTACTTGCTTCAGCTTCCCCAGCCCGACGCCGCTTGCTGCAAACTGTTGGTATTGAACCAATAGTTCGAGCAAGTGATTTTGATGAGTCGCAAATTGAATTAAGTGAACCAGCAGAATTAGTCAAAACTCTTGCCCAGTACAAGGCGGAAACTGTAGCCCCACAGTTTGAATCAGCTTTGATTATGGGTTGTGATTCAGTTTTGTCTATGAATGGTGAAATTTATGGCAAACCAGCAGATACCTCTGAAGCGATCGCACGTTGGCAGATAATGCAAGGTAACTTTGGCGACTTATACACAGGTCATGCCTTAATTGACAATAACCAGAATCGTACTTTAGTCAAGTCTCAAGTTACAAGAGTTTACTTTGCTCAAATGAGCGAAAAAGCAATTAAAGCTTATGTTGCCACTGGTGAACCACTCAAGTGTGCTGGAGCCTTTGCCATTGAGGGTTTTGGTAGTTTCTTCGTAGAAAAAATCGCCGGCTGTCACAGCAATGTAATTGGACTCAGTTTACCCCTACTGCGGCACATGCTAAGTGAATTGGGATACGATGTCACAGATTTTTGGCAATAGTCCCTTGTCTAAAGTTAATGACCAATGACAAATGACAAATGTCAAGTGTTTGCTTATATTGCAGACCACAACAGCTATGGCACGACAGGTTGTAGACTGGCCATTAGATCGCATTCCCAACTAGCTTATGTCATTTACTTCTATGCCCTCGCTGCGTGAGCAACAACATCCCCTAATTCGTCAGCTAGCTGATTGTATTGAGGCAGCTTGGCATCAGCACTTAGATTTATCCCCCTACCATTTGCCTGATGAGTTGGGGTATGTAGAAGGTAGATTAGAAGGCGAAAAACTGACGATTGAAAACCGTTGCTATCAAACGCCTCAGTTTCGGAAAATGCATTTGGAATTGGCGAAAATTGGCAATATGCTGGATATTTTGCACTGCGTCATGTTTCCTCGTCCAGAATATAACCTGCCGATGTTTGGTTGTGATTTAGTTGGGGGTAGAGGTCAAATTAGTGCGGCGATCGCCGACCTTTCTCCGATTCAAGTAGAGCGTACATTACCAGAATCTTATACTTCTGAACTGACACAGCTAACAGTGCTTAACTTTTCCCAACCCCGTGAATTACCGGAATGGGGAAATATTTTTTCGGATTTTTGTATCTTTGTGCGCCCCAGTTCCCCAGAAGAAGAAGCAATGTTTCTTTCGCGGGTGCGAGAATTTTTAGACATTCATTGCATCCAAGCGATCGCCTCACATCCTGTTTCAGTTGAACAAGTCACCCAAAATCTGGCCGGACAACACAACTATTGCACCAAACAGCAGCAAAACGATAAAACCCGCCGCGTATTAGAAAAAGCCTTTGGCCCAGCTTGGGCAGAAAATTATATGACCACAGTTTTATTCGATCTCCCAACTTAATCATCCCTCCATCTCCCTTATCTGTAGGTTCTGTTACGTTTTCAGGTAACGGATAAATGTAGAATTCATTCAACGAGAGTTTAATGGAGTCCCAAAACAGCAGCAGGGAGAGTAGTAAGGTCTTTGAAGCAAATATCACAAAATGGTTTGTTGTCTTGGAAGGTGCAAGCAACTAGAGACAGCTAACTCATTGACCAGAAAGTTAAGGAAACTCTAATGTTAAGAATGCTCAAGTTGACAGATATTTTTTAGTTAGTTAATCGTTGATTCACTTAAGGAAGACTAACTTTTGTAACAAGATTGTATCCAATAAAGGCAACAGTCTATTTTTGATGTTTCTTTTCAATTTTGTGAGTAACTATAGCTGTAGTGAATGTAGCAGTAAAGTCAATAAGGTTCGGATAAGGTTTTTTTGATGACACGCCGCTAATCGCAAAGACGCGATAAATCGCCGTCTTTACAATAATCAGTCCTTTGTAGAGACGGCGATTTATCGCGTCTCTTGCCTTAACCGAACCGTATTGGCAGTAAAGTACCGCATCATACCAATTTAGAATTTTGTGTAGAGACGTAATATATCGCATCTCTACATCTAGATTCATACTGCTTGTGAATTCTGCTAGCTACTATTGCGCTCATGTCTCAATCATACTCACAGTTATTGAATAGCCAGCTATTGATAGCACTTCTGGGTTTCAATACAGACCTAACCCGCTAACCCCCTTCCCGACACAGAAAGGGGGAAAATTCAAAGTCTCTGTTTTTAGGAGAGAGATTTAGAAAGAGAAGTGTACTGCATACAAATAAACACCATTTTGCAAAGCCATAGTGTTGAGCATTCATAACACAGTGGATTTTTAAACCATACCCAGCCTTAAACCACCGTTACTTGTCCTAACGGGACTGGCTGTTGATTAAAAACCCTTTTATTTTTACTTCCATCAGCACAATTCAGGTAAATGGGCAACATACTATGTCAAGGGTGACTGAAAAGCCAAAGCCAAGTGAACAGACGCTTAATAGTGAACAACCAAAGATTTGGTGGGGTATTGCTATAGCTGTACCAGTAGTAATTGCTGCTGGCATACTAGGCACTGCTAAAATCGAGCAGCTGAGAAAACTAACTACATCTGCACCTGTAATGCCATCTAGCAATAGCATTAGTGCTGTAGGGCGTTTGGAACCGCGAGGCGAAGTTGTTAAATTGTCCGCCCCATCATCAGGATTAGCACCATCGTCACGAATTCAGCAACTTTTGGTGAGAGAGGGTGAAAAGGTAAGGCAAGGTCAAATTGTGGCAATTTTGGACAACCGCGATACCCAAATAGCCGGACTACAAGAGGCAAAAGCGAAAGTGCAAGAAGCCCGTGCGAATTTAGCGCAAGTCAGGGCTGGATCTCCAAGAGATATTCAAGCTCAAAGAGCAGTTATTGCTCGTCTACAAGCGCAGTTACTTGGAGAAAGAGATGGTCAACAAGCAACGATCGCTCGGATTGCAGCCCAGTTAAGTGGTGGTAAACTTGTCCAACAAGCAACAGTAAATCGCCTAGAAGCAGAACTCAGTGGGCAAAGAGAAGCCCTGAGAGCAACACTTACACGTATTAAAGCCCAACAGCGCAATGCTCAAGTCGATGCTGGACGCTATGATTTTTTATACAAAGAAGGTGCAATTTCTCAGCAAGAGCGGGATAGTAGACGCTTGAGTGCAATAACTGCTAATCAACAGGTGGCTGAAAGCCAAGCTACCCTAAAGCAAACATTGGCAACTATACGACAGCAACTTGCTGAGGCGAGAGCGAATCAAATCCAAAATTTAGCAACTTTGCAACAGCAACTCATCGAAGCCAAAGTTAACCGTGACAAAACTTTAGCAACTTTGCAAAGACAAATCGATGAAGAAAAGGCCAAACTAAGCAGAATTTTAGATGTTAGTCCTACCGATGTGCAAGTAGTGCAAGCCCAAGTTAGTAATGCGATCGCAAATGTCAGAAAAGCCGAAGCAGAACTGAGGTTGAGCTACGTTCAAGCACCAATCGCTGGAGAGATTTTAAAGATTTACACCAAATCGGGTGAAGCAATTGGCGCAAATGGCATTGCTGAACTTGGCCAAACCAACCAAATGTTCGTAATTGCTGAAGTTGCCGAAGATAGCATTGGTAAAGTGCGCCTTGGTCAAAATGCTACTGTCACCAGTGATAACGGTGCATTTAGCGGCGAATTAAAGGGAACTGTCACAGAAATCGGCAGAAAAATTGGTAAAAAAGATGTGCTGAATACAGATCCAGCAGCAGATGTGGATGCCAGAGTTGTAGAAGTTAAAATTGCTCTGTCTCCAGAAGATAGCCAGAAAGTTTCTGGTTTAACTTACGCCAAAGTTGTTGTCGATATTAATAACTAATTAAGTTATAGGCGAGCAGCAATACAAATTTGCGATTTGATATTTTGGATTGAGAATGTTCTTAATTACGAATTCTCTTAACTGTGCTTGGATGCCTATAAAATGAATCAAAAAATTCCTCTGTCTTGGCTACAACTGACAAGAGAAAAAACTCGCCTAGCTGTGGCTTTAGCAGGAATTGCTTTTGCTGATATTTTAATGTTTATGCAACTCGGCTTCCGAGATGCTCTATATTATAGTAACGTTCGATTCCATAACAGCTTGCAAGGTGATATTGTTTTAATTAACAGTCAATCTAACGCTATATTGGCGATGAGAAGCTTCTCTCAACGACGGTTATATAAAGCTTTAGAGTTACCCGCAGTTCAATCAGTACATCCGATATATTTAGATTTTACAATTTGGAAAAATCCTGTAACAGGCCGTCCTCGTAGCATCCTGATATTTGGAATGAACCCAGAAACTAACCTAGTTAACTTACCTGGAGTTCAGGAAAATTTAGATAAACTTAAATTACCTGATGTAGTTTTATTTGACCGTTCTTCTCGGCTAGAGTATGGGCCGATCGCTACTAATTATGACCAAGGAAAGCCTGTAACGGCAGAAGTACGAAGACGGCGAATTAAAGTAGGAGGACTCTTTACATTAGGTGCATCATTTGGTGCAGATGGTAATTTAATTACGAGCGATCTTAACTTTTTCCGAATATTCAACAATCGTCAAAAAGGATTAATTGATATTGGGCTAATTAGATTAAAACCGGGAGCAGATGCTAATGTTGTTGCCCAACAATTACGAAAGTATTTACCTAATGAAGTAAATGTTTTAACTAAACAAGAATTTATTGATTTTGAGCGGAGTTACTGGGCGAATAGTACAGCTATTGGCTTTATTTTCACATTAGGGACTGTCATGGGTTTCATTGTGGGGACTGTGATTGTTTATCAAATTCTTTATACAGAAGTTGCAGACCACTTAGCTGAATATGCTACTCTCAAAGCAATAGGTTACACACAAAACTATTTATTGACGGTCATTCTTCAAGAAGCTTTATTATTAGCAGTTTTAGGCTATTTCCCTGGAATAGTTTTTGCCTTGTTTATGTATAACAGCGCTAGAAATGCAACACTTTTACCAGTTTTCATGAGTTTTGATCGAGCGGTAATGGTATTGATTTTGACTATGTTAATGTGCATCATTTCTGGTGCGATCGCAGTTAGAAAATTACGCTCTGCCGATCCAGCAGATATATTTTAATTAATTCAATCTTAATCAAGATATGTTAACAATAAGTTTGATTTATGATGATAACTAAGCAAATTTAATTTCTGACTGTGACTACAATTAAATTTTGGAACCACTAATTTATAACTAACAAAAATATGATGGGAAAAGAACCTGTAATCGCCATTAAAAGCCTCAATCACTTCTATGGCAAAGGCGCACTGAAAAAACAGATATTATTTGACATCAACTTAGAAATTTATCCGGGTGAAATTGTAATTATGACCGGGCCATCAGGTTCAGGAAAAACAACATTACTGAGCTTAATTGGTGGTTTGCGGTCTGTACAAGAGGGAAGTTTAAAATTTTTAGGTGAAGAACTCGTTGGCGTTAGTCAAAACAAACTGGTGCAGATGCGACGCAACATTGGTTATATTTTCCAGGCTCACAATTTGCTAGGGTTCTTGACAGCAAAACAAAATGTGCAAATGGCGGTAGAATTAAACGATAATATTTCTCAAGCAGAAGCAGTGGCTAAATCAAAAGCCATGCTGGGGTCAGTTGGTCTAGAAGAACGAGTTGATTACTACCCAGATAATCTTTCTGGTGGACAAAAACAAAGAATAGCGATCGCCCGCGCCCTAGTGAATCGTCCACCCCTAGTCCTAGCAGACGAACCAACAGCCGCATTAGACAAACAATCAGGACGCGATGTCGTGGAAATAATGCAGAGTCTAGCCAAAAATCAGGGAACGACTATCTTATTAGTGACACACGACAACCGCATTTTAGACATAGCCGATCGCATCGTAGAAATGGAAGATGGTCTTTTAACCCGTAATTCCGCAAATACGGCCATTCAGTCATGATTTTAGTCATTTGTCCTTTGTGAATGATCAATAACCAATGACTAATGACCAATGACCAATACCAATGACTAATAACAGCCATAATTTATTGTCTAGCCGAGCCTGATTTTTTAGTTCCAGGTGACTTTGGCGGAGTTGGAGTATTTGGTTGGCGAGTAGTACGGAAAGTTACATTTACGCCTTCATTCGATTGTTCTAGCACCAGTAGAGGCGTAGGTTTGGCCTTTTGATCCCAATGCATAGTAGCAATCCGACCTTGAATTATTGGCTGCCAACTATCTTCGTCTTCTATAGGGCTTAAGTAAGTTTCTATACAATCAATAATTTGACTAATAGTCGCAGAAGTTGCTTGTGTCGGCAACTTCATTAACTTGATTTGAATCCGAAACAGCACTCGTTTAGCAGAATTCCCTGGACTACCAGTTTCATACTCGACATCAAAAATTTCATCTACTTGCCGTCCAGTGCTATTAGCAATTCCAACCGATCCTTGTTGGGCTTGACTTGGACGCAGGGCTTGAGAAATTTTTTCTTTGATCTGAATCTTTATTTGATTAAGAATTGCAAAATGAAACACCTCCTCTGACATCCGCATTCGCAGATAATCCAGGTTAAAATCCCGTGAGTTCACCAAATCGGGATTAGTTTCCATTTTGCGAATTGTTTCCAGCGCCAGCTTAAACTTTTTCTCTAGTTCTCGCGCCCGGAATTGTTCAAACTTAAGTTTTTTCTCCAGCTGATCCTTCTGGAGTTTAATATACACAATCAAAGCAATCACCACTAAAGCCAGTCCTCCAGAAGTTACCAACAGTAATGGTGGTATTTGAGGATTACTTGCTGGCACTTCCTGGGATGCCTTTTTAATAGCCTTTTTCCCAGAGGATTGGGCAAGAAACATTGAAGTGGACATGGTGGGAAACTGAAAAACTTGACTCCTGATGTTTAGGATGCCCAAATCTTCAAGGTCATCTTGCTGTATGATTAATATTTTTTACAGCCTTTTACAAATCGTATATGTCCAGAGATTTGACCTGGATTTCTCAGAAGTGAGAAATCCAAGGGGGTGTGGGAGGTGTGGGAGGATGGGAGGTGTGGGAGGTATGGGATGTATGGGAGGATGGGGAAAAAGTCTTACCCCCCAAACTTCCCACACCCCCCCACACTCCCCACACTCCCCACACCCCCTCTGCCTACACTATGCGTGAGAAATCCGGGTTGAGCCTCCCTCCCCTATCTGAGGTTTCATCTACAAGCTTGAGCAAGATTCGTCTGATAGCCACAGATATGGATGGCACTCTGACTAGACGAGGAAAATTTACTCCTGCACTGCTGCAAGCTTTAGAAGATTTAGCCGCAGCTGACATTAAAGTGCTAATTGTCACCGGGCGTTCGGCTGGGTGGGTAAGTGGATTGAGTAGCTTGATGCCAGTAGCAGGTGCGATCGCAGAAAATGGCGGTTTCTATTTTCCACCAGGGAACCAGAAACCAGTAGTCTTAACACCCATTCCTGATTTAGTTCAACATCGCCAGCATTTGGCTACCACTTTTGAGAATTTACAAACTAAATTTCCCCAAATTCAAGAATCTACAGATAATCGCTTTCGCCTCACCGATTGGACTTTTGATGTCGCTGGTTTGCGTCAAGACGAACTACAAACCCTAGACAGTCTTTGTCAACAAATGGGCTGGGGATTTACCTATAGCAACGTGCAGTGTCACATAAAACCCCAAGATCAAGATAAAGCTGTGGGATTGTTGCAGGTATTGCGTAAATATTTGCCCCAGTACTCACCAGAACAAATTATCACTGTTGGCGATAGCCCCAATGATGAAAGTTTATTCGATCGGCGTTATTTTCCTGTTTCTGTAGGCGTAGCTAACGTGCTGGAATATGTAAATCAGTTGAAATATCAGCCTGTTTACATTACCACTGCTGCCGAAGGAGAAGGATTTTGTGAGTTATCTAGTTATATTTTGCAAAGCTTGCATATCTCAAGCTAAGAAGAACTAGAGTTGTTCTACAATAATCTTGTAGCACTGACTTTACAACCATAACCGAAACACATTCGTGATACAGAGCGACTAAATTTATTTATGGGGATTGTAATTTTGAATTTTGTTAGCGCAGCGTTAGCGAATCTGTGAGCGTCATTTTGAATTCGGAGCGAAGCGACGTGACTGCTACTTTACCTGTTAGTGTCGAATCAGAAATATTTTACCCCAGTGCTGATGGTCAACCAGTGGCAGAAACCTACGACCACCTTTATGCCTTATTAACTACCTTAGAAGTCCTGAAACAGTATTTGGCAAATCGTCAGGCAACAGTATTAGGAAATCAATTTCTTTACTATGCACAGGGTTTTCCCAAATTGCGGGTAGCCCCAGATGTGATGGTGATTTTTGATGTCGCACCCGGCGGTCGGGACAACTATAAAATCTGGGAAGAGGGTCAAGTACCCACAGTTATTTTTGAAATAACATCCTTTGGGACTAAGGGACAAGACGAAATCTTCAAAAAGACCCTCTATGAGCAGCTAGGTGTTAAGGAATACTGGCTATTTGATCCGAAAGGCGAGTGGGTGGAACAACAGCTACGTGGCTATCGCCTACGGGGAGAAATCTACGAACCGATAGAGGATGGACGCAGTGAACCGTTACAACTACGCTTGGTGATTGAGGGAAGGCTAATTGGGTTTTACCCTGAGGATACAGGGGAAAAATTACTGATCCCTGATGAACTGGCACAGGCTTTAAGGCAGGAAGTTTTAGCAAGACAGCAAGCAGAAGAACTGGTAGAACAGGAACGCCAACGAGCTGAACAAGAACGCCAACGAGCCGAACAAGAACGCCAACGAGCCGAACAGGCAGAATTGCAGATAGAACAGTTAAAGGCAAGGTTGCGATCGCTCAATGTAGACCCTGATATTATTGAGTAACATCCACGCCTCTGCCCACGAATTTGCCAAGGAAACAATTTGTTACCTGTGTCTTTGCCACATTTATTACCTTAGACAGAATACAATATATAAACGTTCAAAGCGTTTCAATCTTTTAAGTCTCAACAATCCTGATTTGATTGAGAATATTGTTTTATACAGTTATTCCCAAGCAAAACTTAATTAAAGGATAAACAAACCGCCAGTCCTTTAAGTACTTAAATACGCTAAGAGACTAACAGATACTTCAAGTACAGATTAGCGTTTCATTTCCCACTTCCATTAGAAAGTCCAAGGCTAATGTCGAGTCAAGAATTTACCTTTAAATATTGAGGTATAAAATTATGCAAGAAATCGAAAGATTCTTTAGCAACTTGTTCAGTGGCATAATCAACCGCTTTAAGTATTCTGCAATGGACGCTGCTGATCGCAAAATGAGAGAAACTATCGACGATCAGGTAGAACAACGGCGACAAAAACCTAAACCCAAAGACCAAGAAGACCGCGATTAGATAGGTATTTTGAGTTTAATAGAAGAATAGCATTGCCTAATTGTTGAGTTGGCAACGCTATTTTTTGCCCTTACTCTGTCAACCAGCTACAACACTTCTGAATATGCTAACCTAGTATGGTTAACTAATCTCGCACATCTAAGAATTCGGGTGTTTCCCGATTGGGAAATACACTTGGATGGAGGTTTAACCCGAATCGGAGTTGAAAAATATATGCCAGTAGTTTCATTGGCTCAGATGATGGAGTCAGGGGTTCACTTTGGGCATCAGACCCGGCGTTGGAACCCAAAAATGTCTCCTTACATTTATACTTCCCGCAATGGTGTACATATTATCGACTTGGTGCAAACTGCCCAGTTGATGGATAATGCTTACAACTACATGCGATCAAACGCAGAACAAGGGAAGAAATTTCTTTTTGTCGGCACCAAGCGCCAAGCAGCTGGAATTATTGCCCAAGAAGCTAGCCGTTGTGGTTCCCACTACATTAACCAACGCTGGTTAGGTGGAATGTTGACCAACTGGGCGACCATCAAAACACGGGTAGACCGCCTGAAAGATTTAGAACGCCGTGAAGAAACTGGCGCACTAGATTTATTGCCGAAAAAAGAAGCATCAATGCTACGTCGGGAAATGACGAAGCTTCAGAAATACTTGGGCGGCATTAAAACAATGCGGAAAGTGCCCGATATTGTGGTAATTGTAGACCAACGGCGGGAATATAACGCAGTTCAAGAATGCCAAAAGCTGAATATTCCCATTGTGTCCATGTTGGATACAAACTGTGACCCAGATGTAGTAGATATCCCCATCCCCGCAAACGACGATGCGATCAGATCAATTAAGCTGATAGTCGGAAAATTGGCGGATGCCATTTATGAAGGTCGTCACGGTCAGCTGGAAGCTGAAGAGTATGACGAAGATTACGACGGTGGTGAGTATGACGATGACTACGAAGAAACCGAATATACTGATGCCGTAATCCCCGACGAGGAAACAGAAGAATAGTGCTGGGTGCTGAGTGGTGAGTAAGATAGAAAGACTCAGCAAATTGAATAGTGCTGAGTCTTGATTTT
This sequence comes from Nostoc sp., assembly GCF_036916655.1. Lineage (GTDB taxonomy): Bacteria > Cyanobacteriota > Cyanobacteriia > Cyanobacteriales > Nostocaceae > Nostoc. Next base: position 18,009 of record NZ_JBALFY010000070.1, read on the forward strand.
TGAAGTTGTAAGTTGTGATTTGTCAATGAAGAATAAAATTGATAACTGAAACACTCAAAACTCAGCACTCAGTACTCAATTAAGTGAGCGATTACAACTCGAGGTCAAGTTAGGAATTGAGGCAACATGGCGGAAATATCTGCAAAACTCGTCCAAGAGCTACGCCAAAAAACTGGTGCCGGCATGATGGACTGCAAAAAGGCGCTGATAGAGAATGATGGCAACATAGAAGAAGCCATAGACTGGCTAAGAAAAAAGAACTTAGTTTCAGCTGGCAAAAAAAGCGATCGCATTGCCGCAGAAGGTCTGGTAGAAACTTACATTCAGCCTAGTGGTCAAGTCGGAGTACTTATAGAAGTCAACTGTCAAACAGACTTTGTTGCTCGTAACGAGGCTTTTAAAGCTTTAGTTAAGAACCTAGCAAAGCAAGCAGCGACAGCTGATAGTGTTGAGTCTTTGCTGGCTCAACCCTATATTGAGAATGAAAGCGGGACTGTAGAAGAATTCATCAAGCAAAGTATTGCCACTCTTGGTGAAAATATCCAAGTGCGTCGCTTTGTTAATTTTGCAATAGCAGAGGGTACACAAGGTGTAGTAGATAGCTACATTCACACCGGGGGTCGAGTTGGTGTCTTAGTAGAACTGGGTTCCCAAACTGAGTCGGTGGCTGCTAATTCAGAGTTCCAAACCTTGGCACGGAACGCTGCAATGCAAGTTGCGGCTTGCCCAAATGTCGAGTATGTAAGCGTAGACCAAATCCCTGCCGAAGTTGCCCAAAAGGAAAAAGACATTGAATTGGGCAAGGATGATTTGGCGAACAAGCCAGATAACATCAAAGAGAAAATTGTTCAGGGACGGATTGATAAACGCCTAAAAGAATTGGCTTTGCTCGATCAGCCTTACATTCGCGATCAGAGTATTTCTGTGGAAGACCTCTTGAAGCAAGCGAAGGCGCAATTAGGCGAAGAGATTCAAGTAACTCGCTTTGTCCGTTATATACTTGGCGAAGGCATTGAAAAGCAAGAAATTAGCTTTGCTGATGAAGTCGCTGCACAAATTAGCAGTGTCTAATTTTAGTCATTAGTCATTAGACTCTGGATAAATGACTAATGACAAAACAGGTCAGGCTATTTGCTTGACCTGTATTTATTTATTTACAGACGCGAAATATCGCATTTAATTTAGGGACTGACAAATAGAAAAATATCTAATTAGCTCTTGTGGGGTGGTCATCTTGCCCGCCATATTAACTGGGCGCTCATGTTGCCCACCCCACAATATTGGATAATTTATTTCTTGGAGTTCCCTTAAAATCTAAAAATTTAAAATCTAAAATTCTCTGGAAAGTTATCCTAAAATAAATTTGTACATTTGTACTATGTAATGGTTCAGATGGGCAAGAACGAAAATATATGGCAAGAGCAATCGAGCGAATTGAGCAGGATATTGCAGCACTGAAAGAAGCGATCCGAGCGATCGCAGTAGAACTACAGACCGCTTATGCTAGTTATCTAGCCACCTTAGGGCTAGCTGTACGAAAACAGTTGATTCTCGCAAGTTACCACCTCTGTACCCAAGGGTATCCCGAAAACTTTCTGCACTTGTCATTGAATCAGCGACAACAATTGCAACAAGCCATCCGCAAGTTAGGTCAACTGGCGGCTGAACAATTGCTCATTTATATTAGTGAGGAAACTGGGGGAGATGAGGGAGATGAGGGAGATGTTACTTCTTCATCTTCTGTGACACTGGACAAGTCTATCTCTGAGCCTCTTACACCCGATACCTCTAATCCTATAGAACTGGCAACATGGCAACAGAAATTAGAAGAGGTCACGCAAGAGATACTGAAAAAACTTTCGCACGATGCTAATCTTTTGTTACAAAAAGCTGGGATATTACCCAAAAAATTACCAGAACCGATTTTAGCAGCAGCGGCAGCGGCATCAGAAGCATCTGCCGAGGTAATGCCAGGGCCACCAAACTTATTAAACTTAGTAATTGAAATTGAAAATGAGCAGCAGTTAGAAGATTCTGGACTCACACAAATTATGGCTATTAACCTGCGGCTAGGGGAAATTGAATTTGCTGATGTGACACTCTCCTCTGAACGCAGGCAAATCCGCAATATTTTAGTTCAGCTAAACAAGCTAGGACGAGAGTATCAAAAGAAACATCGGGAAAGAGCGATCGCGGAAGCTGAAGCTGCATGGCGTTCTAGTTGGTTTGAGGATTAGTCCTTTGTCCTTTGTCTTTTGTCCAGAGTCAAATGACCAATGACCAATGACCAATGACTAATGACCAATGACTAATGACTAATAACCAATGACTAATGAAAAACCAGATTGGATACGATTGCATAAAGCCTTGGCAATAGAAGCCGAACGTGGCTTTACAGACTTGATAGGCAGAGAATACCGTTTCAGTGAATTTTTGAGCCTAACTTTGGGCAAATTCCCAACAGGCTTACCCCAAACTGAACGCCGCCGTTGGCAAGGACTAGCGGTGCAATTTGCCAGTTATCCACATCTAGCATTGGAAGAAAGACAACACTTAGTTGCTGAAACTCGCAGGTATCTATCACAACTACAGCAAGAGGAGGGGAAGCAAGGGGCAGAGAGCAGAGGGCAGGGGGCAGGGAGCAGGGAGCAGGGGAGAATTAATCAATTAAAAATCCAAAATCCGAAATCTTCAATTGTTGCTGAGGTGAGTCGGAGACTTGCACCAACAATTGAGCAAAAACTCAGTGATTTGCCAGAAATCGGTTTTAAAAAAGCTGATAATTTAGCACGGCTTGGTTTACACACCGTCCGCGACTTGCTTTTTTACTATCCTCGCGACCATATTGATTATGCGCGTCAGGTGAATATCCGTGAGTTACAGGCGGGTGAAACAGTAACAATAGTGGCAACTGTGAAGCGTTGCAACTGCTTTACTAGCCCGAAAAATCAGAAATTATCAATTTTAGAACTTGTAGTAAAAGATAATAGCGGTCAAATCAAAATTGGTCGTTTTTACGCAGGTACGCGCTTTAGTAGTCGCGCATGGCAAGAAAGTTTAAAACGCCGTTATCCAGTCGGTAGTATTCTGGCGGCGTGTGGGTTGGTGAAAGAAAGTAAATACGGCTTGACACTGGATAATCCCGAACTAGAGGTTTTGGCAAATCCAGGAGATACGATTGAGTCGCTAAATATTGGGCGAGTAGTGCCGATTTATGGACTAACCGAGGGTGTAGTGGCGAATACAGTACGACAGGCGGTAATTACTGCTTTGCCTGCTGCGGCTAACTTGAAAGACCCTCTGCCAAGTGGTTTGCGCCAGAAATATGGTTTGATGGAATTGAAAGATGCGATCGCTAATATCCATTTTCCTAGCGATAGCACCGCTCTACAAGTTGCCCGTCGTCGCCTAGTCTTTGATGAATTTTTCTATCTACAACTTGGTTTACTGCAACGTCAACAGCAAGCAAGAGCGATTCAAACTAGCGCCATCCTCGTTCCACGCGGTCAACTTGTAGAGAAATTCTACGAAATATTACCTTTTCAACTCACTGGCGCACAGCAACGAGTCCTCAACGATATTCTTAACGACTTGCAAAAACCTGTGCCAATGAATCGTTTGGTGCAAGGTGATGTCGGTTCTGGGAAAACAGTTGTCGCCGTACTGGCTATTCTCGCGGCAATTCAATCTGGCTACCAAGCAGCGCTGATGGCTCCCACAGAAGTTTTAGCAGAACAACATTATCGCAAGTTAGTTAGTTGGTTTAATCTCTTGCATTTACCAGTGGAATTACTGACAGGTTCCACTAAAGCTGCTAAACGAAGACAAATACATTCTCAGTTAGGAACTGGTGAATTACCCCTATTAGTGGGAACCCATGCCTTGATTCAAGACCCTGTAAACTTTCAACAGCTAGGCTTAGTAGTGATAGATGAACAGCATCGCTTTGGGGTAGAACAACGGGCGCGTTTGCAGCAAAAAGGCAATCAACCCCACGTCTTAACGATGACAGCTACCCCAATTCCCAGAACCCTAGCACTGACAATACACGGGGATTTAGATGTCAGCCAGATTGATGAGTTACCACCAGGGCGGCAAAAGATTCAGACAACAGTATTGTCAGGTCAGCAACGCAACCATGCTTATGACCTCATCCGCCGAGAAATTGCCCAAGGTAGACAAGTTTATGTGGTTTTACCCTTGGTAGAAGAATCAGAGAAACTGGATTTGCGATCGGCTGTTGATGAGCATCAAAAGTTACAGGAAAGCATTTTTCCCGACTTTCAAGTGGGGCTGCTGCACGGTCGCATGAGTTCAGCTGAAAAAGACGAATCTATTACCAAATTCCGTGATAACCAAACACAGGTCTTAGTTTCCACTACCGTTGTTGAGGTTGGTGTAGACGTACCGAATGCTACGGTGATGCTCATTGAAAATGCGGAACGATTTGGCTTATCACAACTGCACCAACTGCGGGGGCGTGTCGGTCGTGGCGCGGCTCAGTCTTACTGTCTGTTGATGAGCAGTTCCAGAAGTCCTGATGCTCAACAACGTTTGAAGGTATTGGAACAATCTCAGGATGGTTTTTTCATTTCTGAGATGGATATGCGTTTTCGTGGGCCAGGGCAAGTACTGGGAACTCGTCAATCAGGCGTGCCAGATTTTACCTTAGCGAGTTTGCTTGAAGATGAGGAAGTTTTACTTTTAGCGCGGCAAGCAGCAGAAAAAATTATAGAGATGGATGCAACTTTAGAGCGTTGGTATTTGATGAAAGAAGAGTTGAAGTATCGGTATGAGCGATTAATGGGTGGAGCAATATTAACCTAAGGGAACTCCAAGAAATAAAAACATTTATTTCGAGTGGAACGTGCCGCGATCGCCTTTGGTATCTCATAGAGCGAAATAATAGATCCTTATCAAATCCCCTCAATTGATTTATGGGAATTATCTTTTTACTTCTTAATTGAATTCATTTATTGTATAAACCATTAGTAAAGTGGCGCGTTTAAAACTAATGTTTATGGAGAGCTAATGAGCAGATCAAAGCAATTAAAGCTAGGCGCGTTCATGCGCCCAGTAAGCATACATACAGGCGCTTGGCGCTATCCTGGGGCTTTGCCTGATGCCAATTTTAACTTCCCGGCGCTGAAACAATTCATCCAGAAACTAGAGCAGGGCAAATTTGACGCATTCTTCATGGCGGATCACTTAGCTGTGCTAAATATGCCAATCAACGCACTAAAACGCAGTCACACCATCACTTCTTTCGAGCCTTTCACTCTGCTTTCTGCCCTCGCCAGCGTTACTGAACACATCGGACTCGTTGCTACTGCTTCCACAACTTACGATCAGCCTTTCCACATTGCCCGTCGGTTCGCGTCTCTTGACCATATCAGTGGCGGCCGCGCCGGCTGGAACATTGTCACCACATCCAATCCAGATGCAGCGCTCAACTTTGGTTTGAAAGAAGAAGTAGAGCATGATGAACGCTACGTGCGCGCTAGAGAATTCTATGATGTCGTCACTGGTCTTTGGGATTCCTTCGCCGACGATGCCTTTATTCGAGATGTAGAATCAGGAATTTATTTCGATCCCGCAAAAATTCACGTTTTGGATCATCAGGGAAAACATCTCTCAGTGCGGGGGCCGTTGAACATCGCTAGACCAGTCCAAGGTTGGCCGGTGATTGTTCAGGCTGGTGCTTCCGAAGCAGGACGGCAATTAGCGGCCGAAACTGCCGAGGTTGTGTTTGCACCTGCTAGTAATCTGGAAGCAGGTAAGGCTTTATTTGCTGATATTAAGAAACGAGCGTGGGCTATTGGACGCGACCCAGAAAGCATCAAAATTCTTCCAGGTGCTTTGGTCATCGTAGGCGAAACTGTGGAAGAGGCGATCGCCAAGCGTGCCCATTTAGATAGTCTGGTACACTATGACAGTGGTATTGCTAGCTTGAATGGCGCACTTGGCTACGACGTTTCGAGCTTCGATCCAGATGGCCCATTGCCGGAAATTCCGCAGACTAACGCCGGGCAAAGTTCTCGCGAACGAGTAGTTGCGGTGGCGCAACGTGAGAAGTTGACTATTAGACAGCTGGCTCAACGCGTCGGCAGTTACGGCGGACTGGCGTTTGTCGGCACGCCCCAAACCATAGCCGATGACATGGAGCAATGGCTGACTGAGGAAGGGTCTGACGGTTTCAACATCATGTTCCCTTATCTGCCTGAAGGATTGAATGATTTTATAGACAAGGTTATCCCAGAACTCCAACAGCGGGGAATCTTCCGTAAAGAGTATGAAGGTAACACCCTACGCGAAAATCTGGGACTAACGCGCCCCATCAACCGTTTTTTCAAGGATAGTTAATCTACGATTTTAACGGCTTAGTTTTTTGTCATAAGTGCGATCGCTACTTTTCTGGATTTACGCACAGACTACAACTTTACGTCATTACAGCTTAGTTTTTTGTCACAAGTGCGATCGCTACTCTTTATCTCACTCTCTGAAACTCTTATTCCTTTGTGTCCTTTGCGTCCTTCTCTGACGAGACGCTGCGCGAATGCGGTTCGTTTTTCATTATTTTGCGTAAGTCCTGTGGTCTGAATACATAAAAACCGTTGTAATCTTGGCGTAGAGATGCGATCGCTCAAAATCCCCTAGTTTTTTGTAACAATTGCGTAATAAATTTGACCAAAATCCCTAAAAAGTTTTATTTTAAAAACATTGTGCGTCGCTCATCGACGCATCTCGCCCGAACCTTGAAAACCCTATAACTTCTCTACGAGACGCTACGCGAACGTTGAGATGCGTCGATGCCTTATGCAGCAACGTTTCCAAGCTGCAAAATTGACAAATTTTTGAAAGATTTTTTTCATTTTTCAGAGATGCGTCGATTGGGATATCTCAAACCCTTTCCCTGTAAAGCTTCCAGAAGTGAACTCTTTACAATCACATTGCCCCGAAAGGGGATGGAAACCATACATAGACAAGCCCCAACACGATTGCCGCAAAACTTTACAATCACATCGCCCCGAAAGGGGATGGAAACACTACATTTCCCCGCCGATCACGCTGCAACACGAACAACTTTACAATTACATCGCCCCGAAAGGGGATGGAAACTGCTCACAGTAACCGAGATTGGAGAAGCGTTCGAGCTTTACGATCGCACTACCCCGAAAGGGGATAAAAAAAGTTGAAATAGCCAGTGCAATGTTTCGCTTACATAAGTGAAGTCAGGCGATGTCTACGAAGAGCTATGCCTACTGCCTGATAATGCTGATAAACAAAACTGGAAAATAGCTGACTTTTGATTCACAGCGATCGCAATTTTGAAGCCATTGCCTAAATGCGTTAACGCAACTTAACCTTCGCACAGCGTCTCGTAGAAAAATTATCGCTTCAACATCTCTGCTTTCAACCTGGAATCTGTGTTGCAAAAAGACATTAAAACAAATTGACAACTTGTACAAAATTTGGGATTATCAATCTACGACAATCCGATAGATTTTTAGTAGATTAAAATTTATCTGGATCTCAAGGCGAAAGCACCGATCTCGCCAAAGTAGGAAAATCTTTTTTTGGAAATCATCTTTATTCCGTATCAGATTATCTTAATTCACCATAAATAAAATTCAGGTTTTTATCGTGAGTGCTTTCGATTCAAGCGGGGTTCAACCAGACGCAGAACTATTCGATCAACCTCTAGTGCTTGTGGATCTCAGCGCCAGAAGCAAGCGATCGCCCTGGCATGAGGTCTGGGATCTTTGGCGTGGTCGGCTGCTGAGAGTAGCCAGTCCAGCATTGATTATCATCCTCTGGCAGCTGGTTTCGGCATTTGGCATCGTCCCACCGCAGATTCTCCCGTCTCCGACGGATATTTTAGCGGCATTTGCAGAGTTAATCAGACTCGGCGACCTCCAAGAAGCACTACCAACTTCCTTATCGCGTTCCTTAACCGGTTTAGCCATCGGCGGCACAATTGGTCTGGGGCTGGGGCTATTTGCTGGACTGTGGCGGATTGGTGAAGAAATCTTCGACGCGCCACTCCAGATGTTGCGAACGATTCCATTTATCGCCCTCGTTCCACTGTTCATTACTTGGTTTGGCATCGATGAGACAGCCAAGATTATTGTGATTACTGTTGCCACTATCTTTCCCATTTATTTAAATACCTACGCAGGTGTTCGCGGTGTTGATCCCAAACTCTTAGAAGCTGCTACCGTCTTCGGGCTTTCGCGCCAGGAGACAGTGCGCCATGTAATCCTCCCGACCGCATTACCTTCCATTTTGGTTGGTCTACGCTTCTCCGCCGGAACCTCCTTACTGGCGCTAGTTGTAGCCGAGCAAATCAATGCGCGATCGGGCATCGGCTATATCCTCAACAATGCCAACGCTAACCAGCGCGCCGACATCATCATTGCAGGCATCATCGTTTATGCAGTGCTTGGCATTACCAATGATGTTGTGATGCGTCTAATTGAATGGCTAGCTCTACCTTGGAGGCCTAACATTGTCCTTAGTTAATCACGTTTACACACCAACCCAAATTAGCTCGTTCCATGCGGTTGAACTCACCAACGTCCGCCGCATCTTTGGCAAACGGGCTGTTCTCGACGGTATTGATCTGACAATCCGTCCCGCAGAATTTGTTGCAGTGCTTGGCCCCTCCGGTACTGGTAAAACTACACTGCTGCGCCTGTTATCGGGACTTGACAGAAGCGATGGCGGCTCAGTTCGAGTCGCGGCAAACCGCGCAGTTGTTTTCCAAGAGCCACGGCTCATTCTGGCCAAACGAGTCTGGGAAAACGTGATATTGGGACACAAAGGACGTGGCGCACGCCGAGATGCACTGCAAGCTTTGGAGGAAGTCGGACTTCGCAACCATGTTGATGCTTGGCCCAAAACCCTCTCCGGTGGGGAAGCTCAACGCGTGGCCCTGGCTAGAGCCTTGGTAAGAGAGCCGAGTCTGCTGCTTCTCGACGAGCCATTCGCTAGCCTTGATGCCCTGACTCGGATCAAAATGTACGAACTAGTCGCTCAACTCTGGGAACGCCACCATCCTGCTGTCGTTCTCGTCACCCACGATGTTGACGAAGCAATCCTACTTGCCGATCGCATTCTGGTACTGGCAAACGGCTCTGTGGGCCTTGATTTAACAGTCAATGTGGACAAACCCCGCGATCGCGCCGATCCGGCTTTTGTAGCCCTCCGCATTCGCCTTTTGGCAGAACTCGGCGTATTACCAAACCACATCATCGAAAATACAGTTGTGTCGAACTGGAGGCAATCATGAGATTTCGCCGACGTGACGTTCTCGTATCCCTTGGCGCACTGACTGCGGGAGCGATCGCCAGCTGCCGCGATCTTTCCAAAAGCGAAAGTGATAAAGCTTCAATCACAGCCAAACCTGTGAGTTCTAGCACTGGGCGAGTCAAGCTGATTGTCGGACAACAGGATAACGCCTTACAAGAAACTGTCGCTGCCTCTGGGGTACTAGAAGGATTGCCCTTCGATCTGCAATGGGCAGTGATTCCGGGGCCTGCTGCCCAGTTAGCTGCACTCTATTCCAAAGCGATCGATGTCGGTTTGGTGGGTGACAGTACGCTGATTGTAGAACAAGGTAATGCAAAATTTGAATGGACAGAGGAAACCGCCCCTATCCAGAACGTGGCTTATCGGAAGAACCCCGATCCAGCATACCGATCCACCATCACTGCTGTACGCAACAGTGCCAATATCAAAACATTGGCGGATCTCCGGGGTAAAAAATGGGTCTCAAATTTTGGTGGGATCAATTATTTCATGTACGTCTTGTCACGAATCGAAGCGGGGCTGAAGGTGACAGATATCAACTATATACAACTCGTTGACGGAGCTGCTGCTGGTTCTGCATTTAAAGCCGGTCGTGCTGATGTGTTTTCGGGAAGCGTCGGCACGATTAAGGAAGCCCTAGATAGTGGTGAAGCGCGGATTTTGCTTCACGCGGAGGATCTAGGAATGTTCGCTGGTGGTGCTTTCACAGCTCGCACAGATGTCATTCGCGATCCAGATAAGAGCAAGGCGCTGGCTGAGTTCTTCGAGCGAGTCCGCAAGCACTACGACTGGTATGGCAAAAATCTCGATACTGTCGAAAAGATTTACATCGAGAAACGCAAGCAAAAACCTAAGTTAGCAAAATATTTCGCAGCACAAAGCTTTGCCGCCTTTTTTCCCGTTAATGATGATTTGCTCAAGCGTAACCAAAATCTTGCCGATAGATTGTTTCAAGCGGGAGAGATTGCTAAAAAAATCGATGTCACTGTTCATAACACCCGCAAGTTTAATTCGGCAACAGTACCATCTGCATGAGCAAATAATTAATTAACTGGTTCCCAGCCTCCAGGCTGGGAACCCATTCTGAGAGGCTCTGCCTCCTCTTTCTTGACCAGAGGCAGAGCCTCTGGGAATACATTCCCAGCCTGGAGGCTGGGAACGAGGTTACGAGGCTACACAAGCTTTTAATTTGACCAATCATTTACAACTACGCCCAATTATGTACGTACAGCCAAACTTGTGGAGCGTTGAACTGGAGACCACTGATGAGATTTAACAGACGGCGCACTCTTATATCTCTGGGAGCATTTACTGTTGGAGTACTTGCTAGCTGCCGCGATCTTCCCAAGAGCGAAAGTGACAAAGCTTCAGTCACAGCCAAACCTGTGAGTTCTAGCTCAGACAGACTCAAGCTGATTGTCGGTTTACAAGATAACGCTTTACAAGAAACCGTAATCGCATCTGGGGTACTGGATGGATTACCATTCGATTTGCAATGGGCGATTATTCCTGGCCCTGCCGCGCAACTCTCGGCACTTTACTCTAAAGCCATTGATGTCGGTTTGTTGGGTGACACTTCATTAATCATTGAGCAAGGCCGGGCAAAAACCGAATGGACGGAGGCGAATATCCCTCTCCAGATCGTGGCTTTGTGGAAGAACCCCGATCCATCATTTCGGACGTATGTCACGGCCGTGCGTACCAGCGCCAATATTAAGACACTCGCAGATTTGCGTGGCAAGAAATGGACTTCCAATTTTGGGGGATTAAATTATTTAACATACGTTTTGTCGCGGAGCAAAGCAGGGTTGAAAGCTACTGATATTGAACCTGTGATGCTTGTTGACGGCTCTGCGGCCGCTGCGGCGTTCACATCAGGTCGTGCTGACGCGTATTCGGGGAGTTTGGGCGCGATCAAGGAAGATGTTGATAGCGGTAAATCCCGTGTTTTAGTATATGGAGAAGACCTCGGAATTTTAGGGGCTACTGCTTTCGCGGCGCGCAATGACGTGATTGCCGATGCTGATAAGAGCAAAGCACTGGCTGAATTTTTAACCAGATTACGCACTCACTGGTCGTGGTTTGCCAAAAATCTTGATGTTGTGGAAAAGGTTTACGTCGAAAAACGCAAGCAGACACCCAAACGAGCAAAATACTTCGCTTCAGTAAGTTCAGCAGCATTCGTTCCGATTGATGATGAGCTTGTGAAGCGTCAACAACGTATTGCCGATATCTTGCTGGAATCGGGAGATATCACTAAAAAAATTGATGTCAGTGTTGAGTTGAGCCGGAAGTTCAATTCGGTAACGACTGGCTAATTCGTAATTCGTAATGGGAATCAAAATAATGACTAATCGTCCTCAATTACACCTGAATCTACTTTTTAATAATGCTGGCAACTATAGCTCGGCTTGGCGTTGGCCTGATAGTAATCCCAGTGCTTTTAATGCGGATGCTCAATATTATGTGCGTACAGCCAAGCTGTGTGAGCGCGGAACTTTCGATGCAGTTTTTCTTGCCGATCATCCTGCTCTTAGCGATCATCCTGAATATCGACCATTTCAATCGCTGGAGCCAACGATCGCTCTGGCGACAGTGGCGGCAGCTACCGAACGCATTGGCTTGATTGCCACAGCATCTACTACATATAATGAACCCTATAATATTGCCCGTCGCTTTGCGTCGTTAGATCATGCCAGTGGCGGCCGCGTCGGTTGGAATGTCGTCACAACGGCTAATGTTGAAGCTGCTCAGAACTTTAGCCAGACCGATGTAGTCTCACATGGCTCACGTTATGAAAGAGCCGGGGAATTTACTGAGGTAGTACAAGCCCTTTGGGATAGTTGGGAGGACGACGCATTCATTGGTGATAAAGCTTCTGCGCGTTTTATCGATACCTCTCGCGTACATAAAATAAATCACCAGGGTAAGTATTTTTCTGTACAAGGGCCGTTGAATGTGCCGCGATCGCCACAAGGTCGGCCAGTTTTGGTACAAGCTGGCGGCTCTGATGATGGCCGAGACTTGGCAGCGAAATATGCAGAAGTGGTCTTTACATCTGCCCAATCGCTACCACAGGCAATTGCTTATGCCAATGATTTACGTGACCGCGCTAGGAAATTTAAGCGATCGCCAAATTCAATTGTCATCCTACCAGGTCTTGTCACCGTTATTGCCAGTACGGAAGCGGAAGCAAAGCGCCGCGAACAAGAACTTTGGGAACTAGTACCAATTGAATACGGGCTTGGTAGGTTAGCTAATATACTTCAGGTCGAGCCGGAGGTTTTGCAGTTGGACAAAGGTTTGCCTGAGAATTTGCCATTGCCAGTAGATGGGAATCAAACTATGTTCAAAGTTGCAGTTGATGTTGCTAGGCGTGGCAATCTAACTGTGCACGAGTTGATTAAAGCGCTAGGCGGTGGCGGTACGATGCACCGAATTATCGTCGGAACGCCGGAACAGGTGGCAGATTCCATCGAGGAATGGTTTTTATCGGGTGCAGTCGGTGGGTTCAATGTAGTTCCAGACGTAATCGCCTCAGGGTTGGAAACATTCGTTGATTTTGTTGTGCCAGAGTTGCGCCGTCGGGGTATTTTCCGCACTGAGTATACTGGTCGCACCCTCCGAGAACACTATGGACTGGAAAGGCCAGAGAGCCGATATGCTCGCCAAAAACGTGAGGCTGTTCCAGTTTGAAGGACTTCTAATTGAAGAAGAATTCAGAAATGGAGCCGGAGACGCTGCGCTATCCGCCAGTCGCAATAGTGTTCAGTTAAGGGACTTCCAACAAATAAATTATCTAATCTTGTGGGGTGGGCATCTTGCCCGCCCATAGCCCAAGGCGGGCAAGATGCCCACCCCACAAGAAATAATTGAGTATTTTTTTATTTGGAAGTCCCTAAGGCAAGAGACGCGATAAATCGCCGTCTCTACAACAATCAGTAAATTTTGCATTGAGGTTTATATATGACTGTAGCTATAGCACGTCCAGGCTATCGTGATTTTGAAACTGAAACCGCCAACAAATTGTTCGCTAGACTTGCTCCCCATATTCCAGCTACCCCTGTTGAGGAACCACGACCTATATCCTCAAAAGAAGAACTGGAAAACTTTGCTCAGTATCTCATTGCTGGAGCGGCCCATGATTCCTATATTGTTCAAGTTTCTGCCTATGCGATCGCTAACTTAATTCCAGATGACCTACACTTGCAACTGTTTTTGAGCCGACAGTTAGGAGATGATGGGGCACACGCTCAATATAGTCGCGATCGCGTTAAAACAATCTTGGGATACGATCCAATTAATGAAATTAAACGCCAGGTACAGGAACACTGGAGTTTCATCGGAGATTTGTCTACTCGCAGCTTGTTAGGGTTTCTCGCCTACGAGTTTCATTACGAACTCCACATTGTTGCAACCCTACTAATTAATCGGCGTTTAACCAAAATTAATGACCCAGAAACTAGTAAATTTGGCGCTGAGAGAATTCTTCCAGACGAGACGGAACACCGGATTGGCGTGATTGATTGGTGGCGTAACAACTACGGCAATGTTTCCCCATCTCAAAAATCTGAACTGATTGAACAGATTATTGAATTAGACAATGAAGGTCAGCGACGACGCAATGCCTATCTGAAAAACTACTGGGAAATAAATCAAGTTGCCCTTGGTATTGGAGAAGTGAAAGAACTGCCAATAATTTATGACGCATGGCGGCAAGAAATTCTCTCATACGTGCTTGATATTCCAGTTGCTCAACTACCTAAACTTGTCAGTGTGAATGATTAGTAATGTTGTGTCGGTTGAGCAATGCTCATCCTACTAAGTACAGCTTTGCATAAGTTCGTAACTTTTTTAAACGCAGAGGAACACAGAGGGAAACGCATAGGCACTTTGCCTTCCCGCAGGGTAGATACGCAGAATTTTGCCAAAGTTAATTCGTTATGAATTGAGGAAAAAAGTTAATTTTTCTTCCCCTGGCTCCCCTGCTTGCCTCAACAGATAAATTTGTTAACCGAATCGAACCAACGCCATCTACAAAGGCACGATTGACCTGTATTCTAAATGAGGAGATGATCGAATGAGTGGAAAACACAAAGTAAATAGTTCAACAGGGATAAAGCGCCGCTATTTTCTCGTCACAACAGGGTCAGCGATCGCATCGATTCTTTTCGCCAGTTGCACACCCAAGCAAAATTCACCAACGAGTCAATTAGTCAGCCAGTCAACTACTCAGCCAGCTAAAACATCACTACTGAAAGTCGGCTCTCGAAATACTGTCACTGAAGATATTTTAAAATTTGTTCAAAAAGAACTAGCTCCGAGTCAAGGCTTAGAGTTCCAAATTGTGACAATTGGTGATTCGGTAAAAATTAATGATGCCCTGAAAAATCGCGAAATTGATGCTAATCTTTTCCAGCATGAACTGTTTATGAAGCAAGCCGCTAAAAGACTGAATGCGGATTTTACCATGCTCAATCGCAGCTATACTACTGTATTTGGACTCTACTCAAAACGGTTAAAAATAAAAACGATTGCTGAAATTCCGGTAGGGGCGACAATTGGTATTTCTAATGATGATAGTAATCAGGATCGCGCTTTGAAATTTCTGAAACACCTTGGTTTAATCAATTTGAAAGAAAAGTCAGGTGAGTATTTCACGGTGCAAGATATAATTGCCCATCCCAAAAATCTCAAAGTTAAGGAATTAGACAATTACGCCCTTGCGAGAGCATTGGACGATCTTGATTTAGCTGTGGCATATTCATCCTTCCTTCTCCAAGCCAAGATAAATCTTACCCCCATTGCATTAGATGATATTGGGATTGCCGACAAAAAATATGCCACAGGCTTGGCAATTTTGCCCGAAAAAGCAAATGACCCCAACATCCAAAAACTCAATAAATTGCTTATAGATCCGAAATTAAAAGATTTTATCAACACCAACTATAAGGGTACTGTCGTGCCTTCATTTTAAACTACAAGATAATCGAGATGAGTGTCACACACAAAGTTTCAACAGGGATCAAGCGCCGCTATTTTCTGCTCACAACCGGATCGGCGATCGCATCTACTCTCATTGCCAGTTGTTCATCCAAATCTAGTCAAAACCAACCATCTCAACAAGTTAATAGAGTCAAAATCGGGGTTGCAAGTGTTGTTCCTGAAGATATTTTGAAGTTTATTCAAAAAAATCTTGCCCCGAACCAAAACTTGGAGATTCAAATTGTGAAGATTAGCGATTGGGTGCAAATCAACAACGCACTTCAGAGTGGAGAAATTGATGCTAACTTCTTCCAGCATCAAGCCTATATGCAGGATGCTGCTAAGAACCTCAATTTGGATCTGGTGATACTCAATCGCAGTTATATCAGTGTATTTGGACTCTACTCGAAAAAGCTAAAAATAAAATCAGTCAATGAGGTTCCTGTGGGTGCAACAGCTGTCGTTCACAGCGATCCAATTAACCGCGATCGCGGTTTAAAATTACTCAGAGATAATGGCTTAATCAATTTGAAAGACAATTCCAGTGGCTTGTTCACTATTAGAGATGCGATCGAACATCCTAAAAAACTACAAATCAAGGAAGTAGAGGGGCCTGCCGTTGTCAGAGCGCTGGATGATGTAGATTTAGGAGTAACATACGCAACCTTGCTGAAGCTGGCAAAGTTAGACCTCGCACCCATCCTACAAGCCCCAACTAACGACAAAAAATATGCAACAGGTTTGGTAACTTTGCACTCAAAAGAAAATGACCCCAACATTCAAAAGCTCAATCAACTGTTTATCAATCCCAAAGTTAGAGATTTTATCAACACCACCTTTAAAGACACAATCATCCCTGTATTTTAATTGGGGATTTGGGACTAATCCCTGTTGCTGATGGTGCAGCACCGCGCGGGAACTATTTGAGATCGCCATTCTGTTAGGAGATACTGACGTAAATATTGCTCACAGCGATCGCCATCTGTGCAATGGTATTGGCAAAAATTAATCTGAGGCATGAAGAACAGTGAAGAATCATGCGATCGCAAGCACTGCTCCTCTAATATATTTACTCATGCTCCAATTTATAAAACCAATACCAGGCATGAAGACGACTGTAGAAGCTACCAATTTGCTAGCGCATCATAAAATTAAGCCCAATTGCGTACTACAACAATTTTGAACTGACGTTCTTGGGGCAAAATATAATCTAGTGAACCGTAGTGTTGCAAAGCCCACTCCCGCAAGTCTTGAACAGCACGAGTAAATATCTCATCAGGAATCGTCCAAGCTGCACTTTGGATTTTGTTTTCTTGGTTTTCTAGCAATTTGCCCACAGTATCTTCAACTCGCCATTGGGCAGCAATTTCGGTGGATAAAGTAGCACCTTGTGCTTGCAACTCTGTTAACACCTCTTCTTCTGTCGCACCGTAATGGGGTAAAGGATGACCGTAGCCATCTAATATAGCTTTCCAACGCTCAGTAAATTCCCATCTCTGCGAATTGACATCTTCATCAGCCTTAACAGAGGCAGCCTGACCGTGAGTGTAGAGCAAAATACCACCAGGTTTGAGAACGCGGCGGATTTCTGCTAAAGCTTGCTTCCAAGCCGCAATCAGGTGAAACACATGAACTGTTAAAGCTACATCAAAAGAATTATCATCAAATGGTAAAGCCGTAGCATCTCCTTTGATTGCTGTTAATCGGTGAGATACACCCTCTAATTTTTGGTGCAGTTCAGCCAACATCTTTTCGGAAACATCTACACCAGTGTATGAATAACCTCTTTTAGCAATTGGAACAGCAATTCTGCCAGTACCGATACCCGTTTCATAGAATTTAGTCTCTGCTGTTGGTGAAACTAGATTGAGAATAAAGTCGGTGACTTGCTCAGAAATCCCTGGTGGAAGTCCCCTAGTTGCATCGTAAATATCAGACACTCGGTCAAAAGAAATTGTGCTAGTCATGTTGATCCTTAATGTGTGGGAAAATCATTTGTATTCGTACAACTAAGCAAGAGAAGCTACGTAATGATAATTATTAAAAAATCAAGGGTTTTTCTTCAGGGATTTCCAAATAGAAAAATATTCAATTAAATCTTGTGTGGTGGGCGACACGATAGCCATCTTATGGACTGGGCACTCACGTTGCCCACCCTACAATATTGGATAATTTATTTCTTGGAGTTTCCTAACTAAATTTCTGAAGAACTGGCTTGATTGAGAAGGTCAATTGCATCTTTATCAAGGTTAAGATTGACAGATTTAATGATATCGTCGAGTTGCTCAATTTTTGTTGCACTAACAATAGGAGCGGTAATGCTTGGATTAGCAATCAACCACGCTAAAGAAACTTGGGTGGGAGTGGAATTATAAGTCTTTGCCACTCGATCAATTGCCTCTAGAATTCGGAAACCACGAGGATTTAAATATCTTTTTACGGAATTACCACGGAGACTAATAGACAAATCTTTTTCTGAGCGATATTTACCAGAGAGAAAGCCACTGCACAGAGAGGAATAGTTAATCACACCAATTTCCTGTTCTTGGGAAATTTTTTGTAAATCTTGTTCATAATCATCTCTGTCATACAAGTTATAACGAGGCTGAAGACTTTCGTAGCGAGGATAGCTATACTTACGGCTGATTTCTAATGCTTGTAAGAGACGTTCTGCACTATAATTTGAAGCACCAATTGCACGTACTTTTCCTTGACTAATTAATTCTCCGTAGGTTTCAAGAGTTTCTTCAAGTGGAGTAGTTTCATCGTCTATATGTGATTGATATAAATCGATATAATCAGTTTGTAACCTTTGCAATGAGTCTTCAACAGCTTGTTGGATGTATTTACGAGAAAGCCCTTTGCCTTTAACACCCAAATCGTTGCCAACTTTAGTAGCAATTACCACTCGATCGCGATTATTACGCTGCTTGAGCCATTTTCCTAAAATTGCCTCAGACTCTCCACCTTGATTCCCTGGAACCCACTTGGAATAGACATCGGCTGTGTCAATAAAATTACCTCCAGCCGCTAGAAAGCGATCTAAAATTTCAAATGAAGTATTTTCATCAATTGTCCACCCAAACACGTTGCCACCAAAAGATAGCGGTGATACTTCTAGTTCTGAACGTCCAAGTTTACGTCTTTGTGTAATGACCATAAGTTTTTTCTCAAGACAGTTTTAGAAATTACTTGTGCCAACTATGGCTAATTCAAATGAAAAATACAGTCCGCTATTAAAATTACGATAAGTCTATCGACAAACAGTAGTTAAAGAGATAAATGCAGAGTATCATGGAAAATAATCCAAAATCAAGTCTTCTTATCTCTCCAATATTACTTTCGCTTTTTAGAAGCAGGGTATTTTGGTTATGTCAGAAAAATTAGCTGGAATCCCAAGGCATGATTCCCGCCACCATGCGAGGTGATGACGGGAAGAACAAAGAATTATTCTGGAAAAAATGAATCAGGATTAGCTTAACCTACATCATCATGGGCAAAGCGGTTAAAGAGGAAGTCTAGGGCATAGTTACGCAGTTGGTAATATTGCGGGTCTTCCATAATGCGGCTGCGATCGCGCGGACGAGAAAAAGGAATTTCCATAACTTCGCCAATCTTTGCATGGGGGCCATTGGTCATCATCACCAATTTATCTGCTAAAAATAGTGCCTCGTCGATGTCGTGGGTAATCATCAGCACTGTACAACGGTTATCGCCCCAAATTTTCAGCAATTCTTCTTGTAATTCTTCTTTGGTAATGGCATCCAGCGCCCCAAAAGGTTCATCTAAAATTAAAACTTTCGGACGAATCGCCAAAGCACGGGCGATAGAAACCCGTTGTCTCATCCCGCCGGACATTTGCATCGGTTTCTTTTCCATTGCGTCCGCCAGTCCCACCATTGCCAAATGATCGCGGACGATCGCTCTTTTTTCGGCTTGTGGTTTGTTGGGATAAACGGCGTTAACAGCTAAGTAAATATTTTCAAAAGCAGTTCGCCAAGGTAGCAATGCATAGTTTTGGAAGACAACCATCCTGTCTGGGCCTGGTTGGGTAATGGGTTCTCCTTCGAGTAACACTTGCCCGGAGGTGGGAAAGTTAAAACCGGATACCATATTTAACAGTGTCGATTTGCCACAGCCAGAGTGGCCGATGACGCAAATAAACTCGCCTTGTTCGACGTTGAGGTTAACGCCGTCGAGTACGGTGAAGGGGCCTTTCTTTGTAGGATAGACTTTGGTAACGTCTTTAATTTCTAGGAAAGGTCTGTGGCTGGTGGTTGCAGTGGTTAATGGTTTTCCTAGTGTGTTTGTAGCTGTTGAGTTGCGGTTTTGCATGGTATTTGGGTATTGGGTATTGGGTATTGGAGACTGGGAATTAGGGATTGGGGACTAGTCGCTGCAACCTAGAGGTTTATTAATGAGGTTCAAAGACTCTTTAACGGAGTTCAAGAGATTTTTAACAACTGAAATTATTTAATCTTGTGGGGTGGGCATCTTGCCCGCCTTTAATTACGGGCACTCGTGTCTTCCACCCCACAAGAAGTAAGATATTTTACTCCTTCCACTCCTTACTTTCTCTCACGATTTTTTTATGAAGCGAGTCTCCTTCTAGGTGCATCAAGAACAACTTCCGCGACTGAAAAATCACATTTAATTTTCAAGCTGTTGAGATAAGCGATCGGATCGTCGGCGTTAAAGGGAGTACCATCGAACAGTTTGATCGGTTGGCGAATATAGCTAATATCCAAACCTAATTCTCGTGCGGCGGTGCTAAAAACTCGCACTCGACACACCCGTTCCACAACTTCTACCCAATTTCTGGGGAAGGGAGTATCACCCCAACGCGCCAATTGACTCATAATCCAAATTTGTTCGGTGCGACTGGGGCGGTTAATGGCAGACTCAGAATAAAACTGGTGATGGGCATAGTCTTGCAACGGATGGTCTAAGTCACAAGTGAGACTATCTGGATCTTCGAGTTGAATGTATTCTAAATCAGTGCTGACGTACTCTCGCCCTGCTAAAATTTGCCGAATCTCTTGGGCATTATCGGGATTTGCACAATACTGACAAGCTTCCAGCAAAGCTTTAGTCAAAGCAATATGCGTATTGGGATAATTTTCTGCCCAATCTTCTCGCACACCAAGAACTTTTCCGGGATGCCCGAACCAAACTTCTAAGTCAGTAGCAATGGTAAAGCCGACATTTTCCACGGCGGCGCGGTAGTTCCAAGGTTCGCCAACGCAGTAACCATCAATGCTTCCGGCTTTTAAGTCGGCTACCATTTGCGCTGGGGGAATGGTCTTCATATCTACATCAGTGTCGGGGTCAATTCCTCCAGCTGCTAACCAGTAACGCAGCAGCAAGTTATGCATAGATGCGGGATGCACTACCCCCATTGTGTGCCGTTGTTCGCGGGTGCGAAGCAGATATCTTTTGAAATCTGATAAGGTTTGCACCCCTTGGTCGTAAAAGTGTTTTGCCAAGGTGATGGCGTTACCGTTGCGAGTCATGGTAAGGGCGGTGACAACGGGCAGAGGTTGATTATTATGTCCTCCCAAAGTTAGCCACATGGGCATCCCTGAAGGCATTTGAGCCGCATCCAAATAACCGCCACTTATGCCATCGACAATACCCCGCCAGTTGCTTTCGCGCACGAGGTTAACTTCATCTAAACCATGCTTGACAAAAAAGCCTTTTTCCTTAGCAACTGCCAAAGGGGCGCAAGCGGTAAGCGGTAAAAAGCCAATTTCTAGGTTAACTTTTTCTAATCCATGACGGGCAACGTCGGCAGTTTTCCGCGCCCGAATTTTCTTAATCCGTTTCTGCTGATTGAGGAAGTAAATCATCTCACTCCGCAAGCTGTAGTAGCTGGGATGTTCAACTACTTCCATCCGCTTACGGGGTCTGGGAATATCCACTTCTAAAATGTCGCCGATTTTAGATTCGGGGCCGTTGGTTAACATCACGATTCTGTCAGATAACAGCACCGCTTCATCGACATCATGTGTCACCATCACCGCAGTGACTTCATTTTCTTCGCAGATTTGCATGAGTTGTTCTTGCAAATTGCCGCGTGTGAGTGCATCCAATGCACCAAAGGGTTCATCTAGCAGCAGTAATTTGGGACGAATCGCTAAGGCGCGGGCGATCGCAACTCGTTGCTTTTGTCCACCTGATAACATTCCCGGTTGTTTGTCAGCATGGGGACGCAAACCCACCATATTTATATGTTTTTCGATAATGGCGTTGCGTTCATCTGCGGGTAAACCTTTCATTACCGAGTCCACGGCGAGGGCAATATTTTCTCTCACCGTCCGCCAAGGTAATAGCGAATAATTTTGGAACACCACCATCCTGTCTGGGCCAGGTTTGGTGATTTTTTGTCCTTCGAGAGTGACAATACCTTCAGTTGGCAAATCCAAACCCGCAATCATATTTAATAATGTGGATTTACCGCAACCGGAGTGACCAATAAGAGAAACAAATTCTCCTTTTTTAATTTGGAGGTCGATTCCTTTGAGGGCGATATATTTGCCACCACCAGTTAATTCAAAAACTTTATCAATTTGGTCAACAGTTACGAACATACTTATTTATCCTTTGTCATTTGTCCTTTGTCATTTGTTTTTTGCCATTAATCCTTAGTACGTGGTCATTAGTCCTTAACTTTTTACAAATGACCAATGACTAATGAAAAATGACTATTTCTGTTCTGCTGGTAAAATCTTGTTTTGTAGCCAAGCCATTGCTTTATCTAGCACTAAGCCAACAATACCGATGTAAACTAGAGCCAAAATTACTTCGCTGACGTTGTTATTTTGATAAGCGTCCCAGATAAAAAATCCGATGCCGACAATACCGGACATGACGATTTCGGCAGCGATAATTGCTAACCAAGCCAAACCGATCGCAATTCTCAAGCCGGTAAAGATGTAGGGTAATGCCGCCGGAATCAAAATGTTAGTGAAATATTCTTTGCGGCTAAGTTGCAGAACTTTGGCGACGTTATTGTAATCTTGAGGAATTTGGGTAACGCCGACAGCAGTGTTAATTAAGATGGGCCAAATGGCGGTAATGAAAATTACGAATAAGGCTGCGGGTTCGTTTTGTCGTAAAGCTGCTAAAGAAATCGGAACCCAAGCTAGAGGTGGTACTGTCCGAAGTAGTTGAAAGATGGGGTCTAAAGCTTTGGACATGGTTTTATTAACCCCAATCAAAATGCCCAAGGCAATACCAACGATCGCAGCTAAGGTATAACTGATGGCAACCCGTTGCAGACTGGCGAGAATCTGCCAAAACAGACCTTTATCAATGCCACCTCGGTCATAAAATGGCCAGAAAATCAAAACCCAAGTGTCTTGGATAACCTGTATTGGGCCTGGTAATGTGGCTCCCGGAATCCAGGCGAAGAGTTGCCAGAGAACGAGGAAGATTGATATGGCGATCGCAGGTGGTATCAGATCAGGAAATTGCTTTTGCAGACTGGCTATAAAGCCATTACTAAATCTAGGACTTGCAGGGCGTTTTTGGGCGAGTGTCATAATGCCGTATTCTCCTCAAATTTTATTTTCTATTAGTCATTTGTCCTTTACCAATGACAAATGACAAATGACTAAATATTGACCTTTTTGATTTTCAAATTCTTCAAATATTCTTCTGGGTTTTCGGGGTCAAATTTGATGCCATCAAAAAACTCTTCTACACCACGGGATGTATTTGTGGGAATATCAGCAGCTACAATCCCAGCTTCTTTGGCAGCTTCTTTCCAAATATCTTCGCGGTTGACTTTGTTGATCAGTTCCTTCGCTTTAGCAGCATTATTGTCTAGATAATCTTTTGGCAAGAATCCCCAGCGAACGTTTTCAGTGATGAACCATAAATCATGACTCTTGTAGGGATAAGAAACACTACCTTTCTGATCTTTCCAGTAGTAAGCAGCCATTGATTTATCACCGATTTTGCGACCATCACCCATGTCATATTTACCTTGGTATGGATCGGCTAGAATTTCCGGTGAAGAAAGGTTGAAATAATTTCGTCCAGCGAGAATTTCAGCCGCTTCTTTGCGGTTGTCAAAATTATCTAACCACTGTTGGGCTTCCATAATTCCTTTTAAAATTGCTTTGGTAGCCTTGGGATTTTTATCAACCCAATCGCCTCTGATGGCGAGATATTCTTCAGGATGATTTTTCCAAATTTCTGCGGTTAATGCTGCTACGTAGCCAATTTTGTCTTGCACCAGGCGATAAGGCCAGGGGTCGCCTGTACTAAAGGCATCCATTGTTCCGGTTTTCATGTTGGCGACAGTTTGCGCCGCCGGTACTGTGAGTAATTTGACATCGGCATCTGGGTCTAAGCCGCCTGCTGCTAACCAGTAGCGAATCCACAAATCTTGGTTGACGTGGGGAAAGGTAAATGCAGCTGTGAAGGGTGTTGAGGATTTTAATTCCTTAAATAAAGACTTAGCGCTGGCGAGTTGTAGACTAATACCTTTGCCTTGGTGCTTGTTTGCGATCGCAATTCCATTTCCATGTGTAATTAACTGACATAATACATACATGGGAATTTTTTGATTGCCCTTGGTAATTAAACCTTCTGTAATTAAATGTGGCATTGGCATCTGCCATTGACCGCCATCTATCCCACCACCCGCAGAACCAATTTCTACATTGTCTCTGGCTGCACCCCAAGAAGCTTGTTTAGAAAGGTCAATATTCTTCATCCCATACTTGGCAAAAAAGCCTTTTTCTTTAGCAATAATTAAAGGAGCTGCTTCTACAATTGGGATATATCCCAGTTTGACTGTAGTAGTTTCTGGTGTTTGTTCGGGACTAATATTAACAACAGATTTAGCAGTTGGTTGTACTTGAGTGCTTCCCCCAGTGAGGTTTTCAGGAGGATTACCCAAACAGCCTTTGAGGAATATAGTACCCGCAGATGCTCCGGCTGTGAAGATAAATTTGCGGCGAGAAATTTGATTAAAAAATTCTGTCATAATGTCTCCTGAAAAGGTAAATGTTATTTTTGTAGCTATGACAAATTAGGCAAAAAACCTTGTGTTTCTTGCATTATTAATGATTAATCAAGCTATATTTGACCAAGGGATCCCAGCCATTTCATCAATGAAATAGCTACCTGTATAAGAACTCGGTTAAATTATTGACTCTGCTTTTTTAATGTGATGCAGAGGTGTCATTCACCTTGTTGAAATCAGTTTACAGCCTTTGAAGCCGAAATTATTAACTTTGATTCAGGATTATTAAACAAATATTAGATTGAATGTATAAGTAAAAATTTATCTATTTTCCTTAACTATAGGAATAATTTTTAACATATAGACTCTTGTTTATAAAGACTATTATGTTTACTTTATGATTGACTATCTTCACTTCTTTTTAACTTAATTTTAGTAGTTATTTGTCATATATAAATTTTTATTTATCACAACCATTATGTTATCCCTATAATTTAGGAGCGCACTGCGATGAGAGTGAGATTTAAAGCTGGGAAAGTTGAAGACCTAAGCAAATACTCCAAATATGTTTATTTATTATCCAGCGATCGCAACTATCTGCCAATTCAATTAATGATTGCAACACATCCTTGGGTAAAGACGCGATTCATCGCGTCTCTACAACGCAAACAATTGGGAGTAGTTCAAGTAGTATATTCGGCGTTAATCTTCACGTAGTCATAACTCAAATCACAACCCCAGGCTTTACCCACACCATAACCATTGCCAACATTAACGGAGATTAACACCGTATCCTGTTGCAGATAAGCACCCACTGATGCTTTTTTCAAATAAGCACTTGCGGCTGCGCGATCAAAAGTTAAGGGTTGCCCATTTTCTAACATTAAGAAATCCCCTAGCTTAATTTGCAGGTTTTCTTGCTCAAAGGGTACACCTGCACGTCCGGCGGCGGCGGCGATACGTCCCCAATTTGGATCGCGTCCAAAGATTGCAGATTTAACTAAGGATGAACCAGCGATAGTTTTAGCTATTTGTCGGGCTGAGATTTCATCATGGGCCCCTGTTACTTCCACTTCAATTAGACAGGTTGCACCTTCACCATCACGAGCGATCGCTTTGGCTAAATGCTGGCAAACTGCTGTTAACATCGCCTCTAATTTCTCTGCCTCTGCGCCCCATTCTATAATTGCGGGGGTGCGAGATTGACCATTTGCCAAGGCAATTAAGCTGTCGTTGGTGCTGGTGTCACCATCCACGGTAATGGAATTAAAGCTTCTATCAGCTGCCCTGGCTAACATCTGTTGCCAAAGGTGAGGCGAAACCACAGCATCACAAGTCACAAATGCCAGCATGGTTGCCATGTTGGGGTGAATCATGCCGGAACCTTTGGCAATACCACCGATTCTTACTGGACGGTCGCTTATAGTTGTCTCTAGGGCAATAGATTTTGTTACCAAATCTGTAGTGATAATCGCCCCAGCAGCAGCATCCGAAGCTGTGTCTGATAGTGCTGCTACTACCTTGGGAATCCCACTTCGCAAGGCATCCATCTTAATTCTTTGACCAATCACCCCAGTGGAAGCCAATAACACAGATTCAGATGAGATGTTCAGGGCTTGGGCGATTGCTAGCGCAGACTCTAAAGCATCAAACCAGCCTTGATTACCTGTCGCGGCGTTTGCTTGTCCAGCGTTGCAGAGAATGGCACGAGCGCTTTGTTTAGCTTGCAAGCGTTGACGACAATATTCTACACAGGCTGCTTTCACTTGACAGGTGGTGAATACACCTGCTGCGATCGCTTCCACCTCTGAAAATATCAAAGCTAAATCTGGCAACCCTGAAGGTTTCAATCCTGCGGTAATTCCCGCCGCCTGATATCCTCTTGGTGCTGTGATGCCACCTGTTATTTCTTGCCAATCTGCCATTATTCTTCAGGGTAATTGAAAGTTTGTAAATATTTAAAAACCCTCCATACAAATGAAAGGCTATCGCATCAGTTCACTGGAATTATCTTACACAATTCCTGGAATAGTAAGTTAACTACTTTGCTTATCAAAACTCCTGGGTATGAAACCCCGTGCTTTTAACTGTTCAGTAACGTTAACTTTGAGTGAGTCAAAAGCAATTGAGTAAATACTATAATGATAGACCCCTACGACTTTGAAAATGATGACTTCGACCTTGAGGATGAGGATTTATTGAATATAAAACCCATCAGCCAAATGACTGAAGGGGAAAAGCTACAGAGGTTTAAGCGGTTCTTCGACAGCAGCAGCCGTGCTATGTTGCAAGACTGTCTATTTCGCATTGTCAATTACGAAGATGGTACGGGTACGTTAGAAATTCTTTGCCCTAATGAAGTCATAAGGCAACGCCTTTCCAAGAAAAAGCGCAAAATTACCAACAGCATTAACACCTGCTGGAGTCATATTAGATGGTTTTCGCTATGTGTCCAGCAAGATGGTGAGTTGGATTGTCAGAAGTTTACCCGTAATGGTGATTTGGTTTAGGGAAGTGGGGACTGGGGACTGGGGAAGAAGCAAGGGAGAAGAATTTTTTCCTCCGCCCCCCGCACCCTGCCCCTCTGCCTCTTTTCAATACCCAATGCCCACTACGGCAGCCCTATCTTTTTTGGCGAAGTTATTACGTAGGCGAGGAAGTTTTTATTAATACTTTTTAATCTACCATCTACGCGTACTTGTTTTTTACAGTAGCAGGATAACTCCTGTGAGCGGTTACTGCAAGACAACCATCAAAACACCGAGTCAAAAAGTAGGAAAAGTAGGAAAAGTGGGGAAAATAGATAATTGATGTCAGTATTTATTATCAAGCAAGTATAATGTAACTTAGTTGGTTACAGTTCCAATAAATTTCAATCAAAATTAAATAAGAGTGTATCAAAAATTGCTTTATTTAATTACAGTTTCAGTAGTTAAATAGAAAAAATTACTGCTTGTGATACTGATTTATAGTAAATACCTGAAAGAGCAATGTATAAAACTAAACGTAAGCGAGGAGTTATACTAACTTCCACAGGAATTAAACGGTTGCAATCAGCAATTCTTTCTGTAGAAATAATAGAAAATAAAGGCGAACACTTGAGTTTAGAAGAAATAAGCTCACGCATTCATGTTTCTACTAGAACTTTGAGTAAATTATGGTCTTTAAGTGAAAGTGTAGATCAAAAAACTATAAAACTCTGCTTTAGCGCTTTTAATCTAGAATTACACAGCGAAGACTACACCATAGCGAACAAAGTAAATGAGACTGAAACATCTAAATTATTGTCTATTGCAAATATAAAAGAAGATTTATCTCAACGTTCCAAATTAACCTCAGTTGTTGAAGAACATCACACACGAACTGAACAGATAGAAAATCTTTGGTCATACCCGGATGGCCCCATACCTCTAACTTCTCCTTTTTATATTGAACGTCCTCCATTAGAGAGAAAGGTTTATCGAGAAGTAATTACTAGTGGCTGCGTAATTCGGATTAAGTCACCCAAACAGATGGGTAAAAGTTCTCTTGTGTTGCGGCTTTGTGCTTTTGCACAGAAACAAGGATATCAGACTGTAAATCTGAATTGCTACCAATTTCATCATGAGTCTCTAACTGATTTAAATAAATTGTTGCGTCATCTTTGCTGGAAAATTGCAACTCAATTAGGTATTGACCCCAACCTCAAAGAAAAATGGAATGAAGAAATTGGCTACAACTTGAGTAGCGGCTTCTATTTAGAAAACTATTTGCTCGAACAATGTCAAAGCCCAGTGGTTTTGGTGTTGAATGAAGTTGACCATTTTTTTGAATATCCTCACATTTGTCAAGAGTTTTTTGCTTTGTTGCGATCGTGGTGTGAGGAAGTAAGACACAATCCCAAGTGGCAAAAGCTGAGGTTAGTAATGGTTTATTCAACCGAAGAATACATCTCTATGGATATTAACCTCTCTCCTTTTAATATTGGTCTACCTATTCGTCTGAACGATTTTACTCAACTACAAGTAGAAGATTTAGCTAGGCGGTATAGTTTAGACTGGTTTAAAGCTAAAGATTTTACCCAACTAATGTCACTAGTAAGAGGGCATCCAGCACTAATTCAGATTAGTTTGTACTATCTTAAGTATCACGAAATGACGCTGCAAGAAATAATAGAGGAAGCGATCGCTAATGGTGGCATCTACCGCGATCATTTATGGCGACAGTTGATCAAACTGCAAGAAAATACTAGACTGGCAAAGACTTATGCTGAAATTTTGGCAGCAAAGCAAAGTATTTCTCTTAATCCTATTGAGACTTATAAGCTTGAAAGTTTGGGATTAATTCGCTTTGAGGGCGATCGCATCTTACCGCGTTGCGAACTCTACCGTGCCTATTTTGCAAAACAGCTATCGACAATTGTTTAATAAAGTAACAGTAAGGGACTTCCAAATAAAAAATATTCAATTAACTCTTGTGGGGTGGGCGAGACGCCCACCCCACAATATTGGATAATTTATTTCTTGGAGTTCCCCAACCTCAAACAATTCGGGTAAAGTGCTATTACCACCAGCTTCAGCAATG
The DNA here is from genome assembly GCF_036916655.1 of Nostoc sp. GTDB lineage: Bacteria > Cyanobacteriota > Cyanobacteriia > Cyanobacteriales > Nostocaceae > Nostoc. Next base: position 46,846 of record NZ_JBALFY010000070.1, read on the forward strand.
GGGATTCGCAATGCACCCAAGCACGATCGATCGCCCGATCAATTCCACCGCATCATAGGGAAGAATGCGATCGCGTTCTTGAGTTGATTGCAATTTCCCTAGAAAAATCCTCGTGTCGGTAGTGGTGTACTGTTGATTTCGTAGTCGCCGATGGCACGCGCTTTGAAGTGACCAGGATTATGGGATGATAAGGTGCGGGCGTTGCGCCAATGACGATCTAAATTAGAGCTTTTTTTAGTTGTGGAAGCCCCGCCAACTTCAAAGAGCAAGGTAGCTGAACGTAGTGCCAAGTCATCAACAATCAATTTCGCCTTAGCTGCACTCAGAGAAGTTGCCAAAGCTACTGCTAATTCAGCTTCTTCACCTTGAGCTTTGGCAACAGTCAGGCGATCGAGTCCATCAGCAGCAGCCAGTACAATTGTTTCTGCGGCAAAGGCGTTGGCGGAGATTTGACCGATAGTTTGCTGCAATAGCGGGTCATCTGCTGCTTGCTCGGCTACGGCATGGTAAAAAGTTCTAGGGCGTTTATGAATGAGGTTTTTTGCATCACGCAGCACGCTACGAATAATCCCTGCATTCACGGCAGTCAAGACTAATTGCGGAACAATGTTGTAAGGCAGTTTATCTGCATCTGGATCTGTATCAAGAATTACCTCATCTGCGGCTACGCGCACATTGGTGAAGGTAGTTGTTCCTGTGCCAGTCAAGCGTTGCCCGAAGCCGTCCCAGTCGTCTACAAGGTCAATCCCCTCGCGTTTCGTTGGTATAATTACTGTAGCAACAGTATCATCAGGTGTTAGTACTCGCACGAAAATTAAGTCTGCAAAAAGACTACCAGTGCTGTAATACTTGGTTCCATGCAGACGATAGCCATCACCATCAGGTGTTAATTTTGTATTTGCCACTGCGCCGCTACCAGCTCGCTTCACTTCTAGTTCAGTTAAGGCGAGTCCAATAATCGCGCCATCAGCAACGGCTTTCAGCCAGCGACGATTTCTGTCACTGGGTTGAGCGCGTAAAAGCCGCTCTGTAACAGAGAAATGATTCCGCACAATATGAGCCACATTTGGGTCAGCATCTCCCAGGCGAATCACGACCTCAAACAGTTCTCGTGCAGTGCTACCAGCGCCACCATCAGCAACAGGGATTCGCAATGCACCTAATCTGGAACGCCGGATTAAGTCGATGACATCAAAAGGCAGGATGCGATCGCGATCGCGCTCACTTGCTCCCAGAGCGATAAAATCGAAAAGTTTTTGTAATTCTGGTGAGTTGGCTGTAACTGGAGCCGTAAATTTGAAAGTGGTATCTGCAAGCTTCTCTGGACTCTTAATCATTATTTCTCTGTTTGAATATCGTGGGTAAAATCTATCATTAGCGACTGATGGGTAAATCCAAAATTGATTCACCAAACAAGGCAAAAGTAAAAAGTAAAAAGGCAAAAGAAAGAAAAACAAAAATGGTTTGATGCCCCTAAATTTATTTATGGGGATTATCGTTTTTACTTTTTACTTTTATCTTTTTAAAGTGGCGGGCGTTGTTGATTGACCCATAGCTGAACAGATGGCCTTTGCCATTGATATTTGGCGTAAGCAATCAAATTATCGGGTACTGGGTCGCCGTTGAGAATCAGACGATAGAGTATTAATGTCAAATCGACATCAGCAATAGACCATTGACCGAATAGGTTTTCAGTGTTGCTAGAAAGCAATAACTCAGCAGCAGAGAATAATTTATCAGCAGCTTTTTTTGCCTCCAAAGAAAGCGGTGGCTTTTTTACTCCGTAGAAGATAATCTCAGTGGAGCGCTCTTGCTTGATGGGCGTAAGGTCGCTGCGAAGCCAAGCTTGTACCTGACGCGCTCTGGCTCGACTCTGTGGTTCTTTTGGATATAACGGAGTACCGGGAAAAACCTCATCAATGTATTCTGCGATCGCTGAAGACTCAGACAAAGAGAATCCATCGTGAACTAAGGTCGGTACGCGGTGCGTCAAGGACTTTGTTGCATACTCTGGCTCATGCTGGGCTTTGGCGGCTAAATCGATAGTTTGGATGTCGAACGGCAATGCTTTTTCATGCAGAGATACGAAAGCCGACAGTGCATAGGGGCTAGCGTACTGGGTATCGACATAGAGAAGAACAGATGTAGATGGCAATGTTTTCTTTTCTCCTGTAGAGAAAATGAAGGAATATTGAATTCTTAAGTAGTTTTGATAGATAACAAGCTCCCAGACTTTCAAAAAGTCAAGGAGCTGAACAAGCTTAATTGCTCAAAATTAGAAGAACCCTTTTGGCGGTAATGGTGTACCGTTGATCTCGTAATCTCCGATCGCACGAGCTTTGAAATGACCTGGATTATGAGATGCTAGGGTACGGGCGTTGCGCCAATGGCGATCGTAGTTAGAGCTTTTCTTAGTTGTGGAAGCCCCACCTACTTCAAATAACAAAGTGGCTGATTTGAGTGCTAGGTCATCGACAATTAATTTTGCCTTGGATGCACCTAGAGAAGCATCTAAGGCTGCTGCCAATTCTGACTCCTTACCCTGAGTTTTAGCAGCATCAAGACGATCAAGACCATCGGCGGCAGCTAGAATGATCGCTTCTGCTGCAAAGGCGTTTGCGGAAAGCAGACCAACGGTTTGTTGCAAGAGGGGGTCATCTGCTGCTTGCTCGGATACTGCATGGTAAAAGGTTCTGGGGCGTTTATTAATCAGCGTTGTTGCGTCCCGTAGCACACTGCGAATAATCCCGGCATTGATGGCAGTCAAAACTAATTGAGGGACTATATTATAGGGCAAATAGTCTTTATCCGTATCTGTCTCCAGAATGACTTCATCTGCTTGAACGCGAACGTTGGTGAATATAGTCGTTCCCGTGCCGGTCAGCCGTTGCCCAAAGCCGTCCCAGTCGTCCACAAGCTCAACTCCCTCGCGCTTGCTGGGGATAATTCCAAGTGCTGGGATGCCATCGGGTGTAAGTAGACGCACATAGAGATAATCTGAGTAAAGGCTACCTGTGCTGTAATACTTCGTCCCATTCAAACGATAGCCGTCGCCATCTGGTGTTAATTTCGTATTGACGACTCCGCCTCCACCAGCTTTTTTCAGTTCCAGTTCATTGGCGGCGCTGCCAAAGATTGCACCATCAACGATCGCTTTAATCCAGCGACGATTTCGCTCACTACGTGGCGCACGCAAAATCCGCTCTGTGAGGGAGAAATGATTCCGTACAATGTGAGCCACATTTGGGTCAGCATCTCCCAGGCGAATCACGACATCGAACAGTTCCCGTGCAGTGCTACCAGTACCACCATCAGCAACAGGGATTCGCAAAGCACCTAAACGTGATTGGCGGATCAAATCGATGACATTGTATGGGAGGATGCGATCGCGATCGCGCTCACTTGCTCCCAGAGCGATAAAATCGAACAGGCTTTGCAATTCTGCCGATTTGGGCGTGACAGGAGTCGAGAACTGGAATGTGGAATCTATAACTTTTTCTTCGATTTGAGTCATGGTTTTTAGTTATTGGGCAGAAGGCAGAAGGCAGAAGGCAGGAGGCAGGAGGCAGGAGGCATGGGGGACTATGTAAAATCCAAAATCTAAAATCTAAAATCCAAAATTCATTGGCTTACACTGAGCAATTTCGGCAGCTGCTTGACGGGAGTATCGAGTAAGTAAGCCAGAACTTCTCTGCGCCAGCCGTCGTAAACAGCGTTAATACCATCCACTGCGGTAATACCCTTGGCTTTATGAGCAGTATCCCAATGGTCTATAAGATAGTTGGTGCGTCGTTGCTGAATCTCCTCATCTCGCTCTAGCAATTGGGCTGCAAGTTCAGTTTGCTCATTCGGTGATGCTTTGTCGTAGAGTTGCTTCCACCAGTCAATGACTGCTAACCGATGCGCCGCTTCATCGGGTAGTATTCTGTCTACAAAATAGGTGGCAGTTTTGGGGTCACTGATTCGACCCACCCGACTTTGCAGTAGGAATGGCCCGACAACATGGAGTTCATAATGCACTTGAAAGGCAGCGAATCCCAACCAATCGCGCACAGCAGAGTCGCCCATAAACTCCCAATGTTCCTGTACCTGTTGCCGGATCTCATCGATGGGGTCATAGCCTAATAACTCCTGTACTCGGAGACGGCTATTGAGCGAGTGTGCGCCATCATCCCCCAATTGCCGACTTAAAGATAGTTGCCAGTGAGGATCGTGAATTAATTGTGCGATCGCCTTGGCAATCACCTGTACAATAAACAGATCGTGGGCGGCTCCAGCAATGCGAAAACGGGCAAAATTCTCCTTTTCTTCTTGTGTTTGGGGCGGACGAGTCTCTACCTTTTCCAAGTTGAGTAAATAAGGCGCGTGTTGAGCTGCTAGCTTGTTCAGAATTTCAGTTTCGTATTCTTCAGTCCACACGGGTTTGCTTAGACTTGCAACCATTGGTTTTCTCCTGATTTAATCATTGAAAAGTTTCAAAGCTTGAGTTTTTCACGCCTAAATAGGCTTTGTGGGCGATTTAATCCGAAGCGATCTCTCAAGGTCTTTCCTGTATACTCATGCCGAAAAATTCCCCGCTTTCTGAGAATTGGGACTACATGATCGACAAAAATCTCCAAGCCTGAAGGTAAAACATCTGGCATTAAATTAAAGCCATCAACAGCCCCAACCAAAAACCACTCTTCAATTGAGTCTGCTATTTGCTCAGGTGTCCCAGCGATAAAACGATGTCCTTTGCTGAATCGTTTAGCTAACTCGCCGACAGTAAGATGTTCACGACGAGCCAGACCAATTATGGCCTTGCTAAACCCTCCCACGCCGTCAGCTGGCTGATATGTACCATCAAGTATGAAGTCAGGGAATGGTTTATCTGGGTTTAAGTCATAGACTACAGATCCCAGATGACCGGCTAACGCACCTAACCTTTCTTCTGTCCCTGTCAACTCAAGATGCTCTCTGTGCCGCTTTTTAGTCTCTTCTTCTGTGCTACCAATCACAGTTGAAAGTCCAGGTAATACCTTAATTGCGTCAGCCGGTCGCCCATGTTTAACCGTGCGTCTTCTGAGATCGGTTGTAAACTCAATTGCATCAGGGAGTGATAGAAGTGATGCAAAGACCCCATCTGCATAACGAGCAGCTAATTCTAAGCCTCCAGGCGAGCCGCCAGCTTGAAATAAGACGGGTTGTCCTTGGGGAGAACGTGGGAGATTAAGCGGGCCATCAACATGAAAATGCTCACCATGATGGTTAATCGCATAAATCCGTTCTGAATCAGCAAAGCGTCCGCTAAGTTGGTCGCCGATGAGGGCATCATCGTCCCAACTATCCCATAATTTCCGCACGACTTCGACAAATTCTGCGGCTCTTTCATAACGTAATGACTTGGGTAAATGGGGCGCGTCACTATAGTTTTTAGCTGCGTTAGCGTTACGAGTGGTGACTACATTCCAACCCACCCGCCCATTGCTCAGATGATCCAGAGAACCAAAGCGACGGGCAATATTATACGGTTCTTCAAATGACGTAGATGCTGTACCAATCAACCCAATGTGTTCTGTGACTGATGCTAAAGCAGCAAGTAAAACGGTAGGATCAAAACCGATTGCTGGGCCTGACTCAGGTGATGTAAATAAAGATGGGCTGTCTGCTAGAAAAATAGCGTCCAGGGTTCCCCGTTCTGCTACTTCAGCAATGTGCTGCCATTGATTAAAATCATAGTAGCCAAAAGGTGATGCTTGGGGACTCCGCCAAGCACCAGGATGATTACCAGCAGGCAGAGCATTCAGACCAAAATGTAATGTACGATTACTCATAATTTATTAGAATGCAGGTGCGATCGTCCCTTGGTAGGTGTTAGCAATAAAATCTTTTACTTTGGGATGAACAACCAATTGATCGAGTTTTTTAATGTTGGGATCATTTTCTTTTGACCGCAAAGTTGTTAACCCTGCTGTATATTTTCTTTCTAGATTGGTTGGGTCTATAAGGATAGGATCTAGCTTAATTCGGGCATTTGCCAATGCAGTTGCATATATGGAAACAACATCTAAATCATCCAGCGCTCTAGGTAGAGAACCTCCATCTGCGCCCTGAATTTTCAAGTTTTTCGGATTCTCGGTGATATCTTTAATGGTGAACAAATCACCAGAATTATCCCTAAGCTCGATCAAGCGCGCAACTCTGAGTAATCTTAAGCCACGGTCTTGATTGATGGGGTCATTGGCAATGCCAACCAAAGCACCCTGAGGAAGTTCATCGGCCGATTTGATTTTCAATCGTTTTGAATAGAGTGCAAATATATAGGAAAAAATGCGCGGATGCATAACTAAATCTAGATTGAGTCTCTTGGCGATGTTTTCCATAAATGCTTGATGCTGACCAAGATAAGCGTCAATTTCTCCACTTTTAAGCGCATTGTTGGCAATGATCCCATCGCTAAACTTGATCAGTTCAACCTTTAAGTTTTGACTCGGTGCTAACTCTTTTTGAACATACTTCAAAATGTCTTCCGGGACGATCTGGGTAATTCCCACTTTGACGGTATTGAGTTGTTGAGATGAATTTTGACTAGAGGAACAACTGCTAAAGAGAACAGATGCGATCGCACTTCCTGTTCCTAAAATAAAATATCGACGATTTATTGCTTTTGAACGAATCACTTTGTGTTTTACTCCTCATCGATACTTTTCTGCTTTAAAACACTGGTATTAGTGCATCTTGATACGTATTTTTGATAAAGTTTTTGACTTTGGGATCGATTATCAGTTGGTTCAGCTTTTGAATTTTGGGGTCATTTTCTTTACCCTGCAATGTCACTAAACCCAGAGCATATCTTTTATCGTTGGTTGATTCTTGGACGATGGGACGCAAATCAAGCTGTTTTGCTTGAATCAGCAGACTCCCTAAAAATGCGCCCACAACGACATCATCCAATCCTCTGACAATAGCTGGCCCTTCTAATTCTTTGAATTGCAGATTTTTAGAGTTTTCTACTATGTCTTTAACACTGAACAGATTACCCGATGTATCTTTCAATTTGATCAATTTTTGAGATTGCAAAAACTTGAGGGTACGATCCTGATTGCTAGCATCACTCTGGATGGCGATTGTTGCACCGTTAGGAATTTCACTCAATGATTTAATCTTTTTAGAATAAATTCCAATTGGCGTTAAATAAGTTTGATTTAGCATCACCAGATTGAGGTTGAGTCTTTTAGCTGAATCTTCCATAAACAGACGATGCTGAAAATAGTTGGCATCAATTTCGCCACTCTTTAAGGCATTATTAACTTGCACCCAATCGCCAAATTTAACAGTCTGGATTTCTAAACCCTGACTAGAGGCTAAGTCTTTTTGAATAAACTTTAAAATATCTTCAGCAATGACAGACCAAACCCCAACTTTAATTATGTTGGTTTGTTGTGATGCTGGTACTGCCGAATTTGTAGGCGTACTTATCGATTGATTTTGACTAGAGGAACAACTGGTAAACAGAACGGAGGCGATCGCACTTCCTGTTCCCAAAATAAAATATCGACGGTTTATCCTTGTTGAACGAATCATATTAATTCACAATTCACAACTAAAGACACTTTCAGACAAGGATGAAATCCCCGTCTGAAATTGCTCACCTAAGGCATCATCGCTAATCATTAATTTGCAAAGGTATTGAGCAAAATGTATAGTTTATTGACAAAGAGCTTGTATCTTATCTGTGTTTCAATTACTATTATTGCATTAATCTACTGTAAGTCAATCGGCAATAAGTATTTTAATAGTACTGCAATTGGCATAGTCACGGTACAGAAGACATCATTTATAGATGTCTTCTGCACTTTACTATCGGATTCCTATCTGATTTTTGAAATCTACTTAGTAGAGTTAGTATGACCAAACTTACAACTAAGCTCTAAGTGTAGATGATTTTTTCCAGAATCAAAGAGGATTCCCATACCAGAAATTAGGTGTTGAACTTAGTCTCAACAGATAACCTTTGTGTATAAGTCTTGATTCCAAATTCTCAACAACCAAAAGACCATCACCTATGAGCTTAAACAGCCAAGTTATCCATAAACCAACCTCTCAAGATTTGCCATACGTAGAGGCCAACCTCAATTACCTAGTCCCGATGGTGGAAAAACCTGTCAACTATACTTATGAACCACCATCAGGTACACCTCGCTCCAATACCGCCTTTCAAACACACAAACTGCGAATCTACAATGCTCGTTCCATCTCAAAAGATATCTTGCTAGATCAAGAAGGATTTGCATTTACCGAGCATAATACCAATGTTCGCAACTTTTATGATGAAGACGAAGTACGTCAGGTTTACTATCCAGAAGCAGAGCAATTATTAAAAGAGGTAACAGGTGGAACTAAAGTAGTGATATTCGATCACACTCTGCGTAATGCCGATTTAAGCAACCCTGGTGAAAATAAAATTAGGGAACCTGGCAAGCGAGTACACAATGACTTTACAGCTAAATCTGGCTATACAAGGGCGCGCTGGGAGTTAGAAAAAAGAGGCATAGATAATGATGAGATTGAGGCACTATTAAAACAACGATTTGCCGTCATCAATGTATGGCGGGGAATAGCTGACACAATTCAAGAATCACCATTAGCTTTGACTGATGCACGTACTATTGCACCATCAGAACTTGTAGCAGGTGATTTAGTATATCGCGATCGCACTGGTGAAACTTACGCAGTCACATACAACCCAGAACATAAATGGTACTATTTCCCTCAAATGCGGCGGAATGAAGTCATATTTATTAAATGTTTTGACTCCGCAGAAAATGGGCCTGCACGTTTTTCTGCCCACTCAGCCTTTGACGATCCGACGAGTTCCGTAGATGCACCTGCAAGACAAAGTATTGAGTTGCGAACATTGGTCTTTTATCCTGCATAGATGAGTTAGGGAGCATCCAGTTTTGGCGGATCGCCCTGCGCTAAGGAAACTCCAAGAAATAAATTATCCAATATTGTGGGGTGGGCGTCTCGCCTACCCAGTCCATTGCGCGGGCGAGACGCCCACCCCACAAGAGTTAATTGAATATTTTTTTATTTGGAAGTCCCTAAGGCGCACGCTACGCGAACAGACTAGAAGTCTGGGGCTATACAAACTAAACCCGTCTGCGCGGGTTTCAGAGAGTCCGCGTAGGCGGCCTCTGCGCCAACGGGTTCTCCAAAGGAGTACGTTTGTGTAGCTGCGATTTCCAATCGCCTGGTGTTTCTATATTTTTTCACCTTCATAAGCAAGAGCTTGATCGCCTGCTTGGGCAAATCTCTGAGCGAGTTCAATTAACTGTTGTCGCTCTTGATCGTTAGCAATCCCAGCCGGAGGAGGCATGAGTTTTTCTTTGATTTGGCGCACCGTTTCATGTCGTAAGGTGAGAGCCTGATTCGGATAATTCAGTATTAATATAGGATTCTGCTTGGCGGGGTTGTCTGGACTGTGACAAACAACACAAGCATTTTCCCTCAGCTTGACTTCCAATGCCCGATAAGCAGCATCAACTTTAGTCACGTATGGGTTCGATGGAGAAAATAAATGTGTATATAGTGTCACATAAGGCTGCTTCTTGCCATTAGCGTCATTCCAAACCCATTTACCATCCCAGGCATGATTTACCTTTGGACGCTTTGGATCAACTACTGCTGAACGTAGCGAACCGATCAACTTCTTTTGTTCTAGAAAGAAAAGTAATTCTATAGTTTGCTGATAAGAATCCCATTTTTTTGATGAGTGCCAGAACGGATAAGGAAAATCTCCAATATCAAGCTGATTCCGAAACTGAGTGGAAAGGTGGATGACAATCAGATTATTTATCTGTTCAACCTTGGGTTCACCTTTAAACATAAAGGTAGAGAGGTAAGTACGTCGCCATACCAAGGGATCAAATTCGGTTTTTTGATTAGCTTTGAGATTATAGTTACCAACTTTATTTTGAGCGCCCCATAAAAAGGGTACGTTCATAGTTTCGCGCAAGATTTTTAGCTTGGCGAGTTTGTCAGCGCAGGAGTTGAAGGCAGCTAAATTTTTAGCATCAGAGACGACAGGACAAGCCGCAATAATTTCTTTACCGACTTTCTTTGCTAGTTCTATGTCCGGCGATGCTTCTTGTGCTGATACTGTATTCTTGGTGTTGAATGCTGGAGTTGTAGAGATAAAGAGAGCGATCGCTACTACTATGCTCAATAACACAAACCGCGTAGGCGCAGCCTGCCGCAAGTATCGCGAATAAAATTTCCGAAGATTGGGCATTGGGGAATTCTTCAACTCAATAAGATGCAAACTAATGGTAGAGACGCGACATTGCACTTTTGCTCTGCCAATGCGTCTCTAAGTCTGCCTTTCTAAACAGTGAAAGTTTTAAATCGTGACTTTTGTACCATCAAATTTGGTAAAGGTGAAACCTTCAAATTTTTCGCGGAAAGTTAGTTTTTCGTCTTTCAGGATACCAATAGCGATCGCTTCGCCAAGAGCTAACGACGCTGCTGCATCTGTGCGCCAGTGAATCCCTGCACTATCACGACCTAAGCCAATATTCGCCGCTAGTTTGTTCAATTCGCCGCCTACAGTCAATGGTGGCCCTTGATATGGAATCAACTTGCTAGGATCTTTGGGATCGGGCACTACCGGATTGGGAATCACATAATTCTCATCAAATAGCGCCTTCAAGATTGTGACGCTAGCACCGGCTGATACCGAAGCCCCGCCTGGATAAGAAGAGTGCAACGGTGCGCCTTCGGGGAAAGCTTGTGGTAGCAGATAGGATTTATTTTTGCTGAAGAAGCGATCGAGTGCTTCTGACTGGAAAACTTCAGAGTGAATCGGATGGTTAGTTTTATTCACCTTGTTGTTGTGAACCAACCCACCATAAGCCTCGGCTCGTAGACGACGATGTACGTAATATTTTTGCCAATAAGCCGCTCTAATAGCATGTGGACTAACCCAACCGATCAGAGATTGTGAATATCCTGGGCCAAATGTTCCAGAACCACTAGATTGTGTCTTCGACTTGTTGTAAGGATTGCCAGCATTGTAAGGTGAACCAACACCGCCAGCCAGAGGATTATCACTGACTGGCTTGGCAAGTAGAATCAAAGCTGCATTTGTATAGACTGGTGGCGGCGTGTGGGCAATCTCTGACTGGTCGCGCCCGTTGATAAAGTAGCGACGGGTTGAGTCAAACTTAATCGTTCGACCAGGATCGCCACCATTTTGTACTAACAACCACTCGTCATAGTTAGTTTGGAAACTATTTTCGGGAATAGCTAGAGGAACACGGTTAAGTTGAGCATAACTATGGGTTCCTGCGGGTATTGGACGCAGTAAAAACTGGGAGACATAAGGGCCCACATCTACCCCTGGTAGGGTGTGATAAATCGTTTTCCCAGAGGCGTCAACGTAAATTGCGGTGCCTCGAAACAGTAGTTCGGGTGTAACTCGTCCGTTTTGTTTAGGCCCTTTAAATGCTGATAACCGGTTCAGATCCTTAACCGCCGCCAGAATCAGCGGGTTAGTTGTATCATTGCGGAATTCGCTAAAAGGTACATCCTGTAAGAGTTGTTGCCAAGCAATTTCCAGGAACTCAGCCCCCTGTTCTGCACTATCCAGGGTGGGTGGTACTGGAATCGCCAATTGAGAAGTATTCACCCCACTCAAGCTAATTGCTAATGGAGTGAGAGGTTGTACCAGCTTCCGTTTGCCGCCCAGAATGATTTTTTCATACTCGTTGGGATCGCCAGATTTCAGCGCATTAATCAAAGATTGATAAGCCTTCAGATCCACTTCACCCAGTTGATTATGGGGCAATCCTCGTGTATCTGTAGCAATTTTGTTGGCGTACTTGGCCTCATCTCCGTTGGTGGGATGGGGAGGAATGGGAATTTCCCGATTAACCTTGGCTGCGGTTGTACGTACTTGAAAGGCTTTTTCGCGTAAGTCGCTATAGTTTGGCTTGACAGCAGGTTCCTGGGCCTGGACAATATTTTCTCCTTTCTTCGAGGAAAAGGATGAGCTAAAAACCCCAGCGACAACACTAGCTGCACTAAATAAGCCGGCGCGGCCGAGAAATGAGCGTCTGCTGGCGCGACCAAGGGATAATTTTCTACTACCTGCGTTAGTTTGAAATTGCTTAGTTTGTCTTATTTCACTATCAGCCTGAGCATTTTCTTCAGAGTCTTGATGAGAATTGGGATCTGCTTGCATCTAAGTTGTTCTCCACTGGCAAAAAATAATTCAAAAATCCAGGCATGAGTAAATACATGAGCGGCTAAAAGCTAGAATGACTTTGAGCCACACACGGAATACCCACCTCTATAAAAAGATGGCAATCTCACTGAATTTGTGATGCAATCTGGGATTGTTCTACTAGCAAGTAACTTGCATTGGAGATTGTTCTCCCGACAATTATGTAAGTATTTAATGCTAATACTCAAGCTCTCATCGTATGGTTATTACACTTCCGTAGTCTGAATCAGTCCGATAGCTTGTTGCCAAGATTCAAGAGTCGCTATATGAGCTGCACTTTCTTCCAGTCAGACTGCAAATATCTGCAAGTCTATCGATTTACCGTATTTTTGATGTTAAATGAGACTTTCTCACAAACGGCGATCAAAATCAAGAGGTTTTTACAATAAACTTACCAAGAGCCTGAAAGTCCCAGAGGAGTTACGTCAGAACAGGATGAGGAGTGGGGGAAAAAGTTTTCATTCTCTCGTTCTGGCCGAACCTTCCGTGGGGTCTAGCTTGCAAATACCTTGTTTTTTGCTGCTAGCTGTGTGATACTTTCGTTTAAATTAACAGATAACATAAATCTCTTAAACAAGGTAAAAAATAACCATGATATTCAAGAGATTTAGAACGTGGATTTTATTAATTGGAATAATACTAGTTTGGTAAAGCTTTGTATACTGCGATCGCCAATGCTACTAAACTCGTGAATGAAAAACCTGATGAAGCAGCCAAAATTCTCTCAGAAATAGATGGCGGAAAAGTCTCACAGGAACAGTATAAAAAGTTGCTTAATAATAAAGCAGTTGCTTATGGAATTGAGCCAATTGACATACTCTCTCGTTTTTGAAGCGGGGGCTTTACGCATCAGGACTCGTAAAGCTTTGTATAAAGAAGAGAAAAAAAAGGAAGAGAAGTTTAACTGAACTGTATTGGCTTTTAGAGTATGAAATTTGTGAGTCGAACAACAGCAAATTCCAATAAATTTGAGAAGTTATATGCCGATCTCAAAGCTAGTAGTACTTTCAGGCGTGGAATAATTTTTTGTAGCTTATTGATTTTTTGGCAATTGTATATATGGATTGCCCAAGTTCCCGCCTTGCTGATTCCTGGCCCAATAGCAGTTTTAGAAGTACTATGGCACGACTTATTGAGTCAAAAACTGCTGCAAGCAACACTCAGTACTTTGTCTGTGTTATGTATCGGTATGGTATTGGGTGTGATTGTAGGTACGGCATTAGCAGCTTTCGCTAAAGTTTCTCGTTTTGGTCAAGATTTGCTAATTGTGATGAGTTCGATGCTGAATCCCTTACCTGCGATCGCTATTTTACCCCTAGTGATGATTTGGTTTGGGTTCACTTCTGTTTCTATTATCATAGTTACTGCCCATGCGACAATTTGGCCAATTGCCCTGAATACAGAAATGGGACTCAGTACTATCAACCCAACGGTTCTTATGGTGGGAAAAAACCTTGGCCTAGATGGTTTTAAACTGATTAGAGAAATTATGCTCCCGGCGGCATTACCTCACATCTTAACAGGCTTAAGAACTGCTTGGGCTTTTGGTTGGCGTACCGTGATTGCCGCTGAATTAATATTTGGTTCAGGAGGTGCTACCAGCGGTTTGGGATGGCAGATTAATAACAGTCGCTACTTCCTACAAACCGATCGCGTATTTGCCGGATTAGTGGTAATTGCAATTTTGGGTTTAGCTGTCAATTATCTTTTTCGATTAATTGAAATAAACACAGTACAAAAATGGGGTATGAAACGTAATTAAACAGTTGATATAATTAGGCGCTGTTGGACATTTTACTTGCACATTAAGCTGTTGCGCCTGCAAATTGCATCACAAGTATGATTAGGCAAAACCTGTAAATCCTCTCCCTTGCTCCCTGCACCCTGCTCCCCTGCCGCCTCAATGTGCAAACTATAATCACAACAGCTTACCTGGCATTAAAACTCTTGTGGGGTGGGCATCTTGCCCGCCCTAGTTATGCAAATTAAAAGTACATTATTACGCAGAGTTTTGCCAAAGCTAATTGGCTATGAATTAATAAAATGTTGTACTTAGTACACGTCACCATAAAAGAGGTTCGAAAATATCGAGGTTGATGTTGGGTTTCACTACGTACCCATACGGGAAAGCAAGCTACCACCCAACCTACGAATGATTAAATTCCATACTCTTTTTTGGATGAGCTGTACTTAGCCTTTATTTGATTGTGGAAATAACCCCAACTGGGCGTAAATTGGATCTACTATTTTTCCTATTTTGGGGAGTTGTCTACTAAAGAAATATGCTCCGAGAATACAACAGATACCACCAAACATTAAAGCATTGCTAACGCCAAAGTAACCTGCCAATGCTCCAAAAAATAAATTACCAAAAGGCAGTATTCCTAAAAAACCAGTTGTAAAGATACTAGTTACTCTACCTCTTTTATCTTCTTCAAGCAGAATCGATTGCATAAAGTTACTAATTGAAGCCAAAGTAAGACTATTATTCATGCCGATGATAAACATGAATATTAGACAAATATTTAAATTAGTCGACCTTGAAAAAATTATTAACCCTAAACCTAAAATTGCTGTAGAACTTGCGATGATTGTTCCTAATCCGATGATATTTTTTCTGGAAATGAGATAAACACCTGAAATTATAGAACCAAGTGCCGAAGCTGTCATCAGATAACCCATAGTTTCTGCGTTACCTTTCAAAACTTCTTGAGCAAAAATTGGTACTAAATTGACGTAGGTCATCCCCATAAAGCAGACAATAATTTGCAATATCAATAAGTATTTAATTGGCAAGAATTTGTATGCATAAACAAACCCTTCTTTGAGGTTGTTCCAAATTTGGGACTTGTGATTAGATGCATTATGTATAACTGGGTTTACTTTGACAGTTAAGATTGCAGATATAAAGGGTAAATAACTAATACTATCTACGAGAAAACAGGAAGCTGCACCAGACCTAGCAATCACTAAACCCCCAATCATCGGACTAACAAACTTCGCCGTATTAATCAAGAATGAATGAGAAGCCATTGCACTATAAGTATCTGATTTTTTATCCAAAAGTCTGGGAATAATTACCTGACGTGCTGGTAAATCAAAAGCTTTTACCGTTCCCTGAAGTGTACCAATGAGAATAATCCATACAACGTTGATGTTACCACTAAGAGTTAGAAAGGTTAGGGTAGAAGAGAGCAAAATAGATACTAACTGAGTAGTTAATAAGACATATCGTAAGTTCCAACGATCTAACAAAACTCCTACTAAAGGAGTAATAACTAAGCCCGTTGCTTGATTTGTAAATCCAGCTACACCTACTAAGATAGCCGAATTAGTTAGTTGATATACTAGCCATACTAAAGCAATTTGAGTCATCCAAGACCCAAAAAAAGATAAACTTTCGCCAATAACAAAACAAGCAAAGTTTACCGATTTAAGCGCAGGTGGAAGTTCAAAAGAAGTAAACTTTAGTTTGTCTTTTTGGAAGTGTTCTCTATTACTTGGTATCATGATTCTTTCCCTGATTAAAAGTTCTTGCAGCCCTGTTCTGTCAGAATAGATTTCACTTGAAAATCTGAGTTGGTAATTTGTATTCAGCGATTTATCGCTCAATTTCAAAGCCTAAAGCCCCTTACTAAGTACACGTCACCGTAAAATTGGTTCGGAAAAATTGAGGGTTGATGTTGGGTTTAACTGCGTACCCCTACGGGGATCTTGACTCTTTTTGTGGTGGGCTGTACTTAGCTAGAAACTTTTCTAATCCCTCAAAATTAATGAGACAGACTACCATAGCCCAAAAATTTTCATCTTACTTCGTTGTATTTA
The DNA here is from genome assembly GCF_036916655.1 of Nostoc sp. GTDB lineage: Bacteria > Cyanobacteriota > Cyanobacteriia > Cyanobacteriales > Nostocaceae > Nostoc. The sequence goes on from NZ_JBALFY010000070.1 coordinate 62,936, forward strand.
CGTAGCATCGCTTTGCGTTCACTCTGTTCATGCTTCTTCCTTCATTTGGATAAGATAATTCGCACAGACAAGGACACTAATAGAGACATTGCAAGGCAACGTCTCTATTAATTTTTCTGATGAAGTTTTAGCAAACCTGCATATTACCAGCCCTGAATGAGTATTAGCAATACTTAATGTTCGTAAAACAGAAAGTTTGTATACTTACTATTAGAACAAAAAAAATGGCGAGACTATGATTAGAGTATGTATCATATCATGTCTGGTCAAATATGTAAGTATGTTGTAACTGCACGGCGGGAATAAATATACTATTATGCAATACAGACAGCCAGGGAATAGAATTCCCTGTCTAATGGTGCAAGTCCTCTAGAAGAGGACTAGAAAAACTTGGGTTAAAGCACTGACAGCTATTATGCAATACAGTACAGTTTTTCTTCTTGCCCTTTCCTATCATAGCTTTCAGCTTTGAGGATGTACCTCATAGCTGCCGGAAGCGCTGTATGTAAGCTAAAAAACATCTGAATTGCATAATCGAATCAAACATAAATCTTGTGGGTGGGCAACATGAGCGCCCAGCTTATGCAATTTAAATGTGGAACAGCTTAAAATCTGTTGTTTTTCTCAGCACTATCAGTGTCTCTGCGGTTTAAAGCAATTTGTTTAACCGCAGAGGCACAGAAAATACAGAGAAAAGAGCTTTTCAGATGACGTGAAAAGTAAGAATTTAGTATGGGTGAAATTATAGCCAAGCGCGATCGTATTGAACAGGCCAGAGTTTATCGTGTCCTAGTTGTTTGGCTGCCAGATGAGGCCAGTAAGGATTACGGAGGAGTTCACGTCCTAACAGCACTATATCAGCTACTTCTGTACGAATAATTTCGTCAGCTTGTTCAGGGGATGTAATTAAGCCCACGGCTCCTGTATGAATATTAGCTTCGCGGCGGATGCGTTCGGCAAACTCAGTCTGATAACCAGGTTTAATTGGTATATGAACGCCCGGTATAGTACCTCCTGAAGAAGTATCGATGAGATCGACTCCTAAAGATTTGAGTTTGTCGCTTAAAGCGATACTTTGCTCAATGTCCCAGCCATTGTCTACCCAATCGGTGGCGGAGATGCGTACCCAGAGTGGATGTGTCTGGGGCCAAACTTCTCGGACTGCTTGAACTACTTCTCTGAGGAGACGAGTCCGGTTTTCAAAGCTGCCACCATAATCATCTTGACGCTGGTTAGAAAGGGGTGAGAGAAATTGGTGCAGTAGATAACCGTGGGCAGCATGGATTTCCACGACCTTGAAACCAGCTTGTAGAGAACGTTTAGCGGCTTGGGCGAAGGCATCAATCACTTCTTGAATTCCCTCAAGGCTGAGGGCTTCTGGAACTGGGCTATCTTGGCTAAAAGCGATCGCACTACTCGAAATTAACGGCCGCCAACCTTCCTGAGATTCATCTAGTGCTTTTCCTCCTTTGCTCGGTTTGGCAGTGCTGGCCTTTCTACCTGCATGAGCAAGTTGAATACCCGCAACAGCACCAAAGTTATGAATTAATGCCACAGTCTTAGCTAAACTTTCTATATGTGAATCTGACCAAATTCCCAAATCTTGCGGGCTAATGCGTCCACGTGGCTCCACCGCTGCCGCTTCTGTGATCACTATCCCAGCGCCGCCCACTGCGCGAGAGGCTAGATGAATAAAGTGCCAATCATTAGCATATCCATTTGTACTGGAATATTGACACATCGGTGAAACGGCGATGCGGTTGCGAAAGGTAACTTCACGAATTTTGAATGGTTCAAACAGATGTGCCATTGATATTGATTCCTTCTCTTGCTAGGTAAAAGGGGTTGGGGATTGGGGATTGGGGATTAGGGGCTGGGATTTTACTCGTAAGAATTATGTAAGGGACTTTGACTCGAATGGCACTAAGTTAAGATACAGCCCTTAGACTGACTGGTTTCCAGAGGCTCCGTCTCCAGTAGGCTGACTAGGGGCAGAGCCTTTGGGAATACATTCCCAGCCTTCAGATTGAGAACAAGGTGACACAAGCCTTTCGGCTTTTCTTAGTCCTATTCGATTTTGAACCCTCCCAAGTTTTGAAATAATTTCCCAGTACCCAGTCCCCAGTCCCCAATCCCCAGTCTCCACAACCAGTTAAACTACTGTAGATTTTCTCTTACGTACACTGAAATGAGCGATAAACGCCACTGTCAACAAAAATAATCCCAAGGCGCAAACGCCGTTCCATTGCCACAAGCCCCAGACATAAGTGCCAAGAAAAGAGCCAAGTGCGCCGCCAGTGTAGTTTGTCACCATGTATACCGTATTCAAACGGCTCTCAGCATTTGGAACTAAGTTGTAAACGCGGATTTGATTTGAAACATAACCAGTGTGCATTCCTAAGTCCAGAATAAGCACCCCTAATATAAGACCGAGCAAATGAGTTCCACCAGCTATCCAAAGGATGACAAAAGCTGATAGAGATACCACAACAGCTACGCCAATTAACATTCTGGGGCCCCGCTTGTCTGCTACTCGTCCAACAATTGGGGTGGTAAAAACGCCGATTAAGCCAACTAAGCCAAATAAACCTGCAACTCGACTGTCGTAATTATACGCGGGAGATTCTAGTAAAAAAACTAGAGTTACCCACGCAGCATTAAAGGCTGCAAATACTAGTGCAACATTCAGCGCCGCTTCACGTAATACAGGCTGCTCACGAACTAATTGCACAAGACTCTGCATTAGTTGCTGGTATGACAGGGTAGATGAAGGCTTACTTACAGGTATCCGCCCTTGGATCACAAAAGCTAAGATCAGCATTACACCTGCTGAGATGCCATATACGGCTCGCCAACCCAGATATTCGCCAATTATCCCACTGACTGAACGGGCAAGAAGAACGCTGAGGATCATACCACTGAGTAGGGTTCCAATAACTTTACCCCGTTCTGAAGGATGTGTTAGTTGGGCGACTAGTGGAATAACTAGATGTGCTACTATGCTACAGAAACCAAGTACGAAACTTGACACAGAAAGCCAAGCGATATTAGGTGCTGTGGCTTCCACGACTAAGATACCAGCCAGCAAACCTAGCATACTAACAATTAACCAACGGCGTTCCATGCGATCGCCCAAAGGAACTAATAACAGTAGTCCGACTGCATAGCCAGTTTGGGTAAGAGTGGGAATAAATCCCACTTGTTGGACAGAGATATTCAAGCTACGTCCCATATCAGCTAGTAGCGGCTGATTGTAATAGACATTAGCCACTGCTAAACCACAAGCGATCGCTAAAGTTAAAACAGTACTCCGTTGCGTTAGCGAATTGCTATCAGTGGTTAGAGCAGTATGCTCTTTAGAACTCATTATGATGCACCAAAATATTGAATAGTAGCTTAAATACTTGTTGAATGACTAGAATCATCCTCAAGATTTAGATGATTAGGCTTTTTCTTAGGCTTTTGGGTCTGTAATTCCCAAATATCGCGTTTTCCTAGTTCTTGATCCGCTAATAACTGTAGATGATCTGGTAATTTCGTTGTTTGCCAAATTGACCAAATTTCTCCACAAAGTAATTCTTTTTCGATTTGTCCAAAAAGCATAATTTTACTCTCCATTAATGCTCAAAGTTTAAGTTTCGTAAATCCTAATTTCGGAAAGATGAAGTAATAAATTTGTCATTTTTCATCGAACAGAATTCAGGAGTCAGGAGCCAGAATTCAGAATGAATAATCGTGGGTTTTTGCACTCACACCAAATTGAGAATTTGGTTAGCTTACTTCCCGCAGTGTATCCCCGACTAATAGCAAGTCGGCGTACCCTTACAGAGAAGCAAGCTACGTGTAGCATCTTTGGCTTTGCTCCTGACTTCTGAATTCTGACTCCTGAATTCTTCTTCACCTTTAAAATACAGGTACTATTCGTCCCTGATACTGCTTGTTAATAAAATCTCTAACTTGTGGATCGTTAAGTAACTTATTTAGCTTCTGAATTTTCGGCTCATTTTCTCGACCCTGTAATGTAACTAATGCCAAAGCATATTTTTTATCTTTAGCTGTCTCCTGTCCCATAGATTGCGGTGTTATTCCTGCTAGAGCAACGGTTTGAGCCGAAGAAACAATGAAGTCTACATCATTAATAGCTCGAACTACCTGGACTCCTTCTACTTCCTTGATTCGCAATTTTTTCGGATTCTCAGCTATGTCTCTTTGAGTTACAAATTGTTTGGTATTTTCCTTAAGTTTTATTAAGCCATTGCTTGCCAGTAACCTCAATCCTCGGTCATTATTAATCACATCATTGGCAATTGTGACAGTAGCATTTTGAGGAACCTCATTCACAGATTTAAGGTTTTTTGAGAAAAGACCAAGTGTGCTTAAGGAAACTAAATTTAATGGGACTAAATTGATTTTGAGTTCCTTGACTGCATTATTCATGAAAGGTCGATGTTGGAAAAAATTGGCATCAATTACTTTGTCTCTTAAAGCTGTATTTGGTTGTATCCAGTCGTTAAACATGACAACTTTTACTTCTAATCCTTCTTGAGGTGCTAGCTTAGTATTTACAAACTTCAAAATATCTTCAGATATAATTCCCGTCACTCCAACTTGAATGACTTCTTTTTGTGCCGTTGCTTGGGCTGTATTTGAAGTTACTTGAGCTTGTTGTTGGCTACAGCTAGCAAAGAGTATAGAAGCAGTAAATGAGCCGAAAGCTGTGATAAAAAATCGGCGGTTAATTTTTGGATGTTGTCTGTTCATGAGCAATATTCTTGGTGATTCAAGATCGGAGGTAAACTAACCGATTTCTCTACAAGATGCGGAAGATGCAGAGAGAAGATTGAAAAGTTTACGAATTTTGGCAAAATGGCGATCGATTTATCGTTTTCTTGTTCGCTGCGCCAGTAAATCGCCTAATAACTGTACGATTTGCACTAGGGCAATCAGAACCACAATGGTGGAAATCATCACACCAACATCGAATCGTTGGTAGCCGTATTGAATTGCCAAATTACCTAAGCCGCCACCACCAACGGCCCCTGCCATTGCGGAAGAGTTCAGTAGACTCACAACGAGAATTGTCATACCCAATAGCAGGGATGGGAAAGCCTCAGGAATCAATACTTTCAGAACTATTTGCCAATGGTTACAACCCATTGCTTGAGCGGCTTCTATTAGTCCTTTATCAACTTCCAGAATGCTGGTTTCAGCGATGCGGCCGAAAAATGGGATGGCGGCGAGGGTTAGGGGAACTAGCGCGGCTGTACTACCGATGGAAGTACCGACGATCAATCGCGTTATTGGTGTCAAGACGACTAGCAAAATAATAAAGGGAAACGATCGCCCGGTATTGACGATCGCACCCAACACTTTATGTACCTGTGGAAAATCTAGCAGGTTCCCTGGGGCTGTCATCACCAAGATTAAGCCCAAAGGCAAACCTAAAAGTATCGCTACTACCGCTGATATACTCACCATGTAAAAGGTTTCACCAGTAGCCAGCCATAAACTTTGTAGCAATTCTTGCCCTTGCATCAATAAACCTCCACGTCAAACTCTGATTTGGGTAAATATTTCAAGGCTTAGGTTACTTTTGATCCTTCTAGTTGGATGTGAAATTGACCAACGCGGCGATTGCATACTACGATAAATCAATAGAGTTAGCGTTGTATTGACTATAAGATTTGCATAGATGAAGATAAAAAACAAGGGTAGGGGCTTATGGATGTAGGCCTCTAGGAACTTCCAATTGAAGGAGGCAGAGGGGCAGAGGAGCAGAGGGGCAGAGGGGCAGAGGGGCAGAGGAGCAGGGGAGCAGGGGAGAAAGAAGAAGTTTAAGGTATTGCGTTCGGATATTTAGAAATTCTCCTCTGCACGCCTGCCCCTCTGCAATCCAAACAATGTTTACTCTCCAACTTAACTTAGTGCCATTCGCGTCAGAGTCGCAATCCTGCCTGTTTTAGTAGTGGGAGAACGCGCTTGCCGAAGAAATCGAGATCGGGTTCAAAATCGTAGAAGGCGAGTTGGAAGCCATCAACACCAGCTTCTTTTAGTTGCAGAAGTTGGTCGGTAATCTGTTCAGGGGAGCCGATCAGTTGGACGTTACCGCCGATCGCACTACCAACACCATGCCGCAGATTGCCCTTTTGATGCCCCTTCCAGGCATGTGCATCGCTGGTGAACTGAGAACGTCCAGCGATTGATTCGCGATCGGCGTGGTCGATGATCGCTTGAGCATATTCTTCCGCCTCTCGTTCGGTTTCGCGGACGACAATTAGCGGATTTAGGAGAGTGCGTACTTGTCGGCCATTGTCGATCGCAGACTGTTTGACACGGGCAGTGTGAGCGGGTAGCGAGGATAGGGCGCTTTCGATATCGCCACCACCTGGGCTAGTAATGAACACGATATCAGAGTGGCGACCTGCAAAATTGATACCTGCATCGGAGCCAGTGGCGTTGACCAAAATCGGCCGACCATAAAGCGATCGCGGGCTAATGTAAGCATCCTTGAACTGCCAGGAAGCCTGACTCTGATAAGAAAAGTTTTCGGTTTCAGACCAGAGTCTTTCGAGGATGGAGACAAATTCATCAGCGAGTTCGTAGCGGCGATCGTGTTCGATCTGGCTCCAGCCGAATAGTTCATGCTCATAAGCCCGGTGTCCGGTGACGACATTGATACCCCATCGACCTTTGGAAATGTGGTCAAGGGTTGCGCCAAATTTGGCAAGATGGATCGGATGCCACGGCCCGTAGAGGACGTGAATTGTCGAGATTAGCAAGATGCGTGAGGTAATACTGGCAAGGGATGCAGTGGTGATGAAGGCATCTAAACCCGCTTCCGTTCGTGTCGGGCCTTGTCCACCTTTAGGCTGCCAGGTAGAATAACCGAAAACGAGGTCAAAACCGAGTTCCTCAGCCTTTTGGGTCAGCTTGGCATTATAGTCAAATGACCAGTCGGTAGTGCGCGGTAAGGCTGACGAACTCCAACCACCATGATGAATAGGTAAGAATAATCCGAGCAAAACGGGCTGTCGTAAAGCTTGCGACAACGGGCTATCAGGATAATCTGCTGGACTAGCCGGCGTGGCACGTGTTTTAAGTAAAGTAGTATCAATTGCATTCATAGTTTGATTGGGGATTGGGCAAGGGAATAATAACTTCTAACTCAGCACTCAGCACTCTAATGCACTTCTACCTCAAACTCTGATTCGTGTAGATATTTCAAGGCTTGCGTGATCTTTGCTCCCTCTAGTTCGATGTGAAATTGACCAACGCGGCGATCGCCTACGGTTTCGACGCTACCACTGAGGATATTGATATCAACATCAAAACGACGTGCTAAAGTGGCGAAGATTGGTTGTTTAGCTTGTTCTCCGGCAAAGGCGATCGTTGCTAGCACTGCGCCAGGACGTGCTAAGTGTCCATTGCGACGTGGGAAAACTTCTTGGGCGAGAAGTGATTCTGGCTTGGCGATTAAATCGCTGACTCGCCCCTGTTCTACAACCTTGCCAGCATTGAGTACCGCTACACTGTCGCAGATTTGCTTAACCACGCCCATTTCATGGGTAATCAGCAAAATTGTTAGCCCCATACGCTTATTGAGATCGCGCAATAGTTCTAAAATCGATCGCGTCGTTTGAGGATCGAGTGCTGAAGTCGCTTCATCAGAAAGCAATACTTTTGGTTCACCAGCTAGCGCCCTGGCAATACCAACCCGTTGCTTTTGACCGCCCGAAAGTTGTGCTGGATAAGCATTAGCTTTACCTGCCAAACCAACTAGTGAGATTAATTCTTCAACTTTTGCCCGTTGCTTCAGTTTGCTGTAACCAATCACTTCCAAAGGAAAAGCGATATTTTCTGCCACAGTTCTGCAACTGAGTAAGTTGAAGTGCTGAAAAATCATTCCAATTCGCTGACGACTTTGGCGCAACCTGATACCGGAGAGTTTGGTGATTTCCTGTCCATCCACTGTGACATAACCCGATGTAGGCTTTTCTAATTGATTAACACAACGAATTAAGGTACTTTTACCTGCACCACTCTGTCCTAAAACCCCAAAAATCTCACCTGGTTTGACCTCAAAGCTCACGCCATCCAGTGCTACGATCTCTTGATGTCCTTGGTGATAAACTTTGCGTACATCAGTAAATGTGATCATCTTAATAATTACTCCAAAAAAAGGATATATGTCTTGTTTGATAAAGTAAAAAACTTGAATTGACTTTTTTTGCTAAGGAATAGGAATCACTGCACCTTGATACTTTTGTTTAATAAAATCCTTGACTTTTTGATCCCGGAGCAATTTGTAAAGTTTCTGAATTTTAGGGTCATTTTCTTGCCCTTGCAAAGTAGTAAGAGTAACTGCATAGAGTGGGTTTTTCGCTGATTCCAATGCCAAAGCGTCTTTATCTGTTCGCATTCCTCCTGCTAGAACTGTTGCACCTGTCATCACACCTAAATCGACATCAGGAAGAGAGGGTAACAACTGACCAGATATAACTTCTTTGATTTGCAAATTTTTGGGATTCTCGACAATATCTTTAATACTTACTAAAACCCCAGGATTATTTTTCAGCTTGATTAACTTAGCTTCTTCTAGTACCTTCAACGCGCGATGAGCATTGTTGATATCGCCAGGAATAATCACTAACCCATTTTTAGGAACCTCAGCTAAAGATTTATGCCGTTTGGAATAAATGCCAACTGGATTCAAATGAATTGGAGGGTTTAAGGCTACCATTTTGATATTGTGTTGCTTGCCAAAGTCCTCCATAAAAGGGACGTGTTGAAAGTAATTAGCATCTATTTGTTTATCTCTCAGTGCGAAGTTGTCTTGCACGCTATCACTAAAAGTAACAATCTCGATGTTTAGTCCTGCTGCTGGTGCTAAATTCTTTTTGACAAATTCTAAAATCTCTCCGGCTGGGACAGGTGAAACTCCAACTTTTATTTTCTCTTCTTGTGTAGTTGCAACTGTATTAGCAGTTGTTTTTGCTGATGTATTGACTGCGGTATTAGAGGCAGAATTGGGTGAACTACAGCTAGCAAATAATGTTGATGCTGTAAATGATATAGCAGTTATTACAAAAAAGCGGCGGTTAATTTTGATTAAAGGATTTTTCATGCGATCGCCTTTGTATAGTGTTGAAGGAGTTAAAAAGATTAACTTGCTTTTTGAACTCCAAAATTCCATCTAAAAACTTACATCATTAGGGAATTGCCAGCACAGCACCTTTGTACTTCTCTTTAATAAAATTCTTAACTTTTTGATCCCGGAGCAATTGATAGACTTTTTTAATTCTGGGGTCGTTTTCTTTTCCTTGTAACGTAGTCAGAGTAACTGCATAAATTGGGTTTCGAGCAGATTCCAACGCTAAGGCATCTTTATCAGTTCGCATCCCTGCTTGGACAACCCAGTTACCTGTTATTGCTGCTAAATCCACATCAGGAAGTGAGGGAATTGCCTGCGCTCCTGGTATTTCTTTGATTGTGAGTTTTTTGGGATTTTCAACAATGTCTTTGACACTTGCTACTCCTTTAATATTGTCTTTTAGTTTGATTAATTTAGCGCTTTCTAGCACTCTCAAAGCTCGGTTAGCGTTGCTAGCATCATCAGGAATAGTTACAAGTCCATTTTGCGGAACTTCAGCTAAAGATTTATGGCGCTTAGAATAAACTCCGACTGGATTTAAGTGAATTGGAGGATTAAAAGCAACCATTTTAATATTGTTATGCTTGCCATAGTCTTCCATAAAGGGAACGTGCTGAAAGTAATTAGCATCGATTTGTCCATCCCTAAGCGCTGAGTTATTTTGGACAAAATCATTGAAAGTAACAATTTCAATATCTAATCCTGCCTCTGGTGCTAAATTCTTTTTGACAAATTCTAAAATTTCTCCTGCGGGTACAGGTGTAACTCCAATTTTGACTTTCTCTTTTGTTGCCGTAGCGACGGTATTAGCTGCTGGTGTTGCTGCCGGATTTGGTGCGGGATTAGAAGCAGAATTGGGTGAGCTACAGCTAGTAAATACTGTGGATGCTGCAAATGATGTAGCCGCGATTAAAAAGAAGCGGCGGTTAATTTGGATTAAAGGAATTTTCATGCGATCGCCTCTTTTTTCTGTCAATTAATAAAGAAGAATTCAGGAGTCAGTAGTCAGAATGGGCTAAACGCCCCGCTACCGCTAACAGAATGAGATTCTGTGCAAATTTCATAGTTAGGGAGTCCACAAGGATATTGATTCTGACTCCTGAATTCTGACTCCTGAATTCTGAATTCAGAATTCATTTCTGCTTTACCATTTTTGGTCAGGAACCCAGTTGAAGTTTTTATCTTTTACATCGATTTTCTTGGGAATAACTTTTAATTCATAGAATGTATCTGCCATATTTTGTAAGCCCGTCAGAACTTCAGTGTCTACAGGCAAAACCTGTCTAGTTCCACCACGTCCCTCGACAATTTCCATTGTTTGCAAATCAACTTTATAGAGTTTTGAAAGCAGTTTAGCAGAATCTTTGTTGTTGTTTTTAGCCCAAACACCAGCCTTTTCTAACTCTTGCAAAATTACTTTTAGAATATCTGGATGATCGCGTACAAAATCTGGAGAGGCAAAGTAGAAACCTGGGCTTTCTACAATAGCTTTGTCACCAAATACTGTAGTATTGTCTGCCAATAGACGAGTCCGCAGTTTGCGCTCTGTTTCAGCAGTGTAAGGGTCCCAAATTACCCAGGCATCAAAATCACCACGTTGAAAAGCGGGTAAAGCTTCTGCTGGTGTCAAAAAAACAGGTTGAATGTCGCTGTATTTCAAACCCGCTTTCTCTAAAGCGCGGACAATCATATATTGCGAACTCGCTCCTTTTGCAAAAGCAACTTTTTTGCCTTTAAGATCGGCAAGAGTTTTAATCGGTGAATTTTCTAGCACCAAAATAGCTGAACTTCTGGGGCTACTTGTACTCGCAGCTACCCGTACAAATTGTTTATCAGCCGCTTGAGCAAATACACTTCCGGTACCACCACCACCACCGAAAACGATCGCACCTACTCCCATCCCTTCAAGTAAAGGTGCAGTCGAGGAAAATTCATTCCAGCTTACAGAAATCCCTTGAGGTTGTAAGCGTTTTTCTAGCGCACCTTGGGCTTTGATAATATTTAGTAGAGACATCCCTTTTTGATGCCCCATTTTCAGCACTGTTAGCTGACTCTTTTGTGGTTCCTGTTTCTGCGGACTGGCAGAATTAGCCGCATTATTCGGGGTACAGGATGCGATCGCAAAACTCAAACCTAAACCAATTACAAATAGTAGCACCAGCGATCGCATTCCAGGTTGCTGAACAAACTTTAACAACCTCCTCTGATTTATCCAAACTAAAAACTGATTCATCAATCGAGTGAACATAATTATTCCTTTGTTGCTTGCTTTATTCAGGTAAACAGGTTATACCAATTTGAAAAATGATTCGACAGATGAGTTCACATCAATGTAATTCCCAATCCAAAATCTAAAACCCCAAATCCAAAATGGTAGTAGGTTTACCACTTCTGGTCAGGAATCCAGTTGAAATTTTTATCTTTGACATCAATTTTTTTGGGAATAACTTTTAGCTTATAGAACTCATCCGCCATACGTTGTAACCCTGAGAGTGATTCGTCATTCACAGGTACTACTTGTCTAGTTCCACTGCGTTCCTCAACAGTTTTCATTGTTGCCAAATCAATCTTGTACACCTTAGAAAGCAGTTTTGCAGAATCATTAGTGTTCTTATTAGACCAATCAGCTGCCTTTTCCACCTCTTGCAAAATGATTTTTAAAAGGTCTGGATGGTCGCGTACAAAGTCTTGAGAAGCGTAATAAAAACCTGGACTTTCGATTGCAGCTTTGTCACCAAAGATAGTGCCATTGTCTGCAATTGAACGAGTGCGAATTTTTTGTTCGGCTTGAGCGGTATATGGGTCCCAAATTAACCACGCATCGATATCACCACGTTCAAATGCAGGTAAAGCTTCTGCTGGTGTGAGAAAAACAGGTTTAATGTCGTTATATGTTAAACCTACTTTTTCTAAAGCCCGTACTATGATGTAATGCTGACCGGAGCCTTTAGCAAAAGCAACTTTTTTACCTTTGAGATCGGCAACGGTTTTGATGGGTGAATTTTCCTTGACTAAAATTGGTGAACCCTTTGTACCACTACTGAGTGATACAGCTACGCGCACAAATGGTTTATCGCCTGCTTGAGCAAAGACGCTTCCTGTACCACCACCAGCACCAAAGACTATTGCACCTGCACCCATCCCATCAAGTAGTGGTGCTGTAGAAGAAAATTCATTCCAGGTGACAGAAATACCCTGAGGTTTTAAACGCTTCTCTAGGCTTCCTTGTGCTTTGAGAATATTTAGTAGTGCTACCCCTTTTTGATGCCCCATTTTCAGGACTGTTAGCTGACTTTTTTGGGGTTCTTGTTTCGGTGCAGTGACAGAGTTAGCGGCATTATTCGGGGTGCAAGATGCGATCGCAATACTCAAGCCCAAACCAATTACAAATAGTAGAGCAAAAGCTTGTATGCCAGGTTGTTTCGTAAACTTCAATAAGCTTCTCTGATTTATCCAAGCTAAAAACTGATTCACAAGTCGATTTAACATCCTTCCTCCTTGGCGTTACAGAAAAATTTGATTGGCATCCAAACCAGGGAATAATTTGTTATAAATAATTAAGAAGCACGAGCCTCAACTTAGAGAAAATCACTATGTTGAAAACCTATCTACGAATATTTTTTCTGAAAGAATAAATTTAAACTTCAGAAAAAGTTTGATTGCAATTATTTAGCTGAGTGATAATACAATTAATCTGTCTAACGGCGTAGTGTTCGTGATAACTAAATTTGATAATATAAAAAATATTTTTATAAAGAATATTAAGTTTTAAATTTTCTTTGCCTTATTGGTAAACAGCAAAATTCATAACTATTATCGGAATAGTTATGCTCCTAAAAAAATAATAAAAAGAGTATATAGGGTTTCCCGATCTCGTGAGTACACCCGTAGGGGCACGGCAGTGCCCATTGGTGTCAACTTAACGCGAAACCGATCGTCCGCCGGGAATTGAAATTCCCGTCTCATAACTAAAGTCATCTGAAGATGACTAAATATCGACAAAAATCTCCAGTCTACTTCAGTAGACTTAAGCTATTAGCCAGGGAATTTATTCCCTGGCGGGCGACTCCCCTTCCAGCAACAAAAGTTTTGTGCTTCCCTCTGAATGGTTCGTTCTACTTGCTTATTGACTAATAGAAGTGAGTTGAGGATTAGGAATATCAAGTAGGTAAGAAATTACCTCTTTACGCCAAGCATCGTATACTGGCTCGATGCCTTTGGTATTAGCACCATTGAAATTTTCAGCATCTTGCCAGCGCTGTTTAATATAAGGAGCGCGACGTTGCTGAATTTCTTCGTCGAGTTCTAATAACTGTGCGGCGATTTCCGATTTTTCAGTCGGTGAGGCTTGCTCAAACTTTTTGCGCCACCAATTAGCGATCGTAATCCGATGAACCGCTTCATCATCATTGAAATGCTCTTTACTCTTCTGGGCTAATTCCTCGTCTCCAATTGTGGATGTCAGTTTATTGAACCAAACTTGAGGCAAGATGTAATGCTCGTAATGCAGTTCCCAGGCAACAAAACCTAGCCAATTGCGATAGGGTACATCTCCTAAAAACTCCCAATGGCGTTCAGCTTCCTTGCGGATATCGTCAATGGGATCGCGTCCGGTGAGAGCAATAATTCGTTCCCGAAAGGCGATCGCATGGGCCCCATCATCCCCAATTTGTCTGCTTAAAATTAAATGCAAATCGGGGTCAGGAATCAACAAAATTGCCTTACTAGCTGCTTGCACAATAGACAAGTCGTGTCCACCTGTTGCAGCCCAGTACTGATAAAAACCTGCTTTTTCTTCTTCTGTTTCTGGGGGACGGCTAGCGTGTTCACGAGTCAGGGGAACGTGAGGCGCGTGCTTGCTAATCAATTTTTCTAGAGTTTCTTGTTCAAACTCTACATTCCAAGTCCGAGTTAGAGTTGCAGTCATAAAGTTTCTTTTTGGAAATTGGGAATTGGGCATTGAAAAGAGGCAGAGGGGCAGGGGGCGGAGGGGAAAATTCTTCTCCCTGCTCCCTCATCTCTAGTACCTAATCGTTAACACTCACAAGTTTGGGCAGTTTGGAGATGGGAATATCCAAGAAGTAAGAGAGTACTTCCCGCCGCCAGGCATCATAAATTACTGGCAAATCATCAACTTCAATGCCAATAGCGCGGTTAGCTAGCTGCCAATGATCTTTAAGATAGGTACTGCGGCGGCGTTGACCTTCTTCATCTGCTTCTAGGACTTGTGCGACTAAATCCTCTTTCTCAGATGGCGAGGCTTTGTCAAATTTACGCTGCCACCAATCCACAACTCCTAGACGGTGAACTGCTTCATCTGGCAAGATTCTCTCAGCAGCAAACTTTGCTGATTCTGGGTCATTGATTTTGCTAATCCGACTGTTGAGCAAAAGCAGAGATACGATATGGAGTTCGTAATGCAATTCAAAAGACAAGAAACCTTGCCAGTTACGAATGGGTAAATCTCCTTGGTAGTCCCAATGCTTTTGTACCTGCTTTTGGATATCTTCAATAGGGTCATATCCAGATATAGCTTGCGCTCTGAGACGAGTATTTTGAGCGTGTGCGCCGTCATCTCCCAGTTGTCGGCTCAAAAACAGCTGTAATTCTGGGTCGGAAATTTGGTCTATTACTTTGGCACAAACTTGGACAATGAATAAATCATGGGCTGCACCAGCAACACGATATCGGTAGAAATTCTGTTTTTCTTCTGGTGTTACTGGTGGTCTGGGATCTTCCTGACGTGTTTTGGGAAGATGAGGAGCGTGCTTGTCAATCAGTTTGTTGAAAATTTCAACTTCTAATTCAGTTGTCCAAGCTGGACGTGTGAGGATTGCTGTCATATTTTTTTGGGGATTGGGGATTGGGAAATGGGGAATGGGGAATGGGGATTAGCGCTTCCTAGCACGTGTTTTCAAAGTATTAGATCCACTCGACCTTCTTTAAAAAGGCTTGCTCTGAGCCTTTTTAAGGAGAATGGAGAATTTAGAGGATTTTCAAACTTTAGGAGGCTAAACGAGTAGTTTGAAAATACGTCCCAGTTCCTAGTCCCCAATCCCCAGTCCCCAGTCCCTTGTTTAATCGTTAATACTCACGAGTTTTGGTAGTTTGGAAACAGGAATATCGAAGAAGTAAGATAGTACCTCTTGTCGCCAAGTGTCGTAAATTACATCTCCTCCTTCAACTTCAACGCCAAGGGCACGGCGGGTAATCTGTCCATGCTCTTTAAGATAGGGATTGCGGCGGCGTTGAACTTCTTCGTCTGCTTCTATTACTTGTGCGGCTAAATCGGCTTTTTCAGTTGATGAGGCTTTGTCAAATTTACGGTGCCACCACTGCGCGACTCCTGCACGGTGGTATGTTTCATCGGGAATGATTCTCTCTGTAGCAAAGGTTGACGAGATTGGATCGTACAATCTTGACAGCCGCCGATTTAACACGCCAGGGGCAACAATATGATGTTCATAATGTAGTTCCCAGGCTAACCAGCCTAACCAATCACGTATGGGCAAGTCTCCCAAATAGTCCCAATGCTTTTGTACTTGCTTTTGAATATCGTCTATGGGGTCGTGGCCAAATAATACTTCTATACGCCGACGGGTATTTTCAGCGTGTGCGCCATCATCACCAAGTTGCCGACTTAAAAATAGCTGCAATTCCGGGTCGGGAATTTTATCGATGATGTTGGCGACAACTTGCACAATAAATAGATCGTGAGCTGCTCCACCAACGCGGAAGGGGTAGAAATTATCTATTTCTTCTTTTGTAGCGATCGCTCTTTGTTCATACAACCGCTTTTTCGGAATATGCGGAGCGTGCTTATCAATTAGTCTGTCAATAGTTTCAGTTTCAAATTCAATTGTCCAAGCTGGACGTGTGAGAATTGCAGTCATGGTTTTTTCCTGTGTGTGAGTTTTAAATAAGACAAGCTAATCAGTACTTTTTGGTTGAGCGATCGCCCAATTATTGAGGGTATTGGGTACTGAGCATTGAGTATTTGGAAAACTTTCCCTCAGTCCCCAGTCCCCAATCCCCAGTCCCCAATCCCTCGCCTTAATTCGACTGGGAATTAGATGAGTTGCTCCAAGGAAGAATCCTGCCTTGGGGGTCGCTGGGCAAATTGTTACGACCCATAAATATTTTGGCTGATTGTTCTCTGACACCTGCTGGAGTGCCTCCGGGATTCCAACCAAGGGTTTCTCGGTATCCGCCCAACAATCCTGCTGCTATGAGAGTTTCTTCATCAACTTCCACAGACTCATCTGCCTGTGGAGCAACGAACAATGCGTTTACTGGACAATACAGTTCGCACATAAAGCAGGTTTGGCAGTCGCTTTTACGAGCAATTCTTGGTGGCCCGTCTGGCACTTTGTCAAAGACGTTGGTGGGACAGGCCGAAACGCAGATATTGCATTTAATACATCGAGATTCACTAACTAGTTCAATCACAGTGCTACTAATTCCCTCTCTTTAGCAGTAGTTTCTAGTTTTTGAGGCTTTACCCACACTCGATCTAAACCACCACTTAGTAAACGGTGGTATTGATTTGGATCTTGCTCAGGATAGTCTAAGTGTTTGTGCATACCACGACTTTCTTTGCGTTCTAGGGCGCTAGAGTACATCCACCGGGCTGTCGCTACCATTGCAGTGGCTTCTCTAGCTTGAACAGCTTGATCTTCTGACACTCCTTGACTATTGCGAATTTCTTTCCAGAGGTGATTTAGGCGACCAAGAGATTCTGTCAATCCTTGCTCTGTACGGAATAGATTGCGATCGTAGGGGAATACTTCTGCTTGGACTGCTCGAATCACTTCTGAGGGAGCAAAGCTGCTACTGCTGGCGTTATTGGCAGACACTCCAGCTTCTCCAAGTCCGCGGACGGTGCGTTGATTGGCTTGAGTTCCCAGTTGGCGGGCGTAGTTGGCTGCTGCTTCACCTGCCCAATATCCTGAAGAGGTTGCCCAGGCGGCGTTATGACTACCACCACCGGTAAAGCCACCACAAATCAATTCCCGTGTTGCGGCATCACCAGCAGCATAGAGTCCGGGTACGGTGCTAGCACAGGTATAATCGGTAATCCGAATGCCACCTGTACCGCGTACTGTTCCCTCTAGACGCAGAGTTACGGGGAAATGTTGGGTGAAGGGGTCGATACCCATACGGTCAAAGGGTAACAAGAAGTTGTGTTGCACAGTCCGCAACATCGCTTGAATTTCGGGAGTTGCTTTATCTAGGCAAGCATAAACAGGTTGGGTAAGCAGGGTACGGGCAATGATCGATCGCCCTTTTTGAGAACCTGCCCCTTCAATTTCTGTACCATCTTGGTAATAGAAGGTTGCCCAACGGTAGTAAGCGCCTTTGGTAACGGAAGAAAAAGCTGGTGATAGGGCGTAAGCATTGGAAAATTCCATTCCTGACATTTCTGCACCTGCTTCAGCTGCCATTAAGTAACCATCGCCTGTGAGAACGTTACAACCTAAAGCTTTACTGAGGAAGGCACAACCACCAGTAGCAATTACTACGGCTCCGGCTTTTACTGTCCAGCGATCGCCCGTTTGGCGACAAATACCTTTAGCACCCGCCACGACATCTTCTGTATCTACCAGCAATTCTAAAGCTGGACTGTGGTCAAGTATTTTCACGCCTGCTCTAGTAATCTTTTTCCGCATCAAGCGCATATAATCATGAGCTTGTTGTAGCGATCGCCGATGGGGACGCCCTTCATCATCTACAGGAAAAGGATAGCCCCAATCTGACAGTTTATTCAGGTTTGTATAAGTCTGATCTAATACACGTTCCATCCAAGGACGCTCTGAGAGGAAACCCCCTAGAGCTTCCCGACTCGCCATCGCCGCTTCCCGCTGTTCTGGGTCAGGTGGAACATACCAAACACCAGTACCAGAAGGTGCTGTTGCTCCGCTCGTACCGCAGTAGCCTTTATCTACGAGTATCACTCTTACCCCTTGGGCGGCAGCATTCCAAGCCGCCCAAGTTGCCGATGGGCCACCGCCGATGACTAAAACATCTGTCTCTAAATTCAGTTGTGATGTAGTACTATTGCCTGACTCAGATTGATATAAACTCACTATTACACCTCCTAACTTATTGAATTGGGAATTGAAAAAAGGCAGAGGGGAAAACTCTTCTCCCTTTCTCCCTGCTCCCTGCTCCCTTGCTTCTTTCCCAGTCCCTATCCTGCCACCAGTTCTAGCGATGCCTCCGGCGGGCTACGCCTACGCACTCGTGGCATTACCTCCTCGGAAAAATGCCTCATTTCAGTCGCGAACGGCTGAAATTGCAGCATAAATGTGCCAATTCCCACTCTGTTAAATTCGGCAATGCGACTAGCCACGGTGTCATAGCTACCAACTAAGCCAGCAGCCGTGCCACCGTTACTTCCTACGCCTGGGTACTTGGCCAAGTTCTTAAACATCACAACTTCCGAATCGACTCCTTTGAGCAACTCTGAGCGATCGTCTTGTGCTACTACCATTGCCCGCAAGTTGTGGTATTCTTCTTGGGCTTCTTCATCTGTGGGTCGAGCAATCACAAATGCGGACATTGCAAAGCCCAGTGGTTTGGAGCGATCGCGCGGCTGTTTTGCAACTTGAGCAATGGTTTCTCGGATCACTTCTATAGGACGACCATTGAGAAAAAATACATCTGCCTCTTTTGCCGCTAATGCCTGCGCTGATTCTGACTCACCTCCCACATACACGCGTGGATGAGGATTAGCTACGGGAGGAGGATTAAAGCTGAGATCGCTGATCTGAAAATAATCTCCTTGAAAGTTAACTCTTTCTCCACTCCACAGCGCCTTGACTACTCTGATCCACTCATTGGAATAGCGGTAGCGCTCATCGTGGGGAAGAAAAGATATGCCTGATTTCTCCATTTCTGGCTTAAACCAAGCACTTACTAAGTTGATTGCAAAACGCCCACCACTTATCGCATCAATACCTAATGCCATCTTCGCTAAGATTGCTGGATGAAAAAGTAAAGGCTTCACAGCGGCAATAATTTCGATAGAATTTGTGGCTTCGGCAAGGGCTGCTGCTGCTGTCCAAGTTTCCAGCTGATCTAGTTGTTGATTTCTGGGATTAATGATGTGTTCTGCGATCAAAGTTGTAGTAAACCCACACTGTTCAGCCAACTGGATAAGATCCTTAGCTCGTGAATAACTGGCATCACGAGGTTCAAGAGGATGGTTCATTACGCCGCAGTTGCCGTAAACGGGAATCCAGATCCCGTAGCGTGGCTCAGACATAGCTTTCAAGAACCCTTGTAATGGACGCTAAAAGTTTACTTGGCACTAAATTTTGAGTTTATCGGATAACCCACCTAATTTACTGTGAATCTACGGTAAACCGATTAATATGCCGTAGTATACAGTTATGAGATTTGCATAGATTGTGGTAAAAAACAAGAGGTTATTAAAATTTATTGACATTACTCCTGAAGAGAGTTTAGTTTGTGGCGAAAACTTCTCAAAAAAATAAAGGACAAGAATTATACTTGTCCCCAATGCTTAAAATAACAGATTTTCCATCGAATAGGTCAGACAAAAGGGACTAAGTATTGGGTATTAGGAAAACTCTTTCCCAATCCCCAGTCCCAAATCAAATTAATTCTCTGTACCCATAGGCCCATAAAATTGAAAGCGCCCAATGCCGAGAGATTGGCCAGCAGTTTTCTCACCAGAGGGAAAAGCCTTAACGTCAAATAAATAGACGCCATCATTAAAAGGATTCTCGTAAGTTTGCAGACCAATAGTAACCGTCTTACCTGGTGCTATGGGAGTATCAAAGGTTACTGTGATAGTCTGCTGTTTGTCGTTACCTTTTACAGTTTTGAGTGCTAATTTTGAACCTTCTCGATTGCGTGTGCCTTCAAAGGCAAAAGTATCTTTTTGATTGAATTCAATATCTTCAGCCCCCTGAATCTGGTTAAAAGTAACCTCCTGCAAGGGTTCCCCGGCTGTCGCTGGCACTTCCAGAGTGAAATAGTATGTCGTATTGGGAATACTTGTATCGCGGTATGGAGTACTGGCACTAACTAAACGTGGTGGTTCGGCAAAGGCAATCGTGCCATTGCTTAAGGTAACTGCATCGGCTACCGAATGAGGTAGTAAATATAGTCCAGTGCTGACAACAAATAGAGTACTAAAAAAACGATTTACGTACTTCATGATTTATATTTTTACCTCAATGTTTTTTATTTAAGACTCAATAATTTTAGTCTTGCTTCAAATACCCATAATCAAGCCTGAGTAAACCAATTATTACAGTCCTTAAAGTTAGTAAGTTAATTAAGCTTACCGACTATTTATTATGCGCTTTTGCTGTAATTCTAACACGCGCTTTTAAGTTGTCCAGGAATAAAAACGTATATTGAAATTTAAGTTTAAATTAGTAATTTTAAGCTAGTTTTTATTAGTAAATTCCCTCAAAAGTCGATGATTTTACCGGACTTTTATCGTAGTCAAACACTCATAGGTCGATATAGTTACCGTATTTTAGCTAACTTAATACACTCATACATCGATATAGTTACCGTATGATAAATAGCAAATTATTTTAAAAATTGATAATTTTATACAGTAGTAAATTTATCAATTGAATTATATTTCAATAATTTTACTGAACTTATAATTAGTGAATTATGTTAAACGGGAAAGTGAATGACTAAAGTAGTCTATAAATAATTGTCAAATAGCTTGCTAGTAATCTTTTTGAGATATCTCATCAAGATCAATTATCCTGTGATGCAGGATTTCTCTTGTAAATAAAATTACATTGTATCTAAATTAAATTTTTAGCGATCGCACCTTTTTCCCCGATCTCACCAAATCGCGTTGCTCGCCTACTATTTTTACCACTGCCTGTACCCATAACGATTTGCACAGCGCTTAAGGCTAGACTTGCATAAATCAAGCCATTAACTGCGTAAGCAATTCGTACTGCTAAACCTTTGGCATCGTTACCTTTATTTTCTGGGTCTTTAATTGCCTGTACAAAACGCCAGATTACATATCCAATCAAGCCAATTGCAACTAAAACCAGCAAAAACTTTCCAAATGGCTGATTGACAATTGTTTGCAGAGCGCCTTGGGTATCAGTTGTTTTACCATCCCTGCCAAATTAGATGCGTTTGCCCTGATCCCAGGGCAAATTGTTTAATTATTTTGTAATAAATCACTATTGTAGTACTGTCTTTTAATAGATGTGAGGTTCCTAAAAATCATATTACACTTATTAAGTAAAATATTATTATTTAGTGTTTTGTAATGCTGAATTGGGATTAATTATGTCTGTAATCGAAACAACTTGGAAACACGAATATATAACTACTAATGGGGTGAAGCTACACTACGTTACCCAAGGTGAAGGCCCCTTAATGTTGATGTTGCATGGGTTTCCTGAATTTTGGTACTCTTGGCGGCATCAAATATCGGAATTTGCTCAAGATTTTAAAGTCGTCGCCATTGATTTGCGTGGATACAACGATAGTGATAAACCAACAGAGCAATCAGCTTATGTAATGGATGAATTTATCAAAGATGTTGCAGGAGTAATTAAAGCCTTAGGATACCAAAAATGTGTTTTAGCTGGACATGATTGGGGCGGTGCGATCGCTTGGGCTTTTGCATACACTCATCCCGAAATTGTAGAGCGATTAATTATCCTTAACCTGCCTCATCCTGCCAAATTTGCCCAAGGCTTACGCACTCTTCCACAGTTGCAACGTAGTTACTACATTTTCCTCTTTCAACTACCCTGGGTGCCAGAAATATTCTTACAATCTTCAGATTATCAAGCAATTGAAACAATTTTTAAAGGTACAGCAGTTAACAAGAGTGCTTTCACCAAAGCTGATATTGACGCATATAAAGATGCTGCTGCCAAACGCGGTGCCCTAACAGCAATGTTGAACTATTACCGCAATATTTTTCAGCAGAGAATGCTAAATCCAAATTGGGGCGTTCTGGAAGTGCCAACACTGATGATTTGGGGAGAAAATGACACCGCACTCGGCAAGGAACTAACCTACAACACCGCAGCTTATGTCAGGGATTTTCAAATCAAGTACATTCCTAATTGTGGCCATTGGGTGCAGCAAGAACAGCCGGAATTGGTTAATCAGTATATGCGAGAATTTCTGAGGAATGAAGCTCAACCATCAATTGATAAAGTATAAATACTTATCAACCCAACTATGTGAGTAAATCCAGCTTTTCAAAAGATTTAATAGTGATTTAATACTGGCTTTTTGTGCGGAATTATCAGGTAAAATCGCCATAAATCCGAATTAATGGTGTTTGTGACATTACTTTATATTCCTCTTTCCGATCGCAACAAACCTGTCAGGAGATAGATTGTCACAAGATAGATTGACCTCACGAAGTTTAGTGAGATAATAGAGTTGTGAGGGACAGAACGGACGCAACTTGATTATTAAGGGGGAAAATTATGAAACTCCAGCTATTAGCGGCCATGGCCTTAGCAACACCCCTATTTTTCGCTAGCTCGGTTAGAGCCGAGAATCCACAGGATTTACAAAAGCTGCTTTCAACTGGGGAATGTGTTAAGTGCGATCTATCGGGAGCTAACCTCAGTGGCGCTCATTTAATTGGTGCTGACTTGAGAGGCTCGAAACTCCAAGGAGCAAACCTTGTCGGAGCAAACCTCGAAGGTGCTGACTTAACTGGTGCAAACTTGGCAGGTGCTAACCTAACATCTGCTTATGTAACGAATGTGAATTTGAAGCAAGTCAATCTCAACGGAGTAAATTTTACTCGCGCTACAATTCACGATTCTAATGTGTATCAAGCATCAATGAACGATCTCAACCTGACCGATGCAGAAGTATTTAATACTGGAATCGGGATTGGTGGTGAAGATGCCGAGATTCCCGATTGGAAATAGGCTCAACTAAGTTGGCAGGTTAAAATCAACACAACATTCAGTCTTGGCGGGTCTTAAATCAAATAAACTAGTTTTTTGTTGCCAGAATTATCCTTAAAACCTGCCTCTACAGAAATATTAAGATAAATGAAACCCCTCTGTCTTGTAATGACTTTACTATGACAAAAGCAGAGAGGGTTTCTTTTTGTGATTAAGTTAATGCGTATAGTGGCAACGAAAGTATGAAAACTTAGTATGCGATCGCCATCGGTAATAAATATTTATAATAGAAATCCAAGGATAGACAATTAGTCGCAGAAGTTACACCAGTTATGTAATATATAGAGATAGTTGCTTAACTGTTTATGTCTCTTGAAGTCTACGGCATCCCCAACTGTGGCACTTGCAAAAAAGCTTTGACGTGGCTCCAAGCTAGAAGCATTGACTATGAGTTCATCAACACCAAAGATACTCCACCTACCCGTGAGCAGATCCAAAACTGGGTAAAGTCTCTGGGTTACGCTGCCATGCGAAATACCTCCGGTCAATCCTACCGCGCTTTAGGAGAACAAAAAAAGACTTGGACTGATCGACAGTGGATTGATGCCTTCGCTCTTGATGCAATGCTGCTCAAGCGTCCGCTTTTTGTGAAAGATGGAACAGCCGTACTGGTTGGCTTTAGAGATGAGACAGTAGTTAAAGAAAAATTAGATTAAAGCGCTATGTAGTGGCGTGACAAGCTTAAATGGGCAAAGCGTAACCCAACATAAATAATCAGTCCCTTGTAGAGACGGCGATTTATCGCGTCTCTTGCCTTAACCGAACCGTATTGAGTGCGATGTCTACAACGGACTTTGCTTACACTGATGCAGTCGGCTAGCAAAAAAATGAGGGCATCGGTAACTTGTCAAGTTGCCAATACCCTCATGTATATAAACTAAGTTTTTGCAGTAGCGTATAAGTCTAAGTCACAGCCTGAGCAACTACTGCCGAAAGTGAATCCTTTGCTGCTTGCTTCAACAATTCGGCCTTATCGGTCTGTTCCCAAGGCAAGTCTAAATCAGCCCGCCCAAAATGACCGTAAGCCGCGACGTCCTGATAAAAACGTCCGCCTCGTTCACTTGGTAAGTTGCGTAAGTTGAAAGTATGGATAATCCCCGCTGGACGGAGTTCAAAGTGCTTGTTGATTAAGTCCAGTAAGGTTTCTTCATCCACTTTGCCAGTACCAAAGGTATCCACTAGGATACTTGTTGGTCGTGCTACACCAATCGCATAGGATAGCTGGATTTCAACTTTGTCTGCCAATCCGGCGGCGACAATATTTTTCGCCACATAGCGAGCCGCATAAGCAGCAGAACGGTCTACCTTTGTGGGGTCTTTACCAGAAAAAGCGCCGCCACCATGTCGTGAATAACCACCGTAGGTATCAACGATTATTTTCCGTCCTGTCAGACCAGAATCTCCCTGAGGGCCACCAACGACAAATTTGCCAGTGGGGTTGACTAAAAAACGTGTCTGATCGTTAGGCTTAATGTCAATATCGCCAAAAACAGGTTCGACCACTGCTGACCAGAGGTCTTGTTTAATTTTGGCTTGTACAGCCACCTCATCTGTGATTTCCCCAATAGTAGCTGCATGTTGGGTAGAAATCAGAATAGTATCAATACCTACTGGGCGTCCATCTTCGTAAGCTACAGTTACTTGGGTTTTGCCGTCAGGACGCAGGTATGGCAATTCACCTGTTTTGCGGACTGCTGCTAATCGGCGGGCAATGCGATGCGCGAGACTGATGGGCAATGGTGTCAGTTCTGGTGTTTCGTTGCTGGCGAAACCAAACATTATACCTTGATCGCCCGCACCAATTTTATCAAATTGTTCATCACTATCTTGCTCGCGGGTTTCGTGGGCGGTGTTAACGCCTTGAGCAATATCAGGTGATTGTTCGTCTAAAGCTACCAGAACACTGGTGCTATTGGCAGAAAAGCCATTATCGGCATTGGTATAGCCAATTTCGGCAATTTTTTTGCGGGCGAGATTGACGAAATTCACATTGGCTTTGGTGGTTATTTCACCAGTGATTAGCACCAAACCAGTGTTAACTACTACTTCAGCTGCAACACGGCTACTGGGGTCTTGTGTCAATAGAGCATCCAGAATAGTATCAGAAATCTGATCGCAAATTTTATCTGGATGACCTTCGGTGACTGACTCGGAGGTAAATAAATATCGACGAGACAAAGGAAATTCCTCCATCGAGAGTTTTTTCGTTGACTAAATGTGAGTATTTAGTTCAACTACTAATTTATGAAATCATAACAATATTTATACTTCAGTCGTTAGTATCTTTTTGATATTGATAAAAACCACTAACTATAAGATAAATATCCGTAAATAATATAAATATATGGTGATTCTTTTTCAGTTAAAATGTATTTAATGACACAAAAAAAGGGGGACGCCCGGAAGCGTCCCCACAAGCTTTGACACAAACACTGCTGCTTTAAACCTGAACCGCTAACTTTGCTTCCGTAGCTGTCAAACGCTCATAGGCAGCACGCATCTTCAAACCTGTAAGCACTTGGAAGAAACCAGTACCATTATTGGAACCTGGATACTCGCGGTGCTGGAGTAACAAGTGAGTCAATTCACCCTGATATTTGGTGGATGTATTGCTGAGATGGGTTTCGATGTAAATTACTTCTTCTAAGTTGTCAAATTGACCATCAACCTCTAGTACTGAGACATAGCGGCCGTAGTAAACATCTGAACCGTAGTACAACTGCATACCAGGGTAAGAACAGGTCAGCTTGCGTCCACAGGGAGTCCAATTAATTGTTGACCCTTCATCAAATAGGTAGGTTGGATCGAAGCCTTCCTTACCTTCGCGCTGGAGCATACGTACCCTTAAGACTCTACGCTCGGTGTCGTTTTTGATCAAGTTTGTGGGCAATACTTGGAGAACTACATCGGCAAATTCTCTTTGTGGCTCGATAAACTTTTCAAAGTCAGGTTTGCGGGAATTGATTTGCGCTAAGACATCTTCGTAGCGATGACCGCGTTCAGCCATATCTCGCTGGATTTTCCAGGCAATTTTGACTTCATCACTAATGTCAAAATAAACACTGAAGTCGATTAGCGATCGCACCCGCTCATCATATAAAGGATGCAGTCCTTCAACAACGATAATGTGATTCGGCTCTACCCGCTCTGCCGGGTCAATCAAGCCGGTTTCGTGATTGTAAATCGGCTTATCAATAGCTTGACCACTTTTGAGCGCTTTAATTTGCTCATACATCAAGTCAAAATTGTTCGCCCTGGGGTCTAGTGCTGTTATCCCTGTTTCTTTGCGCTGTTTACGATCCAGGGAGTGATAATCATCCAAACAGATGACTGTCATTAAATCTTCACCAAACAAATCTATCAAACGACGCAAAAACGTAGATTTACCGCATCCAGAGTCTCCGGCTACTCCAATCAGTACCACGCGTTCCGGCTTACTTGTCATAAATCTCCTCTAAAATACTAAAGTTGTGTCAATAATTGTTCACACAGCAGATTCCGAAGCCAGGAGTTTACCTCTTTTGGTTTATCCTGCGTTCTTGCTACCTAGCACATCTATAAGACACCAAACGCGTAGACAACAAAGTAATAAGTTGCTACTCGCCGGACTAGCCTGAATGTTGGTGCCGGTAAGTATTTAATCCTAGTGGTATATTTGATTTTAACAGAAGGGGGTATCCCATACAAGATTTGCCTTCAAGAAGAATTAACGTGATTTATCAATGATTTTGTTGATTTAGTTGTTAATTTAAAAATGGGGATCGCCATTGCCGTAAGTGTTGCAGCGCTGTCATTCTGCTACTTGTTACTCTATCTAATCAAGTAGATAAGGTATAATTTACTCTGGCAGCGAGTTTTTTGATCTTCCTAAATTGTAATTCTGGCTTGACAATGCTTGAGCTATTCAAAGCCAAAATCTATCCAACGAATGAGTCAACAACTTGCACTAGTCAAATTATTGCCTGTAAATTTATGGATATGCTCAAATAGAAGTGTCGGTGTTATGGCAAAGTACTGATAGAGGTTGACAGATTTTTCACATCAAGTGAAACTAAATTATAGTTGCTTAAATCATGGTTATGTCTGTAGTGAGATTTGTCCTATCCACGTAATTATCCATAGAAGGGTTATGAATTATCGCTAAACAATATTCTGGTAGATTAGTAGATTTAGAGAAGTAAAACCAATCGGGAGAGAACCTTCCGGGATTTGGATTTATTAGATTTCAACTCTTGAAATAGGCAAGCACAACGGCAACTTTTGGAGGTAAGTAAACAGAGCGGTAGCTTTTTCTAATTAAAGCATTCCTCTAACAATATCTACTATTTTAAGTTACTCCTTGAGTAGTAAGGTAAAAAGCTATCTCCCTGATGGAGGTGCTAGTTAACGAAAAAAAGATTAAATTGATTCATTATTAACATTCTCCACAAGACTTATCCTTTACCTTGGAAGGTGAACAGGTGTGTTTTTTGCTATGCCTGCATGTCTTTGGTGAGTGTACTTAGCAAGGCATTAATTTAATGATGCCGTTTTTCCTTCTTTCTCCAGTTTTGTGAAACGAAAATCCGGTAAACTAAAGCTGGCATGGGATGGGAAATAGTTTTTTTGAAAAACGGTTAAGTAAATTATCGGAGTGGTAGAACGAATGTACAATCAAGGTGCTGTTGAGGGTGCTGCCAACACAGAATTAGGTAGCCGCATCTTCCTTTATGAAGTAGTGGGTTTGCGTCAGAGTGAAGAAACCGATCAAACTAACTACCCAATTCGGAAAAGTGGCAGTGTGTTCATCAGAGTGCCTTACAACCGCATGAATCAAGAAATGCGACGTATCACTCGTCTAGGCGGCACAATTGTTAGTATCCAGCCTGTAACTGCGCTAGAGCCAGTTAATGGTAAAGCCTCACTTGGGAATGCTACAGGCGTTGTCAGCGAGTTAGCTACATCTGGGGAAACTGCTAACAGTGAAGGGAATGGTAAAGCCACACCTGTAAAAGCTGATAGTGAAACCAAAGGTTTTGCTAAACCACCAGCTGAAGAACAGCTCAAGAACAAGGACAAGAAAGGCAACACCATGACTCAAGCGAAAGCCAAAAAAGACCACGGTGACGTTCCTGTTAACACTTACCGTCCCAATGCTCCGTTCATTGGCAAGGTAGTATCTAATGAACCGCTAGTCAAAGAAGGTGGGATTGGTATTGTTCAACACCTCAAATTTGACATTTCCGCCGGGGATTTGAAGTATATAGAAGGTCAAAGTATTGGGATTATCCCACCAGGATTAGACAAGAACGGCAAGCCAGAAAAACTTAGACTCTATTCCATCGCCTCAACTCGTCATGGCGATGATGTGGATGATAAGACAGTATCACTGTGCGTCCGCCAATTGGAGTACAAGCACCCAGAAACTAACGAAACAGTCTACGGGGTTTGCTCTACGCACCTGTGTTTCCTCAAGCCAGGGGAAGAGGTAAAAATTACCGGGCCTGTGGGTAAGGAAATGTTGTTACCCGAAGATCCCGAAGCTAATGTCATCATGTTGGCAACTGGAACGGGTATTGCCCCGATGCGGGCTTATCTGTGGCGTCAGTTTAAAGATGCAGAAAGAGCAGCTAACCCAGAATACCAATTTAAAGGATTCTCTTGGCTAATATTTGGCGTGCCCACAACTCCAAACCTTTTATATAAGGAAGAACTGGAAGAAATTCAACAAAAATATCCTGATAACTTCCGTTTGACTGCTGCCATCAGCCGGGAACAAAAAAATCCCCAAGGCGGTAGGATGTACATCCAAGACCGCGTAGCAGAACATGCTGATGAATTGTGGCAATTGATTAAAAATGAAAAAACCCACACCTACATCTGCGGTTTGCGCGGTATGGAAGAAGGCATTGATGCAGCCTTAACAACTGCTGCTGCTAAAGAAGGCGTAACCTGGAGTGATTACCAGAAGCAACTCAAGAAAGCTCATCGCTGGCACGTAGAAACTTATTAAGTTGTCATTAGTCATTGGTCATTAGTCATTAGTTTTAGACAAAAGACGAAGGACAAATGACAAAGGAAGCAGGATAATCAGTAGGTAGGGCAAACGCTCTACCTACAATTGTTTTGTTATGAATATTGTAGATAGCTGAGGCAAGAGTTCTCAGTTCTGAAGAGTAGAGTACTAAATAATACTTATTACTAGTCAGTACTCAGCACTCAGCACGGGCTAAACCTTAGCTATCCGCTAACAGCACTAAAAAATAAATTGGGTGCAAAATTTGTGGGTGTGAAACTAGGAATACTGGGATTAGGCACCGTGGGAACGGGAACAGTGCAGTTGTTGCAAGATAGCGCTGGGCGTCACCCATTGTTGCAAGAGATAGAAATTTATCGGGTGGGAGTGCGATCGCTAGATAAACCCCGTGGTGTAGAATTGTCTACGGAAGTATTAACTACAGATTTAGAGTCAATTGTCAACGATCCGGCGGTAGATATAGTTGTCGAGGTGATGGGCGGACTAGAGCCGGCGCGATCGCTTATTCTCAAAGCTTTAAGTAATGGTAAGCATGTAGTTACAGCCAATAAAGCAGCGATCGCCCGCTTTGGGGCAGAAATTTTCACCACTGCCAATCAAGCAGGCGTATACGTCATGCTAGAAGCTGCTGTGGGTGGTGGGATTCCGGTGATTCAACCCCTGAAACAGTCTTTAAGCGTTAACCGGATTCACACAATAACCGGTATCGTAAACGGTACAACGAACTACATCCTGACGCGGATGCAAACAGAAGGCAGCAACTTCAGCGATGTCTTAGCTGATGCCCAGCGTTTGGGTTACGCTGAGGCTGACCCGACTGCTGATGTCGATGGTTTAGACGCAGGCGATAAAATTGCTATCCTCGCATCATTGGGTTTTGGTGGACGCATCAACTTACAAGATGTTTATACTGAAGGGATTCGGCAAGTCAGTAAGACAGATATTGCCTACGCCGAAAAATTGGGATTTGTGATTAAATTATTAGCGATCGCTAAACGTGATATTCCCGCATCTCCCCTCTCCGTCAGAGTTCATCCTACCTTAGTGCCCAAAGCCCATCCTTTGGCTAGCATCAACGGCGTTTACAATGCCATTCTTGTCGAAGGAGAACCCATCGGTCAGGTAATGTTTTTTGGCCCCGGTGCTGGTGCTGGTGCAACCGCCAGTGCTGTCACATCGGATATTTTGAATTTAGTTGCTGTCCTCAAAACTAATACAGCAGTTGCAAATCCCTTATTAACTTGTGGACATCAAGAATACTGTCAAATTGCGCCGATGGCAGAATTGATAACTCGATTTTACGCCCGTTTCCTTACCAATGACCAGCCTGGAGTTATCGGTAAATTGGGGACTTGCTTTGGTAACTATGGCGTTAGCTTAGAGTCAATTGTCCAAACTGGCTTTCAAGGGGAACTTGCAGAAATTGTGGTTGTCACTCATGATGTGCGAGAAGGAAATTTTCGGCAAGCTTTGGCAGAAATTCGGGATTTATCAGCAATTGAAAGCATTCCTAGCTTACTGCGTGTACTTTGAGATTAGTCGGGAGTGAAGCTCGTCAACTTGCTTTGCTCCAATTTTTAATTAGCTCAAAGGATTATTAGCTGGGAGTAAAACTTGGTTAAGTACGCAAGCTAAACTAAAAAATAAACTTCACCCAGCGCGAGGCTAGACCTATGACCTCTGCAACCGATCCATCCACCGCCCTCACTCCTTTCCCCGATCATACGCAGCTACCAGGGTCAGATAGTACTTTCGTGTTCGCGGAGCGTGCCGGAGGCAAAAATTGGCAAGAGCATCCCCAAAGCATTTTACTCACTGACTCAATTACACCTATCCTTAAGAAATTACATCCTGAAGGTCAATATTGTATAGGTCAGGACTTAGGTATTTACTGGCGCTTAACAGACCCGCCAGAACGAAGCGCAGAAGCACCAGATTGGTTTTATGTAAGAAATGTACCGCCTTTGCTTGATGGACAAACGCGGAGGTCTTATGTACTGTGGTGAGAATTTATTGCCCCCTTAATTGCCTTAGAATTTGTTTCTGGGGATGGTAGTGAAGAACGAGATAAAACCCCTTGGCAGGGGAAATTTTGGATTTATGAGCAAGTAATCCATCCGGCTTATTATGGCATTTATGAAGTGAATAAAGCCAGTGTAGAAGTTTATGAATTAATTGGTGGACAATATCAGTTATTAGCAGCAAATGAACGCGGACATTATCCGATTACGCGCTTGGGAGTTGAGTTAGGTATTTGGCAAGGAGTTTATCAAAATGCGGAATTACCTTGGCTACGCTGGTGGGATTTGCAGGGTAATTTGTTGTTGACTGGTGATGAAAGAGCCGATCGCTTGACTGCTCAATTGCGATCGCTCGGTGTTGAACCAGAAGCATAGGTTTTTAGCTGATTGGTATGAAAAAAACCCTTTTTAACTTAATTGATGAGCTAAATTGCGATCGCTTGGCGTTTACCCAGAATCCTAATCTGCTTTCTCCAATGTCCAATTGTTAACTAGCAGGTTTTATAGTTGTAAAATATTTTTCTAAATATTTTTACGTAGATTGAGCATGAGGAATCAAGGCGATCGCAGGGAATCTTCATCAGCGAAGCGAGATAAAGGCGCACCGAGCTTTGGAACAATATATACTTGTCATATTCTGGGTCATGGCTGTGATGTTCATTGGGTGTCTTGATGACAACTGTCTGGTTTAGCTCAACATGCAATGCCTTATAAGTAATCCCGAATCCCCCATGTCCAAGGACTTTATCAATTAGAGGCTATTTATAAAGTAAATCCGTATTATGCTACGTCGTCTAGTCGTCTAAAGATTTACTTTATAAATGGTCTCTTAGGCGATTATTGCCGTCGTAAACACTTCCCCTGAGTTCAAAGAGATAAATTCAATGATTGATAATTCATCTGTGTTACTCAATTTGAGGTACAATCGTAAGCCTGCCAATAAATGACGATGCTTGCTGACAGGAGATGCTTCTATGACCCGGATGTATTATGACGAAGATGCCAATTTAGACCTTTTGGCTGGAAAAACTATTGCTATCATCGGCTATGGTTCCCAAGGTCATGCCCACGCTCTCAATCTCAAAGATAGTGGTTTGAATGTGATTGTGGGACTATATCCGGGTAGTAAGTCAGTGGCAAAAGCTGAAGCAGCTGGGTTGACTGTGAAAAATGTTGCAGATGCGGCCAATGCTGCTGACTTCATCATGATTTTGTTACCTGATGAAGTCCAAAAAACGATTTACAAAAACGAGATTGAACCCAATTTAGAAGAAGGAAATGTATTAGCCTTTGCTCACGGTTTCAATATTCACTTTGGGCAAGTTGTACCACCAGCTAACGTAGATGTGGTGATGGTTGCACCAAAAGGGCCGGGGCATTTGGTACGGCGGACTTATGAAGGTGGTGAAGGTGTACCAGCGCTCTTTGCAGTTTATCAAGATGCCAGTGGTCAGGCACGCGATCGCGCCTTGTCTTATGCTAAAGGTATCGGTGGTACTCGCGCCGGTGTTCTTGAAACCACTTTCCGCGAAGAAACTGAAACAGATTTATTTGGCGAACAAGCGGTATTGTGCGGTGGTTTGAGTGCTTTAATCAAAGCCGGATTTGAAACTTTGGTAGAAGCTGGTTATCAACCAGAATTGGCTTATTTTGAATGTCTGCATGAAGTCAAGCTGATTGTTGACTTGGTTGTAGAAGGCGGTTTAGCTAAAATGCGCGACAGCATTTCTAACACTGCTGAATATGGCGATTATACCCGTGGCCCGCGGATTGTCACCGAACAAACCAAAGCTGAAATGCAGAAGATTCTTAGTGAAATTCAATCTGGACAATTTGCACGAGAATTCGTTCTGGAAAACCAAGCTGGTAAACCAGGATTTACCGCCTTGCGTCGCAAAGAAGCTGAACACAAAATTGAGGAAGTTGGTAAAGATTTACGCGCTATGTTTAGCTGGTTGAAAAAAGCTTAAGCAAAAGAATGTAGAGACGTAGCAGTGCTACGTCTCCACAAAAATGCTCCAGTTGAGGAACCAACAAGCTTAGGCAAGATTGAAAAAGTAGTAAGTATGGATTAATCTAATCTTTGCTCGCTAAGTAAGTCGGCGGGAATA
Source organism: Nostoc sp. (assembly GCF_036916655.1). Classification (GTDB taxonomy): domain Bacteria; phylum Cyanobacteriota; class Cyanobacteriia; order Cyanobacteriales; family Nostocaceae; genus Nostoc. The sequence continues at coordinate 96,199 of NZ_JBALFY010000070.1, forward strand.
AACAAAGTTATGTGGACAAACGTAAACAGGCTTAAAACCCTTACAAATGATTAATGAAAAATGACAAATGATGAACTTCACTAGTTAGCTTTAATTGCGCCGACTTACTTAAATAAAAAGTAGGATACATTTATGTCTTTAGTCAATGGAAAGAAAAGTAGTAGCACCGATTAGATTAACAAAAATAAGCAGTATTATTCCCTTGAAACGCAAGTTGTTTTCAGTTGGCATCAAAATAATTGATTGAATAATGTTTCTTTACACCCATAGAGAATGCGATCGCATAGGGAATGTTGGTTTTGTCCCGTCCTGTTAGTGCCTTCAGAATATAGGATTTTTAGTTGCTAATAATGCCGTAATCGCTCAAATCCAGATATCTGCATGAGAACCTTGAGGCAATACTGTTTGCTTAAGACAAGAGATGCAATGAATCGCCGTCTTGACAATAATTATATTTTTTCGGTGTCATTATTAATAGACGAATTAATAGTTATATGCTCGATAAAACTTACTGGAAACATAATTCTTTGCTTCTTAGTAACAGGATTTAGTGTGTTGAATACTCTGTCCCAAAATCCTTGAATGCCATAGTTTCCATTAAAGCAAGTGTGATGAAGATCGTGGAAATCTGATGGAATGAAAAATATTGATAAAGAACTATGTCCTTCTAGGTTGTAAGCATTGCCTATAACGCTCCATGCAAGCAGTTGAGTGATGTCATATCCAAATATAAAAATAGGCAAAATATCCGCGATCGCAACAATAATATATTCAAGCAAACTCTTATGTCCAGCAACAAAACTTGATGAGTCACGAAACTCATGATGTTTAAGATGGATTTTCTGTAAGAATCTGGTGTGCAAAAGCCGATGAGCAATATAAAAACAGAAATCAGCAGCAACTATTCTCATCAAAAACCATCCAAAGTTTAAGAGTAAGCTATTTCCTCTATGAACCTCTGGAGCTAAATATAGAATAATTAATGCTGATAAAAAAGCTTTAATTTCTCCTGTAATGATGCCTTGAATAGTAAAGGAAGGAAATGGTTGATTTTTAACTGTCTTGACTCTTGCAGTCAGCTTATCTCTTAAAACATCGTTGCTTTTAATTCCTTTTTCAATGAGGATGCCAATACTATAAAATGAGATAGAACCAAAGAGCCAGTACAATAGCACCTGCGTTATCAAGTCGATCTCAATATTGTTTAACAGCAAATAAAATACTTGCTGAACAATCGTACAACTAATAGCGATCTTGAGATAAAATTCGATCTCAGAACAGAAATTCAAAAAGTTTTGCATCTCTGTAACCTTATAGTATGTAACCAAGGCATATTCTGTTAATCTTTAATATCTTGAACAATCCGAAAACCAGCGTGCTGATAAAAATTGGGACGGAACCAATTACGGTAATATTTTAAAGCTTCTGTACCATTAGTTATCCAACATCCTCCTAACATCATTTGATGTTGATCGTCAAAGAATATCGCAGAATTATCTTCATAAAGAAAATGAGGTTGATATCCGGGAAGAGGGTTTAAGTTATTACTCAACCATTCCCAAACATTACCTCGTAAATCATACAGTCCCGAAGAGCTTTTGGCTGTTTCTAACATCCCAACGGGACTAGGTGAGCCAAATTTTAAATTGAGATTATAATTTTCTACATCATCTAATAAACTATTGCCATAAGTTGCTAAATGGTATTCTGCTTCACTCATCAAGCGAGTGTCTTTTCCTTGCCAACGACAATAAGCCATTGCTTCATAATGATTGACTTCCACAGGCCAATCTAGGGGGAAGTCAATTTCATTAAACATGGCTCGATATTTGTAGCTACCATTTTCATGTAACCAAAATTTGGGACATTGAATATTGTATCGAGTTTTCCAATTCCAAGATTCTTCATCCCAATAGTCTTGATTTTCGTAACCACCAGCTTTGACAAAATAGCTAAATTCGCCATTAGTAATCAAATATTTGCTGGCGAAAAAGGGTGCAACTTCAACAGTGCGATCGCCATAATCAATATCCCATCCATAAGTCGAATCATCAAAGGCTTTTCCAAGTTTCACTATCCCACCAGCTACTTCGAGCATTTCGTTCTGATGAGTGTAACCATTAAAAGGAGCATATTGCCAATTTTGAGGACTTTTTACTCTCTCAATCGGTAGTTGGCGAATTAACATCGAAGAGGTTTCAATGTGAATACGTTGGTGTTCAATCCCCATCATTAAAGCCCAGAGGGGATGAGTGGGATGAATTGGTAGAGTAATTGGGGTTGTCTTAATTAGTTCGGAAATTACAGTATATGCTTGTTCTCGATATTTCCAAGTCTCTGCAACTTGCGGCCATTGTAAATGAGCGATCGCTGCATTCAACTCTTCTGGTTTTTCTGGATCTACTCCAATTTCAAACAAAATTTCATACTCTGGATTGAGGCGTTTTTCTAATAACCCTACCTGAATTAATTTATTGATGTAGAAAATTGCCGAATGTCCCAGATAAAAAATTAGAGGATTTCTTAAAGGATCTGGATTTATATAGAATGTCTCTTCCCCAACTAGACTTTTCAATAGTATATCTTCTATCTGCCAAGCATTGTTAAAGTAATCTAGAATTACTTGAGAATTGCAACTATCAAGTTTTGGCGGATAAGTAGATTGAAAACTGTTCATGGTGTCAATTAAATTGATATTTAAAAAATGTACAGATGAGGAATTATTTTGGAATAAAAATTAAATGACATACAATTTATATCCCTGGTTTATCTCAAAACACTTGTCGATCGCCAAATTTCCAATTTGGTGGGGTGCAAAAACGCCGATTATTCAGACGCGACTCGAAAATACTCGCTACCGCTGTGCTATCCGCCAGTCATACAAAATTCATTCTGTTAGCGGATAGCTAAGGTTTAGCCTATTCTGACTCCTGAATTCTGTTCAATAAGTAATATCATATCCAGCAAATTACTAGTGATATGTTGTTGTGAACGTAATTAAAATTCTTTAACCAAGCATGATATAAAATTTAAGCTTGACAAAGAATTAATCCAAATAAATGCTTGGGATCTGTCCAAGTCTTAAGTGTTTTAAGTCCGTGTATTTCTAGCTGCTTTTGCATAATGACTAAATCAAACTTACGAGAAATTTCAGTAAGAATACTTTCTCCATCTGCAAACAAAATTTGTAAGTCTAATGCTTCTAAAGATACCTTGTGACTCTTTTGGCAATGCAGATACATCTCAATTTGAGCATCAGTCTCATTATAGATAGCTTGATGAGTGAATAAATTGAGGTCAAAATTGCCTTGAAAACGCCAATTTAAGTGAGAGAGTATATTTATGTTAAAAGCTGCTGTAACTCCCTGAGTATCGTTATAAGCTGGCTCCAAAATTTCCTTGGGTTTTTGTAAATCAATCCCCAAAAGAAAGTAGTCACCTACTTCTAAAGTCTTAGTAATCTGTTTTAAAAAATCATCACATTCTCGTGGGTTAAAGTTACCCAGAGAACTACCCAAGAAAAAAATTAGCCGTGATGCTGCAAAAGTAGATTCTAGTTTTATGAGTGCTTGTTCATAGGTTCCTATTAATCCCTCAATAAAGAAAGTCGGATATTTTTGCTGTAGCTTGATGACACTAGATTTAAGGATTCCCCGACTAACATCAATGGGTATATATCTACAACAACTAGCAAATTTTTGATAAGCATCTAACAAAAACTCTGTTTTTGTAGAACTACCACTACCTAATTCGACAAGTTCACAAGCACCTGTAATCTGAGCAATCTCATCAGCATATTGGCGCAAAATCCATGCTTCTGTTCGTGTTGGATAATATTCTGGTAATTCACATATATGCTCAAATAATTCTGAGCCACGATCGTCATAAAAATATTTTGGAGGTAAGGTTTTTGGACTTCGAGTTAATCCTTGAATGACATCTATACCCTCGTTGTTGAGAGATTGATAATGCTCATTAAGAATTTTTATAGATGTCGCTAACATAATGTAAATGCTTTTGGTTTTAAATTAGATTCTTAAATATGACAGATTTACTGTTTAATGGCAATACTCCTTTTTCCGTAATTAGTTTTTCTAATAATACTAAAACTTTATCGGTTTACTGTAGTAGCATCGAGGATTTGACTGCTTTAATATTTATTGAATAATCAGATTATGAGCCAACAAATAAGTCAGTACAAATAAAGATAACTATAGTGAAGCAGAATTCAGGAGTAAGGAGTTAGAATGGGCTAAACGTTCCGCTACCGCTAACAGCATGAATTCTGTACGAGTGGCGGATAGCGAGTTAGCTAGCGTCTGAATAAACGGTATTTTTGCATCCGCACTAACATACGCAGGTTTAGTTATCTTGATTCTGACTCCTGAATTCTGAATTCTTTTTCAACAGATATTTGTGCAAACAAAGTTAATTACATCTGCAAGTCCAGACTTAGTTTTCAAATTAGTAAAAATAAAAGGTTTATCGCCGCGCATTTTTCTAGCATCTCGTTCCATCATACTTAAATCTGCACCAACATAAGGTGCTAAGTCAGTTTTGTTAATCACCAACAAATCAGATTTAGTAATACCGGGGCCACCTTTGCGGGGAATTTTATCGCCTGCTGCAACATCAATGACGTAAATCGTTAAATCCACTAATTCGGGACTAAAAGTAGCAGCTAAATTATCACCGCCACTTTCCAAAAATACTAAATCCAAATCGAGAAAACGTTCCTCTAACTGTTCAATTGCCGCCAAATTCATCGAAGCATCTTCGCGGATAGCAGTGTGAGGACAACCACCAGTCTCTACACCCAAAATGCGATCGCTTGCCAACGCCTGAGAACGCACCAAAAACTGAGCATCCTCCTGAGTATAAATGTCATTTGTCACTACGGCAATCTGATACTGCTCACGCAACCCCTTACACAAAGCATCCACCAAAGCCGTCTTCCCCGAACCCACCGGGCCAGCAACTCCCACTCGAAATGCATTCATTTTTATTTGTCCTTTGTCACTTTCCCTTGGTAGATGGTTACTAGTTCTTAGTTTTTGACTAATGACTAATGACTAACTCCTAAACAACCTTGTATACTGCGTTTCATGTTGCATACTCGCTAGCGACAAACCCCAACTACAACAGGCGAGTTGATCGTCCTCTAACGCGAGAATTTCTAAGGTCGCAGCACTGAGTAATGGTTGCAAATCTAGCAATAACCGTTGTCCTGCTGTTTGTCCAAGGGGAATAAGTTTCACGCCGACAGTAATCAAATTACTTGCCCAACTATGCAGATATCCGAGTAATGCAGCTTGGATGCTAATTTGCCAATGGGCAACGGCAATACCAAAAGCGATCGCATAATTGCAAGGATTACCGACAGTATTAGCAATAGGTACAATCTGCGGTTCTAGTTTACCAAGTAATTGGATCAGCGATCGCCCCATCTGCCAACTAGAGGCGCGTAATTCTTCTGTTTCTCTAGCGGCGGATAACCACAGATTCCAACGGCATAGCAACTCAATATCAGCAATTTTGGCGGCTTGCTGCGATCGTACCATCACAGCCGCCTCTAACCGAATTGCCCCGTAGAGCAACTCGGCTTTTAACCAATCTTTGAGATGTGTGTGGTTAGCGATCGTACCATTCTCCACCAGCATTTCCAAGCCTTCAGAATAACTATATGCTCCCACAGGTAAAGCAGGGCTAGCCAACTGCAAAATGCTCAAAAGATGGCTATCAGTTAGCATGATGGTGTTGTCCATAAGCTCCTAATTCTGGCTGAAATGGTAAAATTTCCTCTTTAACTTCTAACCCCAGTTGTTCCAACATTGAACGTAAAACCGAATCGGAAGACAAGCGTAAATAAGTCGGAGTAATTTCTACAGGTACATGGCGATTTCCTAGATGATATGCAGCGCGTAGTAATAAAAGTGGTGTTTGGGCAAAGGCAGTCAAAACTAGTTCTGGTTTAGCAGTAATTCTGATTAAATTGCGATGGGTTTCTTCTTGCAGAATATCGCCATCGTGTAAGACAGTTCCTCTAGGTAAATGTAAAAACACAACTTTACCATCTTCCGTTTCAAAACGATGACGGCTGCGGGTGCGTTCTTCTGCTGTCAGCGCCAGAGTAAAAGTAACCGCAGTATCGTCATTAGGTGGTTTAAGTTCGGTAAATGTCAGCATACAGAGTTTCGCTTGATCTTCAGCTTTTCATTATGGTTCTAATTTAAATACCATAACTGCCTTGTCCAAAGGAAAGATAAAATTAAGTAAAGAAGGCAGCAAGCCAAAGGGGGACATTTATGAACCAAGCCATTGAGGGAGTACGCTGGGCAATTCACGATTTAATTGAAAATTTGAAAATATGTCTGGAAACCTAACCGTTAAAAATGAGGATACCATAGCAAGAATAAAGCCAAGATTGCAGGTAGTGATTGGATTAAAAATGCTGTTGGGCGTTTCAAGGTAATGCTACCAAAAATGCCTGCGATCGCTACACAAATTAAAAAGAAAATCACAATCGATGAAGGCTCAATTTGTGGAACTTTTTGTAATATAAAAGATCCCCAGATTAAGCCAGCAGCAAGAAACCCGTTATATAACCCTTGATTTTTAGCAAGAATTGCAGAAATTTCCTCTGGAGTGAAATTTCCGACTATTCTTTTTTGAACAAACTCTGTATTCCAGAAAAATATCTGCACTATGAGAAAAAGTATATGTATAAATGCAATAATACCTATAAGTATATTAACAACTTTTTCCACCGTTACTGCACTCCTCAATATTAATAATCGGATACCTTTGCTTTGTCTAACTTATAGATGTAAGCCGTCTTTGTATCAGAATCTAAATCTACCCAATACGTTAGTATTTCTTGCAATATATGGAATACATCATAAGCCCTTTGAGCCAATTTTCTGCTATAAACTTCGTTTTCATCCCCATATTTAAAGCTGAACTCGACTGCTACTGGTTTTTTTGGATCATTATTGCTATCATACCAAATAATCAAAGCACACTTAGAGTCTAGTCTGGGTTGATTTTTAATCTGGAATTTCGCCCCTTTAATTACTATTTCACGGATAATTAATCCTATTGTTCTGATTTTTTCGTCTGCTTTTAAAAGACTTACTTTGTCTAGCAAATCTGGATATAATTGTGTAGCATCTTGTATTTTATTCAGTTTATTCTCTCTAGAGATTATTTGCGTATCTGAAAAGCTATACAATACTTCAAAAGGAGTCTTAATATCTTCCTCAAATTTCGCTTCTCCTCTATTCATATTGCGATCTTGAGCAATATATCGATCTCTATCACGAAATTTTAGAGTAACTTCCCTCTCATTATTATTAACATCAATCCTCTCACGAAGAATGTAATTGTTTTTATATAAAATATACTCCTCAGTATCATAAAATCTGATAGTTCGCTGGTCTGCAATCTGGTTTAAATCGCCATTGACCTCAATTACAAGATTATTGATAGCTTGTGAAAAAGCGTGCCAAAAGTTTTTGGCGGATTCTAAAAGTTCTTGCTCACTACCAATAAACAATTCCTTTTTGAGCAGAACCTTATATTCTCTAGAAGTAACTTTTTTGCTCATTATTGCTCCAATTTTTAAATTGTTTACAAAAATCTCTATTGCCTTAACTTAATCAAAACCCAAGTGCGATCGCTCTGTCGGTGAGAAAAGGTAAGTAAAAGTAAGTAGCTAATGTAAATTTACGTAAACTTGCTTGTGTAAAGAATTGTAAATTTCGCCATAATTTTTCCACGAAGAACAGACAAGTTTAAATACTTAAACGATACCTGGATCTTGTTGAGCCATGACCGGAGAAGAGGCACTCAAAATAGTCGATGCTGTTTTAAGCTCTACTATGTTGGATCAAGGGCTAAATGATGTTCACTCTGTAGTCTTTCTCGAAAGTTGGCTCGGACGAACTTATGGGGAAATTGCGGATAAGATAGGTTATGATTACGACTATGTAAAACAAGTCGGTTCGCAATTGTGGCGATCGCTTTCCCAAGTTATCGGTGAAGAAGTCTCTAAAAAAAATATCCAAGCTATTCTGCATCGCTATCAGCAATCCCAAAGCAGTATCCAAGATTGGGGAGAGGCCATCGATGTTTCCCGATTTTACGGCCGCCAAGCAGAACTGCAAACTTTAGCAACATGGATTGGAGATGAGAATTGTCGTTTTGTTGGGATTTTTGGACTAGGTGGAATTGGCAAAACTACTCTCTCGGTGAAGCTTGCAGAGCAAATCCAGTCTCAGTTTCAATATGTGATTTGGCGTAGTTTACAGCAAGCACTACCGTTAAATACTTTACTGGGCGAGATTTTGCCGATTTTAATGGGTTCAGAGGCAACAATTGATAGTTCAATTAATCTTTTGATGAAACAATTGCAGCAAAAGCGTTGTTTATTAGTTCTTGATAACGTCGAGTCAATTTTACAAAGTGGTAACCGAGGAGGACAATACCAACAAGGATTTGAAGCATATCAACAGCTATTTGAGCGAATCTGCGATGAACTCCACCAAAGTTGTTTGATAGTCACCGGACGAGAAAAACCGGCTAAAATTGCGGCGCGATCGGGTGAAAATTTACCAGTGCGATCGCTCTGTTTGTCAGGACTTTCAGCAATAGAGGGTCAGCAAATACTGACCGTCAAAGGGTTAGATAAAACACAAAAACATCAAACCTTGGTCAATTATTTTGGTGGTAATCCACTCGCCCTCAAAATTGCCGCAACCGCTATTCAAGATATATTTTGCGGTGACACACAAGCATTCTTGGCACAAGGTAATACCCTTTTTAGCGATTTGTGGGACTTACTCAAGCAACAGTTCGAGCGTTTATCGCCTCTGCAACAGCAGATTATGTACTGGCTAGCGATTAACCGAGAAGGGGTAACACCAACAAAGTTACAAACCGAAATATTACCGCAAGTATTTTGGCGAGAACTCTTAGAAGCCTTAGAATCACTTAAGGGGCGTTCTCTCGTGGAAACAAGAACCACAGGGTTAACGCAACAACCCGTAATTATGGAATATGTTACAGAACAATTTATCCAAACTATTGAGCGGGAGATTATTACAGGCGAACTTAACTTATTCAGAACTCATGCCTTAATTGAAGCCCAAACTCAAGATTACCTGCGCGAAGCCCAAATTCAATTTATTCTGCACCCCTTAGTAGAACGACTTTTAACCGACTTCGACACCCAAGCCCGACTTGAGCAGCACCTTTGCCAAATTTTAGCCCAATTGCGACACCAAACAGCAGTACAAGTAGGCTATGCAGGGGGCAATTTGCTGAATCTATTCTCAATATTGCAAACCGATCTGAGTGGCTTTGATTTTTCTCATCTGGCTATTCGCCAAGCTTACTTAGCCAACGCTACATTGCACAACACTAATTTTACTGGCGTTAATATTAGCGAAACCGTCTTCGCAGAAACTTTTGGCGGTGTACTCAGTGCTGCTTTTAGTCCAGATGGAGAGTATTTAGCTACCGGTGATACCAAAGGTGAAATTCAAATTTGGGATAGTAGCACAGGCAAACAACTAATTCGTTGTCGGGGACACCAACATTGGACATGGGCTGTAACTTTTAGTCCAGATGGACGGTATCTGGCCAGCGCTGCTGATGATTATCTGGTGAAGTTATGGGATGTGGAAACTGGGCAATGTCTGCACACATACAAAGGACATACATACTCAGTTAATGCCGTTGCTTTTAGTCCTGATGGTAATATCCTGGCGAGTTGCGGTCAAGATGTAACTATTCGTTTGTGGCAGGTTGGATCAGAAAAGCTTAACCCAGAAGTTGAGACTTTAGTTGGTCATGAAGGTCGAGTATGGGCGATCGCTTTTCATCCTTATGGTCAAATCCTGGCCAGTTGTGGAGAAGATTGTACAATTCGTCTGTGGGATGTTGCTACCGGAAATTGCCTTTGTGTTTGGCAAGCACACGATCGCTGGGTGCGATCTGTAGCATTTAGTCCAAATGGTGAATTACTTGCAAGCAGTAGCTATGACAACACCATCAAACTTTGGGATGTTAAAACCCAAAGATGTCTTCAAACCTTACGCGGACATCGACAAACAGTCACAGCGATCGCATTTAGTCGCAAAGGTCAACAGTTAGCCAGCAGCAGTTTTGACCGCACAGTAAAATTATGGGATGTCGTCACCGGAAATTGTCTGAAAACTTTTCTCGGTCATAGCAGCCGCGTTTGGACAGTTGCTTATCATCCCAACGAGCAACAATTGGTCAGTGGTGGCGATGACCACGCCACCAAACTATGGAATATTCAAATAGGGCGCTGCACAAAAACATTCAAAGGACATACCAATAGTGTATTGTCCCTGGCATTAAATCGAGATGGCGACTATCTGGCAAGTGGACACGAAGACCAAACAATTAAGTTATGGGACATCAAAAATGGTACTTTAGTACAAACATTACGGGAACATACTAACCGCGTATGGTCAGTAGCATTTCAACCTAATAGCCAGTATCCTTTACTCGCCAGTGGTAGTGCAGACCATAGCATCAAATTATGGAACTGGAAGTTAGGAACCTGTTTACAAACCTTGCACGGTCATACTAGTTGGGTTTGGACAGTAGTTTTTAGTCCAGATGGCAAACAATTAGCCAGTAGCAGCTATGACCAAACCGTGAAACTTTGGGATATTAGCACAGGTGAATGTCTGAAAACCTTCAAAGGACATACCAGTTCAGTTGTTTCAGTCGCCTTTAGTCCAGATGGTCAACAGCTTGCTAGTAGCGAGTTTGACGGGATAATTAAGCTGTGGGATGTTAACACTGGCGAATGCAGCCAAACTTTAACAGGACATACTAACAGTGTATGGTCAGTTACCTTTAACTCTAACGGAGAGTGGTTACTAAGTACAAGCTTTGACCAAACCCTAAAACTGTGGTTAGTTTCCACAGGAGAATGTTTGCAAACTTTTACAGGACACGAAGGCCCGGTGATGGTGGCACAGTTTAGTCCAGACGCTCAGTTTATTGTGAGTGGTAGTTTAGATCGCAATTTGAAGCTTTGGCATATCTCTACAGGAGAATGCTATGAAACTTTGGTGGGTCACTCAGAGCTTATTTATAGTTTAGTAGTAGCCTCTGTCTCAATTGGAGATGCAACTTCTGCCAGACTGACTGCTTTTAGTGGTAGCTTAGACGCAACTCTCAAAGTCTGGGATTTGCAAACTGGTAAATGTCAGCAAACTTGGAGAGCGCCTCGTCCCTACGAAGGTATGAAAATTGAAGAAATTCAAGGGTTAACAGAAGCTCAATTAGCAACTTTGCAGGCATTAGGTGCTAATTGAGCCTCCATCTTATGAAAATTTAGGGTTTTTGGCAATCTCAGCAAAAACTTATCCAACTCGGAGTTAACTATACTAGGATGCACAAAGCTGTCATAATCTAAAATCTAAAATCCAAAATGGTATGACCTATCTAGAAACAGCAGCGCAGTTTTACCGCGAAGTTGCCCAAACCCCACAAGTTGGACTTTGTTGTGTGCAAAGTACGCCCCTGCAACTACCAGGATTGAAAATTCCTTTGCCAATGCAAGAAATGAATTATGGTTGTGGCACTACTGTTCACCCCACAGAATTAGGAAACCAGCCTACTGTACTCTATGTTGGCGTTGGTGGCGGCTTAGAAGCGTTGCAATTCGCTTATTTTTCCCGCTATACAAGTGCTGTAATTGCCATTGAACCGGTTGCGGCGATGCGGGAAGCAGCCACACGTAATCTAGAAATTGCGGCTCAAGAAAACCCTTGGTTTGACCCCAGCTTTGTAGAAATCCGCGAAGGTGATGCTTTTAACTTACCTGTTGCTGATGCTAGCGTCGATATTGTGGCACAGAATTGCCTTTTCAACATCTTTGAACCAGAAGATTTAACTCGTGCTTTGAAAGAAGCATATCGGGTATTAAAACCAGGTGGACGGTTGCAGATGAGCGATCCAATTGCGACTCGTCCAATTCCAGAACATCTCCAACAAGATGAACGACTGAGAGCGATGTGTTTATCAGGCGCACTCACATATCAACAGTATACTGAACGGATTATAGATGCTGGTTTTGGTCAAGTTGAAATTCGCGCTCGTCGTCCTTACCGTCTCCTAGATTCTCAAACTTATAATTTAGAAGAAAACCTACTTTTAGAAAGTCTAGATTCTGTCTCTTTTAAAGTTGTAATTCCAGAGGATGGTGCTTGCATTTTTACTGGCAAAACAGCAATTTATGCTGGTACTGAACCTTTCTTTGATGATTCAGCAGGTCATCTACTTCAGCGAGGTATTCCCGCAGCAGTGTGTGATAAGACCGCTACTAAACTTGCTGCTATCAAGCCACAAGAAGTTATTGTTACTAATTCAACTTGGCACTATAGCGGTGGTGGTTGCTGTTAAATTTTTCAGAAAGAATTCAGAATAATTCTGTACGACTGGGAAATGAATGCACAATTAAATATTTCACTAATTTCATTCTGGATTCTGATTTCTTCTTGATAAACCCCGAAATGTTGTTAATTATTCTATTTTTAGCTACGCTTTTTTTAGCATATTCAAATGGTGCAAATGACAATTTTAAGGGTGTAGCAACGTTGTTTGGCAGTAGAACAACTAGCTATCAAACAGCAATTTTGTGGGCAACTTTTACAACTTTTGCTGGCGCAATCACTGCAACTTTTTTAGCACAGACACTAATTAAAAACTTCTCTGGAAAAGGACTATTACCTGATGCGATCGCTAATGCCCCAGAGTTTCATATTGCAGTAGCGATCGCTGCTGGTTTAACTGTACTCATTGCTACCCTCATGGGGTTTCCCATTTCTACAACTCACAGTTTAACAGGTGCGATTGTTGGCGCTGGATTAGTGGCGATCGGACTTCAACTGAATTTTGCAATTTTAGGAACTTCCTTTATTTTGCCTTTATTACTTAGTCCAATCCTGGCTATTCCTTTGGGAGCAGGAATTTACAGCTTATCTGGTTATATTAATTCCAAATGGCATCTACCAATCAATCAAAAAACGATTGATACTTGCCATTTTCTCAGTGCTGGAATTGTCAGTTTTGCTAGAGGATTAAATGACACTCCTAAGATTGTTTCACTCATTCTGATTATTGAGTATTTTTCGATTCAAGGAGGAATGATTACAATAGCGATCGCAATGGCACTTGGCGGTTTACTCAACTCCCAAAGAGTTGCTGTTACCATGAGTGAAAAGATTACCTCAATGAATCATATTCAAGGCTTATCAGCCAACATAGTAACCGGAGTTTTGGTAATTGCAGCTAGCCGATTTGGGCTTCCGGTTTCTACCACGCACGTTTCAGTTGGTTCTATTTTTGGGGTAGGATTGATTAGCAAAAAAGCTAATAGACGTGTTTTTTCTCAGATATTACTATCATGGGTTTTAACTTTACCAACTGCTGCAATTATTAGTGGAATAGTCTATAGATTATTGCAAGGCTAGAAAAATTGTCTAAATATATTTGTTTGTGCAATTTTTAAGGATAAGTAAACAATGCAAACTCAATCAATAATTACACTAGATCCAACAGTAACACCGTTTAATCACAAACTCACTTCCCCTTTAACAAAAAAAGGAATCACTGTTTTACAAATTAATCTCGGTAAGCGTTGTAATCTTGCCTGTACACACTGTCATGTCGAAGCGGGGCCAAAGCGTACAGAAGAACTTTCTCCTGAAATTTGCGAACAATTGATTTCGCTAATTCATAAATTCCCCGAAATTAAAATTGTGGATTTGACTGGTGGCGCACCAGAAATGAATTATGGATTTAAGCCCTTGGTGGAAGCAGCAAAAGCAACTGGAAAACAAGTGATTGTCCGGTCTAATTTGACCATTTATTTTGAAGATGGATTTGGTGATTTACCAGAATACTTTGCTAAACACCAGATAAGAGTTGTGGCTTCTCTACCCTGTTATCTAGCAGATAATGTTGATAAAATGCGCGGTGCAGGTGTTTTTGATAGTTCAGTCAAAGCTTTGCAGTGGCTTAACAAAATTGGCTATGGTAAAGACCAAAATCTAATTTTGGACTTGGTATTTAATCCCCAATTACCCAGTGGTGACAAATTTTCCTTAGCTCCCGAACAGGGTAACTTAGAACGAGATTACAAAATGTTCTTACAAGAACATTTTGATATTGTGTTTAACAACCTCTTCACCATTACTAATCTACCAGTTGGTAGAACTAAAATGCATTTAGAACGGAAAAAGCTATACACCAGCTATTTGCAGTTTTTAGAGTTGCATTTTAATCCCAGCACCGTTGAACATTTAATGTGTCGTGACGAACTTTCAATTGACTATCTGGGCAATGTATATGATTGTGACTTTAACCAAATGATGAATTTGCCTGCAAAAACTCGCAATGGTGAAACTTTAACAGTTGGCAAATTGTTAGAAGCTGGCAGTTTAGACCTGATTAGTGAGGTACAAACTGCTGCTTATTGCTATGGTTGTACTGCTGGGTGTGGTTCTAGTTGTGGTGGCGCTTTGCTGTGAAGGGGGCAGGTTTCGCTAATCAGGGACTTCCAAATAAAAAAATATCCATCCAATTAACTCTTGATTAACTCTTGTGGGGTGGGCAACATGAGCGCCATACAGACTGGGCGCTCATGTTGCCCACCCCACAATATTGGATAATTTATTTCTTGGAGTTCCCTCAAGCCTCACCGAAACAGTGCTGTTAGCGGATAGCTAAGGTTTAGCCCGTGCTGAGTAGACCTCCGAAAAAGAATGTAGAGACGTAGCACTGCTACGTCTCTACAAGGGTTATAGGTAACGCATATTTAATTTCTGGAGATGTCTAAGAATTAGGAAACTCTAACTCAGTGCTTCTCCGTCTCACCTGCACCACCTCAGATGGTAGATGTCGCTCCAACCAATCTTCTAAATCAGCCAGTACCTCGCGATAATTGATGTCACTCTGAAGTTCGTGATAAGCTCCTGGATATTCGATTCTCAGCTTATCTCTGTAGTTTACTCTTTGGTAAAAAATATCACTTCCCGCAGGTAAAGCAACTCGGTCTGCGCCACCGTGGAGAATCAATAGTGGTAACTGCCAATCAGCGGCGTGAGCGTTAATCCAATCAACTGTTGCAAAGAATTCTGTAGCCAGACGGGCGGTAGCACGGGTATGTCGCAGTGTATCTTGGGCATAAGCAGCTAAAACTTGCCGATCTTGTGAACCAGCGCTGATGTCAATACCTGTATTCAGGGTGAAACGCGGCCATACCTGTGAGAGCATTTTTCCTAAAAGTATCCGAATCGGCGAAACCCCAACTTTGCCTAAGGTTGGTGCGATCGCGATCGCACCCTGCAATAATGATGCTTGTTGGGGATAGCGCAGAATGTAATCTAATACAATCACCCCGCCTAAACTATGACCCAAGATAAAAACTGGGCATCCAGGATTTTGAGTCTGAATTAACTCTAAAAATGCTCCCAAGTCTTCGCGAAACTCACTCCAAGCGCTAATATAGCCTCGCTGACCTGGTGAGCGTCCATGACCACGCAAATCTAAGGCATAGAGTGCGTATTGCTTGGGTATCAAATGCTGAATTACATTATTGTAGCGATCGCTGTGCGCTCCAAGTCCGTGCGAAATAGCTAATATTGCCCGTACTTTACCCTCTGGATGCCAGCTTTGGTAATACAGGTCAAGTCCTCCAACACCTGGGAATGTACCTTCTCTATGAGATGCGAGGCGATCGCTATGGTCAATCATCTGGTTAATTTTTTACCCATTTTCCCAGCAAGCTACTAACATGTCAACTATTGTAGTAAAAATAGTTTCGAGAATTGCCAGGCTTATATCCCCGACAACTTTTACGGATACAGCTGGTGATTAGGGGGTAAGACCCCCTAATACGGCTTAGAGCAGCAGGTCAGAAAATACAAAAAGTAGAGTAAATTGTGGTATCTGTGTATGACAAAGTTTTTTGATATATTCCTATATCAACATTGCTAAAGCAATTATCAAAGGCTAGATCAAGCCAGATCAAATAGTGATCCCCAGGTTGGGTAAAAATTAGCAAGACTAACTAATATAACCTATTGTTTAGTTCTGCGATTGCTTCACATAACCTACCATTACAAGCGATCAAACTACAACTTAGATTAAACCAAGAAGCAATCTACTATACTAAAACGCTTGAGTTCGCTGCTTAGGCAATAAAAAGCAATATATGCTAAGATTATATCAAAATATAGCAATTATTCAAGAGCAATTTAGAATAATTTTGCGCTTTGTTGAGTAAAAAAGCTAAAATCTACGATTTTTGGAGATTTTTAGGTTATGACAACCTCACAGGAGAGGATTATCCCGATTGACTTGCGAACCGAAATGTCGCAGTCTTATCTGGAATACGCCATGAGCGTGATAGTGGGTCGGGCGTTGCCAGATGCCAGGGATGGTCTAAAACCTGTGCATCGTCGCATTCTCTACGCAATGCACGAGCTAGGTCTGCTCCACGATCGCCCCTTTAAGAAATGCGCCCGTGTCGTAGGGGAAGTATTAGGTAAATATCATCCCCACGGCGACACGGCAGTATATGATGCCTTGGTGCGGATGGCGCAGGATTTTTCTATGCGATCGCCCCTAGTTAATGGACATGGTAACTTTGGTTCGGTAGATAACGATCCGCCAGCGGCGATGCGGTACACAGAATGCCGCTTGCAAGCTTTAACTAGTGCTGGTTTACTCCACGACATCGAATTAGAAACTGTAGACTTTGCCGATAACTTCGACGGTTCTCAGCAAGAACCGACAGTTTTACCCGCACGGATTCCCCAGTTATTGCTCAACGGTTCCTCTGGGATTGCCGTGGGTATGGCCACCAACATTCCGCCGCACAACTTGGGCGAATTGATTGATGCTTTGGTGGCTGTAATCCACAATCCAGAAATCACCGATCTCGAATTAATGCAGTATGTCCACGGCCCAGATTTTCCGACTGGGGCGCAAATTTTGGGGACATCTGCTATTCGAGAAGCTTACACTACTGGGCGTGGTTCCATTACCATGCGTGGTGTTGCTAACATTGAAACCGTTGAACAACGGGGACGCCCAGATAGAGAAGCAATTATCATTACTGAATTGCCCTATCAAACCAATAAAGCGGCGCTGATTGAAAAAATCGCCGAAATGGTGAACGAGAAGCGGCTAGAGGGCATCGCAGATATAAGGGATGAAAGCGATCGCGACGGGATGCGAGTTGTCATCGAACTCAAGCGTGATGCTTATCCCCGCGTCGTTCTGAACAACCTTTACAAGCAAACGCCACTGCAAGCCAACTTCGGCGCAAATATGCTGGCGTTGGTGAATAGCGAACCCCAAGTACTCACCCTCAAGCAGTTTTTAACCGTCTTTTTGGATTTCCGCATCGAATCCATTGCTAGACGCACCCGCTACGAATTGCGAAAAGCTGAGGAACGCGACCATCTCCTCCAAGGGTTATTAATTGCCCTGGCTCAGTTAGATCCAATTATTGTCTTGATTCGCCATGCACCCGATGCACCCACAGCTAAAGGTGAATTAATCACAAATTACGGACTCTCGGAAGTCCAAGCAGATGCCATTTTGCAGATGCAATTGCGGCGCTTGACTGCCCTAGAAGCAGACAAAATTCGTCTGGAACACGATGAATTGCAAGCGAAGATTACCGACTTGCAGGATATTTTGGCCCGGCGGGAGAGAGTGCTAGAAATCATTGAAACTGAAGTTGGGCAACTCAAAACTAGCTTTGCCACACCCCGGCGCACGGTAATTTTACCAGGAGAAGGAGAATTAGACGATCGCGACCTCATTGCCAATGAAAAAGCGATTATTTTGGTGACAGAGCAAGGCTACATCAAACGGATGCCAGTGAACACCTTTGAGGCGCAAAGCCGTGCTACTAGAGGTAAAGCCGCAGCCAAGGTCAAAGATGATGATACCATTGAGCATTTCTTAACTTGCTGCGATCACGACAGTATTTTATTCTTTAGTGAACGTGGTGTTGTTTATTGCCTGAGAGCTTATCAAATTCCAGCAAGTTCGCGTACCAGTCGCGGCACACCAATCGTCCAAATGCTACCGATTCCCAAAGAGGAAAAAATCACCTCAATTGTACCGGTTGACGAGTTTAGCAACGAAGAATATTTGGTCATGCTTACCAAGGGTGGCAATATCAAGAAAACTGAATTGGCAGCCTTTAGTCACATTCGCGCCAATGGTTTGATTGCTATTTCCTTAGAAGAAGGCGACCAACTGCGCTGGGTGCGACGTGCCAGAGTCGAGGACAGTGTAATCATTGGTTCTCGTAACGGGATGGCGATTAACTTCCGGTGCAACCACGAACAACTGCGTCCTTTAAGTAGGGCGACTCGTGGAGTGAAAGCCATGAAACTCAAAAATAAAGATGAACTCGTGGGTATGGATATTCTGCCCGCAGCAATTCTTGAAACTTTGGATACAGTTATAGAAGCCGAAATAGCCGAAACAGAAGATATCGAAACAATCGAAACAATCGAAACAATCGAAGCAATCGAAACAGAAGATATCGAAATTACCGAAATTAATGAAGAGTCCGCAGAAGTGCCTACCAGTGGCGTTGTTGGCCCTTGGGTGTTGGTAATTACAATGGGAGGATATGGTAAGCGCGTACCAGTTGCCCAGTTCCGACTGCAAAATCGTGCTGGTCAGGGTTTAATGGCAACCAAGTTCAAAAACCGCAAAACCAAAGATAAGTTGGCAACCCTACGCATTGTCAACAATGATGATGATGAAATCATGATGGTGACAAATCGCGGTATTATCATCCGGCAAGCGGTGAATGCGATTTCTATCCAATCGCGATCGGCGACTGGAGTCAGAGTGCAGCGTTTAGACGAAGATGACGCTATTACCGGAGTGGCAATAGTTCCACCTGATGCTGTCGATGCAGAAGAAGCAGAGTAAAAAGCAGGGGAGGCACGGGAGGCAGGGGGAGAGGTTAACCTCTTTACTGCCTTACTTGATTGCCTTAGCTAGCGGCATTTTAATGGGGCTAACCGTCGCTCCAGTGGGTGCATGGTTGTTAGCTTGGATTGCCGTGGTTCCCTTATGGGTGCTAGTTGTTACTTCAGCCAAAGGTAAAAACCAATTCCCCCCGGCTTTCTTCTGGGGTATTGGTTATCACGGTGTCGCCCTATTCTGGATTACCGGAATTCATCCGATGACTTGGTTGGGCGTTCCGTGGTTGCCGAGTTTGGCAATCACCCTTTTTTGTTGGGGATTTATCAGTGTCTTGGGTGGGCTATTCCTTACTATTTGGGCGGCTGTGATGGTTCGCGTGGGCGGACAAAAACCGTGGTTACGTATATTGATTGGTACAGCCGTCTGGTGCGGCTTAGAAAGTCTGTGGAGTGCTGGGCCTCTGTGGTGGAGTTCACTTGCTTACACGCAGAGTCCGCACAATCTCGTAATTGTACATCTGGGGCAACTCTCTGGGCCTAATGCTGTGACAGCGGCGATTGTTGCTGTTAATGGGTTAATTGCTGAAGGATGGATGAACCGCCAACACGCAGAGAGCGCAGAAAGAACCTCTGTGTCCTCCGCGCCTCTGTGGTTCGTTAATAAATACTTAGTTACTGCCACAGGACTATTAATTACCTTACACCTCATCGGTTTTATCTTATACAGTCGTCCCATCGCCCAACCATCAGAAGCAGCCTTGAAAGTGGGGATTATTCAAGGTAATATCCCGAATCGACTTTTAAGAAGTTCTGAAGGGTTTCGTCGCGCTCAAGAAAATTACACCAATGGGTATCTAACTTTAGCAAATCAAGGTGTAGATGCAGTCCTCACCCCAGAAGGAGCCTTACCTATTTTCCAGCGTGACTTGCTGGGAACTGCCTTAGTCGCAGCAGTGAAAGAAAAAGGCGTAGTTGCTTGGATTGGGTCTTTTGGCGAACGGGGAGATAGTTATACAATTAGCTTGTTTACTTTCAATAGCAAAGGTGAAATTGTCAGCCGCTACGATAAAGCCAAACTAGTACCTCTGGGAGAATATATTCCCTTTGAAGGAATTTTAGGTGGACTAGTTCAGCGCTTGTCGCCTTTGGATGCACATCAAGTTGCTGGTTCAGCAAATCAGATATTTGACACTCCATTCGGTCGTGCGATCGCTAGTATATGTTACGAATCTGCTTTTCCTGAACAATTTCGCCGTCAAGCGGCGGCGGGTGGACAATTTATCCTCAGTTCTTCTAACGATGCTCATTACACTGCATCGATGCCATTTCAGCATCATGCACAGGATATCATGCGGGCTATTGAAAGCGATCGCTGGTCAGCACGTGCAACTAATACTGGATATTCAGCCTTTGTAAATCCTCATGGTGGAACCTTGTGGATATCTGGATATAATACCTACGAAACTCATGCTGAAACAATTTATCGGCGACAGACACAGACTTTATATGTGCGTTGGGGTGATTGGTTAACACCATTGTTATTTATCTCCTCTGGAGGAGCTTGGCTGGTAATTCGCAGTATAAATAAATCTCAGTAATTTTGGATAAACCTTAGTGTATTGAGTCTATAGCTGTAAGCTGAAACTCCTTTAAAACCTCGTGAAATGCAACTCAAAAGCGGCTCTGCCGTCAGTAAGGGAGGCGGAGCCTCAACAACAAGCATTCCCAGTTGTAGGCTGGAAACGAAGCAATCTAAAAGCCAGTCCTAGACTTAATTTCACGTTAAGTTGACACCAATAAACATTGCTGTACCCTGACGATGGATGTCGTTCAAATAGATGAAAACTGCTGTAATTTTACCCTTGCCAGTGACTCAAAAGTTGAGCAAGGTAGAAGTACGGAATTTTCCTTTGCAAGCTAAATTCTGGACATTCATAGCCACTCATTTCAACTATTTTTGAGGCTTTTTGCAAATGAATAAATTGCTGATCGGAATTGGTATGTTTTTAGGAACTACTATTGGCAGTTATATCCCGATATTATGGGGTGGAAGTTTGCTATCGATTACCTCGATCCTATGGAGTGTTATCGGGGGAATTGTAGGTATTTTGATCGCATATCGTATATCAAAATATTTAGGGTTTATTTGAGTCGGTTTGGTTGGATTTAAAAACCTGATAATAGCTTATTATTTACAGTTTTTACTAAAAATATTTAGCAGTTATCATTTACATACATACATACAGCTTTGATACATTTTGTGGGGTAGAGAGATGTCCAAGCTAAGACTTTCTTAAATAAAATAGATGGTCTTAATCCATGCTGAGTAAAGCTTTTAACCCCATTTTGCAACAAAATAAATTTCGTTTATTCACTTAATAATCTATTTACTCTAGATGTAGAAAAAATTACATTCTGCTAAATGTTGAATGTTTATACACACAATTTAAACAAAATTGCAACTATTCATAAGGATGAAATTCTATATCAGAATCTCATACCAAATTCGGTTTAAAAAAAGCGTGTAAGTGATAATTTTCAGACGTGAAAGTGTTTTAATAAAGTTATTACCGAAGTTTAGAGAAGCAAAAACATGAAAGGTTTCAGGAAGCTATCCTCAATAGCAATGTTGCTATTTGCCTTTGTGTCTCCGCCCTCATTAGCTGAAGCAAAAAATATTTCTCAAAGTAATGCTTTGAATGAACAGAGCGTTGCACCAGATGCTAACCTGGTTGGAAATAAAACCGGAGAGTTTTTGATTGCTCAACGGCGAGAAGGACGATACCAAAGAATCCGACGACGGCAAATAATTCAACGCCGGCAACCCTTTGGAGGACGGCAGATAATCCGACGAAGGCAGCCCATCGGAAGATATCAGACGATTCGACGACGCCAGGAGTTCAGACAACGGCAAAGAATCCAACGTCAGCAGCCCTTTGGCGAACGGCAGATAATCCGACGACGGTATTAATGGTTAGGGACTTCCAATAAATCAATTATTTGGAAGTCCCTTAGTGGTTGTTTTATGAACCATTAACCATTAGCTATTGTTATGTTCTCAAGAAATACCAAAAAATAAATTACCCATAAAATAATGGTGCGTTACGGCTTTAGCCGTAACACACGCTATTGCTTAGATGTTGTTTTAATTGGAAGTCCCTAATGACTTGCTACTACCTCTCCTTCAAGGCGAACCAGTCGGTCTGCCAAAAGTTTCTCAAGGTCTTCTAGTGCCTTGGTGAAACCTTTGATGCCCTCGTCTAGTTTGTCGGTTGCCATGCGGTCAGCGGCGTGCAATTTGTCATAAGTAGCTTTGTCAATGGATATCTTTTCAATTTCCAAATTTGCTACCTTCGCAGGGTCAAGCTTACGTGGGAGTTCTCCGACAGTTGACTGCAATTCAGACAAAAGTGATGGAGAAATTGTCAGCAAATCACTACCTGCAAGTTCAGTAATTTCACCAAGGTTACGGAAGCTAGCTCCCATAACTTCGGTTTTATAGCCAAATTTCTTGTAGTAGTTGTAGATTTTGGTGACAGACAAAACTCCTGGATCTTCGGTTGCTGGGTAGCTATCGCGTCCGGTATCTTTTTTGTACCAGTCGAGAATCCGACCAACAAAGGGAGAAATTAAAGTAACGCCAGCTTCGGCACAGGCGATCGCTTGGTGAAGACCAAATAACAAGGTAAGGTTACAGTGAATACCTTCTTTTTCCAGGATTTCCGCAGCGCGAATGCCTTCCCAGGTAGTGGCAATTTTAATTAAAACGCGATTGCGACCAATTCCAGCAGCTTTATACTGGGCAATTAATTCCCGTGCCTTTGTCAAGGTAGCTTCGGTATCGTAAGACAAGCGAGCATCCACTTCTGTAGACACGCGACCGGGAATAATTTGTAAAATCTTTAATCCAAAAGCAACTGCCAAACGGTCAAAAGCTAAAGAAACGATCTGTGCTTGGGTGGCTCCGGCTCCAGCATCTTTCTTTGCCTGAAGTAAAGTTTGATCGACAATTCCCTGATATTCCGGCATCTGCGCCGCAGCAGTAATCAAAGAAGGATTGGTGGTGGCGTCTTGGGGTTTGAATTTTTCAATTGCCTGGATATCCCCCGTATCTGCGACCACAACAGTCACTTCTCGCAATTGTTCTAGTAAATTCTTAGACATAAAATACTCCGTGATGAATGTTACAGGATTTACTTAATTCCCCAGGTCTTTAGTGAGTGCTTAGTGAAAAGTGCTGAGTTAGGAGTTAGAAGTGCTGAGTTAGGAGTTAGGAGTTAGGAGTTATTATTCTCTTTCCCAGTGCCCAGCGCCCAATCCCTAGTCCCCAGTCCCTTCAATTCTGTTTTGGAATCATTGCCCAAGTTTGCTTACTATTCAGAGCCACAGCCCTATTCTAAGTGCCTTATGCCGAAATTGGCTGTCCAATGGAATGCACTTTGATTAAACTAGTTGTTCCTGATTTACCAATTGGAACGCCAGAGGTAATTACCACTTTATCGCCCTTATTTGCTAAACCCATATCTACAACTGTGTTCACGACATTGGTAAACATCTCTTCGGCATTGTGAACTGGTGGAATCAGTAAAGGTTCCACACCCCAAGAAAGGGCTAGCTGGCGATAAGCAGTAATGTCAGAGGTTAGGGCAATAATCGGAGAAGTTGGGCGGTATTTAGACACCATTCTTGCTGTACTCCCTGAAGAAGTGTTACAGAGAATTGCTCGTGAGCCTGTTTCATAAGCGATGCGACATACCGATTCTGCCACAGATTCGGTGACGCTGAGACTGCCTGCCTCATGACACCAGGAATGTCTGCTACCTTCATCTAGAGCCTGTTCTGTCCGCACAGCAATATTGTGCATCATCTGGACAGCGGCGACGGGATATTGTCCGACAGCTGTTTCACCAGAAAGCATTACTGCATCCGTACCATCGAGGATAGAGTTGGCAACATCCGTTGCCTCGGCGCGGGTGGGGTCGGGAGAACTAATCATTGACTCTAGCATTTGCGTGGCTGTAATCACCGGTTTACCAGCATGATTACAACGGCGAGTTATATCTTTTTGAATCAGAGGGACTTCATGAATGGGCATTTCTACGCCTAAATCGCCACGGGCAATCATGATGCCGTCGGCGACCTTCAAAATGGAGTCAAATTCCTCGACTGCCTCTGCTCTTTCGATTTTGGCAATTAAACGAATCGAAGCACCAGCGGCTTCAATCATTCGTCTGGCGGGTTCTAAGTCTTGTGGCGATCGCACAAAGGACACCGCTACCCAGTCTACACCCAACTGAATGCCAAAGCGGAGATCCAGTAAGTCTTTTTCGGTGATGGAACTGACAGGTAAAGGAGTTTGGGGAAGGTTCACTCCCTTGTGGGTGGAAATTAAACCGCCAATTTTTACTTGTGCCCGAATGCGATCGGCATCACGATTGGTGACAATTAACTTGACGCGACCATCATTAATTAAAATTGGTTCGCCTGGTCGCATCATTGCGAACAAAGTCGGCAACGGTAGAGGTATTTCGTCAATACTCTCACCCTTTTCTTGCAAAACAAAAGTGACTTCAGTACCAGCTTCCAGATTTAACCCTTCCGGTGGTAAAGTTCCCAAGCGAATTTTGGGGCCACACAAGTCTTGCATAATTGCGATTGGCTTTTGCCGATCAGTGCTAATCTGTCTGAGATAGTGAGCCGTTTGGGCGTGGAATTCATAAGCTCCGTGGGAAAAATTTAGCCGCGCTACATTCATTCCAGCTTCTACTAAGGCTTGCAGCTTTTCAGGTGCAGATGTAGCCGGCCCAACAGTACAAATGATTTTGGTTCGACGCATAGGGATTGGGGGTTGAGGAGTAACCTGCAAATTTGGATGCCTTGAGCGTAGGCGTAGCCCGTCGTAGACATCGCCCAAAACATCCAAATTTACACGTGCTTCATATCACTGATTTGCTAAAAAAGATACTAGATTACGTTTTATTTTCAGGGTATTTACCATCTGACCCAAATCCCAAATTGGGGACTGGGGACTGGGGAAGAAACTTCATCAAGAATGCCCTATGCCCCATGCCCTATGCCCAATTCCCAATGACTAATCAAACCACAGCCGCGATCGGGGCGAGTTTTTCCTTCTGTGACATAGACAACATCAGGTCAATCACGCGATTTGAGTAACCCCACTCGTTGTCATACCAGGCAATTACCTTGAAGAAGTTAGAATTCAACTCAATCCCAGCACCGGCGTCGAAGATACTGGAATGGGTATCGCCTTGAAAATCTGTGGAAACTACCTCTTCATCCGTGTAGCCCAAAATACCTGCTAGTGAACCTGCGGCAGCCTCTTTCATAGCAGCACAGATTTCCTTGTAGCTGGTGGCTTTGGCAGTTTTAAAAGTTAAATCAACTACAGAGACATCAGGAGTCGGAACTCGTAATGCCATACCAGTTAACCTACCCTTTAATTCTGGTAAAACCAGTGCTACGGCTTTAGCTGCACCTGTGGAAGAAGGAATAATATTTTGAGATGCACCTCGACCACCCCGCCAGTCTTTTTTGCTGGGGCCGTCTACAGTTGGCTGAGTGGCAGTCATAGCATGAACTGTGGTCATCAACCCTTCAGTCAACCCAAAGTTGTCATTAATGACCTTAGCAATGGGAGCTAGACAGTTTGTAGTGCAGCTAGCATTGGAGACAATGATATCTTTGCTAGGGTCAAACAGGTGATGATTAACACCCATCAACAGGGTAGCAACTCTATCTGGATCTTTGGTGGGAGCGGAAATTATCACTCGCTTCGCACCTGCCTTCAGGTGGTTTGCGGCTCCTTCATGGTCAGTGAAGAGTCCCGTAGATTCCACCACATAATCTGCACCTAATTTTCCCCAAGGTAACTCGGCGGGATTCCTAACTGACACACAAGGAATGAAATGTCCGTCAATCAGGATGCCGTCTTCCTTGGCTTCAACCTTGTGCTTTAATTTACCGTGGGTTGAGTCGTACTTTAATAGATAAGCGAGGTTATCTGGTGGTACTAGGTCGTTAATGCCCACAAACTCAATGTTGGGATTATCGAGACCAGCCCGAAGCACAAGTCGCCCGATTCGACCGAAGCCATTGATACCGACTTTTAATTTAGTCAAGATTAAACCTCCCGTTGTGGAAAGTTGAACAAAAGGAGAAGGTTAAAAGTCAAAATAGATTGCCTTTTACTCTTTACTCTCTGATCCTGACAGTCTCAGTCGGCTAAGGCATATTTACTTGGCATATTTTAAGGATTGGGCGTTAGAAGAGGCAGAGGTGCAGAGGAAAACTCTTCTCCCTTGCTTCTTCTCGGCTCCCCAATTCAAGTTGGTTGGGGAACTCCAAGAAATAAATTATCCTATTTTGTGGGGTGGGCGACACGATAGCCCAGTCTGTATGGCGGGCAAGATGCCCACCCCACAAGAGTGAATTGGATATTTTTTTATTTGGAAGTCCCTTGAACAAATCGCTTAATTTCACCACAGGCAATATAAGACTTGCCATCGGGTGCGGTTTTGACTTCATCAACGACGTAAAGCATTCCTTCTTCCCGAACCGATCGCGGAAAACGCATGTTCCAATCTGGTTCATATCCGTCGGAAACTACCCTCGCACGTAGCTTACTGCCATCTTTAACACACTGAACTAAAATATTGTCCCCGACACTATCAGTTGAGGGAAGATCGGCGGCACTGGCGGGGCCTTTGGAAGCTTTACCTGTGTTAGTGAAATTCGATTGTCTAGGGGCAACGAAAATATCTGTTTGACCGGGTTGAGCAAAACGGGTGATATCACCACGTACACGGTAGAAAGTGGCATCGCTTGAAGGTTCCAATCCTTCAACAACATAGCGTGCCCCCTCGGCACGAATGGCCCGGGGAAACTGGACGTTCTTGGTGGAATCGTAGCCATCAGACACGACTTTCACCCGTAGTTTACCCCCTTCACGAACGCAGTGCAATTCAACACCTGAACCGACTTCATTGACAATCGGCATTGCATACACTTCATCGCCAGCAGTCACACCGCGACCTACTAAATCGCTGCGATTGCGCGTCATCGTTTGGTAAGTCTGATCGCGCATCTCTTTGCGTCCGGCATTGCCTAGAGCTTTTTGGGCGATTCGACCTGCGAAATACTCAAGCTGATCGATCTCTTCAGCTATTTCAAAATTCTCGTTTAACCCTTTATCTCGCAAATCTTTCACAAGGTCACGGAGGATTTCTTCCGCTTCCTGATGCTTACCATGTTCAGCAAGACTAAGGGCAGTCTCTTTGGCTTTCGCGATGGTGAGGCGACTCAGTTCAAGAATGATCTGGCTGGTAGAGGCAAAAGCAGCTTCCTCAACAGTGCCAATTTTGGCGATGACATCTGCTGTACCTGAGATATTTTGAATAACATCATCTTGGACAACATCGGCGCTGTAATGCAGTTTCATCACAGGTAAATCACCAACTTTAGCGCTAGCGATCGCTAAACTTAAACCAAGGAGTTTATCTTCACCTTCATACAGTTCTCCCAAGGTGAGGACAGGTTGACTGGCATTATTTTGGCTAACTTTAGCCAGACTTAAGGTATCAACCAGGCTGACACCATCAGCCAATTCCAATGTTACCTTGAGGTTCTGTCCTACTACTGCTCTGAGACTGTCTAACTCAATACTAAACACTTCGGTTGCTTCATCGATGCTCTGAATGAAGTAGAAGTTGCCCGTAGCAGCCCTTGCCATCCCGATCAACAGGTCTTCATTGAAACCCTGACCAAAACCTAAGGTAGTCGTGATAATGCCTTCCTCAGCTTTTTGCCCCGATGTCGCCGTCAGTATTTTGGGGTCTTGAATGCCCATATTGGCGTGACCATCAGTAAGCAACAGAACCCGATTGATTTTTTGCGGATCGAGTTGCGCTTTTACGTGTTCACAGCCTTTGAGCCATCCGCCCGATAAATTGGTAATACCGCCTGCTCTCACCTTTTGGATAGAATTTTTGAGTGCAGCTTTGTTAGTTACAGGCTGGGGTGGCACAACGCTATCCACTTCATCGTCGTAAACAACTACTGAGAGAATGTCATCAGGCTCAAGTTGATCTACTACAGACTCAGCAGCTTTTAGGGCGTGATGCAAGGGCGCGCCTGCCATAGAGCCGGAACGGTCAATTACAAGAGAAAGGTTAAGGTTACGTCGGGGAGATTCAGCTATGTCAACACGAAAACGTAGCAAAATATTAGTCTTTAATGAAGATCCTGCGGGGAGGATAGACTGGTCAAATTCGTAACTTGTCTTAATCATTTTTTATATCCCTTCAAATTGTCTTTGAGAACCCACAAGCCTTATGATGCCGGGACAGTCAGTGCTTTATTTAGTTTACCCAGAAATAAGTTTATTCAGTGTAAAAGAAGAATTTGATGTAAGATTTTATAGTTTTTGCATTTCCCCAATAATCGCTCTTTTGGGAAAAGTTGGCGATCTGTTAACTTTATCCTTCTCCACTCTCTGGTGCTGAAAGGCGATCGCATTGGTAACAATTGCGGGAAACTGAAAGCAGAGATGTTAGGAGAGGAGAACCGAATGAGTTGGACTAAAGTTCTGGCAGTCGAAGCACTTTCCCCAGGTGCGCGAGAAGTAGTGAAAGTTGGCGATCGGAAAATTCTGCTTTTGAATCACGAAAATCAGCTTTATGCTGTAGATAATACCTGTCCTCACTTAAAATTACCCCTGAAAAGTGGGAAAATAACCGAAAGTGGGGCAATTGTTTGTTCTTTCCATCGCAGTGCTTTTGACCTGCGGACTGGTGAGGTTAAAGATTGGTGTTCTTGGCCCCCTGGTGTAGGTAAGGTACTCTCGTTAGTTTCACAACCAAAAGCACTACCAGTATTTCCAATTCGTGTGGAAGAAGGTAGCATCTGGGTTGATGTGCAAGAGGAATAGTACCCTCTTACTGAATTTGCCGAAACAATTCTGAGTCAAAAAAGAAAAATCCCAGCTAATAAATTTAGCTGGGGTTTCTATTAAAATTTACGCAATTTGAACGCTTTATTATGATGTAATTTTGGGTTGTGTGTTAGCATTGCCGGCTTCGATAGAAGCTGTAGCACTTTGAGATTGACCTAAGTTGACTTTGAATACCTTGCTTTGCTCTTGCTCAAGTTTGGGTAAAGTCAAAATTAAAATCCCATCTTTCAAGTCTGCCTTAACTTGTTGATTCTGAACTTTGGTTGGTAGAGCTATTACTCTCGTGAACTTGCCATACCGGAATTCAGAATGAACTTTAGCGTTAGATTGGGATTGCTTTTCGTAACGATGCTCGCCAACAATCGAAACTGCATCTTGAGTGACTTGAACATCCAGGTCTTTAGCTTCAACGCCTGGAATCTCAACTTTTAATAGCAACTCGGAACCATTCTCATGTAATTCAACAGCAGGAACCCATGCTGTTCTCGATGATGGAGAAATTTCAGAGTTGCCGCGCTCGGCGACTGTCAGATCAGAGAATAGTTGATCCATTTGACGACGCAGAATCTCAATTTCACGGAATGGTTCCCAACGAATGAGTGCCATATTTCAATCTCTCCTTAACTTTCTAATTCAATTTTGGGTAATCAAACAAAGTTTTAGAGGTATCTAGAAGTTTCAGATATTTAAGTAATTATCGAACCTCTAGTTTTTTTGAGAGGAGCTTTATTTCTTCTCTCTAGTAAGTAATTTAATAAAATCAAAATCTCAAAACAGTTGGGTAAACCGTACAAGCATCGGTTGGATTTACCGTATCAAAGAAAAAAAGGATGAAAATCTTGAGAATAGCTGATATCAAAGTAAGTATGCAATAATAAATTAAACTGCGTTACGTAATGTAAATTTAATTACATTCGTTTGTAGTCAGAAGCTCTAGCCAATACTAAGGGCTAAAGCTGCTGATATTGTGTCGATAGATACACTGCACGTAGCTTGCTGTAAATGGAAAAGAACAAGCAGTGAATGCGAAACCATTAAATAAACAAGGTGTGTGGGCAATGGCACGAAGAAAAGCCCAAAGACTTATGTAGCCTCGTCCCCAGCCTGGAGGTTGGAAACCTGGATTTCTCACGTGTGAGAAATCCAAGGGGTGTGGGAGGTGTGGGGAGTAAGACTTCTTCCCCCCCCGACACTCCCCACACTTCCCACACTATGCGTGAGAAATTCGGGGGAACCAGTTGGGGGAAGGGCTGCATCTTAACTTAGTGCCATTCGTGTATGGGCAATGTCCGCGTTGTTGTATTTTTGTATTTCGCTCTTCTTGCGTCACAGAGATTTGGCAGTATTCACAAGTTCTCTTGCTTAATCTGAAATTTTTCTATCCACCTGATGCTGAAGTATGGTGGTAAGGAACGATGATTTTATTTACAATCTGGTGATAGAGTTTTGCTTTCTAATTTCATGTTCAGTTTGATTCAACAAATTATTCTTGATTGAAAATTAACTTAGGAACTGATATGGATGCTCAAAAAATCAAAATTTTATTAGTTGATGACAACTTAGAGAATTTACATTTTTTATCAGACATCCTTCAACACCAAGGTTATCAGGTGCAAAGTGTTATTTCTGGGCAATTGGCAATTAATACGGCGCTTGCTTCTCCTCCTGACTTGCTTTTGCTAAATTTTCTCATGCAGGAGATGGATGGTTATGAAGTTTGTCAAAGGTTGAAAGCTAACGATAAAACTCAAGAGATGCCGATAATTTTTTTCGGTGATTTAGATGATTTTTTTGAAAGAACCGATATTTTCGATTTAGGCAATATTGACTATATTTGTCAACCATTTAAAACTAGAGAAGTTTTATTACGAGTACACAATCAACTCACTATCCAAAGGCTGAAACAACAATTAAAAGAGCAAAATGCTCAACTGCAACAGGAGATTAAAGAGCGTCAACTGGTTGCAGTTAAGTTAAATATTCGTGACAGACAAATAGAAGATATTTTTAAAGAAATTCCCGTTAGCCTTAGCAAAGCCATTTGTAGAGAAGTTTACCAAAGCGAACGCCTTGTAGTCGAAGCTGCCCTGAAGAAGAGTGAAATTCAGTATCGGCACTTGGTAGAAACATCTCAGGATATGATCTGGTCGGTGGACATTAATGGACTAATTACCTTTGTCAACCCAGCAGTCAAACAGATTTATGGCTATGAACCCCAAGAAATGATCGGGCGTGTCTTGACTGATTTCATCTCGCCTACACAAGTTGCTGAAGATAAAGTAGCGTTTGAGGGGGTTCTTCAGGGAAAGTCGATCTTTCAACATGAAGCTACCTGTGTTGCTAAAGATGGTACTTTACTTTATCTAATGTTTAATGCGATCGCATTACGCAACGAAGAAGGTCAAGTTATAGGCATAACTGGCACTGCTAGTAATATTACGCAGCGTCGAGGAGTGGAAAAATTACTCCGAGAAAGTGCAATTAAGCTCCGCAACCATAACCTAGTCCTCACGCAATTGGCACAAAATCAGACACTTTATCAGGGTGATTTAAAAACAGCTTTAAGTAAAATCACAGAAGCAGCTGTCAAGAATATTGGGATGGAACGAGCTAGCGTCTGGCTATATGACAAAACAGGCATGAAAATCCAGTGTTTCGATCTATTTGAAGGTAGTTGCAATCAACACAGTCAAGGACTTTCCTTATCAGCAGCAGACTATCCAGCTTATTTTGCAGCTTTGCAACAAGACCAACCAATCGCTACAGATGATGCCTATAACGATCCCAGAACTAGAGAATTTGTTGCATGTTACTTAAAATTAAATGTTACCTCTGTACTCGATACACCCATAAGGCTGGAGGGTAAGACTGTAGGAGTTTTATGTATGGAGGCAGTGGGAGTTACTCATCATTGGACGCTAGAAGACCAAAATTTTGCTCGCTCTTTGGGCAATTTAGTCTCCTTGGTGTTGGAGGCAAAAGAACGCCAACGGGCAGAAGCAGCGCGACGAGCTTCTGAAGAAAAGTTAGCATCAGCTTTTCGGTCATCTCCCGATCCAATTGCCTTAATTACGGTTCGCAACAAACGCTATATTGAAGTTAACGACAGCTTTTGTCGGTTTTTTGGTTATTCTCGTTCTCAGGTGATCGATCGCACCGATGAAGAATTAAATTTTTGGGTGAATCCAGAAGAATATAATTTTCTCACCCACGTCTTGCAACAAGCAAAAGCCATCCGCAACTTTGAGATTGATGTCTGCACTACAACAGGAGAAATCAGGACAACACTGTTGAGTGCAGAAATGATTAAGATTGATGGGCGTTGGTACATACTGGGCACAGCAAAAGATATTACTGAACGCAAGCAGGCAGAAAATGAAAGCCGTTTACTGCTGTTGACAACCCAAGCTATTACTCGCGCCAGTAATGTCAAAAGCGCCTTAGCATTAGTTTTGCGCTTAATTTGTCACACCATTGGCTGGGATTTTGGTGAAGCGTGGATACCTGATGAAGATGGGACTGTTTTAAAACACAGTCTAGGTTGGTACAGTGAGGAGTGTAGTTTAGCAGAATTTTCCCGCCAAAGCCAAGCGATCAAATTTGCTCTGGGAGTGGGACTACCAGGAAGAGTTTGGCAAAACGAGGAACCAGAATGGATAGAAGATGTTTCTAAAGTTACAGAGCCAATTTTTTTGCGATCGCAACAAGCAGCCAAGGTAGGATTAAAAGCTGGTTTTGGTGTTCCCATAGTGGCCGGAAGCCAAGTATTAGCTGTTTTAGTATTTTTTAAACGTAGCCCAGTATTGGTAGATCGGCGTTTACTCTTGCTAGTCAGTGCTGTTGCGGCTCAGTTGGGTGGGTTGATTGAGCGCAAAACCCTAGAACAAGAATTAGCACTCAGAGAAGCTCGTCTCAATGCCTTTTTTAGCAGTGCCCCCGTCGGCATGAACATTTTAGATAAACAACTGCGGTTTGTGCAAATTAATCAACTGCTGGCGGAGATTAATGGAGTACCCCAGAAAGCTCATATTGGTAAAACTATCCATGAAACTTTACCTCACATCGCCCCTCTAGTGGAACCAATTTATCAACAGGTTTTGTTAACTGGTCAACCCATTATTAATCAAGAATTAAGCGGCGCATCAATTAAAGAACCAGATATTATCCGCCATTTTTTAGCTTCTTATTTTCCGATTCTTGGTGAAGACGATCGCCCCTCTGGTGTCGGCACAGTGTTAGTAGAAATTAGCTATCGCAAACATGTCGAACAAGAACTACGTTTAGCCAACGAACGCCTACAATATCTGCTCACCTCTAGCCCTGTAGTCATTTATAGCAAAACATCAGAAGATTTTGGCACTACCTTTATTAGTGAGAACGTTAAAGAAATGGTGGGCTACGAAGCGCAGGAATTTATCAATAACTCCAGTTTTTGGCTTCATCATGTCCATCCCCAAGATATTGAACTGATCTCGGAAAAATTTTCCCATTTTGTTGAGCAGGAGTACATTTCTTATGAATACCGTTGGCTACACGTTGACGGAACTTATCACTGGTTCTACGAAAAGATGAGGTTAATTCGTGACGAAGCTAATTTCCCCATCGAATGGGTTGGTTATTGGGCAGATATTAACGATCGCAAATTGGCAGAACTAGCTTTGCAATCAGGTCAGCAACGATATCAACTTCTAGCAGAAGCCTCACCGGTCTGTATATTTCACACTGATATGAATTGCAATGCTTTATATTTTAATCAACGCTGGAGTGAAATTACTGGATACACTATAGAAAAGTCTCTGGGGAAAGGTTGGACAAATGCTGTACATCCAGAAGACCTCGAACAGCTATTCTTGATATGGAATCAAGCAAGAGCCACTAAGTCAACGTATAAGTATGAACATCGCTTCTTGCGTGATGATATTACAGTAGTCTGGGTAATTTGTCAGGCTTTGCCAGAATTTGGAGATGATGGAGAAATCAAAGGCTATATTGGTACAATTACAGATATTACTGAGAGAAAGTTAGCAGAAGAAGCCTTGTGTGAGAGTGCAGAAAGAGAAAGAGCGATCGCCCAAGTAATTCAAAGAATGCGCCAAACACTCGATCTAGAGACGATATTTGCAGCTACAACCGAAGAATTACGGCAAGTACTCAACTGCGATCGGGTTGTTGTCTATCGTTTCAATCCCCACTGGAATGGCGAATTTGTCTCCGAGTCGGTGGGTAATGGTTGGATTTCTCTCATAGAAGAACACAACAATCATCCCGATCTCACAGAGGGTGTTTTACAAGATGGCCATTGCCTAGCAAAAATTTTGGATATTGCAGGTAATCCAGTAGAAGATGCCGATCTACAAGCAACCGCAGGTACAAGTTTCCTCTGTGTCCCAGACATTTACAAGGCTGAATTTCATCCTACTTATATCAACCTTTTAGAGCGCTTTCAAGCCAAAGCCTACATTATTGTCCCTATTTTGTATGGTAGTCAGCTTTGGGGATTACTGGCGAGTTATCAAAATTCCGATTCCCGCCAATGGAAACCAGAAGAGATCAACATCGTGGTTCAAATTGGCAATCAATTGGGTGTTGCACTACAGCAGGCACAATTGCTGGCGCAAACTCAAAGACAGTCACAAGCATTGCAAGAAGCAGTAATCATTGCTGATGCCGCTAACCGTGCCAAAAGCGAATTCCTCGCCAACATGAGCCACGAACTGCGTACCCCACTTAACGCCATCCTTGGTTTTACCCAAGTCATGAGCCACGATCATACTTTATCCACTGAACATCAGCAAAATCTAGCAATCATCAATCGTGCTGGCGAACATCTCCTCAACTTAATCAACGACATTTTGGAAATGTCTAAAATCGAAGCCGGCAGAATAACATTAAATCTCAACAGTTTTGACTTAATTCGCCTCTTGGAAAACCTCGAAGAAATGTTGCGTTTCCGTGCCACCTCCAAAGGATTAGAATTAGTCTTTGAATATACATCTCGTCTTCCTCAATACATCCAAGCTGATGAAAGTAAACTGCGTCAAGTCTTACTTAACCTCCTGGGAAATGCCATCAAATTTACCGATACTGGAAGGGTGACGTTGCGGGTGGGGATGGGGAGTGGGGAGTGGGGACTGGGGACTGGGGACTGGGGCAGTAGAGCAGGGGAGCGGAGGGGAATAATTAATCCCCAATGCCCAATACCCAATCCCCAATCCCTAATCCCTAATCCCCATTACCTCTTATCCCCAGAGGGGGCCCCACCTTCCCCAATCCCCAATCCCCAATCCCTAATCTTCGAGGTACAAGATACCGGTCGCGGGATTGCGCCACAAGAAATTGACCTATTGTTTGAAGCTTTTGGGCAAACTGAAACCGGAAGAAAATCGCAACAGGGAACAGGACTAGGTTTAGCAATTAGCCGCAAATACGTGGAACTAATGGGGGGAAGTATTAGCGTCGCCAGTACTATTGACGAGGGAAGTAAATTTGCTTTTGATATTCAAATTAATCTCGCCACAGCTAGCGAAATCCAGGTCAAAAAAACTAGATGTCAAGTTATTAGTTTAGCTCCCGCTCAAAGCGAATACCGCATTTTAGTAGTTGATGACGCCACAGATAGCCGTTTAGTACTAGTGAAAATTCTGACATCCATTGGTTTTGCAGTCCAGGAAGCAGTAAACGGTACTGAAGCGATCGCACTTTGGCAGAAATGGCAACCACACTTAATCTTAATGGATATGCGGATGCCGATTATGGACGGCTATGAAGCCACAAGAATTATTAAAACTAGGGAAGCAACCTCAATCCCAAATCGCACAACTATTATTATTGCTTTAACTGCCAATGCCTTTGAAGAACAACGAGAAGCGATGATCAAAGCAGGTTGTGATGATTATATTAATAAACCTTTCCGTGAAGAACAATTACTAGAAAAATTAAGCGAATATTTAGGAGTTCAATATATTTACCAAGAAGAAAGCTATCAGCTAACAAACCCAAAAGAAGAAGGATCAAAATTAATGTTGACGCTCACCGATTTAGTGACTCTATTATCTGCCATGTCACCAGAATGGGTGAAAAATCTGTATACTGCCGCAGCCCAATGTAGTGATGATTTGATTTTAGAATTGATTGAGCAAATCCCTTCTGAGAATGCTGTATTAATAAATTTCATCAAGAATTTGGCTCACGATTTTCAGTTTGAGAAAATTATGGAATTGACGAGTATTACCGGAGTATTATCCAGTTAATCAGAATTGTGGATTTGGTAACATAAATATCCCCCCTAATGGCATTTTACGACAAATCAGTAGTAGGGGGAAAAAGTTAGAGGTTGGGAGCATTCCAATTTTGCAAGAACATATTTTTTCATTGCGAACACTACGCTGTCGCTTCTTACCCAACTTTACAAGAAGGAGTAGGCAATGACAATTTATCACCTGGATTTGATAGAAATTAGACATTTAGGATGCTCCCTAAAGGTTTTTTCTTTTCCTTTCCCTTTA
Organism: Nostoc sp.; assembly: GCF_036916655.1. Classification (GTDB taxonomy): domain Bacteria; phylum Cyanobacteriota; class Cyanobacteriia; order Cyanobacteriales; family Nostocaceae; genus Nostoc. The sequence continues at coordinate 132,684 of NZ_JBALFY010000070.1, forward strand.
CTCTATTTCCCTTAACCGACAAGTATTGGATTGGAGTTAAGTACTTGTATTCGGGTTGAAAGAACTGGAACACGAGCAGGTAAACCATATCATCAGATCGTCTGTTACATTTAAGACATCTTCTGAGTTAAACAGAATCGTAGGGTTAAGAAGGCCAACAAACTTAATTTCCTTAAAGAAAGTGGGTTTAGAGTACCTGTAATATGGGAGACTTGGCAATATTCCCTATAAATCAGATTCAAGATGAGTAACACAATTTCGGATATTGCAGTCAAGACCATTAACGGTGAGGATAAACAATTAAACGAGTACACCGGTAAGGTACTCTTAATTGTGAATGTGGCTTCCTACTGCGGTTATACTTCTCAATACGAGGGGTTAGAAAAACTAAACCAGAAGTATAGAGAAGCAGGGTTACGTATTTTGGGGTTCCCTTGTAACGATTTTGGAGCGCAGGAACCAGGAAGCAATGAAGAAATTGTGCAATTCTGCACTAGTAAATATAGTGTTACATTTGAACTATTCGATAAAGTTCATGCCAAAGGCTCACAGCAGCATCCACTTTATGAGCGACTTACCAAAGCCGTTGAGCCAACGGGAACTGTTGCTTGGAACTTTGAAAAATTTTTAGTTAATAGGCAAGGTGAAGTAGTAGCTCGATTTAATAGTAGTGTGCAGCCAAATTCACCAGAAATAATTGCCATAATTGAGAAAGAATTAGCAAAATAGTCATTGGTCATTGGTCATTAGGTAAAATTTTCTATCCTATTAACTATTGACTATTAACTCTGGACTGTTAAATTTATTTGCGTCTAGTGCTTTAATTGAGAATATTGTCTCAATGAGTAGTTAAATTTATTTGTGTCTAATTTGTCATGAATGTTGCAATCATTGGTTGTGGTTATGTTGGTTATAAAGTTGCTCAATATTGGCAGCAAAATATGAATTTTGTTGTCAGCGTAACCACAACTTCTCCTGAGCGTCTACCTGCACTACAATCAGTATCTCAAAGAGTTATAGTTACCTGCGGTAATGACATAGATGGTCTAAAATCAGTTTTGCACAATCAAGATGTTGTACTTTTGAGCATTGGTGCAAAAAGTGGAGAAGTTTATGAAGAGACTTATCTACAAACTGCCCAAGCTTTAGTTTCATGCTTGCAGCAAAATAAGAGTGTGAAACAATTAATATACACAGGAAGCTATGCTGTCTATGGTGACAGAAATGGTGTATGGGTAGATGAAGAAACACCCCTTGCACCCGCTAATTTAAATGCACAAATTCTTAGAAAAACAGAGGAGATATTGCTATCAGCATCTAGCGAATATCTCCGTGTTTGTATCTTCCGCTTAGGAGGAATTTATGGAACCGGCAGAGAACTAGTAAAGATATTTAGCAGATACTCTGGTACAACCCGTCCGGGCAGTGGCGAAGATATCACAAACTGGATTCATTTGGATGATATTGTTGGTGCGATAGAATTTGCCCGTAACCGTCGTTTACAAGGGATTTACAATTTAGTTGATGATGCACATCTTACTAGCCGAGACTTGTTAGATAGCTTATTTGAAAAACATAATTTACCCAAGGTTAAATGGGATACTTCTGTTAAGAGTATCCGGCCATATAATGCTTGGGTATCCAATGAAAAACTCAAAGAAGCTGGATACGAGTTGATTCATCCACAGATGATTTTTTAGTAAGTATTAACAACTAGGAATTATGCAACCATCTGCTGTAGCAAAAACAACCAATTTAACAGCATCTCCTAGCCAGTTTTATCGTTGGCAGAATTATCGTTGTGCCTACGAAGTTCATCAACCAATTAATACAACATCTGAGGGCATTCCCTTACTGCTAATTCATCCGATTGGCGTTGGATTATCGCGGCAATTTTGGCAGCGATTTTGTCGCGAGTGGTATAATCGAGGTCAACGAAATTCAATTTACAACCCTGATTTACTAGGATGCGGTGAAAGTGATATGCCTCATCTGGCTTACACTCCTAGTGATTGGGCAGAACAGTTGCAGTACTTTTTACAAGAAGTAGTGCAAAAACCTGTAATTATAGTAGTACAAGGTGCTTTATTGCCAGTTGCGATCCAATTAGTCCAAAAGGAATCAAATTTAATTGCTGGACTGGTACTTGCTGGGCCGCCACCGTGGGCTTTGATGACAAATAAATCACCAAAATGGCAAGAAAAATTCCTTTGGAATGTCTTAGATTCGCCTTTTGGAAATCCTTTTTATCGCTATGCACGCACCCCAAAATTTTTACGTTCTTTCTCGACTCGTCAACTCTTTGCTTCTGAAAGTGCTGTAGATGCAGAGTGGTTAAATACATTGATTGCAGGTGCAGAAAATCTTGCTAGTCGCCATGCAGTGTTTTCTTTTTTAGCAGGGTTTTGGCGAGATGATTATACTAGTTTTATTACCTCTATTGGGCAACCAACATTAACAGTTGTGGGGGAAACTGCATCGAGTATTAGCCAAGACAATAAAAAAGAAACGCCAGATGAACGTTTGGCTCACTATCTTGCTTGTTTCCCTCAATCTCAAGGTATAAAAATAAATGGGCGTAATGTTTTACCTTATGAATCAACTACTGAATTTGTAGCAGCTATCGCTCCATTCGTTAATGAAGTTTCTTAGCCAATTGTATAGTTACATTGTGCCAGTTCTCCCATGATAGGTTATGACTGGAGTTGATTACTAAAGGCAAGCAAAATTATGTTACCCAATCGCCAAGGACAAAGAGTACCTAATATCACGTTTCATACTCGCAAGGATAACCAGTGGGTGGATGTGACAACTGATGAATTGTTTGCTAATAAGACAGTGGTTGTCTTCTCTTTACCAGGTGCTTATACCCCAACTTGTTCATCAACTCATCTTCCTGGGTACAACGAATTGGCTCCGGTTTTCAAAGAAAATGGTGTCGATGACATTATCTGTATTTCTGTGAATGATGCCTTTGTGATGAACGAATGGGCCAAGGATCAAGAAGCAGAAAATGTCACGCTAATTCCTGATGGTAATGGTGAATTTACTGAAGGTATGGGTCTGCTAGTAGATAAATCAGACTTGGGGTTTGGGAAGCGATCGTGGCGCTATTCTATGCTGGTTAAAGATGGCGTAATTAACCAGATGTTTATTGAACCAGAAGAGCCGGGAGATCCCTTTAAGGTGTCCGATGCTGAGACAATCCTCAGATACATCAACCCCCAAGCAGTGAAGCCCGAAGTAGTTTCCCTGTTTGCGAAAGTTGGTTGTCCCTTCTGTGCGCGCGCTAAAACGATGCTCAAGGAACATGGCATTAACTATGAAGAAATTACCTTGGGCAAAGATATCACCACACGCTCGTTACGAGCGGTTACAGGTGCGACAACAGTTCCCCAAGTGTTTATCGATGGTAAATTAATTGGTGGCTCTGAGGCATTAGAAGCCTACTTCGCTGCTAAATAGGTTTCATTAGGGGCGCATAGCTAGCTGTGCGCCCCTAGAACGTATTCAAAGATCGCCCTTCTTGTGTTGTGAATTTTAGTAACGGCGATCGCGTTCCAAGTCATAAATCACTTTCTCCAAATACCATGTATCCGATTGACCCTGATGCTTCTGGCGCTGCTGTTTAAGTAATCGTTCGGCTGTTGTCAAATCACCGTTAAGTAAAATAAGTAAACGTTTTTGCAGTTTTCTGTTTTTCGGATCGCTGAAGTATGGCTTAGAAACATTGCCCCGTGGTTGAGATGACCACACTTTGATTAAGACAAGCGATAAGCTAACCAGCAGAAGCACCACAATCAATCCCATACTGATTGAGATTAAGTATTTATTACCTTATATTGTGTAAAAATTTTAATTTTATAGCATCAGTGATCTCTTGGATGTTTTCGTGATGAAATTGAAAAACATCTAAATTGAATTAAATCAAATTCTTATGGGGTGGGCAACATGAACCCCCTGATTATACAAAGCAATTAACAAATCTTCAGATGAATCGATGTATTTTTGTTTAGTTCCTGACTACGGATCAGATAAAATTGATTCGGATTGAATTTCCATTTATTGAAAAGACAATATGTTTGCCAGAATTCGCCGAATTTTGAGTCAATTTTTTAGTAAATCAAGGACAATCAACAACGAACCACTGAATAAAGTAAGTTTGGTTGTGATTATTATAATTGATATTTTTATCTTGATTAATGTCTTTACAGGAATTGATGATATCAGCAGATGGCATATTAGTCCAACCGCAGCTTATCCATGTTATTCAGAGTGGCAAAATTATCAGACAAAAACCACTAAAGATAAAGACTATGAAATTGTTAGACTTTCATTGCCATATAACCCGAACAATCAACTCAGTTTTCAGCGAAACTATCAGCAAGTTGAAGTAGGACATTTAGGTAAGGTTTCTAAAACTTGCCTGCAATATGCAGACTATAAAGATAAGCTTAACAATCCTGAAAAGCAGGAAATTATTAAAACTATTGATCGGGAACAAGCAAGAATTAGTAGGCTTGAACAAACCAATAGCACTATTAAATCCCAATATGACTCAACGTTATTAGAAAAAATTGCAGGTCAGGGACGCGAACAATCAATTAATCAGGTTAGTGCGGAAAAAGCTAAACAGACATTAGAGCAAAATAATCGCCAAATCTCTACCCTGAAACAAGAAATTTCTACTCTTAAAAATGAACTACTTACCAAACCAGAAAGTATTAGTTTTTTAACCTTTCTTAAAGATACTAATCAATTCCAAGAAGTTCAAAAAGGTTATCAGCAGGCATCATTTTGGTATCCAAGTATCCAGCTTACTTTTCAGTCTCTTTTTCTTTTACCACTGATTCTCATTGCCTTATCAGTTCACAATTTTACCCAAAGAAGAGGATATGGACTTGTCTCGCTAATTAGCTGGCATTTGCTAGTTATCTTTTTTATCCCACTAATTGTTAAAATATTTGAATTTCTCCAAATAGGTGTAATATTTAGATTCTTCTTTGATATAGTTAGCGCCCTTTTTGGTGGTTTACTTTTCCTAATCAATTATATTTATATCTTACTGATTCCAATTATTGGCTTTGGAATTATCCAGTTTTTTCAAAAATTTGTCTTCAATGTCAAAGTCCAGGCAGCTAACAGAGTTCAAAAATCACGCTGTGTCAATTGTGCCAAGAAAATTCGACATCTTGATACTTACTGTCCGCACTGCGGTTATTATCAAGACGTTGAATGCCAAAACTGTCATAATCTTACTTATAAGCATTTGTCGTACTGTAAACATTGTGGGAGTACAATCGGGATAGGTGCAAAATAGGACACAATGCAAAGTTTTATTAATATACTTGTAATAATGCAGACTTTATGATTTTGTTTTTTCCCAAAACTCACTCTCTTGACGCAGAGTATAGTGTCTTTTCTTCAACTACCAGTAAAAACATGATTATTTTGTGTAAAAACTTGTGCTGAATATCAGCATGATAATTTCACTCTTTATAGTAAAAAGCATTGTCAAAATAGACATATCCCTTAATTTTAATTTGTTGTCCCATAATGCCTGAAAACCCCAATTTTTATCGTAGACTAAGATAGCGATCGCTGTCCCCAACTAAATCCGTCAAGTTCAGTTACAGCAAGCATTTCCTTTTTGCGGATGAGTCTATTGAGACAGTTTTCAGTCTCATTACTCAGAAGTTCCCTAAATCAATCCATGCAGTGACTATGAAAGCTTTTTTACTGAAGCTAAGAGCTTTTATCTTTGCCTTCACATTAAAGCAGGCATTTTTGTAACTAGCAACTTAGGTTATTATCAGTATGACTTTAATTTGGCAGATGTTGCCGAAGTCTGGCGGCAGGATAGTGTAATTGCTTCCTGGCTATTGGATTTGACAGCGATCGCCTTACTGACAAGCCGCAATTTAGAAGAGTTTGGTGGTCGTGTATCAAATTCTGGCAAAGGGCGCTGGAGTGCGATCGCAGCAATTGACGAATCTGTGCCAACTCCGGTGAAAAGTTACGGACTCTTTGCTCGTTTTAACTCGCGTGGGGAGGCAGACTTTGCCGATCAACTTTTGTCAGCCATACGCTATCAGTTTGGCGGGTATGATGAAAAAGCTAATTCTTAAAGAGGTTAGTCATGGGAACTCCTGATTCAGACGCACTGGTATTTTTTGGGGCAACAGGTGACTTGGCCTACAAGAAAATCTTCCCCAGCCTTCAGGCAATGGTACGACGGGGCAATCTCAATGTCCCAGTGATTGGGGTTGCCGGACGATCTTGGACGACGGATCAACTTAGGGAAAGGGCACGTGATAGCTTAGAACATCATGGTGGTATAGATGAAGATGCATTTGAGAAACTTTCTGGACTACTCCAGTACGTTGCCGGTGACTACAACAAACCAGAAACTTACGAAAAATTACGTCAAGCCCTTGGTAATGCTACTCATCCCCTCTACTATTTGGCAATTCCACCGAGCTTGTTTGCACAAGTAGTGTCAGGATTGGGCGAATCAGGCTGTGCTAAAAATGCGCGAGTGGTAATTGAAAAACCATTTGGACGGGATTTGAAATCAGCACGTGAGTTAAATCAAATTCTGGCATCAGTTTTTCCCGAATCATCCATCTATCGCATCGACCATTACCTGGGTAAAGAACCACTGCTGAATTTACTCTATTTTCGGTTTGCCAACTCTTTTCTCGAACCCATCTGGAATCGCAACTATGTTGAAAGCATCCAGATTGT
>NZ_JBALFY010000071.1:0-15906 GCF_036916655.1 Nostoc sp.
AACTATTTTTTCTCGAAGATCGACAGAGTATGACTTCATTTAAAAATATTTATATTTTAATTTAGTGTACCTCATAATAGACGCAAGTGCTGTATATTCATCAAGATTGGTCAAATAGATATGATTTGAAATCTGACTTTGACATTGGCTAGTAGTCTGTCCCATTAATTATGGCGGTTAGAGAGACGCGATAAATCGCCGTCTGTACAGTAAATTTATCCATCAATTATTTATTGACACACTAGTAGTATAGGGATTGAAATTGCTTAGTTTATTTTAGGAGTTATATATGGTTGGGGTAATATTTGATCTAGATGGAACTCTTTGGAATATATCTAGTATATGTGCAGATGCTTGGAATCAAGCAATTAAGATTGCTAATATTCAGAGAACTCCTATTACTGAGGATGATATTAATGGTGTAAGTGGTCTTCCATTTATAGAGTGCATAAAAAATATTTTTCCAGACATAGAAGAGGAAAATATTTATAAGTTTTCTCTTTTAATCGAAGACTGTGAAAAGCAAGAGATAAAAACTAGAGGTGGAACTTTATACAAAGGAGTTTCAGAATATTTAGATACTTTGTCCAGTCAGTTTCCCCTGTTTTTAGTTAGCAATTGTGAATATTGGTACTTACAGATGTTTCTTTCTATGCCTTTAAACACTAGTAATACAAACAAAACTTTTAGGGATATATTTGTAGACTCAGAGTGTTTTGGCAGAACTCAAAAACCCAAGGCTGAAAATATCATTGCAATTTGTCAGCGTAATAGCTTGAAAAAGGCAATTTATGTTGGAGATACAGAAAGTGATAGATTAGCGGCTATGAAAGCAGGGGTTGATTTTATTCACGCCTCCTATGGATTTGGTTATGTAGAATCAGCAAATTTAAAGAGTGCGGCTTCTTTTAGTGAAGTTGTCGATATACTGTTAACTCTTATCAATCCACCATCAGTAACGATAGAAAATATTACAGCGAGTTTATAAACTAGAAAGGGTTTTAACGGATATCACTTTTGAAAAGACTTGACAGACTAACTACTACAGAGTTGTCAGCTTGGGTGCAACAAGCGAAAACTAAAGCTGAATACGGAAAAGTTATCGATCGCATTCCGCAATTAGCTAAAGCTTATCCTAGTTGGTTTGCAGTTCACATCTGCTGTAAATCGGGCAAAACCATCAGTTTTGGGGATATAGCTTGTGTTTTCCCGCTAATGAGCGTGATTAAGACATTTTCCTTACTTTATCTGCTAGAACATCTCGGAGCAGAAACAGTTTTTGGCTGGGTTGGGGTGGAACCATCGGATGCACCCTTCAATTCTTTAGAACAATTAGTTAGCGATCGCGGCCGCCCCCGCAATCCTATGATTAATAGTGGGGCAATTACCTTGTCTGATAAATTACCAGGAAAGGACGCTAATCAACGCACTCTCTTATTTTGTCAATGGCTCAACCAATTAGCCGATTGTCAACTAAGCTTAGATCAGGTAATGCTGGCTTCAGTGCGATTAACACGCTCAACAGCTAATGAAGCGATCGCCAACTATCTTGCCGAAGCCGGTTATCTCGAAAATCTTGAAATAGCCCTTGACACCTACGAGCAAATATGCTGTATATCTGGGCGAGTTGAAGATTTAGCCCTGTTGGGAAAACTCCTAGCTTGTGAAAATAACAGGTTATCTGCACGAAACCGCCAAATTGTCAATGCTGTGATGTTAACTTGTGGATTGTACGAAGCTTCTGCCGAGTTTGCAGTCAGAGTTGGTTTACCGATGAAATCAGGGATTGGTGGTGGACTTGTAGCAATAGTACCAGGTGAGGGAGCGATCGCTTGTTACAGTCCCGCCTTGGATAATATCGGAAATCCTGTCGGTGCGATCGCATTCGTTGAGGCTTTAGCGCAAGAGTTGCAGTTGAGTGTCTTTGGTTGATTCTGTTGTAGGTAACGGCGTTGATTCAGGAGTTGGTGTTACCTCTAGCTGAGGTTCTGGTGTCGGAGACTCAATAATCTCTGGCAGTGTGGGTGGCAAACTTGGAGATGGCGTAACTGGTGCTTGTGAGGTAGGAACTTTACCAGTCCCACGGTTGAAATATCCACCAAATCTAGATTTGGTTGGTTTAGGCGCAACTTTTTCAGGTAACGGCGTAGATTCAGGAGTTGGCGTTACCGTTGGCTGTGGTTCTGGTGTTGGCGTAATTATTTCTGGTGCTGGAGACTCAATAATCTCCGGCGGCGTGGGTAGCAAACTCGGAGATGGCGTAACTGGTGCTTGTGGGGTAGTAACTTTACCAGCCCCACGGTTGAAAAATCCGTCCAATCTAGGTTTTGTTGGTTTAGGCGCAACTTTTTCAGGTAATGGCGTAGATTCAGGAGTTGGCGTTACCGTTGGCTGTAGTTCTGGAGACTCAATAATTTCTGCTGGTGTCGGGGACAAGCTAGGAGATGGTGTAGCTGTTGGAACTTCTAATTTTGGTTTTTCTGGCTGTGTTTTGAATTCTTTGGGAATTTCCGTTTCAGGAATGGGCTGTTTTTCTACCTTGGGTTGTATTTGGGGTGTTTTTTCAACAGAAGGTGTAGGTCTATAATTCTGGTCTACAATAGGGCGCACTTCTGCTGCTGTGAGTTCTCCTCTAATAATTCTCGATAGAGTATCTTTACCCTTTGGCTGGTAGTCAATCAATCTAACTGTGGTATTAAAGGCATTTTTGACAGCATTTCCCTGATTATCGAGAAATTCCAGTTTTACCCAATTTTTTCCTGGATGGAAGCCTTTCAGGTAAACTGCCTGCCAGCGATCGAAAATAAAGCTTTCACCATTAATAGTGGAGCGGATGCGCCAATCACTGAACTCGTCGTTGGGGTTTTCCTTACCAACGAGATGCAGAGGAGCGTTAGTTAGGTAAAAGTCCAGTAAGATTGGTTCTGCCCCATAGCTACTTTGAGGACGGCTGTAAGTTAGCAGGGGTAATTTAGGATCTGGGGTGTTGTCGTCGGTTTTAGTGAAGACGTGAAATGTTGTTTGAGCATAAGCACCTTCATTCTTAAAGCTTTCATGCCAAGGACGAGAGGCAAAGATGCGCAGGGTATGACTACCTGGAGACAAGTCTGGTAAAACTAAGGGCTGATTTAGGTCATAAACAGGTATATAAGGTTGATTATCCAGAATTACGTGTAAATGTGGCCCGAGTTGTAATTGTGGGTCTTTAAATATTGGTAGATCCTTAACCTGAAAACTGGCTGTTACTTTGTTGTCTTGAAGAACTTCATCAAATTTTGGAGTAACAATTGTCACTTGTGGTTGATAAACTTCCAAAATTGGACGCAGTTCTTGAATAACAGATGGAGGGGAAACTTCCGAAAATTGCTTTGAAATTTGAGAAATCTTTGGGGAGTTTTCTTTATAGCCAGTAGATACTTCCTGGCTGTCAGCTTTCTCGCCGCAACTGGTCAAGCTTAATACCAGCACCAATGTCATTACCCACCTGAGAATCGAGAACTTCTCAGGGAGAAATTTCTCTAACACCCTTTTCAGCCACGAGTTCATGTGTTGTACCCAGTGATAGTCTTCGATAATTGACCCGCCGAATTTTAGATTTTAGATTTTGGATTTTTTGGGGTACAAGCCCCACCCCTCGTGGGTGGAAAAATCTAAAATCTCCAAGCCCCGCACCCTCGTGGTCGGGGTCAATCCAAAAGACGCTCGCGGACTCGCTAACGCTCCGCTATCGCAAATCTAAAATCCAAAATTGATTGACAGATTTATTTTGGCTCAAACTGTCCATCTGGAACTATAGCCCAAAAGGTGAAATCTGCCTCAGATCGCATGGTTTTCTTGCGTATCTCAGGAAATTTTAACGGGTTGCACTGATTCCTATGTAACTTTAGTTGGGGATTGGGGACTGGGAAAGAAATTCTTTTAAGGGACTTCCAAATAAAAAAATACTCAATTATTTCTTGTGGGGTGGGCGTCTCGCCCGCCATATCGACTGGGCGGGCAAGATGCCCACCCCACAACATTGGATAATTTATTCCTTGGAGTTCCTCAAAAACCTAACCCCCTAACCCCCAACTCGTCGCGGGAAGGGGGAAAATTCAAAGTCTCTCTCCTTTGAGGATACTGTTGGCGAATTAATAGGGGGTCTAACCCATCATTCCTCATTACTCTTGAGTCCGTTTCAACGGACTTGAGCTATTAGCCCGAAATTTATTTCAGGGCGGAAAAGCAACGCCAAACCAATGTTTTAGGGGTGAGGGGTCAAACCCACCATAAATTGACCAACAGTATCCTTTGAGGAGAGAGAAATAGAAGAGAGGTTTTCCAGATGCCATGAAAATTCAGGGATGAATCCACATACCTATATTTCCAATATCGATTCCCGATTTAAAAAAAAGTCATATTACTTACAGCGTTTTACTTACGAAAATTGAAATATGACATAAATGTTTATGAGTAATAGCCGCAAAAGCTGGATCATCGACTATGTAGAGCCAAACCATAAATCTTACGAATTGTTATCCTTTGTAAATTAAATAGATAATCTATTGACTTTTGGGAAAAAAGTTTGAAGTTAAAAGCCAGTTAAGGCAGGAATTCCAGCAATATTTGGGCAAGTTTGAATTATTGTTAAAATATCTCCAACAATGTACAAGTGAAGACTCTATAATTCAACGAGAAACAACTCTCCACATGGGGTCTTCATCGGAGCTTCAGTAAAATTCTGGAGTAGTCGGTAATGGTTCATTTTGTGGTATTAATGATTCCTCATTCCTTATCAAGAGAGGAGGTCGAATGACAATAAGTCCTCCGGAGCGAGAGGAAAAAAAGGCAAGAGTAATCGTCGATAACGATCCAGTTCCAACCTCATTCGAGAAATGGGCGCAACCTGGACACTTTGACAGATCCTTGGCCAGAGGTCCCAAAACCACCACATGGATTTGGAACCTGCACGCACTCGCCCATGATTTTGATACACATACAAGCGATTTAGAAGAGATATCCCGCAAGATATTCTCAGCCCACTTCGGCCACCTGGCTGTAGTGACCATCTGGTTGAGCGGGATGATTTTCCACGGCGCGAAGTTTTCTAACTACGAAGCTTGGTTAAGCGACCCGTTAAACGTTAAACCAAGTGCCCAAGTTGTTTGGCCCATTGTCGGGCAAGACATTTTAAACGGTGATGTTGGCGGTGGTTTCCACGGTATTCAAATCACCTCCGGTTTGTTCCAGGTATGGCGTGGCTGGGGGATTACAAACTCCTTCCAACTTTACGTAACTGCGATCGGTGGCTTGGTATTAGCAGGCTTATTCCTATTTGCCGGCTGGTTCCACTACCACAAACGCGCTCCCAAACTGGAATGGTTCCAGAATGTGGAATCAATCCTGAACCACCACTTACAAGTGTTGCTAGGTCTTGGTTCCTTGGGATGGGCAGGTCACTTGATCCACGTGTCCGCACCGACCAACAAGCTTTTGGATGCAGGCGTTGCCATCAAAGACATACCCTTGCCCCACGAGTTCATCTTGAACAAAGACTTGTTGACCGAGCTGTATCCCGGCTTTGCTGCTGGTTTAGCACCTTTCTTCACCTTGAACTGGGGTCAGTATGCTGACTTCCTGACCTTCAAGGGCGGTCTGAACCCAGTAACAGGCGGCTTGTGGTTGACTGATATTTCCCATCACCACTTGGCGATCGCAGTTCTCTTTATCATTGCTGGTCATCAATACCGTACCAACTGGGGTATTGGTCACAGCATTAAAGAGATCCTAGAAAACCACAAAGGCCCTTTCACCGGCGAAGGTCACAAAGGTCTCTACGAAAACCTGACCACATCTTGGCACGCTCAATTAGCTACTAACCTAGCCTTCTTGGGTTCGCTGACCATCATCATCGCGCATCACCAATACGCGATGCCCCCCTATCCATATTTGGCAACTGACTACGCTACTCAGCTAGCTCTGTTTACTCACCATACTTGGATCGGTGGCTTCTTAATCGTTGGTGGAGCCGCTCACGCTGCTATCTTCATGGTGCGAGATTACGATCCAGTTGTGAATCAAAACAACTTGCTGGATCGGGTGATTCGTCACCGTGACGCGATTATTTCTCACCTGAACTGGGTGTCTATATTCCTTGGCTTCCATAGCTTTGGACTTTACATCCACAACGACACAATGCGTGCATTGGGTCGTCCTCAAGACTTGTTCTCTGATACAGGGATTCAATTGCAGCCAGTATTTGCCCAGTGGATACAAAATATCCACGCCTTGGCTCCTGGTACAACTGCACCCAATGCCCTAGAACCAGTTAGCTATGTCTTTGGCGGCGGTGTCTTGGCTGTTGGCGGAAAAGTGGCAGCTGCACCCATTGTTTTGGGCACAGCGGACTTCCTAATTCACCACATTCACGCTTTCACCATTCACGTCACCGTCCTAATTCTGCTCAAAGGTGTGCTGTACGCCCGTAGCTCTCGTCTGATTCCAGACAAAGCAAACCTGGGCTTCCGCTTCCCCTGCGACGGGCCAGGTCGTGGCGGTACCTGTCAAGTGTCTGGTTGGGATCACGTATTCCTCGGACTTTTCTGGATGTACAACTCCATATCAATTGTAATTTTCCACTTCAGTTGGAAGTTACAGTCAGATGTTTGGGGAACAGTAGATGCAGATGGTACTGTGACTCACATCACTGGTGGTAACTTTGCCCAAAGTGCTATCACCATCAACGGTTGGTTGCGTGACTTCTTGTGGGCACAAGCGACACAAGTCATCAACTCCTACGGAAGTGCGCTGTCTGCTTATGGTCTAGTTTTCTTAGGCGCTCACTTTGTCTGGGCATTCAGCTTGATGTTCCTGTTCAGTGGTCGCGGCTACTGGCAAGAACTGATTGAGTCCATTGTTTGGGCACATAACAAACTGAAGGTAGCACCAGCAATTCAACCTCGCGCTCTGAGCATTATTCAGGGTCGGGCTGTAGGGGTAGCTCATTACCTCTTGGGAGGAATTGCCACAACTTGGGCATTCTTCCACGCACACATCCTTTCAGTAGGGTAGCAATCAGTTGTGGAGTGCTGAGTGCTGAGTGCTGAGTGCTGAGAAAATACTCAAAACTTGGTACTCAGGACTCAAAACTCAGGACTCTAAACGCTGGTATTTGATGGCTAAAGGTCAGAGGAATTATTAAACCTATGGCGACAAAATTTCCGAAATTTAGCCAGGATCTCGCACAGGACCCGACGACTCGTCGGATATGGTATGCGATCGCTACAGGCAACGACTTTGAAACCCATGATGGCATCACAGAGGAAAATCTTTACCAAAAGATTTTCGCTACTCACTTCGGTCACTTGGCAATCATCTTCCTGTGGGCATCCAGCCTCCTGTTCCACGTAGCCTGGCAAGGTAACTTTGAACAGTGGATTAAAGATCCCCTTCACATCCGTCCCATCGCCCACGCGATTTGGGATCCCCACTTTGGTAAACCAGCGATCGAAGCTTTTACCCAAGCGGGCGCTAGCAATCCAGTAAACATTACCTACTCTGGTCTGTACCATTGGTGGTATACCATCGGTCTGCGGAATAACAGCGAACTGTACAACGGTTCAGTGTTCTTGCTGTTATTTGCGGCTGTATTATTGTTCGCTGGTTGGCTGCACTTGCAACCCAAGTACCGTCCTAGCTTGGCATGGTTTAAGAGCGCGGAACATCGCCTAAACCACCACTTAGCAGGTTTGTTTGGTGTTAGTTCTTTGGCATGGGCTGGTCACTTAATTCACGTTGCTGTCCCCGAAGCTCGCGGTCAGCACGTAGGTTGGGATAACTTCCTGAATACCCCACCCCATCCAGCCGGTTTGACACCATTCTTTACAGGCAACTGGGGTGTTTACTCTCAAAACCCTGACACTCCTGGACATATCTTCGGGACATCGCAAGGTGCTGGAACTGCAATTCTGAGTTTCTTGGGTGGTTTCCATCCCCAGACAGAAGCTTTGTGGCTGACTGACATCGCTCACCACCACTTAGCGATCGCAGTTTTATTCATCGTTGCTGGTCACATGTACCGGACAAACTTTGGGATTGGTCACAGTCTCAAAGAAGCCTTGAATGCCAAGAATTTCTTTGGTATTCCGGTTGAAGGCCCCTTCAACCTACCTCACCAAGGTATCTACGACACCTACAACAACTCTCTGCACTTCCAATTGGGATGGCACTTAGCAGCGTTAGGTGTTGTTACTTCCCTGGTAGCACAGCACATGTACTCACTGCCTTCCTACGCATTTATTGCGAAGGACTACACAACACAGGCAGCGTTGTACACGCATCACCAGTATATTGCTGGCTTCCTGATGCTTGGTGCTTTTGCTCACGGAGCAATCTTCTGGGTACGTGATTACGATCCAGAGCAAAACAAGGGTAACGTTCTTGAACGCGTACTACAGCACAAAGAAGCGATTATTTCCCACCTCAGTTGGGTATCCCTTTTCTTGGGCTTCCACACCCTTGGTTTGTACGTACATAACGACGTAGTAGTTGCTTTCGGCACTCCTGAAAAGCAAATCTTGATTGAGCCAGTATTTGCTCAATTCGTCCAAGCTGCAAACGGTAAGGTACTGTACGGTTTAGATACTTTGCTATCTAACCCAGATAGTATTGCTTACACAGCATGGCCTAACTACGCTAACGTTTGGCTTCCAGGTTGGTTAGATGCCATCAATGCTGGTACTAACTCCTTGTTCTTGACAATCGGCCCTGGCGACTTCTTGGTACACCATGCGATCGCCTTAGGTCTGCACACCAGCACTTTGATCTTGGTCAAAGGTGCTTTGGATGCCCGTGGTTCTAAGCTGATGCCCGATAAAAAGGACTTCGGCTATGCCTTCCCTTGCGACGGTCCCGGTCGTGGCGGTACTTGCGACATCTCAGCTTGGGATTCCTTCTACCTCGCTACATTCTGGGTACTTAATACCCTTGGTTGGGTTACGTTCTACTGGCATTGGAAACATCTCGGTGTTTGGCAAGGCAACGTCGCTCAGTTCAATGAGAACTCTACATATCTCATGGGCTGGTTCCGCGATTACCTCTGGGCTAACTCTGCTCAGTTGATTAACGGTTACAACCCCTACGGCGTGAATAACCTGTCTGTCTGGGCTTGGATGTTCTTGTTTGGACACCTAGTTTGGGCTACTGGTTTCATGTTCTTAATCTCCTGGAGAGGTTACTGGCAAGAGTTGATTGAAACCCTTGTTTGGGCACACGAACGCACTCCTCTAGCTAACCTAGTTCGCTGGAAAGACAAGCCCGTGGCTCTGTCTATTGTTCAAGCTCGTGTAGTTGGTCTAGCTCACTTCACTGTTGGCTACGTCGTAACTTACGCCGCATTCTTGATTGCTTCTACTGCTGGTAAGTTCGGTTAATTCGGCTGCTAGTTTTGTAGATAAGTAATAAAAAGCCCCTGCCGCAAGGTGGGGGATTTTTTTTTGGTTTTGGGTGGGGAAAATAAAGAAGGGGCGGGCAAGATGCCCACCCCACAAGAAAAGTTATAGAAAAATTAGAACAAGTTAGTAATAATTTATTTATTGGAAATTCCTTACCTGAAAACCAATTTTTCCAGGAGAAGACATCGCACTCTGCTATGTTAGATTCAAGCTACAACCTTCTGCGGATGAGGAATCAAGCAATGACGGCTTCTGTGGAACATGGCTTCAATAATAGCGCTTTTATCCCTCCTTTAGAAAGTGGCGATCGCTTAACCCGCCACGAATTCGAGCGGCGTTATACAGCAATGCCCCATAAAAAAGCAGAGTTAATCGAAGGAGTAGTTTACGTGGCATCACCTCTGCGTTTTAGAGGTCATGGTTTACCTCATGGAAACTTAATTATCTGGTTAGGGAATTACAAAGTTTCCACCCCAGGCGTAGAACTAGGCGATAATGCTACCGTGCGCTTAGATTTAGACAATGAACCACAGCCTGATGTTTTACTGTTGATAGATAAACCAGCTAAGGGACAAGCGCAGATCGGTAAAGATGATTACATAGAGGGCGCACCAGAATTAGTAGCAGAAGTAGCTGCCAGTAGTGCATCTATTGATTTATATGACAAAAAACGCGCCTACCGCCGCAACGGGGTACAGGAATACATCGTCTGGAAGACTTTAGAGAACAAACTAGACTGGTTCTGTTTGCAAAATGGTGAATATTTGCCACTAGTAGCGGATGCAGATGGTGTGATTAAAAGTAGAGTATTTCCAGGTTTGTGGTTAGCTGTCACCTCACTGATTACAGGAGACATGACTACAGTTTTAGCAGTGCTGCAACAAGGGTTAAATTCAAAAGAACACACGGAGTTTCTTGAGCATTTAGCTGACTAAAAATTAATACAACGTGAATTCGATTGCTCATACAATATTTACCCAATTTGCTCAATCAAAAAACCTCTCCCTGGTTTTACTACGCAAAACCTTCCCTCTCCGAGTCGGAGAGGGACAGACTTGAGCTTTAGTTCAAGGCAGGGAGAGGTTCGTCGAACTCACGTTAATAGAAGTGCTTTGCCAAGTACAAATATTTACAGAGATAAAATTTTAAAAAAATATCTGGTGTATTTGGGTACAATTACTAAATTGTGACTCATTTATATTAGTAGACGCATTGGTATAAATAAAAATTGTTTCCACTGACTAGAAAGCTCAGATTTTAGTTTTTGTCTCAATTGAATATAAAATTTAAAACTTAAAATCCTAAATCAATATGGCAAACCTCACACCGAATTCTAGTTTTAGTTTGACACTGCGCTTGCAGATTCCCAATCGTATAGGGATGTTGGCATCGGTGACACAGGCGATCGCTACCACTGGCGGTAATCTCGGTCAAATTGATTTAATCGAGCAAACCCGCAAAGAATCCACCCGCGATCTGACTGTGGATGCTGCGAGTACGGAACACGCTGAAACCATTGTACAAGCAGTCAAAGCATTACCAGACATCAAGTTACTCAGTGTCTACGATCGCACCTTTAATTTGCATCGCGGTGGCAAAATTAGCATTACCAGTAGAATTCCCCTGAAGAGTGTTTCCGATTTGGCAATGGCTTACACGCCCGGAGTCGGTCGCATTTGTACAGCGATCGCTCAAGACCCAGAAGAAGTTTACAACTTAACCATCAAACAAAATACTGTTGCTATTGTCACCGATGGTAGTGCCGTTTTGGGTTTGGGAAATCTCGGCCCCGCCGCCGCCCTACCAGTCATGGAAGGTAAAGCAATGCTGTTCAAGGAATTTGCTGGGCTAGATGCTTTTCCCATCTGTCTCGCTACCCAAGATACAGAAGAAATTATCCAGACAGTTAAGAATATCGCTCCGGTGTTTGGGGGCGTGAATTTAGAGGATATTGCTGCACCTCGCTGCTTTGAAATTGAAAAGAGATTACGCCAAGAATTAGATATCCCTGTTTTTCACGATGACCAGCACGGTACAGCAATTGTCACCTTGGCAGCGTTATTTAATTCCCTGAAACTGGTACATAAATCCTTAGCAGAAATCAAGATTGTGATTAATGGTGCTGGGGCGGCGGGAGTAGCGATCGCTCGGTTACTCCGTAAAGCTGGGGCAGAAAAAATCTGGATGTGCGACTCAAAAGGGATTCTCTCTACCAGTCGCACCGATTTGACAGAGGAAAAACTCGAATTTGCGGTGAAAGGTCAGGGCACATTAGCGGGTGCAATGCAAGGGGCAGATGTGTTTATTGGAGTCAGCGCACCAGGAGTTTTGACACCAGAAATGGTGCAATCGATGGCGAAAGATCCGATTGTGTTTGCAATGGCAAATCCGATTCCAGAGATTCAGCCAGAATTAATCAGTCAAGATGTTGCTATCATCGCTACTGGTCGCAGTGATTACCCAAATCAGATCAATAACGTTTTGGCTTTTCCTGGGGTATTCCGTGGTGCTTTAGATTGTCGGGCACAGACAATTACCATCAAAATGTACCTAGAAGCCGCAAGTGCGATCGCCTCTTTAGTCAAGCCTTCAGACTTGGATCGGGAACACATTATTCCTTCAGTCTTTGATGAGCGTGTCGTTACTGCTGTTGCTGCTGCTGTGCAACGTGCAGCGCGGGAAGAAGGTATTGCTCGGAACTAATTAAGAGACTTCCAAATACGCTCGTCCCCATTTGGTGATTGGATTATAAATAAAGCATAATCATCCAAAACACCACCATTCTGTCAACTGTTTGCAATGAAGTATCAAGTTGGGGACGAGTTTTTACAACAACTGCCACTGATTTTAGCGGGGCCAATCCTCAAACATACTGAGCCAGAGTCAGTGACGGTATGGGTAGCAGTAAAACAGTCTTGTCAGGTAGAACTTAAGGTTTATGACACAACAAATGATGGTGAAGTACTAGGAAATTGTTTGTTTGAGGGAGAACGCTCTACTGTTGCTCTGGGTAAATATCTTCATGTAGTTGCGATCGCGGCTCGGTCTAAAATTGGACATTGCCTCACGGCAGGTCACATCTATGCATACGACCTCCGATTTACTAATGCTGACCAAACCCTGCAAATGCAACAAGCATTATGCTCAAACTCTCATCCGACAGTCAGCATCAGCTACTTCGATCATCAAAAACCAACCTTTGCTCTGCCGCCAAACCATCTGCAAGATTTGCAAATTGTCCATGCTTCCTGCCGTAAACCTCATGGTCATGGCTTTGATGCACTGCCAATTCTCGACAGTTTAATTCAAGCATCAGCAAATCAACCCCAAAACCGTCCTCACCAGTTGTTCCTCACCGGAGATCAAATTTACGGAGATGATATCGCAGATCCATCGTTGTGGGTTGCTAGTACTCTTGGCGATGCTCTTTTGGGTTGGGAAGAACAACTTCCGGTAAATGGAGTGTATTGCACTCCCCAGCAACTACCCCCCGGAGAACGGGCTGATGTGGCGACAAATCAAGCTGGCTTGACCGCAGGATTACATAATAAAGCTGAGAAAGTTAACAGTCATCTTTTCAGCCTGGGCGAGTATTACGCCACTTATTTACTAGCTTGGTCGCCAGTGTGCTGGCCGCTAACATTTCCCAAAGGACACCAAGTAATGCGCGATCGCCATGCTATCAAAGACTGGAATCGGGCAGTCAAGCATTTGCGACAATTCATTTACACTCTTTGGAAAGTCCGCCGCGCCCTTGCCAATATCCCCATGTACAGCATCTTTGATGACCATGATGTTACTGATGACTGGAATTTAAACCAAGCTTGGTGTTTGCGAGTATTGGGGCGTCCCTTGGGGCGACGAATAGTCCAAAATGCTTTGTTAGCCTACACGGTGTTTCAAGCTTGGGGCAATACACCAGGGCAATTTGTAGAAGGTAAATCAGGTGAAAAGCTGTTGGCGGCTGTCCAAGCTTGGTCAGTTTCCCAAGGAAGAGATGCAAAGGCGGATGAAGCGATCGCGCGTTATGTAGGTATGCCAGCCAACGATCCCCATACAGACTTACCTATTTTAGTCCGAGATGGTGCAGTGTTCATTTTAGATCGACATCCTGAAACAATCACTTGGCATTACACAGTTAGGAGCGATCGCCATGAAGTAATTGTGCTGGATACGCGTACTTGGCGGGGTTATCCAGCCGATCAAAAACCAATTGCGCCGCCGATGCTGTTATGTCCAAAAGCCTTTGAGCAACAACTAGTTTTGCCTTTACAAAAAATCGCAGAACAAACTCAGATTCAAACTACATTTGTGATTGCACCCACCAATGTATTTGGATTACAAGTGATTGATTGGATTCACCATTGGCAGTTAAAACAAGAGAAAGTGTTTTCAACCGATGTTGGAGATGCCTGGAATATTAATGTTAAAGCACTGGCAAAATTTCTAACCACCTTGTTTGAGGAACGTCAACAAGTAGTTATTTTATCCGGGGATATCCACTACAGTTCTGTTGCTCACTTGTCTTATGCACACACCCATTCCAAATTGCAGTCTGTATTAGTGCAGTTAACCGCTAGTGCCTTGAAGAATGAAGAGATTTCGACGCGGCTGATTCATACACGATTGAAAGATTGGCTGTTACCAGAAAAGGTGCGACATTGGATAGGGCAGAGCAACCCGCCCAATATGGTAGAAATTTCAGATAAACAATTACACCATAATCGCCAGATGTTGACCAACTCTGACTGGCATTGTGTGCTGGAATGGATACCTCGAAACAGTGTTCAGACTTCCGATTGCACAGCAGATATATTATCGTTGATAGCTCCCTGGAAACGAGCCGAAAATGCTAAATGGAAATGGTTACAACCCCTGATGTTTTGGAAATTTCGTTGGGTTCAGGAGGGACGAGAAGTAGTTGGATTTAATAATTTAGGTCTGGTTCACTTTGAGTTTGCAGATGGGAATAGTTCTGGCAAAGTTATTCAAGATTTGTACTGGTTTTCTTCTTGGTATCCAACCCAACTTGTTTACAGCCGTTTTGAGAGCGAGTTAACGCCAAATCAGTCATTGTTGGGGAATTTTAGATTTTAGATTTTAGATTTTAGATTTTGGATTGATATCGCATCCCTTAATCTAAAATCCAAAATTCAAAATCCAAAATTATTTGACGATGACCAGCTTTGCTCTGCGAATGAAAATTTTGGTTGTATATCTGGGCACTCTAGATGAAAGAAACTTACTGGAGAGTGATTTCTATGTCTACGACCCCAATTAGTGCAACATTGGCACAAACAGACAGAGATGCTGTGTTGCAAGCCATTACCACCATTAAAGAAAAGCTACCATTTTTAGTTGATTTGAGTGCCGACGATCGCAAGACTTTACCCAGTGCGATTCGTTGTTTAGTGAATCACGGCAATCAGTCCGTACATAACTAAACCAGCCCGACAGCAGATTACTGTCTCTAAAGGCTGAACTCTCGGTTTGATGCAAGTGCAAGTCTTGCCATTCAGACTCAGAATTGACTCCTTATCTGCCCACACCGAACAAGCTCGGTTCTTGTAGAGTGAAGCTGGGAACAGGGCACAATCAGACAGCTGTTACGGGTTGACACTGGTGCTAATAGGGGGTTCCTATGGTGAAACAGAGCCTAAAAAAGCAACTTAAGTCTAAGCAGGGCGTAACACAAAAACCCCTGACTTCACTGGAGATTATTCCCGCCGAACATTAGGTCTGTAGCGGCAAAAAGTCAAGGGAATCCAGTAGTTGAATTGGCTACACCTAACGGAACTATCAATCTCTCCGAGGGAACGAATAAAAACGAGTTGTGGGTCTAGGGGCAGTCGAACCCCCAGTAGCCCAGACGAGCGGAGGAATCCCCACAATTCGGGTAGGACGAACCGTAATTGGTTCGAGGTGTTCAGAATACACTAACCAGAGAAGAGAAAATGATTAGACACAGTTATAAAACTAGTGAATCTTGGAAAGTACTGCCGTGGAAGAAATTCCGCCGTAACCTTTTCCGCCTTCAAAAGCGTGTGTATAAAGCGGTTCTTGTTGGAGACAAGCGGAAAGCTCGGTCGCTCCAAAAGCTTATTTTAAAATCCACCTCGGCTCGATTTCTTGCAATTAGACTTGTATCTCAGCTAAATGCTGGCAAAAAGACGGCTGGTATTGATGGTAAAAAATCCCTCTCATTTGAAGAACGCTTCAATCTTGAAGAACTACTGAAAATGAATAGCGGAAATTGGAAGCATCAAGGACTACGGGAAATCCCCATCCCCAAGAAGGACGGGACGACCAGAATGCTAAAGATACCAACCATCGCGGATAGAGCTTGGCAATGCCTAGCAAAATATGCACTTGAACCAGCACACGAAGCCACTTTCCACGCCAGGAGTTATGGGTTTAGAACTGGGCGCTCCGCCCATGATGCACAAAAGCACATCTTTAATAACCTCTGCTCAGG
>NZ_JBALFY010000072.1:0-39338 GCF_036916655.1 Nostoc sp.
TTTTATCGCCAATGCATTACATGGCGTTAAAGCCCTCTAAGTGACGAAATGGAGATTTTGCCCATTCCCCACTCCTGTAAATTACTAGAGTGAATATCCGGTTGTAATTGTTCTAGTGCTTCCAAGGCTTCACCTACTGAGCTAACCGCCGTTACCTTAGCTCCAGACTCTTCAAGAATGAAGGCAATTAACTCACGCGTATCGGCATTGTCATCTACAAGGAGTATTTGCAAACCGTCGAGCAATGAGAGGTTATCGACTTTTACTTCCCTCTCGTTGATTAGCTGCTTTACTTGCGGTTCTACTAGAGGTAACAGCACTGTAAATGTTGCTCCCTGTCCTTCCCCTTCGCTAACTACGTAGACTGTACCTGAGTGCATTTCTATCAAGTGGTGGACAATAGCTAGCCCCAACCCCAAACCATTTTCTACTCTAGTAGTTGTGCTATCAGCTTGACGGAAACGCTCAAAGATATAAGGTAGAAAGTCAGCACTAATTCCCTTACCTGTATCTGAGACAGTTATCTGCACATTTGAGTTTACCTGTTCCAGACATACTTCAACTCGTCCTCCGCTAGGTGTGAACTTGACGGCATTAGAGAGCAAATTCCAGATGACTTGTTGGAGGCGTTCTGCATCACCCATAACTTGACCAACAGAGGAGTCAAGATTAGACTCAACTTGAATATCCCTAATCTCAGAGGTGGGATGTATAGCTGCAATAGCCGCCTGAATTATCGGTACAAGATCAAGCTTACGGATATTTAAGCGGATTTGACCTTGTACAATCCGTGAAATATCTAGAATATCTTCAATCAGTTTCCTTTGAAGTTTGGCATTCCGCTCAATTGTCTCCAATGCTTTAGAAATAGTTGCTTCGTCCCATTTGCGAGTACGTATTACTTGAACCCAACCCAGCATAGAATTGAGAGGTGTACGAAGTTCGTGAGAAACGATCGCTAAAAACTCTTCCTTAATCCGGTTAGCTTCTTGGGCTTGCTGATAAAGCTGGGCATTTTCAATGGCAAACGCTGCTCGTTGAGCAAGTTCTTCAGCCATTTCTAAGTCTGCAATAGTGTAATATCGTCCTGGTTGTGCAGACGCAAATAGAATTGTCCCCAGCTTGCGTTTATGCACCAACAGTGGTACTACCATCTGAGACTTAATCTGGAGTTGGCGTAGCAGATTTAGATGTTCCTCATTCGAGGCCTTTTTCTCTAATGAAGACTCAAGAATATTTATAAGTAGTTCTGGTTTACCAGTGCGTAAAACCTTCGGTGGGCCATAATCAGCATCAACAGGAATTGGATAGCGTTGTTGCAGTTCTCGGATCAGTTCTTCTTTCGTGGGTTCAGATGCAGCGATGACTGGGTTACTGAAAACTGCCAAATTATTTTCGACGACATCCACAATACACCAATCGGCGAGGGTAGGTAATGCTAATTGGGCGACGCTGGTTAGGGTAGTACGGTAATCCAAAGAAGATACCAATATGCGACTTGCTTCAGCCAAAAAATTAGAGCGCCTCTCTGCCGCTTGGGCTGCAATTCGGGCAGCTTGTTCATTGGCAAATAACTGCTGGCGCTGCGACTCTAAACGCCTGCGCTGGCTAATGTCGCGCATTAACCAGCGCAGGGCAACTGCCTTACCTAACTCGTTACGGACGGTAACTACTGTTAACGCAACATCAAAACAGATTTTTTCTCGTGGTTGTATGCAGACTTCCCATTCCCCACCTCTGTCAAGCTGCTGCAACTGAGTTAGGTAATTAAAAAAAGCTTGATGATCTGGCTTGGCAACGAAAGTTAGCAGCGGTTTGCCAATCAAAAATCGCTGTAAAAGATTGAGTTGTAAGGTAGCAGCATGGTTAGCTTCCAGGATAGTGCCGAATGTATCAGTTACCAAGTAACCATCAGGCGCAAAATCAAATAATTCTTGGTAGCGCTGACGCTCTTTCTCTACTACCATTCGTGTTGCTTGTAGTTCTTCTGAGGCGATTTTCAGTTCTTCTAAAGTAATTTGAAGTTCTTCAAAAGCTTCTGCTGTTAGCTCTTGTTGTGAATAGGGCTGACTTGCAGTACCTTGCAATAATCCCGTCACTCGTGAGCGCAATGTCTCTACTTGTTGACTAAATTCGTCTACATCCATGTTGCTCACTTTGCAAAGACTAAAAAGCGCAGGCCAGAGAAAACATTTAGTCGAGTATAAACCCAAATGTACGCTAAAAGCTGATCTTAAACTATTGCTCAAAAGATAGAGGTTTGTTTCAATAGGGAACGTGGAACAGGGGAATAGACGTGTGCTGAGTTTTTTCACGCAATCAAATACGATTCCTAATATAGGCAAAGTAATCCCAGTCCCCAATACCCAATCCCCCTAAATCTGAAAAAATTGGGCGATCGCGAACGTGATATTTGATATAGGGTGGGCATGATAAATGAACATTGCACATAACCCTAAGAAAATTCTGATGATAAATGCGATCACTAGTCAATTTCACCAACTTATGACTGGGAGAAACAGCCTGATTGGCAGATATGACCGTAAAAACAAAACCAAGGGTTTCTTAGCATTGTATACCTGCATAGGATTAGTAAGCACAATTCTGGCATTGTTGTTAATGGCGTCTCCAGGACAAACCCAAAAACCACAACCACAACAATCATTATTAGTAGCTACACGAGTTATACCGCCTTTTGTGCTGTCAAACAAAGGTGAGCTATCAGGATTCAGTATCGATCTCTGGCACAGCATCGCTAATCAAATAGGTACAGAGTCGAAATTTATTGAATATTCCTCTGTGCCAGAACTGCTTTCTGCTATTAAGGACAAAAAAGCTAACTTGGGGATTGCAGCCATCTCAATTACAGCCGAACGCGAGCAGAATTTTGATTTCTCATTACCTATTTTTGCTGGGGGACTGCAAATTATGGTAAGAAACCCAGAGAAGAATAACAGTGCCTTTCCAAATATTTTGCAATTGTTTTTCTCTGCTAGCCTTTTGCAGGTAATAGGCATTGCCCTAGTGCTAATTGTCGTAGCAGCCCATATTATTTGGTTATCTGAGCGCCACCACAAAGATGGGATGATTTCTCAATCATACTTT
The DNA here is from genome assembly GCF_036916655.1 of Nostoc sp. Lineage (GTDB taxonomy): Bacteria > Cyanobacteriota > Cyanobacteriia > Cyanobacteriales > Nostocaceae > Nostoc. Next base: position 3,106 of record NZ_JBALFY010000072.1, read on the forward strand.
CCGGGAATTTTTAAAGCCTGTTGGTGGGCAGCTGCCACATTAGCAACCCAAGCTGATGAAATGCCCAAGGGAGTAATAGGACGTTTAATAGCTGTAATCTGGATGTTTATTGGAGTACTTTTCGTCGCCTACTTTACAGCCAGCGCTACCACATCATTGACACTACAACAGCTTCAGGGTGATATCAGGAGTGTAGACGATTTACCCGGCAAGGTAGTGGCGACAACTGCGGGTAGCACAGCAGCCACATACCTGCGAGAACATCATATTTCAATTTTAGAAGTTCCCAAGATAGAGCAAGCTTACGATGCTCTACAAACAAAAAAGGCTGATGCCGTGGTGTTTGATGCGCCTGTACTTCTCTTCTATACTGCCAATGAAGGTAAGGGGAAGGTACAACTTGTTGGTAGTATCTTGCGTGAAGAAAGCTACGGCATCATTCTGCCTAACAATAGTCCCTACCGCAAACCGATTAATCAAGCCTTGCTGAATCTCAAAGAAAATGGCACTTATCAATCGCTTTATGATAAGTGGTTCGATGCTCAAAAATCTTGAAGAAGATAGCAGAGGAGCAGGGGAGCAGTTGTAGTAAGTCTATTCCCCTCTGCCCCTCTGCCCCTCCGCACCTCTGCCTCTTGTGCCTAATTCTCAATGCCCCATTCCCTACTCCCCACTCCCTTCTTTGGCAAGTTGAGCTTTTGCCTGCTGCCACAATTTTTCTAACTCATTCAAACTGTAATCAGAAAGGGGACGGTCAACAACCGCCTCCATTTTTTCTAATCGCTGGACAAAGCGCTGATTTGTGCCTTGTAAAGCCGTGCTGGGGTCAAGATGATGCCAACGCGCTAGCTGAATCACGGCAAATAGTAAATCACCTAATTCGGCTTCTTGCCGTTCGGGTGTTTCCTCAGCTAAAGCTTGCTGAAACTCTCCCAACTCCTCATGAAACTTATCCCAAACACCCTGAATATTTTCCCATTCAAACCCGATCGCAGCAGCTTTTTGAGAAATCTTCATCGCCGCCGTCAGTGGGGGAAGAGTACGCCCATAACGAGCGAGTTTAGCACTAAATTTTTGCGCCTCTGGAGATGCTTCACCCTTTTCCGCAGCTTTGATTTGTTCCCAATTTTGCCGCACCTCATCCACACTGGCCACCGACACATCACCAAACACATGAGGATGACGGCGAATCAACTTTTGGGAAATTCCCTGAGTGATTTCCTTAAGAGAAAATTGCCCAGATTCACTAGCGATTTGGGCTTGTAATACCACCTGTAATAATAAATCGCCTAACTCCTCTGCGATCGCACCCTGATCCCCACTCTTAATCGCATCCACCACCTCATAAGCTTCCTCAATCACATAAGGAGTCAAGGTTTCGGCAGTTTGCGCCAAATCCCACGGACAACCACCATCAGGCTCACGCAACTTCGCCACCACCTCAATCAACTCCTGCAACGCCGCTAAACTCTCTTCTTGATTTTCCATACCTCTGCGCTTCCCTCAGGGTTCCTTTGCGTTTAAAAAAATTATTTCTTTACTCTCGGCCGACGACTACCTTTCATCACTTTCCGCCTCTTAATTTTGCCACTAGGAAGCAACCCCCGAACCCCCTGTTTTCTTACCCGCTTATAAGCCGAACCCCCCCAATCGCTGAGAGAATGACTCATCGCACCAAGTTCCAACCCCAAAAACAGGGCGATATATTCAGTATCGTATTGCACGAGCGATCGCCCCAAATTTCCTCCCAAATCCTGCCAACTAAAACTCAGATTCCATAACCTTTGAGCGATCGCCAAAACGAAAATTGCCAAAATAGCAAGCAAACATCCCAGATAAAGTATTCGCAAAATCGTGCCAATAATCGGCCCGTGGGATAAAAAAGAACGATGCCGCAGACTTTTTTGATAAGGTAGCCAAATCCAGCGCAAGAAACCCCAGCGTTGGAATTGCACAGAGTAAATATCCAAATCGGGGCCAAACATCAGCCCACCAAAGAGAAACCCGCCTGCAACCAACAAAGTCGCACTGCTACTGCGAGTTTGCCAGAAAGTAACGCCCGCCACCAATGGCAGAGCATACATAGTAATGCGATCGTGCGTTCGACCAGAGGGCATCCTAAATCCTATTAGCGATAGCGGGGCATTGAGCCAGTGCCGAGTAACTGAATACTGAGTCAGTATAAGAGAAAAAAAGATTTTCTTGAAACTACTAGCGTGATGCGAAATCTTTTGCTATATTAGTTAAGGATTAGTCAAACGGGCGGTTAGCTCAGTTGGTAGAGCGCCTGCCTTACAAGCAGGATGTCATCAGTTCGAGTCTGGTACTGCCCATAATTGGAAAAGCCGCCAAGTGGCGGCTTTTTAATTGAAACCATAACTTTGCCATCACGATTCACGGTAGTATTAATATCCTAAATCACCTGAAATTACCCGCAATCACAGAGTAATTTTAGCTCAGGATTAGCACAGTGAAACTGACAATTGAGGTTATCAACGATCGCCTAAAAAAAGCGTTGATTGGCGTAAGAGTTGAGGCTAGGGGCGATCGCTTATCATTACGGGCCACGCTACCACCTAAACCAGGGAGCAATAAAATCAAACCCTATCAGCAGTATTTAGCACTGGGCATTTACGCCAATCCCGCCGGACTGCAACGAGCGGAAGCCGAGGCTAAGATTGTTGGTGGATTGCTGGCACGAGGCGAGTTCGATTGGAGCCGATATTTTATAGATGAACAGGAGAAGGGGATTGGGGAGTGGGCAGAGTGGATAGAAAAGCTACGCAGCGATTACTTTGCCCAAAAAGGTGACACGCCCAACGCACAATTTACTTGGAAGAACGACTATGAAGCGGCCTTTAAAAATTTGAAGGGAGAAGTTGCAATTTCCTCACTTATAGCAGCTGCTACAAACACTACCGCTAATAGCCGCAGCCGCAAGCGGACTTGTGAAAAATTGCAGATATTAGCTGAGTTGGTAGGGATAAAAGTAGACCTCAAACCCTACATTGGTAACTATGGCAACGCCCAAACCAAGCCACGCCAGATACCCACTGATGATGAGATAATTCAGGTGCGATCGCTTTTTGAAAATTCTCCAAGCTGGCTTTGGGCATACAGCGTGATGGCGAATTACGGATTGCGTGATCATGAAATATTTTTTTGTGAAATCTCGCCTATAGCACCCCATGTTTGTCATGTGATTGAAGGGAAAACAGGGGAGCGACTGTGTTACCCATTGCATCCAGAATGGGCAGCACGATGGCAGTTATGGGAAATTAAAAAACCAAATTGCACAGGCAAAATGTACCGAGATTACGGACAACGGGTCAGCCGAACGTTTGACCGCAAAAACGTGCCTTTTAATGCCTACGATTTAAGGCACGCCTATGCGATTCGTGGCAGTGTCCGTCATAAAGTGCCAGTTGCCACTATGGCAGCATGGATGGGGCATAGCCCTAATGTTCACTGGGCGACATACAATCGCTGGATCTCAGAAGTGGAACATGCAAAAGTGTTTGAGGATTTGCAAAGTCGCTCGGTTTGAGGACGTTGCACCCTAGCGCCTCGCCAGTTTCCGAGGTCTGCCAGTTGGCGCATAAGCCGAGGTTTCATCCATCTGAATTGTCATTCCGCCTTGTTCCAGAGCATTAAGAATCTGGCTTACCGTCTGCGGATTGCACTCACAAATATCCGCGATTTCCTCAAATGTCAGGGGATTAATGGAAATAGCATCTAGAATTTTTAGTGCCAATACAGCCGATTTACCTATCTTTAAAAGTTCCAGCAACCACTCTTGCTCAGAATCAGCAAGGGTGCGAAATTTTTCAATTGCTAATGCACCTTCTTTTAGTCTATCGGCTGTTGGTTTGTACATAATAGTTTCACTCCCTAATAGGGATAACACCTTCATCGTTCACTTGCCAAGTTCAATGCCCTCCAAAAATTTTAATTGCTTTGGCGTAACTTGATGATCAAATATTCCAGCCCTAAACCGATCGCGCCACACAACAGCCGGGCAGAAATTAATCCCGGCATTGATGGCACACTGCTCATCTTCGGGGCGATCGCCTACCATCCAGATTTCATCTACATCCTCCCCGCCATCTTCTGCAAATAGTTTCGCCAGCTTTAGCATTCCTGCATCCGGCTTGCGGAATTCTCCTATTAATTGTGCTTCTCTGTCGCTAATTTCATAAGCATCAAGTGATGACACTCGCCAGCAATCGTTACCTTCAAAATCAGGACAGAAATAAATTGCTGTTAGCTGAGGTAACAACTCAAGGGTAAATTGCATCTCAGCAATGGTGTCCTCAATTGTTTTGCGAGGTTTCCCTGTTTCTGGATTGATTGCAGCACATCCACCTTGATTAGAAACTCCCACAATTAACCAATCTAAGTCAGCAAAGTGAGCGATCGCCTTATCCGCCCCCTCAATAATTTTCACATCTTGGGGATGCTGTTTGAATGTGTGCCCTAAAATTGTTTCGGTCAGGGTTCCGTCAATATCGACAAATAAAATATTCATTTGATTGTTGTAACCTCCTTAGTTGACTTCAAATAGTCTAAAAATTGTGTAAGTTGATTGTCACTTAAATGTTGTCGCGATCGCACACCAAATAACTCATCCAGAGCATCCTGGGCTTGCTTAACCGAGATATTTTTCCGTTTCAAGAGCGAATCAATCTCGGCATTGATTAACCCTCTGTCAGGAATTGTTGGCGCGATTGGCGATGCTGGGATTTTTATATTTTCAGGGGCAGAATTGGTTTTAAGTTGTACTGGGGTTGCGTTGGGCTTGTGCAAGGTTTTGGGCTGTGCAGCCTTCATTTGGATTTTATACTGCTCAGATAACCGCCGAACTTCACCACACGCCGCATCATCCAATTCACTCATTCGCTCCCAAAGGTAACGAATAGTGAAAACTTGATCGTCTAAATATCGCCCAACGCCCCATGCCTCGGCCGTATTTTTCAAAGATTCCGCCGCGAGTCTGTCGGCTGCACTACCCCGACTCATTTCTTTACCACTACTACTAGTGATTGAAATAGGGACGCTGGCGATCGCTTCTTTTCGCACCCCTAGTATTGTGATCCCGCAACGACAAATAGCGTCATTTCCCAAATATTGAATTTCTGAATAATCAGATATCCATTCTGGGGCAACTTCATCTAGTTTTTCACGAATAGTTTGCCATTTAAGAAATACCCATTTTTTACCACCTCCAGGCAACTCTCTAAATTCGTGTAGTTTGGCAGGGAAAGGCTTTTTGAGTTCAGCCTGAATCCGACGTAATTCAACTCTTATTTCTGGGCTAATCATAATTCAACAACTTGAATGGGGGCACATTGTACCCCCCAATAAACTACTTATATCGAGTGCCACTTCCGTTTGTTGTGTCAGGGCCGCCATGATTAGGTGGCACATATCCCCCATCATCTTTGGCTGCCACAATACTCACAAGACAATCGTTTCTATGGTCTCTACAACCTCCTCTGTGGGGTTCTTGACCCTGAGCTAAACCTGCAATCGCTGCTATGTACACAGTAATTCCAATATGTGCTATATATTTCATGATTCACTTTTGTAGTAAAGGTGGACGGGTGCGATCGCCGTTCTTGACGGGGCAGGCGATCGCATTTCAAAATCGCATTTCAAATAATTACCAGTTCGCCATTTCTTTATCCATTTGTTCTTCCTGCTGGAGTGCCTTGTTTTTAGCCTCTCCAGAAAGAATTGCTTCTGTGAAATCACTGCCAAATCGGGATTCAAGCCAAACTCTTGCTTGTGCTATTTGCCCTCCCCCGATCCACCCGAATTCATCAGTAAATTTTTCAATTAATTTTTCTGTATCAGTCTGTGGCTCCCGCATTAACGGGATGCCAGACTGCAAAGCTGCTTTTACTGCATCAAGGTGCTTATCCTTAAAGCCCTCTTGTTCGTGACGGTGCAACCAGTGAGGGCAGGTACAAGAATTGGAGTCGGGGTACACCTCGTACCGTTGTCCAGACTTGTGGCTATGAATCGCAAACACGTTCGGGAGTCTGGTTGTAAAAATTTCAAATTCGGGCTTAACTTCGGTCAAGACTTCCTCAACAACGGAAGGTTGGAGCCTCGCAACCGCTAACAAACTTTCTTTGATAGCTGTCACGTAGTCAGCCAGCACAACATCACCGGTGAGGTTAGTTTTGTAGCCATCCTGAACGCTGGTAATTCTCACAAACATTCCGTTCACAATTGATTGCCATCTACCATCAGCGACCTTATCAAACGCGATCGCTTTTTCAGGCTGTGTGCGCTGTTCTTCCACCAGGACAAGAAGTGATTCGTACAAATTAATAACAGCTTCTTGCGGTGTGGCGAACATATCAAAACTCATAGGGTGAGACCAAAAGCAATCCCACCCCATTCTGATTTCGCCCATCAGTGTGTTGTTCTCATCATGCACATCCCACACGACCGCATAATCCCCGCCTACTTGGGCACAACGGAGGAGGAAACAACCAATAAAATAAGTGGTGTCGTCAACCTTGGGTAAATTGGTAGGTTGTTCTTCATCGCTATGAAATAAATAGTCGTCGGTCTGCTCTTCAATTTCAGATTGCGCGGACGCAGGCATCACTTGCTTATCAGCTACGACCAGCGCTTTTTTAGGCTGTGGCTGCGCTGCAAGAATGTCTGTGATGCAATCTTTGATGCTACGACGGCGGGGAATGCAGAGGCGATCGCACTCAGCCCTCAATTCGCTTATGGAAAATTTTTCAAGTTGTTTTCTGGAATGAATTGGCTGTACCATATTTTTTACCTGATGTTTGTACTAAGGTTCCAAACAAGGCGATTGCTGACCGTGGTAAGTGGGCGATCGCCTTTTTGGTGCATAGACAACAGTATATACAATAGCCAGACAAACGTCAAGACAGTGCATAGACAAAACGGCATTGTCTAGGCAGGGGAGCTAGGATAGGCTAATGTATATACATATAGGTAAACAGAAGGAGTCAGGCTTGCGATGGCAGCTCGTGATAGCAATCAGCTAAATATCCGCGTTGAAGAAGAAATAAAAAAAGAATTCATCCAGAAAGCTAAAGCAGATGGTACAAGCGCAACAGAACTGCTCGTTACGTACATGAAGCAATACTTAGGAAAGCAGCCCAAGAGTAGCGAAGAAGAGTGGCTACCCAAGCTGGAAGAAAAGTTGGAAGAGAGATTCGCCAGTTTCGAGAAAGAGATGCTTGCTAGGCTCCAGACAGCCTTGGGGGAATAGAGCGCCTGAGAGAGGAAAACGAATCTCTCAGGCGTTGGCGGCAACAAGTTCTTAATTTAGATCCCAAAAAACAAAGCCCTGCTTCAACAGAAAAGCAGGGCTTTTAATTGCCTATATAATTCCTATACATGCCTTGATGTTTGCCTATGTATGTGTATATACTCTAGGAAAGCGATCGCGTTCCTCTCGCACAGGAAATGATCGCCCCGACTCAGACAGAGACAAAGACATTACCTTTGTCCAATGTCTGCTGCCCACCAAAGCGATAACCCCGGCTAACAGACGTTATCGCACCAACCGCGGACAGCTTTTGTCGTAAGCATTTGCTGTTCGCACCTACCCAAGCCAAAGGAACCTCAACAACGCCCGCTGCCCTGATATCAGTAACCTTTTTAAGGCACAACTGCCCTACAGGATGCCAACGGTCGCTATTGCCTCACCTTGGATAAACCAAATCATCGGAGCTAAAACAAACTCCGATGATTTGACAGAACCTTGAAAACTGAATATTTCGCTCTAGCATTGCTACAAATCGGACAATACTAAGGTGACTCACAAATCGTCTAGTTCTTTTCTGAAAGACTCCAGATCCTCATTTACGTATTGTTCATTTTTTACAGGCTTAGATGCTGATGTTGGATTCAAAAGCTCTGCTTTGAGCCTTTGCAAGCACTCATCCACATCTTCCCCAGTGTCGATCTGAGAAAGTTGATATTCAAGCCCAAAATCATTTTCTATTTCTATCGGCTTGGATACAGGTCTTGTCTGCATCGCGTTCTCCCAAACTTCCCAGTTATCTCTAGGTTGTTGGACTTTTGAGATTAGCGATTTTACATCGGGTGAAGTCGGAGATTTTATCGGGCTGCACAAAACTCGAACAGTCTGATTCTGAAAATCATAGACAACATCAAACACCTTGAACTTACGCCAAGAGTTAGGTTTGCGCGTCTCATCTATTGGTAAAACGAGAGTTTCGCCAATTCGAGGCAGCCACTTACAGCTTGAGAATTCAGCGGCCATTTTGGTAGAGCCATCAGCACTCCAAACAATACGAAGTTTGAATTCTTGAGGGTTGGGAGTCAAAAAAGGTGCATTATTTTTCATCATCTTCCCCCACTAAAAATCAAGGAAAGAAGTCCGATAGCGAAATAACACAAAATAACCGAGCCAATAACGCCAAAAGCAATCTTGAGAGACAGTTCTTTACCAAATTGTGCAAAATCCTTTCTAAACTCACTCATCTCTTGACGCAAAGCTACAAGCTCATCAACGGCTGGGTTTGTCTGCTTAGGTGGAATAGGTGGTTGTATCGGTTTCTTAGTTGGATTATTCATGGCTTTGGAATAGGACTTATAACTAGCAATCCCAAAACCAACTCACGTCTAACCACTTGTTGAAAAATTTTTCAGGAACTACCAGCCACGAGCTTTAATAGCTTGGCAGTAATACTTCATTGCAGTGCTACCAGGGCTATCCCCATGAGCAGGAATTTCCTTATCTTCCTTCTCCTCACTTATTTTCTTCCCGGTATTGCCGTTGTAAACTCTATGCCCGACTATCCACAATCTTTCGTCACCGCATGAAGCATGAAGCATGTGTTCATACATCAAATCATTCTTGAGTTGATAAATCTTAAGAACCTCTCCAAATTTTTTATCTTTTTTCCCCATAGTCTGAGTATCTAACTTAAACGGAACGCCATCACTGTCAGTTCCAACAGTCAAAAACTGTTCAGCGTCTTGAGCCGTTTCGGCAAACGCCAACCCATTGAAATTAAAAAGGGAGATAGCAGCAACAGATAAAACAGCACCCAGCCTTCTGATATTAAACATAGGGGTAGAGGTAAAAATAGCTACCTCATTTCTACGCTTTTGAGACTATTGTCTGTTGCAGCAAAGTTACTGAAAACTCAATGAAGATTGTGCGATCGCGTAACTGATGACTTGGGTGCGATCGCTTTTCAGAGCAATAACAGGAGAAAAACATGATCGATGTCGAAGAACAAAAAACCATTCGCTGGGTCTTGCGGATTTCTCGTGGGGAAGCGCTTGTCCCCTTCGTAAAAGATTTTCTCAATCTGCTGAATCAAGAAGGTTTTTTACTCGAAGACCTACTAGACGCGCTCTCCAAAGTAACCCTGAGTCAGAGAGCAATTCCTAGCTCAGTCGCGCAACACCTAGAAGATGCCGTCACCGAATTGCGAACAGAGGTGAAAAGCTGATTTTTGCACTTGTCCCAAGCATGGACATTTTTACTTGTCCGCGCTTGGGACGAAAAACCTTACAGCTTATAAGTCCTCAAGCATGAGATTAATCAATCTTTTGCGCTGCCCCTTAGTCAGTCTCTTGGCTAATAAAAAAATTTCTTCCGGTGAAATAGGTTGCTCTCCAGAATCGTTTGCAACTTCCTCCCCTTTTAGGTAACTAAGCAATGCATCAACACCACTTAGTCCAGCCTTTTTGGCAATTTTCGCCATGTTCTCCGATGACGGATGTCCATTACCGGACAGCCATTTTTGAACAGTGGAGGAGCTAACGCCCAATTCACGAGCAAGCGAACTTTGGGAGCGATCGCCCATTGCCCGCTTCACAATTTCCTGAAATCGTTCTTCAAATTGATCGCTCATTAAAACCTGTTCAAAAATCTCCATCCACATAATCATAATTCAGCATTTAGCTGATCTCGATATTACGGGTGTCACCTTATTGACTCTTGTGATATAGTTTATGGCAACCACACAAAGAAAATACCACCACAGTAGTAGTAATGGCTAAAAAACCATATACCACCTCAGACGCAATAGCAGAAGAGGTTGCAAGGGTTTCCGAAGAAATGGGCATTCCCGAATCTTCCATAGTTACTTTCGCCCTAAGACAGTTCTTATTGAGCTACAGAAAAGAGCAGTACGAAGCTAGGGAGCGTGGTCTGCCTCCGCAGGAATCGCGCTCTTTGGTGACGGTGTAACGAAACAAGTGCATCTACCACCTATCAACAATGGAGCAACCAGGAAGATACCAAATCACAGAGAGACTTATCCCCGAAAGCCAGATTGAGGCTCTTGTGGAAAAGCTCGTCAAAAAAAAGTTAGCAGAAATGCTAGGGGTCAATGTGTCCCAACCACAACGCCAGTGGTATGACACTGAAGACGCCTACTCAATCCTTGCACTAAACACAACCGAGCAATTGAGGGAGATGGTTAGAAGTGGATTATTGAGAATTGGGTATGAGGTGCGTGATGTGCGATCGCCCTCTTCTCAAATCCCCCGCTATCAGTTTCACATCGAAAAATGTGAAGCGAGATTACTGCAAAGCCCCGAAAAACGACGGAGCAAAAAAATCGCGTAGTTTTGACGAACTAACGCGATTAAAAAATACTAAATTCAATTTCAATAATTAAGTATGACACAAATAGCCAGAAATTTAAAGGGCTGGAATCCCTACGAAATAACAATTCCCGATAATTTCAGTGTTGATGAAAATATCGTCTTAAAAGTGATAACTGGCTTTCAAGCTGATGGTATTATTCCCGACATTGTTATTAATAATTCAGGAGAATTAATTGAAGGCATTGAAAGCCTAGAAGCTGCTAAAAGGCTGGAACAGCAGATGGTAATGGTGGTAATTGCACCATCAACTAAGCCACAAATAAGTATTGAATGGATACCAATAGAATTACTTGATCCACATCCAATAAATTCTCAAATATATGGAGAAAATGAGGATGTGACTGCTCTTGCTGAGTCGATCGCCAAAAATGGATTGCAAGAAATTTTCACTCTTTCACCTAATGGCAATCGCTTTCGAGTAATCCACGGACATAGACGGCGGTTAGCGTGCCAAAAAGTCGGGATTAAAACAGTTCCATCGATTGTGAAAAATTTTTCAACAACCGAGGATGAACTTGCGGCGTTGCTCTCTGGCAACGAATATCGGGAAAAAAGTATAGAGCAAAAATCCAGAGAATATCTAGTGTGGCTAGAGATAGAGAAAGAGCGGGCCAAATCCCGCCAGGGACGCCCTGGCGAGGGGGAAGGCACAGTTAGGGACATTATTGCCAAGCGTGTCGGTTTGGGTAGCGGAGTTAACGCCGAACACGCAATGGCGTGCGTAAAAGCGCTAGATGAAACCGCTGATGCACCTCTTGGAAGCGTGCGACACAAACAACACGAACAATTAAAACAACTGCTCTCACGTACTAGGGGCGTGGATACGGCTTACAAGCTAGTCAAACCAGAACCACCATCCAATCAAACCTCTCAACAGCGCTGGATACCCAAAGAATTTGAGCGAGTAAAAATCATCAATGGGCCCCACAAAGGCAAAAATGCAACCGTGAGAGTGATAACGGGTATCTCCGCCGTTTGTCACATCGAGGGCGAATCAGAACACAAAAGGCATCAAGTAGCCTTCAATCAGATGGAAGCGTTGCCGACCCAGCCCACATCTGTGACTCAAGAGTTGAACCAGAAGCAGAAAGAGATGGGGTTAGGTGGTAGGCGATCGCAATTACTCCCGGAGGTTTCCCGAAATGAAGGGCCGCCAGTCGAGCAGCAATCCTCTTCAATCACTAATCTCAATACAACTGGCGATGTGTTGGTGACTGAGGTGGCGATCACACTTCTCAAACTTTCTTCCAAGCAGATGTATGAGGTGATGTGCAAAGTAGAGCCTCAACTCAGCGCCGCCCATTTAGAGGCTATTTGGAAGGCTCTAGAGAAGTCTTTGGCGCACAAGGCGGCGTGATGAAAAATACTCTCAGCACCATTAAATTGTCGGCAGCGGATTACATCAGAATCATCGTGGGCAAGCCGATTCTGATTAGCACGACTGACTTGATACTGGGTCGAGAATACAAGCTTGTTAATACGACCACAAAAACTTACATGACTCGCTATTTGAACTCAATTCTTGGAGATTGGAGCTACTGGAGATGAGCTATTGGAGAGAAAGAGCGGCATCGGCAATTGAACAGGCGATATCTACTATCAATGTGAACTTGGAGAATTTATCAGAACAGGATAAACAGCAGCTAAAGTGCGTGATCGATGCAGCTTATCCTTTCAGGACACGGAAAAATCACCCCTATCAAATCTGGCTTGACGAACGGCAGAAAGCTTTTGAGAGGCTTGGGATAATTAATGAAAGATTGCGACGAAAGAGTACTGCTTCAAGCATTGCTATCGCCCGTGACTTAACAGTTCCAGGACAACAATCTTTATTTTAATGAGCAACAGACCTGATTCACCCTGGCACTATGCGATCGCTTTTTATGCCTTATCAAGGGCACATGGAAAGCTACACAGATTGATTAGATTTGTTGGCAGAACCGATTCCTTTCAAAAATCGGAATCTGATAATCAATTCATCAAGGAAACTCTTGATGATATTGAGGGCGAACTCGATTCTGTGCGTCAGAGCATCAATGAACAACCTGATGAGTCCAACTCAGATGAAGGCTAAATTTTCAATCGTCTTTCCAAAAAAATAGGTTTCCTGTAGACAACATTATCCACGAGAAAACCAAATCAACATATCTAATAATAACATGAGCGTACGAGTTTATAGACATCGAACTCTGGTATTTATTGAAAAACAAATATTTGAGATGGGGCTAAGTCCTATTGAATTTAGAGTTTATTGCCAGTTATTGTATCTTACTCAAGAAGGGATTGAAGAAGAAGATGAGGTGGCTTCTAAGTGTTATATATCAAGCGAAGAGCTTGAAGCAGCTTATCAAAATTTAGAGTTCTTGAACTTAATAGAAAGAATTGAAGAGACGATCACTTTAATCGATCTACCCCAGGAGGAGCATGAGACTCAAATTGAAATTACTTCCCAACCAACCTTCGTAAAAGACCACACCAGATACAAAGATATTCCGCTTTATCAGCCATCTGTTTACGTTATCAAGTCGGACTTAAATGGTTTGACGAAAATAGGAATTACAGCAAGCCCAAAAAATAGGATAAAGAGCATCGTTAACAAGCATCATTTTGATGTAGAAGTGTTAGCAATTATCAGATGCCGCATCCCTAAAGATTTAGAAAAATTTCTGCACTCAAAATTTAAACACAGACAGGTAATTTTTGCACGGGAGCAAGAGTGGTTTGATTTGTCCTCTGAAGACATAGAAGAAATTAGCACATTAGCACAATCCATTGCTTTACGTGAGGTGTGCAATGAGTACTAAACAGCACGGCTATGCAGACAGCAGAACACTACCTATTTTTATTGATAGAGAACTGGATGATTTTGGATTAGATCCTTATCAATTTCGCATTTACGCCAGAATTGCTCGCAGGGCAGGAGAAAAAGGAGCTTACGAGTCTATCAAGAATATGGCGATTGGCTGTCAGATGTCAGAAGGCAAGGTTAAGACTTCTCTCAAGCTACTAATCGAATGCGGACTTGTTACCAAAGAATCTTGTGCTGGAGGTACTTCGATCTATCGCCTAACGGACAAGTCTGAATGGATCAAATCAAGCAAAGATTTGCGTAGTAAGCGTGGACACAGCACAACCCAGGACGTAACGGATCTACCCACCCAGGACGCAACGGATCTACCCCCAGGACGCAACGTGTCTACCCCCCAGGACGCAACGTGTCCACAAAGGTACTCCATTGAAGTTACTCCAGTTAAAGGTACTCCAATTGAAGAAGATCCCCCTATAGTCCCCCAAAATTTTTTGCAGACAGAGGGGGGAGGAGATTTTGATTTGGGAATCGAATCGATTGAAGAACCCAGTTCGCAGATTGTCGCCACGCTGCCAAGCAATTTAGAGTCTAAGCAACAAAGCAACATACCCTCATCTAAAGCAATTATTCCGGCGCATGAGAATAATTATCAAAATCAAAAATTGAACCCAATCCAGCAAGCTTTTGAAGATTCAGGCAAAATCTTGAGTTACGGAATTGAGTACAAAACTTGGATACAGGCAGAGATTGGCGATGTGATTAAGCATTATCGCCAAAGTGGTAGAGCCTTAACTGTAAGCCCAAACGACATTGACCCAGATTTTAAAAGTTTTACAGCTGCTAATGCCAATGGTGGAAAGGGGCTGAAATTGGCAGCAGCCCAAGGGTGGATAGTGAACTGCGAAAAAGACCCGCTTCGATGGGGAGAGCTAAGAGACTTAGTTGCTGAATGGATATTGGCAAAGACTACAGGCGATCGCCACACCAATATTGCCCAACAAATCAATCAATCATCAAGATCGCCGGTTGTTTTGAATTTGAACTACTAGGGAGTTACAAATGCTGGACTATCAAGACTTCAAGGATTCCGTATCTGAACTGCAAAGCTTTTATGGTGGCAATATCCTCAATAACGGGATATTGGAAGCTGCATGGTATGAAACACTCAAACACTTGTCTTTGCCCCGATTGCAGAATGGTATCGCCCGTTGCTTCAAAAAACATCCAAGAGCATATAAATTTTTCCCTTCATCTGGACAGATTTTAGAATTTGCCCAAGGTGAATACAGACCGCCTGGAGAGTGTGTAATGGGTAATTTCTCTCTACCCGTTTTACCTTCTCACGAAGACAGGCTAACACCTGAGCAGATAGCTGAGTTATCCAAGCGTGGGCGGTTGGTGGCAAGAATAATTTTAAACTGCACAGGCTATATGACCTCTGAGCGCAAAGAGACACTCATTGAACAGTTTAAAACCACGCCAACTCATGAGCTTGAACGTATTGCTTCTACGAGTGAACGCACACGAAAAAACGGAAGTACTATCAACAATATTGCAGATATTCTTGAAAGAATGGAGCAAAATTTTGAAGCCGAGTCGGCGGATGAATCCTACAAAAATTCTAAAGCGATCGCCCGTCAATGGTTGGAGGAACAAGCATGAAAGCCATCACAGTCAAGCCTCAATCATGACCACCACTGCACCCAATCTCGGCAAATTATTCACCAGTTGCACCAAGCGCCCAGCTACCACAGAAGATATCGCTCTACTTGCTCCTGGCGACTGGATTAGTGAGAGGGAGTGTCCCTGGTCTTGGCAGTTTAAAAACTCTTGCCAGGACATGGCAATAGGTGTGTGGGAAGGTAAAGAGTTTTTTGTGCCACACCACCTGCTGATGGTATGCGAAATCATTGAGGGAGAGGCTCTTGAAAAATTTTTCAAGAAGCCCGAACCAAAGTTTAAGGTAGGCGATCGCGTTCGCATCTTAAAAACCAGAACTCAAAACCTCAGTCAGTGGATAGGTAAGACTGCACTTGTTACAGGCATTAACGGCGAAACTCTTAGCGTAGCAGCTGGTGAGGGTAGGGAGAAAAAGCATCTTACTCTCAAAAAAGGGTGGTACGAGATTGCACCCCTAGAATTAGCTGAAAACGAGCGTACACAGCAATTTAAGGTAGGTGATCGCGTCGAATGGAGAGATGCCCCCGAATCTATCTATCAGGTTATAAAACCAGAGCGCGGGGGACACGTAACAATTGAACTGGTTAAATCCAGCATTAAACCCAAACCTCCACAGAGAACACGAGTACCACTGTGGGAAATTCAATTTTCTTCACAAAGACCCTCCATTGGCACGGATTTGGGTTTTAAAGTAGGCGATCGCGTCGTCTCCAAACACCCTCTCTGCCTTGGGCAAGTTTTTGAAATCGCAAAATATCCAAACGTATACGCCAATGGCTCAGTTAGTTATGAATCACTAGTGACTACTACAGACTTGGTGCTTGGCACCGATCAAGTGAGTTTAGTCGAAAACAATCAAGGCATTAAAATAGGTGATCGCTTTGCTGTCACCCCAGGCGTTACTAATGAATGCGAAATTATTGATATCGTAGGCGATAAATATCGCGTTCGCTGGAGCTTGAAGGGCGATGAGATGGAAGTGGACGCGGTATTTTTGGCGAGATTGAAGTCGGTACAGCCGGACTTGGAACCTGAAAAACTTTTCACAAACGAAAGCGAGACTAGTGGTAATAACTGGAATCCCAAACACTTCGGATCAACGCCGCATCAAATCGAAGAGGATGGGCAGACGACCATTTTCTACGACACTGCCGACGAACCGCCTGATCCAGACGATTTTAAGACTGTAAAAGAATTTGAGGAAGCTTGGAAACAATGGGAACTACGCGATGTTCCCAGTAATTTCAAATTCGCCTACAAGCAATTGCGTCAAAAAGGGATAAATCATCAGCAGGCGATCACGATACTAAAAGTTTAAATGCTAATTATTTGTCTGCTCATGTTCTTTGATTAGTTGATCAACACAATTTCTTAAACGTTCCTGCCAATTAGGGACGTTTTTCAATAGCTCCTTTTTACGTTTTGTGGTCTTAAAGCTGATATTTGCGGTCAAAGCTTCATTGCCCTTTGGCTCAAAACCTAGATTGTTATTTTCCCGAAATGGCATATATAAAATTGTAAATAAGTTAGAATACTAACATAGGTACTCGTTAAGTGTGCGAGATGAAAGAAAATCAAATAGAAAAATTTTGTGACATAGAAAATATTAAAAAGATTCTATTGACAAAAAATCTTGTAACTATTATTGATGCCAATGATTATGAATACATTAGTCAATGGAGTTGGTATGCCAGCTACGCACGTAGTGACTCACCTGTATATGCCTGCCGTCGCCCTTATGGAGCGAACGGTAAAACTCAAACTTTTCGTATGCACCGAGAAATTCTCATAAATCGAGGTATTAATTTAAAGGGAAAAATTGTAGATCACATCAATGGAAATACCTTAGACAATAGGTTTTCTAATTTACGAGTCACTGACTTTACTGGAAATTCTAGAAACAGAGTCAAAAATCGAAATAGCCAAAACCAGTACAAAGGTGTTCAACCTGCTGGAAATCTTGCTTGGATGGCGAAGATTGAACATGATGGTATTGTTGAATATCTTGGCACTTACGGCACGCAAGAAGAAGCAGCCAAAGCGTATAACAACGCTGCTGTTAAGGTATTTGGGGAGTTTGCCAAACTAAATGATCTGCCAAGCACGATTCAGATGACACAAAAGCTTTGCTGTGCTATTTGCGGTAAAGAGTTGTATCGTTCAGCCAAGAATCCATACTGTGTCAATCACAAGTACATAGGACGCAGAAAAAAAGCCCCTCGACAGGATGTGCCATGTATTATTGAGCATCCGGTTGCAAGGGCTGACACAGGAGAGACTTACAAATCAGTATCCGAGGCAGCTAGATGTATTGGAGTACATAGAACAGCTATCTTGTCAGCTATTAAAAATGGACATAATTGCGTTGGTACTAAATGGGAGAAAGTTGATTGTACCTCACCAGTGGACACATCTTTAGTGGGGCATCCGGCGATACAGAAGGCGCGATTGCCGCAGGATACAAGCCCATCTGGGCAATTGAAAACGACCCCCACGCCTGTAGCGTCTACAGAAAGCGATTCCCCAACGCCCAACTTGTTGAGCAAGATATCAGAGCCATCACAGACGACTTTATTCTCGCTCTCCCAATACCAGATATCACAATCCTTACTTGTCCTTGTCCAGACTTTTCCGTGGCTGGTAAGCGAGATGGACTTGCTGGAGTTCGCGGACAATTGTTTTTTGAGGGACTTAGGTTCATTAAACTTCAGCGCCCACCCGCACTCCTCTTTGAAAATGTCCGTGGCATCCTTAGCGCAGATGACGGAACTGCCTTCCCTAAAATCCTCGAATCGTTTACAAGTCTGGGGTATCGCTGCACCTGGCAACTTAGGAATGGAAATCGGCACGTCCCCCAAAACCGAGAACGGATTTTCATCGTGGGCTATCACGGCGGATGTGAGAGCGACGCAACCGAAACAAGGGTTGAAATCTTTAGCTGAGATTATTGGGGAAGGTAACGCCATTGTCTATCGCGCTGCCGGGGGCGATCGCATCTATCACGAAGAATCCCCATGCCTACGAAGTCCCAATAATTCTGGAACAGGAGCTTATAAAATCCGCGAATATCAAGGTGAAACTTATATTGAGCGCCCTATTAATGCCACAGAGGCAGAGCAATTAATGGGGTGGGAGGTTGGTTCGACTGCGATCGGGATTAATCAAGAAGGTGAAGAATTTTTCATAAGCCAAACCCAGCGAATCAAAATGTTGGGTAACGGAATTGTGCCAGCAGAAATAACCGATATTTTAACCGCAATTAAGCCGATGTTGGAGCGTAGATTGGAGGTGGAAGTGCCACATAATATGCGCTTCGCTTATCGCCAATTAAGGCAAAAAGGGATGAGTCATCAAGAGGCTATGAACATCCTTTCGCCCAAATAATTTCGCTCATCTGTTCAAAGACGCGTTCAAGTCAACAACGGCTTTATATAAA
Source organism: Nostoc sp. (assembly GCF_036916655.1). Lineage (GTDB taxonomy): Bacteria > Cyanobacteriota > Cyanobacteriia > Cyanobacteriales > Nostocaceae > Nostoc. Next base: position 21,681 of record NZ_JBALFY010000072.1, read on the forward strand.
TTAGTACTTTCGCTATCCGTCAATCCTTGTCCAATGGCGTAAAAATTAATTATGCCAGTATTTATATATGAAGCTGTAGCCCCATTTTGCTGATAAAGATACAATTCACTTGATGGTATTGTGGGGTTCAAGATGCCGTCTTTTTTTGCAAGTATTTTATTGTTTGATTTCAAATAGCTGCTACCATCTGGCAGGTTGGAAGCCAGCAAAAAAGAATTATTGTTGGCTTGATTTACCAAAGACAAAGGTGCGTTACCCAATGCAGACGCAAAGGTATTTGATGAAGTTACTGTAAATAATCTAAAAGAAGCTGATGCCCCAAGGTAATTTCTTGTTGAACCACCGCCGTTTACAATTTTTAAATAAGCACTAATAGATACATCAGAACCGTTGGAGAAATGATTGGCTGGGATAAATCCAGTTTTTAGTAATTTTCCCACTCCCCCTTGTAATCCAGTGGATGGTGAGTAATCATTTTCTGTGAAATTTACCCCAACCATGCAAGGATTGTCCTGATATTTTAATTTAATTAGCGCAGCAGACAAATTACTTCCTGCACTAGTCCAAACTTCCAATAATTTATCCCAAAGTCCTTGGGATATTAAATTATCACTAAAAGTCACATGAGCATCAATTGCTTGCTGGCTTAACTGTCCTCCAGCTTGAATAATCAGATTTTGGTAATCGGTTACAATTGTCATTTTATTATCTACCCAAGGATGTGTTTAAGGTTGTGATTGCGTTATACAGAGTTGTGCTTTCAGCGTCAGTTAATCCTGTATGTATTGAATAAAAATAAATAATTCCCCTAGCATTTTGAGTTATCGTGCCGCCATTGTAAGTGTATACTTGGGCTTCTGTAGATGGTAAAGTTCCAGGTGTTACAACCGATTTGGTAGCTATTTGTGTAGTATCTCTTTTTAAGTAACCACTAAGCATAGATAGATTGTTAGCGGAAACAAAGCAAGTAGTTCTGATACCGCTAGCAACAGAATAACTATTAGCAACTATTGTTGCTGCCAAACTAGTGCTTGCAAAAACACTAAACACTCTATTGCTGGTGTCACATCCAAAATAATTTATGTTATTGCTGGCATTGCCAACAGAATTTTTAATGAATAAACTAAAGCCAAAATCTACAGAACTAGCTATTTGGTTTGCTGGAATAAAACCAGTCCCTAAAAATTTGCTGGCTCCTCCTTGTAAACCTGTTGTGGGTGTGTAATCTCCTGAAACAAAGCCGTTATTTGTTAGCGAGGATTGGATTGCAGAGGGATATTTTAATTTAACTAAAGCAGCAGCTAAGTTACTTCCTGTAGAAGTCCAAACTTCTAAAAGTTTTACCCAAATCCCCGCGTTATTTAAAGTATCTACAAACGTGATTAAAGCTGAAGTACTCGTGCTATCTAAAGTGCCACCTGCCGTAGAAATTAAAGCCGAGTAAGCCGCTACTACAGTTGTCCCAAAACTTGCTGCACCAGAACTGTTTTGTCCTTGTCCCCCACCAAGTAAAATCAGCATCAGCTATAAGTTAAATTTACGACAACATCATTGGCAGCGATCGCGGTTGTATCACTATCCGTTATTCCGGCAGTAATTGCGATCGCTATTCCCGTATTGAAATTAACTCCCGATGTAAATTGAATTGCAATCCCTGCCCCTTGGGTATTAGCAGGAATCGGGATAGTCATGCTTGGCGTATCTGTGCCAACTGTTGGCGCTGAAGCTTTGTTGTAAAACTTCAGATATCTGACTGTTGAAGTCAGTCCAATTGCAACTATCGAATATAAATTTCCCGCACCTATTTTGACGCTAGCAGCATTAGTAGTTGCAGTTGAAATAAGTTTGTAAGGGGTCTGTCCGCCAACACCTGTCGAATTTGCCCTGATTGTTACAGATAATGCAGAGCCAATCAAAGCAAGAGTTGGAATGCGATCGCTAATCATCTGCCAAATCGCCGAAAGCCAGCCAAATAAACCTACCCCCCCAGAAGGCATAGTAGTGCCAGTAATCGCAGTTCCCCCAATGCGATCGCGGATCGCAATAGCGATTGCGTCGTCGGTGGCGATCGTAAATGGTTGTGAGTTTGCAGTAGTGTTGGCTCCCAGAGGGGAAGTTTTATTATCGATGGAAGTTAGTTTAGTATTGGCAACGCCTTGGAGAGTTGCAGTAGCAGGATCGGCATTTAAATTGGAAATTGCAACTGTCCATGTGCCAACTTGTCTTGCACCAACATTTTCATTCGCCCTTTCAATATTTGCAGCAGTAGGGGCAGAACTAAGTATTGTTCCAACAGTTAAATTTAACCAAATAAAACTAGCTGAGGGCGATCCACTATTGGCATCTAGTATTGCAACTCTGGATAATAAATCACCAACTGAGTATCCTGTGCTGGAAGTAAGCACATCGTAAAAGTCAGTTATTGTATCTTTATCTGTGGTCGCCAAGGGTCGTAAGCCTGCCCCCGGTGTCGTCGCACTCCCCGAAGGGTCAGTAAACGCTACAGTTATTGCTCCTGTTCCCTCGTTTATTAAATCACGACGAACATAAAAAGCTCCTGAATTATCTGTCCAGATAGTTGATGCAATGTCAATAGTAGCTTTTATCGCATCTCTCACCTGCTGTAATGTTGTGTCCGTAGCAGCATTACTTGCTAGAGGAATTGAAGACAAGCTTACAGGTTGAGTAACCCCACTACCATCAACTTTAAGAGCGCTTCCTATTAAACTGAGAATTGGAACTCTAACATTAATTAGATTCCAAATTGCTGACAACCATCCAAACCAACCTGCACCACCACTGGGCATTGTCGCTCCTGTAATGGCAGTTCCAATAGCAGCATTAAGGTTTGATAAATAGCCGCTATTTGTTGTATCAAGAGCCGCAACTACGTTCCAAGCGCCTATCTGTCGAGCGCCTACATTTTCGTTAGCCCTTTCAATATTTGTTCCGGTTGGTGCAGAACTAAGGATCGTACCTGTGGTGAGATTCAGCCAAATAAAAGTAGCAGAGGGCGATCCGCTGTTTGCGTCTAATATCGCAACCCTACCTAATAAATCACCAACCGAGTAACCAGTGCCACTTGTCAGTACATCGTAGAAATCGGTGATCGTGTCTTTGTCGGTAGTTGCTAATGGTCGCAATCCAGCGCTTGGAGTCGCAGTACTGCCTGAAGGGTCTGTGAAAGCAACAGTTATTGTCCCCGTTCCCTCGTTTACTACATCACGCCGGACATAGAAAACTCCACTATTGTCTGTCCAGATAGTTGATGCGATGTCGAGTTGAGCCTTTATCGCATCTCTGACTTGCTGTAAAGTTACGTCTGTGGCTGCACCAATCGGCAGTGGCAAGTTTAACGCTGATATCGGTTGGGTTGCGCCACTACCATCAACAGGCAATCGACCACCTAGTAAGGCATTCGGAAGGCGATCGCGTATCGCCGTCTCTAGTGCGATCTGTGCAGATTGATTTGTGGCAGAGGCATCACCACCCCCGCCACTACCACCAAAAGAGTTGATGACATTGCCATTACTATCAACGATATTAGTTTTCTGGTACGCCGTCTCTTGATACGTCATTTCGCTTAGATTTTGCTTGGGGCTGTGGCTCTGGAGCAGGTTCCGACTCTAGTGCAACAACAACTGGAGTAGCTGTTGCCAGAACAGGAGATTTTGACCAACCTGCTTGAATCCAGCCTGGTGCATCGATCGCCGCAATCTCGCGAGCGCGCCCACCATCTGGACTGTAAAGAGTTACTGGGGCGCTCATGCTGTCAAAAACGCTCCATAATTCAAGTTGCCAGGGCTGCCGATCTTGGTTGCCTTGGCGCGAACATAAATGATGTTTGGGTAAGCGGCACTAGGAAGATTTTTTTCTACCCATTCACCGCTTAGAGGAATTTGGAAGCGATTGGCAACGCCGATAGGGATAACAGTACCCACGGGGACAAAAGTAGAGTTATCAGCAGAAGCTTCGATTGTGATTGTCCACTGTGCCGAACCTGCTACATATCCAGTGTGGGCGGCGACATCAACAACTGCTTTGTAGTAGAGAAGTTCAGCGACATTTGTATTGCTGATCGCAGTCTCAGCAGTAGTCGCGCTAATAGCTACGGCGGTGGTGAAATCCCGCAAAATCAAGCTTGCATCTAGCAAGATCGCACGGCGGTTGGCGATGGTTGAACGAGCCATATTTTTAATCCTGAAAAATTTTTCAACAAGCGAAAAATGCGGTCTTGGGGTTTCCCCAAGTAGAGCAATTTTTCAACAACGACTTATCAGCTGATTGGTGGTGCGTTGGTAATCCCATACAACCGAGCAGATGCTCGACCGTGATAACAGGCGATCGCTGTGTACCAATCAACCCGTGTCCTAAATACGGGCTTGGTTTCTAACTCGCCTAAGTCACGTGAACTAACGCCATACACTCCATCTACAGCGCCTTGAATGCCATTGAGCATCATTTCTTTGAAGCACACGCAATAAATGCTTTGGCATTGAGTGCTAGAAGTACCGTCAGGACTTGTTTCGGTAAAGTCCATAATGGTGTTTCCGTTGTTGTCGTAGTCGGCGATCAGGATTGGCAGCCCGTTGTAGCTCATTACCCGATTACCAAACTCGTCTTGACTAAAATCAACGTCACCGCTTACAGTGCGGTTTCTAATTGCTTGGTTGAGCTTTCGCCGCGCAGACTTACCCATAATTAGGTGCGTGGGTGTGTCTACTGCGTCGATTAATGCATCAAGCTTTTCAAGTGAAAGTGGCCCGCCTGCGTCGTTATTGGAAATTAATTGAGAGCCGGTTAGCCGCACTTGCAGCCCATCGAAGCCGCGTGCATCAATACTGGAGTCGCCCTTGATAAAGTTATAAGTCCAAGAAAGCGCCAATGCTTTAACCTTCATCATTTCATGCACGGAGCGGACTTTATCTCCTTGCATATCAATAATTGCGCGATCAACATCTAAGTCACCGCCGAAAATTTTGAGGGCTTCAGACTGGGGGTTCAAAACGCCAACAGATTCTTTGTAACCTTCATTGATGCCCCGAAATCCTACGCCAGGGAGCTTATCTTCGCGGTTGTAGTGTTTGCCGGTTCCGGCAACATCTTCAAAGGGAATAACGCGGAGAATATCAGAAGATGCTGCGTATTCTTCAATAATTGTCGCAGTATTAATAGAGGGAGCAAGTTTTGCTGCCTCCAAAAGAGTCATTACCATGATGCGTGATGCCTAAGTCAAAAAGAAAGAAAGTTGGTTTCCTCGGCATCACGCCGACATTAAAAAAATCAACCTGAGTCACTCAAGTCTTGATGAGTAACAAGTAATGAGTTGTGAGTAATGAGTATTTACTTATTACTTTTTACTTATTACTTATTACTTATCTACTTAATTCCCAGTTCCCTGGCCTTTGCTATGCGCTCACTGCGAGGTAATGCCATAATCTGCTCTCGCAGCATCGCAGGATTCTGTGTCCCATGCTGCGATCGCACCATCCCCGAACCAGCGCCATTGCCAATCGGCTCGAAAAGTGAAGCTGTGGGCCCACCAGAGCGGAGTTTAAGCATGAGGTCGTCAACAGTTAAACTTACGCCCTTCGTATCTTTGAGTGGCGTTTTATCCTTGGGGTCGATGATGGTGATTCTGCCTTGCTCATCGAGGACGATATAATTTGCGGCGCGATCGCGGATTAAATCAAAATAAGTTAGCCCGTCGTCATCCCTGCCAGATTTACCGCCAGTGGCATAGAAAGATTTTTCAAGAGCATTCAGAATAGTTTGTTGCCTGTTGCTCTCTTGCAGCTGTTGAATCTGCTGTTGCAATGTGGTTTTTTCGCCAGTCCAGCGCTCTTTTAATTCAGCAAAATTGCGCTCTTTTTCAAGCTTGCTTTCTTCGTAGTCTCGGGCCAGTTTTTCTAATTCTTGATACTTACTAGGGTCGATACCCTTAATTTTTTCTAAGTTGCTTGAAAGTTCAGCAACTTTGGTTTCTAATTCTTTGGCTCTTTTGGCAGCTTCGTCTCGTTCTTTGCGGGTCGCCCCGACTGTATTGAGGATTTTAGTAATTTCCTCGTCAGAATATTGTTTGGTTTCGGTGGGAATTGTCGAATCTAATTCAGTAGCCATAAGTAAGCATCACGCTTATACGAACGGCTCCAGAATTCCCGCTTACCCAAGGCATACCCAAAGGGCTACTCGCAAAACATGAGTAACAAAGTAAAAAATCAAATCAACTGGCAGTAAAAGCAATGCCAGGTTTTGGCGCGATCGCCAAGATTCAATTAACCCGTACCACTCAGGATCAATATCTTGCAATGCTCTCAATAAATCCTCAGAATGCTCTTTCTCATCAAGCACAATCTGATTCAAAATCTTCTTGACATCGCTTGAGCAAACTTTGATTAATTCTCCATAAAATATAGTTTGCGATTCCTCCAGGACGTGCATAAAAGCAAGCTTATTGGGCAAGTCATAAGAGGATGCTGTTAGCCCTTTAAAAAATAATCTAGAACTCAAAAACCGGGTACTGATACCATCTACAGGCTCTCCCCAATCACCATCACCCCAGGTTAAACGATTCCAGTCTAAGGACTCTTCTTTATTCATTAAATGCTGTACTGGCAAATGAATCTTTGAGTTACCAAGGGTTGCAAAAGCTTGAGCATGATTGTATTCGCTTATTGCTTGCTCTTCCAATAAATCCTTTAATTCGGGATATGAAATCGATTGGCGACGGCAGAATAAATAAACCCCAATCTCCAATCGCTTGAGAATATCAAGCATTAAATTGTGAGGCAATTTTATAAAAATTTTTGCAAATATTTTACAAGCTAATCTATTAATCATTACGAATACCCTAATAAAGTAATTACGTTGCCAGTAACTACAAAACAAACCCCATCTAAATAATTGCTATTAGCTGGATTTTTCGCAAATATTGAAATCCATTTATAGGTAGAATTAATTGTGAGATTGAATTTGCCCCCAGCATTGGGTAATTGAGCGGTTGGGGTAGCTTCTTTTCCAGTCATTCCAGTATTTGGCTCCGCTGACCATCTGTAGATAGCGATCGCATTACTACCCGACTGAATACTGATACCAAAGCTAGGCTGAATTATTAGCCCTAAATTTGTCTGGGGTGCATAAAACTGAAGCGCTTTCCCACTTCCACCCGCCGCAGTGGTACAACCGCTTGTACAAATTATTTGCCCGCCAAAGCTTGCGCCGCCACCGCCAACACCCCCGCTTTTAAGCCATCTACCAGTACTAGGGCTATCCGTTGGTAGTAATACTAAATCATCGTCAGCTGTTGCAGTGCTGGCACTAACAAAGGCATACCAGGAAGGTAGTCCATTTGCATCAGACTTAACAAGCCGCGAATAACCATCAACCCTCTGACTGCTGGTTAAGGCTTTTAATGTGGCGATATCGGCGATCGCATATCCAGTTTGAATCGTCATTTATTAGCGGGGCATAGCATCAATGATTGGTATTCCTCCTACTGGTGCTACTAGGCTTACTTGATCGCTGATGGCGAATACTCCATTAGAAATGGCGCGTGCTGAAAATATTGTCCCTGCGGTATTTTTCGCTCTGTAATTTCCTGTATCAGCATCGTAATTGAGAATTTTCACGCTGTTTTCTAAGATGCGATCTGTTGCTTTTTGGGCTTGTACTAATTTGGAGTGATAGATGCTTCGATTGGTGTTTGCAAGCGATCGCAATATTGATAGTTCATCCATTGGTTAGGTTTTTGGATTTTATATAAATCGCGGATGGTGTTCTTGGTGAAATATCCCTTAATTCACCTTCTGGGATATATTCATCATCGTCTCCAAGAAACAAACCAGTAGATTCGTTGATTATTAATAATTTTTCCTCTTCTGATACACCAACGAATGTACCGATTGCCTCTGTCGTAATAGCGCCATCAGGTAAAAGAAATTTACGTATTCCTCCTTTAATCCAGCTTACAGATTTATAGCTAGCCCCAGATTGGATTCGAGCAAATAAATCAAACGTTTCCAATACATGCCTTGTGTAAAAATCCCACGGTCTCCATTCACTAAAAATGATTAGTCCTTGCTGTTGAGCGATTTTTCGTAAGTTGATTTTTTCAATATCGGTAAATTCGTATTCTTCCTGTTTAAATAATGGAAGGACAAAACAACTTTTGACTTTTCGGTAAATATTCGGCTGATTTAAATCTACTAATTTTACTTTTATGTGATTTTCTTGGAATACTTGAGAAATATTTATGGGTATCCTGTAGCTGTCGAAAGGTGATACTCCATATATTAGTGACACTCCAAACGTGCCACCTTCATGATGCACCCTGGGGTCAGATCCAATTGTATATATGGTTTTTGATTTATTTAAGAAGTATTTTATTATTTTATAAAAAGCTTTTTTATTGATTGTACTAGGTATATCCAGCCAACTCGAATCTTTGAGAATTACTAATCCGGTATTTGCCAATTCATTATTGACATCAATAGGAGAATCTTCTGGTTTCCGGCGAGGAAGACTGTCATAAAAATCATTCGTTAACCGAATACTGCTACCAATAGCGATCGCCCCATTAGTTTGCGGTTTTCCATAAACTTTTTTGCCATCTATTGACTCTAGTCGTGCCCGTCCAGTTGCACAATCAAAGCCAGAATAAAAAGTGGGAAGATTTGCTTCAGATTGCGCCTCTGCTGCATCAGCAATTCTCTTTTGAAATAAATGGCGGTTGATAAGCGATCGCCCTTTTAAAATATCGTTAGCTTCCTGTGACATAGCCACTATTCAAAACTACAAGAGGAATCTGATAGCTGTAACCTTGTCCATCCGGTACGGTAATCGGGCTTGATTCTACGGCATAAGCAACGATGATGCCGTTGGCGCTCCTGGCGCGGAATGTCCCAGATCCGGTATCTGTGATATTAACTGTTGAGCCGCCGCCATTGGGTTGCAATTGAAAGTCATCGGTAGTCACGCTGGCGACTTGGTAGATAGTGCCTGCGGTAATCCCGCCGGGAAGCGTGGCTAGAGCGTCAGCTGTGAAAACCAACTTATCGCCATTGACAAAACTGTGAGATGTGATGGCAATGCGATCGGTGGTGGCGTTGACATTACTGTTGGTGAAAGATTTTGATGAAACTGCCAATGAATCGGCAATTAGAAACGCAGTTTGGAACTGGAGAGAACCGCCTGAAGCAGAGAAACTGGCGCTGATCACAGGTAATTCATGGCGTTGATCGGTGGTCTCGTAGGTTCCATCACCTGAGAAACTAGCTGCCGCTCTAGCGTAATTATTAGTTGGTAGAAGTTCGCTGGAGATGAAGTCAGCCAGCGAATTTGTCCGCCCCAAGGACGCGCTGTTTGCCAGCGCTAATCGAAATTTTGTGGAATCAGGCGGGGTGCTGCCACGGAAAAGGATTTTGGCTGATTGAGTTATCCAGGCGTTGGTAAAAATTCCGGTTGGCATGGGCAGGGAATGAGGAATGGGGGGCAGGGAGCAGGGGGAGCAGGGGAAACAAGGCGAATAACCAATAACCAATAACCAATGACTAATGACCAATGACTAATGACCAAAGGCTACAAAACCCTTTCCCAGTCCACTTCATCCCAAATCACTGATTCCCATGTGGGTGATGGTTGCAAAGCATTCCAGGCGCTTTCATCAATTCCATCCCAGGTGAAATCCTCCCAGCAGAGCAAGGTGAAATCTCCGGTAAAGCTAGCGCCAATTCCTAAGCCTAATGGCAGTACAAACCCACTACTCCACTGTCCACCCTCGCCTAATCCCAATTGGATTTGTGAAGTAGTCGTAGTCAGCAAGTAGGCGTAAGACCTGAACTCAATCCCTAGCGCCATACCCAAGGGTAAGTCTTCAATTTCGGTGTAAGGAAGTGTGGTAACTCCCGGAATTACAACACTGCCGTCGGCTGGTAGAGTTACGCCGTTGATTATGGTGTTTCCATCCGGTGTAATCGTCACGTCACCCACCACAGCGTTACCCTCTGGGGTAATCACTGCGCCAGGGACGATCGCACCATTAATAGTCAGCGTACTTTCACTAATCACAATCGCCCCCACAACTGGAATTGCTGATTGCGACTGCCCTACCCAAATACCATCACACGACCACAGCGCTTTTTGGGCTGTTACCACCCAACTGCAACCATCGGCTAAGTAATTCTGGGCTGTACCGTCGAACTCAAGTACATTTACCCCAAATAGTGGCTGATACGCGCCCAGCAAACTATTGGGAATCGCCCCCGCCATTTCTTGCCCCTGCCATCTGCTTCTGAGTAATTTGCCTTCGCGCTTGGCGATCGCCTCAAGCTGTTTATTCGCGCTACTATCACTGCTTATGAAAAATTTTTCATGAGGTACTGTAATCCCTGCCAAAAATTCCACATTATACGTGCGCTCGCGTTGTTTGAAATTACCGCTGCATGGATCTTGGAATTTTGCGGTGTAGGTAACAGGGTTTTCCTCGATGCGAGTAGATGTTGGTCTACGTTCGGACGCGGGTGGCGTTTCTTGCCCTGAATTAGAGCGACGTTTCTCGCTAGAATCCCAGGTTAGCCCTAATTTCTGCTTAGTTCGCTGGTTCACATCATCAGGATATTCAATCGCCGTGCCGCCCTCAGCCTTCACCGTGGGTAAAAGTCGGTAAGTTTGGTACTCCCAGGTGTATTTGTCAATTTGCTTCCATTCTTCATACTTATATTCAGAAGTCACAAAATACTCTGGAATGGTTTGCCAATCGTCCCAGTTTTCGTTGCTCCCATTAAGGATTATTACTGCAAGCTCTTTAGTTTCGGTGACTTTATTTAAAAGTATTTCTTTAGGGTTATATGTATAGGTTTCGGTGACTTGTTTGGTGTTCACCAATCCTACGAAATTACCCACAATAAAATCGGGTCTAGCTTCTTGAATTTCTGCTAAATATTGCGATTTATCTGTATTGAAATTAGTAATTTTTTGCTTTAACTTCCCCCCTGTATCAGCATCTTCATAAGATGACTCTTCAATTCGTGATTCGCCTAAAAATAATCTAAATAATTCTGGGGGCAGATTTGGAGGGGTAGCAAATTTCTCCCAAAAAACTCTTGGAATGATTAATCCCCAAGGCTTCTCAGTGTTTGAAGTGATGGTAAATTTGCCCTCAAATTCCTCCCATTTCTGAGTTTCTGTAACTTTGTTGATTACTATTAATCCGGTGTATGTAGGGTCAAGAATCGCGGGGGAGCCGTATTGCTCAGTGACGGTTTCGCTATCAAGCTCAATCTCCCGCGTCACCATCTGTGTGCCAACCGCCTTGATTTTCTCGCAAGGTGATTCCGCCCCACCTAGTCGGCGATACCAAAGCTCATTCTCGCCAACTATCAAGGAAACTAGAGATTGAGTTGATTCGACATTAACCACAGAAATTCTAAATCTCTCTTGATTGTCAATCCACCCAACTCGATTACTGGCGTACAGCAATTTCCCCACAGATTGTAAATAGGAACCTGAAAGATTTAAAGGGTAATTGTAGAGCGTACTTGGCAAACTTCCAGTGAATGCAGTGATTCCAGCTTCACTTAATAGTTTAGTGATTACATCTCCTGCAATTTGAGAGCCACTCTTGCTGTTGTCTGCCTTGTCTGGATCGGTGGGTTCCTTGAAGTTCAGCAGGGTGATTAAATCGCCAACTTCCAAGGTTAGCTGCTGCTTTTCTACATCATATTTGGGGGTAAGTAGCCGTAGCGTACCTCGTGGGTGGCGTGTCAGGCTTCCGTTAGTATCAGCAATGTCCAGAATTACGGGTTTTCCACGGCAAAAAGCGCCGGGATTTTTGCGATCATCTAGGGATTGAGCAAAGCCTAGCGCCTTCCCCAGCACAATCTGCCCAGTAAAGGTAATCAGCCCAGATTGGTCAAGATGGCTATCGCTGCCTTGAAAAGAGATGAGGCAGGGAGTGTAATCTGTGCCTCCTATGAGTAAACGGACATTTCTGGCTGATTGGTTGGCGGACATGGGTGATGAGGCGATATCTTCAAGCCCATGATTCCTGTTGTTGGGTTACGGATTCACCAGTATATTAAATTACAAAATCAACACTATAACGCCCAAATAGTTGCGTTGTTATATTTGAGCGGTTAATGATAGGTGCATATATGGCAACTCCAGACTTTTTGGATAGATTGGTTGGTATTTTTCAAGGTGCGATCGCCTCTACCCAAGAGAACGCGCAGTTAAAGACCGAAAACGCGCAATTGAAAGCAACAAACACAGACCTACAGACAAAGCTGGATGCCGCCACGGCAGCAAGCACAGACCTACAAACAAGGCTTGATGCAACCACTGCCTCGCTGAACGAAGACGAAATCGAGAAAGCTAATACAGCAACCAAGTTGGCTTCTTTGGAACAGCTTGCATCTCAGCTTGAATCTATATCTAGCGCTACCCCTGCTGCTGCGTAAGCCAGAGTTTGGCTTCTGCAATCCGTCTGCGGCGTAAACCCGCTTCCACGTTGCTGCCTGGGTTGCAGTACAAACTAAAAACTCGCGTTACTTCCTTGACATCGCTCCATTGGTCAGAATTTTTCAGCAGTCTGCTGATACTGGTGAATCCTGAAGCAAGGTAGAAATTACTGCCTAAGTTGTAACCAAAACTCAAGATTGTCCCTTTCTGGTTTGTCGTCAGGTCATTCCAAGAGGGGATTTTTTGTAGGGGAGGGAGGTAATCTTTTTCCAGTTGGGCGATCAGCAGGCTGTCAGCTTCGGCTTGGGTGATGGTTTCTCCCAATTGCCAATTACTACCATCTAGCTTTTTGGTAGCTCCCCAGCCGATGGTTATTGGTTTACCCCCGGTGCGTGGATCTGGATATGCATGAAGATAACAACCCTCAAATTCTTTGATTAGGTCTACACCTGGTGTTGGTAAGTTTGTCATGGGTGTTGGGCGATCGCAGTGGAACACGCTCATGATTCCTTTGGCGGGGAAGTTATCTCCCTGTAAGACACAGTTGCAGAGCAACTAGAGTTGATAGTTGGTAGTAAATGCTTGCGAGCATATTTATCAAGCGGCTTGCTCCAATTGCTATAAGCTTCCCCATCCTCTACTGTCCACCAAGCTGAAACGATAACTTGGGCCGCAATTTCTTCATTAAAAAATGGTAGCCAGTATTGACGACGATAAACAATGTAGCCTCCATTAAGTCCAGCCCAACGCCTAACAAATACCCATCGAAAAAACAGGTAATTCAAGCTTTATCCAACTCCCTCAGCACAAAACCCGCCACATAGGGATACAACTGATTTTTCTGCCATTGGCTCTTAGGCTCAAGCATTCTGGCATAAAACCGCGCTGGATAAGCCACCCCGCCCGTGAAAGTTGTTTCTGTTCCCCCAGAAGCTAATGCCCTAGTCCTCGCCCCCTGCTCGATAAAATCCTGGATGCTGTCATCTATCGTGATGCGGTAATTACCTTGCTGACGACGTAAGCGATCGCATTCCCCAAATATCGCCCCAATCCCATACCACTGCTCGTAAGTCACTATTGCCGAGATTGTCCAGATGTGTTTCGGCTCGTACACTGGGCCAGAATCCAAAGGCGTGCCTGCAATCGAATATTCAGTTTGTCCTGTGTCGGCGAGAATGCGATCGTAGCTGAAGAATCGCTTCAGGGTGACTGATATTCCGCTTATTGAGAGGGTTAGTTGGCGCATAAGGGCTTTGGTATTGGCGACAGTGCTAGATTTCCTGTGAACTCTATGGCTTCACCTCATGAAAAATTTTTCATAACCCCCAACACAAGAGCGATCACTACCCAAAAAACCATCCAAGGGTATTGGGTGTTTCATTTAAGCAAAGCGATCGCTCAATCTGAGCAGTCCTTGTTAATCTTCGTCCTTCATTTCGACTAAAGTTTTATCAAGTCTATCGTTAGCTTCCTTGGCAAACTGGATGCATCGCACACTGGTCGCCATTCCTCCAACGGCAGTAAATGTTCCTTCTGTAACTTTGCCTGACAACAGTAATCCGGCTCCGATAAGGCTAATGCAAGCAGATAAAGCAGTGGCAACTAGGGCAAGGTTAAAGCTGTAGCGTGCTTGGCGTAGGCGCTCTTGGGCAATGTAAAATTCGACTGGCAAATGACTCATAGGTTTTGTTATTTGTGTGTTCAAGTTCACACTTCCAATATCGAGCCAAAAACCTATAACCTTGACTACACAAAGATTGTGTTGTAAATGACTTGTGATTTCTCTATGATTGTCTAATGCTTTAGTTTTGATTGCCTAAGCGATCGCTTTTTAAATAACTGAGTCACACCATGACAGACCCAAGCCCTAGCAGAAAAAACAAAAAAATAACTATCACAGCATCTCTAGAAGGTATTGAGATGGCGGAAAAGTCCTTGATCAGGCTAGGGTTCGATTCAAAAAGCAACTTTGCAAAGTCTCAACTAATATCTCGCAGTACAGTGACAAAATTTTTTCGGTGTCAGCCAATTCAGCTTGATTCCTTTAAAAGGATATGTGAGGCACTGAAGCTGAATTGGAGAGAAATTGCAGGGTTAACAGAAGAAAAACAACCAAACCAGCTATCGGCAAGTAGTTACAGTAGCCCTAGTAGTGATGGGGTAGTAGAGCAAGTGCAACCAGAACACCGTCAAGTAACTGTAATAGATAAACAAAGTAAAAAAATTAAAGCAGTTATCACCTTAGAAGGTGATGTAGATTCGGTTAAAAACTGGAATATTATTCAATCTGCTGTACGAGCATATCGAGGTGACACTATAGAAATTACTGATATCAAACAAGGCAGCATCAGATTATTTGTCGAAGGTTCTCCAGAGGACATTGAGCAGCTTGTATCTCGCATTAAATCAGGAGAACTAAAAACAGTAACAGGTTTTCCTGTTGAAGATGTTCAAATTTTGAGCGAAAGTTCAGAGGATGAAAGTGCCAAGTCTGATGAGAAATGGCGCTTAGTACAGAAGATTGTTAGTCAGGCAGTTAAGATGCGACATTTGAGTGGTGTCGATCTAAGCGATGCCGACCTGAGGGGTGTCAATCTAAGCGATGCCAACCTGAGCGATACTGACCTAAGCGATACTGACCTCAGCTTTGCCAACCTGAGCGATACTGACCTAAGCGATGCCGACCTAAGCAGTGCTAACCTGATTCGTGCCAACCTGATTCGTGCCAACCTGAACAGTGCCGATCTTAGTGATGCCATCTTGAGGCTTGCCGACCTGAGCGGTGCCGACCTGAGCGGTGCCGACCTGAGCGGTGCCAACCTGATTGCTGCCAACCTGAGCGATGCCAACCTGAGCGATGCCGACCTGAGTGGTGGCAACCTGAGCGGTGCCAACCTGAGCGATGCCAACCTGAGCGGTGCCGATCTTAGTGATGCCAAGCTGGGCGGTGCCGATCTTAGTGATGCCAAGCTGGGCGGTGCCGATCTTAGTGATGCCGATCTTAGTGATGCCAAGCTGGGCGGTGCCGATCTTAGTGATGCCGACCTAAGCGATGCCGACCTCCGCGGTGCCAACCTGAGTAATGCCGACCTGAGTAATGCCGACCTGAGTAATGCCGACCTGAGTAATGCCAACCTGAGTAATGCCAACTTGAGCGATGCCAACTTGAGCAGTGCCAACCTGAGCAGTGCCAACTTGAGCGATGCCAACCTGATCCGTACCGACCTGAGCAGTGCCAACCTGAGCAGTGCCAACCTGAACCGTACCGACCTGAACCGTGCCAACGTGAGCGGTGCCAACGTGAGCGGTGCCTACCTGATCCGTACCGACCTGAGCAGTGCCAACCTGAGCGGTGCCAACCTGAGCAGTGCCAACCTGAGCAGTGCCAACCTGAGCGATGCCAACCTGAGCGATGCCAACCTGAGCGGTGCCAACCTGAGCAGTGCCAACCTGAGCGATGCCAACCTGAGCGATGCCAACCTGAGCGGTGCCAACCTGAGCAGTGCCAACCTGAGCGATGTTAGTTTGGAGACTGCTATTGTTGTGAACGCCTTATTTAGCCAAAATCTAGGTCTTACAGAAAACTTGAGGCGCGACCTAGAGAAACGAGGGGCAATTTTTGGTGATCGCCCTCCAGTTCTGAGTCCAAGATAAGAAACATCCTGAAAAATTTTTCACATTCCCCCCGCCATAACCTGTCCCCGTGACATCCTATTCATCAAGTCTGCTGCATCATCAATTGGGTTAGCCGTGGAAACTGTGAGAGAGCGAGGTGTCCTAGCAACTGTAACCATGCTTTCAATCAACCTATCTAACCTCTGCTCAATCCCTTGATTCGCCATTTTCAGTGCCTCTACAAATTGATTACCTCCAGCAGACTCACGCGGTTGAATGCTGGTTGAATTTATTGCAAGAGATGTTTTATCCACTGGCGGAATATCAGCTTTGGCTCCAGTTGGCAACTTCATTTCCTCCCGTTGCCTCTGATAAGCATCAAATATGCTTTCTCCCGGCTTTAGGTCGAGTTTGGGCATTTGGTTGATGTCGATTTTTTCTGTTGCGTAGGCGCAGCCCGCCGCAGGCATCGCGTTCTAATCCCCGTTAGGGGAAGTGGTAATGGAAAGTGAAAATTTTGAGTACCAAATGTGGTTTCGTAATCAAAAGGAGTTTCCATCCCTGTTATAGGTATTAGCCGAAAGTTGGAACGGTACCCGCTGACGTACAGACGGCAGTTGACAAGTTTCCATCCCCGTTAGGGGAGTGGTTTTGGAAAGATTGCTGATACTGCTGAAGCTCAAGAGAAAACAAAGGTGTTTCCATCCCCGTGAGGGGTAATGATTTGAAAACCAATTTAGCAACCAATAACCCGTTGAAAACTGGTATGTTTCCATCCCCGTGAGGGGTAAAGGAATCAAAATGGTCACGTCACTATTGTCAGAAGCGCAGAACAAATAGCGTTTCCATCCCCGTGAGGGGTAAAGGAATCAAAACTGGTTGGAATTGAGTGCGAGGTAGTCGATGCTGTTTCGGGGTTTCCATCCCCGTGAGGGGTAAAGGAATCAAAACACTTAGAAATGATTAATCCTGTATATGCAGGTAAATTAATGTTTCCATCCCCGTGAGGGGTAAAAGAATCAAAACTATTTAGATAGACAAGCTGAGTGTAGACTTGGGTTATTGTTTCCATCCCCGTGAGGGGTAAAGGAATCAAAACGTGGAAATGAGTCTGATTATTTTGCTCATCAAAGCGGGTTTCCATCCCCGTGAGGGGTAAAGGAATCAAAACCTGATATTTTGCTTGCCGCTGCGATTGTTTTATTTGTTTCCATCCCCGTGAGGGGTAAAGGAATCAAAACTGCTATATTTCTGCGGACTTCTATACACTTGAGCCAGGTGTTTCCATCCCCGTGAGGGGTAAAGGAATCAAAACAATTTGGCGACAGAGCTTGTATGTTACGAATCTCTAACATTGTTTCCATCCCCGTGAGGGGTAAAGGAATCAAAACGCGAAATTTATACTGGCAGATGAAATCGAGGTTACCGTTTCCATCCCCGTGAGGGGTAAAGGAATCAAAACTTGATGCAATTCTGAGTTTGGTTTCTTCTCGTTTCCATCCCCGTGAGGGGTAAAGGAATCAAAACCCTACCCTTGTAGAACTATTACTACAAAAGGGTTTGAAGGTGTCATTTTAGCGGGGGGTC
>NZ_JBALFY010000073.1:0-33767 GCF_036916655.1 Nostoc sp.
TGCAGTAGCCCTCACCCCGGATGGCAAGCGGGTGATTTCTGCTTCAGATGACAGCACACTCAAACTCTGGAATCTAGAAACTGGGAAAAATGAGCAGACTTTTATCGGTCATAGCCGCTCGGTAAATGCAGTAGCCCTCACCCCGGATGGCAAGCGGGTGATTTCTGCTTCAGATGACAGCACACTCAAACTCTGGAATCTAGAAACTGGGAAAAATGAGCGGACTTTTATCGGTCATGACAGGTGGACAAGAGTAGTAGTAGTAGCCTTTACCCCAGATGGAAAGCGGGTGATTTCTGCTTCAACTGACAGCACACTCAAACTCTGGAATCTGGAAACTGGGGAGAATGAGCGGACTTTTATAGGTATAGATTATGGTGGCTCGGTAAATGCAGTAGCCCTCACCCCGAATGGCAAGCGGGTGATTTCTGCTAACAGCACACTCGAACTCTGGAATCTGGAAACTGGGGAGAATGAGCGGACTTTTATAGGAGAAGCTCCATTTATGTGCTGTGCTATTGCACCGGATGGGGTGACAATTGTGGCTGGTGACTATTCAGGGAGAGTGTATTTTTTGCGGTTGGAGAATGTCTAATAAAGTATGAACACTTCACCTCGACCCCCAACGCCAATCAATACTCCCTCCTACCCAAGAGAATTTCAACAAGTCATTCTCGAAAAAAGTCAAAACTTTGTTGGTCGTGCCTTCGTCTTCACCGCTATATCCAACTTTCTCCAGCGTTGCGATCGCGGTTACTTTACCATAATTGCCACACCCGGTAGCGGCAAAAGTGCCATCCTCGCTAAGTACGTCACAGAAAATCCCCATGTTCTCTATTACAACGCCCAATTACTAGGCAAAAATCGCGCTGAGGAATTTATTGCTACTATCTGCACGCAAATTGCCCAGACATCTCAAGAAACCTCTCTACCTTCCCTGCTCCAGCAAGTCAGCGACCAGCTAGAACCACAGCAAAAGTTTATCATTGCTATCGATGCCTTGGATGCTGTTAACTACAACAACCAAACCCCAGGCTCAAATCTCTTTTATCTTCCCAGATATCTCCCGCGTGGCGTTTATTTCCTTCTTACCCGCCGTCCTTACGTGCGAAAACAATCCGGTTTGTTGATAGAAGCACCTTCCCAAATTCTTGACTTAGCAGAATACCCACAACAAAACCAAGAGGATGTAAAAGCATACATTCGGCAATACGTCAATAAAAACGAAGAACTTACAGCACAACTAACCACCAAAAGCGAAAACAATTTTATGTACCTCAGCCAGATTTTACCTATTATCTCTAAGGAGTTTGATCGACTCCCCGCTGGTTTAGAGGCGTATTATCAGCAGCATCAGCACAAAATGATTCCTCCGAATTCGTCAAGCCAAGAGAAGGAATTGAAATTATCTGTGCTGAGTGTGTTGGTGCAAGTTTCATCATTCATATCAGCAGGAAGCATTGCTAGTACAATTGATGCTGATGAATATGATGTTGAAGAAGTTCTGGAAAATTGGCGTGAGTTTTTAACACTCCAGGAAATTGATGGAGAAATCCACTACAGTTTTTATCATTCCAGCTTTCGAGATTTCTTAAGCAAGCAAGTAAATTTTGGTTAGCGATAGTTAAGCTGGTGAAAGCCAGTTGTTACCCTGGATATACTTCTTGTACACACTTTTTTATAAGAAGAATTCAGAACTCAGGAGTCAGGAGTCAGAATTCAGTATGAATTTTGTACGAGTGAGTGATAGCGCCGGCGGCAAGCGAGTATTTTCGAGTTGCGTCTGAATATTGGTTAAAAGCGAGTGGAATGGTGGGCGAAAAAAATTAAAATATTCTCGCCTTAAAACTTTATCGCTTTATGGGTAGAGTATTCTGAATTCTGTTAGCGCAGCGGGGCGTAGCCCATTCTGAATTCTGACTCCTGTTTTATCAAGTCCGGCTAATTAGTTTTAATTCTCAAATCTATGCAGCAAGCCCAAAAGCCCCTCTCCTCTGCTCCTCTGCACCCCTGCTGCCTTAATGATAAGTCTTTAACCGGACATGATATTCCCCGATCGCTCCATCCATCCCTACCCCTTACCGCTCTTGCGCCCATGCAGGATGTGACAAACCTCTGGTTTATGAAGGTTATTGCCCACTACGGCAGCCCTGACTACTTTTTCACCGAGTATTTCCGTGTCAATGATACTTCACGGCTCAATCGTCATATTTTGGCATCAATCACTGAAAACGACACAGGTCGCCCCGTTTTTGCTCAAATGATTGGCGAAAGCATTCCAGACTTAGTAAGAACAGCAAAGGAACTCTGTAGCTATAATATCGCTGGAGTTGACTTGAACCTGGGCTGTCCCGCACCGAGAATCTATCGCAAAAATGTTGGGGGTGGATTGCTGCTTTTACCAGAAAAAGTGGATCGGATTTTAGGAGAACTGCGCCAAGCAGTGAACGATCGCCCTTTAACCGTTAAGATGCGCGTCGGCTTTGAAAATACAGATAACTTTTATGAAATTCTAGATATGATTAATCGCCACAGCATCGATTTGCTGAGTTTGCATGGTCGCACGGTGAAAGATATGTACCACGGAGCAGTGAAATATGATTTGATTGGCGAAGCGGTAAGACGAGTCCATTGCCCAGTGCTAGCTAATGGCAATATCCACTCTGCGAAAACTGCTCTTGAAGTGCTTTCTCAAACAGGCGCGGCGGGTGTGATGGTGGGACGCTGGGCAATCGGGAATCCTTGGCTTTTTAATCAGATTCGGCAGGCTTTGCGAGGAGAGGCGATCGCACCCGTTCCTTTAGTGGAGGTACGCAACTATATTGAGCGGCTATGGCAAACCCCCACAGCAGCAACTATGCCAGAGCGCGCGCGCGTCGGCTATCTCAAAATGTTCCTCAACTACATTGCCCTGAGTGTTGACGCTGAAGGTCATTTCCTGCGGTTGATGCGACAAACCCAGACCGAGGCAGAACTGTTTAACCTCTGCGATCGCATTCTCCTTACCGATCTGACAAAAACTTTAGCCCTAGCACCCTCCTTGAGCGTGTAACTGCCATGCACGAAAATTCGTGAGAGAGTTGACCTGGGGAACATCCTAGAGTCAAGATAAAAGGGTTAGATATCTTGTCAAAGTACTAAGCACATCTAATAGATATCGCCTAATTTTCTTTCATTTCCCTGTTTTAGGGTAAAGACGAAAGCTAGGGGCGATACTTATTAACGTGGCAAAAAACTTAAAAAAGTATGCACGGATTGCTAAAACGTGCCTGGACGCAGAGGGTTAAATGCGCCGTTGCACCCCGATGAAGCGTCAAGAAATAGCTGATTAAATCAAATTCTAAGCGATTTAATCATATATTTTGTAGCAGATACTTGTGGAAAAGAAAATGCTAGGTGTAAATGTTGTTATGGAAGTTGGCGATCGCGTCCGCGTTAAAGATTCGGTAGTAGTGTATCATCATCCTGAACATCGGAATCAGGCTTTTGACATCAAAGGCACAGAAGGCGATGTAGTAGCTATTGCCACCCAATGGCAAGGCAGACCCGTAAGCGCTAATCTGCCTGTTGTAGTCCAGTTTAGTAAAAAATTCAAAGCCCACTTACGTGAAAATGAGTTAGAAATCATCTAAATCACTTATCGGCGGCGAAACCACTGAAAAATATTCAGTTCGCCGCGCATTCTTTTAAGTTCTTGGCGGTTTTGTTCTGCCATTGTATAATACCAATCACAATGACGTTGAAACTCCGACCGCGATCGAACTTCGTGGTAGAACTGGTGAGTTGTTTGGTAAGAGGCAAAAGCTTCCTCAACTTGGGGTTGAGGGGATGGCATAATATAAGGTAAATTTTTAGACATAAAAATAAGATTTTGTAGAGACGCGATTAATCACGTCTGTAAAGAATAGGGAGTTTTAAATTCAGTAATTACCGCACTTAATAATTAACAACTCATAACTCATAACTCCTAACTTTAATTAAAGCCAACCGCGTAAGCGATAGATAAAAGAACCAATATACTCTTTTAAAGCGATAGTAAATTGGTGTAAGTTGTCGGTATCAGGTAATAAATTCAGTATAGCGGCTTTGGGAGTGCTGCCGAGTTCTTGCAACTCACCTTCACTCACCAGAAAGTCAGTCGGTGCAGGAATAACATTGATTCCTTGACGCCGGAAAATCTGAAGCGATCGCGGTATATGCATTGCCGAAGTTACTAATAATACCTGACGAATGCCACGAGACTCCAAAATTTTTCGGACATTGACAGCATTTTGATAAGTATTGAGAGAGTCGGGTTCTTGAACAATTGCCTCAGAAGGAATACCAATAGATGTGAGGATTGTTGCCATATCTGCCGACTCTGGTGAACCACTGCCACGCCAATCGATGCGGCCGCCGCTGAGAATGATAATAGGCGCTTTTTTCTGAAGATACAGTTGTGCAGCGTAGATAACGCGATCGCCTGCTTCACTCAAATCGACAGTAGGTCTTGGGAAAAAAGCTGATTTAGTTGCACCACCCAAAACCACAATCGCTTCTGCATTAGGTATTTGAGCGAGTGGAAGATTTTGCCATTCTAGCGATCGCACTAACGATTTAGCAATCCAGGCGTTACTACAAAATAGCAATAAAATTAGGGAAAAAGCAATTGCGATCGCAGATGTACGCGGTCGTTTCCACAACGTGACTAATGCGACTACTAAGCTTACACACGCTAATCCTAGTGGATAGAAAAATAATGGCAATAATTTGGATAGATATAAAAACATAATGGAAAGTCAATACTTTTCGGTTAAGAATTAAACGGTATTGAGAATAGAAAAGGAAAAAGGTATCGCTATTTAGTAAAACCATTATTAATTTACTCTGCTTTTGTACTGAACCGAGAAGTATTGCCGTAGTTTTGAGCTTACTTAAATCAGGTGATCTAAGCCAAAGGGCAGTTGATAAAATTTATTTATCTATTTGATAATTAAGAATATTTGCTCTTATGAAGTATGTTTCATAAAGTTAAATCAGCATTTTGTAGTCAATACCTATTCAAGTTAGTTTTAGGCTTTAGTTCCATACCTGCCGGATTCAAATATATAACGAGGATAGATTCTACATGACTCAAGAAATCGAGCTAAAAATCAATCAGAGCGCTCATGGCTTAAAAAAAGAATGTCTTTCATACGGAGAAGTATTTGCCCAATCAGTAGCGGTGATTGCACCAACAACAACACCTGCCGCTAATTTAGGTTTAATCTTCGCCAGTTCAGGTAACGGAACTTGGCTGAGTTTCTTATTAGGGATGATTGGGCTGTTGTTTGTTGCTGTCAACATTAACCAATTTGCACGGCGTTCTGCTTCTCCAGGTTCGCTATACTCCTATATTGTCAAAGGTTTGGGTTCTACAGCAGGTGTTATGTCTGCCTGGGGTTTGATTCTGGGTTATTTATTTACCGGGATGTCAACCTTATCTGGCTTTGCAATATTTGGTGAATCTTTGCTGGGTCATATTGGCATACACACGCATACTTTAACATTGTTCGCACTAGGGACAATTCTGGCTTGGTATGTGGGTTATAAAGACATTCAGTTATCAGCAAAAATGATGCTGGTACTTGAAGGCATCTCTATAGTTTCAATTTTGTTGTTAGGGATGATTGTTTGGGCGCACAAGGGCTTTGCAATTGATCTGTCCCAACTAACCCTCAAAGGAGCTACCCCAGGTGGTATCTCACTAGGAATTGTCCTGGTTGTGTTTGGTTTTTCGGGTTTTGAAAGTTCCACGTCTTTAGGAGATGAAGCTAAAAAACCACTGAAAAATATTCCCAAATCTTTGATTCAAAGCACGATGTGGTCTGGTGTATTTTTCATGTTCATGGCGTATGTAGAAGTGCTGGGCTTTAGTGGTAGCTCTGTAGACTTGGGCAAAACTGAGGAGCCACTTACATTTCTAGCAAATCAAGCAGGTGTAGGCTTATTGGGAACGTTAATTAGTATTGGTGCATTATTGAGCTTCTTCGCTTGTACTCTTGCTTGTATCAATCCAGCAGCCAGGATAGTGTTCATGATGGCACGGGATGGTTTGTTTCACAATTCTCTGGGTAAAGCCCATGATTCTAACCTGACACCCCACACGGCAATTGCCCTGTGTTCCTTGATTACATTTATAGTCCCTAGTGCGTTGAACCTCTTTAACATCAAGCCTTTTGAAATTTTGGGTTACACAGGGACACTTTGCACTTATGGTTTTTTAGTTGTATATATTTTGGTTTCAATTGCTGCTCCAATTTACTTGTATCGCATCAACAAACTTCGCTCAATGGATATCTTGTTTTCAGTCTTAGGCGTAGTTTTTATGATGATTCCTGTTCTTGGTACTGTCGGAATTCCTGGTAGTACTTTATTTCCAGTACCAGCAGCACCCTACAATACCTTCCCTTACTTGGTCTTACTGTACTTTGTTGCAGGGTTTGGATGGCTTGTCATTCAAAAACTGCGTTATCCCAGAATGGTGAAGAAAATGGAACGCTCCATTGATGATATTCACGCTCGATTCCAAGACGAAACCCTTTAACCTTCGTTATTTCAAGTTAGGCTCATAGTCCCATCAGGAGATAGTAATGGAATTTGAACCAGGACAGCAGGTGATCTGGAACTACAAGTCTCGTACAAGGCACACCTATACTCACAAGATTCCTGCTCAAATCATCAAATTCAGTCAAAAACAAGTCCAAATTCAGGTACTAAAGACTACTGGTGAATCCCTGAGACGTTGGGTTCACCGAGATAGGCTGGAAACCTTTAAAATTGAGTAGGGAGATGAGGAAGAGGAGTTTTACCCCCTCCGCCCCTCTGCCTCTTCTCAATGCCCAATGCCCAATTCCCAAATTACTACCTTTCCCAAAACTTAAAATTAAAACTACTTCCAGGAGCGCGACGGTAACGGCGGCCAGCCCTTCTTGTTTGACGTTTGTTGATCCTCTCGTTTACTGGTTCAACTTCGCCATCTTCTGGTTCTTCAACTTGCAACTGAGTTCTAGTTTCTTCTTTACTTCCCCACCAAGCAGTAATCCAGCCTCCAGCTAAAGCGCCTAATCCACCTAGCAAGATACTCATGGGTGCTGGATAGCCTAAATATACAAAACCCAGCATGAAAAATAACCAGTATTTCAATCCTGTATCGACACCATCAGAGGAAGCGACCGCTGGAGCCTGGGGGCTATTATCAGTTACGTTGGTGATCCAGCTTAAAATGAAACCGCCCATAATTCCTAAGAAGATACTCAGGGCTGGTGCGGAGCCGGTCATAATTAATATAAATGTTAAAAATGCCCCAAATAATAGTTGAGAAAAGAAGCTAGGAGAAATACTGAAAAAGTCGTTCTTTTTGTCTGCCATAGAATAAAAAACTAACTAATTACGAATTATGAATTAGTAATTGAATCGAAAATTACGAATTACGAATTATTTTAATTGTGCCTGTTGTGTTTGAGTTGTATCCCAAATCTTCACATAAGGTTGTTCCTCTTCAGTAAAAGGTTCAGCTTGTTTGATTTGTGAGGCTAATAAATCGGCAGTGGCATCGGCAATATCACCAGTGCGATTGTTCAAGCGCTCTTTTAGAACTTCAAGGGGTGCTGTGCATTGGATAATCTGAAGGGGAAGTTGATATTTTGTAGCTTGTGCGATCGCTTCTTGCCGTAAATGTTGTTTATCATACTTGGCATCCAAAATCACCGAAAAACCTTGTTTAGCCAAGATAATTCCCAATTCTAACAGCCGTGTGTAAGTTTTCGCAGTCATCTCCGGCGTATACAAATCATCGCCACCCTTTACCCACAAAGGAATTCCCCCTAAATGCTTCCGTACCGCATCCGAACGCAAGTGAATCGCTCCCTGTTGACGGGCTAAAGACCTTGCTGTGGTACTTTTACCAGAACCCGACAACCCCGACATCAAAATTAGTTGTCCCTGGTTTGGTTTAGTGTATTCCCAAGCTTGTTTGTAATAGTCAGCAGCCGTTTTTGTTGCTTCTTCCTTTACTGTCGCAGGTACACTCGGATCATCTAACAAAAATGATGTCACCTTAGCTCGGACGTAAGCCTGACGACTTAAATACAAAGGCAACACCTGTAAACCTTCCCAGTCTCCAGTTTGCTCTATATACGAATTCAAAAACGCATTACCCAAATCTTTGCGTTGCCGAGCTTCCAAATCCATCACCGTGAACGCCACATCGTACATCACATCGACAAAGCGGAACGGCTCATTAAACTCAATGCAATCGAACAACAAAATTTTATCGTGCCACAGGGCAATATTTCTCAGGTGTAAATCCCCGTGACATTCGCGAATATAGTCGTTGTGAATTCTACTAGCAAATAATTCTGGACGTTCGGCAAAAAATTTATCTGTATATTGCTTTGTTTCTGTAAACTGCGTCTGCGTCTGGGGGCCGCCAATGTACTTCTCACTTTGCTCATAATTCTCATCAAAGGCAGCTCGGACATTTGCCACTTCGCCAAAAGTACGAATATAATCATTCGTTTCTGCTTCAGCATGGTATTTAGCCACTACCCGCCCCAACTCATCTAGGCGTGTCTCATTTAACTTACCCTCTTCAAAAAGTGTACTCAATAGCGACTCTTGAGGAAACTGGCGCATCTTCAGCGCATATTCTACAGCCTCGGCCGTTCCCTCTAACTGATATTGCTCCCCAACCAAAGTTATAGGCAAAACTTCTAAATACAGTTCACCAGCACCCCGCTGATTTAACCGTAACTCTTCCTGACAAAAATGCTGCCGCTTATCTAAGGTGGAAAAGTCCAAAAAGCCAAAATTCACAGGTTTTTTCAGCTTATAAGCGTAATCCCCAGTTAACAGCAGATAAGAAGCGTGGGTTTGAATTAGTTGGATAGGTTCTGTTACCGGATGGGGATAAAATCCCGGCTGCAACATTTGCTGAATTAAAGGTGGAAGAGTCGCTTCTGTCATCTCTGTTCTCTGCGCTCTCTGCGCCTCTGCGGTTGAAATACAAAAAAACCAGGAGTTTCCCCCTGGTGTCATCAAAAATTATTACACAGTTTAACTAGCTTAAGAAGCTGCCTCAGTTTCAGTTTCAGTCCCAGCGTCTTCAGCGCTAATTTGTGGTGGCAAAACGCTGACAACAAGTCGCTCTGATTCAGCTAGAGGTGTAACACCTTCAGGAAAGGGTATATCACTAATACTCAAGCTATCTCCAATTTGCAGGTTAGAGACATCGATTTCGATGACATCTGGGATGTTTTCTGGCGCACAACTCACTTGTAATTCAGTGATTACGGTGTCTAACACACCACCCTCTTGTTTAACACCAATAGCAGTTCCCACAAACCGCAGACGTACTTCTACAGTGGTGTCGCCGTGGCCGGCAACCGCGAAAAAGCTGAGGTGATAAGGCGTACCTTTGGCTGGATGGATCTGAAGTTCCCGCAGCAAGGTTTTGCCGCGCCAAGGTGCATCAGCAATATTCAACTCAATCAATGTGTTGTTGACGGAAGCTCTTTTGAGCAAACGCTCAACAGTTTTAGCTTCAATGGTCAAAGAAATAGATTCTGTACCTTTATGACCATACAAATTGGCAGGTATCAATCCAGCGCGGCGCAAAGCTCTTGGCTTACTGCCTTCTGGACGTTTTTGAGATTCGACTGTAATAGCCATAGAAGTTGTCCTTTGTCAGTTGTCAGTTGTCCTTTGTCCTTTGTCATTAGTCATTTGCTAATGACCAATGACAAATGACTAATGACTAAATTTACGCACTAAGTAGGGTAGCAGGTGTGCCGTCGGGGTGCAATAAAGCGCGTTTGGGCCCGTGGATAGGGTCTTCTACGATTATGGTTTGATCGCGGCTGGCTCCTAGTGAGACGATCGCGATCGGAACTTCCATCAATTCGGCTAAGAATTTGAGATAGTCCAATGCCCGTTTTGGCAATTCTTCTAGGGTGCGGCAGTCAGTTGTTGACACTTGCCATCCTGGTAAGGTTTTGTAGATGGGGCGACATCTCGCAAATTGACGGGAACTGGTGGGGAAGTGTTCGCTGCGTTGTCCATCTATGTCATAAGCGACACAAACTTGGATTTCTTCTAATTCATCGAGAACATCTAGTTTGGTCAGCGCCATACAATCCATGCCATTAATCCGCACAGCATAGCGACCAATGACGGCATCAAACCAGCCACAGCGCCGTTTGCGCCCGGTGGTTGTGCCAAATTCGGCACCGCGATCGCACAGCAACTCTCCCAACTCTCCATCTAACTCAGTGGGAAATGGCCCCTCTCCGACACGAGTTGTATAGGCTTTTGACACCCCAATTACCCGATCGATCATTGTCGGCCCTACCCCTGCACCAACACAAGCCCCACCTGCTACCGGGTTAGAGGAGGTTACATAAGGATAAGTTCCATGATCCAAATCGAGGAGCGTACCTTGTGCGCCTTCAAACAAAATATTGCGCCGTCGCTGAATCGCATCGTATATTTTCAACGATGTATCAATAACATAAGGGCGCAAGCGTTCTGCATAACCCAAATACTGTTCAATCACCTCTTGTGGATCTAGAGGCGGCAAGTTGTAAAGCTTTTCTAAAATGACGTTTTTATAATTAATCGTCCACTCTAACTGCTCACGTAGCCCGTCCGGGTTCATCAAGTCTAAAACCCGAATGCCTGTACGCTCAGATTTGTCAGCATAAGTCGGCCCAATGCCCCGACCTGTTGTGCCGATCTTATGGCTTCCCCGTCGTTCTTCCGATGCCTGGTCAATCAACCGATGATAAGGCATGGTTACGTGGGCTGTCTCAGATATCAGCAGGTGGTCAGTGGAAATATTTAAATCTTTTAGTTGGTCGATTTCTGCGATCAAAATCTGTGGATCGATCACTGTTCCACAGCCGATAATGCAATCGGTATTTGGATACAAAATACCAGAGGGAATCAAGTGCAGTTTAAAGGTCTGACCTTTAACTACAATCGTGTGTCCAGCATTGACACCCCCTTGGTAACGCACCACAACATCTGCGGAACGACTGAGTAAGTCAGTTATTTTACCTTTTCCTTCATCGCCCCATTGGGCACCTATGACAATGACGTTAGCCAAGAGCTTATATTAAGAAGTAAAGTTTCCACAAACTATTATTATTAACACATTGCGTGAATCATGTCAATCATAAAATTCCTCTAATTTATCGGGATATTTAGAAGCTTGGGCGAAAGTCTAAGTTGCGGCACTCCCCCGTGATTGCCTACGGTGTACACACAAGTTGGCAATAGTAGTCTGTCAAGGAATAATTGACGAGTATATTTTCTGTAGAGACGACGATTTATCGCGTCTGTATAACGTGCCAGTTTTTTAGACGCGATTCACCGCGTCTCTACATGAGGGCTTTCTGGTTCATCCCAAGCATGGGTAAAACTGGATCTGACTTTATTTACAAAACTTTTGACTGCAAAAATCATAAATTACGTTTTCTTTATCAAACATTAGTTTTAAGCACTTTTATCAAATACCCAAAAGTATCTAGCTGCACATATTGTCCATGAAAAATAATTTTATTAATTAGCGACGAGCGAAGACGTAACTTATGACTATTAAAGGTTCTAAGGATAATCTTTTATTAAATAGATAAATAATTTGAAATTCAGCAAATTAATTAGTGAGATGTATGTTATGGTTTTTATAGGAATCAAACAAGTAAAAACACAAAAAGACTTCAAGAAAAGTTTGAGGCAAGCTCAAGAAAGTTTTTTTGCTCTGGTAAGTCCCCTTCAATTAGCTACATCTTTTGGTAACGAAAATCTAAAACTAGATTGAGTACGATAGTAGCCTTTGTAACAACTTGAAGTCAATCAAAATTTATCTGGGTATAAGTCAATAAGAGTTGGCTAACCTAGCTAGAGCATTACTCGCAAAAGGCAATTACTCTTGGAGTCTGGGAAGAAAGACTCTTAGTACAGCCTGACAATTCAATAGAAATACAGAATATTTACTAACTTCGTCTTGCGAGAAAAAAGGTTTTCAACCGCAAACTAAGTTGAAGCAGTTGTTGACTTTTGGAACGAAAACTCCAAGCAGAATGGTGTCGTTCCATAATTTCGAGGAATTTAACCATACTGTCAAAAGTCACCAAGATATTATCTAAGCTACAGTGTTAGGGGTTGTCTGTGCAGGCATGATATTACTGCATCTGTAACTGCTAATCTTAGGCTGAAATTTATCCTGCTACATCAATCACGAAACGAGAAGCGCTATAGATTTTCTTGGTTACTTGACATCAACAAAATCAGAAAAGTTGCAGCGACCATTTAAGAGTGGATTGCAATTTGGTTGGTTGTGTGGTTCAAGGAACAAATCTGCGTTCATTTGAATTCCAGCTGCAACCACTCTTGAGGCTTGAGCAACCATTTGGGATTGCTTACAACAGCTGATAATGCTGAAGCCATAGTTTCAAAGACTTCGTTATTAGGAGACTAGATTTTTCTATCTCTTAAGGCATGTCTGACGACAAGCCACTCTGCGTTTACGTTTCGTGGGTAAATATGTTCTGATTTCAAATGTTTTTGCCAGGGTGCAATCGCCAACAGGCTCTACTTCCCTACAGCACCAAGGGTGAATATCTCACATCAAGCTTCCGACTCATCAACTAAATCATTGTAGGAAAACACAACCATGACTGACCAAAAAATTAGACAAATAGCTTTCTATGGTAAAGGCGGTATTGGTAAATCTACCACTTCTCAAAACACCCTAGCAGCTATGGCTGAAATGGGTCAACGCATTCTAATTGTCGGTTGCGACCCTAAAGCGGACTCTACCCGTTTGATGCTACATAGTAAGGCTCAAACAAGTGTTCTGCAATTAGCTGCTGAACGTGGCGCTGTAGAAGATATTGAACTCGAAGAAGTCATGCTGACCGGTTTCCGCGATGTACGTTGTGTGGAATCTGGTGGCCCTGAACCTGGTGTAGGTTGTGCTGGTCGTGGTATTATCACCGCTATCAACTTCTTGGAAGAAAATGGTGCTTACAAAGATGTTGATTTTGTAAGTTATGACGTTTTGGGTGACGTTGTGTGTGGTGGTTTCGCTATGCCTATCCGTGAAGGTAAGGCACAAGAAATCTACATCGTTACCTCTGGTGAAATGATGGCAATGTATGCAGCTAACAACATTGCTCGTGGTGTTCTCAAATATGCTCACACAGGCGGCGTGCGCTTGGGTGGTCTGATTTGTAACAGCCGTAACGTTGACCGGGAAATCGATTTAATCGAAACCTTGGCAAAACGTTTGAACACCCAAATGATTCACTACGTACCTCGTGACAACATTGTTCAACACGCTGAATTGCGCCGGATGACTGTTAACGAGTATGCACCTGATAGCAATCAAAGTAACGAATATCGGACATTGGCTACCAAGATTATCGACAATAAGAACCTCACTGTCCCTACTCCCATTGAGATGGAAGAGTTAGAAGAGTTGTTGATTGAATTCGGTATCCTTGAAAGTGACGAAAATACCGCAATGCTGGTTGGTAAGTCTGCTACTGAAGCAGCTGTTTAAAGTATTGCTAGGTCAATAATGGTTTAAGGTGGGCTACTGCCCACCTTAAACCATTTCTTTGTTTCAATCCCTGATAACTCAAGTTGCTAATTAATCGGATTTTTTCAATTTCACTTTTGAATTGGAGGTGCGCTGACGATCGCGATCATGCCAATTGCCATAAGATCGTCTAAGTAGGGAATCTCAAACAAAACCCAACTTTAGAAATTAGGAGCAAGAGCGTGAATTTGGACGATTTAGCCTTGCAGATACAGAATATGCGTAATCGCGTTGCCTTTTTGCAACGTCAGAGTGAACAGCAAAAAGCACAAGCAGATATTGAACTACTGGCCGCAGTATTCAAAGAAGTGTACCTAGCTTTAGAAGAACTACAATTAGTGAATGAAGATTTAAAGCAGCAGAATCAAGAATTATCTAACACTCAACAGGCCTTGGTAGCAGAAGGTCAACGCTACCAAGAACTATTTGAAGAAGTACCAGACGCTTATTTTGTGACTGATACAAAAGGGATAATTCAAGAAGCTAACTCAGCCGCCACCAATCTGCTGAATATTTCCAAAAGCTTGTTGTTGGGCAAACCCATAGGGATGTTTGTGCTTGAGAAAGAACTGATAGCTTTTCATTTAAAACTAAGTTATCTGCGTGATCGCGCTCAATTCCCAGACTGGAAAATGCAAGAATGGGAAGTAAATCTGCGACCACGTAACAACACTCCCATTATTGCTGCGGTTAAAGTGGTTGCAATCCGTAATCAATATAGTAATTTAGTTGGTCTGCGCTGGATATTGCGGGATATTAGCGAAAGTAAGCGAACCCAAGCCAAGCTGCAATGGGCAGAACAGGCGATGCGACAAGCGCTTGCCAAAGAAAGGGAGTTTAGTGAACTTAAATCTCGCTTGCTCACCGTCACCTCCCATGAGTTTCGCACCCCTTTGGCTACCATCCACTCTTCTGCGGAACTATTAGAACATTATCGCCACCTCTGGAGCGAGGAGCGACAACAAACCCACCTACGTCGTATTCAAACATCAGTTATGCATATAACGCAGTTGTTGAATGATGTATTGGTGCTGAGTCAGGATGAAACAGGCAAGTTAGAGTTTAATCCAACACCTATAAATCTGGTAGAATTTTGCCGCGATCTCTTAGAAGAATTACAACAGAGCGATCGCTCACAACATGCGATCGCTTTTAGCAGCGAATGCCAATGCACCCTGGCTAACTTAGATGCTAAATTACTGCGGCAAATCTTAAGTAATTTATTGTCGAATTGTCTAAAATACTCTCCCCTTGGTAGCACAGTTAATTTTTCTGTCACCACTACCAACGAGCAAGCCATATTCCAGACTCAAGATTCTGGTATTGGCATTCCCCCTTCTGACATCGAACACATCTTTGAACCTTTCCATCGCGCCAGTAATGCAGGCAATATCCCAGGAATGGGATTAGGAATGTCCATCGTCAAGCAAGCTGTAGATTTGCATAGCGGCGAAATTACAGTCGAAAGTGCGATCGATGTGGGAACTACCTTTAGGGTCATTCTGCCATTTTCAATAAATTTATATCTATAACAGAACAGCTTGCACTTATAATTTACAGCTATTTTCAGACTATGTGATAGGGGCTCATTGGTGTCAACTTAAGCTAAAAATGGCTTGTTAGCTTCCTTACCCGCCTTGAGATAAATTTCTTTGGCTAATAGCTAAAGTCTACTGAAGTAGACTGGAGATTTTTGTTGATATTTAGTCATCTTCAGATGACTTTAATTATGAGACGGGAATTTCAATTCCCGGTGGACAAGCGGTTTCACGTTAAGTTGACACCAACGAGCAATCCTGTGCCCCTATCACATGGTCTATTTAGGAACGTGGATTTAAATTGTATGTTATTTACTTCTTGTTCCTTATCTGAAAATAGCTGTAAGCAATAAAATCCCCTCCAGTCAGAAAATTTTGAGAGGCAGATGTTATGCAAGATAATTGCGATCGCATAATATCGCCGATAATCTACTGAAAGCTATTGGATACCTTGAAGATATTCGCCGAGATTTTACTGAATTGATCTCGAAGGTCTGCCCATTTAATGCCTGCGAGGTTGGGTAAAACAACATGAGCGGCTCCAACTCGTTCAACGGGGCCGAGTCCTACAGCCCACATACCAGCGGCGAGAGCTGCATCAATACCGGCTGCGGCATCTTCTACAACGACAGATTGCTCTGGTTTAATTCCTAGTTGCTTGGCTGCGTACAGAAATAAGTCGGGTGCTGGCTTTGGTTCCTGTACACTGTAACCGTCAGCGATCGCATCTACTTTGTCCACAATGCCTAATCGCTCTAGCACTGTCCGGGCATTTTTGCTGGCTGAACCAATACCAATTTTAATCCCAGCTTGCCGCAGTTCATCCAAAAGGGCGATCGCACCTGGTAACAAATCCTTGGGTGTCATGTCTTGGATTAACTCTACATAGTAGCGATTTTTACGCTCCATCATCTCCTGGATTTGCGCTTCTGAATAAGGTCTATCGCCAATAATCAGCATCAGGGAAGCACGACGGGATACACCCCGCAGAGCTTCGTTAGCTTCCCGATTAAACGGTATACCCTCTTCATCTGCTAGCTTTTTCCAAGCTAAGTAGTGAACTTCTGCTGTATCTGTTAGCACGCCATCTAAATCGAAGATGAATCCTTGGATATTGGGGATTGGGGATTGGGGATTGGGGATTGGGGATTGGGTATTAGTTATTCCCTTTGTCCCCTTATCCCCCAGTCCCCAGTCCCCAGTCCCCTTATCCCCTTGTCCCCCAGTCCCCAATCCCTTCAAATCAAACTCGTGCCATCTACCTTGCCAGTGCAGTTTAAACTTCAGGCGCGTCCAGCCTGGGGGGAGGTGAGGATTGGCTACGGGGCCGTTCTCGGTGAGTTGGATACCGCCGAATCCAAAAATTACAGCTTGCCAAATACCACCAGCACTAGCGCCATGAATTCCATCCCTGGTGTTGCCTCGGTTATCTTCAAGATCAACCATTAACGCTCGCATAAACTGTTCGTAAGCTTCGGTTGATTTGCCTAAGTCGGAAGCTAAGATTGCCTGAACTGATGGGCCAAGAGAGGAACCGTAGGTAATATCAGTGCGGGGTGCGTAGTAGTCCCAGTTTATCTGCAATGCTTTTTCGTTATAGGGAAAATCTGCTGATTCCCGCATTAAATATAGGAGCATTAATATATCTGGCTGCTTGATTACTTGATATTTATTGATTTGATCGACACCTAAAATAGCCTGCATAGAGCGATCGCGTGGTTCATAATCTGCTAAGTTGATATCTTCCGATTGAAAAAATCCCTCGAATTGCTCGATTAGTTCTGTTGATGGGTCATAGAGAAACAAAATTTTAGCGATGATATCTTGCCAGTGCGATCGCTCTTGGGAGGTGAGTTGCAGTTTCGCTTCTAGTTCAGTCGCTCGTTCGGGGAATTTGTCAGTTAACCAGTCATAAACTGCGATCGCTTTCTCTAGATGCCATTGCGCCATACGGTTTGTAAAGGCGTTATTGTGGACTAATTCATGATATTCATCGGCTCCAATCACTCCCCGAATTTCATACTTTTCACGCTCAGGATTGAATTCTACCCGGCTACTCCAAAAGATTGCGGCATCCAAGATTACCTCTGCACCGTACTTTTGCATCCACTCATCATCAGCAGTAGCTTGCCAGTAGTTCCAAATCGCGTAGGGGATATCTGCATTAATATGAATTTCGCGATCGCGGCACCAAATTCGCACATCTTCACCGTAAAAATCACTGCCGATAGCCCAACGGGGTGTAACTTCATCACCAGTCTCAGCACTTTCCCAGGCAAACATTGCCCCTTTATAGCCGTAATGAATTGCCTTGCGTCTAGCTCCGGCTAAGGTGTGCCAACGGTAACTGAGTAAGTTCCGGGCGATCGCTGGTTGGGTAAACAGAAACAAGGGCTGCATAAAAATTTCTGTATCCCAAAAGATATGACCGCGATAGCCAAACCCAGAAAGGGTTTTAGCGGGAATACTCACTCTATCATCATTCCAGGGAGCAGCAATCAGCAGTTGAAAAAGATTGTAGCGAACTGCAAAAGTAGCTGTGCTATCCCCCTCAATCAAAATGTCACTTTGCTGCCAAACCTCATTCCATGCTTGCTCATTGGCTTTTAGTAATGTTGTGTAATCTGACAGGTGCGCGAGTTTTTCTTGAGCAGCTTTGACTGGTGTTTCTATCTCCCGTGAGGTAAAAACTGTCACGATTTTTTCTACCGTTACAGTCTGCTGTGCTTTCGCAACGAAAGACGTGCTTAAGGTGGGATAACCAGGTGCGGTATTGACTTGCAAAGATGCTTCACTACCTAATATTGTCACCTTAGCTGCCATACCGAGTTCAATTCGGGAACTGCGGGTGCGGCGTTGCAACCAAATTCCTTGGTCGATTTTGCCTTGATCTAATCCTTCCCAGTGATTCAAACCTTGATTTTCGGGATAGCCATTGATACTAGCTTGAACTTCAATTAACCCCTCAAAATCTACTGGTGTTAAATGGCAGCGTAACCCCAACACATGCTGATCTGCAAGACTAGCAAAGCGTTCAAAGCTGATATCTATAGTATTTCCACTGGGAGAGCGCCAACGCAAGGCACGGATAATTTGTCCTTGGCGTAAATCAAGCTGTCGCTCATAGTGCAATATTTCACCTTGATCGAGACGGAAGCGATCGCCATTTACAATTACTATCAAGGGTAGCCAGTCAGGGCAATTTACCAGTTCAGTGTATACCACTGGCACATCATCATAGACACCGTTTATAAAAGTAGCTGGCGATGCATGAGGATAACCCTCTTCAAAACTGCCTCTTGTTCCCAGATATCCATTGCCGATTGTAAAGACAGTTTCTTTAGACTGTAATTGCTCAGGATCAAACTGGGTTTCGATTAATATCCAATCTGTATAGGTAAATTGTGGCATGGGGTATTGGGCATTGGACATGGGAATTAGGGATTGAGGATTTTGAGGTAGATGAATAAGTCTTTTAACTCCGTTAATGAGTCTTTGAGATAGATGAACGGAGTTCTGAGGTAGATGAACAGAGTTCTAAGGTGGATGAACAGAGTTCTGAGGTAGATGAACAGAGTTCTAATTCTCCCTCTGCTCCTCTGCCCCCTGCCTCCCTCACCCACCCTTATGCTTTTCTAAAATCTTCTCAACTCTGGGCTTATAAATAAGATGAAATAAGGTTTCCATGTACCGATCTCTGGCTTCGTTATTTTCTGGAGCAACAAAGTTCCAAAAACTAAACATTTTATTCAGCAGTAGTAATTGATTGCTATGTAAATGCCAATTATATTTATGATGAATTCGCTGACTCATCCATTCTGAAACTTCTTGCCAGTATTCAGCATGAGTATCACATTTCTCAAGGAAATCTAAAATTTTCTTTGCTGTTCCTTCTAAGTCTGTAGGATTAATATGAAATCCGTTTTCTTGGTTTTCGATAATTTCTGAAGAACCGCCAAACTGAGTAGTGAAAGTTGGCAAGCCGGAAATCATCGCTTCCAAAATACTCCGTCCGAAGGATTCAAAGCGGGCAAAATGGACATAGATCCCTTGAGAATCTGCAACTACTCGGTAGGCTTCGCCGAGTTCACTGCTAGGAATACGCATCCCCACCCAGCGAATCTTGCCATCGAGATGATATTCATCAATAACGTCGTGGAGTTTCTGAATTTCTTCTGTTTCTTGTGAGTTTATAGCTTCATCTGGATGCAGTTTACTGGTTAAGATAATCAGATTACAATGCTCTTGCAATGCCTGACTCTTACCAAAACATTCAGCTAACCCAGTGAGATTATTGATTGAAGTGACGGTATCAACGGCAAAGATTGGTCGCTTGTTAGGGCGATCTAAATGACCTAAGATTTGGGAGTCTTCGCGGCTAAAGAGTAAAACATGGACTTGTTTAAGCAGGTGAGAATCTCGGTTTTCTTTTTGGTTATAGGGAAAGAAAATATTTTCATTTACCCCCGGCGGCACTAAGTTGAATTTAGGACTAAACAAATCAATGCCATCAACTACATGATACAACTGCGGCATCGTAAACCATTTATACGATTCGTATTGACCGATAGTGTCAGGCGTGCCGACAATTTCTTGATAGGACGATGTGATGATAAAGTCGGCTGCATTCATGCTAATCAAATCGGCGGTGAATTGTACCGAGAAGTGATATTGCTCTTCTAAATCTTGCCAGTATAAATTGCTAAATAGATATTTAGGCTTTGCCAAGGAATGGGCAATGTTGCACTGGGTAACTTTCATCCGGCGAGAGAGGAGAAAGGCTACCAAGTTACCGTCGCTGTAGTTACCAACAATCAGATTAGGTTTGACTTTAAATTGAGCTAGTAATTCTTTTTCTGCATCGATTGCAAATTGTTCTAAATAAGGCCAAATCTCAAATTTAGAAATCCAATTGTTGGTAATTTCGGGATTGAATTCACCAAAAGGAACGCGCAATATCCAAGCATTCTCAGTATCTTGAACTTTTTCTAAGTGCAGGTTACAAAATGTCCCTTCACAGTTAGGAATTAGCCGAGTGAGAATAATAATATGAGGTTTAATGCCTAGTCGGTCGAGTCCAGCGAGTTTGATTTGTTCGCGTAGTTCGTTTTCTAAGCTGCGTGCTTGTTCGAGGACATAGATAACTTGACCGAGTGTTTCATCTCTTCCTAAAACATCTTCCTGTCCCACCCAGCCGTGGACAGAAACGAGAACGACGCGAAAGACGGCGGGGACACGGGCCACAAAGGCTTCTAAAATGCCGGGTTCTGGGGAATAAATGAGTCGGTCGAGGAGTTCTAAGGTTTCGGAGACTCGCGCCGCAGTGTTACCCCAACCTGGCTCAAAGCCTAATTCTTGAAGATCAGAGCTAAATTTTTCATAAGGTTCATGAGGCGATCGCTCACTCAGCAATTTGAGCGCTGGCTTAATTTGTTTGGCTAACTGAATACCGGAGTCAATGCGATCGCTCAACAACAGGCGAATGCCATTGCATTGCAGTCCGTGTAATGCTTTAAATAACATCTCTACCCAATATTCAGGGTCAGTCAACAATTGATTGCACAGATAACGATTGAGGAAGGCTAAACCTTGACCGATATTTCTAGCATCATCGATTCTTGGGGAATTCTCATAAAAGGGGTGGAGGTCGATTTCGAGGATGTCGGGTTGGTAGCGGTTGACTAGGCGATCTCTCACGTCTAACAGTGCTTGAGGCGTCATCTGCTCAAATTTGCTAAAATCGGCTGTCAGTTTCCAAACTTCTTGGTTAGCAATCTTCGGTCGAATTACAAACCAAGTACTTTCTTCTTCAAGAATTATTTCGTGGGTATATTGTATCAGTTTGCCAAGAGAAGAAGAGTAGTAAAAATAGGCTGGCTTTTGAGATTGATCGCAGTAATCAGCAAAAGCTTGCAAAATCTCATTTCTCAGAAAGTAACGCTTACCTGAAGCACTCAACGCATAAAGAAACTGATTCGCATCAGTTTTTTCATCACCGTTGATGACAGCTTGAACTAGTTCATACATGATGACGAATTCCAGAAATTTAGTTAGGTTACGACCTCATTTTTGTCTCTAGTTTTCGGTTCTCTGAGGTACATTTCCCTCGCTATTTTAAATAACTATAAAAATCTTCGCGTCTAGCTTTGGGGTGAAACGCGGCGAGTCGATAGGATTAGGGATTGGGGACTGGGGATTGGGGATTGGGGACTGGGGATTAGAGATTAGGGACTGGGGATTAGGGATTGGGGAATAACTAATATCCCATAATTAATAGACATCTGGTGAAAAAGAATGTAGAGACGTAGCAGTGCTACGTCTCTACAATGGTTATAGTTGAAGAAGAACTCAGAATTCAGGAGTCGGAATCAAGAAGATCAAAGACTCGATCGCCAGTCATACAAAATTCATTCTTAATTCTGACTCCTGACTACTGAATTCTGTTCGATAATACATATTTAATTTCTGGATATGTCTAATTAATTTAGGTAAAAATTTCCACTAGTTTTCGATCTAAAATCATCAGTGGATAGCTATATCAAGCCTATATTAATAACTTTTTGCAATGCTTTTTCAAAAGCCATACCTTGTTTGAGGGCGATGTACAACAATGCGATCGCGGCTGAACGAATTGAATTATCACAATGTATCAGTATTGGTTTGGGTAATTCAGTGATGGTCTGATATATCTGAAGCGCACTTTGATGATTAATGTCTTCAGGTCTAGTTGGTAAGTTAACGTAGTACAATTCCAAAAGCTCAGTTTTCTCTTGTTCATTAACTAGAAAGCCTGTTTCGTCGGGCAAACGCAGGTTGACTACAGACCTATAACCCTCATCCCCTATTTGTTGTAGCTGCTCTAGTGTAATTTGACCTGCGATCGCTAAGTCATCATTAATCTTCCTAACAATATTCATCAGACCGATTAACCTCATTTTGCCAAAGTTACCCACACTCTAAATTTAGTAAAACAATCTGAGGATCTTGTGAGGAATTGGGCAGGGAGCAGGAGGCAGGGGGCAGAAGACAGGAGGCAAAACAGTTCCGTTAGCAATAAAGGGGCGTTGAGCTAGTTCCCAGTCCTGAGTAAAGAAGCGAGATTCCCC
The DNA here is from genome assembly GCF_036916655.1 of Nostoc sp. GTDB lineage: Bacteria > Cyanobacteriota > Cyanobacteriia > Cyanobacteriales > Nostocaceae > Nostoc. The sequence continues at coordinate 22,269 of NZ_JBALFY010000073.1, forward strand.
ACTCATTACTCATTACTCATTACTCATTACTCATTACTCATTACTCCCAAACAAGTGATGTAAACTGTTCAATAATTCTCTAGCAGTATAGGGTTTTAATAAAACTGCTTGCACATTAACATCAGCAGCTTGAGTAAACACTTCCATTGAGTTCAGCCCACTACAGGCAATAATTTGAACCTGCTGGTTGATTTTTTGCAAGGTACGAATGGCAGTGATTCCATCCATTTCCGGCATCATTATATCCATTAATACAGCATTGATTTGATGCTTGTGTTGAACATAAAATGCGATCGCCTCGATGCCATTACTAGCAGTGAGTATTTTATAGTTATGGTTTTCTAGGATGATTGTGGCAATGTCCCGAATTTGGGCTTCATCATCTACAACTAAAATCAATTCTCCCTTTCCTGGAAGCAAATCTACGTCTTCTATCTTCAATGCTTGGGTTGCTTCTACTGCTGGTAAAAACAGGTCAAATTTGCTGCCTCTACTAACATTACTAGACACTTTGATAAAACCATCGTGGCTTCTAACGATGCCTAGCACTGTTGAAAGCCCAAGTCCAGTACCTACGTTGACCTCTTTGGTGGTGAAAAATGGCTCAAAAATTCTATCTAATACTTCTGGCGGTATCCCAATTCCATTATCGGCAATGGTAATTACAATATAATGCCCAACTTTGGCATCGAGATTCATTCGGGTATAAGCTTCATCAATAAACTTATTTTCCGCAGAAATTTTGATGTTGCCGCCATGAGGCAAAGCATCGCGAGCATTTACTACCAAATTCATCAACACTTGATGTAGTTGTGTGGTGTCTCCAGAGATCGCCCAGATATCATCTGGGATAACCGTGGAAAATTCAATAGATTTGGGAAATGTATGTTTAGCAATTTGGATAATTTCTGAAATCAAGTACTTGACTTGGATAATTGTCGGCTCTCCTTTAAATCCCCGCGCAAAGGACAAGACTTGCTTCACTAAAGCTGCTCCCCGTCTGGCGTTGGCTTCTACAAGTGCCATTAATTGCCCAGAACGCTCCTCGTCTTGAAAAAATTTTCCCTGTAACAATTGAGCTGCTGCCAAAATTGGTGTCAATATATTGTTCAAGTCGTGAGCAATGCCACCTGCAAGCGTACCAAGGCTTTCCAATCGCTGGGTGCGAAAAAACTGCTCTTCGAGTTGTTTCTTTTCGGTGATGTCAGTGTCAACAGTCAAAATGGATTTGGGTTTTCCCTCAGAATCGCGCATTAATGTCCAGCGACTTTCCACAACAATTTTCTCACCGGATTTTGTCACTTTATGTAACTCACCTTGCCATGAGCCATTCTCAATTACGCTTTTTAATGGTTTTTCTAGTTGGTGCTGAGTTCTTGCTGAATACAAAATCTCGTGGGTTTCTTTTCCCATAATTTCTGTAGAAAGCCAACCGTACATCCGCTCTGCACCTTGATTCCAGAATAAGATTTGAGACTGGAAATCTCGAACTAATATGGCGTCGGTGGCAATATCAAGTAAAGCAGCTTGTTCGGAGATTTTTTGTTCCGCCAGCTTGCGCTCGGTGATATCTTCGGCAATGCCACCATAGTAGTTAACTTTTCCTTGGTCATCATAGACAGCAAAACCCCGATTCCAAATCCAGCGCACCGAGCCATCAGGTCGCAAAATCCGATATTCTGCTGAAATAGATTGACTACCACTAAGCAATTGCTCGATTGATTGAGCGGCGCGATCGCGATCGTCTGGATGAACGGTGTCTAACCAAGATGTTGGCTGTTCAAATAAACCCTGAGAAGATCGACCCCAAATCTTCTCATAAGCAGGACTAATATACAAAGGCTGGAATGAATCTGCGCTACCAATCCAGATCGTGGCGTGGGTGTTTTCGGCAAAAGTGCGAAATTTCTCCTCGCTTTCAGACAATGCTGCTTCGGCAAGTTGGCGTTCGTGTAGTGCAGCTTTCTGTTCGGTAATATCTCTGGCTACCCCTTGTATTTCAATAACCTCTCCTTTGTCATCATAAATTGCGATCGCATTCCATTGAAACCAGCGTATACCGTTAACTGTCAATGAACGTCGCTCGCAATTAGTCAAGAGATGGGATGAAGATTCTAAAACTGTCATACTTTCCACTACTAGATGCAAGTCATCTGAGTGAAAAAACTGGAGAAATGACTGACCAAGAAACTCATCTTCTTTCTAGCCGAAGGTTTGACAAGCAGCCATATTGGCAAAGGTAATCTGCCCTTGCAAATCAATGCGGATAATTATGTCAGTTTGGCTTTCAACGAGTTGGCGATAGAGGTTTTCGCTTTGCCGTAATGCAATTTCTGCACGTTGATGTTCAATAATTTCTTGTTGCAATAGAACGTTAGATATCACAAGTTCTGCTGTTCTTTCTGCCACTCGTTGTTCTAATTTTTCGTAAGCTTGGCGTAGTTCTTCTTTCAGGACTTGCTCTATCTCAATTGGCTGATTAACCCCCCTGAATTCATCTGTGGGTTTTTGTAAAAATTTCTGTAAGCCTTCAAAGATCCCCAGCCTTTTTATCAGGTCAAAGGCTTGTAGCAAGCTAGTTTCAGTGATAACTCCTAATAATTGCCCGCGATCGTCTAAAACGGGCAGATGGCAAATACGATACTGATTCAATAACGACAAGGCTATAAAAATATCCTGAGAATCTGATTTTCTCAGGGTAAATACTGGCTGTACCATTACTTCAGCCATTGTCATCGTCGATAAATCTATTTCAGAAGCTATCAACCTCAGGACATCTTTTTCTGTAAAAATACCTAATAAATCTGCTCCCTCTATAACCAAGATACAACTAGTTACAGGTTGATTTGCGGGGTTTAAATCCAATGAAACATTTAAGTTACTAGGTGCAGAATTACTACATCTTTCCTGACTCATTAAGACAATAGCTTCGACGACAAAACTATCAGGACTGATCGTTAGTGGAAAACGATTAATAACATGATTTAAGCTAAGTAAGTTAAGCAGCTTATCGTTGAATTGCATGGCTAATTTGTCAATTCTAATGATCTTTTTTATATGAATACGAACTAGTAAAAGCTAGCACTAGCTAAAAGAAATAAATTTTTGAAAATCAGGAATTATTTGTCTCCAAGAAATAGTCAATCAAATACATTGATCAAGGTATTCTATAAATCTTACAAGACCAAATACAAAAGATGTAGTGCGAGTTAGTAACTAAGCTAGGAAGTAGATAGAATTTTAGAGTTGCTAAACTCATTCTATTGTCAAATTAGAAATAGATGGTCTGTTATCTTTAGGACTTACGCAAAACTATGCGCTGTAGGGGTAATTCATGTAGAGGCATACTCTTGGGTCGAAGCAAGCTATGCGGAGCATCTGTCTGCGACATACTGCGCGAATGTAGAGAAACAGCTTCCCACAGGGTATTACCCCTACAAAAAATCAGGGTTTCGGTTATTAATCCCGATCTTCGAGATTGCCTTAATAGATGGTCTTGGTAATCTTGTTAGTGTTAAATATTTGAAATCAATTAATCGATGAGTGGAGATACTAAGGGAACTCTAATAATTGAAGAAGAATTCAGAAGTCAGAATAAATTAGTGGGGGATACCCTGCGGGGATCTTGCTTGCTATAGACCCGCGACTTTCTTGCTGACCACTAAGGGAACTCCAAGAAATAAATTATCCAATAAATATTGTGGGGTGGGCATCTCGCCTGCCTAGTTCGTAGGCCAGGCAAGATACATTAGTATCAACTTAAGCCCAAACCCTTTTAAAATCTCATTCCCAGTCGGAGACTGGGAACGAGGCAACCTAAAAGCTTGTACTAGGATAGTTTTCACGTTAAGTTGACTACAAATGATGTTTATCCATCAATTATTTATTGACAGACTAGTAGCGGGGCGTTGAGCCAGTGCGATTATTACTTTTGTTGCTCTAAGCCGAGTTACAGGCTAAACGCCCCGCTATCGCTAACAGCACTGTTTCGGTTACACAAAATTTATACGCTCATTCTGGCTCCTGAGTTCTAAATTCTTCTTAATAAATGTTTTTATTTTGAGTATAAATAAATTTATTTGCTCTGTATCTCTATCCCTATCCAGGGAAATCCAAATTATTGCTCCAGACTTCTGTACAACGTTTTATTAGGTCAACTTACTCTTAAATCCCACATTTATAGCTAAATAAGTCTGATAGCATTACTTAAGAAATATGTATAAGTTTTGCGATACTATTAAGTATTCTAACTTTACTCACAAGTTCCTCATATTTAAAGACTATAGTCAAAATATAGACAGACTTGTTTTAAATATTTACGGGCTTCTCAACTGGCTGCCCTGATTTGCAATAACACTTTTATTAACAGGATTTGAGAAAAATATGAATTACTGTCCTTGCTGCTCAAGTTTACTTTTAGAACATATACGCGGTGCAGAGACTTACTGGTTTTGTCGCCACTGCTGGCAAGAAATGCCTATTTATAATTGGAACGAATCCAGTTTATTCGCTGATGCCGTCATGGGACAACTACCTAGAAAAACTCAAAAACAAAAACGTAGAAGTACTACTGTTTACGCAAGTCAATGGCAATCTATTACTGAATGGATTGGGCTAGAAGAATTATCTATGTAACACTAATGGAGTGTGTGAGAATTCTCAAAGATTTGTATGTACACCGTAGTAGCGTGGCAAGCAAAAAAATTGTGCATTAGACGTAGGTTGGGGAGCCACTGCGTTGCGCGGATTCACCGCGTTGTAGCAAGTGGCGTTAGAGGCTTTGCATAACCCAACCTAAGAGGTTGTTTGAAAAGTCTAATTTGTTACTAGCCTTGGCGATTAGAAATAGCGGCTATACAGACAAAACTCACCTCAGTGGGTTAAAAATCCTTGATTTTTCATGCTTTCCACGGAGGTGGACTTGGTTTGTGTAGTAGCGAATTATATTCGCCTAATACTTTTCAAACATCCTCTAAGCTAAAACACATTTAATTTGCATATTAAAATTTTCTCAATGTCTTGTGGGGTGGGCATCTTGCCCGCCCTGATTATGCAATTTTAATACTGATTGGCCTACGAATGACTGAATTCTGAATATCTCTAAGTTTCAACTTCAGATACATTCAAACCTGTTAACCTAGCTACCTGTTCTATTGTCATCCCTGACTCAAGTAAGTTGCGTGCAGTTTGTAATAACTGCGATTCTGCTTTGTCTGCCCTTTGGCGTTCCTTTTCTTCAGGAGTTGGCAGTAATTCCCCCGCCAAAATTGCCCAGCGTAACCAAGTAGCATTAATACCTTTATAATTTCCTTGCCATAACTGTAATGCTAACCCTAAAGATTGACTCACCAATTGATTTTGAGCATTGATTACGATGGGTTGATAAGCTCCTTTTTCATTAGAGAAACCAGCCAAATCATTTGGGTTAAAAGGGTCATACCAGAAATATTCTGGGACACGCATTTGATTTTGATAAATTAGCTTTTTCTCATTTTTGTCTGCTTGGGCTGTGCTGTCAGAAAGCAACTCAATAACTACATCTGGTGCTTTGCCCTCTTCCCAAACCACCCAACTGCGACGTTCTCCTTTGGGGACTCCTAACACAGCAAAAAAGTCTGGGACTTTAAAGTCTTTGTTTCGCACCTGCGCCAAACTGTAGTAAACGAACATATTACCGCCAATAAACCCATCCTCTCGTTCTTCCAACCAAGGTATCAGGGCATCTATGAGTAAATCCATCTGGGCTTTGTGTCGTGGACTTTCCATCGGGATACCGTCATCGTCGGGTAATTCTGCTTGGGTGGGTGGGAGTTGAATATCTGGTGCAGCTAGGGTAGTTTCTGACATAGCTTTTCACCTTTTGGGTAAGCGTGGCGGGTATTTTTATGTTAAGCGATCGCAGGAATTTCAGTTAAAAATTTGTTTTCGACAGTTTTTCAATTTGTCCAGTAAAGTATGCTTCTTCATGTTTGAGTTGTTGGGCTAGTTTTAAACCTTTTTGAAAAGCTGTTAATGCTTGAGGAAACTCTTTACGTTCTAGATACAATTGTCCAATTTGGTCATAAGCCTGCATCATTCCGTAAAAGTTGGCGGCTTGCGCCTGTGTCTGTACAAGGATTTGGCTAGCCTGCAAAGCTTCGTCTGTTTGTCCTTGAGAACGATATAGCGCAATTAATTTCTGCAAAGCTTCACCAGCAGGAACGAACTGCTGTAATTGCCAAGCAGTAGTATAAGCTTCTTGATAATTTTTAAAAGCTTCTAGCAGTAAGTTAGGATTTTTCTTGGCAAGAGATTCATAATCTGAAGCGATCGCTAGCTTTAATTGTGGTATTTTAGTAAGATTATTTTCGTTTACGTAAATTTCTGCTAGCTTATTCAGTATGTTCAATGACTGCTGTGGTTGGCTTGTCTGCTCGTAAATATAAGCCAGTCGTTGCAAATATGTTATCTCGTTTACACGTTCGCCAAGGGATGTCGCTAAACTCAATAATTCTTCGTAGATTGGGGCAGCTTTGGGATAATCAAACCAACTTAAATGCAGTTCTCCAATTGTCTGGAGAGTTTCTACAAGTGCGATTGGATCTTTTTGCTCTCGCACTACGAGCAAAACTTGGTTGTAAGCTTCTATGGCTAGTTTAGACGATCGCACGTTTTGGTAAGCTTGACCTAGTGATCGCCACAATTCTAAATCAATCGGGGCAGTTTTTTTCTCAGATTGCGTCTGTTTTTGAATTGCTTGCAATCGTTGCGTAATATATTGTACTTCTTCGCCGTTGTTTTGATTCCAAGCGATCGCACCGACTCGTGATAATGCTTGTACCTCTGCTAATGAACCGAAAAAGCGCCGCAAACGCAATTCTCGGTTCCAAATTTCAAAGGCTGCTTCTGGTTCACCTGCTTGCAGTTTCGCCGCCGCTTCTTGATTTAGCGCATCCAACGCCGGTTCTAACTTTTGCCGTTCTTGGAGAGTTAACGGCTGTTGATCTTTAGGCGATCGTGGTGACAGGGGATCGTCGGTGGTAATCTCTAGAGGATTGGGAGGAAATTTGTCTGGTGGTTTGGGCTTCTTACTCTGTGCCAGCGTTAAGGAACTGCTAAAGAGTATAGTGGCAGTAGCAATGATCGCAATTAAACGCCTGAGCATAGGTACTTTACTTTGTCTTGAGTTAGTTGTATAAGCTAATTCTACGATTCACCTAAAGCATCCTGATTTTCTACAATCAAAGCATCCATCTTATATCCAATTTAAAAATTGCGTAGGCAAAGCCCATCAAAGGTATCGCAACCAGGATTTTTGAGTCTAGAAAGTGTCAAAATAATCCTAGATAATTTTTAAGCAACTAGTCGATCGTTTTGTAATGACTCATTCTACTGATATCGCCACCTTAGCCCGCTGGATGGCAGCTGACTTTAGTAATCAAGAACAAGCTTTTGAAAATCCGCCTTTTTATGCTCATATCCGCGTGTGTATCCGTCCCCTTCCCTTAGAATTATTCTCAGGAGTAAGTTTGTTTCTCGAACAAGCTTATGATTTTATGCTCAATCAACCCTACCGGATGCGGGTAATGAAGTTGATTCCGGCAGAAAACCACATTGCTATTGAACACTACACCGTTAAAGAAGAACAAAAATTTTACGGTGCATCTCGTGAACCCGAACGCCTCAAAGAATTGTCTGTTGACCAATTGGAAAAAATGTCAGGTTGCAACATGATTGTAGAGTGGACAGGTAAGAGCTTCAAAGGCAGAGTTGAACCTGGTAAAGCCTGCATAGTTGTACGTGACGGCAAAAATACTTATTTGGATAACGAATTTGAGATTGACGCTAAAGAATTTTTCAGCCTTGACCGAGGAAGAGATTTAGACACTGATGAACGCCTTTGGGGTTCTATCGCCGGCCCATTTCACTTTGTCCGCTGGGGTAGTTTTGCTGATGAAGTAAAGGTGTAACAGGTGAAGAGTGAAAACTTATAACTCAGCGATCGCTTAAAGACTACCAGAAACATCCAGTTAACCCACTATCTCTACCTTAGAATCCTATGCTATCATGGTTTAACTAGCATCCTATGGCTACTAAATGCCTACTAAGACATCTTAGAAACATTAAAGTAGTTCAGGGAATCTTGCTGTGGCGGCATAGCCAAGTGGTAAGGCAGAGGTCTGCAAAACCTCCACCCCCGGTTCAAATCCGGGTGCCGCCTTCATTTGTGGCTGTATCTGAACTGCGATCGCACTATTCTACCTCTACTGATTCATTGAGATAACTAAAAGCCTGGTTATGCGAATAACCGGGCTTTTTTCTCACTACTCGATACTTTCGAGAGTTTTAAGCACCTCTGCGGCTGACTGATATCGTTGAGTGAAGTCAAAATGCACCATTCTATTTAAAATCATAACTAATTCGTTTGTTGCATCAGTTAGTTCGCGCCAATGTTGCCAAATCTGTTGATTGGCATCAGTTCCACTTTTGATAATGATTTCACCAGTATTTGTGTCTCTACGAAATTCTCTCGGATCTACCCCAGTTAAACCTTGTATTCCCATAATTCCCAAGGCATAAATATCGCTGTTGAGTTTTGGCAACCCGCTCATTTGTTCAGAAGGTGCATAACTAGGAGTGCCAATTGAAATTGTCTGAGCTTCTTGCTGCTGAGGTTGAATCTGTTTAACAGCACCAAAGTCAATTAAAACAATGTGTTGATCTGATTCTCGCCTAATCAAGTTACTAGGTTTGATATCTCGATGAATTACGCCATAGCTGTGAACAAAAACCAGCACGCGTAAAACTTCTTTGAGCATCTCTACAACTTCAGCTTGTTTGAGTCGCTTTCCAGAGGTTAGCTCATTATCCATAGCGTGCCCTCGAACAAATTCTTGCACTAGAGAAAATTGGCGATTTTCTTCAAAAAAAGCTAGCAGTTGGGGAATTTGTGGGTGCTTACCCAAAGTTTCTAAAATTTCTGCCTCAGCGTCGAATAAGCGTCTGACGACATTTAAATATTCTGCATCTTGGCGGGGAGGTCGCAACTGTTTAACCACGCACTGCGGATTCCCCGGACGCTGGATATCGTTAGCGATATAAGTGTTGCTAAATCCTCCAGAACCCAAGCGTTCAGTAATTTGATAACGCTTGTTTAGTAGCGTGCCTAGTGAAATGTCTTGCCCGATGGAATCAGCAATTACCGTTGGTGCTTCATTTGAGGCGTCGCCGCGCTGCCGTAAAAGACCTTGCAATTCCACAATTAATTGTTGGTGTTCTTGAACCCGTTTGGTAATTTCTTGTTGCTCTTGCTTGGTTTGATAAGCACTATAGGCAAGGACACTCCCAGCAGTAAATACTAACCCCAACGCCGGAGGTATGACTGGGAACCATCCAGATTGGGTAAAAATGACAAAATTAGCTCCAAATAATACTACAAGGGCTGTTGCTGCTGCTAATCCTAAACCTAGTGGATGTTGAATTCGCCATACCAGCAACCCACCAACTACAGTCCATCCCCATATCCAAAGGATTTTACCCCACTTAGGCAAAAACCAAAATAGAGGCTGTTTGTTAAGAACAGCACTGAGAATTTGACTAACACTATGGGCATGGATTTCAATTCCTGCCATCTTGCCGGAATTATTGGACTTACCACTAGCAAAAGGCGTATTAAAAATATCATTTAAACTATTGGCTGTTGAACCAATCAAAACGATACGGTCTTTTACCAAATCTGGTTTAACTTGATTTGCAAGGACTTCTGTAATAGTTACTTGTTGGGCAATCTGATGACCAGAACGGTAATTAAGCAGGATTTGGTAGCCACTTGTATCCGCTTTCTGATAACCGCCAGCGCTACTTTGTAGAGGTTTAAAGACAGTATTACGTAGTTGTAGCTCATTTTTAGGAGTAAATTCTAGCTGGATACCTCCGATTTCTAAATATTTGAGTGCTAGTTGTAAGCTAAAAGAATAAGTACTTTGACAAGAATCGGACTTTTCTGCACTTACTAATAAGAGGTTGCGGCGAATTGTCGCGTCAGTATCTTCTACAACATCATTAAATCCCACTCGCTCTGCTTCCACGCCTTTTGGTGGTGCGATTCCCGGATTGTTAGAACCAGAATGTTTACAAATAGGAATGATAATATCACTCTGTTGTAGGCGTTGCAGTAGTTTTTCATGACCTGGCTGTACTGGTAAGTCACGAAAAATATCTAGACCAATGGCTCTCGGTTGATATTCTTCAAGCTTGCCTAACAGCCGGTCTAGAAGTTCGCTAGATAAGGGCCAGTTCCATTTTTGGATATCTTTTTCAGTTAAAGCAACAATCAACAGACGAGAGTCTGGGCCGGGGTCGGCACGTAATTGCATCATTTCGTCGTATACTTTCATTTCCAGAGGCTCGAAAACCCCCAGTTTTTGAATGCCTACTAGTAAAATTGTAGCGATCGCACTTGAAAGAATAACTGGCTGTCTAAATAAACTTTTAAAATTTACAACCATTTTTTTTAATAAGTTTTACTTTAAAATATTATATTTTGAGATTAATTTTTATTATTGAAATTATTCTATGCAATTTGCAACTTTTCAAAAACTATAGTAATTATATTTTACTTGCAAACACTAAAATACTCAGATACCCGACTTTTTTAAGAAATCGGGTATCTTTGTGTTCATAACTCATTTATAATTGCTATGTGTGTTTCAGATAATGCACGATCGCTTCTGCTGTTGGCAAATTAGTCGCCAGTAAAACTTGGTTAATATTGCATAATCTCAGCAGTGCTTCTTCATTTGCTTGACCAGGTTGGGGTTGCAGCAAATCTCTCAAGAAAATCACTGCTAAAATTTCTCCGGCTCCAACCAATGAAGCAATTGTTTGATATCCTCCAGAAGTTGGTGCGGGGGTTTGTTGGCTAATAGTTATTCCTGACTGTTGATGCAAGACTTCGCTAACAGATGGCCATGTAATTGTAAAGCTCTGTGAGAAAAATTCTTGATGCTGAGAAACAAATTCAGCAAGTTCTGATTTCTTGCTTTCATGAGCAATGAGTACTATATTTCTTTCAATGATTGTTTGAGGAGGCTCACTTACGTTTGCTTCTTCTGGGGTTTCATTAGGTTGAGTTGCTTCTACGTCATAAATTTCTTCAATAGTTTGACTGATATTCTCAGTGACTCCACTCTCTCTTGTTTCCAAAGATTGAATATCAGCCAATTCAGATACTTCACTTACTTGGGCAGAAACATCATCAACATCTACACTGACTTCTTCAGTATTTGTATTAGGCAAACCAATGTATTGATTGCTGAAAATTGCCGCAACGTTATCATCAGATGCGGTTGATGTTTCAGAAACTTCGCTGATTGTTTCATCGACAACCGGACTAGATTCTACTTCGTCAACAACAGTTGATGCCTCAGAAACTTCGCTGATTGTTTCATTAACAACCGGACTAGGTTCTACTTCGTCAACAGCAGTTGATACTTCAGAAACTTCGCTGATTGTTTCATT
>NZ_JBALFY010000074.1:0-22360 GCF_036916655.1 Nostoc sp.
AATCTATTATTTATAACCTCACCAGTTCAATTTTTATTTTCATGAATCACCCTGATTTGTACTTTTCCTCTGCCTAGAGTGACAAAACAGGGTTAAGAATGCGTACCCAACTCTTGGAGAGGCTGCGCCAACGGGAACGCCAAGGGCGAACACGGCGGTGAGGATGTCAACTCCCCCAATCCCCAGTCCCCAATACCCAATACCCAATCCCTAACCCTCCTGCGGATTACGGTAGCCAAAAAAGTTAATACTGTACTCAGTAATCCGCACTCCTGTTTGTTCTTCAATTTTGCGGATAAAATCTTCTGGCAGTTCTACATGAACATCGAGAATTTGATTTGTATCTATACAGTTAACATGACTGTGAGAGTCACTGATATTGCCGTACAAACGCCCATCACAGCGTTCAATACACTCAATGATGCCTTGACTTGATAATGCTTCTAAGTTTTGATAAACAGAAGTATGACCGATCTCTTTGCCTTGTAGGTTCAAGCGATCGTAAATCTCTCTTGCTGCAAGGTGTTCATTTGCTTGCCAAAGTAGTTCCAGAATAAAGCGACGCTGACGACTGACGCGCATACCCAAGATTTGACAGCGCTCAAGCGCATCTTCTAAGGAACGAATTGGTTTTGTAGTAATTGTTTGTTTTTGCATATTACAGCTTATTAACTGTTGAGGGAATTTTCCCATCTAAATGTTTATTGGTTATTTAATATATGCAATGATATTGCACACCGCTGTTTGACCTGTACTTATGTTTTGGCTTTTGATGCTGCGGAAGTAACAGGGGGCGATAATGATTTTTTTGGCTTGTATGACGGCTACTTTGTCAGACCTTAATCTAAAACAAACTCATTACAACTTTAACTTAAAATTGCTGTAAATGTCCACCTTGGGGCAGGCATTGCCTTACCTAAGTAGGCTAATTCTCATGGCATACCATATTAATCATGTAGTAATTATTTAGTTAGGAGAGGCTGCGATAGCGAGTATTTGAGCGTCTTGATTCTGACCAGAGGCGGAGCGTCTCCGGCTCCGCTCCTGAATTCTTCTTCAACAGCAAAAAAGTATCAGTAAATACTAATTTATCAGAAAAATGGGTTTAAAACCCCTTGCTTCCAGCACGGCTTTAAAGTAATGAGTAAGGAGTAATGAGTGGATGAAAAATGGGTATTTACTCATTACTTATTACTTATTACTCATTACTCATTCTTCCTCGTGCGTACCCAACTCTTGGAGAGGCTGCGCCAACGGGAAGGATGTCAATTTTAGAGGTCAATGTAGCGTCAATCGCTGAAAGCTGCTACTGTATATTGTCGATCCTACAGTTGAGCATCAAGAAAGTGGCTGCTGAATCAATAACAATTGCGATCGCACTCAATAATGACTTCATTAACAATCTGGATCTGTCGCCTGCATCAACGGTGATTGATAAACTACTGCAAGATGGGGTTACATCCCATGAACAGCAGCTACGCTTTGATATCAATTACGATCTCGAACCTGGCGATCCACGGGAACTCTCAGAGATTCCAGAGGTGCGGCTGTGGTTTGTGCGCCTAGATGCCAAATATCCCTGGTTGCCATTTTTACTAGATTGGAAAGCTGGAGAATTTGCTCGTTATGCTGCCATGCTTGTACCACACCAGTTTAGTTCCCAAGAAGGTATTCAGTATAATCCTGAAGCCTTAGAGATATTTCTGATGCACAAAATTTTTATCTTAGGTGATTGGCTCAAACAGCAAGACATCCCCAGCCTATCGCGGCTGAAATCTATGGCCCAAATGCTAGGCTATGAGTTAGATGATGCTTTTTTCGGGATATTTTAAATCAGAAAGAATTCAGGAGTCAGGAGCCAGAATTCAATGAAGAGTGCTGAGTTCCGAATGCTGAGTGTTGTCAACTTAAGACCTGGCGAATAGAATTCGCGGCTATACAGGCAAAGTCCGCAGAGGCGGACTAAAGTCAAATTAAGGGTTTGAAACCCACGGAGGTGGGTTTTGTTTGTATAGACGCGGTTTCTAACCGCCCGTTTCCTTTCTTGTTCAGAATTCTGAATTCTGAATTCTTCAAAAAACGACTGGTTTAGCCGCCCCAAATCTTCTCTAAAACTGCGTTTGGTGAAATATCCGCCGTTTTTCCCGTAGGGGATTCAATGGCCAGAAATTTATCGTTTTTCGGCAGCAACTTAACCGGATCGGTGTCCCCAAATAGGGCAATGGTATAGGTTTGGACAGCAACACTTAGTTGTAGTGCCTCATTATCAGTAGACAGCAGCAAATTTGCGCCAGCAATTATGGCAGTTAACTTGCCAATATCATCGGGGGCAGTTACTTTGATGTCTGGAGAAGACTCCAGGAGCGATCGCACAAACTGCTCATCATCAATCCCCTTAACGACCAACACAGGCAGATCCGGCTGCTTGTCTTGGAAGCCATGAATAATTTGATTCCAACTTTCGACAGGGTAGATTTTATCCAGTTCTTTAGACTTAGATAACTGGCCAGAACTGCCATTAATCAAGATATAGCCTGTTTCATGCACCCCTAAACGTTTTTGTTCCTTTTGTGCCCACTCAATATTTGGTTTTGGCACATTTACGGCTAACTCTGGGACGGGGCTATTTATTTCCAATGGTTGCAGCAAATCGTGGTATAATGCTGCCGCATATTGGGATGGTTTGAACGGCACAGCATGGGTAAGAAAACCCGATCCTTTGCCTTGGTAGCCAATACGTATGGGAATTCCCGTCAACCAGAGTAAAAGACCTACCAACCAATTTTGCTTAACAGCAATGGCAACATCGTATTCGCGATCGCGAATGTTGCCGACCAAATTACCCCAATCTGCCAGACTATTACGGTCTTGAAAATCAAAGTTCAGTACCTCGTGAACCGACTTGCTCACTTGGTAGGCAGCCTTTGACCGGGGTTCAACAACGACATCTATCTGAGCGTTAGGGTAATGGCGCTTCAGGTCATCTAGAGTCGGAAAGAAGAGAATTTGGTCGCCAATTCCGCCAGGTACAAGGGCTACTACTCGCATAATATTTATTGACGCTTACTCGCTCCCTATTTTAGGGGAAAATATATAGCTTAAAGATTGAGGAATTCTGTGTATTTACTAATTCCCGCAGCTGGAATCGGAAAAAGAATGGGGAGTAACCGTAATAAACTCCTGCTGAAAGTGCGATCACAACCAATTATTGCTTGGACTCTATTAGCCGCAGAAGCCGCCAGTAGCATCAGTTGGATCGGGATTATTTCTCAGTTTACCGATTGGCCAGAGTTCAATACAATTCTCGCCGAGCTGAAGCTGACCAAACCAGTAGAATTAATTCAAGGCGGTTCTACCAGGCAAGAATCTGTTTACAATGGTTTGCAATCTCTACCAGTAGACGCAGAGCAAGTGTTGATTCATGATGGTGCTAGATGCTTGGCTACACCAGAATTATTTAACTCTTGTGCCGAGGCAATTCGCCATTGTCCCGGTTTAATTGCTGGTGTGCCGGTCAAAGACACCATTAAAGTTGTCGATGAACAAGGGATAATTCAAGAAACACCCGATAGACGACAACTATGGGCGGCACAAACTCCCCAAGGATTTGATGTCAAGTTATTGAAACAGTGCCATGCTGAGGGTGCCCGTCAAGGTTGGGAAGTAACTGATGACGCCGCTTTATTTGAAAAGTGCGGCATCGAAGTCCGAATTGTCGAGGGAGAGGAGACAAATTTAAAAGTTACCACTCCACAAGATTTAGCGATCGCAGAATTTATTCTCACAAGTAGAGGGATTGGGGATTAGGGATTAGGGACTGGGAACTGGCGATTGGGGATTGGGGATTGGGGACTAGGGGGATAAAATCCAATGCTCAATACTCAGTTTTTAATTGGAGAGTGTCAAAATATTCTTCGACTTATGTTATTAAGATACAATCCCATACACATTGTTGATTGTTAGTTGTCATCTGCTAATGACTAATGACTAATGACTAATGACTAAATGATTACAGCCACAGCGACGAAGATAGAAGCAATTCTCTATTTAAAGGGTAAACCCTTGTCGCTCGGCGAAATCGCCGAGTATGCCGCGTGCGATCGCGCCACTGTCAAGGAAAGCATAATTGAACTCATGGACAACTATGCCCACCGAGATAGCGCCCTAGAGGTCATAGAAACCCCAGATGGTTACAGTTTGCAACTACGGTCTGACTTTCATGATTTGGTGCAAACTATGATACCAGTGGAATTGGGTGTAGGTGCATTGCGGACTTTAGCTGCGATCGCTCTCAATAGTCCTATACTCCAGAGCGACTTAATTAACCTGCGCGGTTCAGGGGTATATCAACACGTTCCAGAACTCGTAGAACTTGGTTTCATCCGCAAGCGCCGAGACAGTGATTCTCGTTCCTACTCATTGCAAATAACCCCGAAATTTCATCAGTACTTCCAAATCGAACAACTTCCGCAAATACTTTCCACCAGTCAGAAGGAAGAACAATTAGAACTAGAACTAGAACTAAAGGGAGTGGGGAATAGGGAGTAGGGGAGCAGGGGAGCAGGGGAGCAGGGGAGCAGGGGAGCAGGGAGAAGAATTTTCCCCTCCGCCCCCCGCATCCTGCCTCTCTGCCTCTTTTCAATGAATGCCCCTAGAGCGATGCAGACGCTCAAGGATTCCCTTTGCGCGTCGGTATCGAGCGTCTTGATTCTGAATTCTGTATTCTGACTTCTGACTTCTGAATTCTTCTTCAAAATTCGTGACTGTAACCAACATTACCCCATCCGCCCTTCACATTTTGATAATATTCAGCTTGTGACTTGTATTACCCTCTTAACGACGATTAACCGTTGGCAAGTACAACTAGTGCAACAGATGCCGCTTGTTTACAACCTAGAAATACGAAGTAATTGATTTGGGTGGGAGGGAGAGAGCATCTTATTTGGAGGTTGGTATTCTCGTAGCTTTGTCAGTACGTCCATATAATTAAGTCTGCTGAAAAAAAGAGCAAGAGACTTGTATTGGTATAAGTATTTTCGTTAAGCTGGCAACCAAAGATGAAAATTAAGGTCTGAATTGCTTAAAAGCGTAGTTTAACGATGTAGTCATTAAGTCATTAGCAAAGACAAGTCACTAATGATTAAGGACAACCCAATACGATTTGACATGTTTTCGACCTCATACCCACTTAAAATAAAATAAAAAATGGCTAACAACGAAGAATCACGTGGTTTAAAGTCTCTATTTGATTGGTTTGCAAATCGAAGGAAGTCAGGATCTACCAGCCTCGAACGCCAAGAGCGTGAAATTGCTGATGGACTTTGGCATAAATGCTCTAAGTGTGGAGTATTGGCATATACAAAAGACTTGAAAGCCAATCAAATGGTTTGTGTGGAATGTGGTCATCACAATCGGGTAGACAGCGATGAGCGCATCCGTCAATTGATAGATCATAATACCTGGAAACCCCTGGATGAGCATTTGCGTCCAACCGATCCGCTGGAATTTCGCGATCGCAAACTCTACAGCGATCGCTTACGAGAAACACAAGATAAAATTGGCTTAATAGACGCGGTTAACACTGGTTTAGGTCAAATCAATGGTTTGCCCATTGCCCTTGGAGTTATGGACTTCCGCTTCATGGGCGGTAGTATGGGTTCAGTTGTGGGAGAAAAACTCACCCGCATGATTGAGCAAGCCACTCAACGGCGATATCCTGTAGCGATCATCTGCACCTCCGGCGGCGCGAGAATGCAGGAAGGAATGCTCTCCTTGATGCAGATGGCGAAAATCTCCGCAGCCCTACAGCGCCATAAAGACGCCCGACTATTATATATTCCCGTTTTGACCAATCCCACAACAGGCGGTGTTACCGCTAGTTTTGCAATGTTGGGTGATATTATCTTGGCAGAACCCAAGGCAACCATTGGTTTTGCAGGTCGGCGAGTGATTGAGCAAACCCTACGAGAAAAACTACCCGAAAATTTTCAGACTGCTGAAGATTTGCTCCTGCATGGTTTTGTCGATGATATCGTACCCCGTACTCAATTAAAGAACACCCTAGCCCAGCTGATTGCTCTACACCAGCCTGTACTAACAACACCTCACATGGTTTTGTGGGAAACAATGTCTTTGACTTCTACCGCCGCAGAATAAAGTATGGGGTAGGGGCATTGGGCATTGAAAAGAGGCAGAGGGGCGGAGGTGCAGAGGGGCAGAGGGGATAAAACTTACTACAACTCCTCTGCACCCTTGCTCCCCTGCTCCTCTGCTCCCCTGCTCCCCTGCTCCCCTGCTCCCCTGCTCCTCTGCTCCCCTGCTCCTCTGCTCCCCTGCTCCTCTGCTCCCCAATCCCTCACCCTCTGCTTGACTCTTGAAGAAACATGAGTGGAACAAGGGCTACTAGTCGGAATAGACCAGAGAGGGCAAACAAGCCTAGTAAGCCTCCAGATTGAGCAAATTGGACGAGAAAGCTGCCTATAGTTGTGCCTAAAGCGCCACTCACTCCAGCAACGGCAGCTGCGATCGCAAAATAGATAGACTGATTTTTAATTGGTGCGATCGCCAATTGTATATTATTACTGCACAAGTCAATGGCCGCCCAAGTACCTCCAGCTAAGATGTGTAATAGAGGTAGCCACAACCAGATATCAAGGCGATTAGCACCAATTCCCAGCCAGAGGAGTGGTGTGACTCCAACCAAAATCCCAATACAGATGAGGATGGGACGATTACCAATCTTATCTGCTAATTTTCCCCACAGGATAAGCATTAGCAAAGTTGCCCCCGCCTGAAGGCTGTTATAAATAGTCACGTAACTCACATCCAAATCCAGCGTGTCCAGCATGTAGAGGTTAAAAAAAGGACTGCTGAGGTTAACAGCAAGATTCCAGAAACTAAAATACAGCAGAAATATCAAAAAGTTAGAATTTTTCCAAATACTGTTAGTTAACTGGTCTTGTGGCAAATGAATTGACTGAAGTACTTCAGATTCATCTTTTGTAGTGTCTGATTGAATCTCAGTTGTTTGTGGTGACTTACCATAATAAGTGTTTTGCGATTGGGGATTTATATCCACCTGGAAATATTGACACCCCAATCCCATAATTCCAAAGACAATGCTTACCAGTAAGACGACCCCATAGCCTTGTAAAGATCCCCCATACCAATGTGATACAACTAGTCCAGCCATTGGTACGCAAATCAAAGTGGTGAGGTTCGCAGCACTATTGCGTGTTCCAAAATACCTACCTCGTAATCGCCGGGGAACTATCATTGCCACCCAACTTAGCCACGATGCAGTTCCTAATCCTCCCAAAAGATTGCTCAATAGAACAATCAATAGTGTCAATATTACTAACTGTTGAGTATCAATTACTCCCCAATTGATGCTGACAATCCCAATTACTAAAACCAACCATAACAGCCGACCAATTCCGTGCGTCCGAAGCGAATATTGAAAGCGGCTGGTGCTGCGTTCAGATAAATAAGCACCCAAAGGCTGAATAAGATTGACCAACATCGGGATAGAAGACAACATCCCAAATATCACTGGACTAGCACCCAATTCCACCAATAAATTGCTGAGTAAAATGCCACTAGTTCCAAGAGAATAAACCGATGCTAAGACAGAATCCGCAGTGGATGCTTTTAAACTAGTGCGAATACTATCCTTGGGAATTCGAGAATTTGGAGAGATTGCTATTGGTGGTGAGGCAATCTGGGCAATTTCTAGAGTCAGTGGCGCAGTTGTTTCAACCTGAACAGAATCCATAATCTATGCTTATGGGTGAAGTACCCTGGATAAATCCGGTTGCAGAGGAAATCAGTATGCTTTAATTAGCATTGCTGATAATTTTTCGTTATTTTAGCTTGCAATTTTCAACAAAAATTTTAAATAAGTAAAACATCATTCCTTCGTAACACAAGGTATAAGCGAAGAAAGAGAATATTAGTTGTTTGTGAACAATAAAGGATTATTTAATTTTTTGGCATTGGTGATGGCGATCGCGATCGCTATTATTGCTTGTCAAAGTCTACAATTGCCAAGCAAACCGTTAGCATCTACCGCAATCACCATCAAACTCAGTGGTTGGGGAGGTTCTCCCGTTGAGCAAAAACTCTTGAGAGTAGTATTGCAAGACTTTGAAGCACAACATCCGACAATTAAGGTCAAATATGAGGTAATTTCCGACCAATACATGGATGTAATTAAAACTCGTTTGGTTGGAGAAGCCGCGCCTGATGTCTTTTATCTGGATGCGCTGGAAGCTCCTTTTTTGATGAGTCAAAATGTCTTAGAACCGTTAGATGCTTATATCACCCCCAAATTTGACCTAGCAGACTTTGAGGATAACCTACTCGACAGTTTTAAATATCAGAACCAGATTTATGGATTTCCCAAAGACTATTCCACCCTCGCTCTGTTTTATAACAAAAAAGCCTTCGCCGCCGCCGGCTTGAGTAGTCCGCCAGCAACTTGGGAGGAATTACGTAACTACTCGCAACAATTGACAGGCAAACTTAACAAATATGGCTTTGGGGAAATTCCAGAATTGGCGCGTCAGGCTTATAAGATTAAAGCCTTTGGTGGACAACTCATCGATCAAAATGGTTATGCAACCTTTGCCAGTGAGACGGGTTTACAGGGTTTAGAGTTGGTAGTAAACCAGTATCAAAAAGACCGTTCCTCTGCCCAAAAATCTGATGTGGGGACAAACTCAGGTAGTGAAATGTTTGGTCAAAGTAAAGTGGCAATGGTGATTGAGGGTAATTGGGCAATTCCCTATCTAACTGAAACCTTTCCCCAAGTAGAGTTTGCTACCGCACAAGTGCCTACTATTAATGGCAAAAAAGGCACGATGGTGTTTACAGTTGCCTACGTGATGAATAAGCAAGCACAACACAAAGCCGAAGCCTGGGAGTTGATTTCTTATCTCACAGGTAAAGAAGGGATGCAAAAGTGGACAGGAACAGGGTTTGCTTTGCCAACACGTAAATCAGTGGCAAAGAATTTGGGCTATGAACAAGATCCACTGCGATCGCCTTTAGTGGCAGGAGTTAATTATGCTACACCGTGGCAAGTAGGGAAATATCCAGGTGCGATCGTGAATAATTTTGATAACCAGTTTGTCAGCGCCTTGTTGAGTCAACAACCATTAAAGCAGGCAATGGTAAAAGCAGAGAATGAAGCTAATCAGCAAATTAGGGCGATGGAGTAATACTTAGTCTAAGCAATCTTTTTTACCTCTACCAAATCACTTCTTGTCCATTCCTCAGTGGTTGGTGTAGTTAAATCCTTAAAGTACTTCACTTTACCGCGCATCTCTCCAAATAGCTCCTCTGTTGAAGGTGTTTGCGCGTATTTGGAAATTTTCACCTGAGGCACAAGAACCCCGACTTTTCAAAAAAGTCGGGGTTCTGGGGATCTAATTGAGCAATCTTCGCTCTACAAAATCTAGAATAAGATGAGGTTTACTAATTATTTGGCAATGGAAGTTTTAAAACTTACAACTAAAATCGATGAATCAGGATATTTAAATCTTAATATTCCAACGCAGTTAGCGGCGGTTGAAGTGGATATTGTAGTTGTTTTGAATCCAATTTCGTCAGAGGAAAAGCAGCAACCTAGTTATGATTTCTCTGATTTGGTGGGGCGATTAACTTGGCGGGGAGATGCGGTAGCAATGCAGAGGGATCTACGCGATGAGTGGTAATCGCTACGTGTTAGATACGAATGCGATAGTAGCTCTGCTTCAAGGAAATTCTCAACTTATTCAATTATTTTAAGGTGCTGATTGGATTGGAGTTTCAGTCATTAGCCAAATTGAATTTCTCGCCTTTTCTGGGCTGAGTAAAGAGGATCGTCAGCTTTTTGAGCAGTTTTTGCAACGAGTTTAGGTTGTCAATTTAGTGGCGAGTGATGCTGTTTTGATTAAGAAAATCATTGAAATTCGCCAGCAATATCGGTTGAAACTACCAGATGCAATTATTGCAGCAATGGCGATTCAAAATTCAGCAAGTTTGGTAACTGCCGATCAAGAGTTTGCGAAGGTAACAATTTTAACAGCAATCAATTGGTTTTAAAAAGTTTTGGGCGAATATACAGCACTTCCGGCAGCTATGAGGTACATCCTCAAATCTGAAAGCTTTGATAGGAGAGGGCAAGGAGAAAAACTGTATTGCATAATAGCCGGAAGCGCTGTAATGACTCTGTTGGCGAATTAATAGGGGGTCTAACCCATCATTTCTGATTACTCTGATTTTAGTCCGTTGAAACGGACTTGAACTATTAGCCCGAAATTTATTTCAGGGCGGGAAAGCAAGACCAAACCAATGTTTTAGGGGTGAGGGGTTAAACCCACCGTGAATTGACCAACAGTCTCATGTACAGCACTTCCAGCTATTATGCAATACATACCGCCAGGGAATAGAATTCCCTGTCTAATGGTGCAAGTCCTCTAAAAGAGGACTAGAAAAACTTGGGTTAAAGCACTGACAGCTATTATGCAATACAGTACAGTTTTTTTTCTTGCCCTTTCCTATCATAGCTTTCAGCTTTGAGGATGTACCTCATAGCTGCCTGAAGCGCTGTAATTCACTACCACACAAAACTTAGTCCGCGCAGGCAGACTAACTAAAAACTAGGTCTTTCAAACTCACGAAGGTGGGTTTAGTCTGTATAACCGCGATTTCTAATCGACGGGGATAGTATTAATTTAGACTTTTGAAACAACCTCTAATACAGTCCCCATTCTAATTTCAGAGTTTCTAACTTAGGATTCTTTACACTCATTCTCTTACACTCTTCCAAAAATTCCTTGACTTGTCCTTCGTTAAGACTTAAGCCACCATCTTGCAGATTATTGATGTAAGTAATCACATCTGAAGTTGTTAAAGCCGAGCTAATTTCTTCTAAAAGAATAGCATTTCTAACTTCCCGACAAACCAACTCAATATCGGATGAAGTAAATCTCCCACTTTTATCTGCAATAATTTCCAAGTTAACTAGCTGATTCATATCAATTTTTGATAGGTAGTGTTTGAACAAATCTATCCTCTCTGCTTTATCGGGTGGAAAAACAGGAATCTTCCAATCCAATCTACCAGAACGTTTCAAGGCACTATCAATACCACTCAAATAATTAGTAGCAGCAATGACAATTACATCACTATTTTGCAGATTATTTAGTTCTATCAGTAATTGATTGATAGTTGCCTTTTGGTCTGTGTGTGCGTTGTCTTCATTACGATTAAACCCAATACTGTCTAACTCATCAATGAATAAAAGCGAAGGAGATTTCTTCTTAGCTTGAGCAAAGATATCTCGAATATTCTTTTGACTTTGCCCTATCCAAACACTGACAATATCGGCAGGAGAGAACTTAAAGAAATATCTTCCAGACTCATTAGCAAAGGCATTTGCTAGTAGAGTTTTACCACATCCTGGTAAACCATAGAAAAGGATTCCACCAATTGAACTCTTATGTCCTTTAGATTGCAGCTTCAAAAGTCTAGTTAGTTTTTCTTTTTCTTCGTTTAGCCCTTGTACTTGGCTAAAGTCAAGCTTAAATTCTTTGATGCGGTTAGTAATTGGATATGCTTGGACTAAACTAGGTTTTTTGGCTCCATACTTAAAAGATGGATATTCGATAGAATCAAATGATACTGGGACTAATTGATGTTTTTCATAATCAGGAGCCATGATTATAACTTGGAAGCGATCGCCATAATATCCAGAAAACTTATGTTCTAATATTTCCTTAGCTTTTTTCAGTTGGTAATAGTTGCGTGCGATCTCAAAACCAGGAATTACCAACCAAAGACTTTCTAGTTGATTTGGCCATACTTTTGATTTTCTCAAAACTCTTTTAATTGAATCTAAAAAAAGATTATTATCTTGAAATTCTTGGTATTTGAGAGTTTCTATCTCAACCACTACCTGATTTTTCACATAGACTTCTATAATTTCACTTTGGTACTCATCATCATCATCATCTGATGTATCTTCATCGATTGTTTCTTCATCCCTAGAAGTCAACTCAACTTCACAGTCAATATTAGACAATCCATATCCTAAGCTTTCCAAGGTTTTAATAGCAAAATACTTAAGGTAAATATATTCTTTACTTTCCTGCTGCCACTTCAGAGTATAAAAATGTTCAGACTTCATCTTCAGAAATAACTGAGACTCAGCCTGCATTTGAGCCTTTTGTAATTCCACAAAATAATCTTGCAAAGAGGCATCATCTTCCTCGATTTCATAATATGGAAGTTCCAGCAGGAGACGGAAATGGGCGTACACCTCCTCTTTATATTCAATAGATGCTTCATTTGGATATTTACATCTGAGAGTAAAAGTAAAAGGAATTTTACTAGCAACTCTATCTACCAAGTATCCTAAAGCATCTTCTTGCTGATGGGCTTGGATTTCTAATGCCGATGGGCAATGAAACAAAATGAAAAACTGTTCGGAATTATATTTATTTGCATATAGTGATATCTGTTCAAACTGCTGATCGAATTTTTCAGAATCAAGCAACTCTAAACCAGTATTGCCAAGTATAATACTGGTCATGGTTGAGCGATGAAACTGGAAAATACTAGCATCAGAGATAGGATTTTCTTGTTCATCTACACAATCTTTATCTTCTTCTGAGAGAATACTTGTAGAAATTTTCCTAGTGGCAACTTTTGGTATACTATGATAGCCTCCATATTGAGATTTTCTAATTAATTCATAATTAAAGATTTTGACAACAATATCACAGAAGAAATCTTCTACTTGTGGAATCAAAAAAATACCTATTGGCTGTTGAGAATCTAAACACGCTTGAAATCGTTCATATTCTTGTTCAGAACCAAAATCAAACAAGTAGTAGAAAAAATCATGTTTGACTGAAATCGCCTCTTTTAGCTTGGCTGAAATTGATTGAGGTTCCGCAACTTCATTTGTTGGTTCTACACCTTTAATAGAAATAGCTATTTTTGTATCTAAGGGAACATGTAAATCCAACCGAGGATTTGCACAAAGCCCCAATTCATCAAGGGCAGTATTAAAATCATCTATGAATGATTGACTTCTACGCTGGTAGCCAAACTGTTCTATGATAGTTTTGACTCGTAGACTTTTTTGAGTTTTACCAGTTCTCTGAAGTTTACTTTTAATCGAACGTAAATAGGCTGTATATGACATTTTGTGAGCATCCCAAAGAAACTAAATATATAGTTCCCTAACTGACATATCCAGCTAACGCACACAGGCAATGTCTTTATTTTTGTCTGGGAGTACGATAAATAATCATGCACAATTCATCGCTACATTCGGGTTAGTGCGAGATTAGATGGAGGTTCAGTAGTGTTTGAAATCAACAGGCGACGGAATAACTCCAGGTGGAACATCACCGAAAACTTGGCTGGGTATATGTTCATGATGCCCACAATTCTAGTTTTGGGAACTTTTGTAGTCTTACCCATTCTCTACGCTGTTTTTCTTTCCCTGCAAAAAGTCCAACTTCTCGGCGGTATTGAGTACGAGTTCATCGGTTTTCGGAACTTCACGCGATTGGCTGAAGATGAACGGGTTTGGATTGCTTTGAGAAACACAGCAGCTTATGTAGCAATTGTTGTGCCAACTCAAACCGTACTAGCTTTAATTCTGGCGGTAACTCTGAATTCTGGGATTCGTGGTAAAAACTGGTGGCGCATTCTCTATTTTTTGCCCACAGTTACTTCTTCAGCAGTGCTGACGCTGATCTTTATGTGGATTTATAACACTGATGGGCTACTAAACGATTTTCTCGCATTTGTGGGGCTATCGACTTATAACTGGTTGGGCGATCCAGCAGTTGCGCTCAAAGGCATTATGATCATGAACATTTGGTCAACTGCGCCGTTTTTTATGGTGATTTATCTGGCGGCGTTGCAAGATATACCCCAAGCACTTTATGAGGCGGCGGAACTCGATGGCGCAAATGGATGGCAGCAATTTATCTACATTACTCTTCCCCTGCTTAAGCCTGTAACCTTCTTTGTGGTAGCAGTGGGGGTGATTGGGACTTTTCAACTTTTTGACCAGTCTTACATCTTTTCTGGCGGTACTGGCGGGCCAAACAACGCTACCTTAACTGTGGTGCTGCTGATTTATCAAGCTGTGTTTCGGAATTTACAAATGGGATATGCAGCTGCGATCGCATTTTTGTTAGCAGCAGCGATCGTTGCCATCACTTTGATTCAGCGGCAACTTTTCGGAGGCGAACGAATGTGACTAACACCTCTGGCTTATCCTGGCTCAAAGCCCTGTTATACGTCCTGCTGACACTTTATGCCATCATTACTCTAATACCCTTTCTCTGGGCACTTTCAGCATCATTTAAGCCGCTATCAGAGATTGTCAGTGGTGAACCCAACTTTCTCCCCAAGAATTTTACTCTCGATAACTACAGGCAAATCTTTCTCCAAGAACCGCTATTTGGGCGCTGGTTGTTTAACAGTGTAGCGATCGCTATCAGCGTCATGCTTTTAAACTTATTGTTAAATTCAATGGCTGGTTATGCCTTGGCAAGATTGCACTTTGTAGGCAAGCGCTTTTGGTTCTTCCTAATCTTGGCAGTACTAGCAGTCCCAGCACAAATCACCCTAATTCCCACATTTTTAATTTTAAAAGCGATCGGCTGGCTGAATTCTTACCAAGGCATGATAGCGCCCAGCATGGTTAATGCCACTTTTATCTTTATGATGCGGCAGTTTTTTGTTAATTTTCCTAAAGAACTAGAAGAAGCCGCTCAACTCGATGGCTTAAATACCTTTGGGATATTTCGACATATTGTCTTACCTTTGGCAAAGCCAGCACTAGCAGCACAAGCAGTATTTGTGTTTATGGGAAGTTGGAATAATTTCTTACTACCTATAGTTATCCTATTTGACCCAGAAATGTTTACCCTCCCTTTGGGGCTGAACACCTTTAAAGGTCAATACATCAGCTATTGGAACTACATTATGGCGGCTTCTATGGTCTTTACCCTGCCAGCTTTAGGTATTTACGCCTTTTTTAACCGTTACTTTATCCAAAGCGTCACCTTTACCGGAGGAAAAGGTTAATAGTCATTAGTCATTAGTCAAGAGTTAAAAATTCTTCCCCTGCTTCCCCTGCCCCCTGCCTCCTCCCGATCCCCAAAGAGTATTTTGGCCAACAAATTGGACTCCTAACGTGATATTGGTATTACAGAGACTCAATCTCTATATATCAGTTAATAAGCATTATGGGTTTTGCAGACCTATCGATCGCAGAGATAGCAGCCGACTACAGCATTCCTGTAGAACAAGTGTTTTCTCTGTGCAACCAACTGGGAATCGCCTACAAACACCAAAAAACCCGTTTGGCGTTAGAAGATGCAAAGGCAATTATTTCCCAAATATCGTCTGAAATACGCCCAAAAGGTACTAGCGACTCGGTGGGCGATAACGAAGTCACCTAAAGGGTTATCTCGGCTTTGGCTAATCACTGATAGCTAATGATAAAAAACAATGAGTCATTAGCAATTAGCAGCTTGGAGATTGAGAATCGCGTTCTTAGTTAGCTGTGTTGAGCGTCAAAATTTTTAAGGGGAAACATGTTTAGAAGACTAATTGGCGTTGTTGTGGCTACTGTTTTACTCTCGTTTCAGTTGCTTGTCGGTAGCGCGACAGCAGTGGAACTGGACAAAGCTACCCGAACAGTGCCATTAAATACTCAAGGTGATACCGTCGTACTCAGCCTTAAACAAGTCAAAGAAGGCAAACGTTTATTTAATTACGCTTGCGCCCAATGTCATGCTGGTGGAGTTACCAAGACAAATCAAAACGTGGGACTCACTCCAGAAGACCTGGCACTGGCAACACCCAACCGTAATAACATTGAAGGCTTAGTCGATTACCTGAAAAATCCCACTACTTACGACGGGGAAGAAGAGATTTCCGAAATACACCCCAGTCTCAAAAGCGCAGATATTTTCACAGCAGTGCGAAATCTGACAGATGAGGACTTGGAGGCGATCGCCGGTCATATTCTTTTACAACCCAAAATCGTTGGTACTAAGTGGGGAGGCGGAAAAATTTATTACTAAATCCTGGAACTGAGTCATTGGGAATAGGGCATTGGGAATAGGGGCTTGGGCATTGGGAAGAATTCATTCCCCATTCCCCATTCCCCATTCCCCTCTGAATCACACAGTTTTTTGCAATAAATTTCTCTCCATATATTAAAAAAAAATTTATCTATGACAGATTGTCATATTTGGCGTTGATTTTATTTAAAATGAGAAAGGGAAAAAAATTTGTTTGTTAGGAGAGAGCTATGAAATTAATTTCGGCAAGCTGGCGACGCCTTAGTTTAGCTGTGTTGACAATTCTTTTAGTTGTTAGCAGCTTTGCTGTTTTTACTCCCAGTGCTTCGGCTGAAACCTACAAGGTGAAATTAGGTAGCGATAAAGGACTGCTGCAATTTGAACCGAAAAAGTTGACAATTAAACCAGGTGACTCAGTTGAATGGGTGAACAACAAACTTGCTCCCCACAATGTTGTGTTTGATCCTTCCAAAAACCCTGGTAAGGATGCCGCTTTAGCACAATCACTATCCCATACAAAGTTGCTGTTGAATCCTGGTCAAACCACAAAAACAACCTTCCCCGCAGACGCGCCTGTTGGCAAATACACTTTCTACTGCACTCCTCACCGTGGTGCTGGCATGGTTGGTACAATCACTGTCGAATGATAAAAACACCAGCGTTTGACACAAGATGATTACTCGCTGAAATTAGTTCATCGCAACACGCCACGCTCCTAGAGTGACGCACAAAAGACATCAATGGCGGCAACAAGTTCTATCCTTCCCAAAGACGCTAAGTAACCTGTAGCGATAGAGGAGTGAACTCATTGCCGCCAATTTTGATCAAATTTGACTTAATCGGGGATTAATCGCGTTTATACTCTTGCTGGAGGCTTGTTGCGAGGAAATTCTGTTGAGAATACTTTTATTAATTTTAATGTCGGCGATCGCCATATTCAAATTGACATTCATTAGTCCAGCACTAGCTGCCGAAATGTCTAACGGGGCTAAAATTTTTGAGGCTAACTGCGCTTCTTGCCATATCGGTGGCGGTAATATCCTGATTATCCAGAAAACTTTGAAAAAGGAAGCATTATCAAAATACTTAGAAAATTATGATAGTGACTCAATCCAGGCGATTATCCACCAAGTACAAAATGGTAAAAATGCCATGCCTGCTTTTAAAGATAAGTTAAGTGCTGAGGATATTCTGGAGGTAGCTGCTTACGTTTTTCAGAATGCAGAACAAGGCTGGTAAATGCAGCTATACCGTCTAGTTCTTGTAGGGTAGGCCCAAAAGCCCACCCTAATAGAAGCAAATTTACGCTAACCAACTCCAAAATTAACTATATGTTATGAATCTACGATGAACTAGTGCATTAGACGTAGGTTGGGTGAAGCGGAGCGCAACCCAACAAATAAATATCAGGATGTTGGCTTTGGCAAAGCCTCCAATGCCATTTGCTACAACGCTCTTAACCCGCGCAACGCAGTGCATTGGTGCCAACTTAACGCGAAACCGCTTGTCCGCCGGGAATTGAAATTCCCGTCTAATAGCTAAAGTCATCTGAAGATGACTAAATATCGCTAAAAATCTCCAGTCTACTTCAGTAGACTTAAGCTATTAGCCCCAAAATTTATTTCCGGGCGGGCATGGAAGCCAACAGTTAAGCTATTTCCAACTTAAGTTGTCACCAATGAACGCAGTGGCTCCCCAACCTACAATTTTTTTACAACTTGGGGAATTGGGCATTGGGAAATCTTACCAATTCCCCATGCCCTAAAACTGCATCCCGCAAGTGGCGTGGAGTTCTTCATCCCAAATCACGAGCGGATGATTATTTCTCTGGATTAGATTTTTCTCTGTTTTCCTTCACTTGACGCAATACTTCTACTAATTTTTGATCGGATTCAACCGAGGGTGTAGCCAGACCCTTATTGACTATTGGCAGCAACAAGGCTTCGGAATTAGTAGATGCTGATGAAGGCGTGGACTGATTATTTTTGATTTTCAGTTCAGATAATGGTTTGGGAGTAGCTACTGGTGAGAACTCAGGTTGATTGCCATTGACTCCTGGTGTAGCTAATGGTTTCAGAATACCTGTCGGTAAGGACGTAGGCTGGTTATTTCTGATTCGCAAATCAGGTAACGGTTTAGAAGTAGCGGCTGGTAAAGGCGTAAGCTGATTGTTATTTATTCCTGGTGTAGATAATGACGAGGGCTTTTGCTCTTGAGTAGCCTCAGTAGTATTGTTAGTACTGTTTTGGAAACGTAAGTTAAAGGGATAAGAACTAATCTGTTTATCTCCCTTAGGGGATTGCTTGTTGAAGTATTCTCTTGCTTTTAGTTGCAATTCTGGGGAAATTAGCTTGTCTTGAAACTTGATATCTAAGACCTTACCATCAGGATCTACAACCAATACACCCAAAACAGCACCTTGAAGATTCGGCCGATCCGTGGGTAATGTTTGGCGAATGACTGGTTTTTGTTCAGCGTTGGGGTATTGTTGCTGGACTTCTTTTCTCAGGTTTGCGTAAGAGTCTAGCAGTGCGATCGCCTGCTGAGTTCCTTTCACCGATAAATCAGGTGTCTGGGGCGTGATTCCCCTACTCCCGATTAAAGCATCCCCATTTCTTGGAGCTTGTTTTAGAGAATTTATCAGCGGGTTTTGACCAATTCTAGACGCATTATTAACTGGTTGCGTCATTGGCGAAGTCATATTTCCCTGTGCTGGTGCAATGGGGGTTGTGTTAGAGAATGTTGGAGATTGGGGATTTTGCAGAATATTATCTGGTATTTTCTGTGCCTGCAATTCTGGCAATCTATTTAAAGCTAGCGGCTTAGATGGCTCATAATTGCTAGCAATATTATTCCTGGCAATATTATTACTGGCAATATTATTGACACGAGGAACTGATGGAGAAAATTTGGCGCTGGTATTGTATCTAGAACTGTCAAATTTCGAGGCGTCAAATCGTAAATTATCACTAGGAATCATCCGCAAAGATTGCCTTGTAGGCAAGGATGAGACTGAATAGTTATTCGATGATGCGGGTAGCGGAGGCAGTACGAATTGGCTGGATGGCGGTGGCGCTAATGGGGTTAATCCAGTTTGGGGGCTAAAGTTCGGTGCCGAAAGTGGTGCTACTGGAGGAAATTGTTGTAAACCAACCTGGGGCGTGGTTTGGGGCAAACGATTTTGGTCGGCTTGGCTCAATTCCAAAAGTCCGACTGTTTTGGATGATGCTGTTTCTTTGGGCTTGTTAGACTCCATAGGCATCAATGGCACAATCATGGCGATCGCACCGTGGATGCCAAGGGATGCGATCGCTGCTATCCCAATTGGTTGGCTTAAGATGTCTGGTATATTTTTCAGCAGGGAGACGTAAGACATGGCTGTTATCGTTCACTCGACTCAGTTGCAGTTGACTAGCGATTTTCTCTTTCCGACTATATTTTAATGTCTTGTAAGAGATGCGTTCCTCTAAGGAAATAGTAACTTCCTCTGCTGGCAATCAAAACGCCAAAATTGCCATTTATTCAAGTTTTTAATTAATCAATGACGCTGTATCATAATCTTCAAAATTTGAACTTGCTAAAGAGATATTTGAAAAATTACTACTTTTGATTTCTTATTTTTATGATGCACCCAATTAAACCTAACTAAAATTAATATCTGGGATATTTATAAAGTTATAAGTAAACGCACAACTCTCGGTAAATTACAACTTCAGCAGATGTTGCCTTGTTATTTTTATTGGTTTCCAGTCAACTACGCTTCTGTAACAGATGGCACACTTGCTTATCCAAGAGTAGTCCCTATGTAAAAATACTACCACATCGGCAGCCCCTAAAACTGTTGCAAATTGTACAATTTTATGAGCATTCTCGTTCTAAACCCCACCAAAGCTATTTCGGTTTTTATCAAAGGAGTGAGTCAAGCGATCGCAATTCTAGCTCTTGAATCATGACTACTTCTTCGGCTAAAAAGTTCAAACCCTCAATCACTGCATCCAAAATTTCAAATGCCGTTACCGACAGTTATTTTACCTGGATATCTAGAAAGTGCGATCGCTTATCGCCAACTAGAACAATCTTTACAGCAGTTAGATTTCCCCACCGTTACAGTACCACTGCGACGGCGCGACTGGTTCCCCACTCTAGGAGGAAGACCCGTAACACCAATTTTGCAACAACTCGATCGCACAATCAAGCATACATTGCAGCAATATAATGCTACTCAAGTTAACTTAATTGGTCACTCAGCCGGAGGTTGGATATCCCGTATTTATATGGGAGAAAAACCCTATTTGGGACGCGGTGGTGTCAAACCATTTCTCTGGGAAGCGCATCCCCTGGTTGCTAATCTCATCACCTTGGGTACACCTCATATTAGCCAAGAACGCTGGACGCGCTTCAATCTAGATTTTGTCACCAATAACTACCCAGGAGCCTTTCACAAAAACGTTCGTTACATTTGTGTGGCTGGCAAAACCATCTTTGGCCAAAGGCGGCCTGGTAGTTGGTTAGCTTACAGCAGTTACCAATTAACCTGTGGTCAGGGTAACACTTGGGGAGATGGCATCACACCAATTGAAGCTGCTCACCTGGAAGGTGCAGAAAATCTAGTGATTGAAGGTGTCAGGCATTCTCCCAGAAGTCCTGGAATTTGGTATGGCTCACCAGAACCCTTAAAAGCTTGGGTGCAATATTTGATTTAATCTAATATATTGCGTTATTTCCAACAATTGTTTAGCAATGCAATGAATTACTAGGCTAATAGCTAAAGTCGTCTTTCTTAGACCACAGAATTTACGTACTGAACACCTCAAACCTAGATCGTCCCTTTAAAAAGGCTACGGTGTACACACAAGTATTCTAACATTAGGTGAGGTTCAAAATCTTTAGTTTAATGTATAATAATACATAGAAAAAATCAAATATTGGCAAACAACAAAACTTCTTTTTTACTTTCCAAATACACGAGAGGACTTATGAAAGATTTAATCAAAACAGTTGCAAGGCTAATGGTTGTAATTAGCGTACTCTTTTTCTTGGCAAGTATTCCCGCTTATGCTCAAACAACCGCAGATGCCCAAAAAACTAGAGAAGGCAGTGTGTCTCCTCAACTCGGATTGGTTCAAGGAACTCTCAACAAACCATGTATAGGTTTACCTGCTAAAGCCAATGTTCAATCCGTGCTTGCTTTAGTAAATGTAGGAGTTCAAGATATCCCTGTTTTAAGTTCGCCAAAAAATCAACTATGTACAGAGAATTCAACACAAGCAAAAGGAGATGAAGCCCTCTCACACATATTAGACAACATACCAGTTTTGTCTGGAAATGGTACTCTTAATCACTGAAACCTAGATGGTCTATTTTAATAAAAATACACTGTTCTAGATTGCTATTAAATAGTTTTTGTCTGCTTAAGTAGGCAAAAACTATGATCTTCAGACTTAAGTCTGAAACAGGCTAGTTCATAATCGAAAATATTATAAAAATTTATTTTTATTTGAGAAGTGCAACATCTATTAATATTTCTTAGTTAAAATGAGAAAGGAATAAATACTTAGTTAAGAACAGGAGGGGTGAACTATGCAAAGCACCCAGTTCGATCAGATTTTGCGACGAATAGCGACGATATTATCGGTCGTGATTTTGACTCTGTGTTTAATTTATGTTTCTAGCGGAGTTCTGCTGTCTTTTTACTATGAACCGACAGCAGGCGGGGCTTATAACTCCTTAAAGATGATTAATACACAATTGCCATACGGCTGGTTGTTTTGGAGAGCGCATAACATTGCTGGTAACGCGGTAATTGCGATCGCCTTAATTCAAATTGTGGTGATGTTTTTAGGTAGGCAATTTCGCCAGAGTTGGCTGACAGCTTGGATTAGTGGGATTCTGTTGACCCTAAGTGCGATCGGTCTGGATTGGACAGCGATGATTTTAGATTGGACTCAGGAAGGATACTGGCGTTTTAACATTGAGCTAGGAACTATCGAAGCTATTCCTTTCATTGGTGGCCAACTGCGCGACATCCTAACCGGCGGTGGAGCCATTAACACAGTTACCGTCGAACACCTTTACACAATACACAGTTATCTGATTTCGGTGGCGACCCTAATTCTGGCCATAGTCCATTTCTCTGCTTTACTCTGGCAGGAATCGGAAGTTGAGTTAGGAGTTAGGAGTTAGGAGTTAGGAGTTAGGAGTTAGGAGTTAGGAGTTAGGAGTTAGGAGTTAGGAGTTAGGAGTTAGGAGTTAGGAGT